>NZ_JNCS01000004.1 GCF_000731985.1 Natrinema altunense
GATCCATCCGAGATGACGGAGCGAGTTGAACGCCCCGCCGATCACGTCTTCGTTCGCGTTCATATCCAACTGCCCTCGTACATATAAGGGCATCGGATCACGTCCCCGCCGGAAACCGCATCCGGCGAGGACTTCCGCGTACTCCGACCGACGATCCCCTATCGTATAAGGGCGTCGTATCGTGACGCCGTCGATCGGCGTCAGTCGCGGTGAGTCCGAGTGCCTCGAGATGGACGGCAACGGAGTGGTCCGCTGGCGTCGCGAGGGCGGATATGATGCCTACCTCCGTGCCGGGTCACGGCCGGAGGGAACGTGACGGCGTGCGCCACGTCGTTCGCATTAGTGTCGGATGCCCGGGCAACATATAAGGCCGTCGGACGAGACCGGCATCGGAACCCGATACCATGGCACGATTTTCCGCGAGATCATTGCTGGAGTGACACTAATAAATGCAGCGACTGCTCGAGCGAGTCGAAGCGCCGTCTCGAGAATGTCACGCGGGCGGAGGTCGGCCGGTCATCCCGCCCTTGTAGGGAGTCGGACCGAATGATACCCGCGTGCTCGCACTCGAGCGTGCACGCGCAAGAAGGCTTCGTGTCGCGGACCAACGGCGGGGCCAACGCATCGATGCCGATAAACCACGTGCGTTGCAAGAGGGAGACGAATGGTCCGGGACCCGTTCGCTTCGGAGTCGACGCCGTCGGCAGAGGAGATCTGCTCTGCGCTGGACGATCCCGACTGCCGCGAGATCATCCGCAATCTCGAGGAGCCACTGACCGCGTCGGAGCTATCGAAGCGGTGTGAGATTCCGCAGTCGACGCTGTACCGGAAACTCGAATTGTTGACCGAAGCGACGCTGCTCGAGGAGTCGACCGAGATTCGACAGGACGGCCACCACGCGAGCAAGTACTCGATCGCGTTCGACGAAATCACGCTCGGGTTGGACGAGGAGCGGTCGCTGACGGTCCAGATCGAACGGCCGGCGCGAACGGCGGACGAACGGCTCGCGGAACTGTGGTCGGAGGTGCGAAAGGAAACATGAATCCATTGCCCGCCGGCTCGGCCGAGACGATGTTCGCGCTGGCCGTCGTCAAGACGCTCGTGCTCGCGGTCGGGAGCGTCATTACGTACTTCGCGTTCAAGGCGTATCGTCGAACTCGACAGCCCGCACTGGGCTATCTCGCCGCAGGGTTCGGTCTCGTCACGCTTGGACTGGTTCTCGCCGGGATGTTGTACGAACTGCTCGATGTCGGGCTCGCGACGGGAATCTTACTCGAGAGCCTGCTCGTGTTGGCCGGTTTTCTCGTGATCGCGTACTCGTTGTACGTACAGTAAGGGTCGAACTCGAGGTCGGCCGGTCGCTACCCTCGCTGCGGACCAGTGTGGCCGCGGCTCGAGCCGGATGGGAATCGACACAACTCGGACGAACGGAAGTATCGAGGGTTCTATCCAGGGAGTAGTTCCACCGTCCAGTGATCGGGTTACCGATTGAGCGTGTGAATCGCGTGGCCGAGCGCGTTTTCGGCGGCCTCCATCACTGCCTCCGAGAGCGTCGGATGCGTATGAACCGTCGAGGCGACGTCCTCGAGGGTCGCGCCGAGTTCGATCGCAAGGCCGAGTTCGGCGATCAGTTCCGAGGCTTCGGGGCCGACGATCGAGGCGCCGAGGACATAGCCGTCCGCATCGTCGGCGACGATCTTGACGAAGCCGTCGGAGTCGCCGGTAGTCAACGCACGGCCGCTGGCGCGGAGCGGGAACTGACCGGTGACGGTCTCGAAGCCGGCATCTTCGGCCTCGGACTCGGTCATCCCGACGGTAGCGATTTCGGGGTCGGTGAAGACGGCCGCGGGCATGGCCTGGTGGTCGATCGCTGCGGGTTCGCCGGCGATCACCTCGGCAGCGACCTGCCCCTCTGTGCTGCCTTTGTGAGCGAGCATCGGTTCGCCGGCGACGTCGCCCACGGCGAAGATGTGATCGACGTTCGTGCGTGCGCGCGAATCGGTTTCGATGAACCCGCGGTCGTCGGTCTCGACGCCGGCTTCAGCCAGGTCGAGCGTGTCCGAGACCGGCTGACGGCCGACGGCGACGAGTACCTTCTCGGTGTCGAGTTCGAGGCGTTCGTCGGCGACGGCTTCGGCGCTTCCACCGTCGGCGGTGGCCTGTTCGGCCGGGTCGGCGACGACGCGGATCCCGCCGTCCTCGCGCTCGTCCCAGTCGGACGCGGTGTAGCCGAACTCGAAGTCGATCCCGAGGTCGGTCGCGCGCTGTTTGACCGGACGCTTGAGGTCGTCGTCGTATCCCGGCAGGATCGAGTCGAGCATTTCGATAACGGTCACGTCGGTCCCCAGTTTGGCGAAGACGCCGGCGAGTTCCATCCCGATGTAGCCGGCCCCGACGACGACCAGCGAGTCGGGGACGGAATCGAGCGCGAGCGCCTGTTTGGAATCCAGGACGGGCTCGTCGTCGAACTCGAAGTTCGGGATCTGGATGGGCCGCGAACCGGTTGCGACGATCGCGTGTTCGAACTCGAGCGTCTCCGAGCCCTGTCCCTCACCGCTGTGCGAGACGCGGACAGTGTTCTCGTCCGCGAAGTGGGCGGTGCCCTCGAGCAGATTGACCTGGTTCGCCTTGCAGAGTTTCTCGACGCCGCTCGTGAGTTGGTCGACGACGCCGTCTTTCCAGTCCATCATCCCGGCGAGATCGATCGCGGGATCGGCGTGAATCCCCATCTCCTCGGCGGAGGCGGCCTCGTGGGCGATATCCGTCGCGGTAATCAGTGCCTTTGAAGGGATACAACCGTAGTTCAGGCAGGTCCCCCCGTAGGCGTCTTTCTCGACGAGCGTGACATCCAAATCGAGTTGCCCGGCGCGGATCGCAGCCACGTAGCCAGCGGGTCCGGCACCGATTACCAGTACGTCCGTTCCAGTGGTAACATCTCCAACGACCATTGTTCAATTCGGACCGACGATCCGAAGCATACTGTAGGTGTTCCTTGGCGACGAACCAACGGGCGTCGTCACTCCGATTCGGTTCGATCGACGAGCACCGTATTCTCGCCGAGCGTCGTCTCGCCGAGCGCGAACTCCCGTTCGGTCAATCGGCTGTTGATACCCAGGAACGTATCGCCCTCGAGACTCAACTCGTCGTCGATTTCGACGACATCAGCGCCGACGTGGGCCGGTTTCCCGGAGGCGACGATCGACTCGATCGCGGCCCGTTCGTCGTCAGTTTCGAACGGCCCACAGAACACGGCAAACGACTGTGGATCGGACGCGGGGAGCGGATACTGGCGGCGAACCGAATCGCGCTCGATACACGCGAGGTCGTCGTCGTCGATGAAGAACAGGCGGTGGCCCGACGGCGTATCCCCGACGGTTCCGTCGCCGCCGTCGGCCGTCGCCGTCGGTGCTGCGGGCCTGCCCCCGTCGACACCGCTCCCGCCATCGCCGTCGAAGCCGCCATCTCCCGGCGAGGATGCCGGTGAAGGAGTCGCCGACGCCGATCCGGTATGGCGGAGATAGAGTTCGAGCATCGACTGGAGCCCTGCTTTCGTGCCGCGTCGTTTGTACAGCGCCGGTGCTCGAGAGAGCAGTTCCCGCCGTGCGTCCTCGGGCCAGTTCTCGTCGGTCTCGACCGCGAGCCACTGCTCGAGCCACGAGAGGGCCTCGCTCGGAACGGCATCGGGGTCGAAGTAGCGGCCGATGTCGTCGATTTCGGCCTCGATATCGGCGAAGACGGACTCGAAGACGGAGAGGTACTGTTCTAGGAACGCGGCCGACCGATCGTCCTCCTGGTAGAGTTCCGGAAGGTATCGGAGGTACGACTGGCGCGGACAGAACGCCGTCACGGAGTCGACACGCGGCGATGACTGCGGGCTTCCGTCGAGTTCGAGCGCGACGAACAGGTATCGACCGACGGCGTCCCGCAAGAAGACGTCGTCCGGGTTCAGGGAGTCGACGGTCGTCCAGTGGGCGTCGGCGTGTGCCGCAAGCGCGTCGATCGCTGCGGTCCGCCAAGCGTCTACGTCCGACCGGGACCGATCCGGTAGCGCCGCTGCGAGCCGGTCGCTGTCGCGACGGGCAAGCTCCCAGACGGAGGTAACGCCCAGATCACGCAGCGAATCGGCCGCGTCGGCCGGTATCGCATCGAGGTCCGCGAAATCAGCGTCGCTGGGCATCGGGTGGTTCGTCGCGAGATATCGGACCCGGACCTGCGTGCTCGCGGTCAGCTGGGAGAGCTCGAGCGCGATGCGGTGCCACTCGGTGTCGTCCGAGCCGGAATCGTATCGGTGGAACGCGTCGCCGACGTGGCGGTCCCGTCGCGGGTGGCGCGCGTGACGCTGTCGCTCCCGAAGCAACTGACCGGAGCCGTTCGAACCGGTAACCGCGTACAGCTCCCGCCGGTCGTCGGGTGCGGTCGGTCGAGCGGCGAGGGTCCGACAGGACCGGTCGAACCGGTGGCGTTCGCGGAAGGTTCCCGATTCGGGGTCGCGCTCGAACAGGGCCGGCAGTTCGTCCTCGAGTCGGCCGGCGATGAAGAGCGTGTCGTCGACCACCGAGAGCGCAGTCGGGGAGAACTCGCTGCCCGCCGCGACGAACTCGGCGTCCGTAATCGGGAACCGATCGGTGGCGTCGTTGTCCCCGAACGTCCGGACGATCGGGTCGCCGTCGTTACGGTCGAGCACGTATCCGCAGCCGTCCGCACCGACGGTGAGGTCGGTCGGGTCGACGAGCCACCAGTCGATAGTCAGCTCGGGACTTCCGTCTCTGCCGACGGTCCGGATACGACCAACGTCATCGAGGAGATAGAGGCGGCCACCACCGTGGGCGATCCCGATCGGGTCGGTCGCGTCGGTCTCGATGGTTCCGATCGTCCGCTGGAGTTGCGGTGCGATGACGGTGATGGAACCGTCGGTTCCGTCCGCGATGAAGGCCCGATCGTCGTCGACACAGAGCGCACACGGATCGACGACATCGCCGGCGGAACGGGTCCACAGGCGTTGTGTGATGTCCGTCGTCGGATCGTGGCGATAGAGCGACCCCGACGTGTGAAGGCTGTACAGATCGCCGTTCGAATCCATCGCTGCGTCGACGACGCTGTCGTCGATCGCCGACCGCTCGATGGCAACCGTCGTCGCCAGTCCGATCCCCTCCTCGCGGACGTCGACGTTTCGCCCGATCCACTCCCGCCAGTCCGCGGTACTCGTCGTCGTCGCGTATGAAAAGTCCATGAGTTAGGTCCCCCCGTCGGTCGAATCGGTTCGGATCGAGAGATCCGTCGTCACGTCTTTGACGGCGAACAGCGAGGTGTCGTCGATCCGGACGGTCCCGTCGTCGATCGTCGCACCGCCGTGGGCGACGATCGTGACTTCGCTAACCCGGTCTATCACGTCCAGTTCCGCGATCCGGTCGACGAGTTCCGAGCGGTGTAACGCCTCGCCGAACGGCCATCCCGTTCCGTCACCTCCCGTCAGGGGATGGACGAACTCCTCGATGGCCGTCCGAACGGCGACATCGTGACCACCGCCGGCGTATCGAGCTCTGGCCCGGCCGGTAACCGAGATATCGAGGCCGACGTACCGGGGTCCCATCACGCGGACTCGATCGCTCAGCAGTTTCCGGTCGCCGATGTGCTGCCTGACGGCGCGCAGGAACCCCTCGCTCGGTTCCGGCATCCCCACGTCCGGCGGCGCGAAGGGGACGACGACGACGGTGATCTCGCCGTCCTCGACGAGCACGTTCGTCCGGCCGATCCTGAGCCCGGGCGTATGTGCGGCGACGTACCGGTAGTCGTCGGCAGTGATCGCCCGGTACGGGATCCGACGGTCGCGCCGCACGCGGTCGAGCGCGTCGTCGATGGTCTCCCTCGCAGCGCCCCCGGTCGCGGCGGCCATCGGTGTCGCCTCGATGTCGCTCCCGTCGATCGGTCCCTCGAGCGAGACGTCGGGATCGGCGAGATGCCAGATCGTCTCGGCCGGAACGTTTCCGGCCTCGCCGCCGCCGGCAACGTAGTCGGCGACGACGGTGGCGTCGGCGGACGGAACCCGACCGTGATTGCCATCGCCGAAGGTGACGGTTCCCGCCTCGCGGTCGAGGACGAAGTGTCTATCGTCGGGCCCGGAGGAATCGAAGTCGGGAACCGCCTGCCACCGTTGCCCGTCGACGAACACCGTCGCGGAGAGTACCGGCGACCGCTCGAAGGCGTACGTCTGGCCGTCGAGCGCCGGCGTCTCGTGCGGGCGGCCGACCCGCGTCAGCGCTTCGTCGCGGACCGACACCCGATGGCTGACCGAGACGACGTTCGGCTCGATGGCGTCGAACTGCGGCGGGATCTCGTGTCCGGCCGTCTCGAGACGACACCGGAGCCACGGTCGCTCCGACGACCGGACGGCAGCCGGCGGTTCGGGCGTGTCCGCGCCGCCTGTCACCGTTCGGTCGTCGGGGAGGACCAGTTCGATCCGACCGCTCCGATAGAACGCGTTCGTCCCGTCGGCCGCGACCGAAAGCCGGTGCCACGCGTCGTCGTCCCCGCGGCGATACTCCCAGACGGGTTCGACCGAAGGTTCGAACGACGACTCGAGCGAGCCGTGGGTCGCCGGCTCCGGGAGATTGTCCTCGTGATAGCTGACGGTCAGGGTCAGCGTCCCGGCGTGTGCGAAGGGGTCGCCATCGAACCCCAGATAGCAGGCGTCTCCCGCGGTCGCGTCGGCACCGAACGCGCGGTAGAACATCCCGTCGGTCCGGTTCGCGTGCGTGTTGTCGGTCCGCCCGCTATCGGTCACCGTCAGCACGCGCTCGAGGGTCGCCGCGGTCAGCGTGACCGCGTGGTCGGTCTCGAACCGGTAGCTCGCGTCGGCGTCGTTGGTATCGGTGACCGAGAACTGCGTCCCGGCGGGGAGCCGTCCCCACGCAGCGTCGGTCGGCAGCGACAGTCGCAGACGCGTCGACGCCGGCGTCGGCGGCCGTCGACGCTCGCCCATCAGTGCGAGGTACTTCTCGCGGTGATCGTCGGTGACCCTGTCGAGTTGATAGACGTACGTTTCGGTCAGCCAGGACAAGACCTCGAGGATCGTGATCCCGGGATCGTGCGGATTGGCGTCGGTCCACTCGTCGGCGTAGGCCGGGATGAGGTTCGTGGCCTCGGACAGGATCTCCTCGTAGGTTCTGTCGTCGAGTTCCGGAACGTCAATACCCACGTCGATCACCCCCGGGCGATGGCCGGCTACGACGGTCGGGTCGAAGTGCGTCGATCACGAGCGATCCGCCTCCATCGTGACCGCCACGTCGTGACCGCCGCTGCAGACGAGCACGTCCGACGGGAGGGGTGGCCCCGTCTCGCGCTCGGACAGGGAGCGTTGCTCGCCGCCCACCTCGATCGTCGCATCCAGATCGACCACGTCAGCGACGTGGTCCGCACCGTCGACGAGATCGGCCAGCGCGTCGACCGACGGTGCCTCGCCGAAGGCCCACCCGTCGCCCCCGTTGCCGTCGAGGGGGTGCAGGAACTCGTCGAGCCGTCGTTCGATCGCTGCCTTCAGCAGCGAGACGCTCGTGCTGTCGGCCATGGACACCGCGACCGAGACCGATAGCTCGGCGTAGCTCGGTCCGCGGACGACGATCCGGGACGTTTCGGACTCCACGAGCGAGGCTGGCGCACGGTCGCGGACCGTCTCGCGAACCCGTTGTTTGAGTTCCATCGACGGCACCGGTTTCTCTCGCTGTGCATAGGGAACGATCAGGAGGGTGACGCTGCCGGCCTCGACGGCCCCGTCCGGATCGCACTTGACTTTCGACAGTTCACGAAACGCCGCGTTCGCGACCCGCTCGTAGTCGGTCGGCGTAACTGCCCGATCGCGGTGTTTGAGCTGGTTCGTGGTTCGTTCGACGAGCGCATCCCTGGACTCGGCATCGGCCCCGCCGTCGGCGGGCTTCGGGTTCGAGACGTCCTCGGCCAGCGAGATCGAACTCTGTAGATCGGTGATCGTGTCGGCCGCGACGTTCCCGTCGCGCCCGCCGCCGGTCGTATACGTGACTGTAATGTTCCCCTGTCCGGCCGGCGGGATCCGACCCCGGTTGCCGTCGCCGAAGCTGACGGTCCCGTCGATCCTGTCGACGACGTAGTGGCGGTCGGTCGCCTCGGACTCCAAAAAGTCCGAGACCTGCTGCCATCGGATCCAATACTCCGTCACGTCGCCGCTGGCGTCGGTGACGCGTCGAACGTCCTCGGGCCGCTCCGAGCGGAGGGCGCGCCGTTCGCTGGTCGACACCGTCTCGGACTCGTCGACCCACACGTCGACGTCGATGACCGGCGCGTGGGCACACGCGAACGATTGCTCGTGGGTACCGTCGCTCGAGCCGAGGACTTCGTCCTCGATCGTCCGCGTGTTGTAGGCCCACTGCGTGTTCGGATACAGTCCATCGAGGGTCGGCGGGGCTGTGGTCCGGTCCCGGGGCTGATCGGCTTCGGGGGCCGACTGCGAGCGGTCGCTCGGTCGCCAGTCGAACTCGTCCTGGGTGACCCGGACGCGGATCCAGTGGCAGCACCGACCGAAGCGGTCGAACGCGGTCGTCGGTTCGGGGAAGGTCAACTCGACGATGCCACGCTCGGTCAGCCCGCCGGTCCGGTCCCGAACGGTGAGTTTCGACCACTCGTCGGCGTCGGGGTCCACGCAGTACTCCCAGCGCATGCCGGGATCGAACGAACGCGGATAGGTGACATCCTCGATCGGGACGAAAAACGTAAGCGGACCGTTTCGGAGCGTTTCGTCGAAGCCCAGATACAGCGTCTGCGTGTCTTCGGGGAGTTCGTCGAACGGCGAGATCGGCGATTCGCTCTCCGCGAGGTCGCCGCTGATGGCGGCGTTGTTGCGCGTCCGAATCGTCTCGAACGACTGCATCCCGCGGTCGTAGTGAATCGAGATGTCGCCGAAACAGGGCGGATCGGGCGAGTTGACGACCGACCCCCGCGTGCCGGCGTCGGTGACGCCGAACGACGGCTGTCCGTAGTTCCCACTGACCAGCCGAGCGCGGACCCAGACGTTTTCGTGACCGGACACCGCCGTCGGTTCGATGTCCTCGGGAACGGTAAAACGAACGTGGCCGGCCCGCCGAAGCGCGTTCGTCTCGTCCTCGAGAACGGTCAGTCGGTTCCAGCCGCTGCCGGTCCAGTACTCCCAGGAGAGTTCCGGCGGCCCGCCGAGCACCCCGACGCCCTCGGCCGCCGATGTACCGTCGGCGTCGATGTCGACTTCGCCGGGTGTGTCGGCATCGGTTACGGCATCGAGTTCGTCCGCGTCCGGATCGGCGGGCGGGTCGAACCGCACTTCGACGACCCCGCCCCGCTTGGTAAAGGCCTCTTCCGAGGCGATATAGAACGTCGCTGGCGGCTGGGGCAGCCGACCGAGCGGCCGAACGTCCCCGTCATCCGTCGAGAGCGGAACGTCGTTCGAACGCAGCGAGTCGGGAGAGAGTCCGTCCTCGCTCGGATCGCGGCCGACGCTGGCCGAGATCGATTCCAGGTGCAACGAGAACACGTCCGGATCGGGCTCGTCATCGTCGATCCGACACCGAAGCCATCGACTTTCGACGCCGTCGACCGCGTGTTCGACCGGCGTTCCGGGAAGCCGAAACCGCAACTCGAGCCGATCGCCATCGCCGGATCCCGGGGCGGAAGACTGGAGCCGTTCCTGTAGCAGGTCGAGCCGAATAGCGTCGTCGGCCGCCTCGTCGTCAGTCCACTCCTCGAGTCGGTGCCATCCCTCCGTTCCGTCCTCCTCGCCGTAGTACTCCCAGACGGCGTCGGTCTCGAGGACGGGATTGTCGGTGGCCATCTCGGCGGTGATCGTGATCGGCGAGCCCGGCTCGAGAGTCAGCAGGTCGCTGTGTGCCAGATAGAGAACGTGTTCCTGGATACTGTCGCCGGTGAACAGTTCGACCGGCTCGTCGGCGGTCCGAACGTCGCCGTGGTCGACGATTCGATCGGCGGCGGGATCGACGGAGAGCACGTCCGTCAGCGATGCCCCAGTCGCTTCGAACCCGTCGTCCTGTGGAATTTCGAAGATCTGGTCGGGACCGTCGCTCGGTTCCGCGACGGCCTGTGTCCCCCCGGGGATCGCGACGTTGCGATCGATATCGGCCGAGACCGAAAACGTCAGTGGAAGCCGTGCGGCCTGGGGCGGTCGCCTATCGAACCCGAGCGCGTCGAGGAACGCGATTCGGTGTTTCGCCGGGACGTCGTTCAGCCGCCGGATGACGTCGGCACCGAGCTGGGAGAAGATCCGCAAGAGCACGGTGGCGTTGTCGTCCGTCGACGGGTCCCATGATTCGGTGTACTGATCCGCGAGGGTCCGTAACTCGGCGTACAGATCCTCCCGATCCCTGTCGTCGACGACCGGTGGCCGACTCATCCGTCGCCCTCCGTGATGTAGAACGGATACACCATGTTCGAGAGGCTGTTTGTCGTCCGGACCCGGTACTCGATGTCGATAAGGACCTTGTTCGGCGATTCGTCGTCCGTTCGAGCATCGATGTCCTCGATATCGATCCGCGGCTCCCACTGGACGAGCGCCTCGCGAACGCTGCTCTCGATGAGGTTCAGCGTCGCCGGCGTCGCGGCCGAAAACACGTGGTCGTGGATCTCACAGCCGAATTCGGGTCGCATCACTCGCTCACCCTTGGCCGTTCCGAGAATGATCCGGATCGACTCGCGGATGTCGTCCTCGGCCTCGGACGTTCGGACCGAGCCACGGGCATCGGTCTCGACCGGAAACGACCAGCCGGTTCCGAGAAACTCGTCGGACATGAGTCAGCCGATCATGACCGTCGAACACCCGCTCGCGATCGTGTTGGGCGGTCCGCTCTCGATGATCGTATCGCCCATTCTCGCCGCGGGCATCTTGTTGATCAGGACGCTCGTACTCCCCTTGGTCACGGTGCCGCCGACGTGGGGCACGGGCCCGGTCGTGAGCGGACACGTATGCACGTCCGCCAGCGCTCGCCACGCGGGCCGCTTCCCGATCAGGACGTTCGGACTGCCGGTCCCGGTCAGCGGCGTCCCGTGTGCCGTCTGATCGCCGACTCTCGCTGCTGGTTGCATTTGACTCTATTTTAATTCAAGGTAATTAGTTTCCCTTTAACTTTTACCATCCCGGTCCCGTCGACGTTAACCATCGATCCGGAGAGCGCGAGTTTCGCCTTACTATCGACGTTGACCGGTCCCTTCCCTTTGATCTTGACGCCCTTCTTGCCCGTGATCTCTACGGAGTTTCCGTCGAGGGAGATCGTCGATGCCGAGAGTTCGAGTTCCGATTTCGCGTCGATCGCAACCGAACCGCTGTCGGAATCGAGCGTAATGCTGTTGTCGTTGGACTCGTCACTGATCCTGATCGTCTCCGAACTGCCCGAGTCGTCGATCACGATCTCGTTGCCGCCGGTCGTTCGAATCGTAATACTGCCGTCGTCGGCGTCGTCGAACGCGATCACGTGATCGCTCCGGGAGCGGACTTCGCGGATATCGTTGTTCCCGTCGCCGTTTTTCTGCGGTGGTTTCTGCTTGCCGTTCCACAACGACCCGATGACGAACGGCTTGTGAATGTCACCGTTCTCGAACGCGACCAGTACCTCGTCGTCGATCTCCGGCAGAAAGTAGCTCCCGTACTCGTTGCCGGCCATCTCGGTGGCGATCCGCGCCCAGTGACTCTCGTCGTCGGCGTCGCGCCACGGGAACTGGAGTTTGACCCGCCCGAGATCCTTCGGGTCCTCGTTGTCCGTCACGATGCCGACGGCGACGCCGCGAATACCGCCGTCGTCCGCGCCCCCGTCGTCGATGAACCCGGACGGCTTCACGAGGACACCTCCGTTACCTCGAAGGACGTCCGATAGCCGGCGCTTCCCATCCGGTGAGTGGCTTCGGTGACGTAGTAGTCGGCGGAGAATCGGCCCCCCAGCTCCTCGAGTCGAATAACGCTGCCGGCCCTGATTTCGGGGGTGCCGTCGGCCTCACCGTGACCGGTGATGACGCCGTCGGAGAATCGATTCAACTTCGTTTCGGCGACCCGTTTCGCTTCGTCCCGTGACATTGCTTGTACTCTGAAAACCTCCTTGTAGTTCGCGTTCGTACTGCCGGCGGTCGCGACGATCTCGGATTTGTTCTGTTCGTCCCAGCTCCGGACCTCGACCTCGTCGATCTGAGACCGCCGTGTGATTTCGGCGTAGAAATCGTGAAGCGCTTCGCCGTACCACAGTTCGGCGACCGGGCCGTCGCCGTCGCCTTTCGCGGAGCGGGGGCGGAAGCGAACGGTGTCCCGCTCGGCGTAGAACTCGAATCCGTAGGTCTCGGCCAACTGCTGGAGGAACCGATAATCGCTCTGGCCGTCCTGAATCAGCTTTTCGCGTTTGATCGACGCGTCGGAGACGTCGACCGTCGAAAACGGGTACGACGACAGCACGTCCTCGACGGCCGTCCCGACCGTCTCCTCCGCCCACGAGTCCGAGCGGGTTCCCTGCATGAGTTCCCAGAGCAGGCCGTAGCCCGACACCGTGACCGACGGTCCGCGGTCGGTCGTGAACTCGGCGTTGATCGAGCGGATGGAACCGGTCAACAGCGGCGTCAGCGTCCCGTCACCGCCGTACCCCATCGCGATTTCGACGTCCGTTCCGACCGCGAAATCGTCCCAGGTCAGGCCGCTGAACTCCCCGAGCTCCTCGTCGAACGGGAAGTTCAGGGTAAACGAAAACCGATCCGCGCCGTCGAGGGTCGTCTCGACGACGAGATCGGCGATCCGGCCGCCCGGCTCCTGGAACTTCGTGTCGCCGATATCGACTTTGAACCGCGGCGAATAACGCGGCTGGATGTTCGTTCCGGTACTCATGACTACAGCGGGGGTAGTTCGAGTTTGTCACCCGCTTCGATCGCGCGGGGATCCTCGATGTCGTTGTGATCGGCGATCGTCCGCCAGTGCGACGAGTCGCCGTACTCCTCGGCCGCGATCAGCCACAGAGTGTCACCGTCGGTAACAGTCCAGACCTTCGTCTTGTCCGTCGACTCCGGCGACACCTCGGATTTGTGATAGTCGGCCGTCTTGTACTCCATGAACACGACGTTCACTCGAGCGCGGACGGGAACGCCACTGGGAAGGAACTTCGTGAACTGCTTGTTCGCCCGCTGAACGAGGGCGGTGAAGTCGATTCCGTCACCCCAGACGAACCGACAGACCGGCGGCGCGTGCAACTCGCCGTCGACCGACAGCAGCGTATCGATGTGTTTCGTATATCGCTCGCGGACGTCGACCCGCTCCGTGTCGGGCGACCCCTTCGAATCCAGTTCGTCGCTCGTATCGAAAAACAGCTCCATCGACAGCGTCTCCGCGTTCCCGTCGACGAACTGCATGATCGACGCCCCCGATCCGGTCGCCTTCAGTTCGCCGTAGTTGACGCTCTTCTCGACCGTGTAGGCGTTCGGGTTGAACTTACAGTCGATCGTCTCGCCCTTCTGTTTCCCGTTCAGGATCATGATCTGGGCTTTCTCGAGTTTGCCGCTGCCACTCATCTACAGCCCCCTCCGTTCGCGCTCGACCCTGATTTTCCGCTCGAGCTTCCGGTAGAGTTCCTGAACGGCGCGATCGACATCGGCGTCGAACCGCGGGTCCGTGCCGGACGACAGATCGACACTGTCGAACCGGTTCCGGCCGTGACGGTCCTGATCGGACCGACGACCCCGTGACGGCTCCGACCGCCGCTCCGTGGACTGCTGGGGTCGGTCGATCGACGACCGCTGGCGGTCGTTCAGTCTCGACCCTACGTCGTCGTTCAGTCCCGATCCTCCATCGTCGTGACCGACTACCGACCCGGTCTGGGCGGGTTCCCGGCTGCGCTTCGACCCGAATCCGGATCGCGTCCGATCACCGCCAGTCTCCTTTCGACCCGACGGTCCGCGTCGCTCACGGCCGGAGCCGTGTCCCGGCGTCGCGCGGCTCGTCGTCGATTCTCGAGTCGCTCCGCTCGGTGTCGTCGAATCGCGCGGCGTTGCGTTCGAACGGTTCGGTCCACCCCGGTCGACGGACGGCGCATCCGTCGTCGACGACCGTCGATAGGTCAGCGACGGTCGGTCTGACGCTGCACTCGTTTGCATCCCGTTCACACCCGTACGTTCCTCTGTTGATTCAATAGTATTAGTTGTTGGTTTATTTTTCGGGGCGTTCGACATCCGAGACTGTCCCGGCGACGTCGACGGGGCCACCGCGTCCGTCGTCGGTTCGGGCACGTCTTCTCGAGTCCGGAGCGAAAGCGACGGGGTATCGACTGCAGCGTGACCGCTTCGTCCCTCGTCCGGTGATCCATCCGTCGCAGCAGGCCCCGTCGACGGCCGTCGACGCATCCGGAGCCGTGACTCGAACCGACGACGCTCGCTCGCGATCCCAGCCGTAGTCGACGGTCGATCCGACGCGGTCGACCCGAGACCGTCAGTCTCACCGGACTCCGTGGCGGCCGTGCCGACCCGTGCTCGTCTCGAGTTAGCAGCGCCGACGCGGTCTCGGTCTCGCCGCGGCGACGCGTCGGCCCGCTCCGCCGTCGATCCCGGGCGGACGGCGATCGTCGGCGGTCGCGCCGGACGGTGATCGGATCGGGAACTGGACCCGTCGGACACGCTCGCAGCGGCGGTGTCGGTACGGACCGAGCGACGAGTCGTGTGAGACTGGCCCGACGAGCCGGCCGCCGTCGTTCGCAGAACCGAAAGCGGCGTCCGTCGGTCCGACCGAGGTGCCCGACTAGCCGCTATACCGGTCGCCTCGACTGGCGCAGTCGCCGCCGACTCGGTCCTCGGGGTCGTGTCGGGTTCGACTGTCCCTCGAGCCGGTCGGGGTTGCGACTGAGCGGCTGACGCCGTGGTATCGACGCCCCGACTCTTCGATAGGCGCTGGCGCGTGGTCGAATCAGTTGCCGTCCGCTGGTCGATGCCAGTCGATCCGGTAGCCGGTTCCCGACCGCGCCAGTCTCCCGAGCGGGGACGTGAACCGGCACCGTCGTTTCGCTCGGACGGCGATCGGCTGGGAGCGGTTCGCTGTGCGTCGGTAGCCGACGGACGGTGTTGTGCCATCGCTCCCGTCGGTGAAGCACCGACCGTACTATCGCGATCGAGCCCGGTGACCACCGAGCGACCGTCTCGAGGCGACTGGGACCGCGGTCCGGTCGGATCGGTCACCGCGGGCGATCGATACTGAAGCGTTGCCGACTGCCTACCGAACTCCGCTCCGAACTGGGAGCCGACGGCCGATGTGAGCGGGTCCGAACGAGTCGGTCCGCGAGGGTTCGCGGAGACGCCGGACGGAGAGACGACGGTGTTCGTCGAATGCGTGTGTGTCGTCGTCCGGCTCGGCGTTTCATGAACGCGAGCCGAGATATCGGTCGACCGGGCAACGGAGCGAGCGGTCGGTCCCTGTGCACTTGCCGACCCTCCAACTGGCAACGTATCCGTCGACGCCGAGGCCGCGTCCGCGGCCGAATGGATCGTCGCCCCGACCGGTCCGGAGTCGGGGAACGAGGAATCACCCGTGGTCCGTTCCCGCTCGCGTCGTGTCCGGGACGAGTCCGGGCTCGAGTGGACTGTCCGAACCGTCCGATCGCCCCGTCCAGGTGACGGTCCCCGGTCGGAACGCAGCCGAAGGACCGGCATCCGGCCGCTCGAGTCCGGCAGGGTCGCGTCCGCTCGATCGCGTGGTGTCCCCGAATCGAATCGATGGCTGCTAGAGGCGACCGCTGTTCCGAGAGCCGTCGGGTTCGGGTCGGGAGACGCGGCTGCGGGTTCGGTGTCGGCAGCGGACGGCTGCTGGCTCCTCGAGATCGAGTGTGACGGTGCGGACGGCGTGTCGCTGTTCGATACCGTCACGGGCGTCGCAGTCGTCGCCCCGGGCGCCGCGCTCGAGCGAGATCGCTCGAGCGAACGAGTGCCCCTTTCCCCGTCGTCCAATCGCGTCAGAGAGACCGTCCCCGTCCGAGAGCCGCCCATTTGTGCGAGCGTCTCCCCTTCGGATCCGCCTCTCTGCGTGACTGTCCCCATCCCGGACCCTCGGCGCTGAGAGATCGTACCGGGCGAACCCGCAGTCACGGGGTCGCGCCGCGACGAGCGGACCGGTCCGGCGATCGGTTCCGAACGGGCCGCGGCTTCGGTTCCCTGTTGCGAACGGTGGGAACGCTCGCGTCCCATCACCGCCAGCCGCGGTCCTCTCGAGTTCAAGGACGCGGCTCCGCGGGGCTCCGTCGGCTCCCGCTCCGGTGACGGAGCGACGTCGGGATCGGTCACCCCTCGAGTCGGTCCCGTAGCCGCGACGGACCGAAGCGAATCGATACGCGTCGGTGCTCGAAGCGAGCCCGAATCGTCGTGCCGTGACGGGCCGGCCGCTGCTGAGTACCGAGTCGGGTCGGACGAGCGAGTGTCGGTCCAAGAGGGCACTGTTCCCGCTCGAGCCGACCCGTCGCTTCCGGCGCGGACGGCAGTCGCCGAAGACGGAACGGGCGTTGTATCCGACGGTCGACTCCACTCCGCCCGGACCACATCGGCGGCGTGGCGGTCGGTCGAATCCCCGATACCCGATCGATCCCGCGCCCATCCGACGGCAGCGTGGGTCGCGGCCGGGGTTCGCAGGCTCGAGGGATTCGCGTCGGACCGAAGCGGCGACGAAACGCGCGCCCGGCGATTGGGTTCCGGTGCTCCCATCTCGTCGGTTACGGTCCCCGAATTGGCCCCCGCGGTCGAGTGGCGCTCGACCACGAGTTCCGAACTCCGACGGTCCGACTGCCTCGCAGGGGGACGCGACGCCGACCGACGATCGGTCACGGAGACCCGGCCGGAACCCGTCCGCCACTCGTCCCGATCGCCGATTCGTGGCGACGACGCACGCCGTGAAAAACCAGTGGCAGTCGATCCGAGCGACCGAGTATCGGTGGTCGACCCCCCGAACCTGGGCGTGCGGTCGGCACGACGATCACCAGCCGGTCGGCCGCTCGCACTCGAGAACGCGCGGATAGGCGATTCAGTGGGTCCGACGCGTCCAGTCGTCGTGGCGCTGGTACTGGAACCGGATCGATAGTCGTCGACCACACGGGTCGGGTCCGTACCCGGCGGTGGCGATGGAGTCCCGGATACGGATGCGGCGTTCGGCTCGAATCGCCGCTGTGACTCGGCCGACTGTCGACCGGCGACCGAACCCGGAGACACGGTCAGTCGACGGTCAGTCGCGGCCGGCTCCGGCCGACCGTCAGCTGCGTGCGCGCCGCGAGCCTCGGTCGCCAACTCCAAGGGAGGGTACTGGTGCTGTCCTGCTTGGCTCGGAGCCGCCATGGCAGGGGTCGCGGTCGCCGGGGAATCACCCCGGGCCACTGTTTCGTGCCCCGTTCGATCGGTCCGAGGCGAGGCACGTGACTCTCGGAAGACGAACGCGGAACGAGAGGAGTCCACTGCAGCCGTCCCATCACGAAGCCCGCGCGAGTCCGTCGCCGTCACCCGCGACTGCCGTGGAATCCGATCGGTACCCGTCGCAATCACCGTCGGCCGGTGGCGACGCGGTCGCCGCAACTGGACCGCGACCGCTCGACCCGAGTCGGAGCCGGACGGTTGGCGGTCCGCGCCGGCGCTGGCCGTGATCGGATCAGCCGCTCCCGGCTCGATCGGCTGTGACCGACTACGGTGGGAGTCGAACCCGACCACTTCGTCGATCCGAGTCTGCCATGGGGCGCGCTTGCGGCCTTCGGCTGAGACAGGCGACTGGGTCGTACTGTCAGCACGCCGCTCGAGGCTCCCGCTCGAGTCCGTTACGGTGGGACCGCGACTTACGCCTGCCCTGTTCGTCGGATCGATCGCGCTTCCGGGGCGCACAGGAGTCGACATCGAGGCCGCTCGAATCGGTGTCCATCCATCGTATACGGTGTCGACATCGGACCGACGGCGAGACGGCTGGTTCGCGCTTTTCGTGACACCGGCGGCCGTCGAAGCCGGACTCGAGTCGACCGCTGACATCGGGCGGCGATCATCGAGATGCGGACGACGGGGCGGGTGTTGTACAGTCTCACGCGAGGGTGACGGCGAAGCCGTCGGATCCGACGACGGAACCGGTCGATCGATGAGCGGCGGCGGCGCGGACTCGCCGCGGGCTGGCTCCTGGCGTACAGCCGATGTCACGTCCGACGTCGTCTCGGTCGGCCGGCGCGAGACGCGTAGCGATGGCGTCTCGCGTTCGAGCGACTCGCTGTGGCTCGAGGAGCCGCTTCTCGAAACGGTCGAGTCGAAACCGGTCGCCGAGCGCCGACGCCCGGAACCGTCGGAGTCGGACAGAGTCCGCCGAGCGATCGCGTCCGCCCACGTGACACGTGTCGCGAGCGTCCCCGGTCGGGTCGGCTGTCGCCGTCCGGTCCTGCCAGTCGATTGCCGTGGCCGGTCGTCGTCGACCGGTCCCGATCGACCGGGCATCGGCCCCGACTTCGCTCCGGAGGTACTCGGCGCGTCACCGTTCGAGCGAGCAGCGGCACCCGCCTCAACGTCGCCTCGCCGGTGCGCTCGCTCCGACGAACGGATTCCGTCCCGTCGTTCGGGACCGTCGTGCTCGCGAGACGCCGTCTGGGCGCGATCCGATGTCCGTGACCCGTAAGGCTGTGATCGCCTGTCGGACCGAAATACACGTTCTGCCGGCGATTGGGTGGCCGAGTCGGATACCGGTCCAACCGAATCGTCGGACTGTGAACCACGGCCCGACCGACCGGACTGCGTGAGATACGTGAACGCATCCTCGTGATGGTCCGGCCGGGCGAACGGTGATGGCGAGACGATCGATAGCTCCGGGTCGTCCACCGACTCGCCGTCAGGCGGAGCGACGGCAGGCGAGAGAAACGACAACTCGATCGGACTCCGTTTCCGCGCAATCCGGATGCCGAATCCGCCCGCCAGTCGGTCGGGCGTCAACGTCGCGATGGATGCGACGCTGGAGCGGAGGCGAGCAACCCCTGGCCGGTCGTCCGACTCACCCGCCGTCGACGTACCTGCGCCCGTCGAGCGACCAGTCACGCTGATCTCCCGCAGCGCCGTCTCGCACTCGAGGTCGTCAGTTGTCTTCATCACGGTTCGTCGAACCGCTGCTCGTACTCATCGATGGCCGATTCATCTTCCCCTCCCACCACGATACCGGTGTCCACGCTCTTATTGAGATATTATAAGAGGATCACTTAATGGTTTTGACGCCGCGTAATACAAAATTAGAACTCATCATACTGGACTGGTAACGGTTCGTGACTACGCCCTCGAGTCGCCGATCGGGATCGATCTCCAACTCGGCGTCCGACTGAGGCCTCATGCCGACCTCTGCACCGCCGTTTTGTGTTCGACAGTATCATTTATAACTGGCCAAGCCCCGTTACTTGCGAACCGGTCGGGACAAAGGCAAGACGAAGCGCTGTCGCCAACACCGGTCCGGGAGAGACAGACCGCAAGTGCGTTCATTCGGTCGTCGGTTACTCGAGCGCCAGCGCCCAGTCGATGGCAGCCTCGGGATCGTGATAGGGTTGGAGGGAATCGAGGGTCTGGTACATCATCGTGAACAAATCTCTTCCAGGGCCCTGCACGCGAGCGTATTCGGGTGGTCGTTGTCCCGTCTGAACGTAGGCGTCCCGAATCTGACACCGCAGGTGACGAACGAGGTACGACTGGAACTCCGCGAGCGAGCCCGGATCGTGCGGATGGACTTCGATCCCGACATCGGGTTCGCGATCGAACTCGAGGTCGCTGTTCTGGCGGTGGGTCTGCTCGCCGATCCGCCACTGAACAAGTACGTCCGAAACGGCGTCGATCCAAGCTTCCCCCAGTTCGGCGGATGAGCTGTCGACGGGTTCGGTACCGAGCGCCGAGAGCGCCCGATCGATCTCGCCGCTGGGTTCAGCGATAGCCTCGAGGACGATATCGAGACGGTCCTCGTTGAGGTTCTCGAGGATTCGCTGGAGATCGTCCCGATCCAGACCGAGGTATAGCTCTGTCGCGTAGAGGTAGTAGTTTTCCTTGGAGAGTCCCTCGGGCAGGTCAACCACCGGCTCCTGATCGGTCGACTCGCTTTTGAGTTGCTGGTAAAGATCGCCGAAATACCGCTCGAACTGCTCGCTCGAGAGGCTGGCGACGACGAACGCGGCGAGCGTGAGGCGGTCGGGGTTCTCGTTCGGCGGAAGCGTCTCGTAGCCCCGCTCGCGGTAGACGTAGTACCGGGCGAACTCCCGGGCTTGCATCACCGCTTTGCGCTCGGGGTCGGTTCGGTCGTCTGGGTGGTCTGGGTATTCATCCTGTTCATGTCCTGTTATCTTCCCATCTTCTTTTCGAACGTCCAAAATATGCTCGATATCGTTATTATCAAGAAGATTAACCCCGACTAATTCGTCGGTTTCGCCGGTGAGTACTGCTTTCATCTTTATACCTGACCTCCCTCACCGGCCTCAGTTGCCAAGCCCGTTATCCCATCGAGTTTACCGGCGAGATTACTGAGCAGTGTCTCGTTACTGGCGAGGTTTTTGGCTAGCGTTTCGTTCTGTGCGGCCTCTTTGGCGAACGCTTCGCTTTTCGCGACGGCACCGGTCATCTGTTCGACGATCTGCTCGGGCACTCCACCCTCGCCGCCGAAGACAGTATTAGCGGCAGTGGTGGTCACCAGCGCCGAGGCTGCAGCGGCACCGCCGGCGATCGCAGGGGCACCGCCGCTGGTTGCGATCGTTGCCGAAGCGGCGATTGCGCCGGCAAGTACACTCCGCAGACTCCCCTCTTTGAGCCCGTCGGTAACTCGCTGCATGAGTGAGTCCTCGTCGATGTCGAGGTCATCGGGATCGATACCCAACTCCTCGAGATCAACCTCATCGTCGCCGTACAGCTCCTCAGCGACCGACGGCCCGTGGTTCCAGTCCTTGCCCGCCCGCTGGATGTGCGTCTCGATCCCCTTCCGGTTGATCGTCACCGGCCCGTCGGCCAGCGCCTGCTGGGCCGCGTCCTCGGCTTCCCGTTCGAGTTGGGGATCAGGATCGATTTCTAACCCGCTGTCGTCTTGGGGCATCATGCTGATATCGGCCCCAGTCTGCTGGCGGACGTGCGCTAACTCGTGGGCGAGGATGTGCTGTCCCGCCGGCGATTCGGGATCGTACTCGCCGTGATTGAACGCGATGTGATTCCCGACAGTAAACGCCCGCGCGTTGATTTCCTCGCAGGCGTTCGCGGCGGTTGCGTCGGCGTGAATGCGCACGTCGCCGAACGAATCGCCCATCCGCTCTTCCATCGCCTGTTGAATGCCGTCGTCCAAGGGTTGCCCTGTCGACTGTATCACGTCTCGGACCGGATCTGGAACGCCCGCATCACCGGCCGGCTCCGTGGCAGCGGCGGCTTTCTCGCTTCGGAGTACGGACCGCTTGTTCTGTCGTTCGATATCGTCAGGGATAGCCTCGGGACGGGCGGCCTGGCGCTCGCGGAACGCCTCGGCCGCGTTCGGATCCCGCATGTCCTCGACGGTCATCCCCTCCTCGATCCACTCGTGGACGCGGATCGGATTCGACGCCTCGAGTCGTTGTAACTCGAACAGCGTCTCTTCGTTCGGAATCGACATCCCGTACTGCTCTTCCGCCTCCGCGAGCGGCATCCGTTGGGACCAGCCGCCGGCGTCAGACTCGTGGTCGGGCGACGACCGGACAGTCTCGCTCTGCTGGGATCGTCGGTCGGCGGTGGTCTCGGCGTCTCTTGCTGATCGAAACCCCATGTAAGACTCTTGGCACGGTATTTCCTCTCTCCGGGTATAAAAGTTGTCTAGAAAGAGTTTTTAAATAAAGGTCGAAATGGAGATACGTTCCGTCAGAACATGGTTGCTGATATATACACTCCGGGGGATGCAAACCGATGAGGTACGCCACGACGCAGGAACACCTCCTCGCCGAACTCGACCGCATCGATGCCATCCTCGAGGCCGCCGAGGACGCGGAGACCCCGGTCCCGCGGGACGAATCGTCGCCGACGGATGCTGCGACGCTTGCGGCCGAGCCGAGCGGATTGCCGCTGGCGCTTCCCGAACGGGACCGGGAGCGGATCGGCGAACTGACTGACGAAATCGATCGCAACTGTGTCGCGACTGGGGACGCGACGTTGCGGTTGCGCGTACTCGCCGATCGCTTCGATCTGTCGCGCCGACACCTCGACGTTCTCTTGCTGGCGCTTGCACCGCGGCTCGATACGTCCTATACTGCGCAGTACGAACGACTGCAGGAGGATCGGCTCCTCTCGAGGCTGACGGTCGTCCTCCTCGAGCGACTGTTCAGCCGGACGCCCGAGGAACGGCTCGCCGCGGGCGCGCTGGTGGCCAGCGAGTCCCCGCTCCGGCGACACGGCCTGCTCGAGGTCGTCTCGCCTCCCGACGGCGTCGCCACCGACCGCGGCCGGCAGTACGTCGTCGACGACCGCATCGTCGACTACCTCAAGGGCTACGACGGCCTCGATCCCGCACTCGAGACGGCGCTCGGCCGATACGCGGCCGACGACGCGGCGGTGCTGGAAACGCGCGAGATCGATCCCACGCTCGGCGTCGACGACCTCGTGATCGGCGACGACCTCGCCGACCGGCTCGCGTCGCTGCCGGCCGACGGAACTGGCCGGCGGTTTTATTTCTCCGGACCCGACGGAACCGAGAAGCACCGTGCTCTCGAGGCCGTCTGCTCGGCCGAGGAGTACCTTCGGGCCGACCTCGAGGCGGTCCTCGACGCCGGCGCGCTCGACGCGCTCGTCCGCGAGGCGAAACTGCTCGGGAAACCGCTGCAGTTGACCGCGGCCGGGGCGGCTACGTTCGACGCCCGCGAAGATGAGCGGTCGCTCGAGGCCGTGTTGGACCGCTTCGCGGCCGTCGAGATCGACCTCTTCGTCACCGGTGTGGCGGCCTGGACGCCCTCGGCGGTCATGGAGACGGAGATCGACGCCATCCTCGAGTTCCCCCGGTCGTCGCTGGCGCTCCGCCGACGGTTCTGGACCGCCCACGCTGACGACCTCCCCGACGACCTCGAACCCGAGGTACTGGCGGGGACGTTCGAACTCACGCACGGCCAGCTCGAGGCGGCGCTGTCGACGGCGCGGTCGCTGGCCGGTGGCGACGAGGTCACTGCCGAGGACGTCTACGAGGGCTGTCGCGCCCAGTCGGCCGACGGACTGGACGAACTCGCCCAGCAACTCGAGCCCGACAGCGACTGGGACGACATCCAGTTGCGAGACGACACCATGCACAAACTCGAGTTGGTGTGTGACCACGTCCGCCATCAGGGCCGGATCTACGGCGACTGGGGCTTCGAAGAGCAGTTCAGTCGCGGCACAGGCGTCGTCGCCCTGTTCAAAGGTGATTCGGGGACGGGGAAGACGATGGCCGCCGAGATTCTGGCCAACGACGTCGGGATGGACCTCTACAAGATCGATCTCTCGAGCGTCGTCTCGAAGTACATCGGCGAGACGGAAGAGAACCTAGAGCGGATCTTCGAGGAAGCCGAACACTCGAACGCGATCCTGCTGTTCGACGAGGCCGACGCCGTCTTCGGGGACCGCTCGCAGGTCTCGAGTGCGACTGACCGCTACGCCAACGTCGAGGTCAACTACCTGCTGCAGCGGGTCGAGGCCTACGACGGCGTGATCCTCATGACCACCAACTACGCCTCGAACATCGACTCGGCGTTTACCCGCCGGATCGACCACACGGTCACCTTCGAAATGCCCCACGAAGCGACCCGGGAACGCATCTGGAAGCACGTCTTCCCCGCGAACGCGCCCACGTGCGATATCGACTACGAGTTCCTCTCGTCGTTCGAGTTCACCGGCGGCCGCATCAAGACGATCGGCCAGACGGCCGCGATCCTCGCGGCCGGCGACGACGACGAAATCGGGATGTCCCACGTCGTCCGTGCAGTACAACTCGAGTACGAGAAGACCGGCCGCCTGCTCCAGCCCCCGCAGTTCGAACCGTACGACGACCACCTCCGCTTGGAGTGATCACTGATGCTTACAGCACCGCCGACCGATCCGACAGTACCATCCCGTTCGACAGCCAGCACCGATCCGGCTCGATCCTTGCCGGCGAATCGAACGCCACGAGTCCGGGCGACAGTCACGAGGTGGCAATCGTGACCTTTACCGCCGTTGCCGCGGTCAGCGAGACGCTATTGGAACTGTTCCAGAAACAGATCGAACAGCGCCGAAACGTCTCGTTCTCGCGCAGCGATGTCGCCCTGACCTCGCCCGAGACGGTCGACGCCGATTCGGGAGTCCGACTCGGACTGTTCCTGTATCACGTCACGCGCGACGAAAAAGCCGGGGCCGCCGCCCCCGAAATCGTCCAATCGACGAAACGCGATCCGCCGCTCCCACTCTCGTTACAGTACTTGCTGACCGCCTATCCGATGGACGACGAAGGGGAACAGGCCACGGGAACGCTCGCCCAACAGCGGACGCTCGGGTTGGCCATCCAACTCCTGCACGACAACTCGCGACTCGAGCCCGACGCGTGTGCGGCCGGCCTCGACCAGGAGCGACACCTCTCGATAACGGTCACGTCCGAACCCCTCGACCAACTGACGAACCTCTGGGCGCGATTCGGTGACGCGACCTACCACCCCTCGGTGACGTTCGAGGTCAGTCCGGTACTGGTCCAGTCGACGAACGAGGAGTCGGTTACGCGAATCGACGAACGCGAGACCGATCTTTCCCGACGACCCGACGAGCCCGAACGGCTGTGATCGGGGTCGGCGAGTGGATGACGCCGTCCCGGAACCGTCGGCTACTCCTGTGGCGTCGGGTCCGCACTCAACCCGATCGCCGACGGATTGGACGACCGAGTCGGATCGCGGTCCTCCGCGTCGTTGCCGCCCTTGAGAACGAATTGCTTGCCGGTCCGCGTGTAGACGATCGGGTGTTCCCGGCCCTGTTTGAGCGTGTATCCGAGCGGAAGCTCCATCGCCGCCTCGTTGGACTCGAGGAGGAACGCCTCCGGTACTTCGAAGGGGCGGCGCTCGCCGGGCTCGAGTGTCATCTCCAGGTCGAACTGATAGAGATCACGGTTCGTATCGCGGATCTTCGCCTGAGCCAGTTCGACGGGAGCAACGCCGTCGTTTTTGATCGTCAGCTCGCGGCCGGGGCGTGACTCCGGGCTCGAGACGCCGACGATTCTGAGATCGGTCCGATCGCTGATTCCGGACTCGTAGCGGTTGTAGACGAGAATCGTCGCGACCAGCCACAGGAAGCCGGCCAGGAGAGTCGTCTGGAGATGCGTGAGCGTGCCGTCGAACCAGGGGAGCCACGCGACCAGCGTGCGGAGTCCGAGACTGCCGAGGACGGCACCGGCGAAACCGACGATACCGGCCAGCGTCCGCGTCTGGAGGAGCTTGACCTGTGCGTAGCCGGCTTTGATGAGCACCGACTGGAACGCGGACGGCGAGTCATCGTCCGTGTCGGGTTCGCGGCGCTGGCGGAGCGTCAGCACGGTCGCGACCGGCCACGCGATCAGCGAGCCAGCGAGGACGAACGAGAGCGGAACCGAACCGGCGACGGCGGCGATGCCGAGTCCGACCGCGACTACTGCACCACAGCTCCCGCCGGCGATGGTCGCCTGTGCCCAGATCGAGAGCCGTTTCCACTGCTCCGTGATCGCGTCCTCGTAGTTTCGGTACAGTTTGTACCCGGCATAGACGAGTGCGACGAGGACGAACACCGTCACCAGCAGGAGGACTCGCGATGAAATCACCCAGCCGGTCACGGGAACCGACGACTGGGGAACGTAGTCGACGAGCCCCGTCACGACGGCCACGGCAGTGACGAGCAAGGCGACGATCAGCGCCGCCATCAATGGTCGAATAACCGGTGAGAGTTGTTTTCGAGCCGTCTTCGTGACCTTCGATGCGATGCGTCTCATGTCACCGGGTCACCCGTTTTCGGTCGGGAACGGCCGACTGTCGGCCGTCCGAGACCGGGCTGTACGTTATCCGCTCGGTCGATTTTGTTTCCGTTCTCTTATGCATATCTGTTGGATGATGTTTGTTAGATCCTATTAAAACGTAAGGGTAGTCGTGGGAAACGAGGGTCGAGATCAGGGAGCGCCACTCGACCGGTCGTCGCTCGAAATCGATCGGGCGACGACCGGTCGGTCGCTACGAGCACGTGATACGGCGGTTTGGCCCGTGCGGATCGATCACCGAGTGACGGGTTCGATCCACGCTTCCCGCCTGCTCGCGGTCGTGAGGTTCACTCCGGCATTCCCGACATCTTCGAGAACTGCTCGTATGCCAACTCGATGGATTCGATCGCCATTCCACGTTCGTTGCTCGCCAGATCCGGGCCCGACCATTTCGTCGGATACGCGTTCGCGAACTCCCATCCCCACTGGCTCTGTCCCTGGAACCCGTCTTTCACTTTGACGACGATGTTCTTCCGCGAGATCGTCCCGCTCATGACCGTCTGGATCCAGTCCCAGAAAGCCGTATTCGTCGTCAATCCCCGTTGGAGGACGAGGTTCGCGTGCGCGAACTGGCCGGGTAACTGGTGCACGTGATCGTTGACACCGCCCTCGCGGTACTGGACTGTTTCTAACTCCATCGTTATCCCGGCGACCTCGGCGAACCCGGCGACTGTCTCACCGTCTACCTCGACCTCGAAGTTGTACTGTGCGTAGGGATCGTCTTCCGTTGTGTATGGTGCCATCGTCTCAATACTGCGGTTATGACGGCATCCGTGAGGTAGATGCCGTGGTTACTCGGAGTCCGGCGGGTTTCGGAGTACGATACCGCCGCCGGCATCGTCACGTCCCCGGTCGCGACCGCGTCGACGGCCACGTGACCGATCGGACTGCGTGTCGTTCATTCGGTCGTTGATCCCGCTGATCTCTGTACACCAGCGCTGCCGTTCCCAATGAGGCATGTTCAACACCTCGTCGTGGCTCCACCCGAAATGATAGGCCACGAACGCAACCTCCTCGTAGAGGCGGTCCGGCTCGTACAGCCGGACTATTCCGCTGGATTTCCCGACTCGGGTTCCTCGCTTTCGGGCGATTCAGCGCTTGCCGTCCGCATATCAGCGGCTTCGAATCCGGGCGATTCGGCCGCCCCAACCCCGCCGAGGTCGCCCCCGGTACTGATGGGACCGGCATCGACGCCGGCGGACTCCATACCGCCGGCCGCTCCGTCGGTCGTCACGTGAGACCCGTTTTCCGCGTTGATTTCGAACGGCTCACCGCACTCGGGACAGGCCGTCTCGACGGCGTTTATTCCCTGATTGTTGATCCGTTCGTACAACGCCTGCAGGTACTCGAGGTCCGTAACGAACAACTCCTCGATAACGCTCGCATCGATCGTCTCGAGGTCGCCGAGTTCGGTGACGACCCGCGAAAGCAAGACGATGGTCAGATACGAGGAGTTCGATTGGACGCGGGGGTTTTGCAGCGGCTTGATCTCGTCGGCCGCCGTGGCGAGTCGCATTCGCCCCTCCTTGTGGAGCGTTCCCTCGTCGTCGACGTACCCCTGTGGGAGGGTGAACTCGAACTCGGTCTGGAGCGTGCCACCGGTCATGGATTGCCTCCGCTGTCGCAAGCGACGACGACGCGGTCGGCAAACGGGGCGGCATCACCGGTGTGAAGGACGCCCTCGTCGTCGACACGCCAGTCATCGTCGAACCGATGACGGGGAACGGTGAACGCCTCCGGAGACGAACCCGACAGTCGTGTCATACGTTCTTCCGTTCCATCTCGTCGAAGGTGACGACGTACTCTTCGGTAGCGAGGTTGCCCTGACCGCCACCGCCGTGGGAGTTGAGCGTCGGCGGGCGGTACTCCTTGATCCACGCCTTCGTGAACTCGAAGCGAAGCACCGAGTCGCCGACCTCGTTCATGATGATGACGGCGATGTTCTTCCGGCCACCGTCGTCCATTTTCCCCTGGTCGACGGACTTCCGCCAGTTGTAGAGTTCTTTATTTTTCTCGTTTGCACCCCGAACGAGAATGAGGTCGTCGTACTGGGTATCCCCCCAGAGCTTTCGATTGTGCGATGGATCGTTTCCTTCGCGGTACTCGACCTGCTCTGTTCGCATCGCTGGGAGTTCGACCTCGACGAATCCGGGAATGCCGACGCCGTCGAGTTCGACCTTGAATTCGGTTTGTCTGAGTGGTCCGTGTGAGTCTGGCATTATCGTAGTGATTGCGTAAAGATTGGTTGATCGTCAGATGCGATGTGGGCGGCGTTATTCGCCGGTGTCCTGGCTGATTCTGAACACGACGAACTCGGCCGGCTTGACCGGTGCGACGCCGATTTCAACGATGAGTCGACCGTTGTCGATGTCGTCCTGCGTCATCGTCTCCTCACCGCACTTGACGTAGAACGCCTCGTCGGCGGTGCTCCCCTGGAGACCGCCGTCTCGCCACACCGTCGTCAGGAAGTTCTCAGCGGACTGGCGCACGCGGGCCCACAGATCCTCGTCGTTCGGTTCGAAAACCGCCCACTGAGTCCCTTCGTCGATCGACTGTTCGATGTAGAGGAACAGTCGTCGCACGTTCACGTACTTCCAGGATGGATCGCTGGAGGTGGTCCGTGCGCCCCACAGCCGGATGCCGCGACCCTGGAAGCTTCGGATACAGTTGACTCCCTTCGGGTTGAGGATGTCCTGTTCGCCCTTCGTGATGTTGTGCTGGACGCCGAGAATGCCGCGCACGACTTCGTTCGCCGGTGCCTTGTGAACGCCGTGTTCCGCGTCGCTTCGTGCGAAGATGCCGGTGATATGGCCGCCCGGCGGGACGAGCTTCTTCCGGTTGGTGAACGGATCCTTCGTCTCGATCCACGGATAGTAGTAGGCGGCGTACGAGGAGTCGACGGGCGTCTCGATGTCCGAAATCGCACCCGCGTTCTGTGGTGCCTGTAGGATCGCGAACCGCTCGCCCATGTTCTCACAGTGGGCGACGAGTGCTTCGGTCAGCCCCTCGATATCGTTATGATCGGGGATACACATCAGGGAGACGCCGTCGAGTTCCCTGAACGCCGCGAGGCCCGTTCGCATCCCGGGCTTGTTGATACCCTCGTAATCGCTGAGAGCGACATCCTCGCTCCGGGGCTTCGACGACAGATCCGAGACGACATCGACCTCGACTTCCTTCTCGCCGGACTGGACCTTTTCGAGGTCCTCTAGAAGGTCCTCTCGAGACTGCGTGGCGTCGATATCGAACGGTTTGGCGATTCCCTGCAGTTCACTGTATTCCCGGTCGTCGAGCTCTTCCGGAACGTAGGCTGCGGTCTCGGATTCGGAGTCGAGTTGGATCAGGCCGCCGTCGGAGTACTCGTCGGGAACCTCGCGCGACAGCCACGAGAGACCCTCGGCAGGTCGTCCGGCATCCAGCTGTTCGAGATCCACGAGGACGGACCCCGGAATCTGTTTCTCGTAGAACTGGCTGGATTCGGGATCCGCCGACATGTCCTCGTAGACTTCTTCGATGTCGGGAGCCGGGTCGGGCTGATCGGAAGCCGGCTTGCTGACCTCCTCGATATCGCACGACCAGTATCGCAGCGTCAGTTTGAAATATTCGTTCTCTCCCTCCTCGTACAGCGGCCCGTCCTCGACGATCGCGGCGATGGAACACCCCCACGCGCCGGGACCGGTCGCCTCGACGGAGATGACGTCGGTTCGATCCTCGTCGACGAGGGTCGTCGTCGCGACATCAGTCGGCTCGGCGGCTGTGACGCGACCGACGTAACAGCGGCTCCCCCCGTTTTTGAAGAATCCGTCCACGGCAACGTCCAGATTCGAGGACTGTGGACTCGAGCCGAACGTTCGTTTGAATTCGGAAAAGCTCGTTACGAGCTTCGGTTCGACGGGACCCCGTTCCGTTTCACCGAGGAAGCCGGCAGTGCTAGTGCTGACTCCTTCGACGGATTTGGTTCCGCTGTCGACCTCTTCGACGTATACACCTGGTGATAGGTATTCTGGCATTTATTTCGCTCCTCCAGTTGCCCGGGTAGCAGTCCTGTATTTACAATCAGATAGTATAAAACTTATCCATCGGCTAACTCCGTGATCAGAACCGACTCAAAATATTATCCGATATTCTAGATTGGTACTGTCATATAGAATTCTAAATTGCCGGGTTTTAGACCCTTCATAACGCCGAAATAGTGTAATACCGCATGACGAAATCGGACCGAATTCGAGCCACAGCTGGCAGCCGGTCGCAGCCTCACCGACGCTCACTCGACGTCCGACCTCGCTAAATAGACATAATTAAATGGAATACCGGCGCAATAAACAACACTCACTACGCCATGGCCCAGGATCCGGACCACAGCGACGGGGAGAGGGGCGGTCTATCGCAGTTCCGGAAGAACCGGTTCTTCAGCGGAAAGCTGATGACGCCCCGCGATATGGAAGCGGACCAGGAGTATCACGCCGAGCGACTGCACACGCTCGCCCGGTTCGTGGTCGGCAGCGGGATCGTCCACGGACTCGCGGTACGATCGATCAACGAAACCGACGACGGGCTCGAGGTGACGATCGAGCCGGGGTTAGCGCTGGACGGACGCGGTCGTCCGATCGTCGTCGAGCAGGTGACGACGAAATCGCTGCCGCGTCCGTCGTCGGAGGAAATCTCGCTCTCGATCCAGTACGACGAGGTCTCGATGGAAACCGTTCCCGTCCCGAACACGGACGATGCCGTCGACGCGGAATCGACGTCGAACCGTATCGTCGAAGTTTTCGAACTCGCGTACCAAGAGGCGACCGATGATGGGAGCCGGTTCCGCGACGTCGACGTTCCGTCCGTCGAGACGGATACGGACGCGGAAACGGTACGGGAACGGCTGCTGAAACGCTATCACGACGAGCATCGATCGTCGATCCCGTCCGACGCGGATACGGCGGTGTTCCTCGGGTCCTTCGAACGGACGCCCGACGGCGTCTGGACGGAAGTGGACGATTCGGCCCCGCGGGAGTTCGTCTACGACCACGAGTTGCTCTTCGAGGCGATCATCGACCACATTACGGACACCGATAACCCACACCGGACACCGATCGAACGGGAACCACCAGATATCCCGGACGATATCGGGGCGATCACCGATCGGCTCGACGCCCTCGAGACGGAACTGGGCGGGCTCAAGCGGGACCAGACGGCGCTGACCCGGTATATCATGCGCAAGACGCTCAAGGACCGGGCGCGGTTCTTCGACGCGTTGGCCGATCGTATCGAGCAACAGACGAGCGAAGGGGGACGACTCGCCCGCGAGATCGCGGCGATCTCGCGTGCTGACGGCGAACGCATCTGTGAAAACGAGGAGGCCTACCGACATCACTTGCAACAGGTCCTCGAACATCTCATCGCACTCGGCGACGATCTCGAGGGCGCGACGACAGAAGGGAGCCTCGAACGGTACCTCGAGTCCGTCTCCGAGCTACAAGCGGCGCTCGAGGCCGACGACTCCGTCCTCGAGTTGGCCGAAGCTCAAGACCGGGTGTGTGAGGCCGCGGACTCGCTTGAAGTACTCGTCGAGATCGTCCCGGACGAATAGCGTCGATCGGCGAGCGTGTCACGGTCCCCGCGAAGGGACCGATCGGACGCGTGGTCCTCGCGTTACTCGAGCAGGAGGAGGCTCGGGTTCTCGAGGTACTCCATGACCGTATTCGTGAACTGTGCACCGACGGCACCGTCGATCAGTCGGTGGTCGAACGACAGCGACAGGGTCATTACCGAACGGGGTTCGATCGATTCAGCCCCGGTCTCGTCGGTGACGACGCGGGGCTTGCGCTTGATCTCGCCGACCGCGAGGATGCCCGCTTCGGGATAGTTGAGAATCGGCGTGGCGTACTCGCCGCCGATACCACCGATGTTGGTGATCGTAAACGTCGACCCGCGAAGCTCGTCGGGGCCGATCGTTCGATCACGGGCTTTCTGGACGAGTTCGTTCATCTCCGAAGAGAGTTGGAGGAGTCCCTTCCGGTCGGCGTCGTCGACGACCGGCACCATCAGCCCGACGTCGGTCGCGGTCGCGACCCCGATGTTGTAGTAGTCGCGGTAGACGATCTCCTCGTTTTCCTCGTCGATGACCGCGTTCATCTCGGGGTGTTCTTTCAGCGCCGCGATGACGGCTTTCATGATGAACGGCATGTAGGTCAGCCGGATCCCGCGCTCCTCGGCGCGCGGTTTGAGGTCCGACCGGGCCGCGACGAGTTCGGTGACGTCGACCTCGTCGTGGTGCGTGACGTGCGGGGCGCTGTACTTCGACTCGACCATCGCATCGGCGATGCGTTTGCGGACGCCTCGGAACGACTCGCGGCGTTCGCGCTCGCCCTCGGCAAAGCCGGCACCCGTCGCTCCGACCGAATCGCCGGAGGCGACCGCCTCGGCGTCGGCTTCCTGCGCCTGACGCTGGAGGTCGGCATACTCCCGGACCGCTTCGGGGGTGACGAACGCCTCGCCGTCGCGCTCCTCCGTCGCCGGGACGGCGTCGATGTCGACGCCCTCCTCCTCGGCGATCCGACGGGTCGCGGGTGCGGCGAGGGTCGTGTCGCGGTCCGCCGACTCGATCCGCGCCGGCGGCTCCGATTGCTGGGGACTCGAGGCCGCGGTCGCCCGTTCCGTGGACGCTCCCGCGGCGGGACCGGCACCTGCACTCGCGTCGCTCGAGTCGGTCCGGCCGGCTGCCGCCCCGCCGGACGCCGACTCGGACGGCCGTGACTGGCCCTGCGCCGGTTCGTCGGCGGCCCCGCCGCCCGTTGCTGCCTGCACGTCGGCCGCAGTGATCCGTCCGCCGGGGCCGCTCCCCTGGATCGTCGAGAGGTCGATCCCCTGCTCGCGAGCCATGCGGCGAACGCGCGGGGGCGCGAAGACACGATCGTCGGGCGGTGCGACCGACTCGGTGTCGGCCCCGGTCGCGCCGGGGTCGCCGGCGGAGTCGCCCGTCTCCGCTCGGTCCGGTTCAGTGGGTTCTTCGGCCACCTCCCCCTCGCTCGCGGTGTCGTCGCCCGCTTCCGTCGCGCTCGAGTCCTCGCCCTCGACGTCGAACGAGATGATAACCGTCCCGACCGGGACGACGTCACCTTCCTCGACGTGTAACTCGCGGACGGTGCCGTCGACCGGTGCGGGAACCTCCACGAGCGCCTTGTCAGTCTCGACCTCCGCAACCGGTTTGTCCTCCGAGACCGCGTCGCCTTCGGCGACCAGCCACGAGACCAGTTCACCCTCCGCAACTCCTTCGCCGACGTCCGGTAGTTCGAACTCCCTGACCATGTTAGAACTCCACCGCGTCTCGAATTCCGTCTTCGATGCGCGCCGGTTCGGGCAGGTAGTAGTCCTCGAGCGCGTACAGCGGGAACGGCGTGTCAAAGCCCGTGATGCGCTCGACCGGCGCTTCCTGGTACAGGAGTGCCTCCTCCTGTAGGGTTGCGGCGATTTCCGCCCCCAGTCCGCCCGTCTTCGGGGCCTCGTGGACGACCGCCGCACGGCCGGTCTTCTCGAAGGACTCGACGATCGTCTCCTCGTCGAGGGGCGAGACCGTTCGGAGGTCGACGACTTCGGCGTCGATCCCCTCGTCGGCGAGGGTCTCGGCGGCCTCGAGCGTCGGCCGGGTCATCGCGCCCCAGGTGTAGACCGAGATATCGGTCCCCTCGCGGCGGACGGCCGCTTCGCCGATCGGGACCTCGTACGATTCCGTCGGCACCTCTTCGCGGAACGCCCGGTAGATGAGTTTCGGCTCGAGGAAGATCACCGGATCCGGACTGCGGATCGCGCTGGTCAACAGCCCCTTCGTGTCGTATGGAGTCGACGGGATGACGACCTTGAGCCCGGGCTGGTGGGCGAACATCGCTTCGCTCGACTCGGAGTGGTGTTCCGGCGCGCGAATCCCGCCGCCGTAGGGGGCACGGATGACCATCGGACACGTGTACTGTCCGCGCGAGCGCGTCCGCAGGCGCGCCGCGTGCGAAACGACCTGATCGAAGCCGGGGTAGATGAATCCCAGGAACTGGATCTCGGGAACCGGCCGCATCCCGTAGGCCGCCATCCCGATGGCCGTCCCGATGATCCCCGACTCCGCAAGCGGCGTGTCGACGACCCGGTTGTCCCCGAACTCGTCGTGGAGCCCCTCGGTCGCGCGGAAGACGCCGCCGTTCTTGCCGACGTCCTCGCCCATGACGACGACGTCGTCGTCACGTTCCATTTCGGTGTGTAATCCGTCCCGTACCGCCTGTACCAGCGTGAGGTTCTCAGATTCTGCTGCCATGGTATCACTCCAAGAGCACGTCGTCGCCGTGCTTCTCGCGAACCGACTCGAAGTACTCGAGTTGTCGTTGTAGCCGTCGCGGCATCCCCTCGTATACGTGCGCGAAGATCTCCTCGGGGTCGGGTCGTTCGACCGACTCCGCGGCGTCGATGGCGTCGGCGACTGCCTCCTCGATCCGCGACTCGATCGTGTCGACTCGCTCGTCGTCGAGGATGCCGGTCGATCTGAGATACGTCTCGAGACGCGGGATGGGGTCCTTCTGCTTCCAGCGTTCGACCTCCTCGTCGGTGCGGTAGACCGACGGATCGTCGGCCGTGGTATGTGCCCCGAACCGGTACTGGACCGCCTCGATCAGCGTCGGCCGCAGTTCGTCCGCACCGGGGTTTTTGGCCTTCTCGACGGCTTCTTTGGTGACTTTGTACACCGCAAGCGGGTCCATACCGTCGACCTGCACGCCCTCGAAGCCGTAGGCGGTGGCCTTCTGAGCCAGCGTGGCGCTGGCCGTCTGGCGCTCTCGGGGGACCGAGATCGCCCACTGGTTGTTGTTACAGAAGAAGACGTTCGGCGTGTCGAAGACCCCGGCGAAGTTCAGCCCCTCGTGGAAGTCCCCTTCCGAGGTGGCTCCGTCGCCGAAGTAGCAGATGAATGCCTTCTCTTCGTCTCGCAGTTTCGAGGCCCAGGCCGCGCCGGTCGCGTGCGGGATCTGGGTCGCGATGGGAACGGCGACCGAGAACATATTGACGTCCTCGGGGATGTAGTTGCCTTGCTCGTGGCCCATCCAGTAGAGCAGGGTGCGCTCCAAGGACAGCCCCCGGACCAGCCCGACACCGTGTTCACGGTAACTGGGGAAGACCCAGTCGCCGTCGGCCAGGGCATGGGCACTGCCGATCTGTGCGCCTTCCTGCCCCGATAGTGGCGGATAGGTCCCCATCCGCCCCTGTCGCTGGAGGCTGACGGCTCGCTCGTCGAAGCGCCGGACGAGCCGCATCTGTTCGTACATCTCGACGAGTTGGTCCTCGGAGAGGTCGGGTACCTCGGCGTCCTCTCGGACACGGCCGGCGTCGTCAAGGATCTGTACTCGTTCTTGCGGATCGCGCTGTAACGTACTCACGGGAAGACCCACCTGTACATACTCGGTGTAACTATCGCTCAGGGTAAAGGAGTTTCCCAAATAGTTTACTATCAGTGATATTCTTGCCATCCGCTCGAAAAACCACCGTACGACGACGGACAGGGATGGACAGAAATGAGCCGAGCAGCCGATTTGTTTTTATTTGTCCGATTTTCTACTCGGTTGTCGGTGGAGACTGGACGAACCCACAGTTCGATCGCACCCGTGACTCGGTGATCGGGCGGGTCGACAACGACGACCAGGGGTACCGATGGCTCAGGACTCGGTCTGTCGGGGCTCCGTTCGGCGCGCGTCGGCTCTCGCCGCTGCGACGCTCTTTCCCTCCCGCAGAACGGCATCGACGAACAGTTCGCCGGCCTTGTACGACGACCGCACCATCGGCCCGCTGGCACAGTACAGAAAGCCTAATTCCTCCTCGGCGACGCGCCGCCACGTCTCGTACTTGTCCGGGTGGTCGTAGCGCCGAACCTCGAGGTGATCCCGCGAGGGGCGCAGATACTGTCCCAGGGTGACGATGTCGACGCCGCGCTCGCGCAGGTCCGCCAAGGTCTGGTAGACCTCGTGGTCGTACTCGCCGTGGCCGAGCATGATCGAGGTCTTGGTGTAAATGTCGCTTTCCCGCTCGACCTGCTCGAGCACCGACAGGGACTGCTCGTAGCCCGCACGCCGGTCTCGGACCGGGAACTGCAGGCGCTCGACGGTCTCGACGTTGTGGGCGATCACGTCGGGTTCGGCGTCGATGATCTTCCGGACGAGTTTCGGCTCGCCCTGAAAGTCCGGAATCAGAACCTCGACGAGGATGCCGGGATGGCGGGCTTTGATCTCGCGGATCGTCTCGGCGAAGTGGCCCGCGCCCTGATCCGGGAGGTCGTCGCGGTCGACGCTGGTGAGGACGACGTAGTCGAGGCCGATCTCGGCGACGGCATCGGCGACGTTTTCCGGTTCGTCGGGATCGAGCGCCCCCATACCGCCCGTCTGGACGTCACAGAAGTTGCAGGCTCGAGAGCAGCGGTCACCCATCAGCATGAAGGTGGCCGTACCGCCGCGGCCGTCCGATCCGTCGGGCCCCGATCGGCCCGACCAGCACTCGCCCAGGTTCGGACAGTTGGCCTCTTCGCAGACGGTGTGGAGGTCGTGCTCCCGCAGCGTCTCTCGGATGCCGGCGAACTCCTGTCCCGACGGTGGCCGACTTTTCAGCCAGTCGGGCTTGCGCGCGCGACTCATACCCCATCATGGGGTCGGGCAGTGAAAAACCGTGGTGGTCGCCGAAGACGCGGCACTCGCGATCTCGCCGGTCAACACGTTCGATCGTGCCGCAATTAATCGCTCCGTTCCCCGATAGCTTTACGGACGGGTGTGGAATAGGCGGTCCCGATGGCCTTCGGCTCGACACCCGACTGGTTCCACATCAGCGACGACGAGGCTATCGTCTGGGAGAGCCGCCCCCACCCGGTCGCGATGGGGTCGACGCTGCCGGTCGGGGTCGGGCTCGCGCTCGCCGGCTTCCTCGTCATCGGCTGGAGCGGGGCCGACGGCGTCGGCCTCCTGACGCTCATCGGCGTCCTCGTGACGGTCACCGGCACGGTGCTCGCGTTCGCCCGCTATCTCGTCTGGACGAATACCCGCTACGTCATCACCTCCGCCGAACTCTACAAGAAACGGGGGATCGTCTCGCGGGACGTCACCCAGTTTCGCCTCGAGCGCGTCCAGAACATCAGCCTGCGCCAGTCCGGCATCGGCCGCCTGCTCGGCTACGGCGATCTGACCGTCTACACCGCCGGCTCGGGCGATCCGGAACTGGTCTTCGAACGCGTCCCCAAGCCCGACCGGGCCAGCAGCCGACTCAGCGACCAACTCGAGACCGTCACGACCGACGGCTCGGCCGTCTGACGGGGACAAGCGGGACCGCCGACTGCACGCCACCCGCCGATCGGGTCCGGGAGCGACCACATGTCGGGGACCACAAGACCCATTAGACCAACTGACTTCCTGCGGGTACACAATGTCTCCAAAACCGACACCGTCCGATGGGAAACCGATCTCGCGTGGCTCGAGCGTCGCAGCGAGTGCGGGACTCGGCGTCTTCGCGGCCGCGATCGGCTATCTCCTGACGTATCTGCTGGTCGGGAGCGACGTTCGCGAAATCTTCGGTGAGGACGTCGCCCAGTGGAAAGGCGTCGCGTGGTACTTCTACGAGGCCCACATGGTCGATGTCGAGGCCAGCGGTCAGGTCGGCTCGTTCAGCGGGACGCGGGTCCTCGATCTCATCGCCGAATCGGGCGCCGACCCGCTGTACGCGATTCCGCCGCTCGTGTTGGTCGCAGTTGGTGCGTTTCTGGCCGTGCGGTGGTCCGTTACCGACCTCGGCGAGGCCGTTATCGCCGGTGCGCCGGTGACGATCGGCTACGCCGCGGTCATCAGTCTCGGAGCGATCGTCGCCGAATCAACCACGGAAGCGTCCGCCTTCGGTATCGAGACCACCAGCTCGATCGCACCGGTGCTCGTGCCCGCGATCGTCCTCGGCGGCGTGATGTATCCGCTCGTGTTCGCCACCGCCGGTGCCGCGATCGGCGCCGTCGTCAACGCACAGTAGCGACGACTCGAAGGAAACGCCTTTGACCCGGCACCCCCCGTTTCCGTGTGATGGAGGTCGCCGAGGTTCTCCCCGAGTTCGCCGACGCTTTTGCCTTCGAGGAGTTCAACCGGATGCAACGCGAGGCACTGCCCGCACTGCTCGAGTCCGAGGAGAACGTGGTCGCGAGCGCGCCCACGGCCTCGGGGAAGACGGCGCTCGCGGAACTGGCGATCTGTAAGGCGCTCGCCGATGGCGGCACGGCGCTGTTTATCGCTCCGATGCGAGCGCTGACCAACGAGAAGGAAGACGACTGGGACCGGTTCGAAGAGCTTGACTACTCGGTCTACGTCGTCACCGGCGAGCGCGATCTCAACCCCCGTCGCGCGCGACGCGCGGACATCCTCGTGATGACCCCCGAGAAACTCGACTCGGCGACCCGCAAACACGATTCGCGACGCTACGACTTCGTCACCGACATCGATGTCTGTGTCATCGACGAGGTCCATCTGCTCGACGCCGACCGACGGGGCTCGGTGCTCGAGGTGACCATTTCCCGCCTGCGTCGGCTCTGTGAGCCCCGGATCGTCGCGCTCTCGGCGACGATGCCGAACATCGACGACGTGGCGGCGTGGCTCGACGCGCCCGAGGAGACGACCTTCGAGTTCGGCGAGGAGTACCGGCCGGTCGAACTCAACGCAGGCGTCAAGACCTACACCCACGGCGACAACTCCTTTGCGGACAAGTACCGTCGCCTCTACCGAGCGCTGGACCTCGCGGAGCCACACCTCCGGGAGGACGGGCAGGCGCTGGTCTTCGTCTCCTCGCGACAGGACACCGTCCAGGCCGCCAAGAAGGCCCGAGACGAGATCGCGGAGCGCGACATCCCGATGGGCGCTCGCGGCGACTACGATTTCCATACCGACTCGACGGACCTCGACGACGCCACGCTCCGCAAGTCGGTGCTCGACGGCGTCGCCTTCCACCACGCGGGGCTCTCGAAGAACGACCGCGACCTCGTCGAGGAGTGGTTCAAAGAGGGCCACATCGAACTGCTCTTTTCGACCTCGACGCTCGCCTGGGGTGTCAACCTGCCCGCCCGCTGTGTGGTGATCCGGGACACGAAACACCACGATCCGCTCGAGGGCGAAGTCGATATGAGTCCCCTGGACGTGCTCCAGATGCTCGGCCGCGCCGGCCGCCCGGGGTACGACGACATCGGCTACGGCTGGGTGATCTCGGATTCGGCCGAGGCCGACAAGTACCGGCGACTGCTCCGCGACGGCAAGGAGATCGAATCGCGACTCGCGGAGAGCTTGGAGACCCACCTCAACGCCGAGATCGCGATGGGGACCATCACCGATCTCGAGGACGTCATGGACTGGCTCGAGACGACCTTCTACTACGTCCGCGGCCAGTCCAGACCCGACGACTACGACTTCCCGAACCTGCGACAGCGGGTCCGGGACTGTCTCGAGGGGCTGGTCGAACGCGGGTTCGTCGAGACCGGCGAGGACCTCTCGATCGAGGCCACGCCGCGGGGCGTGTTGACCTCGAAGTACTACCTCCGACTCGATACGGCGGCCCGCTTTGCGGCGCTGTGTGACCGCGTCGGCGGCGATGCCGACGGGGGTGACGAGTTGACGACCGGCGACGTTCTCACGGCGGTCGCGACCGCCGCCGAGTTCGATTCGGTCTCGGCCCGGCAGGACGAACGCGACGCGATCAACGCGGTCCTCGTCGGCGAGGACACCGACGACCTCGAAGCCGGCCAGCGGAAAGTGCTCGCGATCCTCCGCAGTGCGGCGAGCGGAACGACGCCGTCCGAACTCCGCAGTGACGCGTGGGTCATCCGCCGGAACGCGACGCGACTGGTCTCGGCGCTCGGGGCCTTCCTCGATCGGTTCGTCGGGCCACACGCCGCGAACCTCGCACGCCGGGTCGAGGCCCGCATCGAGAACGGCGTCGCCGAGGACGCGGTCGGCCTGACAGCCATCGACGGCGTCGCGTCGGGTCGCGCGAGCAAACTCGCGACGGAGGGACTGTCGACCCCCGGCGACGTCGTCGACGCGGGCGTCGAGGGGCTCGTCGACGCCGGCCTCTCCGAAGGCATCGCCGAACGCGTCTACGAGGGGGCCCAGTCGCTGCCCGCGCTCGAGATCGAGTGGGGGCAGTTCCCCGACACCGTCGCGACCGGCGAGAACGATGTCCGCAAGGTGACGGTCCGAAACGTCGGCGAACCCGGCCGCGCCGGCATTCGAGTCACGGTCAACGGCGTCGAGATGACGAGCACGAGCACCTACCTGCGCGACGAGGAGCGCGTCCCGGTCGGCGTCTTCGGTGCCGATGCCGACGAACTCGAGTTCACCGTCAGCGTGGCGTTTCCCGAGGTCCCGCTGGTTCCCCACGCCGAGACGCGAACGGTCTCGGTCGAGTGAGCCGCGAGCAGCCGTGACCGAGCATCGCGAATCGTCGCGGAACGGCTGCGAGACCGCTACAGTCGCTCCGCCAAGGAGAGCGTACACTCCCGAAGCGCCGCCGGCGAGGCCACGACCTCGTCGGCCGGGGACCGATCGATGTCGCCGTGAGCGTCGATCCGATACGCGATCACGACCGTTCCCGCTCGAGCGGCCGCTTCGATCCCGTTCTCGGAATCTTCGACGACGACGCAGTCCTCGGCCGGGACGCCGATCTCGCCGGCGGCGTACTCGAAGATGTCGGGCGCGGGCTTGCTCGCCGCGTCGATGTCGTCGGCGCTGATCACGTGGTCGAACTCGTTCTCGAGGTCGAAGCGCTCCGTGACCATGCCGATCCAATCGTGGGGCGACGAGGAGACGAGCGCGGTCGGGACGCCGCGGTCGTCGAGTTCGGCGAGGAGGGCGTGGAGGCCGTCGAGTAGGGCGGCGCGCTCGGTGTAGATCTCCTCGGTGGCCTCGGTGAACCGCTGGACGAACGCCTCACGGGAGATAGCCGCGCCGTACTCGTCATCGAGGTAGTCGTAGATCTCGCGGAAATTCATCCCGCTCGTTTCGGCGACGGCGACGTCTTCGTCGGGGACGGTGGCCGGAAGGATCTCCTCGCGCTGGAACTCGACCCAGTAGTCCTCGCTATCGACCAGCACACCGTCCATATCGAACAGCACAGCAGTCATGTAGCCCAGGTTATCGGGTCGGGACGGATAGCTGTTTGGCACGAAGCAGTGAGCCGCGCCGTCACTGCTCAGAGCCCGAGGGGAACCAGTCACGGCTCGAGCGCTCGCCGCCGCAGCGAGTTGCCGGTCGAAGGCGACGACAGTCGTGTGAGTCACCAGAGACCGAGAAACTGCGCCGTAGCAACCGACGAGACGTCCGTACCGACGTGTTGAACGTCCCCAGCAAATGCTCACGGACTGCGTCGTCGGGGAACTGGCTCGAGCCCCGAAACGGGATAATACTGCGTTTTACAGATACGGCAACGCAAACCGTCACAGCAGCGATTTGAATCCAAAACGGTTGGTCAGGGGGTACTGAAGGTCATCGAACCGCACTGACGACGGTCGGATCACTCGACGGATCGGCCACTCAGTCGGGACAGTGGCCCCTCCGGGAACAACCGAACGAACACGTCTCGTGCCAAGACGAGGGCACCGAGTATCCCTCCGAACAACAGTGCCCAGATCGATGGAGAAACACCGCCCGTGTCCGCCAGATAGTGGACGGACAGGCTCGCAACGGCCCACCACAGGGTGAACACGGCGAGCGTTCCGAGCACGACCGAGGCGAGGATGTGACTCGCCGCCGTGTCACCGGGCTGGGTTCGGTCACCGGTACCGAGAACTGTCGAACCGAACCGGATCCCGTGCGCCAACACACCGACCAGCACGGAAAGGGCGAGGAGACCAGGAACGAGTATCGTGACCGGGAACCAAAACGATCCGGGGACGCGTTCGAAGAGGATCACGGATTCGGTAACGACTTCGACCGTCGAGAGGACCGCCAGGACAGCGAGGACGGGTTCGGCTACCCGTCTCCCGACCGGACTACCGATGTGGAAGGCAAGCATGACCCCTGCTGACCTATTGTGTTAAACGTAATAAACTTACTTCAGACCGGGGCTTCGACGAGACGGTGAGACAACGTGACGGAGACCTCAGTTGCCGTATACTGCCGTCGATCCGCAAACGAACGCCTTCCGTCGTAGACGACTGTATTCGACGGCTCAGACCGCTTTGACAGAACGGTTCCTGCATGCGCGCTTCGAAACGCGTCTTTCGTGAGATAGAACGCCGAACCACGTCGTTTGCAAACCGTTTCAGCCACACGAAATCCGAACCCGTCGACAGTCTCATCGTGGCCTCGAGCCTCGCCGTTCGGCACACTGCGACAATCGAAACCCGACCGTATCGGGCTGGGAAGTCAGCGGACGACCTCGCCGCGCCGGTCGTGTTCCATCTCCGTCTCGACCGCCGCGGCGATCGCCGCGTCGAACTCGCGCTCGAGCAGCCATAGCGCCAGATCGATCCCCGCGGTCACGCCGCCGGCGGTGAGCACGTCGCCGTCGTCCACCACACGTGCATCGTGGACGGTCGCGGCCGATGCTGCGAGATCGCCCATTGCGACGGCGTGTGTCGTCGCGGGCCGCCCCTCCAGCACGTCCGCTTCGGCCAGTATCATCGCACCGGTACAGACCGACGCGATCATCGCCCCGGCCGCGAATCGCTCGCCGACGGCCGCGGGCACGGTCCCGGCTTCGACGACGGCCCGGACGCCGCCTTCGGTGGTCCAGCCACCGCCGGGAACGAGCAGGATGTCCGGGTTCCCGAGCGTCCCGTCGGGCTCGACGCGCAAGCCGTGACTCGCCGTCACGAGATCGGTCTCCGCGAGCGTTACCAGTCGTGTCTCGAGGGACGCGCCGGCCTGTGCTCCGTTCTCGAACACCTCGTAGGGCCCGATCGCGTCGAGTTCGTCGAAGCCGTCGAACAGGACGATGTCGACAGTCGTCTCGGTCATGCGGGGATAGTCGCGACCGGCGGGGAAATCCGTTGCGTCAACACGGCCCGTCTCCGCGAACCGTCGCCGTCGACCGGACGCCGCGGCACGGCGACGACGGAAATCAAACGACAGCGTGGCGAATTTTGAACGGAGTTCCAACCGACTTCGAACGGAGTTGCGTCGAGTTTCGAAAAATACCCTCGAGAACGATCGGGCCGGTGAGCGTCGCCTCGCAATCGAGCGCGCGCGACTCGGTCGCCGTCTCGGTTCACTGCCATCGGTCACCTCGTTCCCCGAGCCACCCACGATCGTCGCGGTAACCCCGCTCGATCGGCGTTGAACGGGCCACAAACCGACGAAAACGTGTTTCAAATGGCGTCAAACGCTCGAAAAGCCGGTTCACGGCGACCCCCCTTCAAGTCGATCGATCCACCGAGAACCGGATGCAGTATGAAACGAACGACGCTCATCGCAGTCACCTGCGCAGTACTGATCGCGGCGACCGGCTTCGCCGCTGCAGCACCCGGAACCGCACCCGTGTCCGTGGACTCGAGTGCGGACGACGCGGCGGATCGGAAAGCGAACGACCACGCAACCGACGACCGCGCGAACGGCAACGCGGAGCACCGCGAGAACGGAGCGGCGGCCGACAGCGGTGCGGACGCCAGCACCGGACAGGGGCCGAGCGGTGACCTCCCCGAGCAGGTGCCCGATCACGTCTCCGCGATCCACGACCGGGTTTCGACCTTCCTGAGCGGTGGGCTCGACGGCTCGCTCGGCGATGCGATCAGCAGCGTGACGCCGGACGACGACGAGCCCGCAACGGAGAGCAGCGAGGCTGCTGACGCCGCTGCCGACGACGGAGACGGTGACGACGAGACCGCAACGGACGACGCGAACGTCGACGAGGACGACCGGTCCGACGACGCCGAGCAGCCCGACAGCGAGGCCGAACAGTCCGACGACCGAACCGAGTCCACCGAGGGCGACGAGTAACCCGGCGGGGACCCCATATCCATGCCACCGGTCACACCACCGGCGTCGCTCGGCCTGACGGATCGGGTGCTGACGTTCGCCGTCAGCCTGCTGGTCGGCGGCGTCGCCCTCCACGCCGGCGCGCACGTCCTCGCCGACGCTCGAGACTACGGTCACGCGGTGGTGACCGCGTTGTTCGGCGCGCTGGCCTGGGCCCTCCTCGAGCCGATACCGCTGATCGGCGGCGCGGTGGCGATCGTCACCTGGGTCGCGATCGTCAAGCGACGGTACCGGCTCGGCTGGCTCCGGGCCGCCGGCGTCGGCATCGCAACCTGGGCGGCCGCAGTGGTCGTCCTCGCGGCGCTCGAACTGATCGGAATCGGCTCGGTCTCAGCGCTCGGCGTGCCGGGTGCCTGAACCGCGTCCCGGCTGGCGCTCGCTTCGACTAACGCAGTCCCACTGACGGGCCGCCATCCAGGCCCCAGCTGACGCACTTCCGCCTCCACGTTCGCACCCGTACCCACCCCACTGGCGTTTCCGGACGGCCAGTTGCTGTCGTTGGTTCCGATCAACGCCGCGCCGACAGCGAACGCGAATGCGGTTACGGGGCTCGAGCGGTGCCGGTCGTGTCGGTCCCGGACCGGCGATAGCGATGGCATCGTTATAATTGGCCAGCCGTGGAAGCGGGTTCTATGGTCTCCGTCATCGGATCGTTCGTTGCCTTCCTGGTTGCACTGCTCGTCGGCGGACTGGCTATCTTCGCCAGCGCGCGGCTCATCGTCGATATCGACGACTATTCGCACGCGGTCGTGACGGCGCTCCTCGGCGCAGTCGCGTGGGCGCTGACCGCGTGGATACCGCTGCTTGGCCCGGTACTCGCGCTGATCGCCTGGGTCTGGGTGATCAACTGGCGATATCCCGGCGGCTGGGGGACGGCGGCGGCGATCGGCTTTATCGCCTGGCTCGCCGCCCTCGGCATCCTCTTCGTGCTCAACGTGGTGTTCCGTCTCGGCGTCGGCGCGTTCGGTGTTCCAGGCGCGTAACTGAGTGTGACGGGCTTCTGACTGGTTCCGAGAGGTGCCGGCCCCTACGTGTCGGAGACGTGCCATTCGGGCCGGTTCTGGGACTTCCGCATGTTTTAACAGAGGTGGCAAGTACCGACTCGTATGAACGTTCGCGCCGACGTGCTGGCCGTGGTCGTCGCGGTCCTTCTCGTCGCAACGGGGCCCGTCGTCGCCGTCACCGGAGCCGCGGCCGTCGGGCAGCGCCAGTCGAGCCCGTTCGCAGTCCAGCAAGACCGGATCGATGCGGACGAGGTCCGAATGGACGTCACGCTCCGGCCGAACGGCACCGCCGAGTGGACCCTCGAGTTCTGGGTTCGGCTCGACGACGAGAAGAGCACGACGGCGTTCGAATCCCTGCAGGAAGAGATTCGAAACGAGCCGGAAAACCACACGCAGTCGTTCGCCGATCGGATGAACGAGACGGTCGCGACGGCGAGTACCGCGACGGGCCGCGAGATGACCGCCAACGGGTTCGACGTGACGACCGCGCGCCAGTCGCTCGCACGCGAGTACGGCGTCGTCCGGTATACCTTCCGCTGGGACGGGTTCGCGGCGGTCGAGGGCGATGACCTCCGCGCTGGCGACGCGATCGAAGGGCTCTACCTCGACGACGGAACGCGGCTCCTGCTGACGTGGCCGGACGGCTACGAGCGTGCGTCGGTCACGCCCGAACCGAACGACGAGCGCGACCGGGCCGTCATCTGGCGCGGCGGCGAGACCGACTTCGTTTCCGGCGAGCCGCGGGTCGTCGTCACCGACGGGGGAGCCGGCCCGAGCACGGCCGCGATGGCGACCGCTGCAGTCATTATCGGTGGGATCGCCGTCGCCGGCGCGTGGTGGTACCGGACCCGCAGGTCGGCGACGGCGGGGACGACCCGCGGAGACGACGGTCGTGAGCCGGATGCCGATTCCGAACCCGCGCCGACCGGCGGTTCGGGGACCGCACCGCCGGCGGCGACGAACGACGAGACGAGTACAGGCACGACCGATGCGCCCGACACGGACCTGCTCAGCAACGAGGAACAGGTCCTCCGACTCATAGAAGAACGGGGCGGCCGGATGAAACAACAGGCGGTCGTCGAGGAACTCGGCTGGACCGACGCGAAGACCAGCAAGGTCGTCAGCGGCCTCCGAGAGGACGGGCGACTCGAGTCGTTCCGTCTCGGTCGCGAGAACGTCCTTTCGCTTCCCGAGGCCGACGACGAGCATCCGGAGGGCAGCAGTGAGGGGCACACATGACTCAGCATCGACCGCCCGGCGACTCGACCGCGCCGGCGGGATCGGAGCCGACCAAATCGGCGAAATCGACAGACGGCAACGGATCGAAAACGGCGTTGAATCGGGGAAACCGTCGATGAACCCAAGTCTCCGTCTCGCGTCTCCTTCAGCAAGCGACCCGATCACTCACCAATGAATCGAACTACGTCGATCACGCTGGCAGCGCTCCTCGTCGTTGCGACGGTCGCAGTCCCCCTCGCCGCGGCGAGCGTCGTCTCGAGGGGCGAAGCGCAAGCGGAACCCGACGCCGACGCGGACACCGAGATCAAACCGGGCGAGCGATTCGCCGCCGCCGTCGGCGTCCAGAACGCCGAGATCGAGGGCGACGTCTCGGAGCGAGCATTCGCTGCCAGAATCGCGAACGCCGAGTCGAACCGGACGAAAGCCGCCGTCGTCGCCGCGGGCGTCAACGAGACCGACGCGCGCATGACGGACCTCGAAGACAGGCTCGCGGACCTCAACGAGTCCCGCGAAACCGGCGCGATCAGCGAGGGACGCTATCGCGCCGCCGTCGCGACGACCGTCGCCGAGATGCGGAGCCTCGAGCGGCGGGCCGCAACGGCGGAGACCGCCGCAGCCGAATTACCTCCCGAAGCGCTCGCGGCACACGGTCTCGACGAGGAGGCGATTCGAACGCTCCGGGAACGAGCCGGCGACCTCGGCGGCCCCGAGACCGCGGCGGTCGCTCGCTCGATCGCCGGCGACGATGTCGGCGGCTCGGCCGGGACTGAACACGGGTCCGAACGTCCGGCGGATATTCCCGCCGAACCTCGAGACGACCGGCCTCCGCGCACCGACAACGAGACGAACGGGAACTGAGCGATAGCAGCCACGCCACGTCAGTTTTTGTCCCTCCGGACCGTAGTTCGATGGAATGGCCCGCGCATTCGTAGCAATCGACGTCGCGACTGGAACTGCCGGCGAGGTGTGTCAACGCCTGCGCGACGCCGATGGCGTCGTCGAGGCACACGTCATCACGGGTGAGTTCGACGTCCTGGTCGAGCTGACGGGCGACGACCAGCGGGACGTGCTCGAGACGATGACGACCGCCGTCCGACCGCTCGACGACATCGGGGCGATGCGAACGTACGTCTGTCTCGACTAATCGATACGCGCGACCAGATCGGTCGCCGATCACAGTCGTCGCGAGGTGGAAACCGATGGCCACAAACGCGGTGCCGACCATAGAACCGGCGACCCCGTCGAATACGTCGGAACACCGCACGCGAGGCGACCGACTCGAAAATCGAAACTACAGCGAGCCCGACTTCGTGGCACTTTTCACCACTCTGAAATAATCAACTGTATGGAGGAGCAACGGAAAGTCGCCGACTTCGTCACCGAATACGACCTCGAGACGCCCCCAGAATTCCGCCTCCTCGACCTCGTCTCTGAGGTCGGCGAGCTCGCGAAGGACGCAAACACCGCCACCGACTACGGCGAGTCGCCGGCCGATCTCGAGATCGCGACCGACGAACTCGGCGACGCTCTGTTCGCGCTCCTGGCGCTCGCGGACGCCCTCGAGATTGATGCGAGCACGGCGCTCGAGGAGGCCATCGAGAAGTACGACCGCCGACTGGACGGCAACGCGACCCCCGGTTCCGGCGAGTAGACGGGCATCGAACGGCTCAGCGATGCGGTACCGTTCGGTAGAGAAGCCGGTCGCATTGAGCCCTTTGACGAGAGGGAAGCCGACAAACGATTGTAACGCCCTCGTGCGATCAGGTGTGCAATGACTTTCAGTTGCTACTATAGCCGGATGGGCGCGTTCCGGCCGAATTCGTGCTACGCCATCGTGACTCCGTCCGCGAGTTTAAGTACGAAACCGCGGCCACCCACCCTATGATCGACGATGCGATCCGCGTGCTCGCGGGTGACTGTACCGTCATCGCCGAGGACGCCGACCGGGAGGAGTACCGCGGCCGAGTGACGACGATCGTCAAGCCGGACAACACCGTCCTCGTCCACGATATCGACGGCTATCAGCCCGTCGCCTGGCTGACCCGCGCCGACAGCGTCTCGAGCGACCGTCGGGACGGTTTTTCCCTCGTCGCGAAGAAGGAGACCAAGACGCTGCGGATCGCCGCCCACGAGCGGGACGGGTTCGCTCACTATCCGGCTTCGGCGGCCGGAACGCCCGTCGGGAAGTGTCCCGACTGCGGCGCGGCGTTAGTGCGCTCGAGCGGCGTCCACTGCGTCGGCTGTGGCGACCGGTACGGCGTGCCGGCGGACGCGACGGTCCGCGACGAGCACTGCGATTGTGACTGTGGCCTGCCCAAGATGCGCGTCGAGCGCGGTCTCGCGTTCAACGTCTGCCTCGATCGAGGGTGTGAATCCCTCGACGCAGCGGTCAAAGAAGCGTTCGACCGCGAGTGGGCGTGTCCGAAAGCGGACTGCGACGGCGACCTCCGAATCCTCCGCCGCGGCGGACTCATCGCCGGCTGCGAGCACTACCCCGACTGCGACACCGGCTTCGCCGTCCCCGCCGGCGTCGTCGACGGCGAGTGCGCCTGCGGACTCCCGACCTTCGAGACCGCCAGCGGCATTCGGTGTCTCGATGCGACCTGTGACCGCGCCCTCGAGACCCCGCTCGAGGGCGACTCCGTCGCCGACGACTAACGACACGACCGAACGCAACGGCAGCGGCCAACCGTCCGACAGCGCACCGACGGACCGTGACACGGGCTCCGGGGAAGCGATCCGCAGCCACTTAGTGTCGGCCGGCCAAACCCCGGCTATGTCACTCGAGGGACGGTTCGACGCGGACGAGGGGGTCGTCCGCGTAGGCGGCGACGCGCGCCAGCGATATCACGACTCGCGGGGATACGGCTATCCGCTCGAGGGGAACGAAATCGCCCTCGCACCCGTGGAAGCGGCCCACCTGCTCTACCGGGGGGACCTCGAGGCGGTCGTGAATACCGCGAGCGGCGACCGACTCGGATTCAGAGCGTTTATCGCCCGCGAACCCGGCGACGATTTCGGCGTTCGGTTTCTCGTCTACGCGGACCTGCGATCGCGCGGGTTCTATCTCTCCCCCGCGTCGGAGCCGTGGGTATCTGACCCACCCGGCGGCGAAGCCGACTTCGCGGTGTTCCCGCGGGGGAAGGGGCCCAGCGACGGCGAAATCGCCTACGCCTTGCGGATCATCGGCGAGCGAACGGATATTCCCGCCGCCGAGCTCCGGGAGGGCGTGCTGGCCGTCGTCGACGAGGAGAGCGAGATCACCTACTTCGAGGTCGGCAGCCGTGACCCGACCGGCACGTCGAACGCCGACGCGTCGCTGCCGGCGGGGTGTGCGGCCGACCTGCTCGCCGACCGGGTCGTGGTCTGGGAGCCGCCGCTCGACCTCTACGAGCGAACGTTCTACGGCCAGCCGCTCGAGGGCCGGGAGTACGACGAGCCGACGCTGCAGTGTTCCCTGCTCGAGGCGGCCTACCTCGCCGAACGGGGTGCGATCGATCTCGAACCCGGAACGGTCCGCGAGCGCGGCCGCGAGGTCGAGGGCGAGCGGTTCGACCGGCGGCTGAGCGTCTATACAGCGCTTCGAGAGCGCGGCGTGGTCCCCAAGACGGGGTACAAGTTCGGTGCGGACTTCCGGACCTACGCCGACGTGGAATCCGTCGAGAACCTCGGCCACTCCGAGTTGCTCGTTCGTGTCCATCCGGCCGACTACGTCTTCGAGCCGCGGGATCTGGCGCTGGACGTGCGGCTCGCTCACGGCGTCCGGAAAACGATGGTGTTCGCGCTGGTGGCCGACGGGGCCGAGGGGACGGACGGAATCGAGTGGTGGTCGCTCGAGCGGCTGACGCCCTGAATCAGCCGCCACCCACCGGATTGAGAGCCCTCGGACCCGCATATCGAGGCCCGACGAACGCCGGTCCGCGCGAGCGGAATCCTGAAACCCCCGACGGACGAGGACCACACCATGCAACTCGAGGTACTCGGCGTCGGCGGCGCGGGCTGTCGGATCGCCGACTCGATCCGGGCCGCGGAGCCGACCGACCACTCGTTTCTCACCGATGTCTTCGCGTTCGATACCGACGAGAGCAGCCTGAACGGGACCGTCATCCCCGAATCGCATCGATCCCGGTACGGTCCCGACGACATCGACGGCGGTCTCGCAGGCGATCTCGAGCGCGGGCGAACCGTCGGCCAGGCGTACGCCGACGACCTCCTCGAGAGCGTGCCCCGTCCCGCGGCCGAGGCGGCCGACGCGATTCTCGTCACGGTCGGCCTCGGCGGGGCGACCGGCGGGGGGACGGTGCCCGCGCTTGTCGCCACGCTCCAACAGCGGACCGACGTCCCGGTCTACGTCCTGGCGACGCTGCCGGCCGACCGCGAGTTCGACGCCGCGGCCGACCGCTCGAGAAGCGGGCCTCGCGGTCCCGCCGCCGACGCGCCGCGCCCGAACGCAGCGGCGAACGCCGTGGCCACGCTCGAGCGACTCGACGGGGTCGCGAGCGCGATCATCACGTTCGACAACGAGGACTGGCTCCGCCCCGGCGAACCGCTGCGCGACGGTCGCGACCGCTGTAACCGCGAGCTGGCGACGCGCGTCGCGGCCGTCTTCGCCGGTGGCGGCGATTCGGAGGGGCCGGTCGCCCAGACCGTCGTCGACGCGAGCGACGTCCGGCGGATCGTGGGCGATCAGTCGGCGATCGTCGCACTCGGCTACGGGGACCAGACAGTCGAGACGAGCGGCTCGCGGTTCGGCCTCGGGCTCCTGTCGGCCGAGCCGGACATCGACACGAGCGAAGCGGTCAGCGCCATCGAGACCGTGGTCAGGAAAGGGATTCGCGGGAAGCTCTCCCTCGAGTGTGACCCCGAAACGGCCGAGCGCGGACTGCTGATCGTCGGCGGGCCGCCGGCGTGGCTCAACCGGCAGGCGATCGCCGAGGGCCGGCGAACCCTCGAGTCGGCGATCGGCGGCTCGGGCATCCTCGGCGGCGACGCACCCCGGCCCGACGGCGACCGGGTCTTCGCGGCGGTCGTCCTCGCCGGCGTCGAATCGCAGCGGCTCGAGGCGTTGCGAGCGGCGGCCGACCGGACCGAGCCGGCCGATTGACGACGGTCCCGCCGTCGGTCGGAGCCGGCCCGTCGGGCGTGTCGCCGTCCTCGCGAGCGGGACGATCGATCGCGACGCCGGCGATCGTCGTCTCGGTGGCCGAATATTTCGGCGTCGCCGAAGCCGAAGGCTTTTGCGCGCTGGCGCGCCAAAACGCACCTAATGACCGGAGACGACCCACGCGAGGAGTCCGCGTCAGGGGAACCGACGACCGGGGAACCGCTGACCGACGGCGGCGCTGCAGGTGCAGACGATGTCGCGCTGGACCCCTGGGGTTCCTCGAGCGTCTCCGACTATCGGAACCTGTTCGAGGAGTTCGGCATCGAGGAGTTCGACGAGGTCCTCGAGGAGGTCCCGAACCCACACTACCTGATGCGCCGGGGCGTCATCTTCGGCCACCGTGACTACCGGCCGGTAGCCGAGGCCCTGCAAAACGACGAGCCGGCGGCGGTCCTCTCGGGCTTCATGCCAACCGGCGATCCCCATATCGGCCACAAGCTGGTCTTCGACGAGATCATCTGGCATCAACAGCAGGGGGCCGACGCCTACGGCCTGATCGCCGACCTCGAAGCCAACTCCGCCCGGGGGATGAGCTGGGCGGAAATCGACGAGCACGCCCGGGACTACCTGCTTTCCCTGCTCGCGCTCGGCTTCGACCCCGAGGAGGGCGAACTCTACCGACAGTCGACCAACCGCGAGCTACAGGACCTCGCATTCGAACTCGGTGCCGAGGCCAACTTCTCGGAGTTCCAGGCGATCTACGGCTTCGACGGCGAGACCGACGTCTCGCACATGCAGTCGGTCGTCACCCAGATGGCCGACATCCTCTACCCGCAACTCGAGGAGCCCAAGCCGACCGTCATTCCCGTAGGCCCGGACCAGGACCCTCACGTCCGGCTGGCGCGCGACCTCGCCGAACGGATGCGCTTTTTCAAGGTCAGCGAGGCCTACGCCAGCTTCGAACTCGAGCCCGACGAGCGTGCGCTGGTCGCCGAGTTCTACGAGCGACTCGAGCCCGAGGCGTTCGACGACGACCAACTCCGCTGTGTTCACGTCGCCGAGGCGCTCGAGGAGACGCCACTATCGGAGCTCGAAGTCGATGCGGACACGCTGCGTTCGGTGTTGACGAAGCTCGAGGAGGCCGGCATGGAACCGGTCCGGCCGCGAACCCGCTTTTTCGACCGCCGAGCGACCGACGAGGCCTTCGATGCGCTGATCGACGCCATCGACGGCGAAAAACGGGTCTACGAGAGCCACGTCGACGCCTTCGAGATCGATCGCGCCGCGGCGGAAGCGCTCGCCCGCGAGGTCGAGGTCGACACCGGCGGCTACGGCTTTCAGCCGCCCTCGTCGGTCTATCACCGATTCATGACCGGGCTGACCGGCGGCAAGATGTCCTCCTCGATCCCGGCGAGTCACATCTCGCTGCTGGACGACCCCGAGGACGGCTACGACAAGGTGAAAGCGGCCACGACCGGCGGCCGCGAGACCGCCGAGGAACAGCGCGAGAAGGGCGGGAAAGCCGACGAGTGTCCCGTCTACGAGCTCTACGCCTACCTGCTGGCCGGCGACGACGACGAGTTCGCCAAGCGCGTCTATGACGAGTGCGTCGGCGGGGAACGGCTCTGTGGCGACTGCAAGGAACAGGCCGCGCAGCTCATGAAGGAGTTCCTCGCGGAACACCAGGAGAAACGCGAGGAAGTCGCGGACCTCCTCGAGCAGGCGGACATCGAACTCGAGTCGCCGCGGCGTCGCTAACGCGGGGTCGCGACGGACTGTCCAGGCGACGACAAGAATCGGAGCGAATGGCAGCGGACGGACATGTTGGTGTCTGACAAACATATATACGGGCAGTCGTGGAACCGTGAGCCACGATGGCACCGAACCGCCGTGGCGCGCCCGACGACCGGCTGGTCTGTGCGGACGTCCTCGGCGCGTTCGGCGTCACGGCGGCGGACGTTCGACGGAACGCCGCCGGTGACGGCGACCTCGAGGCGGCGCTGGCCGACGCGCTCGCGACGGGCATCGATCGGACGACGGTGCTCCGCCGGACGATCGCACGGAGCGACCGCGGCCTGGCGTGTGCGGCCCGGTACTCGCGGGCCGACCTGCACGCCGAACTCGCGGCCGTCTTCGACGCGATCGGCTGGTCGCTCGAGCGATCGGCCGCCCGCGACGGGCTGGCGCTGACCGCGTCGGACCCCCGCGGCCGAGCGCGGACGGCGACGATCACCTACCCGGAGACCCCGCTGGGGAGCGACAACCTCCCGGCCGTCCTCCGGACGATCAACGACGCAATTCTCGCGGGGACCGATGCGCGATTCGTCCTCCTCTCGTCGGGCGTCGACCGCTGGCGGGCCGCGCTCGTCGAGCGGAACGAACTCGACGCGCTCCGCGACCGCTACGGTCCGCGAATCGAGGCCGTCGATCGACCGCTGTTGCCGGAGCACGGACTCGCGGCGTACGTTCCCGCGGCCGGCGACAATGTGGCCGCGTCGACCGAGACCGGACCCGACACCGACAGCGACGAGCCGTGGCCACCGTGGGCGCTCGAGCGCGGCACGCGTCGTTCGAGCGGATCGACGTCGAACGTCGGCTCGCTCATCGACGAAGCCGAACCGTCCGAACGAGCGGATGCGAATGCGACGGGACCGTCAGCGGACCGGGCGAGCGATGCGACGGCCGACGCGGCGGCGACGGCTGATACGGAGCGATCGACCACGGCAGCGCCCGCCGGCGAGATCGATGGCTTCGAACTCCGGGGCTCGCCCGCCGTGTCACGGCGACGCGACGGCGAGACCGACCGGGCAACGGAGCGTGGCGCCGAGGCCACGTCCGATTACTCGGGACCCGCAGGGGACTCGAGTCACGGGGGTCGATCGATGGCAGCGGACGAGGAACCGACGGATACGGACGGGTTCGGGACGCTCTCGGGACCCAGTGACACGGCGCGGGTCAGCAACGAATCGTTCGGCACGGACCTCGCCCCGCAGGCCGACGACGAGCGCTACCGCGCGCTCGGCGCAGCGCTGGACGCGGGCGGGACCGTCTCCGTTCGCGGGCTGCTCGAGGACGACGACTTCCTGCCCGAACTGCCGGCCGCCGAGTCCACGGAGACCCGTATCGAGTTCGCCACGGACTTCGATCCCGCCGCGGTCCCGGAGGCGAAAGCGACTGCGGAGGAGTCGGGATTCGAGTGGATCGATTCCGGCTCGCTCGACACGACGCGCGTGTCGAACTCGTAGGGGGGCCCGACCGACGAACGGACCCATGGCAGACTGCACACTACCGATTCGATCGGGCTGTCACCCGCTCGACGACACCGGTCGAGACCGCAGTGCAGTGGTACCGTCCCGCAATACTTTTGCTCCCGTCACGATATCGAACGCGTATGGCACCCGAATCCCACGTCCGTGCCAGTCTCGAGACCCAGCCACAGCGCCGCCGATCGGGATTCGGCTTCTTTTTCGCCCGGTGATTCGGGCCGGTGGACCCGGGGCCGACCCGATCGGTCGTCCGCGGCGAACCCGTCCGACAGCGTCGTCGACTCGAGCGTCGGCGTCGAACGGAGTCGGAACCGCTAACTGACCGACCCACGGCAATGCAGGTAAGCGAATGCAACTTCCATCACAACAGGTCGCGGTCTTGGAGGCCGCACGTGCGGACGAGGCAACGTCCGTCGACGCCCTCGCCGCGGCGACCGACCTCCCGCCCGAAACCGTCACCGGGGCGGTCTTCGAACTCGAGACGGAGGGCCTGGTCGCCGTCAGCGAACGCGTCGACGAAACGGTCGCGCTCACCGACGAGGGGCGCGACTACGTCACCGAGGGACTGCCCGAGGTTCGGCTCTACGAGGCCGCGCTCGAGGCCGGTGCCGACGCCGACCCCGTTTCGATGGGGCGGGTCATCGGCGCGTCGGGGCTCGAAGGCGGCGCGGTCGACATCGCGCTCTCGAACTACGCGCGCAAGGGGTACGGCGTGATCGACAGCGGCGAGATTACGGCCGACCCCGACGCGGACCCGGACGCCGACGCGGAGGCGAACGCGCTCGCGGCGCTGGCCGACGCAGACGACGCCCCGGTCGACAGCGTCGACGTCGATTCGGAGACGCTCGCCTCCCTCGAGCGCCGGGGTCTCCTCGATCGGCACGAATCGACGGTCCGCGAGGCGACGCTCACCGAACGCGCCGTCACGGAGTTGATGGCAGGGATCGAGACCGCCGAGACGGTCGGCCAGGTCACGCCGGAACTGCTGACCAGTTGGGCGAAGCAAAGCTTCGCCGACCATTCGAGCGGCCAAGGGCCGCGAGAAGACGGCGAGTGGGAAGATGTCGAGTTCGCCGAGTACAACGTCGAGGCCGACGCCGAGCAGTTCGAGGGCGGCAACGTCCACATCCTGCGCCAGACCGCCGAGCGCGTCAAGGACACGCTCGTCGGGATGGGCTTCCAGGAGATGGACGGACCCCACGTCGACGCGGACTTCTGGATCAACGACTGCCTGTTCATGCCCCAGGACCATCCCGCTCGCACGCACTGGGACCGGTTCGCCCTCGAGAACCCCACGCACATCGACGACCTCCCCGCGGACCTCGTCGACCGCGTCGAGCGCGCCCACAAGGACGGCGTCGGCCCGGACGGCGAAGGCTACCACTCGCCGTGGGACGAGGACTTCGCCCGGGCGCTCGCGCTTCGGGGACACACCACCTCGCTGTCGACCCGCTACCTTTCGGGCGAGGAAGTCGGCGAGCTCGAGCCGCCACAGCGCTATTTCAGCGTCGAGAAGGTCTACCGCAACGATACGCTCGATCCGACCCACTTGCTCGAGTTCTTCCAGATCGAGGGCTGGGTGATGGCCGAGGACCTCTCGGTGCGCGATCTGATGGGGACCTTCGAGGAGTTCTACTCCCAGTTCGGGATCGAGGACATCCAGTTCAAACCCCACTACAACCCCTACACCGAGCCCAGCTTCGAGCTGTTCGGCACCCACCCGACGACGGGCGAACTCGTCGAGATCGGTAACTCGGGGATCTTCCGCGAGGAGATGCTCGAGCCGCTGGGGGTCGACTGTGACGTGATGGCCTGGGGCCTGGCGCTCGAGCGGCTGCTCATGCTGATGTACGGCTTCGAGGACATCCGGGACATCCACGGGACGCTGTGTGACCTGGAACTGCTGCGCAACACGGAGGTGACCTACTGATGCCCACGGTCGATATCGATCCCGACGAACTGCGCGACCTGACCGGTCACGACGAGAAGAGCGACGACGAGCTACAGGAAGACCTGTTCGGACTCGGCCTCGAGTTCGAGGGTCGCACCGAGGACGGCGCGTTCGAACTCGAGTTCGCACCGGATCGGCTCGATCGCCTCTCCGTCGAGGGCGTCGCCCGCTCGATGCGGTACCAGTACGGCGACGCGCGGGGCGTGCACGTTCCCTCGCCGAACTCGCCGGAGTGGACGATCGAAGTCGAGGAGTCGGTCCCCGACGAGCGCCCCTACGTCACCGGCGCAGTCGTCCGCGACGTCGATCTGGACGAGGAAGCCCTCGAGTCCCTCATTCAGCTTCAGGAGAAACTCCACGCGACGATGGGCCGCAAGCGCGCGAAGGGTGCGATCGGGATCCACGACCTGACGATGCTGAAGGGGACCGCCGCGACGGAAGGCAACCCGACGATCCAGTACGTCGGCGTCGAACCCGACGAGGACCGATTCGTTCCGCTCGACTCCGATCGGGAGATGACACCGGCCGACGTGCTCGCGGACCACCAGACGGGCCAGACCTACGCCGATCTGGTCAGTGAGTACGAGCGCTACCCGGCGATCTACGACGATCTCGGGCTGTTCTCGTTCCCGCCGGTGATCAACGGCCGGCGGACGGAGGTCTCGACGGACTCGAGGGACCTGTTCGTCGAGATGACGGGCACCGACCAGTGGACGATCGACAAGATGCTGAACATCGTCTGCTACGCGCTGTCCGCCCGCGGAGCCACGCTGGAGGAGGTGACGGTCGAGTACCCCGACCACGAACTCGTCCGGCCCGATCTCTCGATGAAGACGAAGACGGTCGCCCATGACCGCATCGAGACTATCCTCGGCATCGGGCTCGATCCCGACGACGTGATCGACCTGGCCGAGCGGTCGGGTCTCGAGGCCGAAAGAGAAGAGGGCGAGGACGGCGACCTCGTCTACGAGGTGACGATCCCGCCCTACCGCGTCGACGTGCTCCACCCCCTGGACGTCATCGACGACCTCGGGCGGGCCTACGGTTTCAACGAACTCGAGCCCCGGTATCCCGACGTGGGGACCGTCGGCGGCCGCCACGAGCGCTCCCGCCTCGAGAACGCCGCCCGCACCCAACTGGTCGGGCAGGGCTTCGAGGACCTGCTGAACTTCCACATGATCAGCGAGGAAGAGAACTACGACCGGCTCGACATCTCGCCCGGCGACGATATCTACGGGGCCGGCGAGCCGGCGACGATCAAGGAACCGTACAGCGAGGACTTCACCATGCTGCGGACGTGGGTGATGCCCTCGCTGTTGATGGTTCTCGAGCGGAACACCCACCGCTCGTACCCGCAGAACCTCGCCGAGATCGGCTTCGCGGCTGCGGTCGACGAGAGCGAAAACACCGGCGTCGCCGAGAGCCGCCACATCGGAGCCGTCCTCGCACACCACGAGGCCGGCTACGAGGACGCCAAGGCACGGCTCCAGGCGCTGGCCCGCAACTTCGACGTCGACCTCGAGACGCCGCCGACCGACCACCCGACCTTCATTCCGGGTCGAACCGCGGCGGTCGTCATCGACGGCGAGGAAGTCGGCGTGATCGGCGAGCTCCATCCGAAAGTACTCATCGAGCACGATCTCGAAGTGCCGGTGTCGGCCTTCGAGTTCGATCTCGAGGCGCTCAGATAGGGCCGCGAGGGATCGAACGCGGTTCTTCGGGGGTTACCGGATCTCGCCGTAGGTTCGGACGAGGTCGCCATCGCGATAGCGCCGCTGCTCGAACCCGAGGGCATTGCACACGAGCGTATGCCCCATAAACGAGAGGGAGTAGTCGGCCATGCCGAACGGATGCAGGACCGTCTGCTGTGCGGGCGGCAGAACCGAGCCGAGGACGTTGATCTCGGCGTCGCCCGCGGTGAGCGTCCCGACGCTGACGCCATCGTCGGTCGTTCCGGCGGCGCGACCGCCGGCAGCGTCGAACGCGTCGCCGTCGACGATCGTCGCCGGCTGGTCGGCGCCGGTGGTGTACCCGAGTTGCGGCCCTTTCCACAGTTCCTGTTGTCGCGGGCGGATGCCATCGAGCAGCGGGTGCTCGAAATCCCTGTCTTCGAGGGTCGCGAACCGGACCGTGACGGTCTCGAGGTCGGCGGGATCGATCGCCGCCGCGTCCCCGACGTCGAGCGCACCGAGGAGGTGGACGCCCGTATCGGTCAGGACGAGGTCGCCGCCGGCCGCGACGAACGATTCGATCGCCGCGATATACCGCGGGTTGTCGAGACCCACGTCGTGAGAGACGACCAGTTTGTCGTAGTGGCGCTTGCCGGAGTTCCCGCGAAGCAATCGACCGTTACAGACGTCGCGAACCCGGAACGCGTCCATGTCGCCGTCCTCGAGGTGGTCGGAGAGATCGGCGAAGAACTGCATCGGGTTGACCGTGTACTCGCGTTGCTCGTACCCGAGTACCGCTCGCGGATCGGGATACTCGTCGTCGGTGTCCAGAACGGTCATCTCCACCTCGATGTCGGCGTCGCTTTCGACTTCGACGTCCCACCGGCCGGCGTCGGGTCGATGGCGGAACCAGCCCTCGAAGTCGTGGGGCCGGGGCGTCGGGTCGTCAGGGTCGGCCTTCGCCGCGAGGTCGATTTCGTGAACGGTCGTTCCGTCGGGATCGGTGATACGGATGTAACCGTCGCTCGCAGCCCCGAGGCCGGTAAACCGGACCGACAGCGAGTGCGACGAGTCGGTCGTCTCGGTGCCGACGGTCCCGCGGTCGGCCGGTCCGGATCGGACGACCTCGTGACGGCTGTGGACCTCGGTCGCGCGGCCCCGACCGGGTCCGCGACCCTTGCCCGGGTGTTGATCGGTGTACGGCAGATCGGTGGACGAACGCGTGAGTTCGTCCGTCGTCACGTATGCGGTGTCCTGACCGCCGGTCGCGACGGTGGCATCGGTCTCCGCCGCGGTCATCTCGGCGTACTCGCGCATCGAGATCCGGTAGGCGGTGACCAGATGGCGTTCGATGTAGGGTTTCCACTCGATCCGGGCGTCGGGAGTGTGGTTGGCGAAGATGATCTCGGGAACGACGGTGATCGCTCCGAGCCCGCCGTACTCCGTCGGTTGGCCGGCCCACCCCAGAAGCGAGCCGGTCACCTGATAGGCGAGGGAATCGTAAACCGTGCCGTAATCGAACAAGCCGTCAGGAACGTAATCCGAGGCACCGTACTGCTCCTCGCAGGCGCGTTCGATGTCGTCCGCGATCGCCTCGACGCCGCCCCAGTGGGCCGCCATCCCTTCGCCGATGCGGATGTTGGCCTCGTCGAGATCGTGGGTTCCGTCGTGATCAAGCGGGGCGTTCGTCTCGAGGTTGAACACCATGTGCTCGGCGGCGTACATCCCGTGGTAGTCACAGAGGTACGTCACGTTCTCGTACTCCCGAAGGTGATCGACGACCGCCAACGAATCCGGGACGACATCGTCGTAGTCGTCGGGTGCGCCGTCGGGTTCGGCGGGCCAGAACGCCGGATCGACCCAGCCCATCGTCGGGTACTGCCGATTGGTGTCGACGTCGGCCGCGTTCCCGCGCCGGAAGTTGAGCCGGGTCTCCCCTCGCGGAATGTCGAACTCGGGCTCGCGCGCCACCCACCCGTCGGGGTTCGTGAACACGAAGACGAACGCGATATCGTCGAGCAGGTCCTCGAAACCGTCGGCCTCGCCCCGAGCGAGGTCCTCGAGGAGTCGGGCACCGGTCTCGACGCCCGCGCGTTCGTCGCCGTGGATCGAGAGGGAGTAGACCACTGTCTCCTTGTCGGCGAACGACGCCGCGTCCCGGACGTCGTTCGTGACATCGACGACGTAGATGTCCTGTGGGACGGGGTCCGTTCCGGTGTACCGGTTCGGCCAGCCCGGCGACTCTTCGAGGGTGTGGACGCGCACGCGGTCGGGACAGGTCGCCTCGAGATGGGCGATCCCCCGACCGACCTCGGGGTAGGAGACGAACGATCGGGCCTCCTCGACCGGCGGGAAGACGCCGTCGACGTACGGGGCCTCGAGTTTCCACCACGGGTTCGCGCCGGGTGAGACGTCCAGTCGCTCGACGCCATCGATTTCGAGGACGGCCGTCACCTCGTCGGCGGTGAGATGCGCATGCGCCGCCGGCGTCGGTGACGCTCGAGTGACCACCTTCGGTGGTCGGGACAGGTCGGGATCGGGGGTTTCCTCGTAGTCGGCCGCGAACGCCTCGAGTGCGGCTCGGTCGGCGAATTCGATGACGGTCGCCGCCTCGTACCCCTCGGGGGTGTGATTGACGACGAACTCGAGCTCGTCGGTCATCGGTTCGCCGCGGACATCCGCGGTGGCGGAGCCGGGGAGCGCGAGCGCGGCACCCGTTGTCGCGGAGAGCGAAAGGAACGTTCGTCGATCGATGGGGCTGTCGGCGAACGCGTCGTCGAAACCGCGGTCGGCAGCATCGTCGGTCGGACGGTCAGCGGGTTGTCGTGGTCGTGTATGGTGAGGGCCGTTTGACATTGCCGATCATGGGGAGGTTCCCCGGACACGGACCACAATAGTACGAAATAAATAACGTAACGAACGAGAGAATGTCTCTGAGAGACGTAGATTTATGTGCTCGGGGACCATCGGCGGCCGCTGTTCGGAGCCAGCGGAGCGAGGACTGCTGGCCCACAGCTGCCGAAAAGCCCGTAAGATCGTACCCGGCGGTAGTGGGACAGTGGGAGACCGGTCGGGACGTAAGAGCGGACGCCCGGACGATTAGAACTCGTGTTCGACGTCGTCTTCGTCGGCCTTCTGAATGATTATTTTCCCGTCCCGGACCCGGACGAAGACCTCGTCGCCGATATCCATGCCCGCGACCTCGAGTTCGTCCTCGTGGAGGTTGAGGTGGACGTTGTGGTAATTCCCGTCGTCGTCTTTCGCACCGCTTGGACTCAGCTTCTTTTTCCGTACCATCGCGGGATTCTATTCCGAACTTCGCCGTAGGATATACTTAAGTGTTTTCGACGCCCGAACGACTGACCGCGGGACGGACTCGTCGGCGCGACAATCGCGGGACGGCGACGAGCGGGGGGCGCGAATAATGCAAGGAACTCGCGTCGGCGATACACTTAAATATACCGCCGCAGTCGGTCGATTTGCGGGGATATCTTTATCACTGATCGTGTGCTGACTTGACACGGAGGCGAAAATCATGGTACGCGAAGACGGGAAACGAAACTTTGCACTGCGCGAATCGGGCGGTGACGAGTCGAGCGTCTTCTCGGGCAACACGCCCCGACAGGCGGCGCTCAAGGCAGCCCGACGGCTCGAGCCCGGCTCGAGCGAGGACGAGGCGGAACGGGTCGAACTGAAACTCCGCGAGAAGGGAACCGACAAGGTTCACATCTACGATGGCTGGGCGTGGGAGGAGACGGCTCCCGACGACAAGCCCGACTGGATGCCCGGCGAGATCACGGAGGCGAACGTCTCGAAGAAAGGCATCGAGCACCTCGACGAGTAAGTCGTCAATCCGACAGCTTTCTCCGGCACGAGCCCGTCCGTGAGCAGTGCCTTCGCCCGTCTCGAGTGTCGAAATCGGGCGGCCGACGGCGAAGCCGGCGAGAGGAGTCCCGTCTCGGTCGGTGTCCGATAACAGCACGTTCGTTCGATGACTAGACGGAATAATATTGGACGGATTTGTTGGGACACTGCCCAAGAGGTGGAAAGACGCTAATAATCAGATTTATACGACAGTCGGCGGTCGAGTCGGGTACGGATGTGGATGAGCGTCGAAGGAATCCGGAATTTAGGTTTAGTAGTCAGAAGTAGTTCGGACATCAACCGAACAAGTGAATCAATATATCCGATCATAGAGTGGCATAGACAACGGGATCAGGCCGGCATCTCCGCAGGTGAGGTGCCATGATTCCGATGACGAAATGGCGGACGCTCGTACTGGCGACGATCGGATTCAACTTCTCGTTTCTGATCTGGTTTTCCTTCGCTCCCTTCACGGGACCGATGGCCGAGGAATTCGGCCTCTCGGTGACCGAAATCGGAATCCTGGCGAGCGCAGCGATCTGGCTCGCGCCGTTCGGGCGGATCTTGACCGGTTGGCTCTCCGATCGCTGGGGCGCGCCGACGGTATTCGCCATCGTCCTGGCCTACGTCGGCGTGTTCTCGATCGCGTCGGCGTTCGCCCGATCGTACGCGGTCTTCTTCGTCGAGCGCCTGATCGTCGCGACGGCAGGGATCACCTTCGTTATCGGCATCCAGCACGTCTCGGAGTGGTTCGACGAGGAGGAACTGGGCACTGCCGAGGGGATCTACGCCGGCGTCGGCAACGCCGGTGCCGCCGGCGGAGCGCTCATCCTCCCCCGCGTGTTCACCGACGGGTGGAGCGGCCCGCTCTTCGAGAGCAACTGGCGGGCCGCCTTCTTCTACACCGGGATCGTCTCGATCCTGCTGGCGATCGTCTACTACACCGTCGGCGAGGCGGCCAAGACCGAGCAACGCCGTCGGGCGACCGCCGAGAGCGCGACGCTCAGGCAGTGGCTTCACACCGCGACCCGGTACGGAACCGTGGTGCTCGCGCTGGCGTACGTGATGAGTTTCGGCCTCGAGTTGTCGATGAACGGCTGGCTGGCGACCTACTACCGCGAGGGGTTCAACACGGACAATCTCGTGCTCGCGAGCACGTTCGCCGCGACGTTCTCCGTCGCTGCTGGCCTGTTGCGGCCGATCGGCGGCTACGTCAGCGACCTGCTCGCTCGCAGGGAAACGAACATCCTGCCGATCTTCACGGGCCGGTACCGCGAGCAGTGGACGTTCGTCTCGCTGTGTTTCATCGTCGTCGCGATGGTCGGAATGACGCTGGCCGGACTGACCGGGCAAGTACTGCTGGCCGTCGCCGCCGGCTTCGTCGTCGGGATGGGCTGTGCGTTCGCCGAGGGGGCCATCTTCGCTCAGGTGCCGGCCATGTTCCCCGACAGTTCGGGCAGCGTCGCCGGGGTCGTCGGCGGCGTCGGGACCGTCGGCGGGATCGTCTACCCGCTGGTGTACGCCGCGCCGGTGATGCCGACCCTCCACACCGGCTACGCCGTCGTCGCGGCCACGATGCTCCCCATCGTCGCGCTGTGCGCGTGGGTCTTCCAACCCCACGTCGCCGCTCGAGCGACCGACGACGGCTTCGTCGCGGCGAGCGAGAAGCCGCCCCGCACACCGAGCGACGACTGACCCCGCTTGCGCACCGACCAGACACGCGAGCGAAATTTCGCGGTACCCGACGGTCTTTTGACCCGTTCGCCCCTATCGGCGGGTAATGGCTGCAGTTACGCTCGGCCCCGAAGGGACCTATTCGCACAGAGCCGCGAGTGCGATCGCCGACGACGACGAGATCGACTTCCGACAGTCGGTCACGACGATCGTCGACGCCGTCGCGAGCGGGGAGTACGACCGCGGCGTGATTCCGATCGAAAACAGTATCGAGGGCTCCGTAACGGAGAGTTTGGACGCCGTCGCCGACTACGACGTCGCCGTCGTCCGCGAAATCGTCACCCCGATCAGACACGCCTTGCTCGCACAGGGGCCGGCGTTCGACACCGTCGCCAGCCACTCCCAGGCCCTCGCCCAGTGTCGGACCTACCTCGAGCGCGAGTATCCCGCCGCCACTCTAGAGGCCGTCGCGAGCACGGCACAGGGCGTCGAGTTCGCCCGCGACGATCCGTCGGTGGCGGGCATCGGCCATCCGGCCAACGCGGGGGACGGGATCGAGGTGTTGGCCGAGGACATTCAGGATCAGGACTCGAACGCGACGCGGTTCTTCGCGCTCGCGCCGGCCGAGCAGCGCTCGAAAGGCGGCGGCAAGACCTCGCTGGTGGTCTACCCGAACGCGAACTACCCCGGCCTGTTGCTCGAGTTGCTCGAACCGTTCGCGGATCGCGACATCAACCTGACCCGCGTCGAGTCGCGGCCGAGCGGCCAGCGACTGGGCGACTACGTCTTCCACGTCGACTTCGAAGCCGGGCTCTACGAGTCCCGAACGAGCGACGCGATCGCGGATCTCGAGGCCCTCGCCGAGAACGGTTGGGTCCGGCGGCTGGGGTCGTACGATACCGAACACGTGGTCGAGTAAGCGCTTCGGGACGGCCCTCGAGCCACGGCCTGGGAGCGGCTTCGACGGCGCGACAGTCCGGGTGCGAGAATCGAACTACGCGTCTCAGCCTGCACAGGCTGAAGGATGACCACTACCCCAACCCGGACACGGGCACGGCGCACTCGAAGCGACCACGACCGACTCCTAATGTGCTGGGAGCGTCCTCACGAGCTGTGAATCACGGGAAAATACTTGGCGGGGGCCGAAACGGGGCGGCAACCGACGGCACGCGATCGGTGGCGAGCGGGTCGCTTCCGGACCACAAACGGTTTTGCCGCGTCACCCGGTACCACGAGTATGCCACTCGCTGCAGGCGACGACGCGCCGACCGTGACCGCACCGAACCAGGACGGCGAGGCGGTCACCCTCGCGTTCGAGGAGCCGACGGTACTGTACTTCTATCCGAAAGACGATACCCCCGGCTGTACGATCGAAGCGACCCAGTTCCAGCGCGAGCGCGAGACCTATCGGGACGCCGGCGTCGACGTCTACGGCGTCTCGACCGACGACGTGGAGTCCCACCGGTCGTTCTGTGACGCCGAAGGCCTCGAGTTCGACCTGCTCGCGGACCCCGACGCGGAGATCGCCGAGGCCTTCGACGTCGAACTGCGTGACGGCGTGACCGTGCGGACCACGTTTTTGCTGGCGGACGGCGAGGTCGCGGCCGTTTACGAGGGCGTCGACCCGGACGGACACGCTCGCGATATCCTGCTCGACGCGCTCGACGACGGCCTCGTGACCCTGCCCGAGTAGCCGCTCCTTCTGTCGTCGCCCCGCGGGCAGAATTTATCCCCGTCGGGCACCTACTGCGACGCATGCGAGGCAACCCGTTCGACGAAATCGAAGCAATGCTCGACCGCGTCAGCCGCCAGGTCGAAGAGGGAATGACCGCCGGCGGGCTGCAGGTACCGGGCTCGGTTCCGGTCGACGTCGCCGACACGGACGAGGAGTACGTCGTCACGGCCGACCTGCCCGGCTACGAGACCGACGATATCGAGTTGACCCTCTCGGACGGCACGCTCCGACTCGAGGCCGATCGGATGGACGACGACCTCACCGCCGAGGGGACGTATCTCCGACGCGAGCGGACCAAAACGTCGGCGAGTCGTCGGATTCGACTGCCGGAGCCGGTCGAGGAGGAGTCGGTGGCCGCCGGATTCGAAAACGGCGTGCTGACGGTACGACTGCCGAAAGTCGCGGGCGGCGAGGACTCGAAGCGGATCGATATCGAGTAGTCGTCGCGTCCCGCCCGCTCGAGACCGATCCCGGGAGACTTCTGCTAGCGGTCGCGAAGCGGCCGGACGGGTCACCGCTCGAGCACGGCGTCGGAACGACAATCGCGAGCCCGCGCCGATGTGGACCCGCACCGGAGATCAGTCGGGCGATTATTGTATTCGGATGATAACTGTCCGGTCATGGTCCAAGTGTTCGCACTCGTCGTCGCCGGGGCCTTTCTCCTGTTCGGGGGCATCGTGCTGTCTCGAGCCGGCGAGCTCGACGATCGCGAGGAGACGATCGGCGAACTCGCGTCGGCGGCGAACGAACGGATCGAACCGGGCGACGAGACGACGATCAGCGGCCGGGTCCGCGTCTCCGACCCGGCGACACCGACGCGGACCGGTCCCGATTCGGACGGGAACGAGTCGGCCGCGCTCTGGGCGTGGCGGGTCCGCCGGAAGCGGCCCTCGGCGAACGGCAGCCAGTGGCGGACCGCCGAGGCCGAGCTTGCGGTCGGCGAGTTCGCCGTCGATCACAGTTGGGATCGCGTCCGCGTGGACGCGGCGACGCTGGCGCTCGACGCGGACGACGACCCCTTCGACTCGTCGGCGCTGTTTCTCGGCGATCCGGCGACGGAGTCCTACCTCGGCGACCTCGGCCCGATCAATCGCTTCCTCGAGCGGACGGGGTTGGCGGACGAGGACGGGCTCGTCAGCGACCTCGAGTTCAACGTGAGCGTCGGCGGAAAGACCACCATGCCCGACAAGTATCAGGCAACCGTCGTCCGCGACGGCGACGAAGTGGTCGTTCGGGGCGAACTGACCGAGACGGCTGACGGCTACGTCCTCCGGGGCACCGAGGAGACGCCGCTCGTCATCGCGACCGGCACCCTCGAGACCCAACGGGAGCAGGTGCGCTCGGAGATCAGGGTCCAGCAGGCCGCGGGTGGGATACTCGTCGGTCTCGGCCTGCTCGTTGCGGTCCTCGCCGTCCTTTAACGACGTGTCTCGAGTCGAGCGGGCTAGTACCAGGCGCCGCCCGACGAGACGTTGATATCCTGGCCCGTGACGTGTCGCGACTCGGCGCTCGCGAGGTGGACGGCCAGATCGGCGACCTCCGCGGGCGGCACCAGGTCGTCGAGCATGAGGCTCTCGCGGACCTCCCCTTCGACCGCGTCGACGGGAACGCCCGCCTCCTCGGCCTGCCGTTCGAAGACGCTCCGGATGCGATCGCCCTCGACCGGGCCGGGACAGATCGCGTTGACGGTCACCCCGTCGGCGCCGAACTCGGCGGCCAGTGCGCGCGTGACTCCGATCAATCCCATCTTCGAGGCGGCGTAGGGAGTTCGGTTGGCGTACGGCCGCTTGCCGCCGATCGAAGCGATGTTGACGACGCTCCCCTGTGCCGACTCGCGGAGGTGGGGAGCCGCCGCCCGCGTGACGCGAGCGACGCCGACGACGTTGACATCGAGGGTCTCGAGCCACTCGTCGTCGCTCGTCTCCTCGAGCGGCGCGGTGGGGCCGGCGATTCCGGCGTTGTTCACGAGACAGTCCAGCCCGCCGAACGCGTCGACCGCCGCGTCGACGGCGTCTTCGACCGACTCGGGATCGGTCACGTCCGTCTCGACCGCCAGCGTTCGATCGGGAGCGTCGATCAGTTCCGCGGTCTCGTATATGCCGTCGCTCCTCGCCGCGAGGACGACGGTCGCACCCTCGTCGGCGAACGCGACGGCGATTTCGCGACCCAGACCCTGACTCGCTCCCGTGACTAAGACAGTGTCGTCTGCTATCATAGCACCTGATGAATCGGGTCGAAGATAAAACCACCTGCTATCGGACGGAAGTTAGGTAGAATTTTCCAAGGACTCATTGCTTATTTTTTCATACCTTGTCGTGTCAACAGAGCCACCAGAAGAAAACGTAGTCTGAGAAACGATCGATACCGTTCCTCCTCCATCTACCTCAGCCGCTAACGTACCAGACTGTTGGTTAGAGCCATCCCATTCTCTATTCCACTTGTCAACTATATCATCAATGATCAACAGGACTGTCGTTTTCTTTGGTTTCAAATCCATATGTTCAGGACATCTGATGTCAATAGTTGTGTGTATATTGGCGTGTGAATTTTTTAGTACGACATCTGGGACGAATATTGTCTGTGAAACGTCGCTTGAGATTCCGTTCCATACTGAACTCGATTTAATGTGGCGGTGAGTCGTCTTGACTTGCTTGTTTTTTCCTGACATACTACAACCGCTGAATCCAAGAACGGAACTGCATCCTATCGTGGTCAAAAAGCCACGTCGGTCCATACAGTATAGAGACTACCAGCGAAATAAATATCTTTTGACACTATAGGGTCGCAGTTTAGAATCCGAACAACGTCACTCGTCGCCGTTCAGCGGCGGTCTGAACGGCGAACTGACGACGGTTCAGTGGACTCACCGTTGCTGTGCGCTCGAGCACACGCCAAGTGTGCGATCGGTACGGAGGGCTGTCGTCCCATTGATGCGAATGCTGCTGGAACCGGTTCGTGCGCACCCGGTTCGAGCGTTCTCGTCAGCCGAGTCCAATACCAGGGTGACTTATGTGATTCACTTTGAAACGTTACGGCGATGCACTTCATCGTCGTCGGGGCAGGGAACGTCGGCAGCCTGCTAGTGGATATTGCATCACGCTCTCGAAACGACGTGGTGGTCGTCGAGCACGACGTGACGAGAGCGAACGACGTCGCGAACGAGTACGATTGTCTGGTCCTCAACGAGGACGCGACGAGGGAGGAGACGCTCAAAGAGGCGGGCGCTGCTCGGGCCGATGCGCTCATCTCGACGCTCGAACTGGACGCAACGAACCTGTTCGTCTGTCTGCTCGCAACCGAACTCGGGATTCCGACCGTCGTGTCCGTTCTGCACCAACCCGAACACCGGGAACTGTTCCGCAAGATGGGCGTCAACGCGGTCAAAAGTCCCGACCAACTCGCCGCCGAATCGCTCTACCGGACGGCACGACAGCCCGCGATCATCGACTACATGCCCGTCGAAGACGATGCGGAAGTCTTCGAGATCGATGTCGCCGACGCGGCACCGATCGCCGGACAGACCCTCGAGGAAGCCAGATCGGGCGGCTTGATTCCCGGCGACGTGCTCGTCGTCGCCGTCGTCCCCGAGGACGGCAGCGGGCCACGGATCGCTCGGCCGACGACCGAAATCGGGGCTGGAGACCGGCTCACCGTCTACTCCGGGCGCGGGACCGATCCGGCGGTGACGGATCTCTTCGGGTTCTTCGACGATTACCGATGAGAACCACAGTGGCACCGATCGGACGCGATCTCGGGTGGATGCTACGGGTTCTCGGGGGGCTGGTCCTGGTGTCGATCCTCGTTCCGCTCGTCTGGGGGGAGTACTACGCGATTCCCGGCCTCGTCGTGTCGGGGGTGATACCGGTAACGATCGGGTGGGTGCTCTCGACGGCGTTCGCCGATGCCGCCCCGCCGGACAAACTCCACGGCATGATGATCGCCGCCATCGGCTGGCTCGCCATCGCGGCGTTCGGCTCGCTGCCCTTTCTCACGACCGCCTGGGTCGTGACGGTCGCACCCGCCGGGCTCGAGACTCCGCCTCCAACGGAGAGCATCGACGCACTCGCGAGTCCGCTGAACGCGCTCTTCGAGAGTATGAGCGGGTTCACCGGGACGGGATTGACCATGACCACAGACGAGAGTTCGCTTCCCCGGACGCTACAATGGTGGCGGAGTATAATCGAATGGGTCGGTGGCGTTGGTGTGATCGTGCTGACGACGGCGATCCTCGCCCGTCCGGGGAGCGGGTCGTTGACGGTGTACGAAAGCGAAGCGCGCTCACAGAAGATTCACCCGAGTATCGTCTCGACCGTCCGCACCATCTGGTGGATCTTCCTGCTTTTCACGTCGATCGCGATCCTGTCGCTCTGGCTGGCCGGAATGCCGCCGTGGCAGGCGATCAATCACGGCATGACGGGTATTTCGACCGGCGGGTTCTCGGTCATCGACGGCTCGATCGGCGCATACGACAGCGTCGTCATCGAAGCCGTCTTGCTCCCGATCATGATCGCTGGCGGCATTGCGTTCCCGATCCACTACCTCGTCCTCCAGGGTGATCTGCGGGGGCTGTATACGGACGTGCAGACGCGATGGTTGGCCGCGGTTCTCCTGCTCGGATCGGGGGCGCTCTGGCTGTCGGTCTCGACGGCGTACGATTCGGTCACGGAAGCGCTCCGATACGGCGTCTTCCAGTTCGTCTCAGCAGTGACCGCCGCGGGTTTCCAGACGGCGACCGACCCGACGCCCCTCTCGCTGGGGGACTGGCCGACGAGTGCGCTTCTCACGCTGGTCTTCGCGATGGTCGTCGGTGCCGCCGCCGGCTCTACCGCGGGCGGCATCAAACTCATTCGATTGATAATGCTGGTGAAGGGCATCCGGTTTCGCGTCTCCTACGTCTTCTACCCCGACAGTACCGTCCATCGGTTTCGGATCGACGACCGCGTCCTCGACGAGGAAGACGGCCCTCGAGAGTTCGGAGAAGCGGCGATCATCGCGCTTCTCTGGTTCGTCTTCCTGGCGGTGAGCGTGTTCGTCCTCTTAGCGACGCTCCCGAGTGGAGCCTATCCGCTGGAACAGATCCTCTTCGAAATCGCCAGTGCACAGGGGAACATCGGTCTCTCGACCGGGATCACCGGCCCCCACTCGCTGCCGACGGCTGGCAAGGTCGCGTTCATCCTGAACATGTGGATCGGGCGACTCGAGATCATTCCCATTCTCGTAACGCTTCGCGCACTCTTTTGGCGGGGTGGCATCTACGAATGAGCCGGCGCCGCTACCGCAGTCGGCTCCTCACGTGGATCGTAAACGCGGGACCGAGCGATACGGTTTTGAACCTCTATCTGGTTCTCGGACCGCTCCTGATCGTGCTCGTCACTGTCGTCGGCAGAACCGCAGCGACGACGATCATCGTTGCGGGCTACGTCGTCGGATTCGTCGGCTACACGATCTACAACGCCCTCACGACGACGGGACGCCCCGACTGGATACGACATCCATAACCCGTGTTGGATCGGGGGACGAGCCACGTCGGCGGCGATCGACCGGCCGCGTGAGACGTCGCGACGACGGCCCGTGGGTCGGCGTCATCGATGGGGTTACACGCCGGTTAGGCTCCGAGTAGCGCTTTGAGCCGCGCGGTACCGGTCGCGTCGGACGTGACACCGCGATCCCACAGGACCAACGCCGGCGGCAGGGCGACGATGGATGCGGCAAACGAGTAGAACACGCTCAACGCGATCAGGAGCCCGAAGTCACCGAGCACGGGCGTGATCGCGAGCATCAGCGCACCCGTTCCGATCGATGTCGTGAGCATACTGCCGGTGAGCGCACCGCCGGTACTCGACAGCGTCGTCGTAAGCGCCGATACCGCCTCCGGGTGGGCAGTGTATTCGTCGACGAACCGGTGCATAAAGTGGACCGCGTAATCGACGCCGAGTCCGATGGCGAACGAGAGGAGCAGCCCCGTGACGGCGTTGAGCGGCATATCGAGCAGCCGCATCGTGCCGAGCAGACACGACACGGCGATCAGGATCGGAAACACGTTGATGAGACCGATCCACGGCTTCCCCTCGAGAACGCCGTACACGATCACGAGAAAGACCGTCGAGAGCACGAGTGCGAGTACCATCCCCTGAATCGATGAGTCGAACAGACTGTTGGTGATCGCATTGTAAATGAGGGGGGTGCCCGTCGCGGTTGCAGTGTACCGGAAGGAGTCGGCGTGATCGGCTCCGTCCGCTGCGATTTCGTCGATCGTGGCGTCCGATTCGATGGTGTACTCGACCTGGGCCGCTCGTCGGTCGGGAGTCAGGTACCGTTCCGCCGATGGCCCTGCCGGCGACGCGAACAACTCGTCGTAGATCCGGTCGAGATTGCTGTCGGGAATGCCGTTCCCGTCCCGGTCGTTACGGGCGACCAGCGCAGCGAACTCGGGGTCCGCGTCGGCATGGGACCGAATCACGGAGACGATACTCCGTGATTCCGCCCGTCCGTTCGGCCCGACGGCGAGCGTCTCCGGGGGATCATCGTCAGGGGCCGCCAGTGCCTCGAGCGCGTGGTCCTCCTCGAACGGCCCCTCGACGTACATCGTTATCGACTGATCCTGATCGGCCGCGAACCGCCCCTCGAGCAGGTTGAGCGTCTCCGTGGCGGTGTACTCGCCCGGGGCGAACGGTTCCGGGACGTAATCGACGTACCACGCCTCCTCTTCGGGCGGGAGGAAGTCCTCCTCCTCGAACGTGGTTTCGACGCCGGTACCGTACGCACCCATCCCGGCCCCGAAGAGTAAGAGGAGAACGACCATGATGACCGGAGCGCGCTTGCCGACCGTCGCGGAGACGGCCAGCAGCCGACCGAGCGAGGATTCCTCGGAGGCGATCGGGGTCGAGTTGAACTCCCGGACGTCGTGTCGGTCCCGGAAGCGGTCGGCCTGCAGCTTCATCGCGGGCAAACACCCGCTGAAGATGACGAACGTAAAGACGATCCCGGCGGAAGCCACAAGACCCATCTCCCGCATCGGCTCGAGGTCGGCGAAGACGTTCGCTCCGAAGCCGAAGACCGCGGTGGCGGTCACGATGAAAAAGGCGGCCGATAGCTGGCTCGTCGCGGTACGCATCGCGGGAACCGTGTCGTCACCCCGGAGCTTTTCCTCGCGATAGCGGTTGATGATGTGGATCCCGAAGTCGACGCCGACGGCCAACAACAGGACGGGAACGATGATCATCTCCTGCCCGAACGGTATCCCGACGTAGCCGAGGAACCCGAACGTCCAGACCATCGTCATCAGCAACGCGATCAGACCGAGTAGCAGATCGAAGGGGTCCCGGTAGGCGACGGCAAGGAAGCCCAAAAGCAGCGCCACGACGACGGGCATGACCATCACGAACGAATCGCTGATGACGTCTTCGAGTTCGGAGTCGACGATACCGCTACCGAACGCGCGGATATCGGCCGGTTCGTCGGCCGCCATCGTATCGATCGTCGTCAGGATACCTTCCATGTCCTCGTCGTCGAACTCGGATGGCACGTCGTGGGAGATCACCGTTATCGACGCCGATGCCGACGCCTGATCGCGGTTGAAGTCCTCCGAGACCAGCCTCGAGAACGCCCGCCTCGAGCCGACTTCGCGGACCGCCTGCCGAAGTTCGGTGTCCGTCGCCCGTTCGACGGCCCGGCGCTGTTCGGCCGGCGTGTCCGCACCGGGCTCGAGCGCCTGCGCGACCATCGTCGCGGGGCCGTTCGCGGACTGCATTCTGAGCGTCGGCCGATCGTCGATTCGCTCGAGCAGGCGGAGAACGTGGAGGAGTTCCTCGCGCGTGAGGACATCGGTGCCGTCATGGACGAGTCGCGTCGTCTCACCCTCGGCCGTAAACGGTCCCTCGAAGTCCGCTTCGACGGCGTCTTGCGCTTCTTTGACTGCGAGGCCGTCGGAATATCGCTCGCGGAGATCGGTCTCCGTTTCGACCAGCGGGATTCCGGCGGCGAACAACGCGGTCAAGAGTAGAAAACAGATAACGATTACACGCGGGCGGGAGACGATGAGGGCGGTCGACTGCGTGATCGCCTCGTCGATCCAGTGTCCGACCCTAGTCATGGGGACGAGTTGAGCGTCGATCGATCGACGGCACTGTCTCGCTCTCGGGTTCGGGTCTCGAGCGCCGTGCCAGCGGTCGCGGGTCCCGACGTGATCGAACCGCCACAGCCCGCCACGAACCGGCACCCCGCGCTACCTGCGGGCCGTCGTCCGGCGACGGCAACGTGACTACGTGGCGACGGCATCGGCACGATGACGCTACGCGGCGGTTGGACGTTCCGTCACCCCCCGTTCACTCGTCCGTTCGAGCCCGAACGAGCGGCGACGCCAGTGTTGGCACCTGTCCGATCGGATCGTCATGCGTGGTATATGAAATTATTATATCAAAATACTTTCGCAGATATCGGACTGAATGGGAATTTGAGAAAGGCTGAAGCACGTTCGGGCCCGGTTTTGCTGGACTAAAATAACACTCTTTGCTAGTTGAATATCATTTTAATACGCGCTCGAGCAACTGCCACAACACGGGCACGGTGCGATCGGTACGGCCGAACGGACACCGCTGACAAGGGGATCGAGGCACCGGCACGAGCGCGGCGACGCGGCATCGGCGAAGGGGACTACTCGCCGCGCTCGAGGACGCGATAGTAGCCACTGCAAGTCAGTGCACACCTGACCGCATGACGACGTTGCGGGCAGTGTGTCAATCGGTTCAGTGGCGACTATATCGCCGACCGACGGACAGCCGTCTCGAAGCTGCCATCGCCGGTCCGGGCAAAGCGAGCTAGTGTATGGAAAGGTATAGGGTGGCGTCCCGTTCTAGAGGTATATAAGCAAATGAGCGACGCGGGATACGACCACGCGACGGTCGAACGGCGCTGGCAAGAGGCGTGGGACGAGGCGGACGTCTTTCGGACGCCCGACAACGTCGAGGACCCGACGTACGTCCTCGGAATGTACCCGTATCCGTCCGGGAAGCTCCATATGGGCCACGTCCGTAACTACACGATCACGGACGCATACGCTCGCTACCGGCGGATGCGGGGCGACGACGTCCTCCACCCGATGGGGTGGGACGCGTTCGGGCTCCCCGCGGAAAACGCGGCCAAGGAGCGCGACACGAACCCCCGCGACTGGACGCTCGACTGCATCGATACGATGCGCGACCAGATGACCGCGATGGGCTTTGGCTACGACTGGGATCGGGAGATCACCACCTGTACGCCGGAGTACTACCAGTGGAACCAGTGGCTGTTCTCCCGGTTCCACGAGGAGGGGCTGGTCGAGCGCCGCGACGCCGAAGTCAACTGGTGTCCCCACTGCGAGACCGTCCTCGCCGACGAGCAGGTCGAGGGCGAGGCCGAACTCTGCTGGCGCTGTGATACGCCCGTCGAGCAGCGCGAGCTCGAGCAGTGGTTCCTGCAGATCACCGAGTACGCCGACGAGTTGCTCGAGGCGATCGACGACCTGGAGGGGTGGCCCAACTCGGTGCGACAGATGCAGCGCAACTGGATCGGCCGCCAGTACGGGACGGAACTCGAGTTTCACGTCGAGGACCACGGCCCGGTCGAGGCCTTTACGACCCGCGTCGACACGATCCACGGGGCGACCTTCTTCGCGCTCGCGCCGGACCACCCGATCAGCGAGGCATTGGCCGAGGAAGACGACGAGATTCGTCGGTTCATCGACCACGAAGCCGATCCCGACGGCGACGAACCCAACGGCGTCGAAACCGGCCTGACCGCCACGAACCCCGCTACCGGCGAGGAGATCCCGGTCTACGTCGCGGACTTCGTCCTCTCGGACGTCGGGACGGGTGCACTGATGGCCGTGCCGGCCCACGACGAGCGCGACCACGCCTTCGCCGAAAAGATGGGGATCGATGTCCGGCCGGTCATCGCCCCCGAACCCGACGGCGACGAGGACCCGACCGCGCCCGACGTGAGCGAGGCGGCCTACACCGAGGACGGCGTTCTGATCGACGCCGGCGAGTACAGCGGGCTGGACAGCGAAACCGCCCGCGAACGGCTGACCGAGGACATCGACAGCGCCGAGGAGGCCACGCAGTATCAACTGCGCGACTGGGGAATCTCCCGGCAGCGCTACTGGGGAACGCCGATCCCGGTCGTCCACTGTGACGACTGTGGCCCCGTGATGGTCCCGGACGAGGAGCTGCCGGTCGAACTTCCCGAGTTCATCAACACGACCGGGAACCCGCTGGACGCCGCCGAGGAGTGGCAACGGACCACGTGCCCGGAGTGTGGGGCCGACGCGACCCGCGAAACCGACACGATGGACACCTTCGTCGACTCCTCGTGGTACTTCCTGCGGTACGTCTCGCCGGCCCTCGAGGACGCCCCCTACGACCGCGAGCGTGCCAACGACTGGATGCCGGTTGACCAGTACGTCGGCGGCATCGAGCACGCCGTGATGCACCTGCTCTATTCCCGGTTCTTCACGAAGGTGCTGGCCGACAACGAGGGACTCGAGCACCGCGAGCCGTTCACGAACCTGCTGGCACAGGGGATGGTCCAGTTGGAAGGCGAGAAGATGTCCAAATCCAAGGGGAACGTCGTCTCACCCCAGCGGATCGTCGAGGAGTACGGCGCGGACACCGCACGCCTGTTCATGATGCAGGCCGCCCAGCCCGAACGCGACTTCGACTGGAGCGAAGAAGGCGTCCAGTCGACGTACGCCTTCCTCGAGCGACTGAAAGGGATGGTCGAAAGCTACGTCGACGAGCAACCGGACGGTGACGCGGACGCCGTCGCGAGCTACGTCGACGCGGAGATCGAGGCGACGATCGCCATCGCGAGCGAGGAGTACGAGGCCCTGACGTTCAACAAGGCGCTGCGGGAAACGCAGGACCTCGTGCGAACGCTGCGCCAATACGCCGACTACACCGAGCCCCACGCCGAGACCTACGAGCGCGGACTGTCGGCCGTGGTCCGCCTGCTCTCGCCGGTCGCGCCCCACATCGCGGAGGAGTTGTACGACGAACTGGGCAGCGACGGGTTCGTCGCCGAGGCCGCGTGGCCGACCGCCGAGGTCGACCGCGACTACGTCGACAAGCGCCGCCGACTGGTCGAGAACACCCGCGAAGACATCCGCGACATCGTCGACGTCGCCGGGATCGAGGACCCCACCGGGATCGACGTGGTCGTCGCGCCCGAGTGGAAGTACGACGCCTTAGAGATCGCGATCGAGAGCGACGCGGAGAACCTGATCGGCGAACTCATGCAGGAGAGTCACATCCGCGAACGGGGCGACGCCGCGGCCGATTACGGACAGGACCTGCAGGCCGAGCGCGAGGCGCTGTCGATGTCGCTCGAGTCGGACGACGAGTACGCGGCCCTCGAGTCCGCGGCGTGGCTGATCGAGCGCGAGTTCGACGCCCCCGTGCGCGTCGTTCGCGCCGCCGAGGCCGACGAGGACGTGCTCGCGAACGCCGAGCCCGGACGGCCCGCGATCGAAATCGACGACTGACAGCGCGCCGACCGAACCGCCATCGGAACCGACAGCAAGCGATCCGATTTATACCCCGGCTCGTGGTAGGGTCGTGACAGCACCGGGTAGCGTCGAGAATGAACGCACACCGTACGGCTCCCGTCCGACGGCCGGTCGTGGATGGGGCGTCGTCGACCGCGCCACACATCACGTCGATGACGTGGCGTGACGGGCTGTTCACCCACTGGCCGGTCGACCCCGACGCGCTTCGTCCGCACGTCCCCGGTCAGTTGACGCTCGAGACGCGGGACGGCCGCGCCTGGCTGAGCGTGCTCCCGTTCGTGCTCACGAACGTGGGGCTTCGCGGCATCCCGTCGATCACGCGGCTGGCCTTCGGCGAACTCAACGTTCGGACCGACGTCAGACATCGGGGCCATCCGGGCCTGTTCTTCTTCAGTATCGACGTCGGAAACTCGTTCGTCGCGGCGACCGTCGGCCGGGCGGCGAGATTGCCCGTCTACCGCGCCCGGATGCGGATCGGGGCCACCGAAGCCAACCACGTGGCATTCCACAGCGAACGACAAGCGGGTGAGACGGCGCACGACGGTCTCCCCCGGTTCGACGCGACCTACCGCCCCGACGGCGAGGTCTTCACCGCCGACCCCAGCACGCTCACACACTGGCTTACCGCGCGCCGACGGTTCTACGCTCCGGACGCCGACACCGTCCTGACCGGCGAAATCGCACACGACCCGTGGCCGCTCCAGCCGGCTACGGTGACGATTCACGAGAACACGATGCGTTCGGCCAACGGCCTGCCGACGCCGACCGGCGACCCGCTCGTCCACTACGCGGACGAACTATCGATGACCGGTTCGGTGCCGCGGCGACTCGAACACTGACCGCGCCTCGACGGGAAGCCACAACCACCCGTACGGGGCCGTCGGCGGGCCGTCGAAACGCCGAGACGGTCCCGTGTCGCGTCTCGAACGCGAGCGCCACGGACCTGTCCCGTGTGGACGCGTATCGTTAGGTTTGTTAACTATGATGTGAAACAATATCTCCACACAGTATCGATGTCAATGACACGCACAGGAACGACCGGCAACGACCGGAATTCGTTCATTTACGTCGTCGCGGCGTTGGCCGCGCTCAACGGGCTACTGTTCGGGTTCGACACCGGCGTCATCTCCGGCGCGATGTTGTACATTCGAAACACGTTCGAACTGGCGACCGTCTTCGGCTATTCGATGAACGCCTCGCTGATCGAGGGGATCATCGTCAGCGGGGCGATGATCGGTGCGATCATCGGGGCGGCACTGGGCGGCCGCCTCGCGGATCGACTCGGTCGACGGCGACTCATCCTCGTGGGTGCCGTCGTCTTCTTCGTCGGGTCGCTTATCATGGCGATCGCGCCGACCGTGGAGATACTGATCGTCGGTCGAATCGTCGACGGGATCGGCGTCGGGTTCGCCTCGGTCGTCGGTCCGCTGTACATCTCCGAGATCTCACCGCCGAAGATCCGTGGGTCGTTGGTCTCGCTCAACCAACTGACGATCACCAGCGGCATCCTCATCGCCTACCTCGTGAACTTCGCGTTCTCCGCCAGCGGCGAGTGGCGCTGGATGCTCGGCCTCGGCATGGTCCCCGCCGCGGTCCTGTTCGTCGGCATGCTGTTCATGCCCGAGAGCCCCCGCTGGCTCTACGAACACGGCCGCGAAAGCGACGCTCGCGAGGTGCTCGCCAGTACCCGCGTCGAGACCCAGGTCGAGGACGAACTGCGCGAGATCAAGGAGACGATCCACACCGAGTCCGGGACGCTCCGCGACCTCTTCGAGCCGTGGGTGCGACCGATGCTGATCGTCGGCGTCGGCCTGGCGGCGTTCCAGCAGGTGACCGGCATCAACACGGTCATGTACTACGCGCCGACGATCCTCGAGTCGACCGGCTTCGCGGACACCGCCTCGATCCTGGCGACCGTCGGTATCGGCGTCGTCAACGTCGTCATGACCGTCGTTGCGGTGCTGTTGATCGACCGTACGGGCCGCCGTCCGTTGTTGCTCCTGGGACTGGCCGGGATGAGCGTCATGCTCGCCGTCCTGGGAGTCGCGTTCTACCTGCCCGGTCTCTCGGGCGCGATCGGCTGGATCGCGACCGGGAGCCTGATGTTGTACGTCGCGTTCTTCGCGATCGGACTGGGGCCGGTCTTCTGGCTGCTGATCTCCGAGATTTATCCGACGGAGATCCGCGGGACGGCGATGGGCGTCGTCACCGTCGTCAACTGGGCCGGCAACCTGCTCGTGTCCCTGACCTTCCTGCGACTGATCGACGTGGTCGGACAGACGGGGACGTTCTGGCTGTACGGCGCACTCTCGGTGCTCGCATTGCTCTTCTGTTATCGGCTCGTGCCCGAGACCAAAGGGCGGTCGCTCGAGGCGATCGAGGCCGATCTCCGCGAGACGGCGTTCGGAGCCGAGGCCGGCGAACGCCCGCAGGCGACGGAAACGGACGACTGACGCTCGAGAACGGCGTTCCGATCGAAAAAATAGCGATCACGTCGGCCGGTCGACGGCCGGCGAGTCGACGTCTACTGGTCGGTATCGATCAGTCCGAAGTCGGTGCCGGCACCGTCCTCGCGGGCGGTCTCGTAGACGACCCGCGCGGCTGCGACGTCCTGAATCGCGAGCCCGGTCGAATCGAAGACCGTAACGCCCGTCTCCTCGGTCCGTCCCGCCTTCGAGCCGACGACGAGTTCGCCGATTTCGCCGTGGATGTCGTCGTCGGTCAACACGCCCTCGTGGTAGGGAACGTTGATCTCGCCCGAGTGGGTACACTGCTCGTGGTCGTCGATGACGATCCGCGCCGCGTCCAGCAGTTCGTCGTGCAGTTCGTGTTTCCCCTCGGCGTCGGCCCCCATCGCGTTGATGTGTGTGTGCTCGCCGACATCTGAGAGTCCCACGATCGGATCCTCGACCGGCGTCACGGTCGAACACACGTCACAGTGACCGGCTTCGGAAATCGAGCCACTGCGGATGTCGAAGCGGTCCTCGTAGGTCTCGACGAATCGCTGTACGCGCTCCTCGTCGGGGTCCGAAACGACGACTTCCTCGATCGGTCGAATCTCGCTGATCGCCTCGAGTTGCGTGTACGACTGGACGCCGGCCCCGACGAGTCCGAGACTCGAGGCGTCCTCGACGGCGAGGTAGTCGGTGGCGACGGCGGCCGCCGCACCGGTTCGTTTCATCGTCAGCGCCGTCCCATCCATGATGGCAAGCGGGAGCGCGGTCTCGGGATCGGAGTAGATCATCGTCCCCAGTACCGTCGGGAGATCGTGATCCGCGGGGTTGTCCGGATGGACGTTGACCCACTTCAGGCCGGCCGCGTCCCAGTCGCCCGTATCGAGGTAGGCGGGCATCGATCGGAAGTCACCGTTGTACTGCGGGAGATCGATGTAGGATTTCGCGGGCATCTGTGTGGTGCCGCGCTCGAACGCACCGAAGGCCTGTTCGATCGCATCGATGACGGCGGACAGTCGTGCGTACTCGTTGACATCATCGCTATCCAACAGAAGCGTAGTCATACTCGCGGCTATTGCGGGCTACTACTTAGTTTATCGTGGTTCAACGGGTGTATGCGGTATGAGAGCAATATGTACACTAATCAACACTAATGAGCAGTGGCAATCGACCCCACGGACCAGGGTACCGGCACGTCGAGTACAGATGTCGCGTCCAATGCCAGCCGACGGGCCACTCGAGGGCCGCGCCGCGTTCGAGCGACCTCCCGCTCGGCTACCCGTCCGCGGCCCCGCCGAAGGCACTGCCGACGGGTCGTGTCGGAGCGGCGGCGTTCGTCATTCGCAACTATTATCGTGAAAATACATGAACGTTTCGGGACGGCCGGTCACGAGCGGTCACCCGTCGAGAGGGCGATCGCAGCGGCTCGAGGATCGGATTCGGAAGCGAGACCAAACGGCAAACGAAGCTGGGCCGACTCGAACCGGCGGAACGAGCGGGCTGACAGCCGATACGGAGGAACGCGAAGCGTCCCGAAACGAAGAGTGGTGTCGGACCGAATTCCGCTTCCGGGACAGTACGCCACCCCGGAACGGGAAGTCGGTTGCTGGCTCGCGGCGTCGTCTCGAGGTCGTCGGTGTGCTCGGACCTCGCTTACATCATGCCGCCCATGCCGCCGCCCATACCGCCCATGCCGCCGCCCATGCCACCGGGGCCACCGGCGGGCATGTCTTCGTCGTCGTCATCGTGGGAGACCGCGAGGTCGCCCGCGGCGATGACGTCGTCGATGCGCAGCAGCATGACGGCCGCCTCGGTGGCGGACTCGATGGCCTGGGTCTTCACGCGCAGCGGCTCGTAGACGCCCTCGGCGTCCATGTCGATGGTGTCGCCGGTGTAGGCGTCGAGCCCGGCGGCGGTGTCGCCGCCGTCGTGGGCACTGCGAAGCTCGACCAGCGAGTCGATGGGATCGAGACCCGCGTTCTCGGCCAGCGTACGCGGGATGACCTCGAGCGCGTCCGCGAAGGCTTCGACGGCGAGCTGCTCGCGGCCGCCGACGGAGTCGGCGTAGTCGCGCAGCGAGAGCGAGATGTCGATCTCGGGTGCGCCGCCGCCGGCGAGCACCTTCCCGTCCTCGACGGTCGTCCGGACGACACCCAGCGAGTCCTCGACGGCGCGGTCGATCTCGTCGATGACGTGCTCGGTACCGCCGCGGAGGATCAGGGTGACGGCCTTGGCGTCGTCGACGTCCTCGACGAAGATGCGCTGGTCGCCGGCGATCTCCTTCTGTGCAACGCTACCGGCAGCGCCGAGGTCGTCCTCGGTCAGGTCGTCGACGCTCGAGACCGGCGAGGCACCGGTCGCGCGAGCGAGCTGGGCCTGGTCGCTGGACTTGACGCGACGGACGGCGATGATGCCCTCCTGTGCGAGGTAGTGCTGGGCCATGTCGTCGATGCCGCCGTCGACGAAGACGACGTCGGCACCGGCGTCGGCGACCTGCTCGGCCATCTCGCGCAGCTGTGCTTCCTCCTGTTCGAGGAACTGCTCGAGCTGGTCGGGGTCGGTGACGTTGACCTCGGCGTCGATCTCGGTCTCCTTGATCTCTAAGTCGCCGTCGACGATCGCGATGTCGGCGTCCTCGGCGAAGTACGGCATGTTCTCGGAGACGCGCTCCTTGTCGACGATGACGCCCTCGACGAGTTCGGAGTTCTCGACGGAGCCGCCGACGACCTTCTCGACTTTGATGTTGTCCGTGTCGACGCCGTCGTCGTCTGCGACCGCGCGAACGGCCTCGACGATGAGCCCCGAGAGCAGGTCCTTGGCGTTCTCCGCGCCCTTGCCGGTCATCGCCGTCGCGGCGATCTGCTCGAGGATCTCGGTGTCGTCCTCGTCGACATCGATGGCGATCTCTTCGAGGGCCGCGGTGGCCTCTTCGGCGGCCTCTCGGTACCCCTGTGCGAGGGTGGTCGCGTGGATGTCCTGGTCCAGCAGGTCCTCGGCCTGGCTGAGGAGTTCGCCGGCGACGACGACGGCGCTCGTCGTTCCGTCACCGACTTCCTCTTCCTGCGTCTCGGCGACTTCGACGATCATGTCGGCCGCGGGGTGATCGATCTCCATCTCCGAGAGCAGCGTGACACCGTCGTTCGTGACGATGACGTTGCCCGAGGAGTCGACGAGCATCTTGTCCATCCCCTTCGGGCCGAGGGTCGTCCGAACCGACTCGGCGACGGCCTTCCCGGCCTGCACGTTCATCGACTGCGCGTCCTCCCCGGAGGTTCGCTGGCTGTCCTCCGAGAGTACGATAAGGGGCTGGTTGCCCATCTGCTGTTGAGCCATAGTCACTCGAAGGATTGATTGTGATTCTATATAAGCTTTTCCCAATTAATCGGACAGGGTGGCTCGAGGTACTCCCTGTCGTGCGTTTTCGATGCGAGTGCTCTCCGGGTATATATAGTCACACTGTATGAGAATCGCCGGGTAGATCCCGCGTCGCTGGCGATTCGGAAAGAAGGCGGCTACCGATGGAAAAGCGGTTCGAACGATCGGCCCGGTCGTGGACAACGGGATCCGTGATGCGCGGCAATCGTAACGGGAGAACGGTCAGGACTGTCCGCCGGGGAACCGGTGGTACTCCATCCCCTTGTGTTTCATCTCGTTGTGCTTCTCCTCGAGGAAGGAGTAGACCGCGCCGTGGGGCGCGCCGTCGAGGAGCATCTCGGCGGCGGTGCGGACGGCGTCGACCTCCTGTGGCGCACCGATGATGCCCAGCGTCGAGCCGTAGATGACGACATCGGCACCGGTTAGCTCTTCCATTAGTTCGCGGGTCCGGCCGCCCTCGCCGATGAGCCGCCCCTTCTTGCGTTTCATGTCGTTTTTGTTGCGCGCGGCGGCGTCGATGTCGACGACGTCGAACAACATCATGTCGTCCTCGAGCAGCCGCAGGGCGTCCTCGGGCGCGAAGCCGCGGCCGATCGCGCGAACGATTTCGGGGCCCTTGAGGCCGAGCACGGGATCGCCGACCGTTTCGACGGCGACGGAGCCGTTCTCCGAGTCGATGTCGAGTCGCACTTCGGCCGCCGCCTCGATCTCGCGCATCGTCTCGCCGCCTTCGCCGATGAGAACGCCGATGCGGTCCTGCGGAATCTTCACGTGCTGCATACTGTCCGATACTGGCTGGGCGAGGTTAAGCGCTTGGTCCGCGAACACCGGGTGCGCCGTGACATCGTCGCACGCGCTGGCTCGAGTCACGGAGCGATCGAAGGCAGCTACTCGCGAAGCGACCGGAATCGGACCGATTCGGAGCGAGTATCGACGATCGCGACCGTGCGGTCAGCCTCGGACGCCAGCACGTGTGCGCCGGGGTTGAGTACCGTCGTCCGGCCGGTTTCCGACAACTCGCGTTCGTGGTGGTGGCCGTAGCAGACGAAATCGTAGGTCTCGGCGGCCGCGATCGACTCGACCTCCTCGAGACTCTCGCCGTGGAGGACGGCGAACGAAAGGCCGTCGAACTCGAGGTGGGCGAAGCGGCCGTGGAGGCGGCTCTCGCCGCCGAGTCGGTCGAACGCCGCTTGGATGTTCGCGACGTCACCGTCGTGGTTCCCGAGTACGCCGTGAAGTTCGAACCCCTCGAAGTAGTCGACCATCAGGGGCGCGACGAAATCGCCGCAGTGAATGACGACCTCAACGCCGTCCGCCGCGAAGACCTCGGTCGCCCGTTCGACGGCTGCGACGTTGTCGTGGGTGTCGGAGACGATGCCGATGTCCATACTCGAGTGCGTGATGAGGGTAATAAAGAACGTTGGGATGATCGGAAGGAAAAACCACGAACTCGCGGGAACGCGTCACCGCTTGCTCCGAGTCGAAGCCGCGTCCGTGCCCCGAGTTCGAACGGTATATTTGGCCACCGAGTATCCACGAGGCTGGGTCTCGGTGCCGAATTCGACGTTCCGTGCGATGGCCTTCCGCTCGTTAGCCACATCGGCACCCAGTCACCACCGGAGCAAGTCGCGACCGGTGTAAGCGGCCCGATCTCGAACGCGCCGGCGACGGCGCTCCCTCAGTCCCGCGACGGGTCCGGCTCCGGGCTCGTGACGAACTCGAGGAGGTCGTCCGCCGTCACCTCGAGCCCTTGCCGCGAGAAAAAGCCCGACACGTTTCGACAGTCCCGCTCAAGGAAGTCGCGGCTGTTCGGGTGATGAACCGTCACGGCCTGGCCGAGGTCGATGAACACGAGTTGGCCCTCGGTCTCGTCGAAGACGACGTTGTACTCGCTCAGGTCGCCGTGGATCAGGCCGGCCGAGTAGAGCCGGCGCATGTACTCGCGCATGACCTCGTAGGCGGTTTGCGGGTTCTCGATGTGGACCTCGCCGAGCCGTTTCGCGCGGCCGTCGTCGGTCCCGATGTACTCCATGACCAGCACGTTGCGCTCGGTCGCGATCGGGTCCGGAACCCGCACGCCGGCCGCTTTCGCCCGCCGGAGGTTCGCTAGTTCCTTTTTCGTCCACGCGAGGACGACGTCTTTCTTCTTACCGCCTAACCCCTCGAATCGGGGATCGCCCTCGAGATACTCCCGCATCTGATTGAAGTTCGAGGCGTTGATCCGGTAGATCTTGACCGCGACCTCGCGGTCGTCGCCCAGCGCGTGGTAGACGTTGGCTTCCTTACCTGTCGAGAGCGGCCCGCCGAAGGCCTCGACGTAGCCGTCCTGGACCAGCTTGTACAGCGCCGCGAAGGTCGCGTCGTCGAACACCGACTGCTCGACCTTGAACTGGTCAGCGTCCTTGATACGCTCCTCGAACTGCTCGAACTCCCGGTCGCGCTTCCGTGCGATGCGATCGGCCTCGGTCTCCGAGATATCGATCTCCTCCCACTCGTCACCCGGGGTGTCGGCTTCCTCGAGGTCGACCAGTCCGAACTCCGTTCCCTGTCCCATCTGTCCGGCCCTACGCGCCGGGTGCGGGTAAATACTGGGGCTCGGTCGATCGGGCGCACCGACGGCGAGCGGACGGGCGGACACTCCACTCTTTTTCCCCTGTCCGTCGTATACCCGACCGTGAGTTCCACGACCGAGCGGCGACCGACAGTCGAGGGCCACCGATGACGAGCTACGACGTGACACTCGAGTGGACCGACGGCCGGACGCGGACGATCGACGTCGACGAGAACAAGACGGTACTCGAAGCGGCCCAGCGACTCGGCGTCCGGTTGCCGTACGACTGCCGAGCCGGGACCTGCATCACCTGCGTGGGCCGACTGCTCGCGCTCGAGGACGACGACGAATCCGACGACGACGGGACGGACCGGCCGCTCGACGTCGCGGACGCGTTCGGCTATCAGCGGCCGCCACAGGCACTGACCGACGACGAACAGGGCGACGGCTACGTCCTGTTGTGTATCGCCTCCCCACGAGCGGACTGCCGTATCGAAGTCGGACCGCGGGTCCGTGCCGAAGTCGGTGACAGCCCCTGGGCGTAAGGTCCTCGCGGTCCGTCGGATACGACCGCGACCGATCGCTTTTTTCGCGAGACGGACCCCGCTCTCAGCACGTCCGAATACTGCAGTTTCGGGAAATGCGAAAAGCAGGAATCAACCCATACGGACGCAACGATATTTCCCGGGTGACCTCGAGCATGGCTGACAGGCTACGTGACTGAACTAGCAGCCATAACCAATGCTTTTACTCCTTTGTGTCGTGGTCACAGATATGAGCCAGGAAGAGCAGAATGAAGACCTCCAAGAGCTACCCAGATGGTTGTTGGATGCACCGCATTTCATCGACGACAAACGAATAAACTCGTTCTACGACGCCGTTATTCGCCCAAAAGCGAAAATAGAGGAGTCGATCACGATCACGGTTCAGAAGGAAGACGTGAAAGAGATAAAGAAGGAGTTCGGGATCGGTATAGAGATTCAACCGCCGGATATCGTTAACATGGTGACGCCGTTTTTGAGAGCAGGCGGTGGACAAACAGGTAGCTACACGCGGTTTGGGAGAAGAAAAAACGAAATCAGACTCAACGAGATAAATACCCCACAACGGCAGTTGATACAGCTCCTACTCCAGTATTTTATAAAACACCCGGATCGGATAGGCGTCGTGCAAAATCGGCTATCACAAGATGGCTGGTATGTCAATCCCGAACGGATACGGAAACCACCGAAGCAACTGATCTTGCTCGATCTGCCGCCGAAGAACGTCGTTGTCGACACGCCGAGACCCGAAACGATGCTGATTCCGACATCTGCGGAGTTCACGAACGGTGAGATAGTTAAATTATACACCGACGATCGCTTTCAGTCCGCGTATCAACAACGAGAAGAACTCAAAAAGAAAGGCCGCGAGTCCTGGAAGCCGTTTTTGGAGGCCTACGATCCTCTCGATGCAACCGAAGTTATAGAAGATACAATCAGTGGAAAGATAGAATGGATAAACTACCGGCTCCCACTCAATAAGGAAGGGAAGACGGCCCAGATTCGATTTTCACCCTCCGGAGAGTACCACAACGGGGATTTTGCCTATAATTTGGTCTATATGGGGCACAAACACGGGCTACGGATCGTTGGAACGGTCCAGTCGGAGCCGGAAATAAACGTCTTAGCAGCGTATCGCAAATGAGAATCGGAGGCGGTTGGAAGCCGTCGATTTCAGAGCTATCGTCCCGTTCCACGAAGGCGAGTATTGGACAGAGGACTGTTCGATAAAGCGGACCCGCCGGATGGGGCGCGTTCATGAACGGATTCCGTTCGAAGAGCGATCGGTAACACGAACACGTTCGGTACGGTACCCGACTAGACTTAACTACGTGTTTGTGGTCGGGGAATACGATGAGTGACGCTAGTACAAATAGCGATGCCGAACCGGACCACGACCACGAACAGCACCACCAGGGGCCCGGCTACGCGACGCCCCAGGCCGCCATCGAGGAAGGCGAGCGAGAAAAACTGGCCTACGTGATGAGCCTCTACGTCGGCACGGATGTCGACGCGCCGGACTTCGTGGCGGTCGTCGACCTCGATCCCGACTCGGACACCTACTGCGAAATCGTCGACCGCATCGAACTGCCCAACCGCGGCGACGAACTCCACCACTTCGGGTGGAACGCCTGCTCGTCGTCGTGTCACGTGGAGGAACTCGAGCGGCGACACCTGATCGTTCCCGGGCAGCGTTCCTCGCGGATCCACGTGATCGACGCGAAAGACCGGCGGAATCCCGAATTGGAGACGGTAATCGAACCCGAGGAGGTCTTCGAATACGACCTCTCGGCACCGCACACCGTCCACTGTATCCCCGACGGCGAGATCCTGATCAGCATGCTCGGCGACGCCGACGGCGAGTTACCGGGCGGCTTCCTCGAGTTGAACGAGGACTTCGAGATCGAAGGGCGGTGGGAGCCGCCGGGTGAGATCGAGATGAACTACGACTACTGGTACCAGCCCCGCCAGAACGTGATGGTCTCTAGCGAGTGGGCCGCGCCGAAGACCTACTATCCGGGCTTCGACCTCGACGACGTGGAGGCCGGCAAGTACGGTCAGAAACTCCACTTCTGGGACTGGGAGGACGGTACCGTCGAGCAGACGATCGATCTCGGCGAGGAGGGACTGATCCCCCTCGAGGTGCGATTCCTCCACACCCCCGAATCGACCCACGGCTTCGTCGGGGCCGCGCTCTCGTCGAACATATTCCACTTCTGGCGTGACGACGCGGGCGAGTACCACGCAGAGAAGGCGATCGACTTCGAGAGCCGGGAGCACCCCGACTGGGAGATGCCCGTTCCGGGCCTGACGACCGATATCCTGATCTCGATGGACGATCGGTACCTGTTCGGCTCGAACTGGCTCCACGGCGAGGTCTGGATGTACGACATCTCGGACCCGGCAAACCCGCGGCGAGCCGACTCGCTCTCGGTCGGCGGTACCTTCGGCGACGTACAGGAAGTACAGGACCGCGAACTGAACGCCGGCCCACAGATGATACAACTCTCGCTCGACGGCGAGCGCCTCTACTGGACGACGTCGCTGTTCTCGTCGTGGGACGAACAGTTCTACCCCGAGGAGGGTGAGCAGGGGTCGGTGATGCTGAAAGCCGATGTCGACTCCCGCAACGGCACGCTCGAACTCGACGAGGACTTCCTCGTCGACTGGGGGGAGTGCCCCGAGGGACCTGCCCGCGCCCACGAGATCCGGTGGCCCGACGGCGACTGTACGAGCGATGTCTGGCAGTGAGCGGGCACTCGAACGACCGGTCGTCGAGCCACGCGGTCACCCTCGAGTGGCCCGACGGTCGGACACGGACGATTTCGGCTCGCGAAGACGAGACGGTGCTTGAGGCCGCCGATCGGGCGGACATCGCCCTTCCCCATGGCTGTCTGACAGGCGCCTGCGGGACCTGCACTGGCCGACTGCTCGGGAACGACGGGCCGAGCCAAGCGGCTGGTGATAAGGACCCGGACGCCACCGTCGAGGACATCTTCGCGTACCAGCGCCGACCCCGTGCGCTGAAGGATCGACACCGAACGGAGGGGTACGTGCTGCTGTGCGTCGCATCGCCACGAGCCGACTGTCGGATCGCGGTCGGCTCGAGCGTGCAGTCGGAACTGGTCGAAAACCCCTGGAAGTAACTCAGGAATCCGACGATGCAATATCAGTCACCGAACTGCTTTCAGAGAGCGTTTCGAGTGTGAATCCGCCACCCCCGACAGCACAGATTATCCGTCAGACTGGACTATAATACAGGATGTTAATAAACGGTATAATCGAGATGATCTCTCGGAGAAGGGGATATCGTGTAATATGCCACATTTAATCTCCAAACATATAACAAAATATTAATCGCTGGGGGGAGTATCTAACTGCTGTATTCGGGTCGTTACCGACTCGGCGACGAAACACAGGAGACAGACATGAGCAAGCAAGGAGACGACGACACGCAAATCGTACAGTACACCGAAGAATTGGAATATGACGAATCTTGGCTGACCGCAGCCGACGCTGACCGGCCGTTTCTGGCTGTCGAAGACGAGGATACCGTGGTGTACGACATGCTCACCACCGATCAGTCCCTCACCCAAGAGGGGGTCGCAGAGATTACTGCCGCAGCCGAATCGAGCGACGTACGCATCGTGTCGCTAACGCCGGTCGCAGGACGATTCAAGGCAGACGACGAGATGAACGCCGAGGCGTTCGTGGACCGAATCGCTAGCGTCGTCCGTGACTCGGCCAACTGGGAACCAGGACAGACGTTCGAAGCGGCGATTGCCGAGTGACGGGACCGCCGATTCGATGACCGACCCGGACCACCGTTGACCGGATACTCAGATGTGACCGATAACCATCGTCTTCACGCCGAGGAAGATATCGAGGTTGCCGACGACATAGGCGTACACCGGGTACTCGCCAGTAGGGAGTTCGGACGTATCGACGACGAACGAAGCAGTTCGCCGTTCGTTCGGGTCGAGTCGGAGCTCGACAGATTTCGGCTCGAACCAATCGGTGCCGCGGATCGCGTCATCGTCCGAGTGGAGCCACGGGAAGTATGTCGCCCGTAGCGGCACGTCGTGGGGATTCTCGAAAGTTACATCGAACTCCACCTCGCCGACCGATGAGTCGAACAACAACTCTCTGTCTACTGTCGGGTACGACGTGTCGGTCCCCTCAAAGCGAGGGACATCGAAGATGTTGAGACACCGGGGACACATCCCTCGATCTCTCGTGACACTTCCCCGAATATTACGGAACCGTTTCACGAACACCGGCCGACCGCAGTACTCACACGGTTCTTCGGCCTCAAACACGTCGCTCGGGATGGTTCGGTCCGTGTACTCTCCGGACAGGAAGCCCGGACCTCGTTCGGTCAGCTTCTCTCGGAGACGGTGTTGGATTCGGTCGATACTGTCGAGTGCAGTCTCGACCCGACGACGAACATCCCGATAGGCGTTCATCCGGGAACGTTGCGCCGTGAGATCGTCGGTGAATCCGGCGATCTGATTTTCGAGGTCTTCGAGTTGCCCCTTCGCTTTGCGGTCGAGAAACCCGATCTCTCCCAGCCCTCTGCCGTTTTCCACTGCCTGATAGATAGACATGAGCTCGTCGCCGCGATAGGGGGCGTCGTCGACGACGAGCCGCAGGTGGTCCGTTTGAATCGTTCCCCACGAGTACAAAAGAATACGAACCGTCTCGCCCTCCTCGAACGCCGTGAAGAATAGCGGTGCGTCGGCGTGTTCGTCAGTAAGGTTCCGTACGTAGTACTTCCCGTCTTGGGCGTCGAATCGGTCTCGGTCGAGCGACACGTCGACGACGTTGCAGTCGATATCGGTCACACTGAGGATGCACCGACCGTTCTCGGTCGTGATCGTCGCTTCGTACTGTTGTTCGACCGGCTCGGCGGTCGTGATCTCCGGACGACCGAACACGCAGAATGGGTGAGATTTGACGCTCCCTACATGTGCGTTCCGGTTCAGCACCTCACACCGTTCGGCCGCGGTGTACCCGGCCCGCAGTAGCGCGTAGTGAAGTGCCATCTCCTGATTCTTCCCGTCGTATGGCCGGTAGCCAGCGATCACCGCTCCCGACTCCCGGAGCAGTGACAGGCCGACGTGGACGGGTAGACCTGTTCCCTCCATATTGTTGGCTGGGACCATCGGGGAGCAGGAGTTGAGAAAGACGTTGTCGAACGACCACTCGTCGGCCATCACCAGCGTTCCCTCGAGCGGGCAGTCCTGTTCACCGTCGGTAACGCAGTGGGGTTGTGGTCCGTCAAACGACCCCACGTCCATCGTCGTTGGGAATCCACAGAGGTAGCCGTCGGTAAGGAACGAGTGAATCGTCCGCCCGTTGGTCAGCATCGACAGCGACGAGTACTCCTCAAAACGGTCCTCGATTCGGTCGGCAGTCGCGTCCTCTCGAACCAACACCTCACTGTCGTCGTCGTACGTATGGATCGACTGGTTTTCCATCCGCAAGACGATTCCGTGGTCGCAATTGCCTTCGACCTCATACTCGTACAGTTCGCGTGCTTCCTCAACGGTTCGTCCCGTGATGATTCCGACGTCGCCCTCCGTTTCGAGTGTGTGTTGCTGAATAGCTAGCAACTCCGATTCATCCAGTTCCGCCGCTGGACAAACAAATATATTGTCCCGCATAGCCGACAGTTCATCGAGTGTCTCGGCGAGTTTGTCGTCACGGTCGTCAGCAATGTCGGCTGCGAGCGAACGATATTCGGAACGTCTAGTGTTACAAACCACTGCCATAATAAAATATAATATTATGGTTAGCAAAAAGAATGTGGTTATCATACAGTCCCCGAATCGACACAAGTAGCCGTCCTTCAGACCGAAACACCCTCTTCGAGGAGCCGAAAGCTCCCCTCTTCGGAGTCCAGTTCGGCCTCAACGCCGTATGGGAGGGTCAGCTGCGGATCGGTGTGGCTGACGTCGACACCGTAGAGGATGGGAAAGTCGTACTCTTCGGTAACCGACAGAATTATTTTTCGGAACCGCTTCGACTCCTCGCTGTCGTACTGTTCGAACCGTCCAACAACCAGTCCTTCGATCTGCTCGAACAGTCCGGCGTTCCGTAGATCGATAAAGTACGACTCTATCTCACGAAGCGACGACTCCTCCATTGTTTCCTCTAACACAAGGATACTCCCATTGTGATCCGGCCAGTAGTCCGTCCCGATAACGTGTAATAAGGAGTACGCGTGGCCGCCCAACAGTCGCCCGCGTGCGCTCCCCTCTCGGAGCCACTCGTATCCGTTATTGTCGTGTAGCTTGCGGCGTCGTTCCAAGTCACGACGCTCGAACCAATCGAGGAACTCGTCGGTCCAAGATTCCGACGGTTCGATCGTACCTGCCAACTGTCCCGAGATCGCGTCGAAGAAATGGTCGATCGTGTACTCAAACGGTTTCGGATACTCGCCGAGTTGAGGCATCGCCGTTGGACCGTGGAACGTACAGAGTTCGCTCTGGGACAGCAGCGCGTACTCCAACACGGTGAGATCAGAATAGCCAGTCAGTATCGTCGGGTTGACAGCGATTTCCTCGTAATCGAGGTGCGGCAAGAGTGCACTCGTCCGGTAGCCCCCAATGGTCGGCACAATTACGTCCACATCTGGGTCACGGAACGCCGCCATCAGATCTTCGGCGCGCCGTTCTGCTCGGCGCTCACCCCACGATCCTGACTCACGTGTCGTCTCGTACTCACGTACGTCGAACCCGACCCGTTCGAGGAATGTCCGCGCCCGGTCGACCCGATGGTTGGCAACAGACGCCAGCGATGAACTCGGAGACACCAGTGCGACCGTACTTCCCGGCGTTGCTGGACTTGGCTTTTTCATACATCCATAAGTAATATAATATTTGAATTGTATAAAACTTTTTGGTTAGAACGGGAGTGTACCGTCACTGAACGTCCGAGCGGGTCGTGATCAAGAGGAGAAAGATACCAGCGACAGCGAACAGGAAGTCGACGGTGAGGAGGACAAAGAAGGCCTCGAGTGGACTGTTGGCGAGTGGGAGATTGCTGACGACGTTCCGACCCAGGATAATGGAGCGAGCGACATCGACCCCGTACGTAACGGGGTTGACGAGAGCTACCGGCTGAATCCATTCGGGAAGCGCTTTGATTGGGAGAAAACTACTGGAGAGAAACAACAGCGGTAACTGGAGGAGATTGGCGACGAGGGTGGTCGACTCTTGGTCCTCGGTGAGCACTGCCAGTGCGTTCGAGAAGGCTAGATACCAGCCAGAGAACACAACACCGACGCCGACGACGCCGAGTATCCCGAGAACCCCGGTTTCGATCTGTGCGCCGAGTAGGAAACCAATCACGACGACGACCGCTATCTGTACGACGATCCGGACGAAGTCGGCAAGGATCTTCCCGAGTAGCATCGCCGACGGCCGCATCGGCGACGCGAGAATCTTCTCGAACATGCCGGTCTCTATGTCGTTGACTAAGCCGACACCCGAAGAGACAGCGGAGGCGAGCGCTACTTGCATGACGATAGCTGGCAAGAGGAACGTCTCATAGCCGATCCCAGGGATAGTGCCGTTCACGGCTGTACCGGCCACGTTACCGAATACTGTCAGGAACAACACGAGGAATACCAGTGGCTGAATAAGCGACACGGCCAGCACGAATGGGTTACGAATGGCCTTCAGTCCCCAGCGTTTCGTGTTGACTACTACGTCTCCGCCAAACGAGTTCCCGGACAATTCGTCGGTCACGTCAATCCCTCCCCAGTGACGGTAAGGAACACGTCGTCCAACGTCGGTTCACGAACATCGAATCCCACGACCGAAATGCCAGCTTCGTCGAGTGCGACCAGCAGCGTCGTTCCGTGTTCCCGAACACTGTTTCCTGTGACGCTGATCCCGTTGTCAGTCTCCTCAATTGCGTTACTATTGAACGGACCGAGATCGCGAGCGATCTCCGCAGCTCGTCGTCTCGCGCCCTCATCGCCCGTGAGTTCCACGTCTAGAATCTCCTCGCCGACCCGGCCCTTCAGATCGTTCGGGCTTCCTTTGATTATAACAGACCCGTCCTGTACGAGGACCAGTCGATCACATAGCTTGTCGGCCTCTTCGAGGTACTGGGTCGTCAATACGATCGTCGTCCCTTGGTCATTGATTCGCCGAAAGTAGTCCCACAGTCGGTCACGAGCTTCTGGGTCAAGACCGGTGGTCGGCTCGTCGAGAAACACTACCGGCGGCTCATGGACCAGCGCCATTGCGGCGTCAAGCCGCTTTTGCATTCCGCCGGACAGTTTGTCGGCCGGCTTGTCAGCCACGTCTGCGAGGTCAACCAGCGACAACAGAGTCAAAACCCGCCGGTCTCGTTCGTCGCGTGAGACACCGTACATTTCGCAGGCGAATCGCACGTTTTCCTCGACAGTGAGCTCTGGATCGACGCTTGTTTCTTGTGCCATATAGCCGATCGATTTGCGAACATCGCGGCCGTCGGTCCGTATGTTAAAGCCGTTGACCCGTACCTCGCCGTCACTCGGAGTGAGTAGCGTTGCCAATACTTTGATCGTTGTTGTCTTGCCTGCGCCGTTCGGTCCAAGGAAGCCGAAAAACTCCCCTTCTCTGACAGTCATGTCGATATCGTCGACTGCTGTCGTCCCATCTGCGTATGTCACACGGAGCCCCCTCACATCGATTGCCGAGTCCGTTGGCACTCCATCGATCCGTTTTTGCTGCCCCATATTATTAATAGTAATCTGAAAAGACGGATAAACTATTTTACGGCTTGAGGCCGGTGTGAGTGCGCGGGAAGTGTGCCACAGAGATTATACTCGGCATGTTCAGCAGACCCTGTACAAGCCGCTCCCACCCGATGCCGAATCCAGAGGTTCGCTCGTAGTCATCAAACTGCCGTGCACGAATGTACGGCTCATAGTCCTCGCGTGGCAGATTAAAGAGTTCTGCCTTCTCCTCTACGTCTTCAAGATGGGCGACCCGCTCGCCGGTTCCAACCGTCTCTCGGTAGCCCGGCCAGATGAAGTCGGAGTTCTTTGCCACTCGCGGACCGTTGGTATCTTTTTCGGCATGGTAGAACGGCACCTCCAACAGTGGATACTCTTGGACAGCGACGATTTTCCCGTCGAAGAGTTCGGTTAGTCGGACTTCCTCCCAGTCGCCGAAGTGGGCTTCGGTGAACTCCTCGTACTTTTGATCCCCAGTATCTTCGCGGAGCAGCGACAGTGCCTCGTCGAACGATATCCGCCGAACAGGATCGGCCCTCAGTTCCTCCAGTTCCACTATCTCGTCGTGACCGAGGAACTGTTCGAGATCCGACCGGCCTTCATCGAGCAGTCGGTCGAGAATCTTCACGAGAAGTTCCTCAACGATCTCCTCGTTGCGTTCCTGTCCGACCTGACCCTCGTATTCAATGTGGTGGAACTCGGAGAGATGCGTGTTGTCGGCTTCTTCCTTCCGGAACGAGTTGTAGATCGAGTGAACCTGATCGACCCCTTGCTGAGCGAGCGCGAGTTCGAGGTAGACTTGCGAGGACTCCGAGAGGAACGCCGTCTTGTCCATATCGAACCACTCCAGCGTAATTGGGCTGGTGTCTTCCGTGTAGTCGATAGTCTCGGAACCGAACACTGCGCCCGGGGAAGAGATGAGACGGGTGGTTAGCGGCAACAGAGTGTACTTTGAGCCGAGCTCATGGAAGTAGTCTACCGTCGCTTGGTAGATGTGATGATTGACATTCGTGAGGTACGACCAGTGCTCTTGTTCATGAAGTTGATACTGCCGGTCGCCGATTCGCTCGAGGAACCGATCGTCGCCCTGAATGTTTTCTATTGGGTCAAAAACCTTGTTTCCCTCGTAGTTAATCGTTCCATCTTCGTTCGTCGAATATACCATGGTTAAATTTTAGTGTTCTATCAATTAAAATCTTTCCCTGCATCTACATATATGTTTCTTCGGGTCTGTGTACTAATTAGTGGTTTATAGAATTATTAGTGAGTTCGTCTGAAACGCTCGATAGTACACTCGAAACAATACATTTAGTAATTTGGCAACCAATATAATTTATATATAATTCTAATTCGAACAGTATTTTAATGAGTAACGTGAAATAAGTCGATATGAGCGGTTATGACCAGAGTGTAATAGAAGAGAAGTGGCGACAGCGGTGGGAGGAAACCGGTCGCTATCAATCCGACCCCAACGACGGGGAGGATGGAACACTAATCACCGTCCCGTACACGTATCCGAGCGGCGGGATGCACATGGGGCACGCGAGTACATACTCGATTCCGGACGGAATCGCTCGGTATCACCGAATGAAAGGGGAAAACGTCCTTTATCCGATGGGATGGCACGTCACTGGGACGCCGATCGTCGGTGCTGTCAATCGACTGAAAGAGGGCGAAGAAGCCCAAATCTCTACTCTTCGGGATACATACAATGTGCCCGAATCAGACCTCGAGTCCCTCGAAACGCCGATGGGGTTTGCACAGTACTTCATCGAGAACTATTACAAGACAAATCTTCGGGCTCTCGGCGTATCTATCGACTGGCGACGCGAATTCACGACGCACGACGAGCGATACCAGCGATTTATCCAGTGGCAGTACCAAACCCTTCACGATCGAGGGTTGTTGGAGCAGGGACTTCATCCAGTCAAGTACTGCACGAGCGAAGATCAGCCGGTGACGACTCACGACATTCTAGAAGGGGAGCACACGGACTTCCAGGAGTACTCCCTCATCAAGTTCCAAGGCGACGACTTGCTGGATGAGGCAGTCGTTCCAACGGCGACGCTCCGTCCCGAGACGGTTCGCGGAGTGACAAACGTGTACGTGAACCCGGATGCGACGTACGTCCGTGCAGACGTGGACGGCGAGTCGTGGCTCGTCTCGACGGAGGCGGTCGAGAAGCTTCAGATGCAGGCGCACGACGTCTCAATCACGGGAGAGATCCCCGGCGAGGAGTTGGTCGGGTCTCGCCTTACGAATCCAGTCACCGACGAATCGATCCCCGTATTTCCGGGAGAGTTCGTCGACTCAAACGGAGGGACCGGCGTGGTAATGTCGGTTCCAGCCCACAGCCCAGACGACTGGCTGGAGCTACACCGTCTTCAGTCGGACGAAGAGTACTTGGCCGAATACGGTCTTGACCCCGAAGTCGTTCGGTCCATTGAGCCGCAAGCGGTCGTCTCGACGGAGGAGTACGGTGAGATTCCAGCGCGCGACGTCGTCGAACGAAACGACATCTCGTCGGTCGACGATCCCGAGTTGAGCGAAGTCACCGAAACACTGTACGAACGTGAATACCATCAGGGTCGTCTCATAGATGAGTACGACGACAAGTACGCCGGGAAAGTCATCGAAGACGTTCGCGACCAACTCCGTGCGGAATACGAAGCCGATGGAATCGCCGATTCGCTATACGACTTCGCTGAAGAGGTGATCTGTCGGTGTGGTGGCAATGTAGAGGTCGCAAAACAGGAGTCGTGGTTCATCCGGTACAACGACGAATCATGGAAGCAGAAGACGCGCCAAGCGGTCAAACAACTCGAGCCGGTACCTGAAAACACTCGCGAACAGTTCCACCATGCTATCGGTTGGCTGGAAGAGTGGCCCTGCATCCGAAACTTCGGGTTGGGAACGCCGCTTCCAGCCGACGAGGACTTCATCATCGAACCGCTGTCAGACTCGACGATCTATCCAGCGTACTATACTGTCGCCCACCGGTTGCAGGACATTCCACCTGAGGAACTGGACAAAGAGTTCTTCGACGCGCTGTTCTTCGGTCCGGAAGCGGTCGAGGATCCCGACGAGCGTGCCTTGGACCTGCGTCAGGAGTGGCAATACTGGTACCCGGTAAACGTGCGATTATCAGCGAATGATTTGGTCGAGAATCATCTCACGTTCTACCTCTACCACCACGCGGAACTCTTCGAGAAGCCGATGTGGCCAGAGGGAATCACTATAATGGGAATGGGCCTGTTGGAAGGTCGCGGGATGAGCTCTTCAAGCGGGCACGTCGTCCTGCCGGATAACGCTGTCTCGAAGTACGGTGCGGACGCCGTGCGGCTGTTCCTGTTTAACAGCTCGGAACCGTGGCAGGATTTTAATTGGAAAGAAGAATCCGTCTCTTCGGCGCGGGATCAGATCGAGAGCTTCTACCAGCGGGCGATGGAAGTCATCGAGATGCCGGAAGGCGAGCAGTCGTTAGAGCGCATCGACCGGTGGTTACTCTCGAAGCTCCAAGACGCTATCCGGGAGACGACAACGGCGATGGAGGATTACGAGACCCGCTCTGCGAGTCAGACAGCCCTATATCAGATGAACAAACACCTCCGGTGGTATCGACGTCGGACGGACCGTGACCGACCTGGCGCACGCTGGACGCAACGACAGGTGCTGGAAACGCGACTCCGACTTCTTGCGCCCTTCGTCCCGTTCGTCACGAACGAGTTGTACGAGCAATTGGCTGGCGAACCGGTAGAGGATGCGAGTTGGCCGACAGTGAACGAAGAGTTCGATGACGAGCGTGCCAAACTGCAAGAGGAGTTGATTCGAGACTTGACTGACGACATACGTGACATCGCGGAAGTCACCGACACAGACCCCGACACAATCACACTGACGCTCGCCGACAAGTGGAAGCACGAGGTCTTCGAGACCATCGTAGCAGCGGACTTCGAGGTAGACGTGGCGATGGAAGAGTTGATGACCACTGACGAGATGCGCAAACGTGGTGACACAGTCAGCGATCTCGTCACACAGTTCGTCGACCGGTTCCGTGGTCGCGACGAGGCAGAGCTTACGCTGTTGACTGATATAAACGAACGGGGCGTCTACGAATCAGCTGTCGAGTTCCTCGCCAACGAATTTGACGCGAGTGTCGAAATCGATGTCGGTGATGCTCCCGGCACGGAGACGGAGAAAGCAGATCCGTTCCGGCCCGCAATCCACATCGAGTAACGCCACTCGCGATTCATCGTTCACGTCAACCGATCCATCTTCGCACGGAAAACAGCGGATTCAACGGTCGGTCGTCAGTTGTTGACCGAACTGCTGGTGAACAGCTCGGGTTCGTACCCCGGATCCTTGCGATAGACCAACAATGAGTACCGGAGGTGTTGGAGGTTTTCGCGGAATAAAAGCAAGTACTCGCGGTAAGTCTCATTGATCAGTTTGCGGTCGTCTCCATCGAACTCGGAGAGATCACTCTGTTCGAGAATCTCGTCGGCGTATGCTTCGACTGCCGACTCTGGGACGAAATCGAACTCGTATTCGGAATCGTGATACAGCCTGAGATCGGACTGATCGAAGAATTCCCGCCAGTGGTCGCGGGTCGTCACGTCGATGTACGTCCCAATGGCATCACGTACGTCGGCCAACAACTCTTCGTCCGGCTGTCGGACATAGTACATCGGTACTGCGACGAGGAATCCGCCTGAACGAAGGACACGTCGGTACTCTTCAAGTGCAGCCTCGGTATCACCGACGTACGACGTGACGTTACCGACGAATACTACGTCAAACGTTTCATCATCATACGGTAGGTCCGTCGCATCTTCCTGCTCGAATGAGATGTTTTCGTCGGCGTTAAGCTCCTCGGCTCGTCGTTGGGCTTCCGCAAGGCTCTCCTCATTAATGTCGATGGCCGTCACTGAACAGCCGATGAGTCGCGATAGTTCAATGGCAGTGAAGCCGGTACTCGTCCCCACCTCCAATACCTCGTCGTCAACTGTAAGTAGGGTTCGCCGAGCCGCTTCTGTCACAGACTCAATCCCGCCAGGTGGACGGTTCGTCTCGTCGACTATTCCGATGATATCCATGTAATTTGGATTCTCTACACCCATAGTTAGTAGTATTAGACATAATAAATATAACTAACGGTCTATTAATAATAAAGGAAGAGAATGAATCGATCGAGTACATCTGAAGGTCACGGATAGGTTTGATCAGTAGAAGTTATTCATCATGCAATAGATTATATAATCAATAATGTCATAAAACAATGGATATTACTACGGTATTGTGCTCTTTCGATTAGCCAGTTCGTCGTTGCCACGTCCCGATACGACGTTTCAACTATCTCGTGGAGTGTCCCGGTAGAACGCTTGTCGTCATTGATCTGGGAGGTTCGTTCCGAACGATCCTTCTGACGACGAAGATGATAGTTATACTCCGATGAAACTCTCCGAGTACGAATCGTCGGTGTTCGATTTTCGGGCGACAAAGACGCTATTTTTCTGAGATCGTGTGGCTCAAACTACCGTTCACATCCGCTGAGACGTCTTTGACGTAAATAGTCTCCCCATATGAATATTAATTATTATATGCCAACTTTTTATTGTTGTCCGCTCACCCAACCGAATTCTCTATAAAAATCAATATATAGCCACATTATAAATTATTTATTTATGAATGTTGTGGAGACATAGGAGAGACTACATTAGCGACTCAAGACTATACCGACGCGATTGATGGGATGGCAATAACATTAACTGGCGCAGGTAGCCACCTTCAAGCAATGCCAGTTGCCGACGAGGACGAGACCAATCCCTATCTCCGCGATCCGCCGACCGATTTCGAGCCACTCGAGGCGCTCTCGGAGGCCGAGGCCGAGCGGCAGGTCGAACAGTTGCGCGCGGCCGTCCGCGAGCACGACCGCCGGTACTACGTCGAGAGCGAGCCCGTCATCGCCGATCGGACCTACGACGCGCTCTTCGCCCGGCTACGGGAGCTCGAGGCGGAGTTCGACCTCAGCCACCCCGACAGCCCGACGCGAAGCGTCGGCGGCGAACCGATCGAGGAGTTCGAGACGGTCGAGCACGTCGCGCCGATGCTCTCGATCGAGGGGAGCGGCGACGTCGAGGACGTCCGCGAATTCGACGACCGCGTACAGCGGGAGGTCGGCGACGTCCGCTACGTCTGTGAGCCCAAATTCGACGGTGTCTCCATGGAGTTCGTCTACGAGGAGGGGCGTCTCGAGCGCGCGGTCACCCGCGGAGACGGCCGCGAAGGCGACGATGTCACGCGCAACGTGCGCACGATCGGTGCCGTCCCGCAGCACCTCCACGGCGACTATCCCGACTTCCTCGCGGTCAGAGGCGAGGTTTACATGCCCAAAGACGCTTTTCAGGCGTACAACCGCGAGCGCATCGAGCGCGGCGAGGAGCCGTTTGCCAACCCGCGAAACGCCACCGCCGGCACGATTCGACAGCTCGATCCCGCTGTCGTCGCCGAGCGTCCCCTCGCGGTCTTCTACTTCGACGTGCTCGCGGCCAGCGAGCTCGCGGACACCCACCACGCCGAACTCGAGCGGTTCCCCGACTGGGGGCTGCGGGTGACCGATCACGTCGAACTCGCCGCCGACATCGACGCGGCCATCGACTACCGCGACCGCATGCTCGAGGGCCGTGACGAACTGGACTACGAGATCGACGGCACCGTGATCAAGGTCGACGACCGCGAGGCCCGCGAGGAACTCGGCCGGACGGCCCGTCACGACCGCTACGCCTTCGCCTACAAGTTCCCGGCCCGCGCGGAAGTGACGCCCATCGTCGACGTGGCGGTTCAGGTCGGCCGAACCGGCCGACTGACTCCCGTCGCCCTGCTCGAGCCGGTCGACGTCGGCGGCGTCACCGTCTCGCGGGCGAGTCTCCACAACCCCGAGGAGATCGCCGAAAAAAACGTCAATATCGGCGACACGGTTCGGGTCCAGCGTGCGGGCGACGTGATCCCGTACGTCGAGGAGGTCGTCGAGAAAGACAGCGAGGGCCACTACGAACTCCCCGACGCGTGTCCCGTCTGTGACAGCCCGGTCGAGCGCGACGGTCCGATGGCGTTCTGTACCGGCGGCCTGGGCTGTGCCGCTCAGCTGCGCCGGTCGATCGAGTACTACGCCAGCGACGACGGCCTCGATCTCGAGGGACTCGGCGAGCAAAGCGTCCGCCAACTGGTCGACGCCGGATTGCTCGACTCCGTCGCGGACCTCTACGAACTCGAGCGCGAGAACCTCACCGATCTCGAGGGGTGGGGCGAGACCAGCGCCGAGAACCTGCTCGAGGAGATCGACGCCAGCCGCGAGCCGCCGCTGCCGGAGTTCCTCTCCGCGCTGGGCATCCCCCTCGTCGGCCCGACGACGGCTCGCGAACTCGCCCGCGAGTTCGAGACCTTCGAGGCGTTCCGCGAGGCAGCCGAAACCGATCCAGAGCGACTCGAGGGCGTCAGCGATGTGGGCGACACGGTCGCCGAGACGATCCACGAGTTCTTCCTGAGCGAGGCCAACGCCGCCGTCGTCGACGACGTGCTCGAGCACGTCACACCGCAGGCGGTCGCGATCGACACCGGCGACGAACTCGCTGGCCTGACGTTCGTCTTCACCGGCTCGCTCGAGGACATGACCAGAGGCGAGGCACAGGACCTCGTCGAGACCCACGGCGCGAACGCGACGGGCAGTGTCTCGGGCAACACCGACTACCTCGTTGCCGGCGAGAACCCGGGGGCGACGAAGCAGGAAAACGCGCGGGACAACGACGTCCCGATTCTCGATGCCGCCGAGTTCCGAACGCTGCTCGAGGAAAACGGGATCGACCGCGAGTGAGCGCGCCGATCGCCCGACCGAGCCGCCGTCAGCGAGCACCGACGACCGCCGAAGCGGCGCGGGCTATTTGATTCGGACGAGTCGCCCACTCCAGCATTCCTGACAGGTCGTCTCGTTGGTCCCGTACGTACACCCGCAGTTCGAGCACCGATAGATCCGCTGTTCCCTTTTTACCCGATACAACCGCCGTAAGTACGCCTCGAGGCGCTTCACGTGGATCAGTAGCGTGCCAGCTACGACCGCGAACAGTCAGTATCGGAGTATAAGCTTCGTGGTTAGTATAGTGTATATTACAATACTGGCCGGGAGGAGATGGCGATATACGGACGGTCAATAACCGAAGGACGACGACGAACGATGGAGGGACGCGCTCGCCGGTCCCGCCACGCGGAACGGAGAAGCCACTCACTTACCGATCCGGCCGCGAGGAGTGACGACAAACGCGGCCTCACCCGCGACGGCTGAGAACCACGGCGACAGCGATACCCGCGGCGACGACGCCGATCACCGTCGGGACGAGCCGTCCGGAGCCCCAGTCCCAGCCGAGGACCTGCGTGCCGACGATGGCGACGAGTGCGACGGCGACGCCGATCCCCGTGACGATTGGAGACGAGTTCCGGCCGAGCGAGAGCGCCATACTGGAACGGAGGAGGGCCAACATCATAATACCGGGCGTGGAACCGCTCGGTCGCTCAGGCTGGCAACCGCTCGGCGATCACCGCCAGCGACTCGCGTCCCCCGACTTCCCCCTCGAGTTCGGGAAGCGTCACGACCTCGAGGTCCGGAAACGTCGAGCGTACCTCCGCGAGCCGGGCCTCGTGGCGCTCCCGACGCGACCGACAGCGCGGACAGCCCTCGTGGGGGTCCTCGAGGATGCGGTTCACGAGCAGCCGTTCGACCGGCACGCCGGCCTCGCGGAGCCGATCGACGAGCCGTTCGGATTCCGAAATCGCCATCGATTCCGGCGTGAGGACCACGCGAAACTCGGTCCGTGACGGATCGACGAGGAGGTCGCGAGCGCGCTCGAGGCGGGCCTGAAACGCTTCCAGACTCTCGTCTTCGTCGTCGCTGTTGCCGGTCATCATCGACATCGGTCCCAGGACGGCCGTTCGGGCGGCGTTGCCGATCCGCTTTGCCTGCCCGCGAAGCGACCGCGCCGTCTCGAGTGCCAGTCCCATCACCTCGGGCATGTCGAACAGCCGCAGGGTGTGACCCGTCGGCGCGGTGTCGAAGACGATGGTGTCCCACTCGCCCGCGTCGACGTACTCGACCAGTAAATCGAGCGCCGCGATCTCGTCGCTGCCGGCCGGCGCACCCGTCGCGAAGAGCCGTTCGACCTCCGCATCGGACAGACTGATCCCGGCACGCCGGAGGTCCGTGGCCAGCGCCCGCGCCAGTTTCTCGTACCGCTCGCGTTGGGTCTCGGGATCGATCTCGACGGCCCACAGGCCGCCCGTCGGGTCCGCATCCGCGGCGGGTGCCGGCACAGCGTCGCCTCGCTCGCGTACGACGGGAGCCGCGAGTTCGGTCGGTTCCGATCCGATATCGGCCTCGAGCGAGTCGGCGAGCGAGTGCGCGGGATCGGTCGAGACGACGAGCGTCTCCCGGTCGGCGGCGAATTTGAGGGCGGTCGCGGCCGCACAGGTCGTTTTACCGACACCGCCCTTGCCGCCGTAGAAGATGCAGTCGGTCACGGCCGCGCGTACGACGGCTACGACCGTAAACGGAGTCCCCTGCGGAAACCGGGTCACCGACGCGTGCTAGGGACGACCCGCGATGGCTCCGCGGTCAGATGTCGCCGCGATCGAACAGGTAGAGCGCGACGGCGATCGGGACGACGATCCAGAACAACAGGATGACGAGGGAGAACCAGTCCTGCAGATAGAACGGGAGCCCGTTGGGGAAGGCGGCCTCGTTGAACGTCGTCCCGATGTTCTCGCCCGAGAGGCCGCTGAACAGCGTGATGGTGTTCTGATACGCGTTCCCCGGATCGATCATATCGATGAACAGCGCCCAGTCGGGCAACCGAGTCATCTCCTGTTGCTGGCCAGTGAGGGTCGTCCCCGTGTAGCTGACACCGTCGATGTACCCCCGCCGCATCAGGAGTCCCAGTGCGGACTGAATCGAGTTCCAGACGATGTAGAACAGAACGAAGACCCCGAACATCGCCGCACCGGCCATCGTCGTCGACCGCGTCACCGACGAGAGCGAGACGGCGATGCTCATGTACGCCAGTCCGTACAGGATCGTCATCGCCAGGAAGGCGACGTACGCGGGGAACGAGAACTCGGCGACGGCGAACGCGACGGCGAGCATCCCGATGACGAAGCCGATGCCGAGCGACAGCGAGAGGACCGCCGTTCGGCCCAGCAGCTTACCGACGAGGACGTCCTTCCGGGAGTGTGGAAGCGACAGCAAGACCTTGATGCTGCCCGTCTCGCGTTCGCCGGCGATCGACTTCCAGCCGAGCACGAGTGCGATCAGCGGAATGACGAGCTTACAGACCTGACTGATGAGGCTGATAAACCCGAGCGTCGTCAGTTCCTCGGGCTCCGCCCACGCGATGAAGCCGGCCAGGACGGCCATCAGCGTGAAGAAGAACACGCTCAGCCCCCAGAACAGCCACGACCGGATCGAATCCTGGAAGTCCTTCTTCGTGATCGCGCGGACGCTCTCGAGGGTGAGCGAACTCGAGGCCGAGCCGCCCGTGGCCGCCGCTTCGGTTCCGGTCCCGGTCTCGGAGCTCATCGCGCGTGCACCTCCGCGTCCGTCGTGTACGACTGGAAGACATCGTCGAGCGACGCTTCGGTGGTCGAGAAGTCCCGGACCTCGATGCCGCGGTCCTCGAGCGTCGAGAGGACGGCGGTCTTCGAGCCGTCGACCGTGACGACGATAGTCGGCGGCGTCCGGTCCTCGACGGTGGCGTCGCCGACGTCCGGCAGCGATCGGACCGCCTGAAGGGCGTCGTCGTCGATTCGATCGACGGTGACGCGCAGCGTTGTGCCACCCTCGACGGAGTCGCGCAGGCCCTCGACGGAGTCGACGGCGACCATCTCGCCGTCGCGCAGAATGCCGACGCGGTCACAGACCGCCTCGACCTGCTCCATGATGTGACTCGAGAAGAAGACGGTCGCGCCCCGTTCGTTCTCCTCGCGGACGATCTGGCGCATCTCGCGGGCCCCGTTGGGGTCGAGGCCGGTCGAGGGCTCGTCGAGGATCAGCAGGTCGGGGTCGCCGACCAGCGCCATCGCGAGCATGAGTCGCTGGGCCATTCCTTTCGAGTAACCGCCGGCCTTCTTGTCGATGGCGTCGACGAGGCCGACGCGCTCGAGCAGCCGTTCGGGGTCGGTATCGGCGTTTTTGGATTCGATGGCGAACTCGAGATGTTGGCGGGCGGTCAGGCGGTCGTACAGGTCGACGCCTTCGGGGAGGACGCCGGTTCGGTGCCGGATCGCCCGGCTGTGTCGCTGGGCGTCCATCCCGAGGACGCTGACATCGCCGGTCGTCGGTCTGGCGAAGTCGAGCACGATGTTGATCGTCGTCGACTTGCCGGCACCGTTGGGTCCGAGGAAGCCGAACACTTCGCCCTCTTCGACCTGGAAGGATAGATCGTCGAGTGCGAGGGTCTGACCGAAGGATTTGGTCAGATTGTCGACTGTGATAGCGGGCATAGCTGTGTGGTCGCAGCGTTGCCCGAAAAGGGTTGTGACATCACCACTATCGGAACACCTGCCGATATCAGCCGTTTCGACGCCCCTGTCACGTTATTTCTCCGCGCTGCTCGCGGATGAAATACCTATATCGGATCGTCCGGATCGTATCGCTGTGCGGTCCGGTCGACTTCCTCGGCGTATCGCTCCCGGGTCTCCGCGTCGGGCACCGGCTCGAGTTCGGCTTCCGGGATGTCGGTCGCCGCGGTCACCTCGGGTCCGGTCCGCAGCGCCGTCGACGACCGCTGGCGCTGCTGGAACCGCGACCCGTCCGGGGTCGCGTAGACGAGCGTCACGAAGTCCCGATCACCCAGTTCCCGTTCGACGAGCCAGCACTGTACCGTCGAGTCGCTCATACCCAGCGGGTTGGCAGTCGAGCACCGAGAATGTACCGAGTCGGTTCCGCACGAAGGAACAGCTTACTCGGTCGAACGGGCACCGACGTACTTGGCGGTCGGCATCGGAGGAGTGGCAACCACCGATGGCCCGAACCCGACGCGAGCGCGTCGAGCAGTGGCGCGATCACGTCGACGAACTCTGCCACGAGGGGGAGCACGTCGACCACCGGACGGACCTCGCGGACACCACCGTCGCCGTCACGAACCAGCGCGTGCTGGCGTTGCGGGCCGACTCGAGCGACGGGACCTTTCGCCACGTCGACCGGCCGAACGTCGGGACCGTCACCGTCGAGACCAGCGCGCGGTTGAGCCACCTCTGTGCAGGACTCGCCGCGGCGTTCGTCGGGGTCGGCGTCCTCGAGGTAGCGACGAACGGCAGCGGCGCGACGCCGGTTCCGGCCGTCGATCTCGAGGGCGTTTCGGTTCCGGGACCGAACGCGCTGACGCGGCTCGCCGAGAGCGCGGTCGCGGCCGTCGAAACGCTCCTGGTACTGGTCGGGTGGGGCGTACTCCTAGTCGGCGTCGCCGCGCTCGCGCTCGCCGTCGGCCTCGTCGGCTCCTATCTGCGCTCTCGGTCGCGGCGGCTCGTACTCCGGGTGAGCGGCGGCGACGACCTCGTGGTGCCGGTCGGGGACGCCAAACTAGACGACGGAACGGTCGCCGACCTCGAGCGGACGATTCGGCCGGGATCGACGTCGACGCTCGAGGGCGCGGGCCGGAGCGACGGCGAACAAGCGGGCGAGGAGCGGCGCTCCGAGATCGACCGGCCGGCCGGTGACGGGATCGAGGCCGATGAGTCAGGCTGAAGCCTCCCGCGTCCGTAGGCCCGCCGATGAACGCCGATGGGGTTCGCGAGCGCGCCGGATCGTTGCCCCGCGAGCCGGGAGTCTACCAGTTCCGCGAGGGAGAGACGACCCTCTACGTCGGAAAGGCGGTCGATCTGCGCGATCGGGTTCGATCCTACGCCGATCCCCGCAGCGCGCGGATTCGCCGGATGGTCGACCGCGCCGACGACGTGGAAATCGCCGTCACGGACACCGAGACCCAGGCCCTGTTGCTCGAGGCGAACCTGATCAAGCGCCACCAACCCCGCTACAACGTCCGGCTCAAGGACGACAAGTCCTACCCGATGATCCAGGTAACCGCCCACGAGGCCCCGCGGATCGAGATCACCCGCGATCCGGACGGCGAGGCCCGAAGCGCCTCGAACGGGAGTAGCGCGGAACGGAGTTCCGCGGACAGTCACGCAGTGCAACCGCACGACGACGGCGAAACCGCGACCGGAGCCGCGACCGTCTTCGGCCCCTACACCAGCAAGACGGAGGTCGAGACCGTCGTGAAGGCCCTGCGGGAAACGTACGGGATCCGTGGCTGTTCGGACCACAAGTACGCGGGCCGCGAGCGGCCGTGTCTGGACTACGAGATGGGGCTGTGTACCGCGCCCTGCACCCGCGAGATCGACCTCGCGAGTTACGGCGAGGACGTGACCGCCGTCAAACGGTTTCTCGAGGGCGAAACGGGGGTGCTCGCGGATCCGCTACGCCGGGAGATGGAGGCCGCGGCGCAGGACCGGAACTTCGAGCGCGCGGCGAACCTCCGGGATCGGTTGGAAACCGTCGAAGCATTTCACGGCGAGGGCGGCGAGGCAGTCCAGTCGATCGGCGACGAGCGGGGCGTCGACGTCCTCGGCGTCGCTATCGAGGGCGCGGACGCGACCGTCGCCCGACTGCGCGCCGAGGACGGCAAGCTGGTCGATCGGGACCGACACACGCTCGAGGCACCCGGCTCCGCCGGAACGGGGGTCGACGCAGCTGGTCGGACGGACGGCGTGCCGGCCGTGCTCGCCGCCTTCATCGTGCAGTACTACGCCGAGCGCGAACTGCCGGATGCCCTGCTCCTGCCGGAACGCCACGGCGACGAGGAAGTCACAGCCTGGCTCGCAGCCGAGGGCGTCTCGGTCCGGGTCCCGGGCGCGGGCCGGGAGGCGAAGCTCGTCGAACTCGCGTTGAAAAACGCCCGCCGTAACGTCGGTCGGCGTGACGAGTGCGGCATGCTCGCGGACGCCCTCGAGATCGAGTCGGCCCGGCGGATCGAGGGGTTCGACGTGAGCCACGCACAGGGGAAAGCTGCGGTCGGCAGCGACGTCACGTTCGTCGACGGGGGCGCGGAAAAGAGCGACTACCGCCGGAAGAAACTCACCGATCAGAACGACGATTACGACAACATGCGCGCACTGCTCGAGTGGCGCGCCGCTCGCGCCGTCGAGGGCCGCGACGACCGGCCCGACCCCGATCTACTGTTGATCGACGGCGGCGAGGGGCAACTCGAGGCGGCCCGCGACGCGCTCGAGGCGGTCGGCTGGGAGGTGCCGGCGGTCGCGCTGGCGAAGGCCGAGGAGCGCGTGGTCACGCCCGAGCGGTCGTTTTCGTGGCCCAGCGACGCGCCGCACTTGCACCTCCTCCAGCGCGTCCGCGACGAGGCCCACCGGTTCGCCGTGCAGTACCACCAGACCGTCCGCGACGAGGTCACGACCGTGTTAGACGACGTTCAGGGAGTCGGTCCCGAAACGCGCAAACGGCTGTTGGGACGCTTCGGCAGCGTCGAGAACGTCCGCGAGGCGAGCGTCGACGACCTCCGGAGCGTCGAGGGAGTCGGCGAAAAGACGGCGGAAACGATCAAGTCCCGGCTCTAGCGGGCCGTCGAGGACGCCGCCGACGGCGACCGATGTTACAGCCGACCGATTCGGGCACTCGCACGTGCGGAAGGAATATTCGTCCGTACGGTTGATGACACTGATATGGACGACGACGTACCCCGGCGACGCGTTCTCGGTGCCGCCGGCGCGGTCGCGGTCGCCGGCTGTCTCGACACGGACGATTCGGGAGAAACAGCCGACTCGAGGGACACGGGCGACGAGAGAGCCGGTGACGAGGAGGACAGTGACGGCGCGGAGACGACTGAGCCGAGTCCGAACGAGTCAAACGACGCTGCAGAAACGATTCACGAGGGCTACGAGACGACCACGGTCCGGGCCGTAGGGGCCGACGGCGACGAACTCGGGAGGGTGACGGCGGCGATCGCCGACACGGACGATCTTCGGTATCTCGGACTCAGTGACACCGACGAACTGCCGCCCGACCGGGGTATGCTGTTCGTCTTCGGCGCGGTCGCGGAACGGTCCTTCGTCATGCGGGAGATGGACTTCGGCATCGACATCGTCTACGCCGACGCGGACGGGACGATCACCGGCATCCATCACGCGCCGGCACCCGGTCCGGACGAGAACGGGAACGACCAGCACTACCCCGGACGGGGACAGTACGTACTCGAGGTCGCCTACGAGTGGACGAGCGATCACGGCGTCAGCGAAGGGGATGTCCTCGAGTTCGCTCTCGAGGAGTGATCGATCCCGCCGACGGAACAGCCACACCGACCGTTGCGAACGCAAGGAGAGGGCTATCCCACCTGCCGCACCTATGCTACCGCATGGCAAATGACGACGACCTCGACGATCTGCTCGACGACCTCGACAGTCAGGGCGACCTCGAGACCTCCCAGCAAGTCCTGTCGGTCCGAACGGAGAGCCGTCGGTACGACAAGCCGGTGACGATCGTCGAAGGGTTCGATCTCGGACCGGACGAGATCAAATCGATCGCGTCCGACCTCAAGCGGTCGATGGGGACGGGCGGGACCGTCGACGAGGACCGGATCGAACTGCAGGGTGACCACCGGGACCGGGTGCCCGCTCTCCTTCGCGAGCGGGGATTCGACGTTCGCGAGTGACCGGGCGGTCGACGGTCACCAGCGGACGCGACACCACACTCGAGGCCGCTCGCTCGAGTCGCGTGCCCGACCGCTCGAGTCCCGATCGTCGTCCGGTTCCACGGTCCCGTGTCGGCGAGTTATTTATGTCTCACGTTCAATAATGAGGTATGAACGTTCGATCCGCGACGGCCGAGGACTTCGAGGCGATCACGGCCGTCGCTCGCGCCACCTGGCACGATACTTACGACGAACTCGAGGCGGACGTGATCGACCGGACCGTGGATACCTGGTACACCGACGATTCGATGCCGCTCGAGGCCTCCTCGACGGTCGTGTTCGTCGCCGAACGGGCGGGCGACCTCGTCGGGTTCACCCACGCGGTCGCCCAGGGCGAGACCGCCGACATCCTCCGAATGTACGTTCACCCCGATCACCAGGGTGAGGGGATCGGGAGCGAACTCCACGAGCGACTGATGGCGACCCTCGAGACGACCGACGCCGAGCGGGTTCGCGCGTTCGACTTCGCGTTCAACGACACGAGTCGCACCTTCTACGAGGGGTTGGGCTTCCAGCGGACCGACGAGGGCACCGTCGAGATCGACGGTGAGTACTACCCCGAAGCTGTCTACACGCTCGAAATCGACTGACCGGCCCCGGCGGATCGTGCCGTCGCGGACCGGCAACTCGACGCACCGTGGGGAGTCGTCCCGGACCCGCCGGACGGCACCTAACTGAGACGGTGGAATTACTTTGGTAATCGATGACGTACCATCCAGTATGGAGATCAGACCGGCCAACCGCGACGACCGCGAACGGATCAGGAGCGTCGCCCGCGAAACGTGGCACGATACCTACGACGAACTCGACGGCGAGACCATCGATCGGACCATCGACGAGTGGTACGGCGACGAAGCGCTCGAGACGGCGCTCTCGAAGCCGGGTACCGCCTTCCTCGTCGCCGAGATTGACGGGGAGGTCGTCGGCTTCACCCACGGCGTCGTCACCGTGGACGAAGGTGATGTCCTCCGCATGTCCGTGCATCCGGCCTACCAGGGCGAAGGGATCGGGACGGCGCTGTACGAACGGCTCCGCGAGGACCTGCGGGACTTCAACATGGAACGGATGCGGGCGATCGACCTCGCCTCGAACGAGGGAGGTCGGGAGTTCTACGAGGCACACGGGTTCGAGCCGACGGACGAGGACGAGGTCGAGATCGGCGGCGAACAGCGGCGGGAAGTGGTCTACACGCTCGAATTGTGAACCCGCCGTACCGAGCGGGTCGACTCGACGGGCACCGGCGCACGGGATTGGATACCGGCGGCGGATTCGGAGACGTCGTTCGGGGGTGGAGGGGGCGGCGCGCTCGGGCACGAATGTAAGCGATCGTTCGGCGGCGACCTCGACCTTGCAAATTCAGTGCACGGACGCAAGTGAGCGGCCGATGTGTTCCACCGTAGCACGATGGGGACGAAAACGCCGAGCGAGGCCGACATCTTGCGGCCGATCGGAGCAGTGTCGAAAACGTACGTCGCGATGGTCGGGATCGCGGGGCTGGCGCTCGTCGCTTTCCTGATCGGGTGGGCCTACCAACTCCAGCAGGGGTTGGCCGTCACCGCCCTCGGCGACTGGGGCAGCGGCGGCGGCGTGACCTGGGGGGTGTACATCGGCGCGTTCATCTGGTGGGTCGGCATCGCCCACGGCGGGATCATCCTCTCGGCAGCGGTCAGGCTCCTTGGAATGGACCGGTACATGCCCGTGGCGCGACTCGCGGAGTTGCTGACTATCGGCGGCCTCTCCGCGGCGGGCTTCTATATTATCGTCCACCTCGGCCGGCCGGACCGGATGGTCACGAGCGTCATCGGCCACTATCATATCACGGTTCACGCTTCGCCGTTGGTATGGGACGTGACCGTCATCACGGCCTACTTCGTGTTGACGGCGACCTATCTGTCGCTGACGCTGCGCTACGATATCAGCCGACTGCGTGACCAGCTCCCCGACCGTCTCGGGCCGCTGTACAGCGTTCTGACGATCGGCTACACCGAGACGGAAGACCGCGTCGTCGAACGGATGGTCTGGTGGCTCGCGCTGGCGATCATCATCATGGCCCCGCTGTTGCTCCACGGCGGGGTTATCCCGTGGCTCTTCTCGGTGATCCCGACGATGCCGACCTGGTTCGGCGGCGTCCAGGGACCGCAGTTCCTCACCATCGCGCTCACCTCGGCCATCAGCGGGGTGATCATCCTCGCCTATTCGTTCCGGGCCGCCTACGACTGGGATCACATTTTCACCGACGACATCTTCCGCGGATTGCTCCTGTGGCTGGGCTTTTTCTGTCTGCTCTTCCTGTGGCTCCAACTCCAGCAGAACATCACCGGCCTGTTTCAGGCCCCCGTGGACCTGACCCACGCCGCCGTCGCCCGAGCTACCAGCCCGATCTATCTCACCTCGATGTCGCTGGTCTTCCTGACGCTATCGTACATCTTCGCGCAGTCGATCCGGCCGTCGCTGTTCACCAAGAAGCGGGCCGTCGTCTCCGGATTCGCCGTCCTCACCGCGACGATCATGGAGAAGGTGCTGTTCGTCGTCGAGGGATTCCTTCACCCGACCTTCGACATCTACGCCGCGACGCCCGGCACCTACATCCCGAGTCTGATCGAGATCCTGTCGATCATCGGGACCATCGGCATGGTGACGCTCCTCTTCCTCACCGTGTCCAAGGTCGTCCCGGTGGTCGAACTCCACGCGATCGAACACCTGCGCGACGAGCACGAGTAGCGACGGACCGATTCCGACTCGAGCAGGTCGCAAACACCACCCGGTCCACTCCCTCCAATACTACAGTACGCCTGTCCCGATAATCCACGCCTCGCCGATCGGCTTCGGTGTCCTCGTCCGCTCGAAGCGACTACTTAGCCCGAATCCGCCCGCGACCGTCATCACCAGCAACTATTTACCTTATGCTACTAAACCTATTTTTAGAGATGTCTAAATCTCGGTTCGATCGGACTCGAGTATCGAGTGATGCCCAATGAACGAACTCCTCGTGGTCCTCCTCGAGTCGTTACGGGACGGCTACGTTCAAGTGAGCGCGTTCGTCGCAGTCACGGTGCTGGCGTTCGGCCTGCTCCAGTACTGGACCGACGGCGCGGTGATCGGCGCGATCGAGGGCAACGAGCGATTACAGGTGCTGTTCGGCGGAATCCTCGGACTGACACCCGGCTGTGGCGGCGCGATCGTCGTGATGCCGCTGTACGTCCGCGGGACGGTCAGCTTCGGGACCGTCGTCGCGACGCTCGGCGCGACTGCGGGCGATTCGGCGTTCGTCATCCTCGCGCTCGCACCCGAGGCCGCGGTGTATGCCTACGCCATCGCCTTCGCGGCCTCGGTCGCGACCGGCTACCTCGTCGACTCCGTCGGGCTCGGCGTTTCCCGCGTCGACGCCGCCGTCGCACAACTCTCGCCCACCGCGACGCCGGACGGCGGCACCGCGGTCGACGGGGGTATCAGGCCGAACCCCGCCCACGACTACGGCGGCCCCGCACCGACCCACGCCCACGAGAGCGGCCCCGATCGCCACTCGCGAGTACTCACCCCGCTCTCCCATTTCGCACACGTCCTGTGGTGGGTCACCGCCGTCTCGGGGCTCGTCCTCGGAACGCTCTACCTGCTCCGCGGCGGTCCCGAGGTCGCGCTGGTCGCCGACTTCGGCTTCGACGGCCTGTTTACCGTCACCGGCATCGTCGGCGCGGTGCTGTCGCTGTATCTCTACGCGGTCGGCCGCCACTACGTCGGCGAGGGAGAAATCGCCCGGGCTCGAGACTCCTTCGCGTCGGCTTACGATACGCTCACCCACGCGGCGATGGAAACGAGTTTCGTCACCGTCTGGGTGCTCGTGGCCTTCCTCGTCTACGAGTATTTCGTCCTCCTCAGCGGGGTGAACGTCGCGACCCTCGCGGCGACGGCGGGCGTCCTCGCCCCGATCGGCGGCGCGGCGGTCGGGCTGATTCCCGGCTGTGGCCCGCAGATCCTGCTGGCGAGCGTCTACGCCGAGGGCGGACTGCCGTTTTCCGCGCTGACCGCGAACGCGATCTGTCAGGACGGCGATGCCCTGTTCCCGCTGCTGGCCGTCGACGCCAAGGCCGCCATCGTCGCGACGATCTACAACTTCCTGCCCGCCGTCGTCGTCGGCGTCGCGCTCCACTTCCTGTGGGGGCCGGTCTTCGGTATGGCGGAGTTCGGGTTCGGGGTGCTGTGAACCCGGTACGATAGCGGCCGATCGGCGTCGTGCCCGGAGCTACGGTTTGCTGCGAATCGCCTGGGAACGCCTAGGTGTTCCCTGTTACTACGATAGCAGGACACGCTGTTCTTCAGAACACGATCTGATGAATCGAACGCGACCACCTCGACAACGGCGACCGAGTTCCGTTCAGAACTCCTCGGTCGGCGGCGCGATCCCCTCGTCTCCGCCCTCGAGTTCGAACTCCTCGCGCACCTCCCGAATCCGGTCGCGAATATCGGCCGCCAGTTCGAACTCGAGGTTGTTCGCCGCCTCCTGCATCTGGTCCTCGAGTTCGTCGATGTAGCGGGCGGCGTCGGCCTCGTCCTCGAGTTCCCGGCCGGAGACCTCCGAGGTATCGGTCTTCGACCCGGGCAGGTTGGTCTCGCCGATCTCCTTCTCGATCGTCGTGGGCTCGAGGCCGTGTTCCTCGTTGTATTCCTGTTGGATCCGGCGGCGGCGCTGGGTTTCCTCGATGGCGGACTCCATGGCGTTCGAGGGGTCGTCGGCGTAGAGGACGACCTCGCCGTTGACGTTCCGGGCGGCCCGGCCCATCGTCTGGACCAGCGTCGTTTCGCTCCGCAAAAAGCCCTCCTGATCGGCGTCCAGAATCGCGACCAGCGACACCTCTGGAATGTCCAGCCCCTCCCGCAGGAGGTTGATCCCGACGAGTACGTCGATCTCCCCTAACCGAAGAGAACGGATGATCTCGTGGCGCTCGAGCGTGTCCGTCTCGTCGTGCATGTAGGCCACGTCGACCCCGGCCTCCTCGAGATATTCGGTGAGGTCCTCGGCCATCCGTTTGGTCAGCGTCGTCACGAGCGTGCGCTCGTCGCGATCGATCCGGTCGTCGATGCGATCCATGAGGTCGTCGACCTGACCGGTCGCGTCCGAAACCTCGATCGCCGGATCGACGAGGTGGGTTGGCCGAACGATCTGCTCGACGATCCGACCGCTTGCCTCGCGCTCGTAGTCGCCCGGCGTGGCGCTGACGTACAGCGTCTGGTCGGTTTTCTCCTCGAACTCCTCGAAGGTCAGCGGCCGGTTGTCGTACGCCGTCGGCAGCCGGAACCCGTTCTCGACCAGCGAGTCCTTGCGGGACTTGTCGCCGGCGTACTGCCCGCGGACCTGCGGCAGCGTGACGTGGGACTCGTCGACCACGGTCAGGAAGTCGTCGGGGAAGTAGTCCAACAGCGTGTACGGCGCGTCGCCGGAGTCGCGATCCGAGAGGTAGACCGAATAGTTCTCGATCCCCGAACAGTAGCCCGTCTCCTGCATCATCTCGAGGTCGAACGTCGTCCGCTCCTCGATGCGCTGGGCGGCGATCATGTCGCCTGTGCGCTCGAAGTACGAGATGCGAGACTCCAGATCGTCCCGGATCTCGTCCATCGCCTCCTCGAGTGTCGTCTCCGGAATCGAGTAGTGCTCAGCGGGGTGGATCAGGACTGCCTGCTGGTCGCCCTGTGTCTTTCCCTCGAGCGGGTCGACCTTGACCATGCGGTCGATCTCGTCGCCCCAGAGTTCGACCCGGACGGCGTAGCGGCCGTACATCGGGTAGATCTCGATAGTGTCACCCCGTACCCGAAACGTGCCCTGGGTGAAGTCGACGTCGTTGCGCTCGTAGTTCAGGTCCACCAGTTGGGCCAGCAGTTCGTCGCGGCCGATCTCCTCGCCGACCTCGAGCCGCAGCGACATGTCGATGTAGTTGCGCGGATCACCGAGACCGTAGATCGCGGAGACGGAGGCGACGACGATGACGTCCTCGCGGGTCAGCAGCGACCGCGTGGCGGAGTGGCGGAGGCGGTCGATCTCGTCGTTGATCGAGGCGTCCTTGTCGATGTAGGTGTCGCTCTGCTCGACGTAGGCCTCGGGCTGGTAGTAGTCGTAGTAGGACACGAAGTACTCGACGGCGTTGTCCGGAAACAGGGAGCGGAACTCCTCGTAGAGTTGGGCCGCAAGCGTCTTGTTGTGGGCGATAACCAGCGTCGGCTTTTGAATCTCCTCGACCACCCACGAGACGGTGTTGGTCTTACCCGACCCGGTCACCCCGAGCAGGGTCTGCTTGTCCATCCCCGACCGAAAGCCGTCGACTAGCCGTTCGATCGCCGCGGGTTGATCCCCCGCGGGCTCGAAGGGAGCGTCGACCCGGAACGGGCGATCGACATCCGGACGGTCCGGCTGGAGGGGCCCTTGCGCGTCACTCATTATCGGACTCACGGGTTCGAACCACTTTACGCGCTCGCATTGCGCGAAGTCGGGTTCGGACTCGAGAGGACGATTCGTCGACGACGACCGCTCCGAACGTGACCGTGGCGGCGCGGTCGCCTCGAGACGCGAGAGCAGCCGCCAACCGCCTCGATCGCGTCCGGACGTGGCCACTGCCCGCCCAACCGTTATGCATCGGCCCGGAGTGGCATCCGATATGACGGCGCAACTCCAACGGGCTCGCGACGACCTCGAAGAGGCGGCGAAATCGGCGGACGATGACGATGTCCGAGAGGACATCCGTGAAACGACCGACGCGTTCGCCGACTACGTGAGCGGCGAGACCACGCCCGATCACGCCATCCTCGACGAACGGCTCAATACGCTCCGACAGGCCCGCAAGCGGGCTGACGGCACCACCGAAGACAGACTCGAGGCGGCGATCGAAACGGTCGAGGACTACCGCGAACAGGTCGATCAGGCCTAAGCACCTCCCCGCGTCCATCGCGGTCGAGGGGCAACCGATACCGCGATGCGGTCGTACTGATTGGGAGGGGCGACGGCCGTCACCCGGTGTTGCTGTCGACTACTGACCGGCGACTCACTCGAGGCGCTCCAGTACCGCCGCTTTTTCGTAGGACAACGTGAGCGACCGCGAGCGGCCCCGTCCGTCGACGTCCGCGTAGTCGGCGTCGATGAGTCCGAGCTGGTCGAGTTTGTTGACGATCTCGGAGTAACGGGTGTAGCCCAGATCGGTCCGCTCGTGGAAGGCGTCGTAGACCTCGCCGGCCTGTTCGCCGTCGTGTTCGGCGATGACCTCGAGCAGCGTCCGCTCGGTGTCGGTGAGCCCGGAAAGGCTCCGCGAGAGGTTGATGTACTTGGACTTCTCGTAGGCGTCTTCGACGTCCTGGCGTTCGACGGTGCGGCTGGCCCGCATCTCCGCGTTCAGCCCGGCGCGGCGCAACAGATCGATTCCGACCCGGAGATCACCGCTCTCGGCGGTGAGTTCGGCGACGTACTCGAGCGTGTCCCGATCGATGACGCCGTCGTTGAAGCCGCGCGTGACGCGCTCGGCGAGGATGTCGACGATTTCGGGCTGGTCATAGACCGGGAAGTAGACGTCCTCCGGGCGGAAGACGCTCTGGACCCGGGAGTCGAGGTCGTCGATCACATCGAGTGCGGGGTCGGAGGAGACCACGACGACGCCGATCTTCGCGCCGGGATACTCCTCGTGGGCGCGCAGAAGCGAGTAGAGCGTGTCCGAGGCCTCGTTCTCGTAGAAGAGGTAGTTGATGTCGTCCAAGGCGACGACCAGTACCTTGTCCTCCTCGACGAGTTTCTCGGCGATCTGACCGAACAGCTTCTTGAACGAGATCCCCGAGGAAGGAGGCTCGTAGTCGAACGTCCCCTCGAACAGCCGGGAGAACACCGAGTAGCGGGTGGCGTTGACCTGACAGTTGACCCGGATCGTCCGAACCTCGCTCGTCTGGGCACCGACCTCGTCGAACAGCTTCTGGATCGCCGTCGTCTTCCCGGTTCCGGGCGGACCGCGAACCACGACGTTCAACGGCCGCGATCCCCGCACCGCCGGGCGCAGCGCGTACGTCAGACTCTGGGTCTGGCCCTCGCGGTGCTTGAACGTCTCGGGAACGTAGTCGATTTCGAAGACGTGCTCGTTTCTGAACACGGATTCGTCCCACGACAACATCCCCTCCTCGGGGTCGTCTCCCATCACTTTCACCCTGCTTCCGCAGCGTCTTAACCCTTCGGTGAACTCACAACTGCAACGTCCTGTGCCGTGTGTTGGGTTTTTACACAGCCGCAATACTTACTAATCAGTATATTCATCACGGTACCAAATGGCAGTATTGACTCCACCGGATGCGATCCCGGACTTCTTGATCGAGCACTTTGACGATCTCTCTCCGGAGACTCTGCGGGGCACCGCCGACTACGCTCGAGGCGAAGCGTACCTCCCACCCGACGAGATGCCTGATAAGATGAAGGAAGCGTTCGTGCTACAGGACGACGAGACGGTGGCGGCGATCGCGGACTACGCGGACGAACTCGCCGCGGTCTTGGAGGAGCAGGACGGCGGCGAGTCGTTGTGACACCGGCTGGTTCGACAGTGACACGAGTGACGACAGCGGGTCGCGAACGCGGACGAAGCGACGCCGGTCGGACGATGTCGGATTGAACAGGTCGAGACGCACGAGTAGCCATGCTGGGCCGACCGTCGCCGAGGAAGACGGAACATCGCACGATCGTTTCCCGCCAGCTCCCCGACACGCAGCGTCAGGGCCCTCGGCGACCGCACCGGGCGATCGAGCGACCCGCCAGTCGCTGGAGCAGGCCCCGAACACGGTCGACTATCGGCTCGAGAACCGGGTTCGCGGTGACCGCGACGTACGTCGGCATGGGGTCGTAACGGCCGGTTTCGAGGGCGTGTAGCGCCGCCGCCGTCGCCCGATGGTTCCCGTCGGCGACGAACCACGGGGTTGCGCCGCGTCTGGTCCGGACGATCAGCGGGTCGAGCCGCGTTCCGGCGGCCAGATCGTCGCGGTAGGTTCCGATCGCCTCGGCGTCGATACCCGCCGCTTCGAGCGGACCGATCCCCTCGGTGTGGACCCGCTCTGCCACGCCGAAGAGGGTGCCGTCCGTGGAGACGTCCCGCCACAGGAGGTCGTCCGGCCCGTCTGCCGGCCGGAGATCGACGAACCGATCCCGATCGAGGACGAGTCGGTACCACCGGATCGGTTGCTCGCGCCAGAGGAACGCGGCCGCCCCTGGCTTCGCCGAGAGGAGCGCGTCGAGCAGCGCCGTCGCGTCCGTCGGCACTGTCCCCGAATCGACGGCACCTGCGTCGCGTTGGATCTCCCGGGCGAGCCAGTCCCGAAGCACGCGCTCCTCGGAGACCCGGACGGGCGGTCGGCGTTCCGGTGGCGGCGACTCCGGGGTGGGAATGTCGCTCGAGGCGTCTGTACGAGACACGAGCCGATCCGGAGACCGCTACGATGATGAACGGTATATAGCTGGGGCTGGGACCGATCGCGCTCCCGAACGGACACGGCGAGGACGGGGAGTCGGCTAGCGGCGCAACCGAACCGAGTCACGCACTGATCGCACACTCGTCGTGCGAGCGGGTGTGCAGTGATTACAGTCGCTACGAGAGCGCCCACACATTATGTCGATGGACATGGTACGGGGGGGAGTGACCGTGACTGAAACGCAGGTAACGTTGATCCAGATCGACAACTACGGGCCGTGGACGGTGTCGCCAACGCCGAGACGGGAGCCGGACCTGCAGACGCTCCAGTCCCGGCTGTACGCGGACCTCTCACAACTCGTCGCCCATGACGGCGGCTACGTGTTTTCCACGCGATTCGACAACATGATCGCCGTCACCAACGGGATCGACCTGTCGGGTCACCGACGTATTCAGGCCGCCGTCCGCAACCGCTATCCCGTGACGGTGAGCCTCGGTGTCGCCACGGGGTCCTCGCCGCGGGAGGCGGTCGGCGAGGCGACGGCGACGCTCCAGGCGGCCGGGAGTGCCCAGGACAGCGACCGGACCGAAATCCTGCGCGGCGAGCCGCTGTGCGAGGACGGGACGGTCCAGATCGCCCACTTCGACGTCAACGACGCGACGGGCCAGTACACCGACGAACTCAACGCGTTCGACGTGTTCCGACACATCGACCGCGGGTATTCGGCGCTGCTCGAGTATATGTACGACGCCCACGACTCGCTGTCGTTTTTCATCGGCGGTGACAACGTCATCTCGGTAACCCCCGGCCTCGACCGGGCGGCGTTCGCCGAGACGATCGAGCACGTCGAGGAGGCGGCGGGGATCGAACTCAAAGTCGGCGTCGGCCGCGATCTCACGGCCGGCGACGCCGGAATGGCGGCCAAGGAGGCGCTCGAGCGCTGCCGGAACCGAGGGACGCGCGTCGAAATCGGTACCGGTGAGAGCGCGGGGAGGGCGTAATCCGATGTCGGCCCAGTCGGTGTACTTCACGGGTCCTCGCGAGGTCGACGTTCGGGAAACGGCGGTCCCCGACCCCGGCCCGAACGAACTCGAGGTGACGGCGACGGTATCGGCCATCAGCTCCGGGACGGAGCTGTTACTCTACCGCGGCGAAATGAACCCGGAGATCGCCGCGGACGAGACGCTCGAGGCGCTGTCGGGATCGTTCTCCTACCCGTTTCCGTACGGCTACGCGGTCGTCGGGACGGTGACCGCCGTCGGCGCGGACGTGGACCCAGCGTGGCGCGGCGAGACGGTGCTCGCCTTCCATCCCCACGCCAGCGAGTTCGTCGTCGGAGTCGACGAGGTAAGCGTCGTGCCGGCCGACGTGTCGCCCGCGGCGGCGGCGTTTCTCCCGAACATCGAGACGGCGGTCAACCTGGTTCTCGACGGCGGGCCGCGCATCGGCGAGCGGGCGGTCGTGTTCGGCCAGGGCGTCGTGGGACTGTTGACGACGGCACTGCTGGCCGAAACGCCGCTCTCGTCGCTCGTGACCGTGGACTGCTACGAGGAGCGACGGCGGCTCTCGGCGGCGTTCGGGGCGGACCGGAGTCTCGAGCCCGACGGACCGGACCCGATCGCGGCGCTCCACGAACGGCCGACAGCGCCCGACCGACCGGGGTCGCCGTCCGGACGGACCGAACAGGGGCAGTCCCCGCGTCGGGCGGACCTGACTTACGAACTTTCGGGCGATCCCGCGGCACTCGACGCCGCCGTCGATGCGACCGGGTACGGAGGCCGCGTCGTCGTCGGGTCGTGGTACGGGACCAAGACGGCCGAACTCTCGCTCGACGGGCGGTTCCACCGGAGCCGAATCCGGCTGATCAGCAGCCAGGTAAGCACCATCGCCCCGGAACGGCGCGGGCGCTGGACCGTGGCGCGCCGGCTGGCGACCGCGTGGCGACGTCTCGAGGGCCTCGAGACCGACCGACTGGTCACCCACCGCGTCCCGATCGCGGACGCCCCGAAGGCCTACGAACTGCTGGACGAGCGTCCGGACGAGACCGTGCAGGTGTTGTTGACCTACTGATCCTCGCGATCCGCTCGGCTGTGCGCCGTCGGATCGGGCCGGGTCGTGATCGCCTCGTGCCACCCCAGGTTTTAGTTGCCATACGTGGTCCGACGGCGTATGTATACGGTGACAGTCACCCGCGATTTCGTCGCCCAACACTGGCTCACGGTCCCCGACCCTGGTCCCGAGGGAGCCCTCCACTCCCATCACCTGACGGTGGAAGTCGAGGTCGAGGGCGAACGACTCGGTGAGTACGGCTACCTCGTCGATATCGACGACCTCAAAACGGTCGTCGACACGCTGGTCGACCGCTACCGGGACGCGACGCTCAACGACCTCCCGGAGTTCGAGGGACGCAATCCAAGCGTGGAGCACTTCTCGCGGTGCTTCGCCGAGCGGGTCGCCGACGGGATCGAGACCGACCGCCTCGACGCCGTCGCGGTGACGACGTGGGAAGAGGACGCGGCGGCCGCCTCCTACGCCGCGAGCGTCTGATTCGATGCGGCTGGGAGTGATCGTCTACGACGGCCTCGAGGAAACGTCCGGCGGCTATCGCTACGATCGACGGCTCGTGGCGGGGCTTCGCGACCGGGGCCACGAGGTCACGGTCGTCACGATCCCGAGACAGCGCTACGGGATGAATCTGGTCGATAACGTCTCCAAAGAAGTCGCCACCGAACTGGCTGCTCTCGAGGTCGACGTGCTATTACAAGACGAGCTCTGTCATCCGTCGCTCATCAGGCACAACCGCCGGCACGACGATGCCACGCCGATCGTCTCGGTCGTCCACCACCTCCGATGTCGGGAGCCCCGGGCAGCGTGGCGAAACGCGTTCTACAGGGCGATCGAGCGGCGCTATCTCGAGACCGTCGACGCGTTCGTGTACAACAGCGAGACCACCCGGGAAACAGTCGAGGCGCTCGTCGGGCCGACGCGGGGCGTCGTCGCGTACCCTGGCGGAGACCACGTCGAGCCGGATATCACGCGGGCGAAAATCCGGACGCGCGCTCACGACTCCGGCCCGTTGCGACTCGTCTTCGTGGGGACGCTCGTCGAACGGAAGGGGCTCCACACGCTGCTCCGGGGACTGGCCGCTCGCCCGGCCGACGAGTGGACCCTGACGGTCGTCGGCGACCCGGCGGCCGATCCGGAGTACGCCCGGCGCATCGGCCGGCTGATCGACGCGCTGGGCGTCGCGGAGTCGGTGACGATCGCGGGCCGGCAGTCCGACGCGGCGCTGGCGTCGACGCTGCGTGAGAGCCATGTCCTCGCCGTCCCCTCCGGCTACGAGGGGTTCGGCATCGTCTACCTCGAGGGGATGGGGTTCGGGCTGCCGGCCGTCGCCGCAGCCGCCGGCGGCGCGAGCGAGGTCGTGACGGACGGGAAGACGGGGACACTGGTTCCACCGGGCGAACCGCGGGCCGTGGCGGCGGCAGTCGGGTCGCTCGCGACGGATCGCGAGCGCCTCGCCGAGATGGGAGGTGCCGCACGGGACGCCTACGAAGCTCATCCGACCTGGGACGACACCGTCGACCGCATCGCATCGTTTACGACACGACTCCACGACGGCGCGAGGGTGGCCCCATGACGCCCGAGGTTACGCCGCCGCGAATCGAGGGGGGTGAGGCGTGACCGAGCCTGACCGCTACTCGTTTCGGCGCTACCTCGATGCCAAGCGAACCGTCGACCGTCGCGCACGGAATCGGCGCGTCGCGGCGGCGTTTCGCCGTTCACTCGCGGCGGTCGACGAGCCCGTCGCACTCTGCGAGATCGGTGCCGGGACGGGGACGATGATCGAAACGGTCCTCGAGTGGACGCCCGACACCGAAGTCCGGTATACGGCCATCGACGCCGACCCGGCCCTCGTCGACGCCGCGACGGACCGCATCGCCGACCGCGCGGCGGATCGGAACCGTGATTCCGACCGCTCGGGCGAGCCGGTACGCATCGACCGCGACGGAGCGGCGTTCGAGGTCGAGTTCCGTGCGGAAGACGCGCTCGCCCACCTCGCGGCTCACGCGGAATCCTACGATGTCGTCGTCGCCCAGGCCTTCCTCGATCTGACGGACGTACGGGCGGCGCTGGAAACGGTCGCCGACGGGCTTTGCCCGGGCGGGGTCGCCTACTTCCCGATCACGTTCGATGGCGTGACGGCGCTGTTGCCGCCGGTCGACGACGATCTCGAAGATCGCATCGAACGGCGGTTTCACCGCCGGATGGACACGACCGAGAAGGCCGGCGGCGAGACCGGTGACAGCACCGCCGGCCGCCATCTCCTCACGGCGGTTCCGGCGACCGGCGGCCGGATCGTCGCGGCCGGCGGCTCCGATTGGGTGGTCCGGCCGACCGACGGCGGCTACGAGGGGGACGAGGCGTACTTCCTCCATCACATCGTCGACACCATCGAATCCGCGCTCGTGGCCGACGGGGCAATAGCCGCCGATCGAGTGGGCGCGTGGGCAGCGGCCCGCCATGACCAGATCGACGCGGGAGCCCTCGTCTATCTCGCTCACCAGCTGGACGTCCTCGCGCAGTGGCCGGGGTCAGCGTAGCGAGCGATCCGCGCCAGCGGCACCCCGGGTTTGGTTATACGGCGTTCGGCCTCGTAGCCAGCGCCATGCACTGGACCCGGCGACGCGATCTCGAGGGCGGCAAGGAACTGGGCATCTGGCTCCTCGTCGACGACGGCACGGTCGAAAAGGAACTGTACGTCGAGAGCCACGAGTACCGCGGTGGCGGGTTCGACGTCTACACCGCCATTCCGGATGGGGAGTGGACGCACGAAGGCGAGTTCGAGGACGCCGCGGCCGCCGTCGAGCGGGCGCTCGACGTGATCGACGAGAGCCCCCATCCGTCGGCGACCCCGTAGTCTGCCGGGAACGAGACGCGACCGCTATTCGAACTTCTCGAGCAGGGCTCCGTAGAACGCGCTGTCGTGTTCGCCAGCCAGTTTCTCGACGATCAACTCCGGCGTCGACCGCGCGAGGTGGTCTTTGACCGGTGAGCGGTTCACCTCGAGTTCCCCATCGACGAGTCCGACGGCTTCGATCCCGTCGACGGTCACGTCGAAGTCGGCCATCTCGCGGATCTCGTCGGCCAGATGCGAGACGAACACCGCCGTCGCCCCGTTCTCGGAGAGCGCTTCGAGGATGCCCGCGATGATCCTCGCCGACGCGCCGGGTTCGGTGATGCTCTCGAGTTCGTCGACCAGAACGAGCGAGCCCTCGCCGCCCTGCGCGAGGTCGGCGAACTCCCGGACGGTCGACTCGAACGCCCCGGCGTCGAGCGTCCCCTGGGTTTTCGCGTGGTAGTGCAGATCGTCGAACCGACGCAGTCGAACGCGCTCGGCGGGGACGGGCAGCCCCATGTGTGCCAGTACGACCACGCTCGCGACCAGATCCAGCGTGGACGTCTTTCCGCCGCTGTTGACCCCCGAGAGCAGGGCGACTCCCGACACCTCATAGTCGACGGGATCGATTCGCTCGAGCGGTTCGTCGAGCACGGGCGAGCGACCGCCCTCGATCGCGAAGCCGACATCCGCGGCGGTCCCGTCTTCGACATCGGACGGCTCGACGACCGTCGGCATCGTACACGCGAAGTCGTCGGCGAAGCGTGCGATCGCGAGTTCGACGTCCAGTTCGAGGGCGTCACGGACGAGTCGACGAGCCCCCTCGCGCCGGTCGGCGAGGTCCGCCGCGAGGTCGCGTTTGAGCCTGCCGGCGCGCCGTTCCTTGGCCGCCGTCAACTCCTCGCGCAGTCGGCCGATCACGTCCTCGTCGCGCTCGACCGGAAACGTCGGCTCGTCGCTGAACGCGCGGCGGGCGATCTCGCTTTCCCCCTGGTCGAGATCGAGCGCGTCGACGAGGTGGTCGCGGGCCGCCGCGACCGCGCGGGCGTACTCGTCGGCGAGTTCGCGTGACAGCAGCGAGTCGACGCCGGCCCCGCGCTCGACCAGCGACAGCAGGTCCGACCCCTCGATCGTCACGTCCTGCTCGCGGATCGCCTCCCGAAGGTGATCGTTGGCGACGCTCTCGGCCGCACTCGCCGTCGCGTCGAGGTCGTCGATCGCCGTCGTCAGCCGGTCGAGTTCGTCGTCGCCCGCGACCGTCCCGTCTTCCGTCAGCCGGGAGAGGCCGTCCTCGAGCGCTGCGAGATCGCAGGCCGCCTCGAGATCGGCGGCCCGGTGGACCGCGATGGCGGCCTGCAGTCGGTCGCGATTGCGCGCGAAGAAGGCGAGCGGCCGCTCGGGGACCACCTCGGCCGGGGTCTCGAGGGCGTCGGGTCGGACCTGCACGTCCCCATCCAGGGTGACGCCGGCGAAGGACTCGTCGAGGGCGATCACCGTCGAGTACCCCCGCGCGAGTTCGGCCAGCCCCTGCGCGTCCTCGACGATCTCGACGGAGAGTTCCGGAATCGCCTCGCGGGCCTCGCTGTAGCGCTCGGCGTCGGTCGTCGCCAGACACCGCTCGCGAACCCGCACGTCGCCCGGTTCCCGAAGCGGCGCCACCCCCTCGAGCGCCGCGAGCACGTCGGGGTCGGGATCGCGCTCGAGGGCCTCGCAGGCGAACGCCTGCACTTCCGCGATGCGTGACCGGCAGGGACTCGGATAGATCGTCGCGAGTCGCTGGGCGGCGTAGTCAGTGACCGTCCGCGCCTCGAGCAACGAGCGGACCGTTCGGTAGACCTCGCGGGCGCGGTCGGTCGCGAGGAAGCCGCCGGGATCGTCGTGCTCGAGCCGGATCGCGCCGCGGGCGATCCGGGCGGCCCGGCCCTGGGAAATCCCCGGCGCGGTCGCGATCGTCGCCACGTCGCCCGTCCGCAGCGCGCGCTCGGGATCGTCGAGTTCGGACAGCGCTCGGGCCGTCTTCTCGCCGACGCCCGGAATCGACTCGAGGTCCATGGTCTCGAGGTGCGTATCAAACCGGAGCGAGAAAAACCTCCCGCCCGGGCGTTTCGTGACAGTCATGCTATCTCGGCACATAGTGACATCCTCCCCGCCGTAAACGGCGGGGCTTCCCACAGCAGTGGGAATCCGTTAGGCAGGTTTCAGTCCGAGTAGGCCGCGAGCGTCATCTGCGAGGACTTCTCGCTCGTCTCGCGGTGGACTGTGGCGCTGTCACAGGCGCTCCCGTCCTGTGGCGAGTCATCGCGTCCGGGTTCCCAACGGACACTCTCTCCCCACGGGTTAGCGCGACGGGCGATGTTCGCCGCCGCGTTAATATCTGCTTGGAACTTCGATACGTGGCAGTCGTCGTGCGGACACACAAATTCGGCTTGCTGACTCCGCCGACCAAGCCGACCGCAGGCGTGGCAGGTCTGCGAGGTGTACGCCGCGTTGACGTACTCGACGCGAATCCCTGCCTCGGTCGCTTTGTCTTCGATTCGACCCTGTAGCCGAGCGAACGCCCATGCGTGGAGTCGCCGGTTCATGAACTTGCCGTAGTCCAACCGTTCACGGATGTACGACAGGTCTTCAAGAACGATAACGGGGTTCTCGAAGGAACGGGCGTACTCGACGGCCTGCCGGGACGCTTTCTCAACAATATCGGTGAGGGCGTTTTGGTAGTGGTCGAATCGTTCGTCCACACGCCACTCGGCGGCGTCCCGCTGTTGGAGACGGCGAAGTGTGGTGAACATCTCTTTGCGGAGGTGTCGCGCTTGACTGCCGCTGACGAGCATCGGCTTCCGTGGTGCGTCGCGTTTGAGGGCACAGCCCGTTATCAACGCGCTCTCGCCTACGTCGAAGCCGATGTACGTCGGGTTGTCCGGTTCGGTCGTTTCTTCAACCGAGTATTCGACGGTGACGTGCAACTCCCACGACGTGCGGTGTCGCTGTAGCCGTAGTTCGCCCGCCTTCGCGTCTTCGGAGAGCAGGTCGAACCACAGGGACTCCTGCTCGGGGTTAATCCGAAGTGGAATCCAAAAGTTCGTCCCGCGTCCGGGTTGCGGGGCCTGCCACACGAAGCCGTGTTCGCGCTCGTCGGAGTAGTCGAACTTTGCGGCCCGGTTGACGAGCCGAAGCGGATGCTCGTCGTCCAACTCCTCGGCGTTGTACGTCGAACGGAGTTTCGGGACGTAGGATTTGAGCGCGTCTTTGGCTTGGTACGGCAGGTCGTAGGATGTCACAACGTCGTTGACGGCAGACATTGTATCCGCCCTGTTGTCGAAGGCGTCGTGGAGTGCGGTTCGGTAGGTGTCCAAGAGTCGCTGTAGGCGTTGCTCTTTGCCCGTGGTGGGCGTTGCGAGCGTGGCCTGTAGCGTCTTCGTCACCGTCTCGGACACAATGCTACAATAGTGTTAGTCACACTTAACACCGTCGGTCACAAACCATGAGACGTGAAGAACATCAACATCGAGGTAGACGAGGAACAGTACGAGTCGCTGAAAGACACGAAGAAGCGTCACGGCCTGACGTGGCGCGGGATGCTACTCCACGCACAACGGGAATTGGATTCCGGCCCTGCCACCGAGTAGCGGTTGGTCAGCACCATGTCGCATTCCCTCCCGCCCTAAAGGGCGGGATTCCCTACTTGAATTAAGATGGCCGGAGTCGACCGCCACAGTGGTCAGCGCTGTCGGCGGTCATCGAGGTGACCCGCATAGGGCGGGAGCGTGTTCGGCGAGCAACACGCGCTGACGGCGTTGTCGCACTTTTATACGGCCCCACGTCGCCCATTCGAGCATGCAGCCGAAACGACAGTCCCGTCCGGTGAACGCGACCCGGTGGCGTCGAGCGCGACCCGTCCGCGACTCGAGGCGGCGATCGCAGGAGCGAACGCATGGAGTATGAGCGATCCGACGTCGCCGTCGACCGCCTCGAGCTACTGCGGACCTACGGCTACGGGCTCTGTATGGGTGCCGCGGACGCCCTCCCGGGCGTTTCTGGCGGGACCGTCGCGCTCCTGCTGGGCTTCTACGGCCGGCTGATCGCCGCGGTCACCGCGCTCACGCCCCGTCGAGCGATCGCCGTGCTCCGTGGCTACCGCCGCGAGCGTCGGCCTCGAGCGCGGGAAGCGCTCCTCGAGATGGACCTGCAGTTTCTGGTACCGCTGGGTATCGGCGTGATCACCTCGGTCGTCCTCATCGCCGAGGTCGTCTCGTCGCTCGCGGAATCGAACCCGATCGCGATGTTCGGCTTCTTCACCGGGTTGATCGCCGCCTCGGCGATCACGCTCGGCCGGAGCCTCGCGTTCGACTCGCCGGCCCGTATCGGTGCCGCGATCGTGGGGACGACGCTCGCATTGTCGGTCGCCGCCGATGTCGTCCACCTCCCCGGCAGCGGACCCGTCGTCATCGTTATCGCCGGCGCGATCGCGGTCAGCGCGATGATCCTGCCCGGGGTGTCCGGCTCGCTGCTCTTGATCCTGTTTGGCCAGTACGTCTTCCTCTCGAGCGAACTGAGCGCGTTCGTCCACGCGATCAGCGACCTACTCAGTGGCGGCTCGGTCGCGGCCGTGATCGATCCGGGAACGACCGTCGCCCTGTTCGTGGTCGGCGGCGCCGTCGGCCTCGTGACGATCGCCCGCGTCGTCCGCACCGCGCTGGCCCGCAACCGCGGGCTGACCCTCGTCTTTCTGGTGAGTCTCATCGCCGGCTCGATCCCCGCTCCCCTGCACAACATCGGCGACATGCACGCCTGGACGACGGAGACGATCGCGCTGACGGCCGCGTGGGCCGCACTCGGCGCGATCGCCCTGTTCGCCCTCGAGCACCTGGTCGGCGGGTTCGAACCGGAATAAGCGGATCGCGCCCGGGCGTGCCAGCGAGGTCCGGTATCAGTCGCCGACCGCGTCCGATTCGACGTGTTCGTTCGCGAGGCCGTCGATCAACTCCTCGAGTCGGCGCTCGCTCCGATCGAGCCGTTCGTGGCGGCCGCGACCGTCCTGACCGTGCTCTGGCAGTGGTATCTGCTCACCGGCGGGCTCGAACGAGCGGCGGACCTCTCTCGAGCAGCCGCCGCGACGGCCGTCGGCGTGCCGCTTGGCGTCTGGCTCCTGTTGGCACTCGTCTGAAGCGTCGCAATGGCAACCACCGTGGGCCGTCTTCGACGACGCCGACGAACTGAGCAGGGCAGACGGTTAGTTGCCGGTGTCGTACTCGTACTCCCGATCGGGGTTCTCGACGCCCTCGGTGCGGGACCCGACCCAGGCACCGAGCGAGAGCCCGTACACGAGGTGGCCGGCGTGAAACAACGCGAGTTCGTCGGCCTCGAGGCGGATATCGAGCAGTGCGTGCAGCATGACCTGGACGCCGAACGCGGACAGGACCATCCCGTAGATAGAGCCCCAGACGAGCCCGCGTCCTTCGGGTTCGATGGATCGGCCGGCGGTATACAGGGAGAACAGGCCGCCGAAGATCGCGCCCGAGCCGACGCCGTAGAGCAGATGGAGGGCGAGGCCGGCGATCGGGTGATCGTCCGGCTCGCCATCGGCGACGTACTGCGACCAGAAGTTCGCCGACGGCGGCAGCGATCGGAGGAGCGGGAGACGGAACGCAGTCATCATCAGCGTCGCGACGAACCCACCCTGAACCCCGCGGGCCACCGCGTCGGTGAGGTGTTCCTCGCGGGAGTGGTCGTCGACGTCGCTGGTGTGTCCCTCCGTGTCGGTGATCGAACGCAGTCGCCGCAATCGATCTGAGACAGCCATAGTGGTCCGGATAGCAACCCTACTACGGACGCCGTCTTAACCGTCCGGCACGCTGTTTACTGGTAGGTCCGTCATGGCCGTGAACGGATCGCCGGAGACGGGTGGGGCTGGAACGGTCGGAACAGCCGTCGACGGCTCGAGCGAGCGCTGGAACGCGAGTTCGTCGAGACGGTCCGGGCGGAACTCGCGGACCTCGGCTTCGACCACGTCACGCTCGATCTCCACGGCTACCGGACCGGGAGCGTCAGTCCCGAAGCCAACGACGAGTCCGCCGTCGGGGCGGGGTCCGCTGGCGGTGATTAGAAAGGGAACGCTCGAAACGAAACGCTCCGCTCCCCCGTCAGCATCACCACGCGCGACTGCCGAGTCAGTCGTCGGCCCGCGCTCCCGTCGGTCGCTCGCGTCAGACTGGGGACCGGCCTGCCCTCCCCCGGGTCACGGGGCTCTCGCGCCTGCTCGAGCCCCGCTCCCGGCCGATGCAGCCGTCCGTGCCGATCGCTCACGATAACAGCGGCAGCGGGTTCTCGAGTGACGAGCGCGGACGACCGACGGCGACTGTCCTCTCCTGTGATGGCGGAGCTGTCGGCGAAACGGACCGTCGGAGTGCGTACGGATTCACCGATCGGTCGGATGAGAGCCGCGAATAGAAACGCGCATCCAAAATATAACCGCGTTTCGCACGGAGAACTCACCATTGGTGAAATGTATGGACTTTCGTTCGATAATATTGCTCGTTGCGATACGAACGTAGCGCTGGGGTCGGTATCAGTAATCGATGGAAACCGACGTACCGTCCGAGTGGACAACCGAAGTGTGCCGGACGTACACCCCGGCCGACACGGATCGGGAACTGCAGTATCGGACGTATCTCCACGAGTCAGGGGATCTGCGGCTGAAGGTCGCGCCCGCCTCGCTCGACGGCGAGGATCATCCCGGCTACGCGCTGACGGCGACGAGCTACCCGGGACTCGATCTCTCCGAGACGGTCCGGGTTCGAACCGTCCTGATGTTCGAGCGGTGTACCCGGATCGCCGGCGATTTCATGGAACTGTTCTCGGCCAGCTACGACGGCCCCGGTTCGCTCGAGGACGCGCTTGAGTACGCTTACGAGCGAACCCGCGAGCATCGGTGACCGACGGCTCGAGCGCGCTCGCGAGTCACTGCCGCGTCCCCGAGACACCGACTCGAAGGCGTCTCACTCGATTTCGAGCGTGTCGCTACCGCCGTCCGCCCCGTCGGTCTCGTCCCACTCGAGTTCGAACTCGATGCTCAACTCGCCCGGGCCGTCGTCCGGACCCTCGCGTTCGGCTTTGACCTCGAAGGTGGGCCTGGCGGGCGGCTCGAGCGTCACGGAGTCGGCCCCCGCTGTGAGCGTGATCGACTCGCCGTCCGCCAGGTTGTCCGCGACGCGACGGAGCAGCGACGCGATCTCCGCTCGACTCCGGTCGGTTTCCGATTTGAAGAGTACTTCTTCGGGCATAGGAGACAGTACGATCCGTGAACTGATAAAGACACGCTCGGGAAATCGGCGAGTTGCTCGAGGCGCGGCGTCGGCGGCGTCTCAGTCGTCCGAGGGGGCCGCGGAGTCGTCGGCCGCCGGGGCCGCGGCGGAGTCACCCTCGGCGAAGGGGTACCACGACTGCTTGGCGTCGGCCATGTAGGGCGCTTCGAAGTCCGTCTCCTCGGGCGTACAGAACTCGACGAGTTGCTCCTCGGCGGTGGCATCGACCCACTCACGGAACGACTGTCCGTCCGCACGGTGGGCCGCGTAGGCCTCGAGCAGGGTCCGGATCGCGCCGGGCGCTTCGTCGGCGGGGACGCGCTGTTGCACCCAGTCGATGAACGAGGGGTCCTCGCCGACGCCGCCGCCGACGCCGATGTCGAAGGCCTCGACCATCTCGCCGTTCTTGCGGGCGCGCATCCCCTGCAGGCCGATATCGGCGGTCATCGCCTGCCCGCAGTCCGCGGTACAGCCGGAGTAGTGCATCTTGATCGTGCCGACGTCGTCGGGCAACTCGACGTTCTCGTTGAACCAGCGCAGCATGCGGGCCATCCGCGCTTTCGTCTCGGTCAACGCGATCGAACAGAACTCGGTACCCGTACAGGCCATCGCGCCGCGCTCGAAGGGACTGGGTTCGGCGGGGTAGGTCTCGAGCAGCGGCTCCGCGAGCAGTCCCTCGAGATCGGCGTCCGCGACATCGACGATGACGGGGTTCTGACGCCGGGTGAGCCGGACCTCGCCGGATCCGTACTCGTCGGCGAGCGCGGCCAGTTCGATGGCGTCCTCGGCGGGGAGGCGACCGACGGGAACGCTCAGGCCGACGTAGTTCCGCCCGTCTTTTTGGTCGCCGACGCCGACGTGGTCGTGCTGGCCCGCCTCGACGGGTTTTCCGGCGTTGTAGGTGTACTCCTCCCGGACGTCCTCGCCCGCGGTGTGCATCTCGAACTCGACATACTCCGCCTGGAGCGTCTCGCGGATCTTCGCCATGCCCCAGTCCTCGGCGAAGAACCGGGCGCGGTTCTTCGAGCGGTTCTGTCGGTCGCCGTAGTCGTGGTAGAGTTCGACGAAGCCGCGGCCGACCTCGTAGGCGTTTTCCGGACGAACGAAGACATCCAGCGGCGTCGCGGCGCGGGGCTGGCGGCCGCCGAGGCCGCCGCCGATCCGGACGTTGAACCCGCGGACGACCTCACCATCGATTTCCTTGGTCGCCGGCTCGAACCCGATGTCGTTGAGCGAATCCTGTGCACAGCCGACCGTACAGCCCGAGACGCTGATGTTGAACTTCCGGGGCATGTTCGCGAGCGCGTCGTCCGTGCGAAGCTCCTCCTCGAAGCGCTCGAGCAGGGGGCCGGCCTCGACGAACTCCTCGGCCTTGCCGTGGAGCGGACAGCCGGAGATGTTGCGCATCGTGTCGCCGCCCGCGGATCGGGAGTGAACGCCGGCCGACTCGAGTTTGTCCCAGATTCCGGGGACGTCCTCGAGTTTGAGCCAGTGCAACTGCACCGATTGGCGGGTCGTCAGGTCGATCCAGCCGTTGCCGAACTCGGGGTTCGCGACGGGGCCGTTGGCGTACTCGCGGGCGACCTCGCCGACCGTCCGGAGCTGGCCGGGCTCCAACACGCCGCTGGCGTTAGTCAGGCGCATCATGAAGTACGATTCCTGCCCGTCGCGCTGGTGGAACAGGCCCCAGAACTTGAACCGGGTGAACCACGTCTCGCGTTCGTCCTCGGGGATCGCCTCGTAGCCGCCGTTTGCCGCGAACTCGAGGATGTGCTCGCGGACGTCGTCGCCGTAACAGCCCTCCTTGAGCGCTTCTTTGTTATGCGCCATCCGGGCCCACCTCACCGACCGTACGATCGGAATCGAAACGACGTATTTGACTTCCAAACATGCCTTAATACACGTTCTAAGCCCATGTTTCTAAACTATATAATCATAATCATTTACATACATTTGTTTTTGTTGCTGATTCGGGGGCGGACGTGTCATCTCCAATGGGATATGGTCTGTATAAGGACGTACATCGCGAGTAGAACGGGCACGGAATTGGGTATCTCAAGCGCTGCCGGCGTGGTTCGTCCGCCTATGTGGCGGGTCGGTGCAGTGTTCCCGTCGGACTTAGCGGTCCCGCGCGTGAGAGCGCGTCCACCAGCGGGGTCGAACCGACAGGTGGGCAAACCGAAACCCGGCACGCAAAACATCTGCGGAGTCGATCGTCGGACACGTCCGGCGTCGAGGGACCGACGCTGATTCCGGGATCGATCACGTCATCGGCGTTCAGGCGCTCGCTTCCGTGACCGCCTTGACATCCCGTTCTCGCGGCGGCTCGAGGCGCACCGCACACTGCTTGAAATTGGGTTCGTTCGAGCGTGGGTCGACGTCGGGCAGCGTGAGATCGTTCACCTCGGAGTGGTGGATCGGCAGCCAGACGACCCCGTCGGGAATCGCCTCGTCGGCCTCGAGCCTCGCAGTGACCGACGCCCGCCGAGAGACGATGCGAGCGTACCGTTCGGTGTCACCGGTCTCGCGGTCAGTTCTGGCCTCGAGTTCAGCCGCGAAGGCCGCTGCCGTCGCCGGGCTGACCCGCGCCGTCGGCGGCCCGTCCTCGCGGGTCCGAACGCCGGTGTTGTACGCGTCCGGGCGGCGGGCGGTCGTCAGCGTGAACGGGTACGTCTCGTCCGTCGGTTCGGGAAGCGGGCGGGCCTCACCGGTCGAGAACCGCGCACGGCCCGACTGAGTGTTGAACGACCAGGTTGCGTCGACCGATTCCGGGGGGACATCGTCCGGTGCGTTCCCGTCGGCCCCGTAGTATCGGTAGCCGCCCGACGCGTCGGCATCGGGTGCCGGCCAGCGGACCGCCGTCTCGGCCTCGAGACGATCGTAACTGATCCCCGAGCAATCGGCCGGAGTGCCCGCGGTCAGCGCGGTGAACTCGTCGAAAACCGTTTCGGGGTCCGGCCGTCCGTCGAACAGTTCGGGGGCGAGGCGATCGGCGAGTTGGCCGATCAGCGTGAGATCCGACCGCACCCCGCTGGGTGTCTCCGTCGCGGCTCGCACCCGGGAGACGGTCCGCTCCATGTTGATCGTCGTCCCCTCGGACTCGCCCCACGTCGCCGCGGGCAGGACGACATCGGCGTAGTCGACCGTCTCGCTGTGGAACGCGTCCTGAACGAGGAGGAACGCGTCATCGAGCTTCTCGCGGACGTGCACGGCATCTGGCATGCCCGCGACGGGATTGGTCGCGACCGCGTAGACGGCCTCGACGTCGTCGCCGATCGCGTCGACGATGCCGACCGGGCCCGGCCCCGGCTCGTCCGGCAACCGCGAGACCGGCACGTCCCACGCCTCGGCGACCTCCCGGCGGTGGTCCGCCTCCGTGAACGGCCGGTGGCCGGGCCAGGTCCCCTTCGAAGAGCAGACACGGGTCCCCATCGAGTTGGCCTGGCCGGTCAGCGAAAACGGTCCCGAACCCGGCCGGAGGTTGCCGGTCGCGAGGCAGAGATCGATCAGCGCGCCCGCGGCCGCGGTCCCGTTGACGCTCTGGTTGATTCCCATCCCCCAGTAGAGCAGGGTCGGCACCTCGAGCGCCGCCGCGAGGCGGTCGACATCGTCCATCGAGACGCCCGCCATCTCGGCGGCGACGGCCGCGTCGAAGAGGTCCGCGCGGAGGTCGTCGAAGCCAACCGTCGCCTCGGCGATGAAGTCCTCGGCGACACCGTCCGTCTCGATCACGCGAGCGAGGACGGCGCGAGCGAGCGCGAGGTCGCCGCCGGGCTCGAGGGAGATGTGGTGATCGGCGGCCGCAGCGGTCTCGCTGTGGACGGGATCGACCACGATCAGTTCGGAGTCGTCCCGCTGAGCCGATTGCCGGATCCAGCGGAACATGACCGGATGAGCGGCCGCGGGGTTCGCACCCCAGACGACGTGGCGCTGGGCCTCGGGAATATCGTCGTAGGTCGGCGGCGGCGCGTCGCTCCCGAACGCATCGTAGTACGCTGTGACGGCCGACGCCATACACAGCGTCGTGTTGGCGTCGTAGTACCGCGTGCCGAAGCCGCCGCGGGCGAGTTTGCCCAGCGCGTAGGCGGCTTCGTTCGTCTGCTGGCCGCTACCCAGCACGGCGACGCTGTCGCCGCCGTCGGCGAGCGCAGTGCCGAGCCCGTCGGCCGCGTGCTGAAGCGCCGCTTCCCAGGTCGTCGGCACGAGTCCGCCATCCTCGCGAACGAGCGGCCGGGTCAGCCACTCGCCGTCAGGGGTGGCCGTCTCGCTGATGCCGCGCTGACACGCGAGCCCCTGATTGACCGGATGTCCGGGATCGCCGCGGACGCTCTCGAGCCCGTACCCTCGATCGGGGACCTGCTGGACGTGCCCACAGCCGACCGCACACCGCATACAGGTGGTCGGAACGAGATCGGTCACGGCGGCCACCCCGCCGTATCGGATCGAACGGGTGCTCGTGATTTACAACCACGCCCGCATGAGGGAAGACGACTGATTATCATTCAATGATGCACAGGATAAGAGAACAGATACAAGCACTAAACCATAATCGTTTACGGATCGCGAATTTTTCAGTCCGATGGCGCGGGAGTCCGCGATATGCGAACGGATAGGGACAATATAAGGCCATTATACGGCGTGGACGCGCCCGATCGGCGACCGAACGGTCACCCCGTCGCTGCCGGTGTAGCTGCGCGGTACGGGGACACACATCGACAAAACGGGACCGGACTGGCGCGCGGCGCGATTACTCCTGTCCGACCCACTTGAGGACGAGCAGCGTCCCCTCGAACAGCAGGATCATCGTGACGGCGACGAGGATGGGGGCCATCATCGTCGGATCGATCGTGAACATAAACGAGAGGCCGGCGAAGGCCGCCCAGAAGTACAGTCGCTTCTGGGCCAGCCAACGACGGGTCGTCACGCCCATCATGATCGCCAGCATGATGAACAGCGGAATCTGGAAGACGATGGCGAGAAAGCCGGTCAACGTGATGATCAGATTGAACGTGTCACCGAGCGCGTACGCGATCTCCGCGCTCCCCTCCGCGTAGTACGTGAAGTACTCGAAGAGCAGCGGCAACACCAGCACGTACGAGAACACCATCCCGCCCGCCGCCAACACGACGCTCGTCGGTACGGCCGCGAGGTAGTACTTGCGCTCGTTGGGGTACAGTCCCGGCCGCATGAACAGGTAACACTCGTAGACGAACGCCGGCAACGCGATCATGATCCCCAACAGCGAGGAGATCTTGATCCGCGTCAACCACAACTCGAGCGGGTTGTAGAGGTGCGGCGGCGGGGCGTCACCACCCTGTGGAAAGACGTTGAACCAGACGAATCCGATAGCGTCGGAGGCCCACAACAGGCCGATCGCCGTCCCGCCGGCACCGAACAGGAGGACGACCGCCAGTCGGAGAACCATCTCCTCGATGTGGTCCGCCAGCGGCATCTCCTCGTCGTCCGGTGGCGTCGAGATCCCGCCGATATCGTCGTCGCGGTCGGGATAGGTCGGCTCGGGGTTGTGCCGATCGCTGACGACGCCTTCGCCGTCGGTCTCGAGACTTGGGCCGTCCGCGTCGTCGGTCTTGGTCAATCCGTCTCCGGAATCGGTGGGGTCGGAATCGGAGCCGGACGCGACTGACCGTCGCTCGTCAGGGTTATCACCCGGCTCTCGGGGGCCCTCGACATCGCGGTCGTCCGGTTCGTCCGACATCTACAGGATATTGATAGGCCGCTGGTTATAGGCCTTTTTCTTACGGACCCCCATCGAAAAGCGAGAAGGTCGTTCGAGCGGCCCTCGAACGGGGTACCCACTCGAAAGGTTGATAACTGGATGTCAGTTACCGTGTATCCAATGAGTTCTGCCGTCGACGAGGACACTGCCAAGGCCCTCAACTCCGGCCGGGAGACGATCGGCGCACTACTCTCGGGTGCCCAACAGCACCTTCAGAAGGTGTTTATCGTCTTTCTCGTTGGCTTCGTCGGCTCCTTCTACGCGCTGCGCGTGGTCGTCTGGGACTTCCTCAAGGCGACCGCGAGGGCCAAGATGGGCCAGAACGTCGCCGGCTCGACCGATATCATCACCCGGACGCCGTTCGAAGTGATCCTGCTCCAGGCGAAGATCGGAATGGTCACAGGCATCATCGTCGCGATCCCGGCCTTACTCTTTTTCTCTCGGAAAGCGCTCCGCCGCCGTGGCTACACCAGCGCCATCCCGATTTCGAAGGGCTACATCGCCGGCTTCATCCTGATGGCACTGTCGTTGTTCATGGCGGGCGTCGTCTACGCCTACAGCGTCTTCTTCCCGTATGCTTTCGGATTCCTCGCGGGGAACGCCGTCAGTGCCGGCATCAAACCCAGCTACGGCATCACCGAGTTCACCGAGTTCATGGCGCTGCTGACGCTGTCGTTCGGCCTCGCCGCCCAACTGCCGCTGTTGATGGGCATGTTGTCCTACACCGAGATCGTTCCCTACGAGACCTTCCGCGACAAGTGGCGACACGCCGTCGTCGGCATCGTCGTCTTCGGGGCCCTGTTCTCGCCGCCGGACCCGTTCACGCAGGTCATGTGGGCGATGCCGATGGTCGTCCTCTACGTCTTCAGCCTCGGGCTGGCCAAGGTGGTCACCAACGTCCGCCGGCGCGGCGCGGCGAAATACGCCGGCACGGGGACGACCCACGTGAAACGCCGTCTCCTTCAGTTCGGCGGCGTTCTGGCCGTCGTCGCACTCGGAACCACCGCCGCGGTCAACCAGGGCGGCTTCGGCTACCTCCGCGAGTCGGTCTATCCCACGTTCCCGTCGTGGCTGCGACCCAGCGGGACGGGTGGCCTCGAGACGATGGCGATCGAACACGGTCTCCTCGGCGAGATCTGGGTCGGCCTGGTCGTCGCGGCCGGCGTCGGGTTCGTCGTCCTGCTCGGCTACACGATTCACGTGCTCCAACAGCCCGTGTACCCGCGACAGGACGACATTCGACGGGCGGACACTCACGAGGACGTCGACTTCGAGGCGCTCGCGGTCGACGACATCGAGGACGTGTCGACGCAGGTCTTCCGGACGATGAGCGAGGAACAGGCCCTCGAATACTCCCGGCAGGCCATGTACGACGACGACCGGGCGAAAGCCGAGGCGATCCTCGATCGGTTCGATACGATCGAGGAGATGGACGACGAGTCGGCGGCGGCAGCGGAAGGCGCGGCCGCGACGGGAGCGGCGGGGAGCCAGGAGGACGAGGGTGGCCTCGTCGCGAGCACCGCCGCGGGCATGCTCGATCCGTTCACCGAAGACGAGACGACCGAGGACGACATCGGGGGCTATGCCTACGACATCGCCTTCATCTTCAACAGCCTCACCTCGAAGGTGTTCCGCATCGTCGGGCTCTTCATGGTCGTCATGGGGGGAACCTTCTTCTGGCTGTACTCGGGCGGCCTCGGAGATATCCTCAAACTCTTCCTCGATCGTGTTCCCCGGCACGTGCTCGAAGAGGTCGTCGAGGAAGGCGTCGATCCGAGCACGCTGTCCCTCTCGGAACTCATCGAAAAGATGGACATCGTCGTCGCCTTGCATCCGGTCGAGGTGCTCATTTTCGAGGCGAAGGTGAGCGCCCTCGCGGGCCTTGTCGTCACGTTGCCCGTGATCCTGTTTTATGCCTGGGAACCAGCCAAGGAGCGCGGCCTGGTCTACGGCGACCGTCGCACGTTCATCGTCTGGGGCGGCGGTCTGCTGGCCGGCTTCGCCGTCGGGACCTACCTCGGGTTCTTCTGGGTCGCGCCGTCGATCATCTCGTATCTGGTCTCCGACGCGCTCGCCAACGAGATGGTCGTCTCCTACCGGATCAAGAGCTTCTTCTGGCTCGTGATCTTCACCACCGTCGGTATCGGCTTCCTGTTGAACATCATCGTCACGATGGCCCTGTTCCACGTCGGCGGCATCGTCAGCTACCGCTCGATGCTCAAGCGCTGGCGGCCGGTTGTGGTCGGCATCTTCGTCGTCGCCGCCTTCTTCAGCCCGAAGGGGATCCTCATGATGTTGCTGTTTGCCATCCCGATCTCGCTCACCTACCTGCTCGGACTCGCTGTCCTCTACGTGTTGACCGCCGGCGGCCGGCTGTTCGGCGGCGGTGGCGGATCGGCGGCCGAGCCTGAGGCCGAAGACGCCGGCGTCGCTGCCACGGAGTAACGGCCCCACGCTTTCTGTGACGTTCAGCTCGAGATGCGCCCGTTCGGACTCCGCGTTCGGTCTCGTGTCCCCTGAGATGGAGCGCGAACAACCGCTGGCGGAGTGGGCGGCGACCGACAGTGAAGCCGGCTGGCGAATCCGTGCGAGTGACTACTGTTAAGTCGGCGACTTGCGAACGCCCAGCCAGACTGATGCCCAAGATCAGCGTCGAAATCCCACAGGAACTCCTCGACGATCTGGACGATCACGTCGGCGACGACGGCAAGTTCGTCAACCGCAGCGACGCGATTCGATCGTCGATCAGGAAGAATCTGGATATTCTAGACGAGATCGACAAACGACACGACCGGCTCGAGGATCAAGAATAGCGGTCGTCAGCGGCCGAACCGGGGGTCCGCAACGCGAGCGGGACGACCGGCGGGACGCGGCTTCAGTCCCGGTCGAGTCGCTGAGCGAACCCGAAGTTCGGCTTGACGTCTTCGACGCGCACCGCGACCGTATCCCCTTCTTCGGCCCCGGACACGAACAGCCGGTAGCCGTCGACGGACGCGATGCCGTCGCCCTCGTCCCCGACGCTTTCGATCTCGACCTCGAGTTCGTCGCCCGGCCGTACCGGGGCGGTGAGCCGGCCTTTCCCGATGAAGTAGACCTCGGATGACTCGTCGCGGCTGGCCTTCGGCGAGGTCGCGCGGACGTACTGGAACTCCTCCTCGACATCGGCCCGGAAGTCGTCGACGTCCGGCCCTTCGAAAACCTTCACGACGAAATCGCCGCCGCTGTCGAGGAGTTCGAGGGCGGTTTCGAACGCCTGTCGTGCGAGGTGGAGCGAACGGGCCTGGTCCAGCGAGTACTCGCCGGACATGTTGGGTGCCATGTCCGAGATCACGGCGTCGACGGAGCCGTCGGCGGCGTCGACCACCCGCTTGCGGGTCTTGTCCTCGGTCATGTCCCCGCGGAGCGTCTCGACGGTGTCGTGATCCGCGAAGTCGTCGATCCGCTGGAAGTCGACGCCGATGACGTTCCCCTCGGGGCCGACTTCCTCGGCGGCCACCTCGAGCCACCCGCCGGGAGCGGCCCCGAGGTCGACGACCGTGTCGCCGCGGTCGATGACGTTCTCGAGTTGGTCGAGCTGTTTGAGCTTGTAGGCCGCTCGGGAGCGGTAGCCTTCCTGTTTCGCCTTGTTGTAGTAGTGATCGCGCGTCATAGCTCCCCTCCCGGCGTTCGTGGCGCTTTCGGTCCCCTCGTACTCGCGTTCGCGTCAGTCATACCCTGAGAAATGCGTCGTGCGGTGAAAGGGCTGACGCAACTCGCGTGCGCGGCCGGAAAGCGAAAATCGTGCGACGGGGTCGACAGCCCGACCGCGGTCTCAGTCGTTGCGCAGAACCGGCCGTCCGAACGCGCGGCTGGGCTCCTCGGGGACGAGCCACGCCGGCACCGCACGCGTGAGAACGACCATCCCCGCCAGTTCGACGAGCGTCTGGGTCACGACGACCGCGGGCGCGAGTTCGTAGCCCGCCGGTAACGCGAGCGCGAGGGGCAATACGACGAGCGAGTTCCGCGTCGTCGCCGTAAACACGAGCGCGCGGGCCTCGCCGGTCGCCATTCCCAGGCGGGCGGCCGCGAACCGGCCGAGCAACGGCATCACGACGAGGAACGCGACGTAAACGGGGACGACCGACGCGATGCGGCCGATGGAGTCCTGTACGCGGGGTAGTTGCGACGCGATGACGACCAGCAGCGTCGCCGCCATCATCGGGACGGGCAGCCAGCCCATCGCCGACTGGAAGCGACGCCCCGGTTCGGCGCGGACCGCCCACGCCTCGGTCAGCCACGCCAGCGTCAACGGCAGCGCGATGAGCGTCGCGAAGGCCTCCACGAACGGCCCGGAATCGACGATGTCGGCGATTCGACCGCCCATGAACAGCCAGAGATACGCCGGTAACAGGAGCAATTGAACGATCAACAGCGCCGGCGTCGCGGCGGTGATCTGCTCGGCGTCGCCGTCCGCGAGGTCGGTAAACGCGATGACGTAGTCGATACACGGCGTCAGCAACACCATGAACGCGCCGACGAGGAGGACGGGTTCTTGCGGGAGGGTTCGAGTCAGCCCGTAGACGACCGCCGGCACGACGACGAAGTTCATCCCGAGGGCGGCAGCCATAAACCGGCCGTTCGTGACGGCCCGACGGAACCGGACGAACGGAATCTCGAGGAAGGTCACGTACAGGAGAACCGCCAGCACGGGCGTGATGAGCCGCTCGAAGAACGACGCGGCGGCGGGCGTCCCGAGCCCGATCCCGACCGCGAGGAGGACGGCGACCGCGTAAACGGCGATCTGGTGTCGCTGGAGCCAACGCGGACCGATCATGGACGTGGGTTCGGTCGTGAGAGGGAAAACGCCGCGGTCTCCGTGGGTGGGACACCGTCCGATATAGTAGCCACTGCAAGTCAATGCACACCTGATCGCACGACAGCTGTGCGATCAGTGTGTAAATAGTTGCAGTTGTTACTATAGTAGTCACCGACCGTCGCTGCACACCTGATCGCACGACGGCGTTGTGATCAGTGTGTAAATCGTTTCAGTTGCTACGATATCGTCTCGCCGACTACCGGACGAACTGCGACTCGAGGCGGCGCGGTCTGCCGGTCCGCTGCCGATCACGAGTCGAGAGCGACCCCGGGCGGGGCCGCGCGTAAAGGGTGGCTTTTTATGTCGACCGTCCGTACGCCGACCTATATGTTCAAGGCCATCGTGAGCGCCGAAACGCTCACCAGCGCGCTCGATTCGGTGAGCGTGTTGGTCGACGAGTGCAAGATCCACCTCGAGGAAGACGGGCTGGAGATCCGGGCCGTCGATCCGGCGAACGTCGGGATGGTCGACCTCTCGCTCGATGCGGCTGCGTTCGAGTCCTACGAAGCGGACGGCGGGCTGATCGGCGTCGACCTCTCGCGGCTCGAGGATATCGCTGGCATGGCAGATTCCGGCCAGCTCATCCAACTCGAACTCGACGAGGAGACCCGCAAGCTCCACATCCAGATCGACGGGCTCGAGTACACGCTCGCACTCATCGATCCCGATTCGATCCGCCAAGAGCCGGACATTCCGGACCTCGATCTACCCGCGGAGGTCGTCCTCGAGGGCAACGACGTCAACCGCTCGGTGACCGCCGCAGACATGGTTTCCGATCACATCGCGCTCGGCGTCGACGAGACCGAGGAGTACTTCTACGTCGACGCGGAGGGCGATACCGACGACGTGCACCTCGAACTCACCCAGGACGATCTGATCGACCTTCAGATCGGCCCCGCACACTCCCTGTTCTCGCTGGACTATCTCAAGGACATGAACAAGGCGATCCCCAAGGACACCGAAGTCACGCTCGACCTCGGTGAGGAGTTCCCCGTCAAGATCTACTTCGGGTTCGGTGAGGGACAGGGACAGGTCACGTACATGCTCGCACCGCGGATCCAGAGCGACTGACGAACGCGCCACGCGAGCAGTAGCGCCGATTTTCTCGCGAAACCGATGTCTCGAGGGGCAGCACCCGAGCGCGTCGGTCTTCCGTCCGGGGGACACGCCCCAGCCGTTCGAGACCCAGCAGTCATACCCGGAGTGCCAACACTCGGCACCGCTCGAGGACCGCACGGTCGGTATCGGATGCCAGTGCTCGGTGATGCGGTGACTGTGGCACGGATGAGGCCGCTCCGACGGACGCGGGCGAGTGTGCCGCACCGGTCGGAATGTACCAGCGGTATTCGCTATGGCTATTGATGCACTATGATTTTTATTTGAATTAGTATTTTACACCTTCCGGATTGCATACTTTTATTGCCTTTAGTAATGTCGGTTGCTTCCTGTAACGATGATGGACGGTTCCAGCCGATCGACCGTGTTCGTGGCGGTGATGACGCTGTTGCTGGTGACATCGCCAGTCGTCGCGGCAACGGGAAGCCTCACGGATGCGAGTGCCGAAGCAGACGAAGACGCGCTTACGGTTTCGGACGTACAGACACAGTCAGGAGCGGACGTTCGGATCGAGTCCGAACTCGAACAGTCGGCGGCCGCGGCGGACACCGTCGAAGTGTTCGTACGCATGGACGCCGAGGTATCGGAGTTCGCAACCGCAACCGACGCTGCGAGTGCGACCGCGCTCAAGCGGGAGGCAGCAGCGACACAGCGGCCCCTCGAGACGTACGCCGATGGCGTCGGTGGCGTCGAAATCGTCACCGAGTTCTGGCTCACGAACGCGGCCCTCGTCGAAATCGACACGACGCGGGTCGATCTCGAGGACCTCGCGCGGGTCGACGGAGTGACCGAACTCCACCCGAACTACGAGGTCGAACTCGGCGAGCCGAACGTGACCGACGGGTCGCCCGCCGACGGCGAGGTCACCTACGGTCTCGATCAGGTGAACGCACCCGCGGTGTGGGAGGAGTTCGACGCGACCGGTGAGGGCGTCTCGGTCGCCGTCGTCGACACCGGCCTAACGGCGTCCCACGAGCAGTTCGCGGACCGGGAGGACGTCGCGGACAACTGGGCGGAGTTCGACTTCGACGGCAGCGAAATCGAGAGCGAGCCCTACGACCGGAACGGGCACGGTACCCACGTCGCCGGGACGATCCTGGGCGGTGACGCCGACGGCCAGCGGATCGGCGTCGCACCCGACGCGGAGCTGATCCCGATCGGCGTCTTCCCGGGGATGCCCGAGCGGGAGTCGACGACGCTTGCGGCGATCGTCGCCGGATTGCAGGAAGCGGTCGAGCAGGACGCCGACGTGGCGAACTTCAGCCTCGGCGGCGGCGGGTTCGCGGGGATCTACGTCGACGTGATCCGAAACGCCCAGTCGGCGGGGACGCTCGTCGTCAGTTCCGCCGGCAACGACGGTCCGGCGTCCGAAGGAACGCCGGCGAACGTCTACGACGCGTTGGCGATCGGTGCGACGGACGCGAACGAGCAGATTGCCGACTTCTCGACCGGTGGGACGGTGACCACCGACGAGGACTGGGGGCCAATCGCACCGGACGACTGGCCCGAGACGTACGTGACGCCGGACGTCTCCGCACCCGGCGTCGACGTCCGGAGCTCCTACACCGGCGGCGACGACGCGTACGCGGAGCTGTCCGGCACCAGTATGGCCGCGCCACACACCAGCGGGGTGGCCGCACTCCTGGCCGCTCAGGGTGCCGACGATCCGGCCGAGATAAAAACGCTCCTCGAGGAGACGGCGACGAAGCCGGCACCCGACAGGATCAGTAAGCAGGTCGCCGCCGACGCGAAGGCAGTGAGCGACGCGCAGTACGAGACCCTGTACACCGACACCGAACGCGACGTCCGGTACGGGTACGGCATCATCGACGCGTACGCAGCGTCCGCAGCGCTGGCGGACGACAGTCGGATCGAGGGAACCGTAGTCGACGGCGACGGGACCCCGATCACGGACCGCTCGGAGGGCGTTCCCGACGGGAGCGGCCCGTCAGTCACGATCGACGACGCGGATCGGACACAGTACGCCGCCGACGGAACCTTCGCGTTCGACGTGACCGAGGGTCGATACAACGTGACCGCCGCCGGCGCGTTCGGCTACGAGAATGCGACGGCCGCGATCGATGCGAGCGAGTCGGTCGAACGGGACATCGTCCTCGACGAACAGTTCGCTCTCGAGGTCGTGCAGGGACAACCCAGCGAACTCGAGGCAGGAACGACGGCCGAAGTTGCGGTCGATGTCGCCCACGCGGAGTCGCTCACCGTCGAACTGAGTAACGAATCGACGGTCGACGAAGCGAACGTGACCGTCGACCTCGCCGGCATCGAATCCGACGTGCTGGGCGACACCGTCACGTTCGACGAACCGATGACCGCGACGCCCGCGACGCTCGAGGTGACCGTCGACGGAGCGGACGCCGCAGGCGAAACGATCGTGCTCGAGCACACGTTCGTCGGGAGCGACGGGACGACCGAAACGGTCACGACCGGGCCGACGACCGTCGTCACCGAGATCACGGAGGCCGATCCCCTGCGGATCGTCGAGACGGATATCGTCGCGGAGGCGCTTGCCAGCGAGCAGATCGCACCGGGTGACGTCGTCGTCAAGAACACGGACGACGACGTCACCCAGAACGGCACCGTGGTCTGGAAGACGCCGGTCGGGGACTTCGCGTCCGAGGAGTTCGAACTCGAGCCGGGCGAAACCACGACGTACAATCGTACCCTCTCGTACGGTGACGGGACGCCGACACCGTGGTCGTACATCGCCGACACCGGCGAAACCGTCGACCACCGGTTCGTGCTCCTCGACGGCACGCTGGCACCGATCCAGAAAGAGCAGTTCACCACCGAAATCGTCGGCGGCGAACTCACGGGGACGGTGACCGACGCGGACACGGTCAACCCACTGCCCGGCATCGAAGTCACGGCGACGAACGGCGACAGACGGGTCAGTACCGTCACCGATAGCGCCGGCGAGTACGCCGTCATCGTCGACGCACCCGGCGAATGGACGATCACTGCGAACGCGACCAGCTACGGACCGGCGAGCACGACGGCCCGGTTCAACGAGGACCTCGACCCGATCGAGCGGCATCTCACGGTCGGCAGCGATCCGACGTTCGAACTCTCGATGGAGGGCGGAAAGGTCTACTCCGTCGGGCTGCCGGGCCCGGTCGAGGGTGGCACTGTCGGTGACGTCGTTCCGAACGAGACTAACGCCATGGTCTTGATGTACAATGAAACGACGAAGGGCTGGGAACAGCCGAGCCGGGACGACGAGGTCGAGCCGCTCGACGCACTCCTCGTGAGTCCGGTCGAAGACACGACCATGACCGTCGAAATGGCCGGGACGCCCGGTACCGGCGACGAAGTGACGGAACCGCGCGACATCGAGCGGGGCTGGAACTTCGTCGCGGCGCCCGTCTACGACGATCCCGAGGCGGCGTTCGGTCACGATTCGGACGCCATCCGCAGCGTAACCCGGGTTCAGCGGGCCCCCGACTCGAAGATGGTTCCCGAGAGCGAGTTCGACGGCATCGAACTCTTCGACGAGACCACCAACGCGGTCAGTCCGTTCACCGGCTACCTCGTGTTCGCGACGGAGGACGGCCACCTCGAGCCCACCGTCGACGAGGGAACGACGCTCGACGCGGCCTACGAGGACCTCGAGATCGACGCCGAGCGACGGACGGGCACCGTCCAACGGCGTGCCGACGGTGCCCCCGTCGCAGGGGCAACCGTTCACGTGAACAACACCACCGTCTCGGCGACGACCGGTGCCGACGGGACCTTCACGCTCCCGGCACTCCCGACCGATGTCGAACAGGAGGTGACCGTCACCGCCGAGGAGTTCGAACCGAAGACCGTTCCGCTGGACGAGAGCGAAACCATCGCACTCGAGTCGAACGCGTTCTTCGAGATCACGGCTGTCTCCGTGAACGAGACGGATCTCGATGTCGGCGACGAGTACACGGTCACGTACGAACTCGAGAACCGGGGCGCCGAACGGGCGTCACAGATCGTCGACGTCGAGTTCGGTCCGGGTCTCGAAGACGGGAAGCGGGCACGGCTGGCCGACGATATCGTCTCGATCAATAGTACGGTCGTCGATCTCGAAGCCGGCGAGACGACGACGCTCGAGATCGAGTCCGAGGTGCTCGACGAACAGGCCACCGGAACCAGTCGGATCGGCGTCTTCACCGCGGACGACCGCGTGCTCCGAACCGTCACGGTCAACGATGCGACCGACGATGAGAGCGAGCGCGTGGCCCCACTGAGCCACCGACCCGTCTCGCCGACGCCGAGCGCAGCTTGACCTCTTCCCACCCCTGAAGGGGTGGCTTTCGCCTCGCTACCGCTGTAATCCCCGTCTCCGCTCGAGTCACGGCCGACTCGGGGAAGGCTCGCGTTCGAGCGGCGACCGGATTCGTGGACGATCCAGGGATAGGACTCGAGTCCGGATCGACCGACGGCGCAGGCGCTTAATACCATCACATAGAAAGGATCGTGACTACCAGTCGTGCCGTTGTAACCGGTCTATGCCCCCGACCGACGATCCGTCGCGACGCGACTCCGATTTCGTCACGACGTTCGAGCCTGCGGATGAGCGGCCGAGCACTGCCGTCGTCACCGCGGTCGCCGTGTTTCGCGATGTGCCTCCGATCGAGCTATCCCCCCTCTACGACGCCGTCGATCCGGACGCGCTCGACGCCGTCGTCGAGCACGCCCAGCGAGTCGACGAAGGCGGCACCCACCGAGTGTGGTTCACCTACGAGGGGGCCGAGGTCGGCGTCCGAAGCGACGGCGAGATCCGGGTCCGGGACACAACCTGACGGGCGACCGAGACGAGTGCTCCAACCGCTCGAGTCCGGCCGTCAGTCCTGCGCGTCGATGAACGACAGCACCGCCTCGGTGACCTCGTCGGCGTTCTCGATGAAGAAGAGGTGGGAGCCGCCCTCGACGAGTTCGACGCGGCTGTCCGCGATTTTCTCCTCGAGGAGTCGCGCGTTCTCGACGGGGGCCACCCGGTCGTCGGTTCCGTGGAGGACCAGCGTCGGCACGCGAATCCCGCGAAACGATCGCTGACGTCGAATTTCAGGACGGCGGCGATCCGCGCTTCCGAACCGGATCGGGGACGTCCTGCTCGAGGCGGCACTCGATGATCGAGTCCATCACGTGAGGGCTCCGATTCGTCAAACCGATCGTTGAAGACAGATCACATCGGTGACACAGTTGTTCGTGATCGTTCGTACTGTCGAGAGCGTCGACGGTCACCTCGCGGATCTCCTCGGGAACCGGGGCGGCACCGGGTCCGCCGTGGGTCGTACAGCAGAGCAACTGCATCTTCGCGCGTACGAGTACTCGAGGGGTACTGGGCGATCATCCCGCCTATGCTTGCGACGACGCGGGCGTCTGCGAGGCCCACGTCGTCGAGGACGGCTGTTGAGGTCGGCCGCCAGCCCGCCGACCGAATAGTCGGCCAGTTCGCGAATGATTAGCCTGCGAAGCCCCTCGGGCAAGCGGCCCACGAACGGCGGGAATCCGGCGTGTCGGCGACGATCGGCGGCCCCTGAAGCAGCGCCGCAGTCGGCGAGACGGTATCCCCGTCCGCTCAGAGCGAACCCTCGGCGATCGGCAGCGTCAGCGTCGATTCGTCGTTGTGGACGGTCGCTGCGCCGTATTCGTCGAGGTAGAAGGGATCGGTAGCCTCGATTCGTAACTCGAGCGCATCGCCGCGGGGGATCTCCCGCAGGAGCGGTTCGAGGTCGAGATCGAACCGGTGCGTGCCCGTCTCCTCGAGGCGGAACCCGGTCACCTGATCGTCGATCTGTTCGGTCGAAACCGAATCCCCGGTGTGGTGGAGACTGGCAAAGCAGATCAACGGCGCATCGTGGGCTTCGATCGAGACGGAGAGCGCGGGCGTCCCCCGGAGTCGGAAGCCGTCGGACTCGATCTCGTAGCTCGCCGCCTCGTCGTCCCAGAACAGTCGTTGGCTGACCGGCGAGGTCGTCCCGGCGAGACCGTCGAGGCTGACCACTGTCCGTTCGACCGCCCCCGGAAAGTCGTCGTACGTTCGCCACCGACTCGCCTGATCGTCCCAGAGGGAGACCGGGGGAACGACATCGGTCTCCGCGCCACGGACGTGTCGGTCCATCCAGTCGAGCGCCGCCCGGTTCATGTACTCGTGTTGTTCGTCCGTGACGCCGAGTTCGTCGATGTTGTGACCGCTGCCGTACATGACGAGTCGTGACTCGACGCCCAATTCGTCGATCTCGCGGTAGTTAGCTACCGCCTCGCTCGGTGGGAAGAGCGTGTCCTTCCAGCCCGAAATGACGAGCGTCGGCGTCTCGAGGGTCTCGAGGAACCGCGTCGGTGATCGCTCCCGGAAGTACTCGACTGCGCCCTCGGATATCTCGTTTTCGGCCATCGCCTCGATGTACCAGTCCTGTAGCTTCGGATCGATGCTCTCGCCGATATCGCCAGTGAACCGCGAGGAAGCGGAGCCAGACCCCACCAGAAACGTGAGCCACCCGGATTTGATCGCACCGTTTGGCGTGATGGCGGTAACGAAATCGTTCCACGCGATTCGAGGGACGATGGCGTCGATGCGGTTGTCTCGTGTGGCAGCGAGGAGTTGAATACCGCCGCCGTATGATCCCCCGTCCATCCCAACCGACGGATCGTCGCCATTGGCGATCACGGCGTCGTGGTCGGCGAGCCAGTCGATCAGCGTCGATGTGTCGCCGACCTCGTTTGGCCCATTGACCCCGACTTCACCATCGGAGTCGCCGTACCCGCGCGAATCGTACGTGAGAGCCACGTACCCGTTGTCGGCGTACATTCCCGCGGTGCAGCGGAGAAGGTCCCTACTCAGTCCCCAGCCGTGGGTCATGAGCACGGCAGGGTGGGGGCCTTCCGGATCCGGTTCGTACACTGTAGCGGCGAGTTCCGTCCCGTCGAACGACTCGACCGTCACGTCTTGCGTCGTGAACGTGCCGTCGCCGTGGAAGAACTCGTTCGAGAGCGCGCAGTCGAGTTCGATCGCCGCTGCCGGTCTCGTTCCGATGCCCAGTCCGGAGGCCGTGATGCCGCTGGCCGCAGTAGCCCGGAGCAACATTCGTCGGTTCAATCTCATATGTCAGCAACCAACATTGACCAATACATAGATATTATCTAATGGATAGAAGGGCATTAATGTAGAGAGAACTACAAAGGAAGGATACGACCGACCAGCCCCCACATAGTAGTCGGCAGTATGCCCTCTCCAAACGGTCGCGACGATTCGGACGCGAACGCGACGAGTTACGTCACGACGTTCGACTCGGAAGCCGGTGAACGGGCGAGCGAAGCTATCGTGACAGCGGTGGCGGCAATTGTGGGTACGGAACCGATCGACCTCGTGCTGCTCTGCGACGCCGTCGATCCCGACGCGGTCGACTCGCTGGTCGAGCACGCCCAGCGGATCGAAGACGCGGGTACTCATCAGCTGTGGGTCACGAGAGGTTCGACGGTGGCGTCCGAAGCGACGGCGAACGTCGAATCCGAGACGCCGCCTCGACGGCCGGCTGAGACGACTCCTCCGGAGCGCTCGAGTACGGCCGTCAGTCCTGTGCGTCGATGAACGACAGCACCGCCTCGGTGACCTCGTCGGCGTTCTCGATGAAGAAGAGGTGGGAGCCGCCCTCGACGAGTTCGACGCGGCTGTCCGCGATTTTCTCCTCGAGCAGCCGCGCGTTTTCGACGGGGACGACCCGGTCGCCCGTCCCGTGGAGGATCAGCGTCGGCACGCGAAGCCCGTCGAGACGGTCGCTGACGTCGAAGTTCCGAACGGCGGCCGCCTGGGCCTCGCGAGCCGGGTCGTCGGCGTCCTGTTCGAGTCGCCACTCGAGGATTCGATCCATAAGATGGGGGTTCCGGTTCGTGAACCGCTCGGTGAACGCGGGTCGCATCCGGTGGCGGAGCGTCTCCCGCTGGCTGGCTCCGTCGGGTGTGTCGAACATGTGTGCCTGTGTCTCGTCGGGGACCGGAGCGGCATCGGGGCCGCCGTGGCTCGTACAGCACAGCGTCAGCGACGTCGCCCGGGAGTACTCGAGCGCGTAGCGCTGGGCGATCATCCCGCCCATGCTCGCGCCGACGACGTGGGCGTCGTAGACCCCCGCGTCGTCGAGGACGGCCTCGAGATCGGCCGCCAGCCCGCCGATGGAGTAGCCGGCCAACTTGAGCAACACGAGCCCTCGAAGCGTCCCGGGGAGGCGTGCAACGAGCGGCGGGAGGCCGACATCCGAGCGGCCGGTCCCCCGGTTGTCGGGGGCGACCACGTCGTACTCGTCGGCGACGGCCTCACGCTGCCAGCGCCACATCCACCGTCCGAATCCGAGCCCCTGTACGAAGACGACCGGCGACCGGCCCTCGCCGTCGCTCCGCTCGTACTCGTAATAGATCGACACGCCGTCTCTCGTCGCCTGTGGCATGCCCGACCCGACGTGTCGAACGCCCTTGAAATCGATCCTCCGACGGTCGGCCCGACGCCACTGGCCGGGACCGCCGATTTTCCCACCGCCGTGACGGTCGGACCTCGACAGTAACGGCGACGACCCGGTCCGGTAGCGAGCCGGTAGCCCCAGTATCGCTGATAAAGTCCGATTGTGATAATCAGCGCGTTTATCCCGCCGGAGTAAAATCGTCTTACCGATGCAGCGACTCCACGCCCGGTACCCGTTTCTCGAGGCGGCCCGCGAGTCCGTCGCGACGGAGGCGGTCGATCTCGCAACCGTCGTCGAGCAGGACCGGGCAGTCGTCGACCGCGCGCGCCAACGCGTCATTACCGCGCTCGAGGCGGGGTCGACTGGGGACCCACACCGCGACGCCCGCATCGAGTTGCTCTCCTACCCGGTCGCACGGGTGCTCGTTTCGATGGTCGACGAACGCGTACTCGTCCGCAAGTACGCCCGCGCCGAGGCCGCGACGGCCTACGAGCGGTTCACCGCCGACATGGCCGACACCACCGAACTGAAAAGCGTCGAGTCGACGGGGCTCGCGCTCGAGGACCTACTCGCCGAGTTCGACTTGCGGGACGCCGTCCGCGAGTCGGGCGGCGACGGCTACCGGATCGACGTCGGCACCTATCTGCCGCTGGCAGCGGACCTGTGGGACGACGAGTGGCGACTCGTCAATCAGCCGCTGGACGCGGGCGACGTGCCCGTCGACGAGGACGATCTCCTGACGCTGCTGCGGGAGGCGATCCGGAGCCGTATCGAGGACGGGCTTCCCTTCGACGTCCCCGAGACGATCGCGACCGGTCTCGAGGACGACGCCGCCGAGATCCGGGAGGTGCTTGCCGACCTCGACCTCACCCAGGACATCGACACCGTCGTACCGGACCTGTTCCCGCCCTGTATGAAGGCACTGCTCGATCAGATCCAGAAGGGCGAACACCTCTCCCATCACTCCCGCTTTGCGATCACCGCCTTCCTGACGAGCATCGGCATGACGACCGACGAGATCGTCGACCTCTACCGGGTCAACTCGTCGTTCGGCGAGGAGATGACCCGCTATCAGACCGACCACATCCGCGGGGACAGTTCGCCGACGGAGTACTCCGCGCCCTCCTGTGCGACCATGCAGTCCTACGGCGACTGCGTCAACAAGGACGACCTCTGTGATCGCATTCCACACCCGATGGCGTACTACGAACAGCGGATCGACGACGCCGACGACGAGGAACTCGAGGACTGGCGGGAAAACGAGACCGACGGCCAGTCCGCGAGCGGGGACTGAGGGCGTTTCGAAGTCGGAGCGGCGGTCGGGGGCGGCGACGGCCGGGAAACGAACGAAAGCGTCTCGACGGTCTCAGACCGTTCCCTGCGCGTCTCCGTTCTCGTCGTCGTCCGCGTCGAGATCGTCTTCGGGATCGTTCAGCGTGTAGGCCAGTCCGACGCCGACCGCGGTCATCAGGAAGATGAAGCCGACGATCACGCCGACGAGCATCTGCCCACCCGCGGGTGAGAGCGTACTGTTCTCGGCTCCGTAGGTGGACCCGATGGTGAGCATGGCTGCCAGCATCACGGCGACGGCAGCGACGGCCACGCCGATTTCGATGACCTGTTCGCGTTCGACCATTGGCTAATCGCTTTCTCCGGCCCGGTGAAAAGCGCTTCGAAGGGGGCCTCGAGCGGCGGCCGATCCGGACCGATCGCCCGCATAAACGCCGCCCTTGCGATCGCAGGCGGGGCGGTTAAGAGTCCCGAGCCCTTATCAACGTCGAATAGCCAGCCGACCAGCGAGTTCCCCTTCGACGCATCCATGAAAACAACAGCGTCACCGAAAGCACCGCTGCCAGTCCCGTCTCCGGACCACCTCACGGAGCGATCGCGCCGCGCGCGCACCGAGCCGATGTCGGTGCTCCCGCTCGGCGACGGCCTCTACGAGGTCGAGTCCGCGAGCGACCACACCTATCTCGTCGATCTCGAGGCGGGTCGGTGCACCTGTCCGGATCACGTCTTCCGCGGGGTCCGCTGCAAGCACGTTCGCCGGGTCGCGATCGAAATCACGGACGGGCGTACCCCGCCGCCGGGCGAGATCGCCGTCATATGTCACGACTGCGACGAGACGATGGTCGTCGACGAGGACGCGACCGGGCCGTTTTACTGCGCCGATCACGCGATCGCCCCGGGCGACGGCGTCGTCGACCACGAGACGGGCGATCGCCTCACCGTCGTCGACGTCTCGGAACTGCGGGCCGACGCCGTCGAACTCGAGGCGGCCGGCTGTACCGTCGCCGAGTACGGGACGAACGAGGCCTACGAACCGGACGTTCCCGTCGTCGGCGCGGTCTACCACCACGCCACCGTCGCCAGCAACGGGGTCGTCCCCGCATCGCTGAAGGTCTACGTCTTCCCACGGACGCGGCTGCGACGAGTCACCGACTCGGCGTGAGAGTCGGGCCACCCAGGGCGGCCACACCGCTCGCGCTCGCCGCGTGGCTCACTCGAGCAGACCCGCGGCCTCGTCGACGTCCATGACGCCCTGTTCGACCGCGTTCAGGACGCGGACGATCTCCTCGTCCGGGCCGTCGCCGCCGTCGCCGACCTCCTCGAGCGTGACCTTCTCCGACCGGCCGGTGAACTCGGGGAAATCGGTGCCCTCGGCCAGCGCCGTCTCCTTCTTGACGCGGTAGTTGCCGCCGTCGGTGACGTAGAGGTCGCCGGGGTGGAAGAAGTACCAGTCCTCGCGGTCGAAGCGGACGCCGATGCGTGGTTTCGCGCCGAAATTCCGAGCGAAGAACGTCAGCGCCTCGACTTCCTCGCCGGTGAGGTAGATCGGATCGCCCGAGCTCGATTTCGCCTCGATCGCGTAGAACTGCTCGCCGTCGCCGGCGAGCACGTCGGGGAGTTCGCGGTCGGTCGCGGAACCGCTCGCGGGCGCGCGCATCACCGCGAAGCCGGCCTCGTCGAGTTCGTTGACGAGTTCCCGCTCGCGACGGTCGCCCTTCGCCTGGGACATACCACCCTCTCACCGTCCGGCGATATTAAAGGATCGGACCCGCTCCCGGGTGGCGATTACGGGAGGGCGGTCGCGACGACCGAGACGAGCAGCGACGTGGCGGCCTCCGGTTCCTCGATATCGTACTGCAGTGCGATGTAGAGCAGGCCGAACTGGAGGGCATTGAACGCGGCGTGGGCGGCGATCGGGACGAAGAGGTTGTCCGTTTTGGCGTAGAGGGAGCCGAAGATGATCGCGCCGCCGAAGACGACGACGATGGGGACGACGGTTGCGAGCCGCGACTCGGACAGCAGGGCGTACGACAGCAGGTGGACGAGCGCGAAGATCGCGCTGGCGATGACGATCGCGTTTTTCCGACTAAAGGCGTCGTAGAGCCGCTTTTGCACGACGTTTCGGAAGAGGAACTCCTCGGCCGGCGCGTTGAAGAAGAAGACGATGCCGATCATGATCAGTACCATCTGCGGATCGTTATCGATGAGCGACATGACCTGGTTGTCGGCCGACGGCAGGGAAAGCAACTGGACGACGACGTTGACGAGGACGTAGAACGCGATGATGCCGACGATACCGCCGACGACGTACAGCCACTCCCGCTTCGTCGGTGCCCGCAGATCCACGTACGACCAGCCGCGGTCAGTCACGGCGAGATAGAGCCCGCCGGCGAGGGCGAATCCGAGGAAGTTCAGGATCATGAATACCGTTCGGGCGGTGATCGACGCCTCCGCCGGCGACTCGATCAGCAACGGATCGAGCGCGATGGCCGGAAGCGTGGTCAGGTTCGCGGCGAGAAGGCCGAACGCCGTCAGTCCGACGGCGATGAGTATCGATCGGAGCGGCCCGTCCTGACGCTGCCGGTCGGATGTTTCCATGGGCGCGGCTACGACCACCGGCCCCTTGGGCGTTCCTCTCTCGGAAACGGGTCGGCCGACGGGACCCTCGGACGGACGGGGTCACTCCGCAGCCGCCGGCAGGTCGTCCTCGAACAACCGTTCCAACACCCGCTGCTGACCGATCCGCAAGTGTCGGTTGACCGTCGGCTGCGTCACGTCGAGCATCGCAGCGATCTCCTCGCCGGTGCTCTCTCGAGGCCAGTCGAAGAAGCCGGCGAAGTAGGCCGTCCGCAACACCTCGAGTTGCCGATCCGTGAGGGCGTCGAACAGGGAGGCCGCGAGTTCGCTCCCCGTTTCCATCGAGCGCTCGACGTGGCGGCGAGCCTGTAGTTCGACGGTCGCGTACTGGTCCCGAAGCGTCTCGACGAACTCGCGAACGTCGGTTCCCGTCGGGACATCGACAGTTACCTCGATGCCGTCGTCGGTCGCGTGCATCGAGCGCGGGCTGGCACCGTGGCGGACCAGCCGCGAGGCAACGACGTCGCCGGCGACGGTCGCCTCGAAGCGACAGTCACCATCGGCCTCGGTGAGCAGTCGATAGTCGGTGACCGAAACGAGGTCGTCGAGAACCGACCGCACGTCGTCGGCCGGGACGCCGCTCGTTTCGAAGAACAACAGCGTCTCGTCGGTCGAGTGTGAGCCGAGCCCCTCGTACTCGACACGGGCCCCCGTGGTCGTCGCGATGCGGGAGAGCAGATCGTCCGCGCCGCCGATCCGGAGCGTGAGTTCGAGCAGCCGCTCGGCGTGGAGCGCCTCCCGCGTTTTCACCGCCGTAATCGCGTTCGCGATCCCCGCTCCGAGTTCCGTCAGTACCGTCCGCTCGAGGTCCCCGAACGCGTCGGGCTCGTCGGCGTACACCGTAAGAACGCCATAGGTGTACTCCGCGTAGGACAACGGGACGCTGATGACGGACTGGAATCCGCAATCCAGGGCGTGTCGCCGCCAGCCCTCGCCCTGCAGCCCCTCGACGGCGTTCGACACGACCGACGTCGTTTCGGTTCTGGCGGTCCGGACGGCGGGTTCCATCGACGCGTCGTACTCGAGGGACACGTCGTCCAGATACGTCTGTCGCTGCCCGGCCCAGGCGCGGGGCTCGAGCCGCGTACCGCTGGCGTCGAGGGTCCCGATCCACGCGAACGCGATGTTGTCGGCCTCGAGCAGGCGGTCGGGAACGGTTCGCTCGATTTCAGCCCTGCTGTCGGCCCCGATGAGTAACTGATCGATCCGCCTGATGAGTTCCGTACTCTCGATCTGGCGGTTGAGCCGCCGGTTTCGTTCCTCGAGTTCCGCCTCCCGCTCGCGAAGGCTGGCCTCGCTCTCGAGGCGGTCGAATGCGGCCTCGGTCGTGGCGACGAGCGTCTCGATCAGTCGCCGGGCGTCGGCGTCGATCGGGGTCTCGCCCGACGCGACCGCGAAAACGCCGTGATCGCCGATCGGGACGACGGCTCCGCTCTCGACGGCCGAGCCGAAGACCCGCGACCGATCGAACGATCTCGGATCGTCGACCACGGTCCCCGTTCCCGTCACGTAGGCGTTCCAGAGGACGGAGTCGCCGTCGCCGACGGCGACCGACGGCGGGCCATCACAGAGCGTCTCGAACCCGTCGGTGTAGACGACTGGCTCGAGCCGATTCACGTCGGCATCGAGCCGGTAGACGGCCACGCCAGCGGCGTCGAGGATCTCCGCAGCGGTGTCGACGACCAACTCCGCGATCTCCGCGTCGGTCTCGGTTCCGAGTAGCTCGCGGGCGGCGCTGTGGAGCGACTCGAGTGCCAGTTCGCGTTCCTTGTGCGCGGTGATGTCCTGAATCGTCCCGCGGACGCCGACGATGTCGTCGGACTGGCGGCCGCCGCCGGACCGGCGTCCGGCCGCTCGGACGGGTTCACCGATCGACCGAACCCACCGTTCGTTCCCCTCAGCCGTCTGCATGCGGTGTTCGATCTCGTAGCTCTCGCCGTCCTCGAGCGCCGCGTCGACGGTATCGAGGACGGCGGGCCGATCTTCCGGATGGGGAAACGAGGTCGCCAGGTCCGAATCGACCGTCACGTCCGACGGGAGTTCGTACAGGCGATGCAGCCCATCGGTGAAGGTCACCTCCCGCGAGTCCCCGCTGACGTCGAGTTCCCAGCCGCCGATGCCGGCGAGGCGTTCGGCCTGTTTGAGCAATTCCGTCGTTCGCTCGAGTTCGCGTTCGCGTTCCTTGCGATCGGTGATGTCCCGGACAACCCCCGCGGTCCCGGCGAACCCGCCCTCGGACCGCGGCAACAGCGCGATGTGGTTTTCGACGTCGATCCGTTCGTTGTCGGCCGTCTCGAGGATGATCTCGACCGTTCGGGAGGGCTCGTCGAACCGCAGCAGTTCCCGAATCATGTCCCGGGCCCGCTCGATGTCGTCCGATGGAATGATCGCTGCAGCGTGTTCACCGATCAGTTCCTCGGGGTCGTAGCCGAGTATCGGCTTGGCGGCATCGTTCAGGAAGGTGAACCGTCCCGCCGCGTCGAGCGTGTACACGAGTTCGTCCAGCGCCTGAATGATCGTCTCGAAGCGCTCGAGGTCACGTTCGCGCTCCTTGCGCTCGGTGATATCACGGACGACGCCCGCGGTCCCGGCGAACTCGCCGTCCGGCATCGGCAACAGCGCCATGTGGTTTTCCGTCTCGATCTCGTCGCCGTCGACGGTCTCGAGTTCCATCTCGAAGGTCTGAGAGGGGTCACCGGCGCGCAGCAGGTCACGGACCCGGTCGCGAGCCGTCTCGAGGTCGTCCTCGCCCATCACGGTCGAGACGTGCTCGCCGATCAGGTCGTCGGGGTCGTAGCCGGTGATCGACGTGAGCGCGTCGTTCAGGAAGGTAAAGCGCCCCTCCGCGTCGAGCGTGTACACCAGTTCGTCCAGCGCCTGGATGATCGTCTCGGACCGCTCGAGTTCGCGCTCGCGCTCCTTGCGCTCGGTGATGTCCTGAAACGAGCCCCGGAGCTTGACGATTTCGCCGTCGTCGGACCCCGACCGACCGTCGGCGGGGTGCGGCGTCGCTTCGCCGTCTCGGATGGGTTCACCGATCGTCCGAACCCACCGTTGCTCCCCGTCGTCAGTGACCAGACGGACTTCGAGATCGTACGGCTCACCGTCCTCGATCGCGCGCTCGAGCGCCGCCTCGATCAGCGGCCGGTCCTCGGGGTGATAGAACTCGAGGGCCCGATCCAGACCGATCTCCGCGTCGGGCGGCAGACCGTGGATCCGGTTGACCTCGTCGGTCCACCGGGGTTCGGGCGGCTCCTCGGTGACGTCGAGTTCCCAGGCCCCGACGTTGGCCAGCCGCTGGGACTGCTCGAGCATGTGCATGGTCCGCTCGAGACGCGTTTCGCGCTCGCGGAGTCGCTGCTCCGTTGCCTTGCGATCGGTGATGTCCCGGCCGATCCCGACTTCGACCGCGTTACCGTCGGGGTCCTCGAGCACCGAGGCGACGAACTCGTAGGGAATCTGCTCGCCGGATTTCGTTTGCAACGCCGCTTCGACGTGCGTATCGCCCGTTTCGAATGCGTCCTCGATGGAGTCCCGGATCACGGCCCGGTTCGCCTCGTCGAAGAAATCCAGCGCGTGTTTCTCGCTGATCTCGGCGTCCGAGTAGCCCGACACCTCGACCAGCGTTTCGTTCCAGCGCCGGAGGTCCCCGTCCTCGTCGAGGATGTAGAACACGTCGTCTAACGCGTCGATGATGTCGTTCATGAACGCTTCGTGGCGCTCGAGGCGCTGCTCTTTCGCCGTGCGCTCGCTGATATCGCGACCGATACCGGCGATGACCTCGTTGCCGTCCGGATCGGCGAGCGGTGAGGCGACGAACTCGTACGGTATCGATTCGCCGGCTTTCGTTCGTAGCTCCACTTCGACGCGCGTACCGCCCGTCTCGAGCACGTCCTCGGTCGCGGCTGCGATCAGTTCGTGGTCCGCTTCGTCGAAGAAGTCCAGCGCGTACATCTCGGCGATTTCGGCGTCCGAGTAGCCCGACACCTCGACGAGCGCCTCGTTCCAGCGCTGTACCCGGCCGTCCTCGTCGAGCAGATAGACGACGTCGGTGACGGCATCGAGCATATCGTCGGTGAACGCACGGGTCTGCTCGAGGCGACGGTCGCGGTTACGGGCCACGGTCGCGAGGTCGTCGACCGCTTCCGAGAGTCGGCCGATCTCGTCGTCCCGGTCGATCGTGAACTCGATCGGCTCGTCGACGATCGAGTCCGCAGCATCGGTGTCGTCGCCGGTCGACGCGGCTTCGTCGCCGTCGAGATGCGAGACGAATCGACGGAGCTCATCGGTCAATCGTTCGATATCGGTCGATCGATCGGTACCGCTGCGCGCGGCGAGCCCGAAGACGACCAGCCCGGGTTCCGGTCCCAATCCGAGTCCGAAAGTCGTGATGTCGAAGACCGCCACGCCGATACTGACGGCGCCCAGCACGACGACCGCCCCGAGTAGCAGTGTGACCGGCTTCCGTGTGGCACCGTCGAGCGTTCCAGTGTGAACCGCGGCGACGACCATGCCCCTCCTATGGGACGACTGACAATGATACGCGCGGTTGATTCCATCCCGCGATACCCGTCTTTCTAGTACGGTTCACCTCGAGCGGTCGATCGCCGGACCGCGACGCCTCTCACACCCGAACTCGATCCGCTCGATCCGTGAGCGACGGGATCTGAACCGTTCGGTCACCGCGACTCGTCGCGACACTATACACGTAGTGTCGACCTCGACGCGAAATAACGTATATAACGGGCAGGCGGATACCGGTGGCCCACGTTCCTTCGACCAAGATGACCGGTACGACACTGGATTACCACAGCGATTCGATCAGCCTGCGCGTCGTCGAGGCGCTCGCGGACGCGACCAACACCGATGCACACGAACTCGAGCCGTTGTACAACGTCGTCGATCCCGAGGCGCTCGATCAACTCTTCCAGTCCGGTTCGACCGCGGATGTCAGCGTCGAGTTCGAATACTACGGCGTGCTCGTCGAGGTTCGAAACGACGGGACCGTCACGGTCGATGGGAGAGTCCATGACAATGGCGGCAACACCAGCCATTCGCGATGACCACTGCTGGCGATGAGCGACGACCGTCCGTCCGCTCACGTCGTCACGAGCAGCGACGGGGCAACCGATCGGGGGTCACCCGACGGTGGTCTCCATGGTAGCACCAACCACCGTCCCCGCCGAGCCGACCGTTCGAACGCGACCGACGCGGGTGACCGTCCTGGTCATTGGCGGGGAGACGGTCCGGGACCGCGTCGAACGGGCGTTCACCGACGAGGGGACCGAAACCACCATCGAAACAGCCGCCACGCTCGAAGAGGCCGTCACGGAACTCGAGACCGACGGCATCGACTGCCTCGTCGTCTCACTGCCACGGACGGCGACAAGTGCGGACGCGTCGGAAGAGGTCGATACCGCCATCGAAACGCTGGATACCCACCTCGAGACGGTCAGGACCGCCACGCCGGACCTGCCGATCGTGGTCCTCGCGCCCGAGCGGACGCCCGCCCTCACGGAAACGGTCCGGTCGTACGACTGGACCGCCGTGATCGAACGGGACGAGACGCACACGCGACTCGCCGACCGCGTCCACGACCTCCTCGAGCGCCGCCGGTTGGCCGCCCTCTCGCGACGGTCGCTGGCGAGCATCGAGTTCGCCGGGGACGCCATCGCAATCGTCGACGCCGACGAGATCCAGTTCGCGAGCCGCGCCTTCGCGATGCAGTTCGGCTACGAACACGACGCCATCGCTGGCACGTCCTGGCAGGACCTGTTCACCGACGACGCCGTCTGCCATCTCGAATCGACCGCGATTCCGACCGTCGCGGAGGGATGGCGGTGGACCGGCAGCTGTACCGGCCGGCGAAAAACAGGAGCGACGTTCGCGGCGCGGGTTCGCCTCGGCGGACTCGAGGACGGGAGCCTCGTGTTCGTGATCGAGGAGGCCGACGGGAACGACGGCTCCGAGGATTGAACCAGTTCCGGGAGCGATTCGACGGGTCGACCGACGGAAGCGCTTACGTACCGTGGTCCCACGAGTCCATGTACTCGCGCTGAGTGTCGGTCAGCGAATCGAAGTCGACGCCCTCGGCCTCGAGTTTGATCTCGGCGATCTCCTTGTCGAGATCGTCGGGAACGTCGTGGACACCCGCGTCGTAGGCGTCGCCGTTCTCGAGCATCTCGCGCACACAGACGGCCTGGATACCGAACGACTGGTCCATGACCTCGACGGGGTGGCCCAGCGAGACGGGTGCGGCGAGGTTGACCAGGCGGCCCTCGGCGATCACGTTCAGCGTGCGGCCGTCCTCGAGTTCGTAGGCCTCGACGCCGTCGCGGGCCTCGTAGCGGTCGACCGCGAGGTCGTCGAGCGCGTCGAGATCGATCTCGATGTCGAAGTGGCCCGCGTTCGCGAGCAAGACGCCGTCCTGCATCTTTTCGAAATGTTCCTCGACGATGATGTCTCGGTTACCCGTCGTCGTCAGGAAGACGTCGCCGACCGCGGCGGCCTCGGCCATCGGCATGACCTCGTAGCCCTCCATGTGGGCCTCGAGTGCGCGACGGGGCTCGACCTCGGTGACGATGACGTTGGCGTTCTGTCCGGCAGCTTTCTTCGCGACACCTTTGCCGCAGTAGCCGTAGCCCGAGACGACGACGTTCTTGCCGGCCCACGAGAGGTTCGTGGTCATGGCGATCGACGCCAGCGAGGACTCGCCGGTGCCGTGGACGTTATCGAACAGCCGCTTCATCGGCGTGTCGTTGACAGCGAAAACGGGATACTCGAGCGCGCCGTCATCGTCCATCGCGCGCAGGCGGTGGACGCCCGTAGTGGTCTCTTCCGCGCCGCCGACGATGCCGTCGATCAGTTCGGGGTAATCCTCGTGGATGGCGGCGACGAGATCCATGCCGTCGTCGACGGTGATCGTCGGCTCGTGGGCGATAACGGCCTCGATCGCGGCGTAGTACTCCTCGTCGTCGACGCCGCGTTTGGCGTAGCTGGTGATGTTCTCGTGGGTATCCAGCGCCGCCGACACGTCGTTGTGGGTCGAGAGCGGGTTACAGCCGGTGACGGCGACCTCCGCACCGCCCTCCGCGAGCGTCTCGACGAGCATCGCCGTCTTGGCCTCGACGTGCATCGCCATGCCGATCCGCTCGCCCTCGAAGGGCTGATTCGCGACGAACTCCTCGCGAACGTGCTCGAGGATCGGCATGTGTTGGGCGGCCCAGTCCATCTTCCGGCGTCCCTCCTCGCGAGCGGACTCGAGGTCGTCCAGTTGCTCGCTGATCGGTGGGTACTCGGTCTCGGTCATGGGTTGACTGAGTGCAAGCGGGGCAAAAACGCTACCGAAGCGCTCCCGTCACGGCGGGAGCGAAACTGGGGCAACGGGAGAAGAGTCGAATCCGCGCCGGTCGCTGGCGCGGGCGTCGGCCGGCTTGCCGATCACCGCGCGCGACCGTATTCCGACGCCGCCGAAGACCGTGCCTCTGACAACCCGGTGTCGTCGAGCGGCGTCTCTCGGACGCGGATCGAATCCGGTCGGACCGGATCAGGTGCGGTCGCCGTTACTTCGGGCCGGCGTGAGACGGCGGACCGCCGCCGTTTCCGCTAGTGTCGTCGGCGTCGTCGTCGCTATCGTCAGCATCGTCGGCGTCGTCGTCGCTATCGTCAGCATCGTCGGCGTCGTCGTCGCTGTCGTCGGCATCGTCCGCATCGTCATCACTGTCGTCGGCATCGTCCGCGTCGTCATCACTGTCGTCGGCATCGTCCGCGTCGTCGTCGCTGTCGTCGGCATCGTCCGCGTCCTCGTCGCTGTCGTCGGCATCGTCCGCGTCCTCGTCGCTGTCGTCGGCATCATCCGCGTCCTCGTCGCCGGACTGTCCAGCATGCTCGGGCGGACCCCGTTCGTCATCGCTCGGCGGGCCGGCGTGTTCGGGCGGTCCTCGTTCGTCATCGTCGTCCTCGGCCTCGTCGTCGCCGTCATCGTCGCTTGGCGGACCGGCGTGGGCCGGCGGACCAGCGTGGTCGGGCGCGTTACCCGGGTTGTTCGCAACGACGAAGCTCGCGACGGAGAGACCGGTCGGGCCGTCGGACTCGTTGTCGGCGTTCTCGGCGAACTCCGAGACGAGCGAACCGAAGTTCGAGACATCGGTTTCGTTGTCCTCGGTCTCGTTGTCGTCGAGGTCGTCCTCGGTCTCGTTGTCGTCGAGGTCGTCCTCAGTCTCGTTGTCGTCGAGGTCGTCCTCGGTCTCGTTGTCATCGAGGTCGTCCTCGGTCTCGTTGTCGTCGAGGTCGTCCTCAGTCTCGTTGTCATCGAGGTCGTCCTCGGTCTCGTTGTCGTCGAGGGTATCGTCGGTCTCGTTCGCGTCGGCCGTGACAAGGAGGTGCTCGCCATCGCCCTCCATCTCGGGGACGCCATCGCCTGTCTGCGCTGCCGCCGTTCCCAGCGGTGCGATCACGGACAGGGCCATCATGGCGACCAGTGCCATCGTGAGTAGTCGGTGGTGCTTCATCCGAGCGGAACATTCTCGGATTCCTGAATAAACCCCCACGGACGTTCTCGTCGTTTGCACACCGAAACAACGCTTCGAGAATCGTTTTGAGTGTTTATCGGACGGCCTGAGCGTTTATCTCAATGACCGATCGGTCGTCGAATCGGCGGATCGACTACGCGTCGGCCCGCTCGACCACCGCTTCCGCTGCCTCGAGCGCACGCTCTCGGACCGCCGCGGCCTCGAGCGTCAGGACCTCGCGGTCGCGCATGAGTACGCGGCCGTCGCAAACGGTGTGGCGAACGTCGGCCGCCGCGGCCGCATAGGCGAGGTGACTCACGAGGTCGTGTGGCGGCGTCAGGTGGGGTTGCTCGAGATCGATCACCGCGAGATCGGCCGGTGCACCCACCTCGAGCCGCCCGGAGTCGAAGCCGACGGCGTCGGCGCTGCCCCGCGTCATCATCTCGACGACCGCCTCCGCGGGCACTGCGCTGGCGTCGTCGGCGGCGAGTTTGCCCAGCATGGCCGCGTCGCGAGCCTCGTCGAGCATGGAGAGGTCGTTGTTCGAGGCCGCGCCATCGGTGCCGAGTCCGACGGTGACGCCCGCCTCGCGCAGCCGCTCGACCGGTGCCATCCCGCTGGCGAGTTTCATGTTCGAGGCGGGGCAGTGAATCACGCCGGTGCCGACCTCGGCGAGGAGTTCGATCTCGGTCTCGTCGACGTGCACGCCGTGTGCGACGAAGTCCTCGGGCTCGAGGAGGCCGCGATCGGCGGCGTACTCGAGCGGTCGGACCCCGTGCTCGTCGACGATCGGCGCGACCTCGTCCGCGGTCTCGTTGGCGTGGTAGTGGATCGGAACGCCCGCCTCCCGTGCTTTGGGAACGAATTCCGCCAGGTACTCGCTGCCGACGGTCGTCAGCGAGTGTGGCATAAACGCCGTCGAGATCCGCCCGTCGGCCGCGCCGTCGTACTCGCGGGCGATCTCGAGGCCCGTGGCCGCGTCCTCGCGAGCGGTCTCGCCGTCCTTGCCGATGGTGACGATACCGTGCCCGAGTCGGGCCCGGAGCCCGGCGGTTTCGACCGCGGCGGCGACCTCGGGCACCTGGAAGTACATGTCGGCGAACGCAGTGACGCCCGATTTGATCAGTTCGAGCAGGCCCAACTCGGCACCGGCGCGGATGTCCGCGGCCGTCAGTTCCCCCTCGGCGGGCCAGATGTCCTCACGGAGCCACGTCTCGAGGGGCTTGTCGTCGGCGTACCCGCGCAGGAGCGTCATGGCAACGTGACAGTGGCCGTTGACGAACCCCGGCGTGACGAGTGAGTTCGCGGCGTCGAGCGTGTCGTCGGCCTCGCTCGCGAGATCGGGGCCGATCTCGCGGATTTCACCGCTGTCCTGATCGATCAGTACGTCCGCGGCCGTCACCGTCAGGTCGGGCCGGAGCACCCGCCCGTCGGCGATCGCAAGCGTCGTCATTAGCTCGGAGTTCTCCTCGGGCCGCCTTATACTGTCGATACGCCGACGGGCGTCCCGGGACGAGTCGCCGGGTTTATGGGATCTTTCGAAGACGTGTCGATATGGAATCAGGATCGCAACGCGACAGCATGCGCCCCACCGGCGGGTATCCGCCGGGCGAGGCGCTCGCGGACGCCTGGAACGAGCACCGCCGGTACGTCGGGTTCGCCGCCGGCCTGTTCGCGATCGGGATCGTCGTCGGCGTCCTCCTCATGCTCGCGGGCTACAACCTGCTCGAGATCATCCAGGAGATGGTCGGGGAGCCGCTGTTTCCGGACGTCGACGGCGGCGGGATCGACCTGGCGCGCTTTTTACTCGTGAACAACAGCCGCGCGTTCTTGCTATCGATCGTCGGCGCGTTGAGCCTCGGTCTCCTGACGGCCTGGGCGATGCTGTTCAACGGGATCATCGTCGGGAACGTCGGTGCGTACGTCACCAGTGATGTCGGTCTCGGATACATCCTCGTGGGACTGCTCCCCCACGGAATCTTCGAGCTGCCGGCGCTGTTTATCGCCGCCGGCATCGGCTTCCGGCTCCTCTATCGGATCGGCCAGCGGGTCCGCGGCACCCGCGACGCGATCTTTTCGAAACCCTACCTCTACCGGACGGGACTCCTCGTCCTCGCCGGCTGGTTGCTCCTGGTCGTGGCCGCCCTCGTCGAGGCCTTCGTCACGCCCGCCCTCCTCGAGACCCTTTTCGCCGAGTGACTCGAGGGGATGGTGACGACCGTCTGGCCGACGCTCCGACGGCGCAAGCGTACCGTTTCGGCCAGTTCAGCCCCGGATGAACGATCGTAAACGGACCCAAGCGTCGGCCCCCTTTTTCACTCCTGAATGACTGTCGGCGGATATGAACGGACGGACGGTCCAACTGGTACTCGTGGCAGCCCTCGTCGCCGTCGCCGGCTGTGCCGGCGGGATGGGCGGGGAGCCACGGAACAACTCGACGACCGACGAGTCGTCTACGATCGACGCCGGCGGGAGCACGGGAACGGCCGCGTTCTACGTCAGCGACGAACCGAACGTGATCGACGACTTCGAACACCTCAACGTGACGATCACGAAGGTCGGCTTCAAGAAGACCGGCGGCGGAAGCGACGGTGACTCGAACGCGACCGACGGGGACGCCGCGAACGAGTCCGACGACGGAACCGAGTCGTCGAACGAAACGGCCGACGAGACGACCGACGAAGATGGCGACGCCGACGGTACCGAGGAGGCCGAGTCCGACGACGAGGCGGAGAACGAAACGGGCGAAGGGGACGAGACGGACGAGAAGAGCGAGGCGGACGGGAAAAACGATGACGGCGCGGCCGACGAACGCTGGATCGAGTACGATGTCGACAACCGAACGGTCGATCTCACCGAACTGAAAGGCGCGAACGCGTCGATGATCGACGAGTTCGAACTTCCGGCCGGCGACTACGAGACGGTCTTCATCTACGTCAGCGACACCGAGGGCGTCTTGACCGACGGGAGCACGACGAGGGTGAAACTGCCGAGCAACAAGCTCCAGTTGCACACGAATTTCACCGTCGGCACCGACGAGCGGGTCGACTTCGTCTACGACATCGCGCCCCACAAGGCCGGCAAGAGCGGCAAGTACATCCTCAAACCGATGATCAGCGAGAGCGGAACGGGTGACGACGTCGAGATTCGCGACGTCAACGCGGACGACGAGGGCGAAGCCGACGAAAACCGCGGCAACGGCGGCGACGGTGGAGACGGCGGGAACGAGAACGGGAACGGTGCGCCCGACGCGAACGCCGCGGACGACTGATCGACGACGCCGTGAGGGCGCCTCGAGCGCGCCGTCGTCCCGGGCTCGGGAGCCCGGCAACGTATTGGACTTTTTTCGAGTGAACCGACGCGCTGACAGGCGCTCGAGCGCCGATCAGCGCCGGAACCGGCCGAGCAGTTCGTAGTCCCGATCCGGCGTGTACCGGCGGAACAGCAGGCTGTTCGAGAGGACCGACACAGACGACAGCGCCATCGCGCCGGCCGCGAGGACGGGCTGGAGCAGCCCCAGTGAGGCCAGCGGGATCATCGCGGTGTTGTAGCCCAGCGCCCAGACGAGGTTCTGCTTGATCTTCGCCAGCGTGGCCTCCGAGACGCGAATCGCCTTGACCACGTCGAGCGGGTCGTCGCGCATCAGGGTCACGTCCGCGGCTTCGATGGCCACGTCCGTCCCGGAGCCGATGGCGGTGCCGACGTGGGCGACCGCCAGCGCGGGCGCGTCGTTGACGCCGTCGCCGACCATCATCGCCTTGCGGCCCGTCGACTGGATGTCCGCAACGGCGTCGGCCTTGTCTTCCGGCAGGACGCCGGCGCGGACGTCGTCGGGATCGATCCCCACTCGTTCGGCGACGGCCCGTGCCGTCCGCTCGTTGTCGCCGGTGAGCAGCACGACGTCGAGGCCGCGCTCGCGCAGGGCCGCGACCGCGTCGGCGGAACCCTCCTTGACGGTATCGGCATCCGCGACGGCGCCCGCGACCGCGCCGTCGACCGCGACCAGCATCGCCGTCTTCCCCTCGCGCTCTAATCGTTCCATCTCGCCGGCCGCGGGCGCGGGGTCAACGCCCGCGCCCTCGAGCAGCCGTCGGTTGCCGACCAGCACGTCCCGTCCCTCAACGGTCGTCCGGACGCCCTGTCCGGGGACGTTCTCGAACTCGTCGGGGTCGGACAGCTCGAGGCCGCGTTCCTCGGCCCCGTCGACGATCGCTTGCGCGAGCGGATGTTCACTGTTGCGCTCGGCGCTGGCCGCGAGGCGGAGGACCTCGTTTTCGTCGAGCGACTCGCGGGTCACTACCGCTCCACCATCGGCCGCCGTCTCACCGCCGTCCGTCGCGGCCGCCGCGCCCTCGAGCGCGACCACGTCGGTCAGCGTCATCTCGCCGGTGGTCAGCGTCCCGGTCTTGTCGAAGACGACGGTGTCGACGTCTCGCGCGCGCTCCAAGATGTCACCGCCCTTGAACAGGACGCCGTTTTGCGCGCCCAGCGTGGAGCCGACCATCGTCGCGGCAGGGGTCGCCAGCCCGAGCGCGCAGGGACAGGCGATCAGCACCGCGGAGGCGAAGACGACGATCGCGAACTCGAACGTCGAGAGTGCGTCCGGACCGCCGCCGACCAGATCCAGCACCGGTACGGCGTCGACGACGCCGGCGAGCGTCGTGGGGAACAGGAACCAGACCAGGCCCCAGAAGATCGCGTTGAGGATGACCGCGGGGACGAAGTACGCCGAGATGCGGTCCGCGAGGTTCTGGATTTCCGGCTGGCGGGATTGGGCCTCTTTGACGGTCTGGACGATCCCCTGCAGGGCCGTGTCCGCGCCGACCTTGGTCGCCTCGACGACCAGCACGCCGTTCTCGTTGATCGTCGAGCCGATCACCTCGTCGCCGGCCTCCTTCTCGACCGGGACCGATTCGCCGGTCACCATCGACTCGTCGACCGCCGACTGGCCGTCGACGACGACGCCGTCGGTCGGCACTTTCTCGCCCGGTCGGACCTTCATCCGGTCGCCGACCGCCACGTCCTCGAGCGGCACTTCTTCCTCGGTCCCCTCGTCATCGACCAGCGTAGCCGTCTCGGCCTCCATCTCGAGGAGCTTCCGCAGGGCGTCGCCGGCCTGGCCCTTCGAGCGGGCCTCGAGGTAGTTCCCCAGCGTGATGAACACGAGGATCATCGCGGCAGTGTCGAAGTAGAGGTTGCCGGCGAGCAGGTCCAGCAGGACGACGAGGCTGTAGACGTACGCCGTCGAGGAACCGAGCGCGATCAACACGTCCATGTTGGCGGTGCGATTGCGTACCAGCGCCGTGTAGGAGTTGACGAGGAACTCCCGCCCCAGCAGGACGTAGACCGGCGTCGCGAGCAGGAACTCGACCCAGCCGAATGTCACGCCGAAGACCGTCTCCGGGACGTGCGTCCCGCCGAGCAGGAACTTGTCGGCGAGGAAGAACAGGAACGGAGCCGACAGCACCGCGCCGAGGATCGTCAGCCGGAGCTGTTTGCGGATCTCCGCCTGTCGGGCCGCGTCGCGGCGGTCCTGATCGGACTCGTCTTCGCTTCCCTCGTCGCGGACGGGCGTGTAGCCGGCCTCCTCGATCGCCTCGTAGAGCGACTCGAGGGACACGTCGGCCGGGTTGTACGCGACGGTCGCCTCGTCGGTCGCGTAGTTGACCTCCGCGTCGACGACGCCCGGGACGGACTCGAGGGCCGCCTCGTTGGTCTCGGCGCAGTTCGCACAGCTCATGTCGGTGATCCCGATCGAGCGGCTCGCACGATCGGCCTCGTAGCCGGCCTCGTCGATCGTCTCGTAGATTTCGGCCAGCGTGATCGTCTCGGGATCGTACTCGACGGTGCCGTCGTCGGTCGCGAAGTTGACGGTCGTCTCGCTTACGCCATCTCGGGACTCCAGGGCATCGCTGATCGTCTGCGAACAGTTCGCACAGCTCATGCCCCGGATGCCCAGGTGTGCGGTCTGAGTACTCATTACTGGTTCGTAGGGACTCCCGTCTTACCCCCTTTACTAGTCGAAAGTCAAAGTCAGACGCGATCAGTTCCTTGGAATCGAAACTCAGACCCCCTCCTCGAGCCGATCGTATCGCTCCTCGAACCGACTCTGACAGGACGAACAGCAGAAGTGGTACACGTCCCCGTCGATGCGGGTCGATTCACCCTCGCTGTCGACGGTGTTGCCACACTCCGCGCAGGTGAGCGCGAACTGCGTCCCGTCGAGCGAAGGCGTCCATTCGGCGTCGTCGATCAGCGTCACGTCGTAATCGACGCCGTCCGCGTCGGGGAGCAGTCCCTCGAGCCACTCGCGGACCCGCCGTACCTGTGCGCGGGCGTAGAACCACACCTCGCCGTCGGCGGTAACGAACAGGTGTTCGACGGCGTCGGCGTCCGCGATCGCCGCCCTACAGTCGCCCACGTCGTCCGCCGGAACGGTCGCCCGCACGAACACGGGAATCCCCGCCCGAAGCTGTGACTGATCGACATCGACCGTGAATCGGTTGATGACGCCCGCCTGCTCGAGACGCTCGACGCGGTCGGAAACCGCCGGTCCGGAGAGGCCGACCGCCTCGGCGATGTCGCTGTAGGGTCGCCGCGCGTCGTCGCCCAGCAGTCGCAGGATTTCCATATCGGTTTCGTCGAGATCGCGCATACCGCTCGTTGGGACTCGAGTACAAAGTTCGTGTCGCCCCTTGGTTTGCAATCCGAAGCTGACGACCGCTCGTCTCTCGTATCGAAAGCGATAACGTACAAAGAGCCGGCGTCCCTACGGTTGCCTATGAGTCGAACCATTACCGTCGAAGGGATGTCCTGTGACCACTGCGAACAGACCGTCGAGGACGCGCTCGAGGGTGTCGACGGCGTCGAATCGGCGGACGCCGATCGAGAGGGCGAACAGGCCACCGTCGAGGGGGACGCGGACCCGCAGGCGCTCGTCGGCGCGGTCGACGAGGCCGGCTACGACGCGTCGGTGTAACCCGTTTTGCAACGACTGACGGCGGCGTCAGTGGTGGTCGTGTGACGACCCGTCGTCCGAAACCCGCGCCGAGTGCGCCGCGAAGTCGGCCGGCGCGTCCTCGAACGCCCGCTTGCAGGTGGTCGAACAGAAGTAGTAGGTTTCGCCGTCGTGTGCGGCGCTTGGGCCGTCGTCGTCGGTTCGCATCCCACAGACCGGGTCGCGGTACTCCCCGGGGGCACCGAGCCCACGACGGTATACGAACAGGAGGAACCCGGAGAGAGCGAAGGCGACGAGGTTGAGATAGAAGGTGTAGTTCAGTTCGAAGTACCGCTGCTCGGTCGCCGTCTCGCCGCCGGCCAGGTTCGGGACGATGCCGAACGCGTCGAACAGCAGTTCCATGAGGAAGCCGGTCAACGCCATCGTCACGAAGAAGACGCCGAGGATGTACAGCATGACCGACCAGCCGTAGTACTTCCGGTAGACGTTCAACACCGGCACCGTGATGAGATCGGCGTAGACGAACGCGATGACGCCGGCGAAGCTGATCCCGCCGCCCCAGAGGGCGACCGCGAACGGGACGTTGCCCATGCTCCCGACGAAGCTGACGACGGCGATCGCGACGCCCATGACCGCGTTCTCGGCGGTCACGAGCAGGCCGTCGCCCCCGAGGAACAGCGCGTTCCAGACCGACTGGGGGACGAACACGATGACGAACCCCGAGACGAGAAACCCCGCGACGACGTCCGTCCAGATCATCGACCACTCCTTCCGATACTGGTTTGCGATCCTGTACCAGCCGCCCCACGAGCGGAGGTCGTCGGACCACGCGCCGCTGCCGGCCGTCCGCTGCCGATAGGTCTCGAGACAGCCCTCGGAGCAGAACCGCAGCGTCTCGCCGCCGTCGGTCACGATCGTGTGCTCGTCCGACCCCTCCATGCCGCAGGTCGGGTCCGTCATCCCGCCGCTCTCGCGGTCCTCGCGCTCGAGTTCCGCGCGAACCTCGTCGAACAGCGGCTCCGGGAGCGTCAGCCGGACGATGACGGCCATGATCGCGATGAGGACGAGGCCGCCGAGCAGTTCCGCGACGAGGAACTCCCAGCCCAGCAGGAGCAGGATCATCAGTCCGAGTTCGACGATGAGGTTCGTCGAGGCGAACATGAACGCGAGGACGTTCACCGCGTGCGCGCCCTTCGCGAACAGTCCCTTCCCGATGGCGACGGCACCGAAACTACAGCCGCTGCTGGCCGCGCCGAACGCCGTCGCCGTCGCCAGACTCGAGACGTCGCTGTCCCCGAGAACGCGCGCCATCCGCTCCTTCGAGACGTACACCTGCACGAGGCTGGTGATCGTCAGTCCCATGATGATCGCCCACGCCGCCGTCCAGAGGAATCCGAGCCCGATCCGGAGCGACTCGAGGAACCCCTGAGTGAGTGATGGGTCCATGTGGAGGACATCGTGGGAATCGGCTATTGCAATTGTCCTTGAAAAACCGATGCGTTCGCCGTCCGAAACGACGGATTCGAAAGCGGTCGGCGATCGGACAGCGGCGTCGGTCCGACCGGGCAGTAGGGGTGGGGTGTTCCGAGATCGGGCTCATGCGGTGTCTCCCCGCCCCGTGGGTCAGCGAATCGCCGTCGATCGGACTGCGGCTCTCGAAGTGACCCGAGCCGCGGACAGTGGATTCCACGCACGAACTGCAGTGAACCGCGAGCCCGTCGCTCTCTCGTACCCGCCGAAAGTCACTGCACACCTGCACATGACGGCGGTGCGCGGATGAAAAGACAGTTGCCCGCCGCCGCCCAAGACGGACCATATGCGAATCGCCGTTCCCAACAAGGGCCGCCTGCACGAGCCGACGATCGACCTCCTCGAGCGGGCGGGGCTCCATCTCGAGAACGGGGCCGACCGCAAACTCTACGCCGACACCGTCGACCCGGACGTGACCGTCCTGTTCGCTCGCGCGGCCGACATTCCGGAGTACGTCTCCGACGGCGCGGCCGAACTCGGGATCACGGGATTCGACCAGGTTCGGGAGGCTCGCGTCGACGACGTGTCCGAATTGCTCGACCTCGAGTTCGGTCGCTGCCGACTCGTGCTGGCGGCCCCCGAAGACGGCGATACCGACGCCGTGGCGGATCTGGCCGGGAAAACCGTCGCCACCGAGTTTCCGAACATCACCGCGGACTTCTTCGCCACCACCGGCGTCGACCCCGACATCGTCGAGGTCTCGGGCGCGACGGAGCTTACGCCCCACGTGGAGATGGCCGACGCGATCGTGGACATCACGAGTACCGGAACGACGCTGAAAATGAACCGGCTGGCCGTCATCGACGAGGTCCTCTCGAGTTCCGTCCGACTGTTCGGGCGGGAGGACGTCCTCGACGGTCCCAAGGTCGGCGAGGTCAGGACCGCACTTTCCTCGGTGAAACACGCCGAAGGCAAGCGGTACCTGATGATGAACGTCCCGCGGGACCGTCTCGAGGACGTCCGCGACGTCATTCCGGGACTGGGTGGGCCGACGATCATGGACATCGCCGACGAGGACGACGGGGACGCGAAGGTCGCCGTCCACGCAGTCGTCAACGAACGGGACGTTTTCGAGACGATTACCGAGGTCAAAACGGCCGGCGCAAGCGATATCCTCGTGACCGAGATCGAGCGACTCGTCGAGTGAGCGGGTCGGTTACGGGCCTTCGGGCAGGAACGACGGACCCGTCTCGACCGCGTCGAAGCTACTCGAGTCGGCTGGCGATCGGCCGGTCGAGCGAGTCGAACTCGAGGCGGGAGTCGAACGCGGCACAGTTCGCGGCCGGGGCGACGAGGTTTCGGTCCCGGTCGTAACGGACGATATCGTGTTTTTCGAGCAGCGGGAGATGGGTTTCACACAGGGTCGTGTGAATCCGCTGGCGTAGTTGATGGATCGTCGTCGCGACGGTCGGGTCCTGTTCGGCGTCGGCGAGTCGGCCGACCAGCGTTCTGACCGCGATCGGGTCGTCGGCGGCGAGCACGCACCGAACGACCTCGCGCCGACGGTCGCTGTCGAGGACGTGACGGATCGTCTCCCGCGGGAGGGGGCGACGGCTGATCGCGCCGTCGGTACCGGGGTGAAATCGACCCGAGGCCGGCGGCGTTCGATCTGGGTGGATCGTCATGGGCACGTGAGAGTCAAGGACGGAGACCCGGATAAACGCGAACGGTCGTTTCGGCGAATCAGCACCGGTTCAGACGAGTCAGGCTCGCTGGGCCGCGATTGAACGATCGAAAACTCGGTGAAAGCGATCGAAATGCGATCGACGGTCGGCGACTCGAGATGCAACTCGCGACGGACGCGGATCGACGGACGGGTAAGCACTGATTACTGCGGGGAGTCGGACCCCCGAGGTCCGACTCCGGACGAGACGCATCGATCGGCCGACCACCGACGACGCGTCCGGCCGCGGACACGGGTCCGCAGGTGGCGTCGGCACCGCTCAAGTCGATCGAACGACCGAAAAGGATCGGCGTTACTCGAGGAGGCCGAGGTCCTCGAGTCGAGAGACGATCTTGTCGACGGCGTGCTCGGCGTCGACCGGCTTCTTCCCGCCGGTGATGACGAGTTTCCCGGAGCCGAACAGCAGTGCGACGACCTCCGGCTCGTCGAGTCGATAGACGAGTCCGGGGAACTGCTCGGGCTCGTACTCGATGTTCTCGAGCCCGAGGCCGATCGCGATCGCGTTCAGGTTGAGGTTCCGGCCGAGGTCGGCCGAGGTGACGATGTTCTGGACGACGATCTCGGGGTCCTCGTTGACCTGGATCTGGAGTTCACGGAGCTTGTCGAAGACGATGCGCAGGCTCTCGTGGACGTCGTCGGTACTTTTCGCGCCGGTACAGACGATCTTCCCCGACCGGAAGATCAGTGCGGCGGACTTGGGATTCTGGGTACGGTAGACGAGACCGGGGAACTGCTCGGGGTCGTAGTCGGCCCCCTCGAGGTCCATCGCGACGCTCTGGAGGTCGAGTTCCTGTCCGATGCCGGTCGACGCCACCACGTTTTCGATGTTGATGGTGTCCTTCGGATCCGTCATTAGTCGCTTAAAAAGACGTATTTAAGGTTTATAAAGCTTAGTACCGCCACCTGATATATCCGGTTTATACGCTCCACGGTGGATTCGCGTATCGCCGATTTCCGGCCGTCCGAGCGGCCACAAGTATGATATTTGGTATCGTGGTTGGTGGCCTGGTTCGCGAAAAGCGGTAGGCTCATGGCCGCGCCGACGCGACGATCGAGCGTGTATCTGCTCGAGCTCGGCGGCGAGGACGACGCGTTCGCGGCCCGCGAGGCGGCCAGCGCGGCGGCCGGACTCCGTCGCATCGCGCCCGGACTCGCGGTCGCAGGGGGGATCGTCCCCGAGCGCGTCCGCGGACTCGCTTATACCCACCGCGCGAGCGACCTCCTCGGCCGGGGGGCGGCCGACCTCGAGAGCGCGCGGGCCGTCCTCGAAGCCGCCGCGATCGACCGCGAGGGATCGGTCGCGGTGCGAGCGACGGACGTCCACGGCTCGAGCGGCGTGAGCACCGAGCAGGCGGAGCGCGAACTCGGTGAAATCCTGGTCGAGCGTGGGTTTTCGGTGGATCTCGACGATCCCGATCACCTCCTCCGGGTCGTCTTTTCGGAGGGGAAACACCGGGAGGAGACGGGCGAACACGCCCTCGAGCGCGTCGACGCCGAGGGGCGCGATGAGTCGCCGGGTGAGTTCGTCTCCGTCTGTGCGCTCGGCTGGCTCGCGGCCGAGAGCGTCCGGGATTTCGGGACGCGCGCGCCGACGGACAAACCCTTCTTCCAGCCCGGCAGCATGGACCCCTTACTCGCGCGGGCCGCGGCGAACATCGCGGGCGCTCGAGCAGGCGCGACGATCCTGGACCCGATGTGTGGGACCGGCGGCGTGCTCGTCGAAGCGGGACTGGTCGGCGCGAACGTGATCGGCACCGACGCGCAGGCGAAGATGGCTGCGGGGGCGCGGGAGAACCTGACGCACTTCCTCGGGCGCGACGAGCCCTCGCCGACCGGCCTCGAGCGGGGGTCGTGGCACGTCGGCCGAGGTGACGCGATGCGGCTCCCGCTGGCGGACGATTCCGTCGACGGCGTCGTCTTCGATGCGCCCTACGGCCGCCAGTCGAAGATCGACACCCACCGGCTCGAGGACCTCGTTGCGGGTGCGCTCGCCGAGGCACAGCGGGTCGCTCCGCGGGCGGTCGTGATCGCCGATCGCTCGTGGGCGGGCGAGGCGCGGGCCGCGGGCTGGGAGATCGAGTCGGCCTTCGAGCGGCGCGTCCATCGGTCGCTGACGCGGTACGTGCTGGTCCTCGAGCGGCGATCGTCGTGACTGCAGTGCAGTACCGTTCCGATACTGGGTTGGAAACTCGCACTGCAGCAATACGCTACTATCGTGACTACGAGGGACTGACACGCCGTCACCGGCCAGTTCACTCGTAACCCACCGTGCCATCATCAACGACGGGTAGACAGTCGTTCAGTAGTGATTGTCATTGTGGGTCCGTATCCCTCCCCATTTATTATGGTGACAGAGTGCGTTTGATTGGATACAGGTGATAGAATGAGCGGGACAAACGATACTAACAGCGAGGAGTATGGGACGGCACGAATCAATCATCGCGGCCGGTTGACGATTCCGAAGGAACTCCGTGACGAACTCAATCTCGATGACGGGACCGAGTTCCGAGTCGTTCGCGACGGGGGCGACATCCGTCTCGTCAGGGAACTTCCCGACCTCGAGACGCTTACGCGAGGAGAGGAGTGGGGAGACGAGGCGTTCCGAGACGCGGGTGACGCGACTTTCGGTGGGCAGTGAGATGGGGGCGAAACGCGTCTTACCCGACCTCAACGCGCTGTCGATTCAGTTAGTGGATGACCATCCCGGTCATCCATACGTCGCGGAGGAACTGGTTCCAGCCCTCACCGGTAGCGATTCGCTGATCGTCTTCGGCTATCTTCCGCTCCGGATACAGTGGGTACTCGAAGATCTCGGTTTCGACACACACGAAGCACGAAACGCCGTTTCGTCGCTCCTTCAGTACCCCCTTGAGTTCGTCGACGTGGACGACAAAACCGTTCTCGACGCCTACGAAATCAGTGTAGAGAAGAACCACGATGTCTACGACTGCTTTTATCTCGCGCTTGCCCGGCAGACCGATGCCGACGTACTGGTGACTACCGATCGCGACTTCAATCGTCTCTGTGACAACGAACCGTTCGAGTACGTGAACCCGGTTCCAGAAGAAGTACTCGAGCGCTTTCACAACATCAACGAATCGTAACAAGGCGCGGGCAATCAGCCGAGTGGAATCACTCCTCGATCTCGTGGACGCGATCCCGAAGACGCTCCCCGTCCTCGGTCGAGACCGAGAGGTCGGGAACCGGGACCGTCTCGCCGGTCTCGTCGATCGCGACGAAGGTGAACGTCGACTCGGTCTCGCCGCTGCGGGGTTCCTCGCGCCAGGCGCGCAGGGCGACGTGGACGCTCGTCCGGCCGGCGTCGTAGACGTAGGCCTCCACGAGGGCCGTGTCGCCGATCCGGATCGGCCGCTCGAAGTCGAGTTCGTTCACGCGGGCGGTGACGCAGGTCTCGCCGGCGAATCGCATCGCCGACATCGCGCTCACCTCGTCGAGCCACTTCAGCAGGTTGCCGCCGTGGAGCGTGTCGTTGTTGTTCGGGTTACCTCCGAACGGAACGGTTTACACGAATTCGCCCGACCGGTTCGGGCGAATTCGTTCAACGACTTCCGTTCGGAGGTAGTGGTTCGGCTGGACGCGAAATCGGTTCTCGATCCGTGTCTCGAGACGCGTCGGCATACCCGCCCTTCGGCCGGCGGGCGGATAACGGTCCGTATCGGCCACGGAGTGGCCGGTGAACGCGGCGACATCGTCACCGCCGTCCCCCGGAACGGAATCGGAACTCGAGCTTACGCTACCGCGGCGTCAGCCGCTGTCCGTCCGCTCGAGCCGGCGAGCGGTGACGACGACGCTGACGACGAGGAATCCGGCCCCGATCGCCGAATCGGGAAGCGAAGAGCCGATCACGGTTACTGAAACGGCCAACGCGCCGAGAGTGCAAAGGAATGCGGCGAAAACGCCCTTCCAGAGCGCCGACGCGATGGCTGGTCCAACCCCCCGAAGCAAGCACTCAGCAACGATGACGCCGCCGACCAGCGACGCGAGAAGTGTCGAGCTCCCCGTGGACGACAGACCGACGCCGGGTGTGATAACGAGTAGAATCCGAACTTGCGGTACGAGAGTCGATACGGCCCAGAACCGCGTCGCCATCGTGATCGGTCCCGGACCGTCGCTCGAGGAATCGGGCGAGCCGAGCGACGACGGCGAGGAAGACGACTCTCCCGAATCGAGGTCGGCGAGCCGTTCCTCGAGTGAATCGTCCGTCATCGGTCGGTTTTAAGAACCCTCAGGAATCCCGACCCAACTCCGCCAGCAGGTGGGAGACGTGAATCCGGTCGCTCGTTCCCTCGTGCATCTCGAAGTCGATGTCCGCTGCCAGCCGGTGGATTCGGGCGAGGCGCTCGCCCTGATAGCGTTTGCGGGCGATTCGGAGGATCGCCTCGAGCACCTCGTTGCCGTCCAGTCCTTCGTCGACGAGCAGATCGTCCAGCGTCGATCGGGCGTCGGTAAAGTCGCCGGCTTCGGCGTCGTCGAGCATCGATTCGATTTCGTCTTCGAGGCCGACCTCGCCGAGCGTTTCGTAGGCCGCGCTCATCGTGAGTTCGCCCGCGTCCTCGACGGTCGTCTGGGCCGCCAGGATTGCCTGTCGGAGGTTGCCGTTGGCGTATCCCGCGACGAACTCGAGGCCGTCGGCGTCGTAGTCGACGCCCTCGCGCTCGACGATGCGCTCGAGGACGGTCACGATCGCCTCGCTGGTCGGTGCGGGTAGGGAGACGGGGAAACACCGCGAGCGGAGCGGCGGAATGAGCTTGGTGGGCTGACGGGTGGCGACGATAAACTGGGTCGTCCGGTGGTGTTGCTCCATGATCCGGCGCAGGGCCTGCTGGAAGTCCTCGCGGACGTCCTCGGCGTTGTCGAGCAGGATCGTGGTGTAGCCGCCCGAGACGGGCGCGTAGCTCGCGGATTCCTTGAGGACGTGGTTGATCATGTCCCGCTTGGACAGCGACGAGCGGCCGACGAGGAAGTGTTCGAACCGGGGGTCGTTCTTGATCTCGGTCTTGGTCCGGCCGAAGAAGTCGGCGACGTTGATCTCGACGAAGTCGTTGTCCGGATCGTCGTGTGCCTCGCGGGCCAGCGCGCGTGCCGCGGCCGTCTTCCCGCTCCCGGGCGGTCCCTGCAGGAGGAGGTTGATCGGCTCCTCGACGGCTCGCTCCAGATACTCGCGAGCGTCGTCCTGGGGCAACTCGGCCAGCTCCGGGGCGTGGGTCTCGGTCCACAGCGGCGCGTCCATCGCCAGCGAGTACGAACGGCCCGGGTAAGAATCGGTCGGTTACTCGGCGGCCGAATCGGACCCCGAACCGTCGCCATCGGAGTCGTCGCCGCTCTCCGCGTCGGCCGCGTCCCCGATAGTGAACGTCGTCCGAACCGGTCGGTCATCGACTTCGATCGGCGACGCCGAATCGGCATCGCCCGGATCGCCCGCGTAGAGCGCCGCCGTCAGTTCGTCGCTCTCGTTGATCGCGGCGTCTTCCGGGAGGTCGACGGTGACGTTCTCGTGGTCGCCGGGCTCGAGCCGAGTGCTCGTTCCGATCGCCGTGCCGTTCCGTTCGAGGGCGACGAACCCGCGCTCGGGAATCGCGGCCTCGACGGTCACGCGCTCCGCGCTCGCGTCGGCCACCGAGACGCTCGGCTCCGTGTGGAACGCGAGTTCGATCCCCGCGACCGCACCGTCGCCGTCGGTGTAGACACCGATCGTCCGGTTCCCGGGGGGTGCACCGCTCGTATCCGTCTCGAAGGTCACACGCCGTGATTCACCGCCCTCGAGTTCGAGTACCCGTTGCTCGAAGACCGCACCGTCGATGCGGACCGTGACGGATTGTTGGGTCTGGAACGCGGTTGGATTACGGAGCGTCGCGTTCACCCGGATCGTCTCGTTGGTCGTCGCGGCCGCGGGCGCGTCGATCGATTCGACGACGAACGAGTCGCTGAGTGCGTCCTCCTCGGTCGTCGTCACCGTCGCGGTGTCGCTGACCGGGAATCCGTCCTCGAGATAGGGGTGATCCTCCTCGCCGTCGGTCTCGTAGTAGGCGAACGGGTCGTCGCCGGTGTCCCGATGGACCGTCGCCGTCAACTCGCCGACCAGTTCGTGGGTCGCGTCGTCCTCGCGCTCGATGGTCACGTTCTCGTGGGTGCCGGCTTCGAGGTGTTCGGAGACGGCGAGCGGTCCGTCACCGCCGTCAGTGAGCACGACGTAGCCGCCGTCGGAGAGTGAAACCTCGCGAACCGTGACGGCGGTACCGTCGCCCTGCTGGTCCGCGAACGTGATCGAGGCGTCGAGGTCCTCTTCGACGCCGAAAATAGCTGGAGCCTGCCCGACAACGATACCGGCGGCGAGCACGATCGCGATCGCGATCAGGATCGCGACGATGCGCTTGAGCGTGCCGAACGTCAGTCTCGAACTCATTGGGGGTGTCGTCGTCGTCCCCTTGGCACTCGACGGACGTAAAACGCGCAGTCCGTTTGCAGGACGGCGAACCGTTCCGAGACGGTTTATGGGGATAGTACACAGTTACCATAGTTTACGAACAGCGTTCGTCGTCCGCCTCGAGCACCCGCGGTGATCGATCCGGCGAGCACCAGCGCGGGGGAGTAGCGGCTGCCGGGTTCGAGACCCGGAAGTCCCGGACGATCCGAAGCCGGTTTAGTCGCGGCCCGCCGAGGGGCTACCGATGCCACTGCGCGTGACGTTTCTGGGGACGGCCGGGGCGATTCCGACGACCGAGCGGAATCCGAGCAGCGTCTTCGTCGCCCGCGAGGGCGACGGGTTGCTGTTCGACGCCGGCGAGGGGACCCAGCGCCAGATGATGCGGTTCGGGACGGGGTTTGCCGTCTCGCACCTGTTCGTCACGCACCTCCACGGCGACCACGTCCTGGGGATTCCGGGCCTGCTGCAGACGATGGCGTTCAACGACCGCGAGGAGCCGCTGGCGATTCACACGCCCCACGGCACGCGCCGCCAGCTCAAGGGGCTAGTGAACGCCCTCGACAACCGACCCTCGTTTCCCGTGCGGATCAACGAAATCGGGGCCGGCGACGTCGCCTACCGCGCCGAGGAATACGAGATCCGCGCGTTCGAAACCGACCACGACACCCGCTCGGTCGGCTACGCGCTCGTCGAAGACGATCGCAAGGGTCGGTTCGACCGCGAGCGCGCCGAGGAACTCGGCGTTCCCGTCGGCCCCGAGTTCTCGAAACTCCACGCGGGCGAGTCCGTCGAACTCGAGGACGGGACCGTCGTCGATCCCGAGCAGGTCGTCGGTGACCCCCGTCCCGGCCGGACGATCGTCTACACCGGCGACACTCGCCCGGCCGAGGCGACGATCGAAGTCGCCGACGACCCCGACCTGCTGATCCACGACGCCACCTTCGCCGACGATCGGGCCGAGCGCGCCGCCGACACCGCCCACTCGACGGCCCGTCAAGCCGCCGAGATCGCGAACCGGGCCGGCGCGGCCCGACTCGCGCTGTTGCACCTCTCCTCGCGCTACGCCGGGCGGACGGACGCTCACCTCGAGCAGGCTCGCGAGGTCTTCGCGGGTGCTCCCGCGGACGTGTTCGTCCCCGACGACGGGCAGGGGGTCGACGTCCGGTATCCCGACGACGGGGAAGACTGAGCGCCGGCGGGTCGCTGCCGCCGAAGCCGCGGTCGAGACCGTGTTGAAGCGAGTGCGAACCCGCGCCGGATTTATAGCGATCTCGTTCCTAGCAGTCCCTGTGAGTACGCGAACGAGTGCGCTCGATGCAGTCGTCTTCGGTGTCGATATCCAGAGCGGAGACGTGCGCGGCGATGCACCGTCGTACGCACTAGCCGTCTACGACGGCGACGACGTCAGTCGGGACGTCGTCTCTCACCGAAAGCTCAGGCGACTGATCGACGACGAGGAGCCGGCGATCGTCGCAACCGACAACATGTACGAGTTGGCCGCCGACAAGGACCAGCTCATCCACTTCCTGGGCTCGCTGCCTGCCGGCACCCGACTCGTCCAGGTGACGGGTGCCGAACAGCCCGAGCCGCTCTCCCGCGTCGCGAACCGCCACAACGTTCCCTACGGCAAAGACCCGATGCAAGAGGCCGAGGCCGCCGCCCGGCTGGCCGCCCACAACGTCGGCCACGAGGTTTCGGCCTTTACCGACACGACGTCGGTCAAGGTCGCACGCGGTCGTTCGACCGGCAGCGGCGGCTGGAGCGAGGACCGCTACACCCGCCGCATCCACGGTTCGGTCAGGAAACGCGCCCGCGAGGTCGAGTCCGAACTCGAGGACGCGAACCTCGAGTACGAGCGGGAGGTCCGGGAGGCCTACGGCGGCTTCGCCAACGCCGTCTTCACCGTCGCGGCCCGGCCCGGCGACATTCCCGTCTCGCGCAATCGGTCGGGCGACGTTCGCGTCGAGATCGAGCGCCAGCGCCGCGACGGCATCGAGTTCGAGCCGCTGGTCAAGCGCCGCGATCACGTCATCGTCGGGATCGATCCCGGGACGACGACCGCCGTCGCCATCGTCGGGCTCGAGGGTGAGGTCCTCGACGTCTGGAGTTCGCGAACCAGCGACACCGCCGGGGTGATCGAGTGGATCGTCGAGCGCGGGCGGCCGATCATCGTCGCGGCGGACGTGACACCGATGCCCGAAACCGTCGAGAAGTTCCGGCGGAGTTTCGACGCCGCGGGGTGGGCTCCCCAGAGCGATCTGCCGGTCGACGAGAAACAACATCGCACGCGCGACCACCCCTACGACGACGATCACCAGCGCGACGCGATGGCCGCCGCGCTGTACGCCCTCGACGCCCACGAAGACCAGTTCGAGCGGATCGCCGACAAACTCCCGCCGGGCATCGACCGCGGCGAGGTCACCGCCCGCGTCGTCGCCGGCGAGGAGAGCGTCGAGGCCGTCCTGACGGACCTGACCGACGACGAGGACTCCGAAGAGGAGTCGACCGACCACGAGCCCCGCGAACTCACCGCCGAGGAACGGCGGATCAAGGACCTCGAGCGCCAGGTCGACCGCCTCCAGTCACACGTCGAACGGCTCGAGGGTCGCGTCGCCGAACGCGACGAGCGGATCGACGAACTCGAGACGGAACTCGGCGTCGCGCGCCGCGAGGAGCGAAAGGAGGTCCGTCGGGACCGCGAGGTGAGTCGCCTCGAGAGAAAGGCGAACCGACTCGAGCGCGAGCGCGACGCGGCCCGCGAGGAGGTCGAGACGCTCGAAAAGAAAGTCGAACGGATGAAGGCCCTCTGGAAACTCGATCACTCGAACTTCAGCGACGTCTCCGCGGAGAAGGAGGGGCTGGTCCCGGTCAAGGTCGTCGAGAAGTTCACCAAGGGGGCGATCCGCGAGGCCAACGAGCAGTACGGCATCGCGAGCGGCGACGTCGTCTACATCCGGGACGCCAGCGGCGCGGGCCGGTCGACGGCCGAACTGCTCGCGGGGTTCGATCCCCGCGTCGTGCTCAAGGACGGCGGACTCTCCGAAATCGCCGACGAACTCCTCTTCGAGAACGAGATTCCGGTCGGTCCCGCCGACGACGTCGCCATGCAGGAGGTCGACGAACTCGCCGTCGCTCGTGAGGACGACGTCGAGGCGGTCGTCGACGACTGGCACGACCGCGCCGCGGATCGGCGGCGGGATCGCAAGGCCGCGATGGTCGACCAACTCATCAGCGAACATCGGGCGGGCGACAACGAGGTCTAACGGGCGCTTACGGTTCGGGACCGGACTCCATCGGCGACGGAACGGCGGGCATCTTCTGGAGGTCGATCTCCCCGCTCAGATCGGCGGTATCGTCGACCGGGGCGTTGACGAACGGCGCGTGGCCGATGAAAGCGATCGAGACGAGTCCGAGGACGACCACGGCGGCCGGGAACGGGACGGGTGTCACGTAGCCGACGACGGCACCGTTCTCGAGACTCACCGCGAGACAGACCAACACGAGATCGGAGTCGCGAATCGCATATCCCAGAGGCATACGACGTGACCGAGCCGCAAACCGCTTGCGGGGCACCACACCGGCCCTCACGGCGAAAATTAGAACATTCCGAAATTCTGTAACAGTCCCGAAATCATGGACTTGACGACCAGTCCGAGCCCGGCGAGGACGAGTGCGAGACCGGCAGCGACCAGGAGGTTAGCGTACGCGATGAGGGCGATGCCGGCGAGCAGGAGCACGATGCCGACGAGACCGAGTGCGCCGAGATTTCGCAACATACGGACGGCTGCAGGGCCAAGAGAAATAAACGGCGTGGTTTCACCGCTCCCGGGGTGGCGTCCGACGACTGCGGCCGGAACGCTCTCGGACGGACGATAAAGGATTAAATCGTTCGAACGCAAATCCGCGGCCATGAGCGACGACGGAGACGGCGGTCGGAAGAACCTCCGGATGCCCGAGAACGACGAGGTCTTCGCGACCGTCACGGACATGCTCGGGGCGAATCGGGTCAAAGTACGCTGTGCCGACGGGACCGAGCGCACCGCGCGCATCCCCGGTAAGATGCAGAAACGCATCTGGATCCGCGAAGACGACGTCGTGCTCGTCGAACCCTGGGACTGGCAGGACGAGAAAGCGGACATCACCTGGCGCTACGAGAAGAGCGAGGCCGACCAGCTGCGGAACGAAGGCCACATCCAGTAACCCGATTTTTGCTCTGCGGTCCGTGACGGTTAACGGCGGCGACGCTGCCACCCCCGTCGCGTCCTTCGGCAACACACCGCTCGAGTAGCGCTCTCGAGCGGGACCTCAGAGATCGGCGACGTCTTCGATGGCGTCGGTCAGTTCCGTGATCGACTCGAGGTCGTGTTCGCCCATGTGGCCGATGCGGAACGTCTCCTCGCCGAGTTGCGAGCCGTAGCCGTTCGAGAAGACGAAGTCGTACTCCTCGGAGACGGCGTCGATGGTCGCGGCGACGTCGATGTCCTGCGTGTTCTCGATACAGCTCACCGTCTGGGACTCGTACCCTTCCTCGGGGAACATGTCGAAGTGCTCGCGAGCCCACTCGCGGGTGTACTCGGCCATCTCCTGATGGCGCTGGTCGCGGGCGTCGTGACCCTCCTCGAGCATGTGTTTCATCTGCTTGCGGTAGGCTAGCATGATCGGGATCGCGGGCGTGGAGTGGGTCTGGCCTTTCCGCTCGTAGTAGTCGATCGTGCGCTGGAAGCCGCCGTACCACGACGCGGAGTCCGTCTCGAGTTCACGCTCGTAGGCGTCGTCGCTGACGACACAGATCGCCAGCCCGGGCGGCATCGCGAACGCCTTCTGGCTCGAGGCGAAGATGACGTCGATGTTGTGGTCGTCGATGTCGACGTAGTCCCCGCCCAGTGAGGAGACGGCGTCGACGACGAAGTACGTGTCCGGATAGTCGGCGACGACATCGCCGATCTCCTCGATGGGGTTGCGCACGCCCGTCGAGGACTCGTTCATCACGGTCGCGACGACATCGTACTGCGTGTCGCTTTGCTCGAGCGTCTCGCGGATGTCCTCGGGTTTGATCGCCTGCCCCCAGTCGTACTCGAGGCGGTCGACGTTCTTACCCAGTCGCTCGGCCACGTTGGCGTGGCGCTCGCTGAAACTGCCACAGGTCGGGACGAGGATGTTCTCGTCGACGAGGTTGAGCGTCGATGCTTCCCAGAATTCGGTGCCAGACCCCGTCAGGATGACCACCTCGTTGTCGGTGCCGAGGAACTCCTTGGTGTCCTCGACGATGGTCGTATAGAGGTCGGTCATGCGGTCCATCCGGTGGCCGAACATCGGCTCGCACATCGCCTCGATGACGTCCTCGCGTACCTCGGTCGGACCGGGGATATACAGCGTCTTGTCGGGATAGTCGTCCTCGTATTCGCGTTTCTTGGTCACGGATACCACCTGATACGGCCCACTGAGTCGCGCGACGGTATGGTACTTTTGATGCCGCACCGCAGCGGCGGTTCGAGGCCGCCGCCGTCGACACCGCTATCGCCGCCGGAGTAACCGAACTGCCGATCGAGGGTCGAGACGAATCACTGCTCGCACAGCACCGACAGCAACCGAGCCGCCGCTTGGCGACCGGCGGAACCGAAAGGGAAAACCGCGAGACCCGCGTTATCGGGCTTCGATATCGCTTTGGTTTGCGACAGTGTGAGGACGACGCGTCGATAGGTCCTGCTGACCAGGACTCGGTCCTCGGTTCGAGTTCATCTTCGCGATCGGTTCGGACGCCGGACTCCGCTCAGCCTTCGACGGTCGACTAGTTCGGTCTCGATGACAGTCATTGACGGAGAGGTAGCTGGACGTATCAGTATCGAAAAGACGAGAACGGAAAACCGCGCCGAATTACTGCATTTCGATGTCGCCTTTCATCCCGACATCGTAGTGGGGCTCACAGACGTATTCGACGGTATCGCTCGAGGCTTCGAACTCGACCGACAGGCCCTCACCGGGATCGGTGGTTTGCTCCGTCACTTTATCGTTGTACACCTTTTCGTCACCGTTGTAGATCGCGAGGTTGTGCCTCATGGAACCACGAGCCTCGGACCAGGTGATCGTGTACGTTTCGCCTTCGGCGAGAGCGAGCGACGGGTTCTTCGTACCTTCGATCGAGGACGGGCTCACGCCAACCCACGACTGTCCATCGGACGCCAGTTTGATCTCTTTGTCGGAGGAAATCTCGGCTGGGCCGCTACTTTCGCCGTTGCCGTTGCCGTTACCGTTACCGTTGCCGTTGCCACCGCTGCTACAACCAGCGACGAGCGCCGTCGATGCAGCCGCACCAGTAAGCTTCAGCGCTGTCCGCCGCGAAACCGGGTTATCTCGTGCCATCATCGGGGGTTGGGTCTGAGCACATAAAAATTGATACCTTCTTCCCATACAACGTTATGCGACTACGTAGCACAATATAGAACGATCGGATGGACTCAAAAGGGTCCGCAATCAGGCGTTTTCGCGGTCGCCGGATTGAAACTGGTCGGTGGGCTCGAGCGAGAGTCGCAGGAACACGGGCACGGTGACGACGGCGATCGCGATCTCGAGGCCGCCGACGACGAGGAATGCCAGATCGTAGCCGTAGTTGCCGGCGACGGTGCCGCCGACGAGGAAGCCGCCGAGGAAGCCGAGGCTGCCGGCGAGGTTGAACCCGGCCATGGCGACGCCGCGCTCGCTTTCGTCGGCGAGGTCGGTGACCAGCGCCATCGTCGCAGGGGCGACGAGCGCCCCGAGGACGCCGACCCCTGCCATCGCGATCGCCGCGGTCGGGACCGACGGCGAAGCCCCGACGAGGAGGATGCCGCCGCCGTAACACACCGACCCCACGACGATCGGGACCGTCCGGCCGATCCGGTCCGAGAGGGCTCCCATCGGATACTGCAGGACGGCAAAGGGTGCGAAAAAGCACGCCAGCAGGAGTCCGGTCGTGCCCGCGCCGAGGCCGAACGTCTCCTGAAAGTAGAGAGTACCAACGAGCGCGAAAAACCCCGCCGTGAGCCGGTCGACGAAACCGAAGGCGTACGGGATCGACAGCGTCGGCCGACGGCGGATCCCGTCGACGAGGGCTCGAGCGCTCCGGTGCTCGTCGGGGGCGCGATCGTCGACGAGCGAGACGAGACCGCCGACACAGACTAGCAGACCGGCGGCGACGAGCAACGGCGCGATCGGATCGACCGCCGTGAGCTGGCCGCCGACCGGAGCGCCGAGGGCGGCCCCGAGGCCGATGGCGATCCCCGCCGCACCCATGTTCCGGCCGTGGCCGCCCTCCAAGTCCATCAGCATGGTCATCGTCAGGGAGAACGCGCCGATGGTCATCGCACCCTGGACGATTCGCAGGAGAAGCACCCCTTCGAAGGGGATCGAGCCGACGGTCGGGACGGCGGCGAGGGCGGCATACCCGAGCGCGCCGGCGATCGAACCGGCGACGATAAACGGCGTCCGTCGACCGGTCGCATCGCTCACGAGGCCCCAGACGCCGACGAACGAGACGTAGGCGGCGAACTCGGCGACCAGGAACCACATGCTCGCGTCCAGCGGGGTCGCCGCGAACGCCGACGCCGTCGCGTCGGCACCCAGCGTCTCGACGAGCGTCGCGACGCCCGGATAGAGCAGCACTTGCGAGAACAACACCGCGAAGACCAGAGCGGCAAGCACGATCCGATCGCGGTCACTCGAGTGCACGGCCGGCTCTTCGCGCTCGGGAACTATCAAGCCGTTCGTCTCGGACCGAACCGGTTCGGGCAGTATCAGGCACGGCGAGACGGCCGGAACGGATACGCGCTCGGTCGTCGCCGTCTCACGTTCGATGACAGGTACGCGTCGGCAACGCCTCGCCGCAGGGGCGACTGCCGGGGTCGGGTCCATCGCCGGTTGTCTCGGGATCGAGCGCGCCATCGGTTACGCGTAACATTCTCTAGCCTGCGGTTTTTGCCGTTACTACGACGCATATATGTCCATAGGAGTATGCATACTAAACATGAGTGACGACGCGAGCGACGGGCACGACGCCGACGGCGAAACCGAAACGTCGGCGGCACCGCCGGAGGGCGGCAGCGCGGAACGGGGTCGTTCGAGGGACGACGAAGCCGCCGACGACGAGCACGGCCTCGGCACGCGGAGCGTCCATGCAGGCCAGTCCCCGGACCCGGAAACCGGTGCGATGGCACCGGCGATCCAGCAGACGACCTCCTACGTCTTCGACGACGCCGACACCGCCGCCGCCCGTTACGCCCTCGAGGACGACGGCTACATCTACTCCCGGATCGCCAACCCGACCGTCACCACGCTCGAGGAGCGTCTCGCCGACCTCGAGGGCGGTGCCGGGGCGGTCGCGACGGGCAGCGGGATGGCGGCACTGGACTCCGCGGTGTTGCTCCTCGCGGAGGGCGGGGATAACGTCGTCTGTTCGACCGACACCTACGGCGGGACGACCGCTTATTTCTCGAAAACCGCGACCCGCAGGGACATCGAATCGAAATTCGTCCCCACCCTCGAGTACGACGAGTACGAGGCGGCCATCGACGAGGACACCGCCTTCGTCCACGTCGAGACGATCGGCAACCCGTCGCTGGTGACGCCCGACTTCGAACGCCTTGCCGAGCTCGCCCACGATCACGGGGTCCCCCTCGTCGTGGACAACACGTTCGCGACGCCGGCGCTCTGTCGCCCGCTCGAGCACGGGGCCGACATCGTCTGGGAGTCGACGACCAAGTGGCTCCACGGCTCCGGCACGACCGTCGGCGGCGTGCTGGTCGACGGCGGCTCCTTTCCCTGGGGAGACCACGGCTACGACGAGATCGCGGGCCGGAACCACGCCTACCACGACGTCGACTTCTCGCGGGACTTCCCCGACGCTCCCTTCGCCGCCGCGGCCAGGTTCCGCTCGCTGCGCAGTCTGGGCAACCAGCAGTCCCCGTTCGACGCCTGGCAAACGTTACAGGGACTCGAGTCCATGCCGCTTCGCGTCGAGAAACACTGCGAGAACGCGGCCATCGTCGCGGCGTACCTCGACGACCACGAAGACGTCGCCTGGGTCACCTATCCCGGACTCGAGGAGCATCCAACCCACGACAACGCCGCCCGCTACCTGTCGGATTTCGGTGGCATGGTCGCGTTCGGGCTGGAGGACGGCTTCGAGGCGGGCAAGGCCTTCTGCGAGAACGTCGAGTTGGCCTCGTTCCTCGCGAACATCGGGGACGCCAAGACGCTGGTGATCCATCCCGCCAGCACAACCCACGGCCAGCTGACACCCGAGGAACGCGAGGAAGCGGGCGTCACGGCCGATCTCATCCGGATGTCGGTCGGGATCGAGGACCCCGAGGACATCCTGGCGGATCTCGAGGGAGCGATCGCGGCGGCGACGCGGGCAGCGGGTGAGACGGCGTGACGACGAAGGAGACGGCCAGCCTCGGAGCGTTCGAGTTCCTCTCGGGGGAGTCGATTCCGAACTTCGACGTCGCGTACGAGACCTACGGCGACTTTACCGGCGACAACGCGGTCTTGGTCTGTCACGCGCTGACGGGCAGTGCCCACGTCGCTCGCCGGCCCGATTCGGGGGGCGAAACCGCCGGCCAGGCTCGCGCTTGGTGGGGCGACGTCGTCGGCCCCGGGAAAGCGATCGACACGACGGAGTACTACGTCATCTGTGCGAACGTCCCGGGGTCGTGCTACGGGACGACCGGCCCGGCGAGCGAGAACCCAGAGACGGGCGAGCCCTACGGGACCGACTTCCCGCCGGTCACGGTCGGCGACTGGACCCGTGCCCAGCGGCGGCTGCTGGACGAGCTCGGCGTCGGCCGGCTCCGTGCCGTCGTCGGCGGCAGCGTCGGCGGGATGAACGTCCTCGACTGGCTGCGCCGGTTCCCCGACGACGTCGAACGCGCCGGTGTAGTCGCCAGCGCTGCGCGACTCGACGCGCAGTGTCTCGCGCTCGATACCGTCGCTCGGCGGGCGATCACGGGCGACCCCAACTGGAACGGGGGCCACTACTACGGCGGCCCCGAACCCGAGGAAGGGCTGGCTCGAGCGCGCCAGATCGGACACATCATGTACCTCTCGAAGGCCTCGATGGGCCGGAAGTTCGGTCGCCGATCGGCGGGCCGGGAAGCGGTCCGTGAGGAGCCGCCGGACCCCGCCGCGGCCTTCTTCCCGTATCGTGAGGTCGAGTCCTATCTGGATTATCAGGCCGACAAGTTCACCGATCGGTTCGACGCCAACAGTTACCTCTACCTGACCCGCGCGATGGACGACTTCGATCTGGCGGCCGGCTACGAATCCGACGCCGACGCGCTGGCGGCGTTCGAGGGTGAACTTCTGCTCCTCTCGTTTACCGGGGACTGGCACTTCACCGTCGACCAAGCCGAGTCGCTGGCGGGGGCCTGTCGCGAGGCCGACGTCGACGTCGCACACCACGTGGTCGAATCCGACCACGGTCACGACGCCTTCCTCGTCGAACCCGAAAAGGTCGGCCCGCCGCTGTCGAACGTGCTCGAGGAGGGACTCGCCGGACGGGCGATCACGGATACGGCTCCGGAGTCCAACGAGTCCAACCAGTTCGCACCGGTTCACACGAGTCTCTTCTCCGAATGATGCACCGGTGACCGGCCGACGGCGGGACGGGTCTCGAAAGTCGGTGTGATTCCGGGGAACGGAGTGAACGTTATCGAGGGTTCCCGTGGCCGGCACCGCGGTCGAAGGAGACGTACTGTTCGGCGAACGACCGATCGGACCGGCGGCGCGCGAGCCAGTAGCGAAGGTCGGAAACGAACAGCGCGAGGTTTTCCCGGGCAAGCAGGTTCATCGAGACCCCCTGCGGGGACCGGAACAGGGCGATCAGCGACCACATCGAGCCGGCGGCGAACGCGCCGGCCGCCGAGAAAGTCATTCCCAACGTAAAGAAGGTCAAACTGTAGACGAACCCGATCCCCATCGAGGGGAGACTCGTGCCGAGGGGGACCCGTGCGTTCGAGTCGCGCAACGTCGGCGCGAGAAAGACGATCGAGAGGCCGCTGCCGAGCATGAAGACGAAGTCCTGCCACATCATCAAAATCACTTACTCGAGTTCGAGTTAAAACTCTCTCGGTCGAGAAATAAGCAGTTAGAGCGGATATTCACGGATCGATGAACGTCCGATCGACGCGACGGCGAGGGATGCGAAGAGCCGCCCAGCCGCGACTCGAGCGTCGAGTACGAGCGCACAACGACCGGGTTACGATCGACAAGTCGGTACTAGTCCGGCCGACTTAGCGGTCGGCGAGCACGCCGTCTTCGACGAGCGTCTCGCGGGCCTCGGCCATCGACGTGACGACGACGTCGCAGTGGGGTTCGACCGCCGGCTTGGGTTCGAATCCGATCGCGAGACCGGCGACCTCGAGCATCGGGAGGTCGTTGGCTCCGTCGCCGACCGCGACGGTGTCCGCGAGGTCGACGCCCACGTCGTCGGCGAGGTCCGCGAGCGCGTCGTCTTTGGTGCCCTCGACCAGCGGCCCGTCGACCGCACCCGTGAGTTCGCCCGCCTGCATCGGGAGCCGGTTCGAGACGATGTGATCGACGGAGACCCCCTCGCGCTCCAGGGCGGCCGCGACGCCGCGTTCGAATCCGCCCGTGAGGATGGCGGTCGTAACGCCCGCGTCGTTCAGTTCCTCGATGAGGTCGGCAGCGCCCGCCCGGAGGACGACCTCATCGAAGGCAGCGTCGGCCTCGGCCTCGGGAAGTCCCTCGAGCAGGGCCGCGCGCCTGCGGAGGCTCTCGGCGTAGCCGATCTCGTCGTTCATCGCGCGGTCGGTGATGTCGGCCATGTCCTCGGCGACGCTGCGGCGGTCGCCGAGCAGCACGGTCATCTCGGAGTCGGAAAGCGTCCCGTCGAAGTCGAAAGCGACGACTGTCATGGTGGCCCGGTTGTCGGCCCCCGGATAAACCAGTTCAGGTTTCCAGCCGACGGGGCACACTGGTTCCACGTCTCGATCGACCGAAACGTATTATCACCCCGGCTTCGTTGCCGCACACATGTCGCAGGATCGACGATTCGAGTACGACAAGGGACCGCGTCTCGAGGACGACGCGACACCCCCCGAGAGCGACGATGACGCGGCTGGAGACGAGCGACCCACGTCCGACGCCGGCGACCGACGCGTCACGGTCGCCCCCTGGACGGCCGGGTCCGTCGCGGGTGTGAGCGCGTTCGCGATCATGTTCGCCGCGTTCTACCAGTTGATCGCGGCGTACGCCGCAACGGGTTCGTACGGACAGGGCGAATCCGGCCCGAGTAACTGGGTCATCACGGGACTCACGACGCTGGCAAACCACGGCGTGACGATTCAACAGGGCGGCGAACCGATCGACGGGATCGGGATGTATCCCGTCGGCCTCGTCCCGTCCGTCTCGGCGCTGATTCCGGCGGTGGTCCTCCTCGCCGCCGGCTACGTCCTCGTCCGATACGTCGCCCTCGAGACGCGCCGGGAGGCCGGACTCGCGGTCGGTGCGTTGTGCGCGAGTTACATTGTCCTGGCTAGCGGACTCGCAGTGCTCGCCCAGTGGACGCCCGATTCGGGGACCGAGGGGATGGAGGAGGGCACGATCGCTGCCGCGACGGATCTCTCCCTGATCGTCACCGTCGGCGGAACCGTCTTCACCTTCGCCCTGATCGGTGCCGGTATCGCCGCTCTTCCCCGGCTGGGACCGGCGGGCGACGAGTAACCGACCGCTCCGGCTCGGGGCCGCGTGTAACACCGCCGATGGCCGCGCCGTCGGGCGATCCGGGCACTCTCGATGTCCGGTGTTTATATAATGCGCCCGGCACGTTACGTCGCGTGGCTAGCGACGACCGGGCGGGCGACCGACCGACCGCGAGCGAGTCCCTCGAGTCCCCGCTCCGTTCGATCGACGAGAGCGACTTCTTCCGGCAGTTAGTGGCGAACACGTCCGAGGGGTTGCTGACGATCGACGAGGAGAGCACGATCGTGTTCGCGAACCCCGCGATCGAGGACATCCTCGGCTACAGTCCCGCGACGCTGATCGGCTCCTCGAAGATGACGCTGATCCCCGAGCGACTCCAGTCGACCCACGCTGCCGGCCTCGAGGCGTACCTCCGGACGGGTGAGCGGCATATCGACTGGGACGGGATCGAACTCCCCGCAGTACACGAGGACGGCCACGAGGTTCCCGTCCTGGTGAGCATTCGGGAACATACACACGAGGGACAGCGCCTGTTTACGGGACTGTTCCGCGACATTTCCGATCGGAAGGCGCGACAGCGCCGCTTCGAGGCCGTCTTCGACAACACCTACCAGTTCACCGGGCTCCTCGAGCCCGACGGGACGATCCTGGAAGTAAACGAGACGGCGCTGTCGTTCGGCGACCTCGACCTCGACGACGTCGTCGGGAAACCGGTCTGGGAGACGGAGTGGTTTCAATTGCGCGACGCCACGCGCGAAACGGCGCTCGAAGGAGTCGAACGCGCCAGACAGGGGGAACCGTTCCGGGACGAACTCCGTATCCAGGGGGCCGACCGAACCGCGATCATCGACTTCTCGATCCGCCCGATCACCGATCGGAACGGAGAGATACAGCTGCTCGTTTCCGAAGGGAGAGACATCACCGCCCTCAAACTGCGCGAACGACACCTTCGGGTCCTCCATCGATTGCTCCGACACAACCTTCGAAACGACCTCAACATCATCAACGGCTTCGCCGAAACCCTCCGGTCGGCGGTCGAGAACGACACCCACCGCGAGTACGCGGCCGAGATCGCGGACACGTCGAGCGCACTGATCGACACGACTGAAACCGCGAAACAGCTCGCCGATGCGACCCTCGACGAGGCAGAGAGCCGGAGGGCGATCGACGTGCGGGACGTCCTCGAGGCGGTCGTCGCGGACCTCCGGACGCAGTATCCCGCGAGTTCGATCACGGTCTCGGAGTCGGTCGATGCCGCGGTCGCCGCCGATTCCCGCCTGAACACCGTCCTCGAGGAGGTGATCCACAACGCGATCGTCCACGCCGAGGACTCCGACCCGACGGTGGAGATCAGCGTCGTCACCGTCGACGCCGATACGATCGGCGTTCGCGTCTTCGATACCGGCCCCGGGATTCCCGCGTCCGAGCGGACGGGAATCTTCAACGACGAGCAGATCACGCAGGTCAAACACGGTAACGGGCTCGGGCTCTGGCTCGCCAGCCTGATCGTCGACGACTACGGCGGCTACCTGGACTACGAACCGCGGTCCGACGGCTCCGGGAGCTGCGTGACCGTCTGCCTCCCGCGAGCCCGGTCTCCGTGAGGCGTCTTGCGAACCGATCGGTTCGGCCGGGCTCAGTCGTCGTCCTCGACCGGCGTCTTGACGATCGTCACCGGTCGGCTAGCCAGCCGTGCGACGCGATCGGTGACGCTCCCGAGCAGTTGGCGGTACTCGCCCGAACGTTCCTTCGATCCCATAACGAGCAGATCGACGGCAGCCTCGTCGGCGTACGTGAGGATCTGTTCGTGGGGTCGGCCGTGTCTGACGACCGTCGTCGGCTCGAGTCCCGCCTCCCGAGCCGCGTCGGCCGCCGACTCGAGGGCCTCCTCGCCGACGTGCTCGAGGGCGGCCTCGAGACTCTCGAACTCGTGGACGTATTCGTCGCCGCTGTACGTGTTGTAAACGTCGCTGTCGACGACGTACAGCAGGTGGAGCTCCGCACCGGTGTGTTCGGCGAGGGCGATCGCGTGTTCGGTCGCCAGTTCCGTCCCCTCCGCGGCGTCGGTCGGCAGCAAGACTCGATCGTACATACATGATAGTACACACGTTCGACATATAGTCATGGGTCATAATTCCTGCATCGTGGGAGTTCCGCGTCGGACCAGTCGACCTACGCCGAACGGCGGAGCGCCGACGACGACCGGACCGTGGGGCCGACCGCTGTCGCGGAGTGTGAGTGTGCCGGACAGCGGTATTTTTTGCCGCCCCCGATCACAACGGAAGGGTTTACGTGCTCCGCGCGGTTGTCTCGCGCATGAAGGTTCTCGTCACGGATCCGATCGCGGACGCGGGTCTGGACGTACTCAGAGAGGCCGGCCACGAAGTCGAGACGGGTTACGAACTCGAGGGCAACGACCTCCTCGAGGCGGTATCCGACGCGAACGGACTGATCGTTCGCTCCGGGACCGAGGTCACCGCGACGGTTCTCGAGGCCGCCGAGGATCTCGTGATCGTCGGCCGCGCCGGGATCGGTGTCGATAACATCGATATCGACGCCGCGAAGGACCACGGCGTGATCGTCGCCAACGCACCCGAAGGGAACGTTCGCGCGGCCGCCGAACACACCGTCGCGATGACGTTCGCGACCGCCCGCTCGATCCCCCAGGCCCACATTCGCCTGAAGAACGGCGAGTGGGCGAAAAGCGACTACCTCGGGACCGAACTCAACGGCAAGACGCTGGGCGTCGTCGGCCTCGGTCGCGTCGGCCAAGAGGTCGCCAAGAAACTCGACTCGCTCGGCATGGACGTCGTCGCCTACGATCCCTACATCAGCGAGGAGCGCGCCGAGCGCATCGGTGCCGAACTCGTCGAGTTCGAACCGTGTCTCGAGGCCGCCGACTTCGTGACCGTCCACACGCCGTTGACCCCCGAAACGGAAGGGCTGATCGGCGAGGCCGAACTCGATCTGCTGGGCGACGGCTACCTGGTCAACTGCGCCCGCGGCGGCGTCGTCGACGAGGACGCCCTCGCCGCCAAGGTCGAGGACGGCACCCTCGCCGGCGCGGCGATCGACGTCTTCGCCGAGGAGCCCCTGGCGGCGGATTCGCCGCTGCTCGAGCACGACGAGATCATCGTGACGCCCCATCTGGGCGCGTCGACGGAGGCCGCCCAGGAGAACGTCGCCACCTCGACGGCGGCCCAGGTCAACGCCGCGCTGGTCGGAGAGCCCGTCGCGAACGCACTGAACGCCCCCTCGATCGACGAGAGCGCGTTCCCCCGCGTCGAGCCCTACATCGACCTCGCCGAAACGGCCGGCAAGGTCGCCGCCCAACTGCTCGAGGGCCGCATCGAAGACATCGAGGTCGTCTACGAAGGCGACATCGCCGACGAGGACATCGAGTTCGTCACCGCGAGCGCGCTCAAGGGCGTCTTCCAGCCCCTCGAGTGGCAGGTCAACGCGGTCAACGCGCCCCAGATCGCGGAGGATCGGGGCGTCGACGTCACCGAATCCAAGACGCGGCAGGCCGAGGACTTCCAGAGCCTGGTCTCCGTGACCGTCAGCAACGACGACGACGAGGTCTCGGTCGACGGCACCCTCTTCGCCGGCGACGATCCGCGGATCGTCCGCATCGACGGCTACCGTGTCGACGCGATCCCCCACGGGCGGATGGTCGTCACGCGTAACACCGACGAACCCGGCGTCATCGGCCTCATCGGGTCCGTCATGGGCACCCACGACGTCAACATCGCCGGCATGTTCAACGCCCGCGAGACCATCGGCGGCGAGGCCCTGACCGTCTACAACGTCGACAGCGAGGTCCCCGACGCGGCCAAGGCGGAACTCGAGTCCGACGAGCGGGTCATCGGCGTCAGCGACATCACGCTGAACGGGCAGTCCTGATCGGCCTCGAGGACCGAACCGACCGACGCAGCGGTATTTTTCGTCTCGATCCGGTGAGAGATCCCGTTACGCCTCGGAATCAGGGCCTATACACTGTGGTCGCGGAATCGTTTGTAGGAAACTTCGAGAGGGAGTTCGTCGAAATCGTCGTCCCCACCGGCGAGGAGCGTCGCGTCTCGTTCATATGCGAGTGCAACAGCAGCCGCGTCGGCCAGCGAAATATGGCCGTCGGCCTTGACTTTCCCGGTGAGTCGCCAGTCGGGGGACGTAACGGTCGGTCCTCGTCGCTCGATCGCACGGAGGTCTCGATCGGCGATGCGAAACGAGTCGGCAGTCGGGGGTTCAGTTTCTGTCGCTTGAAAACGGGCGATGAGGGAGAATACCTCAGCGGCATTTGACTCCGCGAGAACGCCCTCGGGATCGCCGGTAAAGACAGCAGAAAGGACCGTCGAAACGGTCTCGTGGCCGGGTTCGGCGTAGAGATACGCAATAATTGCTCGGTATCGAAAACGTAGTCATCACTCATTCGTCACTATTGGGCCGGAGGCGTTCGAGGGGTCCTTCCTCGCGACGGTGGTCGGCGTCTTTGAGTTCTCGGACTCGATCGGTGACCGTTCCGGATTCGCGCCCACCGGCGTGAATCCCGTGAAGTTCGTCCGGCGATGGAACGGGTTCGATGACGATCCGTTCGTCTTCCTCGTGGACGAATACCTCGCCCGGCGTCTCAATGCCGAACTTCTCTCGGAGCGCCTTCGGAATGGTCGTCTGGCCCTTCTGGGAGACGCGTACAACTTCAGGATCGTTCGTACTACGACTCATTTGTAGTTGTACCTCTAGCCAGATTATTACTGAAACCACCGTTATGGGTCAGTATAGGAGGGTATTCGAAACGAGAGGGCCGCCACAATCGTACTCGCCACTTCGCTCTCCCTGCTCATGTACACGGCCGTACTGTTCGTCCTCGGCCGCTGGAGTTGGACCAGTCATTAGTACCGCGCTCCGTTTTGGGACCCGTGATTTGCGAAAGCGATGCGTGCTGCCACCAGCGGCAAAAGACCTATCGCTCGGCCGACCGATACCGCGAGTATGGACGGCGACGTTTCGGTCGACTTCGGCGAGGACGGACTCGTCCCTGCCGTGGCACAGGACGCCGACACCGGCGAGGTACTGATGCTCGCGTACGTTTCGCCGGCGGCCCTCGAGCGGACGCGCGAGACCGGGAGAGCGCACTACTACTCCCGAAGTCGGGACGAGTTATGGGAGAAGGGCGCGACGAGCGGTCACGTCCAAGCGGTCGAGGAGGTCCGCGTGGATTGTGACGCCGATACGCTCCTCTATCTGGTCGACCAGGAAGGCGGCGCGTGTCACACCGGCCACCGGTCGTGTTTCTACCGGACGATCGACGGCGAGACCGTCGGCGAGCAAGTGTTCGACCCCGATGCAGTCTACGAGTGAGATGAGCGAACGCGCCCCTCCCGCCGACGCCGACTCGAGCGCACCCGACCGGCGTGCCGACGGCGAGCCGACGCCCCTCGAGTCCCTCGAAGCCGCCCGGAAGCGATTCGCGACGGCAGACGAACGGATCGACGACCACGGCGAGGAGACCGTCGAGGCAGTGACGGCGGCCTACCGCAACGCGACGACGCTCCTCGAGGACTACGTCGATCGCGCGACCGGGACCGGCAAGGAGAATTTCCAGGCGTACATCGAACTCGAGGGCAAGTTCGACGGGCTCGTCTCCGGCCTCGCCGAGGACCTCCCCGAGTACGAGGTCTTCGAGGACGCCCTCGAGGCGATCGACAAGCGCCGGCTCAGCGAGTCCGACTTCGAGCGCGCCCACGACTGTCTCGAGCCGGCCGCCGAGTACGCCGCCCTGTTAGACGAACGCGAGGCCGCCCGCGAGGAGGTAGCGGAGGCCCGAAAAGCGGCCGCCAAACGGCTGCGGGGACTCGACGACGAGATCGACGAGCACGAACGGCTGCTCGAGTTGGCGAACGCGGACCTCGATGCGCCGGTCGAGCGGCTTCGGGAGCCGATCGAGCGGTACAACGAGGCGATCCGCGAGGCCTTTCGGGAGTACCGGCTCGCGGCGAGCGCGCGAGAGGTGTTCGCCCTGCTCGAGCGGAGCCGGTGGTATCCGTTCGTGGACTACGAGCAACCGCCCGCCGATCTGGCGGAATACGTCCGCGACACCCCGGCCGGCGAGTATACGATTCCCGAACTGCTCGAATACGCCGACTACTCCCGGTCGAAGCTCTCTCACTACGTCGACAGCGCGGACGAACTCAAGCGAAACGTCGCCACACAGCAGACGTATCTCGACGGGATCGACGCCGAGCCGCTGACGATCGACTGGCCGCCGGAGCCGGCCGGCGCGCTTCGCTGCCGGGCGCGGGAGTACCGCCCCTTCGTCACCCGGATCGCCGACGAAGACACCGTCGCGGCGCTGCGCGAGGTCCGCCTGCTCGCGACCGATCCCGACTACGATCGCCTGCAGACCGCCGCACAGGCGGTTGTGCAGCTCACGCCCGCCGAACGCGAGCGGCTACGCGACGGCCGCGTCGCGGACGAACTCGAGGCCCTGCGCACCGAACGCGAGCGACTCGAGGACGCGCTCGAGGTCGAGGACCCGATTTAGAGCGGCGATCGCCGCCGGCCGCTGCATGTCGCGTACGGACGCCGGTAGCCCCGATCTTTAGCTGCTGCCGGCCGAAGCGTACGTATGAGCAGACACGTCCTCGTCCCGATGGACGACTCCGCGCCGGCGCGGGCGGCGCTAGACCACGCCCTCGAGTGGGTCCCCGCCGATCGAGTGACCGTCGTCTTCGCGGTCGACGATCTCGAGGCGGAGTACGGCAGCGTCGTCTCGGAGAACGACGAGCCGGCGTTCTTCGCCGACGTCCGGGACATCGCCGCCGCGTACGACGGCTCCCTCGAGACGACCGTCGTCGAGGGCAGCGGGGTGGCGGAGGCGATCCTCGAGTATGCGACCGAAGCGGATGTCGACGCGATCGTCATGGGTAGCGAGGGCAAGGCCGGCGTTTCGCGGCTGTTGCTGGGGAGCGTCGCGGAGGCGGTCACGCGGCGCGCGGAGGTTCCGGTGACGATCGTGCCGTGAGTGAGAGTGGCGGTCGAACGGATTCAGATGTCAGCCTTCGCGGCTGCCAGCGCGTCGTACATGTCGCCGGCGAGTTCTTCGGCGCGGTCGCCGTCGCGGGCCTCGGCGTAGATCCGGACGAGCGGTTCGGTTCCGGAGGGGCGGGCGAGCACCCACGCGTCGCCGTAATCCAGCCGGTAGCCGTCGCGGGTGTTGAGTTCCGCGTCGGCGGCCTGGGCCTGATTGGCCGCCGCGTCGAGCATCGCGTCGCGCTCGGCCGTCGATTCGTACTCGACGTTGTGGCGGACGTTGACGTAGCCGCCGTAGGGCGCGACGATCTCGCTGACGGGTCGCTCGGCGACCAACTCGAGGAAGCGCGCGGCCGTGAAGGCCCCGTCTCGCGAGAGCCGATAATCGGGGAAGAAGATCCCGCCGTTGCCCTCGCCCGCGACGGGCACCCGCTCGCCGTTCTCCTCGAGTTCCTCGATCCGGGTGATGATGTTCGTCGAGCCGATCGGGGTCAACTCGAGTTCGGCCCCGACCTCGGTGACGACGTCGACGAGCCGCTGGGAGACGTTGACCGCCGAGACGGTGGTGTCGCCGGGCTCGAGTTCGGCGGCCGCGAGCGCGGCGAGCGTGGCGTCGCCCTCGACGTACGCGCCGGTTTCGTCGAAGAAGATGGCGCGATCGGCGTCGCCGTCGTGAGCGATGCCGATGTCGGCGTCGGTCGCGCGGACGAGTCGGCCGAGATCGGTGAGGTTGTCGGGAACCGGCTCGGGGTCCCGACCCGGGAAGTGGCCGTCGGGCTGGGCGTTGACCGTGACCACTCGACAGCCCAGCGCGCGGAAGAACTCGGGGCTGGTCAGCGATCCCGCGCCGTGACCCGGGTCGAGCGCGACGGTGAGGTCGGCGTCGGCGATCCGGTCCCGATCGGCGGCCGCGAGCAGTTCGTCGACGTACGCCTGCGTCACGCCGTCGATCTCGCGAACGCGGCCGGTCTCGTCCCAGGGGGCGACGGTGAACGATTCGGCGAGCAGCGTCTCCTCGATGGACTCGAGATCGGCGATCGAGAGCTCCACGCCGTCGGCACCGACGAGTTTGACGCCGTTGTACGGCGGCGGGTTGTGCGAGGCCGTGATGACCATGACTGGGACGCCCTCCCGTTCGGCGTAGGCCTGTGCACCTGGCGTCGGGACGATCCCGAGGCGGTCGACATCGGTACCGGTACTCGCCATCCCGCTCGCGGCCGCGTCGGCCAGCATCCGCCCAGTATGGCGAGTGTCGCGGGCGATGGCAACGCGATCCCCACCGTGCCCGTCTCCCCAGGTCGTCCCCGCCGCTTTCGCGACGCGCAAGACGAACGCGGGCGTCAACTCCTCGTTAGCGACGCCCCGCGTCCCGCTCGATCCGAAGACTTGCATCACGCCCTAGTCCGACCGGACTCCTGAAAGGGATTCCGCAAACCGGCCGACGGTGGCCGTCCGACGGAACGTTTTCGGCCCGTCACCGCCACGGGTCCGTATGGACTCGATCGAGGAAAAACGCGTCTACGGCGACCGAGAGGGTGCGATTACGGTCTACGTCACGAGCGGGATCGGCGTCGTCCGCGTCCGCGTCGCCGGCGACACGGTCGGCGAGTTCGGGCTTTGTGAACGCTGTCACGCCCGAGACGTTGCGGCGACCCGTGACGCCGCCGCCATCGCGACCGACGACGACGTTCGCGTCCGCGCGCTCGAGGGTGGAACCGATACTGACGACGAGACGTTCGTCGAAACGGGGTTCGGCCCGGCGGTCGCCGTCGGCTACGACGACCGCGATCTGATCGCCGCCGATCCGGACGGCCGCGTCGCGCGTCGAGCAGCCGGGACCGACGAGTGGACCACGCTCGAGGACGGGGGCGGTGCCATGGTGCGGGCGATCGACGGCGACCTCGTCGGCACCGACGACGGCGTCTACCGCGTCCACGGGAGCGGGCTCGATCACGCGGGGCTGACGGCCGTCCGCGACGTGTCGGCCGCCGGTGTCCCGCTCGCCGCGACCGTCGACGGGCTGTATAAACTCGGTAACGGCTGGCTGGAACTCCTCGGAGGGGCGTTCGAGACCGTCGCGGCGGACCCGCGCTCGGAGCCCGAGCGACTCGAGCGCGCACACGCGGTCGCGGACGACGCGTGTTACGAGTATCCGATCGACGGCGAGTGGGGACAGAGCGACCGTTCGAACGACGATATCGTCGGATTCGGGTACGGTGACACGGTCTACGCCGTCACGGCCGACGGGACGTTTCTCTCGGCGAGCGAGGGGGAGTGGCGGACGCGACTGCTCGGTGTCACAGACGTTACAGGGATCGCCGTCCCGCCGCGAGGGACGGAGCGCTGAGTCCGTGAACGCGGCCGCTGTCTGACGTATATTTAACTACGCCGGATTACTCACGATCGATACATGAGGGACTACCCACGGCGGCGACTCCTGGCCGCAACCGGCACTGCGCTTACCGGTGCGGTCGCCGGCTGTACGGGCAGCGATGGGAATGGGGATGGGAACGGGGAAGAGAACGGGAACTCGGACCGCGACGCGGCGGCGTCGGACCCCGACAGCGGGGCTGACGGGACTCTCCTCGGGACGATTTCGCTCGAGAACTTGGACGACGAGACGCACACTATCGACGCGATCGTCGAGTTCGGCGATGGGCCGGAACACTGGTCGACACACGAACTGACCGGCGACAGCGGGGTGGAACTCGAGCGAAACTGGCCGTCCGACCCCGGTGATTTTCGGGTAATGTTCCGACTTGACGGGGGCGAACCCACGCAAGTCACTCCGGCGGAGTTGGGCGACTCGAGTTGCGTCAACGTCTTCGCACTGGTCGATCGCAACGGGGAGTTGAAAATCCTGAGCGACACCGACGGCGGCCCGTGTGGCGACGGTGACGCGGCCGTCGACGACGCCGCGGAGTGATCGGCCCCTCGCGGTGGGTCACCGGCCGGGGGCCAACACATCCCGAACCCGCGGGGGCAGTTTAAGTACCTCTCGTCACAAGGTGAAGCTACGAAGGGCTTTTTCGCGGCGGAGCGTCACCCGAGACGGTGAGCACCGGCTGTCGGTCCGCTCGATATCGGGCCGGTCGAGAACGAAAACTGGTTTAGCCCCCGGGCTGTCCCACCGATTATGATCATCAGCGGATCCGCGTCGCAGTCTCTGGCCGCGGCGCTCGCACGCGACCTCGAGGAACCGCTCGCCGCCGTCGAGTACGACCGCTTTCCCGACGGCGAACTGCTCGCCGCCGTCCCCGGCGTCGCCGAGGCCGAGCCGGAGCGGGCGGTGATCGTCGCCTCGACCGTCTCGAGCGACGCCCATCTCGAGGTACTCCAGTTGCAAGACGCCGTCCGCGAGGCCGGCGTCGAGGAGGTCGTCACCGTCCTGCCCTACATGGGCTATGGCCGGCAGGACGCGGCCTTCGAGCCGGGCCATCCCGTCTCCGCGCGGGCGGTCGCTCGCGCGATTTCGACCGGGACGGACCGCGTGCTGACCGTCAACCCTCACGAACGGGCGGTCTGTGACTTCTTCGAGCCGACGGCGACGGCGGTCGACGCGGCCGGGCGACTGGCTGCCCCCCTGCCCGAAGACCTCGCGGAGCCGGTTTTCCTTTCGCCCGACGCGGGCGCTATCGAACTCGCCGAAACGGTTCGGGAGACCTACGGTGCGGGCGAGACCGACTACTTCGAGAAGACCCGCCGCTCCGGGACCGAAGTCGACATCTCGCCGAGCGACGTCGAGGTCGCCGGCCGCGACGTCGTCGTCGTCGACGATATCATCGCGACGGGGTCGACGATGAGTGAAGCCGTTGCCGTCCTGACGGAGCGAGACGTCGGCCGAGTCTTCGTCACCTGCGTTCATCCCCTGCTGGCTCGCACCGCCGTCACGAAACTCTCGCGGGCCGGCGTCGAAGCGATCTACGGCACCGATACCATCGAGCGAGGCGTCGACACCGTTTCCATCGCCCCGACGCTCGGAGCACACCTGTAAGTAAACGATTAAGTATCCCCCAGACGCGGGTCTAGCTGTTAGCGCGTGGCACGAGAGCGGCTCGGCCACACGAGCCGTCGCGGAGAACGACCGGAACTCTCAGATGCACGGAATCGTCCACAAGACCCTCAAGGAGTACGTCGTCGAACGGACCGACGACGGCACCTGGGACACGATCGTCGAGCAGTCCGGCTTCGAGCCGAAGCTCTACCTCCCCGTTTCTCGCTACGACGACGGGGAAATCGACGCTATCCTCGAGACGCTCTCGACGATGGCGACGCAGGACCGTCGGGCGATCGAGCGCGACTTCGGGACGACGCTCGCCCCGGAACTGCTCTCGACGTTCAGCGCCCACATCAAACGTGACTGGGACCTGCCCGACCTGCTCGCCGGACTCGAGGACGTCTACGACGACATCGAGGCTGCCACGGAGGACACCTCGCTTCCCGAACTCTCCTGTACGTCCGAGGCCGATCACGCGATCGTCAGCTACGACACCCACCGCGACCAGCAGTACTGCGCGCTCGCCCACGGCATTCTCGAGGGCGTCGTCGCCGCGTTCGACGCCGACGCGACCGTCACGAAGACCGACTGCGTCGACGACGGAGCCGACGCGTGTCGGTTCCGCGTCGACCTCGAGTGATCGAGAGGGGATCGCTCGCCGCCACCGTCGGAACGCGGTCGGTCGGTCCGGAGTTCTCGAACGCTGGCCCGGGCGGCTTTCACCACGAACGGGGGGCGGGACGGACTCGACTAGCTGCGCCGATGGCCCACTCCCGCTCCGACGAACACGAGTGCGATCGCTATCAGCGCCGCCGATACGCCGAAGCCGGGCAGTTCCTCGCTCACTGTTGTCGACGTGTCGCCGCCGACAGCCACTGTCGTCGTTCGATCGCCAACGGCGACCTCGTACTGACCGTCCTCGTCGAACCAGAGCGTGGCGTCGACCGTCGTCGTCTCGCCGGGCCGGAGCGCCACCGGACGTTCGGCGGCGACGCCGTCGGCCGTCCGGAACGCGAGGGTAGCCGCGGCCGGCCGATCGCCGGCGGCCGCGACCGTCGCGGTCGCCGTCACCGACTCGCCGGGTTCGATGCGGTCGGGCGCGACCTGTACCTCCCTCACGGTCACGCTCGAGGACGACCGGACGACCGCCGTCAGCCGCCCCGATCCGACGCGGATATCGTATTCGCCTGGCTCGGGCGGCGTCCACGAAAGGGCGTGGCTCGCATCCTCGCCGGGCGCGAGCGTCCCCCGGCGGTGATCGACGACGCGGCCGTCGACCTGTAGCGTCGCGTCGTAGGTCCCCTCGCGCTCGCCGACGTTGGCGACTGCGCTCGGAACCGTCACGGATTCGCCGGCCGGCACCGCGATGAGCGTGCGGTCGTCACCGTCGGGACCGCCGGTCGTCGACGCCGACCAGCGTGGCCACTCCCGATCGGCCACGTCGATCGGCCCGGACCCCAGTCCGTACTCGAAGACCGCGACCGACCGACCGAAGGCGGCCTCGTGTTCGTTTCGGGTCCACATCCCGGGCGTCTCCGCCGTCCGCGTGTACCGCTCCGCGACCGCACGGACCGCCGGGCCGCCTTCGTCCTCGAGCGCGTCCATGAACGCCGCCTCGGTCACGGGTCCGTCCCGGGCGTTCAGCGTCCGGAACACGTCCGCGAGCGTCCGATCACCCTCCGTCGCGAGCCGCAGCCGGCGGTCGATCTCGCCGTAGACGAGTGCGCCCTTCGCGTAGTGGGTCTCCGGGTGCTCCCACGTCGACCGGTCGGCGAGGACGCCACCGGCGTACGGTTCGCGCTCGCCGCGCTCGAGGAGCGATCGGAAATCGCCGAAGTCGGTCGCGCCGCTCTCGAGGGCGAGCAGGCCGGCGTAGTAGTCCGCCTGCCCCTCGGAAACCCACGCCACCGCGGGGTCGACCTCGGTCCCATCGGCGAAGTTCTGTCGGATGTGGACGTACTCGTGGAGCCAGACCGGGTTCCGCTCGTCGAGCGTGGCGTCGTCGACGACCCACGCGTCCGACTCGCCGTACTGGAGCCCGCGCTTCGAGCCCCAGTCGACCCCGTTCGGTACCGCGACCATGAAGACGTCGTCGCTCCGTGCGCCGACGGTGAGGCGGTCGCGTGCGTCCGCGAGCGCGGACAGTACCGCGTCCGGCGACTCTTCGAGCGTCGCAGCGTCGGGGACGGCCAGCCTGATCGTCCCGCCGTCGACGGGTCGCTCGTGGACCGTTACCGGGCCGAAGAAAGCGATATCACCGCCGGTCGCGCCCGGGCCGTCGACCCGGACCGTCCGCTCGAGTCCGACGGGCGCGGTTCGCCGGTAGAACAGCGACACGTCCGGAACCGCCACCACGCCCCAGTCGCCGGTATCGACGAACGTGTACCCCTCTCCGGAGCCGTCACCCTGCTGTTGGCTCCCCCGCCGCTCGGCCGGCATCGCGTACCGAATCGTCACCTCGTCGGCGTTTCCGGTCCACTCGAACGTCCGCTCGTCCGTCCGCTCGACCCCCGCAGTCTCCTCGACGGTCGCGCCCGGCTCGAGTTCGATCTCGAGTGCCGTCACGGCCTCGGGGACGCGAACCGTCGTCTCCACCTCGAAAGTGTCGGGGTCGTCCTGCCGGTGGCGGAGGACGGTCGTTCGGGAAAGGACGTCCTCGGAGTTACTGCTCGCCGTCGACCCGACACTCGTCCCAACCGATGCGGGCGACTCGTCGGCGGGTCCGATATCGACGCCGGCTGCCGACGGCGAGTCGGCCGTTTGGGACGGCCCCCCGGCACCGACGCCGACCGGCAGGCTTCCGACGAGCAAAACGACGACCGCGAGGACGACGACACGGGAGTTCACTACTCGGTTCTGGTGAGTCAGCGATCAAGACGTTTGTGGCAGCGACACTGTCACGTTCGGGTGACTCCCTTCGGTCGGTACCGTTTACGCACGAATCCGACCCAAAAACAACCGCCTCACCCTCACGGGTCACTCCGTTCCCGCTCAGGTCCGAGGGCCTCGCGCCCGCGTAGCCCTTGCGACGTATGGCGGACGCGAGAATAACAACTGTAACGATCGACACACCGATCGCACAGCCGTCGTGCGAACGGGTGTGCGGTGACGGTCAGTGGCTACGCTAGTCCGATGCTTCCGCCGCCGCCACCGGTTCGATCGCGATCTCCACCGACACGTCCTCGACAGCCCACTCCTTCCGGTGGCCGTCCTCGACGGTCCGGCGTTCGTCGGCACGGACCTCCTCGCGGATCACGTCCTCACGTTCGTCGACGAGATCGGCGATGCGCTCGTCGTCGATCGCGAACTCGAGGGCGATCCGCTCTTCGACGTCGAGTTCGAGGTCCTTGCGCATCTCCTGAACGCGGCGGATGACCTCGCGGGCGTAGCCCTCGCTCTCGATGTCGTCGGTCAGCGAGGCGTCGACGTAGGCCACGCCCCGGTCGTCGCCGTCGGTGCTAAACGCGGTGCCGGCGACGCCGTCCGGCGTCTGCGTGACGAACGAAACCATCTCGTCGGTGATCTCCTCGCCGTCCTCGAGGGCGTCCGCGACGGCGTCCTCGATCGCCGCGAGGCGCGGCTCGTCGATCCGGGCCTCGTTGAGCGCGGTCATGACCTGGCCGGCGCGGTCGCCGAACGCCGGGCCGAGTTCGCTCATATCGGCCTCGGCGCTGTACTGGAGTTCGCCCCAGCGCTCCTCGGGCGAAACGAGTTCGACCGCCCGGGCGTTGAGCCGATCCTCGAGCAGTTCGGTGTGGCGGGAAACGGCGTCGACGACCCGCTGGTCGTCGGCGGCCACGACGACGCGCGGAACGGGCCAGCGAAGCTTGCGGCCGGCCTGCTGACGAGCGTTCGCGCCGGCCTCCTCGATCGCACGCAGGAGCGCGACGTCGGTCTCGAGTTGTTCGTCCTCCCACGACTCGTCGACGGCGGGCCAGTCCTCCATGTGGACGGTGTCGAACCCGTCGTCGCCGGTGAGCGTGCCGTAAATCTCCTCGCTGATAAAGGGCGCATAGGGCGCGAGCAGCGCGACGCTCTCCCGGAGCACGCGGTAGATCGTCGCGTAGGCGGCCGTCTTCGAGCCGCTGTCTTCTTCGGCCCACATGCGCTCGCGGACCGCCTGCACGTAGAACCGCGAGACGTCCTCGACCACGAACTCGAGCAGCGCGTCGAGCGCCCGGTCCTGTCGGCGGTCCTCGAAAGCATCGGTCATCTCGGCCTTCGTGGACTGCAAGCGGGCGAGTACCCACTCGTCGATCAGTTCGAGGTCGTCGTCTACGTCCTCGAGCGTCGTCTCCTGCGGATCGAACCCGTCCAAGCGCATGTACGGCAGCGGGAACCGGAAGACGTTCCAGAGCGTCCGGAGGTGGTTCTCCATCGTCTGCATCCCGTCCCAGTCGAAGCGCATATCCTCGCCCTGGGGGTTGTTCGAGAGGAGGAACAGCCGCATCACGTCCCGGCCGTGGCGATCGATCGCGTCATGGGGATCGATCAGGATGTCCTTGGACTTGCTCATCGCGCGGCCATCGGGCATGAGCGCGTGGCCGTGCATCAGGACCTCCTGGTACGGGCTCTCGCCGAGCGCCGCGGTCCCCATCCCCAACTGGGACCAGAACCAGCCCCGCGTCTGGTCGTGGGCCTCGAGGATGAAGTCGGCGGGCCAGAGGTCGTCGAACCGGCTGTCGTCCGAGGGGTAGTCTAACGTCCCCCACGAGGCGACCGAGGAGTCGAGCCAGACGTCGAACACGTCCGGAACGCGCGTGTAGGTGGTCCCGTCTTCGGTGATCGTCAGATCGTCGACCGTGTCCTTGTGGAGGTCGACGGCTTCCGGGTCGACATCCTGATCGACGCGGTCCGCGAGTTCCTCGCGGTCGCTGATGACGATCCGGTCTTCGTCGTCGTCCCGGTCTTCGGGCGTCCAGATCGGGAGCGGAATGCCCCAGTAGCGCTGCCGGGAGACGTTCCAGTCGGGTGCCTCCTCGACGAAGTCACGGAAACGGTTGTCCCGCGCCCATTCGGGATGCCACTCGCTGTCTTCGATGTTCGCGAGGAGTTCGTCCTTGACATCGGTGATCGTGATGAACCACTGGTCGGTGACGATCTGGAGGATGCCCGTGTCACAGCGCCAGCAGTGACCGTAGCTGTGCTGGACCGTCCCCGAGGCGAGCAACGCGTCGTTGTCCTCGAGGTCGGCCGTGATCTCCGGATCGGCGTCTTTGACGAACTGGCCCGCGTACTTGCCGGCCGCCTCGGTGTAGACGCCGTCGCCGCCGACCGGACAGAAGATCGGGAACCCGAGTTCCCGGCCGCGTTCGAAGTCCACTTCACCGTGGCCGGGCGCGGAGTGGACGAGCCCGGTGCCGTCGCCGTCGGTATCGACGTAGTCGGCCGCGTAGACCTCGAGCGCCCCTTCGGCGTCGACGTGGTCGGGTACCTCCTCGGCGAGCGGGTGCTCGTAGGCCCAGCCGAGCATGTCCGAACCGGACAGTTCCTCGACGACCTCGTAATCGTCGTACCGGCCCTCCCGCAGGACCGACTCGTATTTCGCTTCGGCGACGTACAGCAGTTCCTCCTCGCCGTCGCTCTCGGCGCGGACGCCGACGTAGTCGCCGTCCTCGTCGACGGCGACGAAGGTGTTCGCCGGCACCGTCCACGGGGTCGTCGTCCAGATGACGAGTTTCCCGTCCCGGTCCTCGAGATCGAACGTGACGTAGATCGAGGGGTCCTCGACGTCCTCGTACTCGACCTCGTTGTTCGCGATCGCGGTCTCACACCGGGGACACTGCGAGATCGAGCGGTGGCCCTTCTCGACGAGTCCGCGGTCGGCCGCCTTCGAGAACCCCCACCAGGCGGCCTCCATGTACTCGGGTTCGACCGTCCGGTAGGGGTCGTCCCAGTCCATCCAGACGCCGAAGTCCTGGAAGTCCGCCTGCAGGCCCTCGAGTTGTTCGTCGGCGTAGTCCTTACACTCCTGAATGAAGTTCTCCTCGCCGAACTCCTCGATGTCCTGTTTATTCTCGAACCCCAGCCGTTCCTCGACGCGGGTCTCGATCGGGAGCCCGTGCATGTCGTAGCCCGGCCGATCGGTGACGTCGTACCCCTGCATTCGCAAAAATCGGAGGTAAACGTCCTTCAGCGACTTGTTCCAGGTCGTCCCCATGTGTGCCGACCCTGACGTGTACGGCGGGCCATCGACGAAGAAGAAGGACTCGCCGTCCGATCGGTGCTCGACCGTCTGCTCGTAGGCATCGACGTCGTCCCAGTACTCGAAGACCCGCTGCTCGAGTTCGTGTGGGTCGTACTGGTCGTCGACCTCGCCGAACCTGCTCATACCACACCTAATCGCCTCCGACAGTAAAGAGGAATCGATATTGCGGGTCACCGCCCGGTCGCCACCGTTCGCTGGCGGCGGCTATCGGAACCGTTGACAGCCGAGCACACCCGTCGCACGGCGGCTGTGCGATTAGCGTCCGATCAGTACGCGAACGGTGGCAGCCGGCAGTATCAGAGTTCGAAAACAGAGCCGGTCCCGCGGCGCTCAGACGTACTGCGAGAGCACCTTCTGGTAGCCCAGTCCGTACGCGCCGGCATAGAGCATGACGCCGCCGAGCGCGGCCAGCCACAGCGCGATCATCGCCTCGCCGGACCCGTAGTGCTGGACGCTCGCCTGTTCGACGAGGACGCCGCCGACCGTCAACACGCCTCCGATAAGGGTGTAGAGGACCAGTTGGAGTGATTCCGCGAGTAGTTCCGGGCCGATCGATGTCATTAGCACGCCGTTAGCCGCCCGTCCAAGGTAAACTTGTCCCCTCGAGCGTGACAAGACAGCACTGCCCAGGCATCCGGAATCGACCGGGCTAAACCGCTCGAGGCGTATTCTCCGATCGTGCCCGCGTCAGATCCCGATACCGACGCCGACGCCGCAGGCACCGACGACCCCACCTATCCGACCGGTCGCAACGTCCTCGAGCCCGGGTGTGCCCGTTGTCCGGCCCTCGCCGACTCCCGGGAGTGCATTTCGTGGGGGACCGGCGACCGCGACGCCAGCATCGTGGTCGTCGGCGAGGCACCCGGTCGCGGCACCCCCGACGCCGACCGCTGGCGTGGCGGGAACTGGACCGGCAAGGCCTACACCTCGCGCCACTCCGGCCGGCGCATCCGCCGGCTGCTCGCCGACGTGGGCTACGGTGACGACGCCTACTACACGAACGCGGTATAAATTAGTCAGTGTGTGAGAATTATGTATTATCGGCAGAGACGATAGGAGTTCGCAACTGATACTCTATGCACACTGCCTGAAGTCTTTACCTCACCTGCCCGTATCCGCTTGTATGACCTTCGGCACGACGTGGAACAACCTTCTCGAGAACGTCGAAGAACTCCCCTCTAATGCGACCCTCGTCACCCCACTCTCGCGCAAGGCCTTCGGCATCACCGACGTACAGGAACCTCGTGTCCTGATTCAGTACCGGGACGATGACGAGACGATTCCCCTCCAGCGCGACCAGTTCGAGACGCTGTACCGTCGTATCCAAGACGCCCGTGGCGAGTTCGAGTTAGACCGATTGCCCCCGGACGCCGAGCCGTATGCAACTGTCTTGAGCCTTCACCCGCGTTTCGAGGTGGACGACCGAGAGGGAACGCTGACGGAGAGTGAGACGCCGACAGGCTCGCCGTTGGTGGACGCGACCGAAGGTACCGACGATGGTGACGGAGAGCGTCAAGAGCCGGATATAGAAGTATATGCGGACGGTCTGCTGTTGATTGACGCCCTCGAACGCCACGACGTGTCCACGCTCGAAGACGTAGAGACGCCCGCTCTCGTGAATCTGTATACCCTGCTGTCGGACGTACAGCGCAACGCCAACGACCTACGCCAAGACGTGCGGGCTGTCCTTCTCGACAGGCTTCACCACGACCAGCCGGTGTCCGGTCAGTTCGGGTCAGTCCAGCGGACGAGTCGTCGGAACCGGTCGCTCAAGGACGACGAGACGGTGCTGAACGCCTTCGAGGTCGCCGGGATTGACCGCGAACGGTTGACCACTGTCGATTCAAGCAAAGTGGACGACGCCCTCGACGTGACCGAACTCTCCGAGAGGGACGTGTACGAAGTCGAAGAGAGCGAGTACGTCCGGAAGGCGGACGTTGACGAAGAAGAGAAAGAGACGCGCCTACAGGGACTCAAAGATCAACTCGCGGCCACTGAAGGCGAGGAAGCCGACGAACTGCGCGAAGAAATCGAAGAACTCGAAGAGCGGATAGAGGAACTGACCGAGTTCCGAAGCGGGCGGTCGTTCCATACGTCAGCAGGCGGGAGTTAGTCTAACTGGTCGGCAGTTCACACTTTCAGGCGTTGTTCGGTGGGCTTAACGTTGCTTCGCACTTCCAACACACCATATCGTACTCGCCAACCGCTGTTCCACAGGACGGACACTGCGCTTCAAAACTCATGAGAACCACCATCTTTCGTAGTGAAGGCTTCAGCGATACCGTCACGATAATCTCGGTTGCCTCGCTTCAGACCGAGTGAAAGCGCCCTCCGTACAGTCTGATCGTACTCATCTATATCAATCAAAACCTCGTCCTCACAGGACAGCACCATTCCTTTCTGATTCTCTGCCACTTTGCACTTGTACCCACAGGACGGGCAGGTGGCACGCACGTTGTTACCGCTGTAGGGCCATTCATAGCCACAGTGGGGACATTCGACCACGGTATCACCGGGCTTCGCATATTCTGGAATCATGCAGATTCTTCGAGGCGGGCCACAAAGTTAAATCATTCTGACGTTTTATGCAAATCGTTACGTAAATATCCCAAATGTGGGAGATTACAATACCTCCTGAAGATTTGTTCCTGCATTTGTTGTCCTACAATCGGTATTGTAGGAATTCTCAATTCAAGTTGTTCGGTGATAATCTCACGAAGTGCTTCGTCAAAAGAATATCCTCGAGTCAGAACCCGACCGAGACTTCGACTTCGTACTCTTCGATGCGGCTCGCGTCTTGACTCGTGTACATACAGTCGAACTCCCATTCACGACCAGCCGCGAGGTCGTTCACGTTGTCGAGTCCTTCACCGATCTGCGTCCCATCGGCGTCGAGGAACGTCGCGGTCGCTTCGACGTAAGAGAGTTCCCGGTCAGCGTTGTTGATAGCGGTACCACGGACACCCGACTGAAATTCTTCCTCGTAGAACTCGTGGTCGAGAATCTCTACGTCCGACTGGTTGTCGTCACCATTGTCTCCGCTGTTGGTGTCGCCGCCGTTGTTGTCTCCGTTATTGTTTCCAGAGTCGCTGGTATCGCTGTCACCGCTGTTTCCGTTGGCGTTTCCTTCGTCTGAATCACTCTCGTCGCTGGTACAGCCTGCGAGGGCGAGGGTGATAGCGGTCGTTCCGAGACTCCCGAGGTATCGTCTTCGATTTAGTTCCATACCAGTTCGTAGTAGTGAGTTATCGGATTATCAAAGTTTGGTATCAAACTTTGAGTTTGAAACTACACTATTCGGCGGTATCACCACTCAACGGCGCGTTTCATCCTCTTATGCGATTATCGGGTGACTTCATGGTAATCTGCGACGACCGAATTCTCGAATACCTCGGGGAGCATGAGACAGGAACGCCGAAGGAAATGGCTGATAGCGGCCTTGTGCGGTTCAGTCGGTCGTATATCACACAGCGGGCCAAGATCCTCCTGAACTACAGACTGGTTCGCCATCTCGGAAACGGAGTGTACACACTTTCGGAACGAGGCCAACAGTATCTCGATGGTGATCTTGACGCCGCCGAACTCGAGCCGGACGAGGACTGACCATGTTCGTTCCCTAAACCGGAAAGAGAACTCTTCTACTGCAATTTCTGGGGATGTCCTTGTCGCCAACGACCGGGAGAGCGATGTGAGTGGCTCGTGAGTGCGGTTGCCGTTCAAGCGAGTGGTCTTGACCATCGGATTTCCCGATCCGCCTCAACGGCATTGAGCGGCTATATGAGACAAATGGAATACCCAAAATGTATTATCTATTGTATTATAATTCCCAACAATAATAATCCTATAGCCCCTATTATACAATAGAGGGCAACCGCTTCTCGGGCTTAACTCGCGTCGAAAAGCCCGCCTGCTGGCACAGGCGAGCGGTGGCCTTCAGAGGGAAGACCAATGCCAACTACGCACGCCGAGAGTCAAGAGCGTACCGAACAGCAGATACTTCGAGAACTACCGGGATTCCATCTGGATTCCGGATCGCCGTGTGTCTGTGGCGTCGAAGCCATTCAGACGAGCAAGTCAGTCGGCTACAGCGACTTCGTGACGTACACCCACCGTTGCACCGAGTGCGGGAACGAGTTCGTCACCTACATCGAGGGGTAAAATGTCCGAGATTCACTCTTCGACGGCGACGGAACAGGTCACGTTCGATGCCCTCGAAGCCGACGGGTGCTGGTGCGACGATTACGATCTTCCGTGCTTCGAGTGCTATCAGAATGGTCGTCGGAATCTTCCGAGTGATTCCGAGTGACAAAACTATCTCCGGCAAAAGCACTCAACGGAGAGAAGACGGGAACCACCTGTGACTCGTGCAACAAAGGAATCCGAACGGGTGACAAAGCGGTCGCCTACGCCACGCACTACGATGGCGACGGATGGATCGTCCGGCGGGTATCGTGTACCGACTGCGGCCAGACGAGTATCGGCCTACCGACTGACGGAGCCGATGAAGTCGTTATCGAGGCGGTTGTCTGGCGTAATCGACTCGTCGGTGTGACTACAGTGGATCGGAGTCGGCCCGAAGAATAGTAGGCAGTTTTTTGACAGACCGGTTAGTGGTTCCCGGTATGCCCGAATTTGCTTCGCTTGAAGCCCAAGAAGCACGCGAGTATTGGGAGCATGAGGCGCAAGAGTTCACTCCGTGGATAGCAGATGAAATCCGCGCAGAGGGCGTTTCCAAGTTGGAAGACTCGTTAGGATTGGACCTCGAGATAATCGAGGAAGAGAAGAGCGTTGGACGTTACAACGTCGATATTCTCGCAGAAGTCGTAGACGATAACCGAAACGTCGTTATCGAGAATCAACTGAACCCCTCGGATCATGACCACTTGGGGAAGTCTATTGCCTATGCCTCCGGTGTTGACGCGGACATTATCGTGTGGATAGCGCCTCGATTCTACGACGAACACCGAGACGCGATGCAATGGCTCAACGAGAACAGTCGTGAGGGCGTAGACCTGTTTGCTATCCGCCTCGAAGTATGGAAAATAGGCAATTCCGATCCTGCTGTCCGGCTCAATCCTGTTGCAGAACCGAGCGAGTGGAAGGAGAAGGCCAAACGATCAGAGGGTGAGCTGACCGAGACGGAGACATTGCAGGAAGAGTTTTGGACCGAGTTTCGGGATCGGATCGAGGACCGCGATACTCCCTTGAGCGCACGGAAACCGTACCCGGAATACTACTACAACAACCCGATTGGAAAAGCGGGCTTCGAACTTCAGTTCACCATCAACTCGCGCGACAACGAACTCGGGACCGGGCTTGTGATCCGAGACGACGCCGAAGCGTATCGAGAGTTGATCGAGCAGTCCCAACAGATCGAGTCCGAATTTGACCGAGAACTAACGTGGAACGAACCAGAGGAAACACGTTCAGGAAAGAAGCGAAGTCGGATCGTGGTTACGAAGTCCGCTGATGTGACGGACCAAGACCAATGGGACGAATACCTCGATTGGATGATTGAACATGGCGAACAGTTCCACGACGTGTTCTACGACCGGATTCAGAGGTTATAGCCGTTGGGCCTCGCACTGTACTCGTTCAAACCGTAGATGAAAGCGGGCTATAGCAGGCATCTTTTTGAAGACAGGGTTAATTGATTCTGAATATGTCAAAGTCTACCTCTCTCGAACGTAGTGGGGTTCGAGAATATCAGAATCATAGTGGTGTTAATTCATCGATAGGATTGTTCTCTCCGCAGGGAGGTGTGTTTTGACTTGACTGATACCGAATTAGGATTGGGGCTACAGACGCCCGAATCCCCACCAATTCGGTCGTATTTTGAGAACATCGACACCGAAGACGCTGAAACATTCAGGGGGGCTTCTGCTTACGTAACATATGGCGGTGTCAAACAACTCGAAAACGGATTACCAGACTCGTTGGATTCGACGACTCCCCAATGGCTCGTCTCCTTTGATTATGGCTACACCCAACCAGAAGCGGTCCAAAGACTCAATGAGTTAGGGGAGGTGAAAGTGGTCGGTGTAGACCGGCTGAAGGAACGGAATACCCTCAACGCAAACCCCCGGTTTCATCCAAAGTTCATTTGGATTCAAGAAGACGAGAGCAACCATCTGATGATGGGGTCTTCTAATCTAACTGAATCAGCCCTAACGAGGAATTGGGAGGCAGTAGTCTTTCTGCGCTCAATTGACCCTGACCATTCTTCGATAGACAGGATTTCTTCTTGGTGGGAAGAAGTATGGGAAGAGAGTACCCCTGTCAGTGAGGACTTATTAGATTGGTACAAGGACCTTCGAGAATCTACTAATATCGGTCCCGATGATGGGGCAGAAGACCATGACGAATGGAAAGACGCTCCCCATCCACGGGACGCTTCTATCGTATGGGCAAATATCGGATATACTCAAAGTGGGTCGAGAAACCAAATGGACATACCCACACAGTTCGGCCAGTTTTTTCTCGAAGACAATGACGAGTGGGAACTAAATTCGGAATATGAAATCACGATTAGGTTTGAAGGAGAGACGTTAGAAAAGAAGGTCAAGTATCATGAGGGCAGTTATCAAACCCGAATATATCTTCCAACAGAGACGAGGGGGACTCGGTTAGCAGACTTGTATAGTAAGGATAAATTCGATGAAGAAAGCCTTCGGTATTATTTCGCTGTCTTCCGTCGAATCGGGCAATACAAGTTCAGATTGGAAATTTTGCCACCCGAGGAATCTGATGATATTCAAGAGATAATAGAAGTCTCACAACAACGAGGACAAGTGAAAGAGACAGACGAAGAGACAGAGCGTCTTGTTGGCTGGTTGTGAATATTCATAGCGCTGTTCTGTATCACAACGAAGGATAGCCGCCGTGACTAATCAGACGGCCCAATCGCTGATTCGATTTGGCTCTTGGTGAAGTCGAGTGCCGAAACAGCAGTTTCCTCGTCTCTTGCACCAGTGATAACGGCTCGACCGGAACCAAAAACAAGAATCACACACTCACTTTCAGCAGGTCTGTAGACAAGGCCGGGAAATTGCTCTGGCTCATACTCTACTTGCTCAAGACCCAATCCGATAGCCAGTTGGTTCAAGTCCACTTGGAATCCCAAGTCGGCGGTACAGACCATATTTCGGACGCTAAATGAATCGTCAGTTGGCCTCTCAAGTATCCCAACCTCGGCTACAAGTCGTAAAAACCCATCCTTCACCTCGTTCAATTCCTCAAGTGAATCTGCGCCGGTAATATTGTAACTGCCGGTGCGATACAGTGTGATTAGCGGACCACCCTTTTCCAGACGAAGATACAGGCCGTGGTAGTTGTCCGGATTATACGTCACTTCAGGTGCCGGAATATCATCTGCGAGCGCAGGCACGTCTATTTCAACGCCAAGAGAGCCTGTCCCAACGATATTCTCAATTCTCATTACCTGACTTTGGACTTCAGGGGATTTTCAGGGGTGAGTACGCGGTCTTCAACAAGTTTCCGATGGTCTTCCTCAAGGTCGAAGAGTTCGTAAACGTCCTCGTGAATGTCGTTCTCAATCTGTTGTAGTCTGCTTCCGGCATCCTCGATTGTGTCTTGTGCCTGCTGATACGTGTCCAACAGTGATTCGATTCCTTCGAGAGTTCGAGGATAGTTTGAATCGCGCAACTCCTGAATCGTCGTGATATTAAGCGCATCTATTAGTCTGTAGAAGGCCTCGGCCTCTTCTTCAGCATTGAAATTAATGCTCTGATGGATATTCAACCTGATTTCAGTCCCATTGAGATTCGGGTTGATTTCTGTGTCTTCGGAATCGTCCTCATCGGGAATCCGGGCCACATAGCCGGTTCTGGTCAAAGATACAATGTCTGCATCCACGGCTTCAAGAAGGTCCTCGGGCTGATTGACCAGCGATTCAGCCTGACGATATTCTTCGATACGGTCTTGCATCCGACGTGCTGTCTCCGCAATGCTATTGACCAACGAATCAGGCACGTCATCACTGTCCGGGTCCGGAATCGGTATGTCTCCGACGTATTCACTCTTGTAGCGAAGATAGTTTCCTCGATAGGTAGCCGCATTACGTCGGATGTAGAACTGCGCCAAATCGCTATTCAACACACCCGCCAAGTACCAAGCGTGTTCCTCGTTCTCGGGTGAGACATAATATGTGGTGTCAAGACAATAGAACTCGCCACCGTCGTCTACCCAGTAGTTGTTATAGTAGGCAATGTCGGGTGTGACGATTTTTGTTTGCTCGAACAGTTCCGGGTCCTTGGACTTGTCCAACGCCCAGTAATCTTCATCCTGCTCTCGGACACAGTAACGGTCTTCGAGTTCATCCCGGTTATCCCCGTCATTGTAGTATTCCACGACGTTGGGATAGTCTTCAATGTCCATGCCGGGAGGGGTATAGACGATATACTGGTCTTCCCACAGGTCTTCCCACCGTTTTACATCGCGTCCGCCGACTATCGGATGTACCAACTCGCGTTCTATGTCGTACTCTTCGACTGTAGACCAATCTACGATGAATACCGGATTTTTCCCTGTGCGGAGGCCGCGTTCAACTTTCGTGTCATGACAATAGCCACGTAGTTCTTGACCATTTTCTTCCATCCAATTCAGTACCTCTTGCTCATCAGCAGGCGCAAACTGCCAGTCAGAGTCAGAAACCGCATCTGACTGAACAGGATACGATTGTAAGGGCGGCTGGTTATCCCAAGATACACTGTCCGGAACCGAGATACCGGCTTCCGTCACCGCGTCTTCGACATTCGGAGGATTACTCCCCCAGTCATCAGGTAGCGCCAGAGCCAGCAGGTCTACGATACGATAGTTTCGTTCCTCGCCCCGGTCAGTGTCAGAATTTCCATTACCCGTATTCCATCCAGTGATAGAGTCACTGTCTATCCACTCTTCCATGGATTCGCCAACCGAGACATATGAGAAGCGGTAATCGTCTACGACGTAATCTTCCGGAGAGCGGTCAGCACGGTCAACTGCTTGACTTTCCATGACCATGATAATCGGATAGGTGGTCGCATGAGCGAACACGTCTACGTCACCTATATTCACCATTTCTCCTACCCGGTAGCGTTGTGGGATTAGTTGTCGAGCGCGTTCACCATAGCGGGAGTCGATGAACTGATTCGACGTGATTATTCCAAGTTTCCCCCCTTCATTCAACCACTCGCTCGCCTTCTCAATGAACAGCAGATACAGGTCGTAGTTGTGGTAAGCAGAATAGTAATCATTGTAGTCTTCTTTCGCGGGACCGTCAGGGATGTTTTGTATACGAACGTAAGGAGGGTTCATAACCACGAAGCCGTAGTCCTCTCGCTGTTTGGCACGGTCTGCTTCACGTCGTTCGCGTTCGTACCGACGCATCAGAGCGTCACTAAACGTCGTTGTAACGTTGGTTTGAGTCTGTTGGCGGAGTGAATCCGTTTGATAGATGTTGAATCTATCCAGAGAGAAATCCGGATTCTCTTCCTTCACGTCTTTATATAGGTCAATCACCTGAAATAGGAGATTCATCTCGGTGATGTGGCAAGCGAATGGATTTATGTCGAATCCCCACAGTCGCTCCTGCATAATCTCAATCGCTTCTTCTGGCGGGATATTCCGGTTGTCGAGACGCTCAAGGAGTCGTCCAGCGGCACGGACGAGGAATGTCCCACTCCCGCAAGCAGGGTCAAGTAAATCCGATTCAGGCTGGTCTATCGGCTCATTTGCGGTGTATCCAACCCTGTCGAGAATGAAATCTACTACCGCAGTGGGGGTGTAGAACTCCCCGAGTTCTTTCCGCTCTTCCGGGGGGAGGTGTCGCTCATACAGATGACCGAGAACGTCTCGGTCAACATCTTGAAAGTCGTAGTGGTTCAGGTGCCAGAAAGTCTTCTGAACTACGTCATCCAAGTCTTCATCGTCGCTGTCCAGTTCCCAATCAAAGATTTGGCGAGAGTAGAGCCGGTCATAGATTTCGCTTAATTCCTCGCTTGCCACCTCGAACAAGTCTACGTAGGTCCGGTCAACATACCGAGCAAAGTCGTCCCAAAATCCGAAGTAGTCGGTGACGCCACCATTGCTTATCATCTGCTCGGTTAGGTCTTTGTCCTCGGCAATCCTGATAAGCAGAATCTTGTTTATCTGAACATATATTGACTCACGACAGAACACTCGTTTATTATCGTCCTCTTCATTTTCTTGCCGGTTCGATAGACGAACCCACGTCTCGTAATCTGAATTGAAGGCGCGATATTGCTCGTAGTCGTCCTGCAACTCTGCAAGTTGAGATTCTAACTTCGCTATTTCGGTGTCGTCTTCGTGACCCTGTTCTTCTAACGTTTCAATCTGGTTCCGAAGGTCAGACGCCCGTGTCTCGTATTCCTCATATCGGTCTTGGTATTCCTCAAATGCACGAACGGTAAACGGCATCCAGTATTCATCAAGTGCCGTCGTTAGACTATCCAGAAGGTTATCGAATCCCTCATCGGTCGAAACATCTTGTCGGTCTGCAATACTGAAATCGTCGTACCGTTCCGGATGTACAACATCGGTTTTCCGGAGTCGAGTGAGTTGGCGGATAGCGTCTATTTGAGATTGTGGAACTTCGTCAAGAAGCGTCTCCCCTTCTTCGGTTCTGATTATTGTGTCGAAATTTACGTGAGAGATAAGTTCGCCACTAACCCCATACAGTGTTTCATCTGCGCGAGACTCGTCACAACGTCGGTAGACCAGTAGTTCATCGAAGTTGGTAGCAATGAGGAACTTCGAGTACGGCGAGTCTGAAGCATAGCGAAAGGCTTGGTCGATACCTTCCTCTACGTCTCGGTCGCGTCGTTTTGCCTCGATGATTACGACCGGATTCTGCTCATTATCGTAGAATCGAACGTCATTCAAGTCGTCCTCTTGAGCGTAGTCCGATTCAGACCATCCGAGCGTTTCGTTACAGAATAAAATCCGAACAAGCCGGGGTGTCAAGTCCAATTCATTTCGGGACCCCTCTTCTATTTCTTCGTAGAAATCACGATAGGATTCGAGAACAGAACCGACGAAATCACTGGTTCCGGAAGTGGGCATAGGTATTGCCTTCTCCGGTCTGGTTAAAAAATGTGTGTAACCCGAATCCAATACACTGCTAACAAGGGCGCGGTTCCCGAGAAGTACCTGCCCTGTTCTGACCCGGCTTGTAGACCGCTCTGTTTATTCGCCGGGACTGTTTGGGGTCTGCAATTCTTCTTCGATTTCTGGTTGCCCTTCCTGAACCTGTACGCGAATCTCTTCGAGTGGGGCGTTCTGGTTGTGGTCGAAGCCCGGGTCGTCGGTCGAGTTGAATGGAACTCCGTCGTTCCGGTAGGCGTCGGACGGGGGTTCTTCGAGCGCGAAGTCACCTGATTCCACGGCTTCTACGAAGTCCCACGGGAAGTAGTGAGTCCACGGGCCTTCGTCGGATAGGTCCGATACGTCCACGTCGTCCACAACGACGAATCGAAAGTCCTCGTCGGGGAAGGCGGTTTCGTACAGGTCTTGAATCAACCGCAGGCCGTCACGACGCCGAGGCTTGATGAAATTCTCGAACTCGCTGTTCTCGTACTCGTACCTCTCACTGTCGAGTTCTTGCCAGACCCGCTCGGCCTCGCTGATACCCGGAATCTCGGCTTCCGTCCGAAGGTGCTGGTTGCCGCTGGCGAAAACCGGAATATCGGTTTTATGCGCCCAATATTGGACCCACCCTATAGGCACCGCTCGGTGGTCGGGGTGTGGGTTGACCGAGAGAGTATCGTCGCGGTCGAAGCACAACACGACCCGATTAGTCGTATCTACAGCGTTTCTCACTGGCGTCCACGTCCATGTCATATTATCGGCAAGAAACCCGAAAAACATTCCGGCTGGCCCCATTCACGCCGACGAGCGCGGGTTGTCGAGAACTACTTGGACACCTTCTGATTCGGTACTATCCGATAAGAATATGTATCAATAGCCTATGAGTACGGCACAAATATAATTTATTTAGTAATATGTGGGTAAGTGAGTTTACCTAACTCAAGGTCTTCGTCGGACAATCCGGACAACTACGGTCAAGTGGACAAGTGGTGTCGTTGGATAACACTGTGTAGCAGTAGACCCTATGTGGTGATGTTGTCGTTCGTGGTTTCGGTGGTAGAGTCTCTACTACTATTACGCTTCGGTACTACATCACCATACAAGTCGTAGTATTATACACCTATTGTGATTGTCGTTCGTTCAACTACTATACTACTATCACTACAGCACTCTCTCTACACTAACCCCTATAGTCCCCTTTCTCTTCTCTCCCATACATAGTATTTCTAATATAAACTATACTATATGATTCATACTACTTCTACCGTAGATAAACCACTACGACAGGAACAATCGGAACCACTGTTTACACCGAAACGGTCGCGGCTTCAGCACCAGTAGTCCCGCTCATTCCAAACCTCGAAACGACAAGTAGAGCCTATCTACCGCCACAGAAGAGCCAGAATCCCTCGCACACATCACAGGCCATTCAGACGGACGTGAGGTGAGTTGTGAGCGATTTCGTTCTGTTCCGAGTGGTATGGGTCACGCAAATCTGAACGCGCTCTGCGGGGCGCTCATAAGCCATAAGAAGTTTTATAAATTTATAGAACGTTGACTGATGGTTCTGACCTACTTCGCAGATTCCGCCGTGGAAGCCAGTGCCGTTCAGAGAGGCGTGACCGGGGCCACAAGCGATAGCTTTCGTGACCGAGTGTGTTGGGTCGTATAGTATCGAAGACACACACAGCGCCGTCCACAGACCGCCTTGGAATCGTTTTAAGAAGTTATAACGTTATAAGACAGCGTGAGACGCTATTCTGATAGGGGTACCAGGACGAGGTACTGGCTTGACCAGTTCGGACTCGGAACTCGGCCAATATATAAGACTATCTATATACTATGCAAGATGCCAGTTTTGCGGTGGTGCCGGGTCAAGTCAAAGACGAACTCGAACAGAACCAGCCGCCGGACAAGTCGTAGGGCAACCGGCTGAATCCGGAGTCTCCTTCTCATTCCGTATTTCGGGATGAACAAGAGCCGGTCTTTTTGAATGTGTGAATTCTCTTTCAGAAACGCTTCAAATCCGTCTTTACACCCCTCTAAAGGAGATAACCTATCAAAATTCAATAACATAATGTTATCGCAACCCTCGAAACGAACGACCTACCCCCTACCCATCGGTAGCAAGTGAGCCAGCCCGACCCGTGACCCACCCTGCTACATATTCGGAACAAGGCACCAGCAGAGCGCTCTACAGAGGTAGGGGCAGGTGGGGTACCGTAGGGTCGGGTGGGGGTGTAGGGGTGAGAGAGGGTAGGACTGCCCCCGGTGGGGGCGGGGGTCGCCAGCACCGGTCGGGCCGGGACAGCCGGAGTAGGGGTGGGGGTTCGAGGCGGTCGAAAATTGTGAGCAGTCGCGCTCTCTGATTGAGAGTCCGTATATCGGCCCGGTCGAAGGGTAACTTTTGCACGCTGACAGAAAACAAGCGAAGCGCTCGAATCGTGGCCGAATTTTCGCCACTAATTGTGGGGGCTGTCTTATTAATTTCTTATACCCGTCTATTAACTCCGCGCAGTCTCCGAGTATTGTATAGTAACTGATAGTATGACACTCACAGTTCGAGGAAGGGGCCGGTGAGAGAGCGAACAAACCGGCGTTCGTCGGTGTCGGGCTACTCGTCAGGTATGTCGCCAATTTTCCGAGCGCCTGCCACAGCGAGATTCCGTCGCTTCCGCTCTTCGTCGTCGGTCAATTCCTCGTCGGTGTCTTCTAATGCAATTTCCTCTGCGGCCTCTTCCGACTGTGGGACGCGGACGGGTGGGTTCTGGTCGTCGCTCATGCTTATCTGTTGGTAGCACGCCGACAATTATCCTTCGGCGTCGGAGACATTGGTCGTCCCTGTCTCGGAATCGGAAGGTCGTCACGGTGGACGCAGGTCGCGCCAGCGGAAGTCCTCTTTGTCGCCATCTTCGAGGTCAACACGAAAGAGAAGCGAATCACGCTCGTCACCAGTAGTCAGACCAGCGTCGTCTTCGAGGACAGCGACGACCGTCCCACGAACTCCGTGGTAGCGTTCGTGATCGGGGTCCGTCTCGTCGGGAATATCAATTCGAACGCGATCCCCCTCGGAGAACCGTTGCATACTGTAGAAGAATGCCGGGAACGTGTTAGTCCTGTCTTCTTTCGGTCCACTCGCACCCGCAGGACTCGCAGGTGTAGTGTTCCTTGGTAATGGTCGGCTCGTCTTTCTCGAACATCCATACGTCGCTGTCGTCACCACAGTCCGGACAGGTCGCGTCTACGCGTCGGGCAAGGGGCATGAGATTTCAGGCTGACGTTTCTGCGCTCGTTCCGAACCGTTGGTATGCTTCTTTCACGTCGTCGTCAATCAGTTGTAGATATTCCATCGTCGTTTCAATATCCGTATGACCGAGGTGCTTCTGGACCGTTCGAACGTCTATCCCTGACTTTAGGGACTCGACAGCGTGACCATGACGGAGAGCATGGGCAGTAACACGGTGCCAAGGGCGACCCATCGCGTCCCGATTCATCACTTCTTGAATTTCCGCGTTCTCCGCCGCTTTCTTGACAATTTCGTTCACCTGCATGGGGACGATGTGTTCCGCCCTTTCGGTTGGGAAGAGGTAATCAGATTCCTCCGCCTCTGCGAATGATAGTCTACTACCTCTATCTATCCACGTCGTCAGCAGAGTATCGAGTGACGGCTGATAGTAGACGGTCCGCCAGTCCTCGGTCTTGGGCGACCAGACCTCGATACTCCGCCCCTCACGGTCGATATTGTCGAGTTCAATAATGGCGATTTCACTCCGGCGTAGTCCGGTCTGCCATAAGAGCCGGACCATCAACTCGTTCCGGAGTTTGGGCTGTGGAACGTTCTCCGCAAGTTCTTCCATCTCTTCGGGCCGAATGTATACAATATCAGCCGTTTCTGACTTGACCGATTCCCGCCCTCCAAAGTCGCTTCGTTTGAGTCCGTCGCCCTCAAAAGGCGATTCGTCCATCAGTCCCCGCGTACCAGCGAGGAATGAATAGAGGTTCTTGACAGACTGATAACGACTCTGTACGGTCCAATCAGCGTAGCCCTCGTTCTCCTCGTGGCGCAGGAACTGGTGTATAATCCACGCGTCTACTTCGGTCGGTTCCATGTCCTTGTCGGCAAGGAACTCATTGAAGACTCGAAGATCAGACTGACGCGTTTGGAACGTACCTTCGGCCTTCGAGGCCTTCACGTCGTCAAGATACTGTTGAATGTGCTGGTGCATTTATTCCTCCTTGTAATATCGCGTTTCGTCTCCGAACTCACTGGTCGTATAGACGAGTGCGATTTCGTTCTGAAGTTTCTCAAGCGCTCTTTCGATTCGAGGCTCGGCTGTTCCAAGTCGCTCGGCAAATTCATCCACTGTGCCAGCGCCGACTTCGTTCTGTCCGGGCTGTCGCCCTTTGTGGTAGTCCTCTATATCCTCTCGGCTTGGCAGAATCTCGAACAAGTCTGCCGCCAGTTCCGAAATTTCAGGATTATCTCGAACCTCCTGTTCGACGTGATACAGACGATCTTCGATGTTTTCAATTCCGGACCTGATTTTCTTCGTGTCTTCGAGTAGTTCCGACAGTCGCTCACGGGCAACCTCGTCACTACCGCCGGACAAATTAGGGGCATTTCCTTGCGCGATTTCCGACTCAACCGCTTGGCGGACAAGTTGGGAAAGCGAGGTTACGTCCGGGTTTTCTTCGACGTATTCTTCCCATCGTTCCTTTTGCTTCTCGGGAATGACCATGTTGAACCTCGACTTCTCGCTCATCGGTCTTTCTCGTGTATAGATACGTTCTGGTTATACATAAGATTGATTCATTAATTCACTTTGACGAACGCGGTGAAATGCTTTCCAGCGGACCCGACCGACCCGACGAGCAATCGCGAACCCACTCCCGAAGAGCGCACGAACTGCCGGCCCCATCTGCTGACCGAACTCGAGGCCGTCGAGCCGGCGGTCGTGCTGGCGACCGGCAAACACGCGACGAAAACGGTGCTTTCGGCCGAAGGGCGGAACCTCGAGGGTTTCGTCGACAGCGTCCTCGAGCCCGTCCGGTGTGACCGACTCGAGGTGTGGCTCGTGCCGATTCTCCATCCATCGTACCAGGACGTCTGGATCGGGCGACTGGGGTACGACCCCGAGGAGTACCTCGCGGCGATCCGGGAGACGCTCGACGAATGCTGTGACCCTCACGGCGAGGGAGAGGGCGGCCGGTCACCGCGAAGCGAACGTGATGCGATGTAGGCACGCTGCGGACGCCGCCAACTGGGCGATCGAAACCGGTCCCCGATCGAAACGTCGGAAACCTTCATACGGCGAGCCGACTCATACCCGCGTATGAGTACGATATTCAGCCAGATCGTGGAGGGGGAGATCCCGGCGCGAATCGTGTACGAAGACGAGACGACCGTCGCGTTCCTCGACGCCAACCCGCTGGCTCCGGGCCACACGTTGGTGATCCCGAGAGACGAGTACGAGCGGCTGAACGACGTTCCGGACGACGTCGCCGCGGCCCTCTACGACACGGTTCACCGCCTGGTTCCCGCCGTTGAGGAGAGCGTCGACGCCGATGCGACGACCGTCGCGTTCAACAACGGCAAAGCGGCGGGCCAGGAGGTCCCCCACGTCCACTGTCACATCGTCCCCCGCTTCGAGGGCGACGGCGGCGGCCCCATTCACGCCATCGCGGGCGATCGGCCCGACCTCGGCGACGACGAACTCGACGATATCGCCGCGGACATCGAGTCCCGATCCTGACCCGGGCGTGGGAGTCGCCTCCGTGTCGGCGCGACGCGAACGGCGTCCAAACCGTGACGATGGCCCCGTCCGTCCGCCTCGAGCGCCAGCCCGCGCGGCCGACCGAGAAGGGACGCTCGAGCGACCGGCAGCGACGCGTCGCGAAGACGATGCTGTCGGTGACAGCCCCGTCGGCGGTCCGAGTGCCGTGACGTTTTTGCCGTCCGCGTGTGTGGCTCGGGTATGGCCCTCGCCGGCATCGTCGCCCAGCTGCGTGCCCATCCCGTCGCCGTGGCTCTCGAACTCGGCAGCGTCCTCGTTTGCTGTCTGTTGTTCGCCGGGACCTTCGTCCTCCTCGCGACGGGCGCACCGACCGGCAGGGGCGACCCGTGGCTGGCGCTGATCGGCGTCGGCGTCGCCTTCGTGCTCTTCTGGACGGTCCTCGTCCCGCTGTACGAGCGGACACGCTAACAAGGGCGCAGAGACCTGCAGTGGGGTCTGGATATCCCGGTCGGAAAGTGGGGAACCGTGGTCTCTGACAGCAAGTCATTTACCTACGTGACAACTTGCTAGAAACGAATGCCCTCCGGCAAGTCACGACGACGGCTCCTCGCCGGTGCCGGTAGTGTCCTATTCGGCGGCAGTGTCGCAGTCTTCGGCGGTGACACCATCACCGCCAATTTGGAATCCACTGGGTCCACTCAACTCGGCGCTGCTGATCTCACTGCCGGAACGATTCCAGCGAGTGCAGACACGCTCGCCGTGGCGCAGGTCGACCGAACGGAGCCGCCAGAGGCTGTCCGCGCCGTCGCCGGATTGATCGCCGAAACCTGTCCGTTTGCTTCAGTTCCCGCTCGACTTCGCGGACTGGTATCCACGGATTCGTCTCAGACCGTCGATCCGTCACGCATCGGGAAGCTCGCATTCGTCGGTTCGGCCGACGGTCGCGGTGCAGTCGTCGTCTGGGCAGACTGGACGGAAGATCACTTCGCTGATGTCGTTAGCGTGGGTGGTTCCACCGACCGCCGGACTGAAATGCGCTACGGCAGGCCGATGTACATCGCCGGAGACACAGCCGGGAGCGTGCTCGCAGAGACGGCGTTCGTTGTCGGACATCCGTCCATCGTCGTGGACACCATCGGGGTCTGGCACGGCGACGAGGAACCAGTCGGTGAATCGACGCTTTCGACATACTCCCTGACCCGACGGCAGTCTCCGTTTCGGTTCACTCTCGGCGACGTTCAACCACAGTGTGACTGCACCACAGTCGTTCGGAAGCCGCCGGTGTACGATCACGTCACACGTTGGTATGGGTTCATCACGAACGCAGGAGTGCTCCGTGTGTCAATGGCGCTGGACTCGAAGAACTCGGAAAATACCGCGGCACTTGCGGCCGCTCTCCGTCGGGACCTCGGTCTCACGGAGGGGGCGGCTGCTCGGGTCGAACTTCCGAGCGAGGCCGTTTCCGAACTCTCCGTCCGTGAGGGAACCGACGCCGTGACGGTTCGATTCTCTCCCGCGGACACACCACACCCGAGTACGCTTACCAATCTCTTCGGTGGACTTTCACAACTCGTTTCAGGGGAGTGACGAAGCCGAGATTTCCCAACATCTTATCAGGAGGTGTATGCTAGTCTTCATTGACGGACATTCGTCGCAGATTATTGCTATTGTCAGTGTCTTCAATTCGCCTGAACGACGACTCGAGTCGTCGTTCTCGTCGCTGTCCGATTATTCCGCGGCGTCGGCAGGTCGAATCCAGATCGCACGACGCGGTTCTGTCTTTTTCTTCCGGATGCGACCGCTGTCGGCAAGGTCGGTGAGAAATTCATACGCCGTCCGGCGCGGAACGTCCAGTTTGTCGGCGATTTCTCGACTGGTGTAGGGTTCAAGCGGCTCCATCGTCTCGTAGATAGCTTCCGCAGTGACGTCGTGTTCCGCAGTAAATTGCCCTCGAGCGTTCCGTTCCCGATCCTCGTCCATAGCTGGCGTTCGGTATCCCCGAATTTAAATCCTTGCCTTGTACGGCACCGGAACCATTATTAACCACCCCTTACAAGGCATGGTTACGGAAGACCAGTCCCTCGGGGCGTGACTGTCGAGGAAACGCCCGCGTGCTGAGAACACGCGGACTGGGCTTCTGTGGGCAGAAACCCATGTCGATGAAGACAGTCGCCGGACTTCAGGATTCCGGCACGGCCACAGCATCGTCTGCCAAACAGGGCGGCTGTAACGCGTGGGTGTTCGACAACGGTTTTGCGCGCGTTACCTGCTCGAGCCGAGCGGTCGTTTCGGGTGAGCGTGGATGAGCGACGCAGATGTCGATCTCGAGACGGCCGAATCGCTCGCCCGCACACGGCTCGCCGAGGCGCTCAGACATCCCGGCGAGTCGACGGGAAGCGACATCGCCCGGCTTGCGGAACTCGCCGACGCCATCACGACTGCACTGGACCGCGGCGAGAGACCCGAGAAACACACCGTCGAGGAAGCCCGCTTTCGTGCGGACCGGATCGAAACGCGGCTGGACGAGGTGACGGCACTGTTCGGCTGGCACCCGTGGGATGCGGGCGCGAACTGGGGGTCCCTGCCTGACGACCGACAGGCCGAAATCGAGGATCGCGACTAGGGTGACGATAGCGGGAGAGTCGCCGGGGACAATGTCCTCCTGCCCGCTCGAGTCGAAATCTGGGGAATAGGAGCTAAATGAACGTCCCGATGAGAAGATCCCCATAACAGATCGCGATCAGCAGTCCGACGAAGATCGGCACCAAAAACGGCGTCCCGGGCGAGATCCAGACCGTCTCCGCGGTCGCGAGCACCTCGAGCCCGTCGCGGAGCGTCTCTGGCGTCGTCCCGTAGGCCGAACCGTCGATATCGTCCAAGAACGCCGCGGCCCCCCAGGGATCGTCGGATGCCGAGGCCATCTCAGCCCCCCGTTCGAGTCCCGCGTCCTCGGCGGCCGACTCGAGCGTGCCGCCGTCCCCGCGAACGGGTCCGTCCGCGGTCACCGCGCCGTCGGTCGGCGGGTTCGGCTCGGCTGGCAGCGTCGCCGGGTCCCGGTACCGATCGGGTCGGTCGCGCAACTCAGCCAGCGAGAGCCCCCGCCAGCGGAGGTACATCCGCAGCGCGTCGAGATCGAGCCCGCCCTGAGAGAGTCCCGCAGGCGTCTCGAGCAGGCGGCCGTGAGTCTCCGGCACCCGATCCCACGCGACCGGCCAGCCGACGATCATGACCGGGGCGATCCGTCCCGCGGCGGCGTTGCGAACGGCGAGGACGAGCGGCAACACGACGCCGACCAGGACGGCGTTGGTGAGGATGGTAAACGAGAACGCGCCGACCGTCGTGGTCGACTCGAGCGGGAGCGTCCACGAGCCGAGCGCGTACTCGGGAAACGTCGGGAAGAGTACGGCGAGGACGAGCAGGGCCTTCGCGTCGGCCCCGCCGAAGCCGCCGAACCACCAGAACAGGTAGGCGATGGGGACGACCAGGCCGAGACTGATCGCCGTCGGAATCAGGAACGAGTCGGTCCAGGCGGTCCCGCCGGCGTGCCAGGCCAGCCAGCCGTCCCAGAGCAACAGCGCGGTCCCCAGCAGGGAGAGAGGTATCCAGACGGTGCTCGAGACCCGGCGGGTCTCGATGTCGCGGTAGGCGGTCCAGGCGAAGACGGGGACGGCGACGAGTCGAAGGAGGTCCGGACCCGTCGCGACGGCACCAGCGAGCGTCACGACCGTTCCTCCGAAGCGCGGATCCCTTACGTTTTCGGCCTCCCGGGCGGACGGTCGCGACGTGACCGCGGAACGAAGCGACGAACGGTATCGGCCACGGGCCGGCGGTAATGCGCCTGTTCCCCGACAAGCATCGGAACAAACGGTATATCCGTCGGTGCTGACAAGGGGATGCTCATGAGAGAGGGCGCGGCGTTTTCGACCCTGTACGTCGGCGTGCTGCTTGCGGTTCCGGGCCTGCTGGCCTGGCTGACCGGCCAGGCGTTTATTTTCCCGAGTCTAGGACCCACCGCCTTCCTGTTAGCGACGGTTCGAGACGGGGAGGTGACCGCACCGCGGCGCGTGATCGGCGGTCACGGCATCGGCGTCGTGGCTGGGCTGGTCGCGTATCACGCGATCGCGCCCGAGTTCGGTGTGAGCATGACCACGGCCGCGCCGCTGCTCGCGACCGCACAGTTCCGCGTCGTCGCCAGCGGCGTGGTCGCCGTCGTCCTCACGACGGGCGGGATGCTCGCGACCGAGACGGTCCACCCGCCCGCCTGCGCGACGACGCTGATCGTCTCCCTGGGGCTCCTCCCGTCGCTCGTCGACGGCGCGCTCATCGTGGTCGCCGTCGTCGTCCTCGTCGCCGTGCACGAACTCGTCCTGCACGGGCCGGCGTTCAGTGGCTCCTCCCGGAGGCGTCGCTGAACTCGTCGAAGAGCGCAGCGACTCGATCCTCGATCCCGTCGCGGATCTCACGGACGGCCTCGAGGTCGCGACCGTCCGGGTCCGCGAGCGCCCAGTCGCGAACGTCGACGGCTGCGTCCACGCCGCCGAACTCGAGCGTCGAACAGCCCATCGTTGCGACGGTGTCACACGAGCGGAGTTCGTCGGGCGTGATCTCCCGAGGTGTTCGGTCGGCGAGATCGATACCGACGTCGTCCATGACGGCGATCACTTCTTCGTGAACACCGTCGGCGGGACGGGTGCCGCCGGTCAGGATTTCGACGCGGTCCGCGAGGCCGCGGCGGTCGCGCTCGCGTTCGGCGAACGCGGTGGCCATCTGGGAGCGGCCGGCGTTCTGGACGCACACGAAGGCGATACGAATCGGGTCGTCGGTAGTATCTGTGGACATGATCGTGGAATTTCGTGGGAGTTAGTCGTCGGCAGGTGATTCAGCGGTCGGCTCGAGACGGTCGGTTTCGAACCCCGTCCAGTCGAACCGCCGCTGGAAGGACAGTGCGACGTGAACCAGCGCGAGCAAGACGGGGACCTCGATGAGCGGGCCGACGACGGTCGCGAAGGCGACGCTCGAGCCGACGCCGAACACCGCCACGGCGACGGCGATGGCCAGTTCGAAGTTGTTCGAGGCGGCGGTGAAGCCGATCGCGGCCGTGGTAGAGTAGTCGGCACCGATGCCACGCCCCATGCCGAAGCTCACGAGGAACATGACGACGAAGTAGATCGTCAGCGGCACCGCGATCAGGAGCACGTCGCCCGGCGCGGCGACGATGTTCTCGCCCTGCGTGGCGAACATCACGATGACGGTAAACAGCAGGGCGACCAGCGTAAGGGGATCGATTTTCGGGATCAACTCCTCATCGTACCAGTCCTCACCTCTCGTTCGGGTGCCGACGTAGCGAGTGAGAAGTCCGCCGGCGAAGGGAATCCCGAGGAAGACGACGATGGCCCTGAAGACCTGCATCGGCGAGACGTTGAAGGTCGTGATCCCAGCGACGAGCGAGTCCATGCCGAGCAACGGCGGGAGAAAGAGGCCGAAAAACCAGACGTACACGCCGTAGGTGACGATCTGGAAGAGACTGTTAAACGCGACCAATCCAGTCACGTACTCGGTCGATCCCTCCGCGAGTTCGTTCCAGACGAGCACCATCGCGATACACCGGGCCATCCCGATGAACACGAGCCCGAGGAAGTACTCGGGCCGGGCCGGCAGGCCGGGAACGAGCCCGCTGAAGAAGACGACCGCCAGCCCGAACATCAGGGTCGGACCGATGAGCCAGTTCTGGACGAGGCTCAGTCCGAGCACGCGCCAGTTGCTGAACACCGTCGGGAGCCGCGAGTAATCCGCCTTCGCCAGCGGCGGGTACATCATCGCCACGAGCCCGATCTCCACGAGGTGGAGAGCTTGGATCGGCTCTGTTACCGACGGCGCGACGGTGCCGAGCCCGACGCCGACGGCCATCGCCGCGAAGATCCACACGGTGAGATACTTGTCCAAGAAGCTCATCGAACGCGGATCACCGCAGCTCTCGCAGCCACAGTCCGGCCCGTGCTCGTGGGTCGCGTTACTCATCGACGGTCCCCTCGAGGACGGTCACGAGCGCGACGGCGCGGTTGGTCGCCCGGTACTTCTTCCAGCGGCCGTCCTTCCGGCCGTCGACGAGCGCGGCGTCGACGAGTTGGGAGAGCGCGTGGCTGAGCCCGCTCTCGGTCACGTCGACGACCGCGTTGAGTTCACAGACGCAGAGTTCCTCCTCGGCCGCGACGAGGAGCCGAACCAGTCGATACCGCGTCTCGTTTGCCACCGCCGAGAGCACGTCGAGTTCGGTCTCGAGACGGTCTGCGCCGACGGCCGCCTCGAACCCCTCGAGTTCGTCGAGTCGTTGTTCGACATCCTCGTCCCGACACGCCTCGAGTTCGTCCTCAAGATAGCGTTGGAGCCGCTCCGTCGCTCGTGCCATCGCTATTTGATTGAGCTAGTGTTCAATTAATAGTTCCGGTAGAAACTCCGATAGTGATATATTGGGCCTCTGAACCGAGTCATCCCACCGATTCGGAACGGTCCAAATATTTCTACTTGATGGATATTTAAACCGAATATAGAAACAAACGGAGAACCGAGTCCCGTCCCGATCGTGTCAGTAAACCCAGTCGGAAGCAACGGGACGGATCGGAGTTCGTTGGTGCGTTCGGGGAGAAAACGGGGAGCTCTGATCTCCTCTTTACGGAGGGCCTACTCCCGGAACAGGACGGCGAAGTTACGCGGAGCGAACCACCGTCGCGGCAGTTAGAAATCCGTCTCCAGAAGCTCGAAGCGGAACTGAACCGATACGGGAAAGACCGAGTCACGTTCTTCGATTGACGCTGTATCTTGCAGAGATGGATGCATACGAGGAGATCAATGACATGTACGAGCAGTTTTTCGAGACGACGTGCCCCGCGCGTACGACGGTAGGTGTCTGTGAGCTCTTGGGTGGTGCAGCGGTGACCGTTGACGGTAGTATCGCCATCGAATGACGTGAAAACGGCACGTTTGCAGCTGTGGATACCGGGTCGAGTGACCCCGTTTCAGTCGTCTCCGGACTCCTGTTCTGGTATCGTAGTAAACCGTACACTACTCGTGATACCGTCCGGCATAGTATGCGGAGGGAGGAGACCTGATCGGTGTGGTACGGCCGCATTCCGGCTACAGCATTCGCTCCGGGAAGACGGCGAGAGCATCGGCCTGTGAGAAATTGTCGGGGTACACCTGCAGTGACCCCGGGCGGAACTACGTTTGTTAAACGCAGTTTCTTCTTCGGTGTTTAGATGACGCGGTTCTGCAGGTAGTCGAGGTGCTTGGCGTTGTAGACGATTTTGACCTCGTCAGTCTCGGCGGACCCGATGCAGGTCAGGCGGACGTTTTTCTCCTCGACCTCCTCGTCGGAGAGGATCTGCTGCATGTCCATGTCGATCTCGCCTTCGAAGACGATCGCGGCGCAGTTCGCACAGGCACCGGCGCGACACGAGAAGGGCCAGTCGTAGCCCTGTGCTTCGGCCGCCTCGAGGATGTATTCGCCTTCGGCGACATCGAGCGAGCCGTAGTCCTCCTCGTCGAGGCCGGCATCGGCGGCCTGCTCGAAGAGGTCGTCGTCGTCCATGTCCCAGCCCTGATCGTCCAGTACTTCGTAGTTGAGGTATTCTACCGTGGGCATCACTCGGCGATTCGAGTCCCGCACTGGTATAGCTTGCTGTTCAGTCCTAAATTGTCTTTGAGTCAGAATTGACCAATTCGGAGGAAACAATGCCCCGGTTCGTTACAAGATCCGTGCTCGAACGGCAGAGGAAAAAGAAATGTCCGAACGTATTCGCAGGACCGGTGCGTTCGTTGCCGGGTTCGAAAGCGAGGGCGCACGCCCACAGGCATGCTACCGAGTCGAGGGGCCGGTCCGGCGGAGCGCTACGGTAGGACGAGGAGAAAGAACACGGACGCCAACCCGGACGAGGCGACAGGGCCGATATACAGAGGTCGACCGCACGCGAGTCGGCTCAGAACCCGAAGATCGGGACGAAACGGAACGTGAGATAGGCGCCGACCGTCGAGATCGCCGGCACGACGTTCTGCATGAGGATCACGCGAGCGGTCGTCGAGGGATCGAACAGGTCCGACGCCTTCGGGATGTCTTCGGGTTCCTCCTCGCCGATCTCGGGCGACTGTTCGCCCTCTTCCTCGGCGGTCAGCGCGCCGACCGAAACGCGGGTCTCTTCGCCGGCCCTGACGCCCGACAGCGTCGTCGTCCGGGTCGCACGGCCCCAGCCGAGACCGATAATACTCATCGTCGCCACCACGACGAAACTCGCGGGGATACCGATGATCGATAGGGAAATCACGATCGCCGATGCGACGACTGCGACGACGATCGCCGCGGTCAGCGGGAGGTTCGTGATGTCGTTGCCCAGCGTGTCGAGCGTCCGGCGAGCGATCGTAAAGCAGCCGACCGCGACCGCCGCGCAGCCGATCAGGATCAGCGGCACCATATCGACGTCGCCGGTCCCGTAGATCGGTGCGATGGCGTTCGCGATGTTACTCGTCCCCGAGGAAAACGCCATCAGACACCCGATCCCGACGACGGCGAACGCGCCGGTAATCTCCCGTCGCGTCGCGTTCTCCCCGAACCGGAACCGGGGGACGAACCCCGAGTAATCGATCGTAATCATCTCTCTGCCGCCACCGTTCCCCTCGATCGCGATCCAGGCGTTGATCCGCGGGTAGAAGTATCGGCCGACGACCCCCGCAACCCAGAAGCCGATGATCGGCGCGACGATCCACCAGACGACGATCTCGCCCATCACCGCCCAGTCGAGTTCGCCGGTCGCGAGTCCGAGCGCGGCGATCGCTCCGACCGCCGTCATCGACGTCGACGCGGGGACGCCGGCGTAGTTACCGATGAACAGCGCGCCGCCGATGAAAAAGAGCACGGCGACGTTCGACTGCATGGTGAAGATGCTGGGATCCTGCACCAGCTCTCGGCCGAGCGTCTCGACGACCTGCGGACCGATCGTGATCGCCCCGAGGAAGAAGAAGATCGACATCAAGCCCGCCGCCATCAGTTTCGTGATCACGTTGGCGCCGACCGCCGGCCCGAACGCGGGTCCGGTGGTCGAACCGCCGATGTTGAATCCAACGAAGATAGCGACGAGAATCCCGACGATAAGCAGTACTTCTGTCACGACGAATAACTCGTACGTCCGATCGTAAAAACGCGCCTATTTGCGGGTCCCATTGTCGAACCGAAGACCGCAGGACGACGCGAGACGCGCGTCGTTCAGGGGCGCACGAAACGGCGAGTCAGCAGTTTACCGGACGACAACGACCGGAACTGGGGCACTTCGAACGACCTTCTCGGCGACGTTGCCGACGAAGACGAGATCCGCCACGGACCCACTGTGGGTGCCGATCACGACCGTCTCGTAGTCGTTAGCCCGGTTGATAATCGCACGAGCGGGATTGCCCAGTTCGATATGGGTCTCGAGTTCCGCGTCGCCGTCGGCGTCCGCGACGATTTCGCGTGCGCGGTCGAAGATCGGCTTCGCGTGTTCCGCCGCTGCTTGCTCGAGGTCGTCGGCGAGCGCGAGCCCCGTCGCGTATCCCCACATCTGGGACGGTTCGCCGACGACGTGTAAGACCGTTATCTCGGCGTTCGGATAGACCTCGAGGGCGTACTCGAGGGCGCGGTCGCTCATTTCCGAGTCCTCCATCGGAACCAAGACGCGTGAAACCATACGTCCCGTTCCACACCGGGAGGAATAAACACGCAGGGACGGCACGGTCCTGGTTCGGACCGGCGACGAGCGGGTGCGGGACACAGCCTGCGGCGCTACCGAACGCGATATGAGGAAGGTTCCCGGTCCCCGAGTGTGCAGTGTGTCGAATTGCGAGACGGACTCGAGTCAGAGTCCGAAGATCGGAACGAACCGAAACGTGACGTACGCCCCGCCCGTCGCGATGACCGGGACGATGTTCTGCATGAGGACTACGCGGGCCGTCGTCGCCGGATTGAAGAGGTCGGACGCGCTGGGGATCCGTTCCGGGTCCTCGTCGCCAATCGGCGGCAGCGTTTCGCCCTCCGCATCGGCGGTCAAGGCGTCGACGGAGATCGGGACCGATTCCTCGCCCCGGACGGCATCGGCCACGGTTATCGGGCGCGTCGCCCGTCCCCAGCCGAGACCGATGATACACATCGTCGCGATGATGACGAAACTCGCGGGAATGCCGATCGCGGAGAGAAAGATAACGAGCGAGGCACTTACCGTCGCGGTGACGATCGCCGCCGTCAACGGCAGCTCCGTAAGATCGTTCCCCATCGTCTCGAGGGTTCGCCGTGCGATCGTGACCGTGCCGATCCCGACCGCGGCACAGCCGATGATGATCGCGGGGTTCATCGCGAGTTCGCCGCTCCCGACGAGCGGGGCGACCGCATTCGCGATGTTCGAGGTGCCGGAGCTGAACGCCATCAAACAGCCGATGACGATCACCATCGCTACGCCCCCCAGCTCGCGCCGGTTCGTGGTATCGGTCGGGACCGGAACCGGCACCCAACGGGACCGGTCGATCCGATAGAGCGGCCCCTCACTGCGCGTCATCGCGAGCCGTCGATTGAGAGACGAGTAGAAGTAGCGGCCGATGATCAGCGAGACCCAGAAGCCGATAAACGGAGAGACGAGCCACCAGATAGCGATCTCACCCATGACTGCCACGTTGAGTTCGCCGGCGGCGAGTCCGAGACCCGCGATCGACCCGACCGCCGTCATCGACGTCGACGCGGGGACGCCGAAGAAGTTGCCGACAAACAACGCAGCGCCGATAAAGAAGAGGACGCCGATACTCGCCTCGAGCGTGAAGACGCCGGGGTCCCGGACGAGTTCACGGCCGAGGGTATCGACGACGCGGCGACCGATCGTCCACGCTCCAACGAAGAAAAACACCGTCATCAGCACGCCGGCCGCGGTCTTCGAGATGGCATCGGCACCGACGGCCGGGCCGAACGCCGGGCCGGTCGTCGCACCGCCGACGTTGTAGCCCACGAAAACGGCCACGAGAATACCGACGAGAAGCAACACGGAAACCATACTGAGAAAGGGGTATCACGTCGATTCGGATATTCGTTGTGCCGTTTCGTGCGCTGAGAGGATCGACGGCCGTCGGACGCGCGTTTCGATCGACGAAACGGGATACGGCGACGTGGGGTTATCGAGCGGCGTCGTCGGTCCCGTCCTCTCCGCCCGCCGCTTCGTCGGCGACCGTCTCCTCAAGGAGATCCTCGATTTCGTCCTCGCGTGGACGACGGTCGATGCGTTCGTCGACGGTTTCGATCCGTTGCTGGACCGTGTCGACTTGCTCGCCGATCGTCTGTTCGACGGCATCTTCGACCGTCTCTTCGACCTCCCTCGTCATCCATTCCGGATCGAAGCGCGCCATCTTCCAGATCACATGTAATGCGTACGATACGAGGACGCCTAACCCGAGCGCTAACCCGACTCGCGTTCCCTCGACGACGATCAAGACGACCGAGACGAAAATCAGGCCGCCGTAGGCGAGATCGATGATCGCGTCGAGATAGCGCGGCTTCATCGCTCGGTCAGCCCCTTCAGCGCAGTCGCAAGTTGGGTTCGAACTCGATCCATACGGGTTCGCACCACGTGCCGTCATTTCAGGGTACCGTGTGAAATCACTTTGGGGAATCTGCATCGGACGTCCCAGAACGCGATCCCAAGGCCGGTGACCACCGATAGCAGCAACTGCAGCGGCGTACCGATGCGAGCCCGCGAAGTCGGTCATTCGCCGTCCCAATTCCCGAACGGGTCCGATCCGGCCGATCCCGCTGCTGAGAATCAACATCGCCGGCACGGTGACGGTCGCCTCGTTCGCGAACCCGGAGATATCGGTCTCGGAATCGACTCCCGTCCAGGGCTCGAGGACGACGACGGCGATGGTCGGTCGGCGAAACCGTCGCCTTTACTCGCGCTGGCCCCGCGCACTCGAGTATGACCGACGACGCGAACGGCGAGGGCGAGAGCTTCGAGGTGATACCGGCGGTCGACATCCAAGACGGCGAGGTCGTCCAGCTCGTTCAGGGGGAGCGCGGGACCGAAAAGACCTACGGCGATCCGGTCGCGGCCGCCCGCCGGTGGATCGACGCCGGGGCGGAAACGCTGCACCTCGTCGATCTCGACGGTGCGTTCGAGGGTGAACGGGGGAACGCGGGGGCCATCGATGCGGTGATCGATGCCGTCGACGTGCCGACGCAACTGGGCGGCGGAATCCGCACTGCCGAAGACGCGATCGACCTGCTCGAGCGCGGCGTCGATCGGGTCATCCTCGGTACCGCAGCGGTCGAGCGCCCCGAGATCGTCGCGGAGATCAGCGAGGACCGTCCCGACAGCGTCGTGGTCAGCCTCGACGCGAAAGACGGCGAAGTCGTCGTCGAGGGATGGACCGAAGGGGCGGGTATCAGTCCCGTCGAGGCCGCCCGCCGGTACGCGGATCTCGGGGCCGCCGCGATCCTCTTTACGAACGTCGACGTCGAGGGGCGACTCGAGGGCGTCGCCACCGAGCCGGTTCGCGAACTGGTCGACGCGACCGACATTCCCGTGATCGCCAGCGGCGGCGTCGCGACGCTCGCGGACGTACGGGCCCTCGAGGACGCCGGCGCGGCGGCGGTCGTCGTCGGAAGCGCGCTCTACGAGGGCAATTTCACGCTCGCGGAGGCGCAAGCGACGGTCGACGCTGGCGAGTAGTCCGCGGTCGTTCCCCGCGTCTCGAGTCGACGAATCACCATGGAATCGATACCGAACACTGAAGATGTCAAGCGGATACCTACGTGCTGATGGCAGACCGTGACTCCCACGGGGCGGATCACGTCCGGATGGCCGTGTTTGTCGCACTCCTCCCGGCGATGGTGTTCATCGGACCGCTCACCGCGATTCTCGGACTTGCCGTCGTGTTCTTTGCGCTCCACGAGACCGAGTCGGACGACAGCGAGCCGGTCGGAACGGCGTAAACGGCGAGCGGACCAATTCGATGGCCGAGGGGACGACGGCGCGTGACTCGAGGCGCGCTCAGCGAGGTTAGCCGTTGTAGCCATGCCCGACGTAGAGGGCAAGGACGTTGGCCGCCAACAGGAGGAGGAAGGTCAGCGTGACGGTCGGATCCCCGAGCCCCTGTGCGAGGAGGGGGAGATGCACGAAGGGCAGGGCGATGGCACACCAGAACGACAGGAACTGGGCGGGCCCTTTGAGCGAGCGGACGAACCGCTCGGCGTAGTCGCGGCTTGGCTCCGCATCAGGGCTTGACGGGGCGATCGATTCGTTCGAAACGGGGGAGGGGTTGGACATCGAAACGGGTCACCTCTTCTCGAGTACGACATTCAGCTACCGGATCATATAAGCGGCCGAAGATTGGCGTCGTTTCGGTCCGTTTCACTCGGGCTAATGAGAGGCAAACGACGTTTTGAAACTCGATATAACACACGGAGACATTTTATAACTCGTTCTCAGCCGATATTCACGAATCGTGACGGACGCGGGAACTGAACTCGATCGATCCCGTCGACGGCGACGAGCGGAACCGCCTTGTATCGGGGGCGGCATGACTCTCCCATGAGCGAGCGAACGGCGACTGTCACCCGTGCGACGGCCGAGACGACGATCGAGTGTACGCTCGAGATAGACGGCAGCGGGACGGCCACGGTCGAGACCGGTATCGGCTTCTTCGATCACATGCTGACGTCGTTCGCCAAACACGGCCTGTTCGACCTCGAGATCGAGTGTGACGGCGACCTCGAGATCGACGACCACCACACGGTCGAGGACGTCGCGATCGTGCTCGGCGAGGCCATCGACGACGCGCTGGGTGACCGGGCGGGGATCGTCCGCTACGCCGACCGGCGAGTCCCGCTCGACGAGGCCGTCGCGGGGACGGTCGTCGACGTCAGCGGGCGGCCGCGCTTCTACTTCGACGGGGGCTTTTCGCAGGCGCGGATCGGCGGGTTCACCAGCGACATGGCCCGCCACTTCGCCGAATCGCTGGCGATGAACGCCGGGTTGACACTCCACCTCGAGGTCGACGGCGAGAACGCCCACCACGAGGTCGAAGCCCTGTTCAAGGCGCTCGCCCGGAGCCTCGACGACGCGACGCGACGCGACGAGCGACGGGAGGGGACGCCCAGCACGAAGGGGACGCTGTAGCCGTTTGCCGCGCGGATCCGTCCGGACGCGGGACTCGGTAGGCGTGCGGCCGTCAGCTTACGAGCGTCGAAGCTTGCCACGTTTTTCGACGAACTCGTCCTCGGCGACGGCGTAGTCGACGATCGCCGCTGCCTCGGGGCGCTCGAGGTCGTAGGCCCCCGCCGCCAGTTCCTCGACGGCGCTGCGGTCCATCGGAAACTCGCGGTTGCGAAGGAGGCGAACGACCTTACTGTAAGCCGTCGGCGGACCGGTCGGCGCATCGGTCGCGGCGGCTTCGTCGGGCGGCGACTCGTCGGCCGCCGCCTGGTCGGTCGAATCGGCCGCGGCCGCCGTCCCTGTCTCGGTCTTCTTCGACTCGGTCTCCGCCGACTCGATCGAGCCGTCGCCGGCCGCCCGCTCGGTGCGCTCGAAGGTGATCCCGTCTTCGAGGACCGACTCCGCGGGCGCTCCCGACTGCGATCCCGAGTCGAGATCAGGGTCACCCTCGGCCCCCGCGCCGTCTCGAGGGCTCGTCCGCTCGTCGCGCTCCGCCGACGCGTCCGAGACGGTCGCGTTCGGGCTGGTGGTCCGCCGTCGCTTCTCCGTCGATCGATCGGCGCTGGCGACGACATCCTCGGCGCCGTCGGATGCGTCGGTGGGAATGCCGTCCCGATCGCGATCCGTAGTGTCAGGTCCGCGCTCGACGCCGGCCCGGGCGAGCAGCGGTTCGAGCAGCGTCTCGAGTCGGTCCTTGCAGTCGCGGCAGGGAACGACGCGGCGCTGTTCGGTTTCGGTCGGCTCGAGTTCGGGAGGAACGATCTCGAACGCGCCGATCGCCTCGGCACCACAGAAGTCACAGCTCCGGAGTTCGCGCATAGTGTCGGCCTGCACGGGAACGGTGAAAAATCATCCGTCAGACGACGTTCCGGGCGGCCGATCGCGAGCGGGCCGCCGCCGACGCCGGCCGAGACCGATCACCGGACATTATACCGGCGCGGCCGTACACTCCGCAACGAATGTTCGACGAGATCATGGAGAAGTTCGAGGGGTCGCCGAGCCAGCAGGCGGTGATCCGGTTGCTGCTCGAGCGCGGGTTTTCGGTCAACGACGACGGCCGGGTCGTCTCCGGCGGCATCGAGATTCCGAACACGGGAATCGCCCGCGAGATCGGCGTCGACCGACGGGTCGTCGACTCGACGACCGACGTCATCCTCGAGGACCCCGAGCTACGGCGGATCTTCCAGAACATCTCGCAGGTACCGAGCCTGATGGATCTGGCGCCGGTCCTGGATCTGACCGTCCTCTCCGTCGAGGTGACCGACGCCGAACAGGAGGGGATCGTTGCCGAAGTCACCGGCACACTGGCCGACCACGACATCTCGATCCGCCAGACGATCAGCGAGGACCCCGAGTTCACCGACGAGCCACGGCTCTACCTGATCACCGACGAGGAGCTATCGGGCGAGGTAATCACTGCGATCCGCGACCTCTCGTTCGTCCGAAAGATCGAGATTCAGTGACCGACGGTCAGTCGTCGCCCTCGACAGCGACGGTGTCCGCGAAGTCGTCGAGGATCGACTCGAGCGCGCTGGTGAGTTCCTCGAACCGTTCCATCGACATGTCGTCGGTCGTCACCCAGACGCCGTGTGGCCCGCGAATGACCCGCGAGAGGTATCCGTTCTCGAACATGCGGATGGTCGCCTGGTACTCGCCGAGTTGCGTGTTCCGGTAGGCCGACTGGGAGCGAAAGCCCAGCCGCTCGTGTTCGGCGAAGCCGATCAGATCCGCGGTCTGTTCCAGGTCCGAACGGAGGTACAACTGCTCGATGTCGTCCTCGGTAAAGTACGTGATGCTGCGCAGCTCGTCACCCACCGTCGTCCGACAGCTACTGTAGATTTCGTCCGCGAGTTCGGCATCGATAGTCTCGCCGTGCATGTGTCCACACAGCGCATGGAGGACCAATAGCGTACGGGTCCCAGCGAAACGTTCCCACGGTCCGGCCCCGTTCCCCGACGCGAGACGGGCGGGACCGACGGTCTCTTTTCGCGGCCCGGCGTAGCACCGCTATGCTCCGCTTCGAGACGCCGTCTCCGCGTCGGTACGTCCGCCGACGAGACGAGGGAGGGCGGCCGTGAGCCGGGCGTATCGTACCGTTCCGGAACCGGCCACCGCCGAGTTCGTCGTCCAGGGTTCGGAGTTCATCGGGCACGTCCGACCCGTCGAATCCGTCGACGCGGCCGAAACGTTCGTCGACGCCGTTCGCGAGGAGTACGCCGACGCGACCCACAACGTGCCCGCCTATCGCGTCCGGGCCGGCGACGAGGAGACCGACGGTCACTTCCTCCGGGAGTACTCGAGCGACGACGGCGAACCCTCCGGATCGGCCGGGAAACCGGCGCTGAACGTCCTCGCGCAACAGGACCTCGAGAACTGCGCGGTCGTCGTGACGCGCTACTACGGCGGGACGAACCTCGGCGTCGGCGGCCTCGTCCGGGCTTACTCCCGCGCCGTGAAAGAGGCAGTCGAAGCGGCCGGCATCGTCGAGGAGCGGCCACACGAACGGGTCGTGATCACCGTCGCGTACGACGATTCCGGAACCGTGCGGTCGATCCTGGAGAGCGAGGGCTACGAGTTCGCGGCCGACTACGAGGCCACAGTCAGTTTCGACGTTCGCGTCCCGCGCGCGGAGGGCGAGGCGTTCCGCGATCGCATTCGGAGCGCAACGAGCGGGCGCGCCGACCTCGCGTGACGGATCGACGCGGGAGACGACCGGCAGCCGCTGCGAGGCATCAGCCGGCGGCTCGGTTCGGGAGCCGTCGTTCGATTTCCTCGTGTGCCGTCTCGAGAGCCGCGAGTTCGTCGCGTTCGAATCGCACGTCGAAGAGCCCGCGATCGAGGACGAGTTCGTCCTCGCGGAGTCGGACGTGAGCGACGTCGTCCCACAGTACGATCGATCGGGTGTACGGTCGTTGCTTGACCAGTCCGGCGTCGTGAACGCGGAGTTCGGGCGTTGCCCCCATCGATCCGATCCGCCATCGGCCCTCGGCGAGCCCGCTACAGAGCCAGAGTACTGCCAGGCCGGCCCACACGATCGATTGCAGCCAGTCGCCGCGATACGCGTTGGCAGCGCCGAGCAGCAGCCACGTGGCGAACACGACGGCGTCCAGCACGGGACTGCTCGGCGGCTCCCACTGCCACGTGGCGACGGGCGCGTCACCCGTAACGGCGTCCACGTATCGGGTCTGTGCCATCCACTTGACGAGACCGCCCGTGAGAGCGACGGCGATCGTCGACACGAGTGCGACGACCGCCACCCGCGACTCGAGCGGCCCGACCAGTGATGCGGCAGCCGCCATCCCGAACGGGGCGGCCGGGAGGACGAGCGCCGCTCGTCGGCGTCGGGTTCGACCGAGACGGACGGCCAGCCCGGGGCTACGTCCCGCGAGGGCGATGCCAGCGAGACACCCGCCTCCCAAACCGACGACGGACGTGCCGGTCACCGTGATCGAAGCCATCTCGGGGCGGCTCAGAACGGCCATCGCCGTCACGAGCCCCGCGACGAGAACGCCGACGTAGCCGCCGAACGCGAGTCGAAACGCGCGGTCCGGCGGGGTAGCGTCGTCGGCCGCACGCGAACGAGCCGGCTCCCGATCGGTCATGCCCGAACCTTTGGCCGGTCGTGTTAAAATAGTAACGAGAGTGTTACGCGTCGCCCGGAGCTGGCGTGGCGGTCCCTAACTCGGACCCGGACGAACGGGTGGCGTTCCGGTACGACAGCGAGACGAGAATCGCCAGTCCGAGTGTCCGGAGCGGGAGCGTTACGGAGAGGCCGGTGAGGCCGACGGACACCCCGACCAGCGAGAGGGCGGCCTCGAGGACGAGGAGCGGAATCTCGGGGACCATCAGGAGGATCGATGCGACCGCGTACAGTGCGCGGCTACTGGACCCGACCGGGGAATACTGACAGCCGATGATCGTGACGCCGAGCGCGTACACGCCGAGGAACATCCCGAGAACGGGAACGGCGACCTCGGGGAGGAAGAAGCCGAGATCCGAGATATCGGACCAGCCGATGATATCCCACTGACCGCCGGTCTCCCGGACGAGCAAGATCCCCGGGGAGAACACGAACGCGAACGGAACGAGGATCTTGTTCAGCGAGAGGAGGAACGCGGCGGTCGCGGTCTTGAGTTCGTCGGCTTTCGCGATTCCCGCACCGGCGAAGGCGGCGACGGCCACCGGCGGGGTAACGTCCGCCATCAGTCCGAAGTAGAGGATGAAGAGATGGCCCGCGATGATCCAGACGCCGAGGTCCTCCATCGGTCCGCCGAGCATCGCGACCAAGATGATGTACATCGCGGTCGTGGGCATCCCCATTCCGAAGATGATCGCCGCGATTCCCGTCAGGACGAGCAAGAGAAGGATCGACCCGGCGCTGACAGTGTTGATAAGCGCCGCGAGATTCGGGCCGAGTCCGGAGACACTGATAACCCCTGGGACGACGCCAGCAGCGGCGACTGCGATGACGACCGTCGTCGCGGTTCGTGCACCGGATTCCATCGATTTCAGCACGAACGTCCCGAGGCGATAGCCGGTGTTCTCGGCGAGCGATGGTCGGTTAAGGAACTCAGCACTGCGGCGGGCGGACTCGTCGACTGCCTCGTCGAGATCGAGCAGCGGCGAATCCGCGTAGGGTCGAGCGAGCAGGAAGGCGACGCTGATGAGGACGGCGATCACGCCCAGATCGGACACCGAAGCGGCTACTGCGGCACCGATCGAGTAGGGATCGGCTGCCGTCTCGAGGCCGAGGGCCACCCGTACTGCACCACCGAGTCCGACCCCATAGCTCGCGAAAGTCGCGACCTGAGCGGCGAAGAGCGCGGCGATCGACCCCAGCAGCGGGACGCGCGTCCGTTCGTTATCGGCGGCGACGACCGAGATCAGCGCGACGATGGCGACGATCGTGTACCAGCCGGCGCGAGCGATCGAGAGACGAGCGAAGATCAGGAAGTAGATCAAGAGGACGACCGGGACCAGATAGAACCAGCCGGTTCGGAGTTCGTCGAGGGCGTTCGGCAGTTCCGAACGCGGTAGTCCGCCGATACCGCCGCGCACGGCTTCGAAGTGGACCATCACCCACATGCCGAAGAAGAAGGCGACGGCTGGCAGAGTCGCGGCCATAATTACGTCCGCGTACGGCGTTCCGGTGTACTCGACGATGAGGAACGCGGCCGCACCCATCACGGGCGGCAGAATCTGGCCGCCCGACGAGGCCGAGGACTCCACGGCACCGGAGAAATCGGGCGAGTAACCCGACCGTTTCATCAGCGGAATCGTGAACGCACCCGTCGTCACGGTGTTCGCGATCGACGACCCGCTGAGCATTCCCATAAACCCGCTCGAGACGACGCTCGCCTTCGCCGGGCCGCCCTTTCGAGTTCCAGTCGCGGAGTAGGCGAGATCGATGAACCACTTGCCGGCACCGCTCATCTCGAGGAAGGCACCGAAGAGGATGAAAATGTAGATATACCGGACGCTGACCGTGACGGGGACGCTAAAGACGCCCGCCTCGACCGTATACCAGAGGTTGTAGACGATGCCTCCCCAGGTCTCGGGCAGGGTCGAAAGGGCACCGATGGGCGAATCGCTCGGGATGAGATACCCCCACCGGGCGTAGGCGATAAACAGTGTGACCAGCGACATGAGGTGGATACCCAGCGTTCGCCTGGTCGCCTCGAGCACCAGCAGGATTCCGAGGGCACCGAGGAGGAACGCACACGAGACCTCGTCCAGCGGAACCCCGAGCATCGCGACCGCGGTGACGAGCGGCTCGAGTATGGGGTACACGTCGTGTATCGGCCGACCGCTCTGGATGCCGAACACGGCGAGATCCTGAATCGCTTCGAACTCGGTGACGATATAGTACGTGGGAAAGAGCGAAAGGACGACGAGCACGATATCGACCGGCGTGACCCGATCCATCGATGGATCGACGGCGGCCCACCGAACAGCGTCCGCGAGTCGCGTCGTCGCGCTCGAGAGCGGGTGGCTCGCACCGAACTGAGACCGGACGGCCGGCGGAATCCGACCGAGTCGCCTGGCGACGAACCCATCTCCCCGACTCCCGGGGAAGAGGAGGAACGCGAGGATCAGCGCGAACGTGACGTGGACCGCGTTGACCTGGAGTTGCTGAAGCGAGAGTTCGAACTGGCCGCCGCCCGGGAACGGCACGGCGAAGGTGCGCCCGCGGGCAGCCAACCACAGTTGAAACGCCGAGAGCAGGATGCCGATCAGTGCGACGGCGACGACTGCGGGCCCCTGAAGGGTACGGCGACGCTCGACTTCCTGCATGATCTCTTCTTGTTCTTCTTCCGAAACCGTCTCGGTATTCGTATCAATGCTCATATCAATGTAGAATCGTATCGGCCCTCGGAACAGAATCGGTCTCGGTGGACGACTCTGTCAGAAGCGGGCCAGCAAACAATCGATCGTCGACGGAGACGACGACGGGCCCGTCGGAGCGTTCGACCAGATCGTACCGCTCGCCGTCGATCACGAGTTCGTGACCGGCGATCGAACCGGGTACGACGGGCAGTTCCTCGTACGTCTCGTTGCGCGTCACAACGAGGCCTTCGTCGGTCCGTTCCATCGACTCGGCGGCGGGGAGTCCCGCACCGTGGGAGCTAAATACCATCCTGACCATCCGCAACTCGGACCCATCGACGACGTACACGTCCTCGACCGGCGTCTTTTCGACGCTATGAGTGTACGCCAGCGTCACCTCGTCACCGTCGTCGACCGGCACCTCGAGCATGGGCTCGCCAGAATCGGCATCAGCGACCACGAGCGTCTGTCCGCCCGCAGCTGACGCCACGACGACTACCGATGCGAGGAGGACTGCCACCACGACGAGCGCGCCGACAGTAACGGACCGTCTAGTCGGTCGTTTCATGGAAACAAGTGGAACGAATCAGTTCCATCTCGTTATCCGAAGTAGGCCTCTGCGCCCGGGTGGAGGTCAATCGGCATGCCGTCCTGCGCCGAGTCGGCACTGATGAAGTCGGCTTTGTAGTCGAGATTGCCGGTGTGGTCGAAGATGGCCGTCGTGACCGCTTCGACGATTTCCTCGTCGATGCCGTCGTGGGTCGCGATCATCGCCTGTACGGAGACAGTGTCAGTATCGCTGTCGAGACCATCGTAGGTGCCGGTGGGAACGGTATCGTCGGCGAACCACTCGGCCTCGGACTTGATATTCTCACGGAGGTCGCCCGAAATCTCGATCAGACTGATATCGTTGGTCGTCGCGAGGTCCTCGATGGAGCCGACGGGCCAGCCACCGACGACGAACGCCGCGTCGACATCACCATCGCGGAGTTGGTCGGCCGCCGTTGCGAAGTCGGAGTTTTGCTCATTGAAATCGGAGACGCCCGCGGCCTCGAGGATTTGAAGGGCGTTGACCTGCGTCCCGCTTCCGGGGGCACCGGTGTTGACCGTCGCGCCGCTGAGATCCGCGATGGACTCGAGTCCGGAGTCGGCCTGGGTGATAACGTGAATCGTCTCGGGATACAGCGTCGCGACGCCGCGGACCCCCTCCATCGGTTCGCCCTCGAACTCCTCGAGGCCGGTCCCGTTAGACGCGAAGTACGCGATGTCGTTCTGGATCAGCGCGAAGTCGGCCTCTTTACGGTTGAGACTGCTGACGTTCTCGAGGCTTGCACCCGTCGACTGAACCTGCAGGGAGTAGTCCGTGTTCTCCTCGACGATCGTTTTGAAGTTCCCCGAGAGCGGGTAATACGTGCCGCCGGTACCACCCGCGTACCACGAAAGCGTGTTTCCGCCGCCGTCGCCACCGAGACAGCCGGCGAGGCCGGCGATCCCAGCAGCACCCGCTGCCTTGACGAAATTGCGCCTGTTGAAATGGGATGACATACTTCGAGGCGAAGTAACGGAGCTATATATACATTATTGATCGTCAATCAGGACCCGGGTATCGGTTTGGATGATTCATTCTATCTTATAATTACCAAATATCCATCCAATATTATAATTATCTATATCTCCCTATATTCTTCGATGTATCTCATCAGCACACGAAAGTCGAGTTCGACCGGAAACGAAGGGGTTCGTGGACACTACTACCTCCATCGGTGTCGTTCGATCGACCATGGAGAAAAACGTCGGCGGATCCGACCGCATCGGTCGGCTCGCCCTCGCGGCAGCGCTGCTCCTGATCGGCTCCCGGTACCGCGATCGAACGATTGGTACTCTCGCGTTCATCGCCGGCAGCGATCTACTCGCGACCGCGATCATCCAGCGGTGTCCGGTAAACGCGGTGCTGGGCATCGACACCTGCGACTCGAGCCAGTAGCAAGCCGCGCGCTCCTCGGGACGACGCTCGAGAACGGGCAGCCGATGACGACTCGAGAGCGCCCGGAACGACCGTCTCAAGTCGTTCGGAACGCGCGGTCACCGGCGTCGCCGAGGCCGGGGACGATGAAGCCGTCGTCGTCGAGGTGGTCGTCGATCGATACCGTCAGCAGATCGGCCTCGTCGAACTCGTCGTTGACCCGAAGCAGCCCCTCCGGTGCCGAGACCGCAGAGAGGACGATCAGGTTCTCCGGTTGGACCGCGTTCTCGACGACGTGCTCGAGGACGGTACACATCGTACTCCCAGTTGCGAGCATCGGATCGGCGATGATGACGGTGTCCTCCTCGTGGATCTCGGGCAGTTTCACGTAGTCGACCGAGATCGGGAACGAGCCGTCCTCCGCGCGGCCGGCTTCCTCGTCGCGGCTCGCGCTGATGACGCCCTGTCGCGCCCGCGGGAAGGCCTTCAGCAGTCCCTCGACGAACGGCGTCGCCGCGCGCAAGACGTTGATGATGACGACGTCGTCGAGCCCGCGGACGCGCTCGCCCATCGTCTGCTCCAGGGGCGTCTCGATCTCGACGTACTCGGTCTCCATTCGACCGTCGATGATCTCGTAGCCACAGATCCGGCCGAGTTTGACCAGCCCCTTCCGGAAGCTGACCTGCTCGGTCTCGACGTCGCGCAGGCGCGAGAGCGTGTCCTTCGCCAGTCCATGCGTAATGAGATAGGCGTTGTCCCGGTTTTCGATCGGCATACCCGTACAGCCACCCGCCGGGTAGTTCACAGTGTCGATCACCGGCGACCGTGTGTCGGCTCGCGATTCGAGCCGGCGGTAGCGCAGGAGATGCCGTCTCGGGCAGTGTTCGATCGCCATACAGCGTTTGACTTCACTGTTCGACGGCCAGACACTGTATTATATATTAACAATCTACTGTATCCAATGATGACTTTTGGTTATGGCCACTGGACTCAAACATTTGATTTCGGGGATCTTACATTCTAACCAGTCCATGGAGAAGACAGCAAATCCTCGATTTTTTCTCGTCAGGTAGTTGTAGAACAGTCAAATGAACGCCAGATACTGAGTGCTGACCCACTGTCCTCACGGGCTTCGCCAATATTAATCCGTACTTGAGCACACTCCTGGTCGTACTTGGCTAAATCAATAGTTACGGCATTTTCCAGAGATTGGTCGCTTCGCCAAGAGTGTATACAATACGAACCGGGATCTGTCGGATAATGTTTCAACTTTATTCCACTCCAGTTATTGTCCCCTAATTCAGTCGAGTCATCCTCCGCTGGTGGGACCTCAACTGTATCTTCATACACTGCTTTATTGTTTTCACTTACTAAAATAGAGATAACATACCATTCATCGTTATAATTGATTATCTGTAGCTGATCCAGTTGGGTTTTAACTGTATTATCTTTACGGTTGGAACAACCAGCAAGTACCAGCGGGAGAGTGACACTCACCGACGAAAGTATTTGCCGTCGTGAATGGAGGGCCATATGAGTAACATATATCATCTGAACATATGTTTTCTGATTTATTAGGCACCATAAAACAATCCCCACATCTATATTCAAACTTCACTAGGAAAGTAGTGGCGGTGGTTCAAAATACTGTTAGTGGCCGAGATAAATCCGCCACTCTGTGTGGGGAGGAATTTGCCTCGTTCGCTCGTAACTCCTTGTGCAATCGGGACGCAACAGTTGGTGAAGCAGAAGAGTGGAGTCACGGACGACCAAATGTTCCGCTTCAACGCCTCCTGTCGACGGACCGTTTCGGACACCAGTTAGTAGTGCAATTCCGACTTGAAATCGCTAATACGCTGTTACCGGGCCGTCAGTCGACTGGCGATGCGAGTTCGCGTGTCGTCGCCACGAGGTGAAAACGGCGGTTTGCTACCGGAAACGGTCGTAACAGTGGGTCCGGTTTAATCGACCCATCGGTGTAGCGCTCGATGCCTCATCACGGGCGCTGAACGACGATGGGACACCAGTACGAGCAACAGCAACGGCAGGGGCGGACCGAACAGCAGCAGACACGAATACCCAGCGAGCGGACGATGAGCGGCAGCCAGGGAGCGAGCAGTGGCCAGCAGCCGATGGGTGGCGGACAGCAATCGATGAGCGGCGGCCAACAGCCACAACCGATGAGCGGCGGACAGCAACCGATGGCGAGTGGACAACAGCCACAGTCAATGGGTGGTGGACAGCAACCGATGGCGGGTGGGCAACAGCCACAGTCGATGGGTGGCGGACAGCAACCGATGAGCGGCGGCCAACAGCCGTCCAGCCAAGGGATGGCCGGAGAGGAAGCCCAGAGTCGACAGTCGTTCGAGAACCACCTCACCAACGAGCTTCGGATCGCGCTCGAGGACTTCACGGAGCTGTCACACATCGCCGACTGGTGTGCGAAGATGTGCGCGTCGGAGGGGCCACAGCTCGCGACGTGTGCGGCGATCTGTCGCGACATCGCGGAACTAGCCGAGTTCAACGAGAAGCTGATCGCGCGCGACTCGATGTTCGGCCCCGAGATCGCGGACACGTTCGTCCGGATCGCCGAGGAGAGCCTGCCCGAACTCCGGCAGTTCCAGCAACACTCGCACGTCGCCGAGACGATCGCGGCGATCGATCGGACGATGGACTCCTGTCTGACGCTGCTCGAGTCGGTCGAGGGCGGCCAGCAGATGGGCGGCCAACAGATCGGGGGTCAACAGATGGGGGGTCAACAGATGGGTGGGCAGTCGATGACAACACAGCAGCCAAGCGGCGGGCGAACCAGGGGATGACCGGCGGGCGGCAGCTGAGTGACACGGGGCCAAACGGGTAGCGGTAGCTCCCTGCTGACCACCCCCGTCCAAGCGGTCGACGGGAGAAGTTTATACCTATCCGCACGCTACCACTCGGCCAGCCGAATGGAAGAGAGCATCTCGGGGTTCAAAGTTCGCGGTGACTGGGGCGACATCGTCGAACACGGCGAGCGCATCACGCGCGCGCTTCAAGACATCGACATCCACGATCCTGACGGAGAGACCGATACGCGCTTCGCGCGCGCATTCGAGGAGTGGGAAGAGTGGCGTCCCAAAGCCCACGAAACCCTCGACTCCGACGTCAGCGAAAAAACCGCGGATCAGGCCAGCGTCGAAGAGGGAAAAGGCGAAAAAGCCGGGAAAGAGCCGGACGAGGACATCAAGACCGCCGGGGAGAAACTCTCGGAGTCCTACGAGCAACTCGAGGAGGACGACGCCGAGGCCGCGGTCGACAACTGGAAGGAATCGGTCGATTACGTCGCTCGAGCGGCCGATTCGGCGAGCCGGAAGGCATTGCGCCGCGTCGAGGACACGGTCTATCAGAACGTGATGACACAACTCGCGCCCTACTATTTCGACAACGAACTCGTCAGTGCCAACGTCCAGCAGTCGACGCGCAACGGCGGCAACGGCGAACAGTTCGTCTTCGAGGTCAACGTCAACGACGACGAACTGAAAGAGGAGGTCTCCGACCGCCTCGCCGAGTACGAGGACGAGATCGACCGCTGGCACGTCGAAGTGGAGAAAAACACCGACGCAGCCGAAGCGATCGAGGGTGCAGAGCCGCCGCCGGATAACGGCGACAACTCGAAATCGACGACGAACTGACCGCTCGAGCCGGTTCGAGTGAGAGCTGTCCGACGGGGGTGCCCTCGAGAACGGCGGCGGCTCGGCGACCGCAGTCCACACAGTTGACTACCCTTTTAAATGAGATTGTTTATATGTCTCCGGAGCTTCATCTACGGCAGCAGACGTATATTGACGATGGTACTGACGAGACCCACGACGCGGAGCGGGCTGCTCGAGCCGAATACGAACGAGACACCGATCGGCGTCGGAATACTGGGCTGGCTCATCCTAATCAACGGAATTAGGAACGGTATTCAAGCCATTAGTGGAGAGAACCCCCTGGAGATCTGGCCAGCAATCGTCTTCAGTGTGTGTACAGTCGGTATCGGCTGGACGATCATCACTGGCCGGCCAATCGGCCTCGCCGGTGGATTCCTCGGTTGGAGTTTTCATATTACAGGGGGATTTCTTGGGATTCTCAACTCAGGTACTGTCCAAGGCAATGACGATCTACTACTAAGTGCCGTGGCTGCCACAACACTCTGGCTGACCGGCCTATGGATCCTGTACAAACACAGGGCGTTCTTTCTCGAGCACGCTGCGGCCGATGCCGAGCCGGTCGAGTAAGTCATCGCACTCGCAAGCGTTCTCGTGGCCGCGGTCGCGAGTCGGTTCGTGGCGTGGACGAGTAGGGCGGACTCGAGCGGCGGACCGATAGCGAAGGCGCTACTCGGTCGCCTCCTGTTGGCGACCCTCGGCACCGCCGAGTCCCGGAACTGCGACGTGACGTTCCACGCGGCCCATGACGTTCGTCGCCGACAGCACCAGGCCGAGATAGACGATTGCGAGCAGCCCGAAGATCGACGTGTACTCGAGGGTCGAGGAGGCGATGTCGTTGCCGCGATAGTACAGTTCGGGCACCGTGATGAATCCGGCCAGCGAGGAGTACTTGATGAGGTAGACGAGTTCGTTCGTCCAGGCCGGAATCGCGTACCGCAACGTCTGTGGCAGGACGACGTGGCGGATGCCCTCGAATTTCGACAGTCCGATCGCGCGCGCAGCCGTCAACTGCCCCTCGTCGACGGTCTCGAGTGCGCCGCGAATGTACTCGGCCTGGTAGGCCGAGCCGTTGATCGTGAACCCGAGGATGGCGATCCAGAACGCGTACCCGGGGACGAACCCGCGCCCGACGACGGAGAAGTCGTTGAGCCAGGCCGACAGCGGCAGCCCGTAGTAGAGGACGAACAGTTGCGCGAGCAGCGGCGTCCCGCGAATCAGTTCCGTGTACGCGAGCGCGAGCCACCGCACCGGGCCGCCGTAGACCCGCAGGATCGCGAGGGGAACTGCGATACAGAACCCGAGCGTGAGGCTGCTCAGCGTCAGGAGGACGGTGTACCAGGCACCGGTCGCCAGCGCCGGCCCGATCTCGACACCGAGCGCCGCCGCGTCGGCCGCAGATGCGAGCCAGCCGATCGGGACGCCGAGCGGGCCGAACGACCCAGCGGCGGACGAAAGCGACGCGGCCAGCGCTTCGAACGGAGCCGGCGAGAGGAAGGCCTCGCCGGCACCCGGGCCGATGCCCAAGCGCGCGAACACCCAGTCGTAGAGCCAGCGCGTCAGCAGCCAGCCCCAGAAGACGATCCCGGCGAACACCGCGAGCAGGTGCCCGGCGCGATCGAACGAACTGCGGAGTCGGTCACGGGCAGTCGGTCGCGACTCCGTCCCGGCGACTGGGTCCCGCTCGGTCGCGGTCGTGACGTCGGTCCCCTCAGTCATGGTCGTGGCTGATGTTCTCGAAGAACTGCGCGGTCCGCTCGTGGGAGGGGTTCTCGAACAGTCGTTCGGGCGGCCCCCGCTCGACGATCTGCCCGTCGGCGAGGAACGTGATACCGCTGGCCGCGCCGCGGGCGAAGCGCATCTCGTGGGTGACGACGACCATCGTCATCCCCTCGTCGACGAGTTCGTCCATCACCGTGAGTACCTCGTTGCTCAGTTCGGGGTCGAGCGCGCTCGTGGGTTCGTCGAACAGCATCACCTCGGGGTCCATCGCCAGCGCGCGGGCGATCCCGACGCGCTGTTTCTGACCGCCCGAAAGCTGTGCCGGGTACGAGTCAGCCTGGTCCGCGAGGCCGACGCGATCCAGTTCGGAATCCGCCCGCTCGCGGGCCGCGTCCGCGCTCATCCCCCGGACTTTCCGGAGGCCGAGGGTAATGTTCTTGCGGGCAGTGAGATGGGCAAACAGGTTGATGTCCTGGAAGACCATCCCGATCTGCTGGCGGATTTCGTTCGGGTCGGTATCCGAAGCCGTCACCTCGGTGTCGCCGAGATAGATGTGGCCGCTGTCGATCTCGGTCAGGCAGTTGAGACACTGCAGCAACGTCGACTTGCCGCTCCCGCTCGGGCCGACGAGCACCTCGACGTCGCCGCGGTCGATCTCGAGGGAAACGCCCCGCAGGACCTCCTCAGCCCCGTAGGACTTGTGGAGGTTCTCGACCCGCAAGAGCGGGTCCGTCGCCGCGGTCGCGGACGACGGCGAACCGGTCCGCTCGTCGCCGTCGCCGCGTCGTTCGTCTGCTGTGCGTCCGTCACCGTCGTCCGTCCGAGGAGCTGTCACGACGAGTCACCTGGAATTGCGAAGTAGCTGCTTCCGTAGTCGAGCGTCCGATTAACCGCGAACGTCAGGACGAAGTAGATCAGACTCATAAAGAGGACGATTTCGAGGACTGCGGTGGTCTGCTGGAGGAACAGATCGTGGCTGCGCTTGAGCAGTTCGGCGAGGCCGATCGCGAACGCGATCGAGGTGTCCTTGAGCACGATCGTGAACTCGTTTTGGAACCCGGGAACGCTCCGGCGGAGCGCCTGGGGAACGACCACGTGTCGAATACCCTCCAAACGGCTCATCCCGATCGATCTGGCCGCGGCCAGTTGGCCCTCGTCGATACTCTCCAACGCGCCGCGGAAGATCTGTGACTGGTAGGCCGCGCTCCGGAAGCCGAGCGCGAGCGTCGCCGCCATGAAGGTATCCGGCACGCTCGTCGGCACGGTAAACGGCGTCGGCCCGAGTGCGGCGTCGACGGCCGTCAGGACCGCGACGATCGCGTTGATCGGAACCTCGATGGGCAACACGTAGTAGGTGAAGATCATGATGACGATGATCGGCGTTCCGCGCAGTACCACGCCGAACTTGCGGACGAGCGTCCGCAGGACACCGTCGCCGTACACCTCGATCGCGCCCGCCGGAAAGCCGAGCAGGAAGCCGAGCACGAGGCTGGTCACCGTGAGGAGAACGGTAAGTACCGTCCCCCCAAGCAGGTAGTCGGCGTTCGCCGCGACGAACTCCCAGTCACCGACCTGGAGCGGCCCCGCTGCGACCGGATCGACCAGCGCCGGGACCGTCTCCGCGACGGCGAGGACTCCGTCCGGCCGGTGTGCAAGCGCTGCCAGGGACTGTCCCAGCCAGAGCGTGAGGTCCATCTATGATCTCTCGGTTAGCCGCTGAACCACTCTTCGGAGATCTCGTCGTACTCGCCGCTCTCGCGGACCGCGGCCAGCCCCTCGTTGAGCGCCTCGAGCAGGTCGTCGTCGTCCGGCCGGACGGCGAAGCCGAACTCCTCGCCGGTCTCCTCGATGAACGCGACTTCGACGTCGCGCTCGGACGCGAACGTCTTTGCGACCGGATCGTCGAGCACGACGGCGTCGATCGTTCCGGATTCGAGTTCCTCCGTCGCCAACACGTAGTTGTCGTAGGAGTTGAAGTCGCTCTCGGCGATCAGGCCGGCCCCGATCAGGTCGTCCTTGACGAGCACCTCGCCGGTCGTTCCGCTCTGGGCACCGACGGTCGTTCCCTCGAGGTCCTCGAGCGACTCGGGTTGGAGGTCGCCGCCGGACTGGACGAGGATCGCCTGGTCGGCGCTGTGGTACGGGTCGGTGAAGTCGAAGGACTCCTGGCGCTGCTCGTTGATCGTCATTGCCGCGGCGATGACGTCGATCTTGCCGTCCTTGAGGGCCGGCGGGAGCCCGTCGAACCCCTGGTCTTTCCACTCGGCCAGTTCGTACTCGGTCTCGCCGACGACGGCCTCGAGCAGATCGATATCGAACCCGACCAGATCGCTCCCCCGTTTCATCTCGAACGGCGGGAAGCCGGCGGCCGTTCCCGGGACGATCACGTTCTCGTCGTCGGGGTCCGGGGAGTCACTGCCGCTGCTCTCGAGACAGCCCGCGAGTCCAGTGACAGCGATGCCTGCAGTACCCGACAGTTTCAAATACTGTCGGCGGTCGAGTGCGTCCGTTTCGTCCGTCCGTTCCATGTTCTCCATACCCGGCACTAGAATAGCAATGGTTTATGTGTTAAGATACAGCTCGCACGAGAAATCGTTCGACGATCGGAGAGGAACGACACGAACGTGATCGGGTCGAGCCGGTCCCGTACCGTGTGTTGTCGTCCGCGCTCCCGGCGGCGGGAGGTCGGCACACACTTGTAGGGGCCGCTAATAGGGACCGAGTAGATGGTCGATATCGCCACGTTCGGCACCTTTGCCGTGGCCGCAGTCGCGAGTCTCTTCATGGCCTGGGCGATCGGTGCCGGCTCGAGCGGCTCGACACCCTTCGCGCCGGCCGTCGGTGCGAACGCGATTTCGGTGATGCGGGCCGGCTTTCTCGTCGGCCTGCTCGGCTTCGCCGGGGCGGTCCTCCAGGGCGCGAACGTCTCCGAAGCGGTCGGCACGGAACTGATCGCCGGCGACGTCACGCTCTCGTCGGTGGCCGCGACGCTCGCCTTGCTCATCGCGGCCGGGCTGGTGGCGATCGGCATTTTCACCGGCTACCCGATCGCGACGGCGTTTACGGTTACCGGCGCGGTCATCGGAACCGGGCTCGCCATGGGCGGCGACCCCGCGTGGGCGAAGTATACGGAAATCGCTACGCTGTGGGTTCTGACGCCGTTCATCGGCGGCTCCATCGCCTACGCGGTCGCCCGAGCGCTCCGCGCGGAGGTGATCGCCGAGGAGTCCCTCATCATCGTGTTGGCCGCCATCGTTGGCGCGATCGTCGCCAACATCGAGTTCGCGATCCTCGGTTCGTCGGCGGGCGGCGGCGCGTCGATTGCACAGGCCTCGAGCACGTCGCTCCCGGGGCCGGCGGTCGCCGGCACCGCCCTCGCGACGCTCGCGATCGCGGCCCTGTGGGCGGTCGCGATCGGGGTCGACCTTCGAAACGGAACGGAGCGGGGCGAACGCCACTTCCTGCTCATACTCGGAGGGCTCGTCGCCTTCTCCGCCGGCGGCAGTCAGGTGGGGCTGGCGATCGGGCCGCTGATCCCGCTTTCGGGCGACCTCGACCTGCCCCTGCTCGCGATGCTCGTCGGCGGCGGGTTCGGCCTCCTGATCGGTTCGTGGACCGGTGCGCCGCGGATGATCAAAGCCATTTCCCAGGACTACTCCTCGCTGGGGCCGCGCCGGTCGATCGCCGCGCTCATCCCCTCGTTCATCATCGCACAGGCCGCCGTCTTCTACGGCATCCCGGTCTCGTTCAACGAGATCATCGTCAGTGCGATCATCGGGAGCGGCTACGCCGCGGCCGGTGCCGGTGGCGGCGTCAGCGCGCGGAAGATGGGCGTGACCGTCCTCGCGTGGGTCGGCTCGCTGGCCGGCGCGGTCACCGTCTCCTTCATCGGCTACACCGCCGTCGCCGCGCTCGTGCTCTGATCCGTGCAACATCGAACGGTCTTTACCCGAGAGGTCGTGAGTTCGACGCATGGACGAGGACGCCGTCGACGGCACCGACACCGCCGACGAAACGATGCAGTGGCGGCGAGACGCCAGTACCTCACACACCGTACGACTCCTGTGGGCGTTCGGCGTCGGTACCTTCTTCGCCGCGATCGGGACCGTCGTCTGCTGGCGACTGTACAGGCTCGGCAGCGAGGCCGCGGGCGGCCCCGGCGGGACCGTCGTGCTCGCGTTCATCGCGGCGTTCGCGGCGACCGTTCTCGCACTGGCCGCCTCGAGCCACACGGAGGCCCACCTGACGCGGATCGCCGAGGGACTCCCCATCGACGCACCGACAGGAACGAGCCTGAACCGTGCGATCGACGCCGCCGTCGGCACGGTCGTCATGGGAGCGGTCATCGGCGCGCTGATGGGAATCGGATGGTACGTCTCGCAAAACGAACTGCTGGCCGCCGGTGCCGGGCCGTTCACCGGGCTCGCCGCCCTGTTGATTCCGGGGGCCCTTATCGCACTCGTCCTCGCCTCGTTCCTGCAGTCGGTCGGGGCGTTCGACCGTGAGGAGGGGACGATCTACCTCTACGAACCCGAACAGCGAATCGATCTCTCGCTGGTCAACGCCGTATCCAGCCGGCGGATTGGCGATACGACCATCGTCTCCCTCGAGTACAAACAGCCCGACGGCCAGTACGTTGCGGGACCGCGTCGGATCGCCGTGCCACCCGCGATCGCCGACGAAATTCGAGCGATCGTCGAGACGCGTCGCGTCCGGTTCTCCGAGCGAGTCGGGCAGCGGCTACGGGGCATTGGACGTCGAGTCGGGCAGCGGCTACGGGGCATTGGACGTCGAGTCGGGCAGCGGCTACGGGGCATTGGACGTCGACTTCGGGGTCTCGTCAGGCGGTGAGTTGTCGGCACTGCGTCTCCACGACGCAGGGACGGCGATTCCGGTTCGGTCGGCGGCGGTGAGTCGTCGTGAGGCGGCTCTCGTGAGCTACTCGAGCGGGCTGTCCGTCACGTCGCCGGCATCGGGCTCCTCCTCGAGCGACTCGTCCTCGTCGGCCTCGGTCGCGTCCGCCTCGAGTTTCGTCAGCCGGGCCATCATGATCCGGGTGTTTTCGACGTCTTCGACGGTGATGCGGACGCCGTCGTAGGTGATCTCTTCACCTTCCTCGACGAGCCGCCCGGCGCGGTTGAAGATGAAGCCGGCGATGGTCTCGAACTCCTGTCCCTCGGGCAGGTCGATGTCGAGCGCCTCGTTGACGTCCTCGATGTTGACCTCGCCGCGGACGAGAACGGTGTCGTCGTCGATCTCCTCGATGGGCTGTTCCTCGCCGCCCTCGAGGATCTCGCCGATGATCTCCTCGATCATGTCCTCCATCGTCACCAGCCCCTCGGTGGTCCCGAACTCGTCGATGACGATCGCCATGTGCATCCGGTTTTCCCGCATCTCGGTCAGGAGTTCGTCGACGTTCTTCGATTCGGGGACGTGCAGCGTCGGCTGGATGAGGTCCGCGAGCTCGAGTTCGCCGTCTTCGGCCTCGCCGTAGTTGAGGTCCCGGACGAGATCGCGGATGTGGACGACGCCTTGCACGTTGTCGAGGCTGCCCTCGTAGACCGGAATGCGGGCGTGGCCGCTCTGGATACAGGTCTCGATCGCTTCGTCGATACCGGCGTCTTTCGGGACCGCCGTCATGTCGAGACGCGGCGTCATCACCTCCTTGACGATGGTATTGTTAAAGCGGAAGATCCGCGTGAGCATCTCGTGTTCCTCCTCCTCCAAGACGCCCTCGCGTTCGCCGGACTCGATCATCTCCTGGATCTCGTCGCGGGTGACGTACGGCGACTCGATCGCGCCCGTCGACCCGATGAGCTTGTTGATCTGTCGGGTGAGGTAATCGAAAAGGACGATCAGCGGAAAAAGGAGGTACTCCGTGGCCTTCAGCGGTCTCGCGATGCGAATCGACCACGCTTCCGTGTTCTCGACGGCGTAGGACTTGGGAACGCTCTCGCCGAACAGGAGGACGAGGGCAGTGATCCCGAACGTCGCCAGCAAGACGCCGACCAGCCCGCCGAAGTGGATCGACAGGATCGCCGTCGCGATCGAGGACATCGCGATGTTGACGATGTTGTTGCCGACCAGGATCGTCACGAGCAGCCTGTGGGGATCGTCCTTGAGTCCCTTGACCAGGCTCGCACCCGGGATATCGTCCTCGATCATCCCCTCGAGACGGTGTTTCGGAAGGTTGAACATCGCGATCTCCGACGAGGAAAAGAACGCGGAGAGCGCAATGAGGGCCGCGATAGCGACCACTCCGAGCACCGTCACTGTGGACTGATCGAACCCGACACCCACGACTGGGACCTCGTAGGCGGCCAACGGGACCGCAAACAGCGGAGACAACGCCATTGATATACAGCGTTATAGCTGGATCGGTTAACCGTTTCCCATTTTCCACCGACTCACGGCCATCGACGCCGGCGACGACACGTTTACCCGACCGTTTCCCATACATGTGGCCATGAGCGAGACCGCCGAGCCACCGATCACGTTCTACCGACTGCAGGGCTGTCCGTACTGTGAGCGCGTCACCCGACTGTTAACCGAGTACGATCTCGAGTACCGCTCGCGGTTCGTCGAGCCGATGCACTCCGACCGCGATGTCGTCAAACGCGTCGCCGGCGTCCGGACCGTTCCCGTCGTGGTCGACGAGAACACGGGCGTCACGATGGCAGAGAGCGCCAACATCGTCGACTACCTCGAGTCCACCTACGGCGAGGGCGACCGCCCCGACGCGGCCGCGGCGAGCGCCGGAGGTGACGCCTGATGCCGGAGTTCGACGTCGTCGAGTTGGGTCCGGCGGATCATCCCGAGCCCGGCGCGGCAGCCCCCGACTTCACGCGGCCGCTCGTCACCGACGAGTTCTGGGAGGACCGGACGCTCTCGAGGCTCGCCAACGAGACCGATGGGCCGACCGTCCTCGTCTTCACGCCGATGACCGGCTCCTTCCTCGCTACGTACGTCTGGGACGAACTCGCGGAGCGAAACTGGGACGACCGCGCGGGCCGGGTCGTCGGCGTCACGGCCTCGACGCCCTACGGCATCAAGCGCTTCCTCGACGACAACGAATATCCGTTCGCGTTCTTCGCCGACCCGAGCAATCGGGTGGCGGCGTCTTACGGCGTCGACCACGATCTCGACGGGATGGCTGGTATCAGCGAACCCCGCGTCGCCTTCTTCGCGCTCGACGACGACCGCACGGTCGCGGGCGCGTGGGTCGCCACCGACTGGCCCGACTTCCCCGACTACGACGCGCTCGAGGCGGAACTCGGCCTCGAGTAAGGGCTCGAACCCGAACGATACCTTTTTGCTCGGCATCCGCCGACTTCGAACCGAATGAGCGAACTCGACCGCGCGGCCGACGCGATCGAATCGGGGGCCCTCGTCGTCTATCCCACCGAAACGGTCTACGGCCTCGGCGGAGCGGCGCTCGACTCCGAGACCGTCGAGCGCGTTTTCGAGGTAAAAGGGCGCGACCGGACGAAGCCGCTCTCCTTCGCCGTGCCGTCGGTGCCGTCGGCACTGCAGTACGTCCGTGCGACCGACCGGGAGCGGCGGTTCATGGCGTCGTTCCTCCCCGGGCCGGTGACGGTGCTCTGTCGGCGACGGGCGGCCGTGCCGGACGAACTCACGGCGGGCCGCGAGCGCGTCGGCGTCCGCATCCCCGACAACGACCTCGCGCTCGCGCTCTGTGAACGAGCCGGCACGCCGATCACCGCGACGAGCGCGAACGTCAGCGGCCGCGAGAGCGCCCGCCGACTCGACGACCTCGACCCCGAAATCCGCGAGGCGGCCGCTGTCGTCCTCGACGGCGGCCGAACCGACGGCGGGACCGAGAGTACCGTCGTCGACGTCTCGAGCGGGACGATCCACCGCCGTGGAGCGCAGGCCGACGAGATCGAAGCCTGGCTCGAGGGGCACTGACGGCGGGACGATTGCGACAGCGGGGCCGGGACGATCCGACGGTGGAAGCACCGCTCACGAACCGCTCGGCTGGAAAATTTTATTTGATTTCAGACCAATATATTTCGTACGTCACCGCATGAGCCGTCGTTCCCAACACGCCGACTCGTGGTTCCGGACGCACCCGGTTCTGTGGTGCTTCCTCGCTATCACCGTCCCCGGACTCGGCTATACCGTGAGCCAACTCGTGATCGCCGATCGAGCGCTCGCGAGTGCAGCACCGGTCGGCCTCATCTTCGGGCTCGTCTTCGCCGCCGGGACCGCGCTCCTGAAAGTCGCGCTGGATCGGTAGGTGTCTCGAGGCGAGCCCATGCGGACTACTCGACCCCCAACAACGATCGGAGCGTTCGCATCTTGACGCCACACTCCGCGGCGAACTCGCAGGACTCGCACTTCGAGCGGTTGGCCGTCCGCGCGGGTGGCCCATCCAACTCCCGGACCGCCCGGAGTGCGCTCCGATACTGCGCCGTCCGCCGCGTCGTCAGTTCGAACGACCGGATCACGCCGTAGGCGGGATACTCCACCCAGGCCCGGTCGACCGTCTCCTGGTGCTCCCAGGCCAGCGCCTTCGCGGCTGCGACCGCGTGAACGGACTGGGGTTCCCAGACGCCGTTTTCCGGCGGCCGTCCCGACGAGATCAGCGTCGGCTCGAGCGGCTCGGCGAGGACCTTGTGAACGACGCCGTGACAGTGGCGGCCGGTCGCGAACACCGCTCGGTCGGCGGGGGTACAGAGGCGCTCCCACTGACCCGCGTCGGCGAGTCGCTCGCGGGTCGCCCCCAGCCGGTCGCGGTAGCGAGCGGCCGGGACGGCGATCGGTTCCTCGGCGAGAGCCCCCGGCGGGGACTCGAGCAGGTCGTCGTACCGGGTTGCAAGTGCCCGAACCGACTCGACCTCGGGCGGCGGCTCGCGGTCCTCGTCCGGCAGCCGTCGCTGGTAGTAACACTTCCGCGGACAGTAGGCGGCGGTCCGCAGATCGCTAAACGAAACCGGGGTACGTGTCACAACCCGTCTGGTCGCGGCTTCGTATAAGAAGTCTCGTAGCGGGGCGGCGTATAGGGCGTCGGAAGACCGGATCGGTGCAGCCGCGACCGAACCCGACGGCTGAGAGGGGGCCGACGACCTCGCGACGCTTCGATTCGCTCAGTCACGGGAGTCGAAGCCCGCTCACACGATCGCGGACGAAGTCGGCCTCAGAAGTCCACGTCGGTTTCCATGCCCTCCGTCGCGTCCTCGAGACCGTCCTCGCGGAGGTCGGAGGTCATGCGCTCGGAGAGATCGGCATCGGCGAGGATGCTGTCGAACTCGTCGCGATAGCGGTCGTTTGCGGCTCGTGACTGGTCTTTCGCGTCGGCGACGCGGCGGTAGCGACGGATCTGAGCTTCGCTGACGTCGTACTCCGCGGCCAGCGTCGTGTCGTCCTCTTCGCGGTCGCGGATCGCCGCGAGATCGACCTCGTCGGCGTCGTCCTCCCCGACGAGATGCAGCGACAGTCGCGCCTCGAAGACCTCGGCCGCCTCGACGCCGAGTTCGTCGGCGATTTCCACGTCGCTGGTGCCGTCGTAGAACGCTCTGGCGACCCGTATTAGTTCGTCGTCCGAGAGTTCCGTCTCGAACTCGTAGCGCTCGCGCATCTGCTGGACGACGCTCTCGAGTCGATCCGCGTCGGATCGCTCGTCTCGCTCGAGGGACCCGCGGGTGTTCTCCTGCGATTCGGTGACGGTTTCCTCGCCGTCGGTGACGTCGGTGAAAATATCACGGAGTTCCTCGGTTTTATCGTTCATGGGTGGACACTCCAGACGGGAGTCTATTTAAGCCTGTTGCCAGATCACGTTGGGCGACCGTGTCACACATGGTCGACAATTATAAACTCGAAATAGCGCGGAAATTTTCGCAAGACGGCGTCGGGGTAGTCGTCCAGACGGTGTGGCAAGAATTAAGTTACAGCCCTCCCCGTCATTGGACATGAACGCCTTCGCGCAGTCGGACGTGACTAGGGAGACGTACTGGGGGATCTCCAGCGTCGAGTACGCGGTGTTCTACCTCCTTGCGTTTACCGCCATCGCCGTCTTCACCTACGGCGTCTATCAGCGGTTCGCCCGCTACGCAGCGGGGGACGACGATTCGTTCCCCCGACTCGACGACCTGGGGAACCGCGTCGTGAGCGCGACCAAGATCGTGCTCTCGAACGAGAAACAGTTCAACAGGGACCTCTACGGCGGTCTGATGCACTCGTTTATTCTGTGGGGATTCCTGACGCTGTTCGTCGCGACGCTGATCCTGATGGCCGAGGAGTACGCCGCGAAGAAACTCCTCCACATGTCGTTTTGGAACGGTGACTTCTATCTCGCCTACCAGTTCATGGTCGACGCGCTGGGGCTCCTCTTCGTCGTCGGCATCGGAATGGCGATGTACCGCCGCTACTGGGTCCGCAACACCCGTCTCTGGGATCGACACACCTCCAACGAGGACGACGTCTTCATCTGGACGCTGTTCGCGCTCGGCATCGGCGGCTTCCTGCTCGAGGGGTTCCGGATCTACATCGCCGGGATTCCGGACCACGAAATCGTGAGCTTCGTCGGCTACGGACTCGCGACGATGTTCGACGGAATCGGCCTCCCGAGCACCGAAGCCGCAGTGGCCGCCGGCCCCGAGTACAGCGCGTCCGCCAATCTCGGTGCCAACGCCGAGACGCTCCACTGGCTCACGTGGTGGTCCCACTCGCTGCTCGCCTTCTTCTTCATCGCGTGGATTCCTTACGCCAAGCCCTTCCACATGATCTCCTCCTTTGCGAACGTCGTCACGCGCGACGAGAAAGCAGGGCAGCGCCTGCCCAACGTCCCGTCGGACCTGGACGCGACCAACGCCGAGTCCATCGATGACTTCACCTGGAAGGAAATCCTCGATCAGGACGCCTGTACCAAGTGCGGTCGCTGTTCGTCGGTCTGTCCGGCCAAGGCCTCCGACCGCCCGCTCGATCCGCGGAACGTCATCCTCGACCTGAAATCCTACCGCGAGGATCTCGACGCCGGCGGCGAGGAGAAACCGATCATCGCCGACGGCGGCACCTCGGTGATCAACTCCGAGACGATGGACTCCTGTATGGCGTGCATGGCCTGTATGGACGCCTGCCCCGTCGAGATCGAACACCTCAAGAGCTTCACCCGGCTCAACCGCCAACAGACCGATCAGGGCGATGTCTCCTCGAGCATGCAGGACGTCTTCCAGAACGTCATGCAGAACGGCAACACCTTCGGCGACTCGCCGCGCAACCGCGGCGACTGGGCCGACGAACTCGAGTTCGACGTCACCGACGCCCGCGAGGAGGAAGTCGACTACCTCTGGTACGTCGGCGACTTCCCGAGCTACGACGAGCGCAACAAGCAGGTCGCCCGCTCGCTGGCGACCATCCTGAAGGAGGCCGACGTCAGCTTCGGCATCCTCTTCGACGACGAGAAGTTCGACGGCAACGACATCCGCCGCGTCGGCGAGGAACTGCTCTACGTCGAACTGGCCGGCCACCACGTCGAGACCTGGGCGGACTGCGAGTTCGACACGATCGTCTGTACGGACCCCCACTCCTACAACACGTTCAAAAACGAGTACCCCGAGGTCAACTTCGACGAGTTCGCCGACGACCCGATGATGCCCTTCGAGTACGAGGACCAGTGGAACGCGGACGGCGAGATCGACATCTACCACTGGACCCAAGCCGTCGAGGAACTGGTCGCCGACGGCAAACTCGACCTGAACGGGACCGAACTCGATTACACGGTCACCTACCACGACCCGTGTCACCTCGGCCGGTACAACGACGAGTACGAGGCCCCGCGCGAACTCATCAAAGCGACGGGCTGTACGTTAGACGAGATGCCCCGCAACCGCAGCAACTCCTTCTGCTGTGGCGGCGGCGGCGGCGGCCTCTGGATGGACTTCGAGGAAGAACCCAAGCCCAGCGAGGAACGAATCCGCGAGGCGCTCGAGGACACCGACGCCGGCAGCGGGATCGAGAAGTTCGTCGTCGCTTGCCCGATGTGCATGACGATGTACGAGGACGGCCGCAAGACCGGCGACTTCGAGGACGAGATCGAGATCGTCGACGTGGCCGAACTCATCGTCGAGGCCATCGGCAAGGAAGACGAAGCGAAGGTCGAAGTCGCCGCCGACTGATCGACACCTCGGCGCTTTTTCCCCGATCGAATCGCGTTCTCCGAGTTGCGTTCACGAAAACGGCCGATCGGTTGTACGGATCGTCCAGCTACGACGGTGAATCGTCACGAAACTGGTCGACCACTTCGTCTCTCGACTCGTAGGCGGCCCGAACGATTCGCTCGAGGAGTACTCGTTTCGATACGTCACGGCCGGTTTCACGACGGATCTCCGCCTGTAACTCCTCGAGTCGATCGGTCGCCGTTTCCGTGAGTTCGACCGTCGGGCACATACACGGACACGTTGACCGCCATCGGAAAAGTATCTCTCGCTGACGTTCGAGTGTACCCAGAAAGAAACCGTGGTGATTCGGCTATCAGTCGGAGCGGCCGGCCGAAGCCGAAGCGTCGGTGGCGTCGACTCGTTTGGTTTCGCGGACGAACTCGAGGAAGTTGTCGAAGACGAGTTTCGCTTCGCAGGCCTCTTGATAGTTCTCGGCCGTGATCTCCGCGAGTACTGACTCGCGGCGGTCGTCGGAGAGGTCCTTGCGGTGGACGAGTTCCCGGGCGGTTTTGTTGTCGTACTCGGGGTGGAACTGGACGCCGAAGACGCGATCCTTGCGGAAGGCGTGGTTGGAGTAGTCGTTCTTCGCGAGGGGAGCGGCACCGGGCGGGAGGGCGGTAACCGCGTCGGAGTGGCTAGTAAAGGAGCGGAAGGTCTCGTCGATGCCGGCGAACAGCCGCGACTCGCCGGTGTGTTCGATCTCGCTGTAGCCGACTTCGTAGACGCCCATGTCTTCGACGGTGCCCCCGAGGACGTCGGCGAGCAGTTGGTGGCCCCAACAGACCCCGAGGAAGGGCATGCCGCGAGCGATCGCCTCGTCGACCCAGTCAGCGACCGGCTGCATCCAGTCGTCGTCCCAGTAGACCGACGATCGGGAGCCGGTGACGACGGCGCCGTCGTAGTCGAAGTCGGCTGGGACCGTGCCGGCGGTGGCGTCGAACTCCGCCAGCGAGGCGTCGAGTTCGCGCCGGAAGTTCCGTGTCGTGTTCTCGTCCCGGTGAGCCGCGTTCAGGACGGCAATTCGGGGCTGACTCATTGCACCATAGTGGTCACTGGACAAGAATAGGTGTTCCGCCCGGTGCCGCGGTTGCCGCGACCGCCGACGACGATGGAAGACACCGAAACGAGTGCGCGCTGCCAGCCGTGACTCGAGTCCGTGAAATCGACGGCAGTCACGGATCGGCCCGCCGCGTCTCATCGCAGGTGATAGCCCCCGGCGTCGTCCCGACGGGCACGATCGCCCGTGTCGAACCAGCCGTCGACGAACCGACCACAGTCGCCGACATCGTCCTCGGCGTTCGGGGGCGGAGTCGGCTCGGCCCACCGTTCGTCGTCGGTTCCGGCAGCGTTTACGTAGCCGTCGGCGACGACCGGTCCCGAGAGTTGGAGGCGGCCGACGGCTGCCCCCTCGAGAACCGTCCCCTCGTCGTCGACCAGCCGGGCACGACAGTCCGGAACCGGGCGACCGACCGGCGAGTCGTCGACGTCGCTAGCGCGGGCGGCGTCGGCGAACCCCTCGCTCAGGGCCGTCGGACACTCGAGGCGGCCGGAGACCCGTGCGACCGGCACGTCCCGATCACGGTAGGCCTCGATCACGTCCCCGTCGACCGGCGCTTCGCAGACCGCCCGCTCGAGCGAGTCGGCGGCCGCGTCGAAGCCGGGTTCGGCGGCGATATCGCGGAGGGCCGTCGCCCGGCCGGGCAACAGCGTCGCACCCTCCGCGGCGATGGCCCTCGCCGCGTCGCCGGGGTCGAAGGCCCGATCGAGCAGGAGCGTCCCGCCGACGTACAATACCGACAGCGCGACGCGGACGAGCCCGTCCGGGGCCGAAAGCGGCGTCGTAAGGGGAACGACGTCGTTCGCGGCCAGTCCCCACGTAGCGATCCCCGTCCGGCAGTTACGCTCGAGCGTCTCGCTCTCGTAGCCCGCGACCGGTCGTCCCGACCGGCCGTGGAGGGCGAGCAGGGGGGACTCGCCCGGCCGTCGATCGTCGACCGCGAGACCGGCGCGGTCGGTTTCGGACAACTCCTCGAGCGTCACCGATCGGTCGAAGGGGATCGACCGCACCAGATCGCGCTGGGCCGCCTCCGCGACGACGATCTCGGGCGCTACGACGTCGAAGGGGCGCTCGACGGACGCAGGCGTCAGCAGGTGCGAGATCGGTGCGAACGTCGCCCCGAGCCGCCGGCAGGCGAAAAACAGCCCCAACACTGCGACCCGGTTTCGCGTGACCAGACAGACCGTGTCGCCGGAACCGATCCCGAGCGCGGCGAGCCGTTCGGCGGTTCGGGTCGCGATCGCCGACAGTTCGCCGTATGAGACCCGGTCCTCGTTGATCGTCGTCGCGGGCGCGTAGAGGCGGGCCTCGGAGATGTCGACGACCGCCGTTCGGTCGGGAACGTGGTCCGCCCGACGGGCCAGCGAGAGGGTCACGGCGGTCGCTTCCACCCTCGCGTACGTAGTAGGGCGGGGCTCAGTCGCAAGCACGGGCTCGGGAGCCGAACGGACTACTGGGACGGTGCGCTGAGCAGCGATGAGCGAGGGGCGAATCGCTGCTCGAAGCGCGAGGGATGAGCGAGCGGTGTGAGGGGCGAACGGAGTGAAGTCCCCTCGGTAAGCGAGCGAATCAGCTGGGGAGGACGTGGCGCTCCCCGTTATCGCAATCCCTCGGATCGTCGTCGATGCCGTCGAACCGACACCGCGGACTCTCTCGAGTCCGCCTGCCGCCCGCCCGAGTCACTCGGAGTCGTCCGTTTGCGCCTCGAGAAAGCCTAACAACAGATCGTTGACCGTCCGCGAGCGCTCGACGAAACAGAGGTGGCCCGCGTCCTCGAGCGCCCGGAACTCCCCGCGGGGCAGCCCTCGCGCCACCTCCTGCCCGGCCGCGGGCGATACGAGTTCGTCCGCGCCGCCGTGGATCACCCGCGTCGGCTGGGTCACCTCGACCAGCCAGTCGGTCGCGTCGAACTCCTCGAGCGCCGCGACCTGTGCCTCCCAGCCCGCCCGGTCGGCGTCGCCGTCGGCCCGCCAGTCGACGATCCCCTCGCGCGCGTCGGGTTGGGCCTCGAGGAAGTCCGCCGAGAGCGCCGCCTCGAGCGAGTCGGCGAGCGCGTCCCGGTCGTCCGGCGGGGCAAAGAGCGGCGCGAGATCGAACGCCGCACCGCTCGCCGCGGTGCCGAACAGCGTCAGCGTCTCCACGCGACTCGAGGTCCGGGCGGCTGCGAGCGCGATCGCACCGCCGAGCCCACAGCCCACGAGGTGTGCGGCGGTGAGTTCGCAGTCTGTGAGGACCGCCTCGAGATCGGCGACGAGCGTCTCGAGGGTGTAGGGACCCGGCGGCGAATCGGAACGGCCCGTTCCCCGCAGGTCCCAGACGACGGCCTCGTGGGGGCCGGCGATGGCGGCGTGTTGCCAGCCCCACAGCCAGCCGCCGAGACCGGCCTCGGGGACGAAGACGACGGGCTCGCCCTCGCCGGCGCGGTCGTAGTACAGCGAGACGGCTCCGTTCGATGCAGTCGGCATACGAGGACTAGCCGGGTGGAGCAAGGCGACGGTTTCGGTTCCGATCGACGGCTCGCGTCACTGGGAGCGGGACGACGAGGTGGCTCGAGGGAACCCACTCAGGGGCGAGAAAACGCAGTCGGGAACGGGTCCGTGAGCCTGCCGCTGCCGGCTGTGAAGGCGAATCCGGACGCGAGAGGCCCACCGTAGAAGTCACTGTTCGATACATTTTTCGCAGCCACGTGTCAAGCGACAACGTCTATGCGAACGCATTTATCTACTCCACTGACGGACACACAACAATCACGGACGGTCGTTATCATCTTTGCGAGTACGCTCGTGAGCGTAATGGGCGTCTCCCTCATCAGCCCGGCATTGCCGACGATTCAGGCGGCGTGGAACATTTCGGCGAGTCAGGCGAGCCTGCTCATTTCGGCGTTTACCTTGCCCGGTGTCGTTCTCACACCGTTCGTCGGACTCGTCGCCGACCGTGTTGGCCGCAAGCGCGTCCTCGTCCCGGCGCTGTTCCTGTTCGGCGTGAGTGGCATTGGAGTCGTGTTCGTCGGCGGCTTCACGACGATTCTCGGGCTCCGCGTCCTCCAGGGAATCGCCGGCAGTGCCATCATGAGTCTCACCGTGACGTTGCTCGGTGACCTGTTTTCGGGAGCCGAACGGAGCCGCCTCATCGGACTGAACGCGGCGATCCTCGCCATCGGCGCGGCCGGCTACCCCTTACTGGGCGGGAGCCTCGCACTGCTCTCGTGGGCCGCCCCGTTCGTCTGTTTCGGGCTCGGGATCGTCGTCGCGATCGCCGGCTCCGCGGTCCTGACAGAACCCGAGGGGGGCGAACGCTCGTCCGGCCTCTCCTACGTCGCTAACGCGGTCCAGGCGGTCCCGCTGTGGAGAGCGCTCGGGCTGTACGCGGCCGTGTTCGGCATTTTTCTGATTCTCTACGGCGCACAGCTCACGGTTATCCCGTTCATTCTCGACGAATCCTACGGGTTTTCGTCCGGAACGATCGGGCTGTTGCTCGGACTCCCGGCAGTCACGATGGGACTGACGTCCTCACAGTCGTCCCGTCTCATTCGCCATCTCTCGCCTCCGCGGCTCATCACGCTCGGGTTCGTGACCTACGGGATCGGGATGACACTCGCCGCACTCACCCACTCGGTCGTCGTCCTTGCCGGCGCGTTGTTCCTGTTCGGTATCGGGCAGGGGTTTGCGGAGCCCATTACTGATACCGCACTGAACACACTCGCACCCGATGCGTTCCGTGGCGGCATCATGAGTATCCGAACGAGCGTCCTACAGTTCGGCACGACTGTCGGCCCGCCGGTGTTCGTCGCTGTCGCCTCGATCGTCGGGTACGCCGATACGCTCCTCATCGCCGGGATCGCCGCCTTCGCCCTCGGTGTCTCCGCGTTCGGCTTCCTCACGTTTTCGGAGGTCGCGTAACCCACGTCCCGTCGAACGGACACACGGCTGGCGGGCGTGCAATCTGAGTTCGGAAGGAAAGACGGCGACCGATCAGGCGTTCAGGACCTGGCGCAACACGTCGGGTGCGTCCTCGAGCGCGTCGTCCAAGTCCTCGACATTGGGACCGCCGCCCTGGGCGAAGTCCGGCGGGCCGCCGCCGCCGCCGCCGACCTTCGCGGCGAGTTCGCCGACGACGTCGCCAGCGTTGACGCCGACGTCGTCGGGAACGGCGACGACGAACTGAGCACTGCCCTCGCCGCTCCCGAGGACGGCGATCTTGCCCGCGTCGACGAGGGCGTTCGCAGTCGCCCGCAGTTCGTCCACGTCGGCGTCGATCCTGTCGATGACGGCCGTCGCGTCGCCGATGTCGACTTCCTCGCCGCCGACAGCGCCGCCGGCGCGAGCCTCCGCGAGTTGCTCCGTCAGGTCCTCGATCTCCTTGCCTCGAGCCTTCCACTCCTCGAAGAACCGGGCGGCGGTTTCGGGGACGTCTTCGGGCGACACGTCGAGGATGTCGGCGGCCTCGTAGAGGGCATCTTCCGTCTCCTGGGTCGCCTCGATGGCGGCCTCGCCGGCCGCGAAGGTGAGCCGCTCGACGCCGTCCTGAACGCGCTCGGTGTTCAGGACTTTGATCGCTCCGATATCGCCGGTACGGGCGACGTGGGTGCCACCGCAGGCCTGGGTGTCATCGTCGACGTGGATCAGCCGGATCTGCTCGCCCGGCGGAATCCCGCCCTGGTAGAGGTCGAACCCGTGTTCGGCCTCGGCATCGTGGCGATCCGGCCACTCCTGGGAGACCGCGGTGTTGTCCATCACGATCTCGTTTGCACGGTCCTCGACCCGTTTGACGTCCTCACGGCTGATGCGGTCGTAGTGGCGAACGTCGATCCGCGACCGCTCGACGCCCTTCTGGGCACCGGCCTGCCGGATGTGCTCGCCGAGAACCTGCCGCGCGGCGTGGATGACGATGTGGGTCGCCGTGTGATGGCGCATGAGCTGTCGACGACGACCGCCGTCGACCTGCCCGTTGACGAGTTCGCCCTTCCCGGGGTCCTCGTCGGTCCGGTGACAGATGACGCCGTCCTCGATCTGGACGTCCGCGACCTCGACGGTCGTCTCGTCCGTCGAGAGCGTCCCGGTGTCGGCGGGCTGGCCACCGCCTTCGGGGTAGAACATCGTCTGATCCAAGACGACGTCGTAGCCCTCGTCGCGCTCGAAAACGTCGAGCACGACCGCTTCGAACTGGGTCCGCTGTTGATCGTCGTAGTAGAGCTTCTCCGTCTCGGGGAGGTCCTCGAGACGCTCGTCCTCGTCCTCCTCGGCCTCCGCAACCGTCTCGGGCGTGTCGTGGCGCTTCGCGACGAGGCTGTAGAAGTCGTCGGGGACCGCGACATCCGCACCGGTCTCCGCGGCGATCTCGGCGACCATATCGGGTTGGATGCCGTGGGAGTCGTAGAGTTCGATCAGTTCGTCGGTCGGGATGGGCTCGCCTTTCGCGGCGTACTCCTCGGCCAGCGCCTCGACCCGGCGACCGCCGCGCTCGAGGGTCTCGCGGTACTTCTCGACCTCGGTGCGGACGATATCGCGGATCGTGTCGCGGTTCTCGTATGCGAGGCGCTCGGCCTGCATGTCGACGAGTTCGTCCAGCGGCGCGTCGACGCCGACCGTGTCACAGAGCCGTTTGGTGCGGCGAAGCACCATCCGTGCGAGGTAGCCCGTACCGACGTTCGAGGGGACGATCCCGTCGCCGAGCATGTACGCGAGGGTGCGGCAGTGGTCCGCGATCGCGTAGATGTCCTCGAGCGGCTCCATCAGCGCCTCGAGTTCGGCGGCGTCGACGTCGAGTTCGGCCGCGATTTCGCCGCGAGCGGTCGCCATGTCCTCGGCCTCGTCGATGTCCATGTGGCCCGCGAGTTTCGCGGCGCGATGGATCAGTGCCTCCTGCTCGTCGGTGTGATCGAGCCCGGCGTTGTCCTTGAGGAAGGCGATCATGTCGGGGTAGACCGCCTCGTAGACGGTCGGGGTGCCCTGGGAGACCCAGGTCCACCGCTCGAGCCCGTAGCCCGTGTCGACGATGTAGGTGTCCATCGGGCTGTAGCGGTTCCCGTCTTTCATCTCGTACTCGCCGTCGGGGTCCTGTTCCATGGACATGAAGACCAGCGTGGCGAGTTCGACGCCCCGATAGATGACTTCGATAGCGGGGCCGGCGTTGCCGCCGCCGACCCACGGGTCCTCGATGTAGATGACTTCCTCGAGATCGACGCCCATCGAATCGAAGAAGCCGTCGCAGAGTTCGACGGTGCGGTCCTTCCAGTAGACCTCGCCGTGATAGGCGTACTCGTCTTCGTCGACATCCTCGCGCGTGTTGAACGCGTGGTGGGCCATCATCTCGAAGGCCATCGTGTGTCGCCCGGTCTTGCCGACGTTGTCGATGTCCTGCATTCGGATGCAGGGCTGGGAGACCGTCAACGGGTTCGCGGGCGGCGGCGTCTCGCCGCTGGTGACCAGCGGCTGGAAGTCGTAGATCGACGCCTGTGTCAGCAAGACATCGTCGCGCCAGCGGTTCGCCGCGACCGGGTAGGGATCGATCCGCTCGTGGTCGTGGTCCTCGAAGTAAGAGAGAAACGCCTCGCGCATCTCGGTCAGGTCGTACGACTCGTCGAAGCCCGAGTTGTCGATGAAGTCGTACTCCTCGCAGGGGGGCTCGCCGCAGGTCTCCCTGCTCCCGTCGCGCGTCCAGAAGTGAGCGCCACACGACGGACACTCCTTGCGCTCGAATCCTTCCTCCTCGAAGTACTCGAGGCGGTACTCCTCCTCTAGTTCGCTCATTACGCGTGTATTGACCCTGCAGCGCGTAAAACAGTTCCGCAACTGAGGCCGTGAAAGGAGCGTCCGACACGAACGTGATCGGCCGCGACACGCGTCTAGTCGGTGACGCTGGACCCGTATCCGATGCCACGCGACGGTATAACCCCCTCGAGTCCCCGGTCGCACGGTGCCGCGCGTCGGCCCCAACCGATCAGTATCCTAACGTTCTTTAGGATAGATTGCGTATCGCACGGATGCGCACGAAAGTGCGCCAAGCCGGAGTGCCACAGCATCCAACCAAGCACTCCGGCTCATACGCCGCCCCCGCGTAGCGGGAGCAATCCACCATTGGCGTTGGCGAAATAAAGACCTGCCGACGTCCGTCGACCAGTCGCGACTGTCGCTGGCTCGCTCGCTGGATCGCTGCCTGCCGCGTCGGGGCCTGTACACGGAAGAGACATGATTTCCAGCATCACACTCCACTGCGACTGTGGTACAGATGTCCGTCTCGCGCCGACGGACCACATGACTACCTGTCCCGACTGCGAAACGACGGTCGCGTTCTCGCTCGTCGAAGACCCCGCTCACGATACCCATGCACCCAGCACTCGCAACGGTTCTCGATCGTATCGCGGCCCGTAAGGGCTGTGCTCCGGCGGCCCTCCCGCCGCTATACGAGGCCGTCGATCCCGAGGCGCTGGCGGCCGTCCTCGAGTCGAACCCGGACGTGACCGTCCGCTTCGAGTACGCGGGCTATCGGGTCGTGGTCGGCCCCGGGACCGACGGGAGCGAGGTGATCGACGGTCGTGTGTAAGGGAACGTGAACGGTCAGTCCGGATGACGTTCACGCTTCCCGAAACGCGGTCCGAGACGGACGGCAAAGTTTTATCCTGACGGACGGTCTCGCCACATAGACGATTGAACGGCACCGGGATGACGACGGGGACGACGACCCAGCGACCGCGAACAGTGCTCTACGTGGCCGACGCGGAGGCGGCTGCCAGCGACGGCGCTAGCGCACTCGAGGCGGTCGACGCCGGGCGGGAGCGGTCGGTCCACGCCGTGACGGCCGTCGATCGCGTCCGGAACTGGGCTCCCGAGGCCGACTGCGTCGTCTTCGCCGAGACGCCGACGACGGCCGCGGGCTCGTCGCTGCTCGAGGTAATCGAGGCCTGTGGCTCGACGCCGGTGATCCTCTTTACCGACCCGTCGTTCGCGCCGACCGCCGCACGATCGACCGACGGTATCGACGGCTACGTCCGCCGGAACACCGACGACGCCGTCGCCCACCTCGCGGACGAGATCGAGTGGGTCTGTCGCGATACCGGGGACGCGGGGAGCGCCGACCGCGCCGCGTCGACCCCCGGACCCGCCCAGCGCTTCCTCGAGTCGGTCCCCGAAGTGGTGGCCTGTCGCGACCGCGACCGACTCTTCGAACGCCTGGTCGAGACCGCGGCGGACGCCCTCGACTGCGAGACCTGCTGGCTCTCGACGGTCCACTTCGGGGAGTTCACCCCCCGGGCGACCGCGTCGGGGGTCTCTGACGACGACCTCGAGCCGGTCTCGCGCGACGGGGTCCGCGACGAGACCCTGCAAACCGGTGAGACGCTTCGAATCGACGAGATCGCGAGCGACGACCGACTGACGGCCCCCCTCGACGGGGTGACGTCGCTGTGTTGCGTTCCGGTCGGCGATATCGGACTCCTGCAGGTCGCCGCCGAGGAGGCAGCCGCGTTCGACGACCGCGACTGTGACTCGCTCGCCGCGTGGTGTCGCGTCGCCGCCGCGGTCCTCGAGCGGATCGACGACGACGCGAGCCACAGGACGGCCCGCGAGCGACTGCAACGGGAGCGCGATCGGCTGCGGACGGACCGCGACCGACTGGCCGGCAAACGGGACGAGTTGGCGGCCGAGCGCGACCGCCTCGCCGACGAACGCGACCGCTTCCGTGCGCTGTTCGAGACCATCCCGGAGCCGGCGGTCCACTACGAGATCGACGACGGACGGGTGCTCGTCCGGGACAGCAACGACGCCTTCGGCGAGGTCTTCCGGACCGATCCCGAGGGAGCCGACGACGAGGCCCCCATCGCGCCGGGACTCGAACACCGGGGAGAAACGCTGCTCGAGTCGCTCCGGGCGGGCGAGCGCCGCCAGCTCGTCAGTCGTCGGGAAACCGTCGATGGCGTCCGCGAGTTCCTGCTGACGCTGGTGCCGGTCGACGGTGGCGCGAGCGATGGCGGGGCACCCGACGCTCACACTCCCGACGGGCTGCTCGTCTACAGCGACGTGACCGAGGCGAGCCGCCGCGAGCGGGCAGTCGCCGCCGCCGAGGCCCGACTCGAGACGATCGAAACGCTGGTCGACGAGGAGATGCGGACGCCGCTGAACGTCGCCCGCGGCTACCTCGAACTCGCCGAGGAAACCGGCGCTGCCGAACACTTCGCGGAGGTCGACGACGCGCAGAAGCGGCTGCGGGAGCTCGTCGATCGGCTCGTCTCGATCGTCCGGCGGGACGACGTGCTCGTCGAGACCGAACCCGTCGCCATCCACGACGTCGCGCGGCGGGCCTGGGTCACCGTCGAGACCGACGATGCGCGGCTCGTGACGCACACGGCCGACGACCGCGTGCTCGAGGCGGACAAGGCGCGGCTGCGGGACCTGTTCGAGCAGCTGCTGAGGACCGTGATCGACGCGGCCGACGGAACCGACTGCGGAACGAAAAGCGGCAACGAAACGGTCGGGCCGGCCGACGCGGACACCGAGACGACGGTCGTCACCGTCGGCGCAACCGACGACGGGTTCTACGTCGCGCGACGCGACGCCGAATCCGACGCCGCGGACGCCGACGACGGGATCGAGACGGACCCCGTCCCCGACCAGTTGACCGCGGCCGACGGCACCGGTTTCGGGCTCGACACCGTCGAACGCATCGCCGACGCCCACGGCTGGAACGTCGGCGTTGCGGCGGACGACGGGCGCATCGCCGTCGCGTTCCGCGGCGTCGACGCCGGCGACGCCCACTAGTCGGGCCGACCGCCGATCAGGCGTCCGTCTCGAGCGCCAGCGACGCCAGCATCGCCTCGAGTTGCAGGCGCTCGTTTGCGCCCTCGGTAATGCGGTAGTCGACTTCGCCGAGTCGCTCGAGCAACCGCACGGTCGCCCGCTCGGGAACGTCGAACTCCCAGGCCGACCGGTGGAGTTGATCGATGACGTCGCCGCCGGCGAGCCCGCGCTCGGTCAAGAGGTCCTCCAGGGCGGCGCGGGCGGCGGTGAAGTCGCCGTCGATGGCGTGTTCGACCATGGCCTCGACCTCCTCGGGGCGGGCGGTGGCGGTGATCGCGAAGACGGTCTCCTCGTCGACGGTTTCGCCCATCACCGCGGCGGCCTGCAACGCGTTGATCGCCTTGCGCATGTCGCCGTCGGCCGCGTAGACTAAGGCGTCGACGCCGTCGTCGGTCACCGCGATATCCTCGGTGGCCGCGATCTCGCGGACCTGAGCCTCGATCGCGTCCACGGTGAGTTCGGTAAAACGAAAGACCGCACAGCGGGACTGGATCGGGTCGATGATCTGGCTCGAGTAGTTACACGAGAGGATGAATCGGGTGTTGTTCGAGAACTGCTCCATCGTCCGGCGCAACGCGGACTGGGCGTCGGAGGTCAAGGCGTCGGCCTCGTCGAGGAAGATGATGCGATGGGAGTAGCCGCCGAAACTCGAGCGGGCGAAGTCCTTGATCCGGTCGCGGACGACGTCGATCCCCCGCTGATCGGAGGCGTTGAGTTCGAGGAAGTTCTCCTGCCAGTCGTCGTCGTAGACCTCTCGAGCGATGCTTTTCGCTGCCGTCGTCTTTCCCGTGCCGGCCGGGCCTGCAAAAAGGAGATGGGGGAGATCGTCCTGCTCGACGTAGTTTTTGAGCCGCGGAACGATGTCCGTGTGGCCCTTGATGTCGTCGAGTCGCTCCGGACGGTACTTCTCGATCCAGACTTCGGTCTTGCCGGGTGTGGGTTCCGCCGCCTCGGCGTCGGCCTCGCTCATACCGGTCGAAGGTGGGGCCGCAAGATAAAACGACCGAAGGTCGCCATCGGCTCGCGTCGCCGGCAGTCCAGGGGTGGCACACCGATCACGAGACCGGACCGTTTTCGTCCCTGACACCGTGGTGGCGGGTTTTACACCCTGCTCGGAGAAGGGACGTGCACAATGGTTGGCTCAAGCACACGATCGCGGCTCGTCGTCATCGCAGTGGTCGCCCTCGCCGTCGTCGGCACCGTCCCGGTGCTGGTCGCCGCGCAGAGCAACGGGCAAACCGGCGGGACGGTCGTCGTCGAGGAGGGCGAGACGGTCGAGACACTCGAGGGGATCGGCGGCTCAGTCGTCGTCCGCGGGACCGTCACCAACGATGTCAGCGCCGTCGGGGGCGACGTACGGGTCGAACGGACCGGTTCGGTCGGCGGCGATCTCGAGGCGGCCGGCGGGAGCGTGACCATCGCGGGAACCGTCGAGGGCGACGTGGCTGTCGGGGCGGGAAGCCTCACGATCGCCGAGAACGGGACCGTCGGCCAGGACCTTACGGCCGGCGTCGGGAGCGCGACGATCGAGGGGACGATCGAGGGCGACGCCGAAATCGGGGCGGAAACGATCCGGCTGGGAGAGAGCGCCTCGATCGCGGGCGATCTCCGGTACGACGGCGATCTCGAAGGGAACACCGACGCGGTCGCGGGCGACGTCGTGGAGGACTCCTCGCTCGGCGTCGACGTCGCACCGACGGTTCAGCCCTTCGCATCGTGGCTGTTCACGGCCTACGCGCTGGCGGTGAACCTGCTGCTCGGAGCCGCGTTGCTCGCGCTGTTCCCGCGGTTCTCCGACGGGGTCGCCGACCGCGTCGCGTCGGGTCCCGTTCGCTCCGGGCTCGTCGGGTTGCTCGTGGCCGTTGGGATCCCGGTCCTCCTGATCGCGCTCGCGATCACCGTCATCGGGCTTCCGCTGTCGCTCGTGGGCGGCTTCGCGTTCGGCCTGCTGCTGTGGATCGGGATCATCTACGGGCGCTTCGCCGTCGCCGCGTGGCTCCTCTCGCTGGTCGGGCTGGGCAACCGCTGGCTCGCGCTCGTCGTCGGGCTGGTCGCCGGCGCTGCCCTCGGCCAGCTTCCGATCCCGTTCGTCGGCGGTGTGATCAACCTGCTCGTCCTCCTGCTGGGGCTCGGCGCGCTCGTCCGCGCCCTCTACGGCCACTGGCGCGCCGGCCGGAAGCGCGGTCGAGAGCGCCGCGCCGGACCGGACGAGCCGGCGGCGGAGTAAGCGGCGGCGAGCTGACCCTCGAGCGACGCGCTCAAGGCCGCCGCGGCGTAACGGGGCGTATGCACGTCACCGTCGATGTCAAGGGCGAGGACACCTACGAACTCGAACTCGAGGCGGTGGCGGGGGCCGCGGCCGATGGGGAAGCGACCGGCGATCCCGCCGACGCCACGCCGACGTACGCGGACCTGCTCCGCGAGGTCGAGTTGAGTCCACACGAGGTGAGCGTCCTCGTCGACGGGCGTCCGGTCCCGGAGGATCAGCCCGTCGAGAGCGACCACGTAACGGTGTTGCGGCTGATCAAGGGCGGGTAACGCTGGCGACTCGGTCCGTAGCGTATCCGGTTGGGGGAAGCAGTTGCCACCCGGTAGCCGAGTCGATCGACACGAATGCTCAGTTGGCAACAGTTTCTGCAGCATCGACCCGCTCAGTAATAGCCGCTCAGCGACTACTCGACTCGTATGAGAGACACCACGCGTCAACGAGTGTTGGGGCCTGTATCTCCCATCCGGACGGGTATGGTGGCAGTCGTACTGGGACTCCTCGTCGGTGTTACGTTCGCGGTCTGGAGCGGCCAGGCGGAGTCGGTTCAGTCCGTCGTGACCCGACCGCTACTGGACGCCGTCCCGACGATCGGACTCCTCGCGCTCGTCATCCCCAGCGACACGGGGAACGCGATCGCGCGGTTGACGGCGAAAATCGAGCGATTCGAAGCCGGCGCGGACGCCGTCGACTTCTCGAGCGATCGCGACGACGAACTCGGCGCCCTGGCGGACGCCATCGACAGCATGGTCGGGACCGTCCGTGAGCGCGAACGCCGGTTCGAGCGGCAGATCGGGTTTACCAACGACGTGCTCGACGCCATCGACGACGTGTTCTACGTCCTCGACGAGGACGGGAACGTTCAGTACTGGAACGAGCGGCTGCCCGAGAGAGCGGGCTATTCGGACGAACGGATCGAGTCGATGCACGCGCTCGATTTCTACGAGGGAGCGGACAGGGAAACGATCCGGGCGGCGATCGAGACGGCCCACGAGACGGGGAACACTCGAGTCGACGCCGACCTCCGAACGGCCGACGGTGACTTCGTTCCCCACGAGTTCACCGCGGTCGCCCTCGAGGACCCCGACGGTGACACGGTACTGGCGGGAATCGGTCGGGACGTAAGCGAGCGCACACGCCTCGAGCGGGACCTACGCACCGAGAAGGAGCACTTTCGCGTGGCACTCGAGAACTCGCCGATCACCGCGTTCAGGACGGATACCGACCTCCGCTACACGTGGATCGGCAACCCACACCCGGACTTTCGGCCCGAAGACGTGCTCGGGACCCGTGACGACGAGTTGTTGCCGGCGGCGGAGGCGGAGAAGGTTATGGCGCCAAAGCGGACGGTGCTAGAGACCGGCGAGGGCGTCCGCGAGGAGGTGACGTACGATCTGTCCGGCGAAACGGTCACCTACGATCTGACGGTCGAACCACTCCACGACGACGCCGGGGAGATCGTGGGCCTCTCCTGTTCCTCGGAGGACATTACCGACCGGAAAGAGCACGAGTGGGAGCTCGAGCGAACGGGTGATTTACTCCGACAGACACAACGGATTGCGAGAGTGGGTGGCTGGGAACTCGACCTGCGAACCGATCCCCCCTACAGCGGCATGCTCACGGACGAAGTCTATCGGATCCACGAGCTCCCCCCGGAGAGCCGTTCGACATGACGAAAGGGATCGAGTTCTACCACCCTGACGATCAACCACGCATCCGTGCGGCCGTCGAGCGTGCCATCGAAACGGGTGAGCGCTACGATCTCGAAGCACGGCTGCTCACGGCCAGAGGGAACGAACGATGGATACACACGACCGGCAAAGGGATCGAAAAAGACGGTGAAATCGTCACGGTCAGGGGTGCGTTTCAGGATATCACCGCCCGCAAAGAGCACGAACTCGCACTGACGTCGATTCACGAAGCCACCCGCGAACTCCTCCACACGGAGACGGCGACCGACGTCGCCGAACTGATCGTCGAGACGACCGAGGACGTACTCAACGTCACCGGTGTCGGCATCTATCAGCTCAGCAGCGACGTGAACCGACTCGAGCCCATCGCTTCCACTCCCGGATTCGGCGACCGCTCCGGTGACCTACCGCCCGTTCCCGTCGGAGACAGCGACTCCATCGTCTGGAACACGTTCGCCACGGGAACACAGACGATCGTCGACGACACCGAACCGATCGAGCACGCACGGCTGTTCGACGGGACCGTCGACGGTGGGTTGTGCGTTCCGATCAGCGGGTACGGTGTCTTCGTCGTCCTCGGATCCTCGGCGACGCTCGACGACGAGACCCGGCAGCTGGTCGAAACGCTCGCTGCGACGACCGAAGCCGCGTTCGACCGGCTCGAGAGTGAAGCGAATCTCCGGCAGCGCGACGCCGAACTCGAAGAACGGAACCGTCGTCTCAACCGGCAGGTGAAGATCAACGAAATCATTCGGACGGTCAATCAGTCGCTCGTCGGCGCCACGACGCACGAGGAAATCGAACGAACCGTCTGTGAACGGTTGGTCGCCAACGACGACATCGCGTTTGCGTGGATCGGGAGCCTCGACGCCGGCGGGACCACGCTCCAGCCCCACGCCTGGGACGGCACCAATCAGGAGTATCTGAACGTCGTCTCCCTCGAGACGAGCGCACCATCGCCAGAGCCGTCCGTTCGGACAGCGCAGACCGAACGGTCGATCGTCGTCTCGAACGTCCTCAACGACCTGAAAGCCGACGTCTGGCGGAAGACCGCCCTCACCGCCGGCTTCTCGTCGTGTTGCTACGTCCCGATCGAGTTCGACGAATACTCGTACGGTGTTCTCTCCGTCTACGCCACCAAGCCGGGCGTCTTCGACGACCTCGAGCGAACGGTCTTCGAAGAACTGAGTGAGAGTATCGCGAATTCGATCGCCGCAGTGAAGACGCAACAGGCGCTGCAAGCCGACACGCTCCTCGAACTCACGCTCCGGATCGACGGGAGGGAGTCGTTCCTCACGAAAGTCGCCCGGAAAGCCGACTGTCGGGTCGAGTACGAGGGGCTCGCGGCCCACTCGGTCGACGAAACGCGGCTGTTCTTTTCGACGATCGGTGGAGACCCCGACGCGATCCGCGCGTTCCTCGAGAGTCTCGTCGCCGTCACGAACCACACCCTCGTCGACGAGTCCGGCGACCGGTGTCTCTTCGAAGCGACGACCACCGGTCGCACCATCGCCTCGAAACTCGTCCGCCACGGTGCGCGACCGCGGTCGATACGCGCTACCGAAACGGGACTCGAAGTGGTCGTCGATGTCTCACCGACGAGTGACGTTCGTGAGTTCGTCGACATGCTCGCCGAGCAGTACCCGAGCGCCGAACTCGTCGCGCGACGCGACGTCCAGCGAACGATGCACACGCGGGAGGAACTGGTAACGTCGCTGTTCGCCGAACTGACGGAGCGACAGCTCGAGGTCCTCAAAACCGCGTACTACGCCGGCTTCTTCGACTGGCCGCGGACGAGTACGGGTGAGGACATCGCCGAGTTGCTCGGTGTCTCCCAACCGACGATCAATCGTCACCTCCGACTCGGGCAGCGACGACTCCTCGAACAGTTGTTCGGCGGTGACGAACAGGCGATCGTCGACTAGTCCGCCGTCACCGTGGTCACTCTGCACGCGAACGGTGACGGTATCGCTCGGTCGTGGCCCCCAACGCGACCCGCGTTCGCTGAGACGATCACCGCCGGGTGACGAACCCGCCAGCGCTCGCTCGGTGAAAGCCCAGTCACTTTCCCCATCGATGTGGTACTCCACGTATGTCCCTCGCGGTTGCCCCGCCGAGAACGAGAGTCGAGCGAGCCAGAATCGACGCGCCGTTGGCCCACGCCGGCCGACGATCCTGACGCATGTTCGTCCGTACCGCCACCGCCGACGACGTTCTGGAGGTCCGTCGCATCCTCGACGCAGCGATGCTCGAGCCGGGTGACGTAGAACAGCGGATCGACGACGGAGACGTCTTCGTGGCCGGCGATCGGCGCGGGGGCACGGAGCCGGCCGGTGAATCCGACGGGAGCGAACGGGTGCTCGGCACGGCCGTTCTCGAACCCCTCGAGAGCGAGCCGGGCGCCCACGTCGGGGCGATCGGCGTCCGCCGTCGCCACCGGGGCCGGGGGATCGGCTCGGCGCTGATCGACCGGGCGCTCGAGCGGGAAAAACGGCTCACGGCCCGGTTCGACGACGATGTCAGGCCGTTCTACGAGCGACTGGGGTTTTCGATCGAACCGATCGACGACCACCGCCATCGCGGCGTTGCGGTGGCGGCTGGGTTCGTCTGACGGCTCGACTCATGGGGCCCCGTCGCCTGCCGGGGTAGTTTTATCCGGTCTGAACGTGGTACGTGCCCCAGCATGGCGCTCCAACGGCTGCTCCGCGGCGATCCGTCGAAGAGTTCGAAGGTCTATCTGGCGATCGGGCTCCTCTCGCTGGTGAAAGCGATCGCGGTCCGCAACGACCGGGACCGGTTCCGACGCGAGATCGTCGACGCCGGGTTGTTCCTCGGCGTCGGATTCGCGCTTCGCCGATTCAGCAGGGTGAAAGCGCAGAAACGCCGAGAGCTCGAGTCACAGATCCCCGACTGGGCAGCCGACGTGATACGGTCCGAAGCGACGTCGACGGGGCTGCAAACGATCGCGAAGCGACACCTCGGGAGTCGATCCGAGCCCGAACCGAAGACGGTTCGAGAGCGAGCGCGCAGCGTTTTCTCGAACCGGTAACTCGCGTCGGCCGCGCCCGTCCGTCAGTCCGAGTCCGCGTCAACAGCGGTCGCGGTTTCGGCCGAGACCGGCTCGAGCGACGCCGAAAAGTGACGAAGCTCGGGGACCGCGGGGTTGGAGACGATCTCGAGTCCGGACACCTCGTGGCGGTTCTCGAGGACGGCTTCGGCCGTCTCGACGACGTGCTCGAAGTGTTCCCGGTGGTAGGTCCGGCGCGGGATCGCGAGACGAACCAGTTCCGGTCGGTCGGTCTCGGGGAACGCGAAGCTCCCGAGTTCGACGCCCCTGACGCCACCTTCCCGATACAGTTCACAGACCAGCGCCTGCCCCGGGAACTGCTCGGCCGGGATCTCCGGGAAGGTCGCCCCTGCGTCGAGGTAGACCGCGTGCCCGCCGGTCGGCGTGTACACTGGGATGCCGGCCTCCTCGAGCATCGCGCCGAGTTCGCGGACCTGTTCGACCCGATCCTCGATGTACGACTCCTCGACGGCCTCGCGCAGGCCGACCGCCATCGCGGCGACGTCGCGTCCGGCCATGCCGCCGTACGTGGGGAACCCCTCGTAGAGGATCGCGCGCTGTTTACACTGCTCAAAGAGGGCCTCGTCGTCGGTCGCGACGAACCCGCCGACGTTCGCCAGCCCGTCTTTCTTCCCGCTCATGACGAGCGCGTCCGCGAGCCCGAGTTGCTCGCGTGCCACCTCGGCGACCGTCGCGTCCTCGAACTCGTCTTCGCGCCGGGTCACGAAGTAGGCGTTCTCCGCGAACCGGCAGGCGTCGATCACGAACGTGGCGTCGATCTCGTCGGCGAACGCCCGGACGCGACGGGTGTTCTCGACGCTGACCGGCTGGCCCGCCGTCGAGTTGTTCGTGATGGTGAGGATCACCAGCGGGACTCGATCCGCGCCGACCTCGTCGACGACGTCGCGGGCCCGCTCGATCGAGAAGTCACCCTTGAACGGCTCGTTCGTCGCCGGATCGTGGGCTCCCGGAACCGGACAGTCGACCGGATCGGCACCCTGATTCGAGACGTGCGCTCGCGTCGTATCGAAGTGAGTGTTGTTGAGCGCGACGTCGCCCTCGGAGAGCAGGCTGCCGTAGAGGACGTTCTCGGCACCGCGACCCTGATGGGCCGGGACCACGCGTTCGAACCCCATCACGTCCGCGACCGCGGACTCGAGGCGGTCGAAACTCGACGAGCCGGCGTACGCCTCGTCTCCCTGAAGCAGCGCGGCCCACTGGTCGTCGCTCATCGCGCCCGTCCCGCTGTCCGTCAGGAGATCGATGAACACGTCGTCCGCGGGGAGATTGAACGCGTTATACCCGGCCGCTTCGAGCGCCTGCGTTCGCCGTTCTTTCGATGGAAGGGTGATCCGTTCGACTACTTTCGACTTGTACGCGACCATACCCGCTCAACGCCGCCCGGCGTGTTCAGTCTAGCTGAGAGGTTGTGCGCGTCGATGGCTCGAGACGGCCCCCGCCGGACGGATCGACGCATCGATGGACGGAATCGGTGGACCGCGCGCGAACGGAGCCGACGGTGACACAGTGTGGGCAGGTTCGATCACGCCCGCGGACTCAGTGAGTGTCGACACGGACGCCGCCGAAGACACCGTCGGCGATCCGTGTCCTTGTCGGCTCGGGACCGACGAGTGCCAGCCTCTCGGCCCGTCCGTCACGGATGGTGAGTGTCCGCGACGAAGCGATACCGTCGGTCGAGCCGGCATCGGGAGCCGCGGGAGGGTCGACGCGGTCGTCGGGGTCGGTCGGGTCGGCAGCGACGAAGCCGGTCGAGTCGGCCCGACTGAGCGCACCGAGTTCGATCGCAGTAGCGTCGATCACGTCACCGTCGCCCCGGATGATCATGTCCGGGTCGCCGCCGAATTCGAACTCGAGGGCCGCACGCGTCGAGGCTCCGCCGTCGGCGTCGGTGGCGCGTCCCGTTCCGTCGGGATCAGCGCCCGTGGCGTTCGCAGCCGACGGCTCACCGTCCGGGCCGTTCGCAGCCGCCGTCTCGCCGGCCGCGAGGTCGGCGAACAGGTCGCTCGCCGTCGTGTCGACGGCATCCTCCGGTCTCGGGTCGTGGTCGCCGCCGGCGTCGACGAGGTCGGCGGGCGAGTCCGCGTCGAACGCCGCGAGGATCGCGTCCGGGTCGGCCTCGACCTCCTCGAGGACCGCCGCCGCTGTCGGGTCGGTGCTCATGTGTCCGTCCGCACCGACCACCACCTTCGTTACGGTGCTATTACCGCTATTAGCGACTGCATAACCGGCCGTGACCGCTGTAGCAGCTGCATACGCGAACAACTACGAAGATAACAGCGTGTTACCAGCGGTCGCGATCGGTTCGGTGACCCGAAACCCTGGGTCGACCCCAACACAGTTCCCGGACGAACCGCCCGGCTAGAACAGGTCCTGAGTCAACTCGAGGGTCTCCTCGCGGTCGTCCCAGTCGACGAACAGCGCGACGCTGGTCGCGCTGGTGATGATGTCCTGGAGGTGAATCCGGGCCTCGGCCAGCGGGTTGACGATCTCGCTGATGATCCCCGGCTGGTTAGGGAGTTCGCCGCCGGTCACGCGGATGACGGCGATCGGCGAGTCGACGGTGACACTCGAGAGTTCGTCGCGTGCGATGACCTCGCGGTGGAGGATGTTCTCGGCGCGTTCGGCTTCCTCCTCGTCGATGTAGAACGTGATGGTGTCCATCCCGCTGGCGACGGCGTCGATATTGATGTCGCTCTCCGCGACGGACTCCGAGAGATGGTTGAAGATACCGGGCTGATTGCGGATGGCGCGGCCGGCGACGGTCAGACAGGCAAGCGGCCGCTCGCGCAGGTCGACCAGGTTCTTGAACTCGCCTTCGATGCTCGTGCCGCCCGACAGGAGATCGCCGTGCTGGTAGTGGACGACGCGGACGTCTAACTTCCCGTCCTTGTACGACAGCGCGGAGGGGGCGACGACCTCGGCCCCGCGGAACGACAGGTTCCGGAGTTCGTCGACGGAGATCTCGCCGACGTTCCGAGCCCCTTCGACGACGTGGGGGTCGCCGGTCATGACGCCCTCGACGTCGGTGACGATGACGACCTCGTCGGCGTCCATGTACTTGCCCATCATGACGGCCGTGGTGTCGCTGCCGCCCCGCCCCAGCGTCGTGATCGAGCCGTCCGGCCCCTCGGCGAGGAAACCGGTGATGACCGGCACCGTCCCGTCGAGCTCCGCCGCGACCTCCTGGGCGCGTTCCTGGGTTTCTTCGACGTTGACCTCGCCGTACTCGTCGGTGACGACCGGCCACCGATCGCTGCCCGGCTCGAGGAAGATCGCGTCGATGCCGCGAGCCGACAGTGCGGCCTTGAGCATGCGGACTGACGTCCGTTCACCCATGCTGACGATCTGAGCGCGGTCGGCCTCGTCGGTCTCGAAGGAAATCTCGTCGAGCAGTTCGTCGGTGGTCGACCCCATGGCACTGGCGACGACGGCGATCTCGTGGCCGTCCTCGACGGCCGCGGCGATCGAATCGGCGGCGCGGTTGATCCGGTCGCCGCTGCCGAGACTCGTCCCGCCGAACTTGGCTACGACGCGCATACTGCCACCTCACGGGCCGCGAGCGTTACGATGGTGTGACTCATACTCGGTCCGTAACCAGAGCGGGCAAATAACTGTGTTCATCGTCCGCATTTTTACCTGCGACGGTAGTCCCCGCGATGCTACAGTCGTCCCCGCGAACGCGATCCCGACTCGAGCGCGCGGCGAACGGCGACGAATGCGCGACCGGGATTTATTGTCGTGCACCGCATTACCACACGCCGATGAACGTACGGGACGCACTCGAGGCCGACGCCGACGCGCTCGCGTCGATCGCCGACTCCCCGACGGACGTGATGCGGAACCTCGTCCACGACCGAACGGTACGCGTCGCCGAGGACGGGAGTCACGATCCGAACGCGGACGTCTCGGATTCGCAGTACAGCGGTTCCGATCCCGAGGACCTGCTGGGCTTCATTAGCTTCGACGCACGCGAGGATACCGTCCACGTCACCCAACTCGACGGAACCTGCGAGGCCTGCACACGGTTGCTGGCCGAACCCGTCCGGTTCGCCGAACGCGAGTCGATGGCCGTCGAAGTGCTGGCAGCACAGGACGCCGACTCCATCGAGACCGCCGCCGAGGATCTCGGCTTCGAACGGCGCGGCCACGGCCCGCGGTTCGACGGCTCCCCGACGGTTCGGTTTCGACTCGAACCGTAGCGAGGGGAGCAGAGTATTCGTACCGCGAGTGAGCGAAGCGAACGAGCGGGCCGACGACTGACCCGGAGCGCAGCGGAGGGGAAAGAGGAGTGCTTTTGATCGAAATTTTGCCGAGGGACATCGCGCTGGCGGCGAAGCCGTCAGCGCGATAGACCGCAGAGCAAAATTTCGTCAGGAGAACTTCTGGACCGTCACGTCCAGCGTATCCAGGTCGACGATCGGCGCGAAGCCGGCGTCGGGGTCGATGTTGACGCTCTTCTGGAAGTCGGTCTGGGCCTGCCAGCAGCCGGAGTTGATCGCGAGCACGTCGTGGTACTTGCCGAAGCCGAGCTTGTGGACGTGGCCAGTATGGAAGATATCGGGCACTTCGTCGATGATCAGATAGTCCTTTTCTTCGGGTGCGAGCCGGGTGTGACCCCCGAACTGCGGTGCGACGTGGCGCTTCTTGAGGAGGTGGTACATCGCCTTGTGGGGATCGTCGTAGCTGGCCTTCGCTTCGGGCAGTTCCGCGATGACCTCGTCCAGCGAGACGCCGTGATACATCAGGACGGAAACGCCCTCGAGAGTCACCATCGACGGATTACTCACGATCTGTGGGTCGTGTGCGGACATGATTTCCCGGAGTTCCTCGTCGAATCCGGGCTGGGGCTCGGCGAGTCGCACCGCGTCGTGATTCCCCGGGATCATGACGATCTCGATGTCGCCCGGGACCTTTTTGAGGTGCTCGCTGAACGCCTCGTACTGTTCGTAAATGTCGACGATGTCGAGTTCCTCGTCCTGATCGGGGTAGACGCCGACGCCCTCGACCATGTCGCCCGCGAGCAGCAGGTACTCGACGTGTCGGGCCTCGGGAGTGTGAAGCCAGTCGGCGAAGGCGTTCCAAGCGTCGGCCATGAACTCCTGGCTGCCGACGTGGACGTCGCTAATCAGCGCCGCCTGCACGTGACGGTCCGCCGTCGACGGCTCGTGGGTCCGGGGAACGTCCGGGAAGTGCATCGCGTCGACGAACGCGATCCCCGAATCGTCCGCCAGGGTCCCTTCCATCGCCAGCACCTCGTCGCAGAGCAGTTCCCCGACGAGGTCGGCGTACTCCCTGTCTTTCATCACGAGCCACGGAAACGTTCCCGTCGCATCCTCGAGTTCGATCAGCCAGTGACCGCTAGCGGTCGAGCGGATGTCGTTGACCAGTCCGACCATCGCCACCTCGCTGCCGCCCGGCATGTCCTGGATGGCCGTCGCCGGCCGATGGTTGACTCGGCCCCGCAGTTTCGCGCCCAGTCGATCGAGCCGATCACGGAAGACGGAGACGAAGTCGCTGTATTCGCCCGTCCCCGTGCTCTGGCCCGTCATGTCGCCGACGATCTCGAGCGAGCGCTGGGCAGGGTCGGCGGATCGGTCGGCGGACAAAGACCCCCCCGTTTCAACTGGAACTCCCCCGGTCGGTTCCCCGTCCTCGGGCGAGGAAGTTCCAGTCGAAACGGAGGGGGTCGAATCGGCCGGCGACGGTTCGGTCCCGGCGACGGTCTCGGCTCCGACCGCCCCGGCCGCGCCGCCCGTCGAGAGGGCCGCCTCTACGTGGTCGGTACGGACGACCAGTGCATCGTCCGGAATCTCCTCGAGGACGCGCTCGAGCGCCGCGTTCGGGTTCTCGGCCGCGGCGAGCCGCGTCACCGCCTCGCGTTCGGCGTTGTACCCGCGGCTCGTGAGTTCGCCGACGATCCGAGCGGGGGCCTCGAGTGGCACACCTCTCGCATTCGCGAGCGAGGCCAAAAGGGTAGCGAATGCCCCGCTCTCGACGGGCGGTTTCGCGGTACTCGAGTCGACGGGACGATACCGTACGCCCGTCGTGACCGGGGCGATCGCCGGAAGGTTGATACCCGGCTCGGAGAAACCGACTCCCAATGGACGGGCCTGACGGCGGTACGCGGGACGACGATCCGACCGGTCCCAGCGACGGACGCTCGGGACCGGACTCGGCTCGGCGAGCCGATCCCGGTGATCGCGCGGCCACGCCAACCGACCGTGCTCCCGACCGACGAGATCGAGCGACCGACGACGATCGCGGGAAACCGACCCACAACGACGGCGTTGCGATCGAGGACGGGATCGGTCGCTGGCTGCTCGAGACCGACGACTGGCGAGTCACGACGTGTCGGGACGTCGCAGCGAGTCTCGCGATCATCGCGACCATCGGTCTCCTCCTGTTCGCGGTCGGCGGAACCTGGCCACCGTTCGTGGCCGTCGAGAGCGGGAGCATGGAACCGAACATCCAGAAGGGGGACCTCGTTTTCGTCGTCGACGACGATCGGTTCGCCGGCGAGAACGCCGTCGACGGCACCGGCGTCGTCACCCTCGAGAGCGGGCGGGAAAACGGCCACGAGAAGTTCGCCAGTGCCGGCGACGTCATCGTCTTCGTCCCGAACGGCGATCCGACGAAGACGCCGACGATTCACCGCGCCCACTTCTGGGTTGAACGCGGCGAGCGATGGGTCGAGACGAAAGCCGATCCGGGGTCGTTGAACGGTGCGACCTGCGACGAGATCACCACGTGTCCGGCACCTCACGATGGGTTCGTTACCAAAGGCGACGCCAATCCCGGCTACGACCAACTGCCGCGCTCGGGAGCGGAGACGACGGTCGTCAGCCCTGACTGGATCACCGGGAAAGCGATGGTTCGGGCGCCGTGGATCGGAGAGCTTCGGCTGGCAGTCGGCTCGGCAGGCGCAGCGACCGGGTTGGGACCGACGGGTACCTTCGTCGCGACGGGCACGATCGCGCTCGTCCTGTTCGGGATGGCTGCCGGGGATGGCAGTCAATGAGACGATCGGAGAACGACCCCCGCGAACGGAAAGTTGATTTGACGGCCCGGCAAAACGAGTGACGATGAGCGGTTCTAGTGCCGGGTCACCCCCGGACGACTCCGGCGACGGCGATCGCGAGCGGGATCGAAGCGCCGGCGGTCCGCAAACGCCGCCTGCACCCGAGGAGCCGTCCGGAAACGCCGCCAACGCCAACGCCGACGACGGCGTGACGATCGAAGACGACGGGCTCCTGCGCTGGTTCCTCAAAACCGACCATGAGACCGTCATGGTGACGCGGGATATCCTGAGCAGCGTCGCCATCGTCGCCGTCGTCGGCCTCCTCCTGTTCGGCGTCAGCGGCATCTGGCCCCCGCTCGTCGCCGTCGAGAGTGGCAGCATGGAGCCGAACATGCACAGGGGCGATCTCATCTTCGTCGCGGACGAGGGACGGTTCGCCGGTGACGCCGCCACCGCCGGAACCGGCGTCGTCACCCTCGAGAACGGTCAAGGGAGCGGCCACGAGAAGTTCGGCAATCCCGGCGACGTGATTATCTACCAACCCAACGGCGATCCGGCGGAAACGCCGGTGATCCACCGCGCCCACTTCTGGGTCGACAAGGGAGAACACTGGGTCGATACCAAGGCCAGCGAGGAGATCGTCGGCGACGCGACCTGTGAGGAGGTCGCGACCTGTCCCGCAGAGCACGCCGGCTTCGTCACGAAAGGTGACAACAACGACGGATACGATCAACTGAGAGGAGCAGGTTCCAGAACCGACGTGGTAAAGCCCGAGTGGGTCACCGGCAAGGCGATGTTCCGGATCCCGTGGCTCGGCCACGTCCGCCTGACCTTCGACAAACTCCTCGGCGGAACGGCCGCTCCGACATCGCCCTCGAGTACGACCCAGGGATCGATACCGGCACCGGCCCCCGCCGGTCCGGGTGCGACCGGCTTCGGACCGGACGGGAGCCTCGCCGGGACCGCCGCCATCGCCAGTACCGGCGCCGGAGCCGCGGTCGCGATCGGCCGGCATCGAAACTGAACCGATCACCGACTTTCTCCACTCGGAATCCGCATCCGCCGCATCGCAGTTGCGTCACGGCTCGCGGCTTTGTCGCAGCCCGTGAGAACTCGAGTCGAAACGAAGGGGATCGGAACGCGATGCCGGAATACCGGCCGGTTGAATCGGGGCCGGAATGACGCTGGGATGCGGAAAGCGATGCTGAAGCGCTTGCAGCGAAAGCGAAGGGCGGACGGGATCGCGGACACAGCCGCGGTCAGTTTTCGAACCGCGCCTGAACGAACGGCTGGACGTCGTCGATGTCGCTCAGTCGGGAGTCGGAAAGCAAGACGGCCTCCGTCTCTTCGAGTGGAACGGAGAGGCTGATCTCCTTGGTCCGGCCGTACCGGCCCTTGGAGACGACGACGGCGTTGACGATCCCGAGCATGTCGAGTTCGCTGATGAGATCCGTTACCCGGCGCTGGGTCAGAACGTCCGCGTCGATCTCCTCGCACAGGCGCTTGTAGATGTTGAATACCTCGCCCGTGTTGATGCTGTGGACGCCGTTTTTCTCGAGGAGGATGATCGCGAAGAGGACGAGTTTGCTCTGGGTGGGGAGCGTCCGGACGACTTCGACGACGCGATCGAGTTCGATCTTGTCCTGAGCCTGCCGGACGTGTTCCTCGACGATCGTCTCGGCCTGGGACCGTTCGGCCAGTTCCCCCGCAGTCCGCAGGAGATCCAACGCGCGGCGCGCGTCGCCGTGTTCCTGTGCGGCGAAGGCCGCACACAGCGGGATCACGTCCTCGGAGAGCGCGTTCCCTTTGAACGCGACCTCGGACCGGTGCTTGAGGATGTCCCGAAGTTGGTTCGCGTCGTACGGTGGGAAGACGATCTCCTCTTCGCCCAGGGAGGACTTGACCCGCGGATCGAGGAAGTCGGTGAACTTCAGATCGTTCGAGATGCCGATGATCGAGACCCGCGAGTTCTCGAGTTCGGAGTTCATCCGCGAGAGGTTGTAGAGGGTGTCGTCGCCGCTTTTCTCGACGAGTTTGTCGATCTCGTCTAACATGATGACGACGACCCGCTCGTCGTAGTCGACGGCGTCGAAGAAGACGCTGTAGACCCGGTCGGTCGGCCACCCGGTCATCGGCACCTCCTCGAACGACTCCTTGTCGTCCTCGAGTTCGGCGATGCGGTCCTCGACCTCGGCGCGGGTCTCGAACGCCGTCGACTCGAGTGGATGATTCGGCGGGAACGCGGACGAATCGGTCGTGGCCTCGTCGTGACCGGTGCCGCCGGCGTCCCCTCGCCCGGTCTCCGACGGGGACGACGAGGAATCGGAGGCACCCGTCGATCCGTCCGGAGACCCCCCTGTTTCGACTGCAGAACCACCGGACTGAGCGCCGGTCTCGTCTCCACTTGAACCATCGGCGTCCGGCTTCGCGTCCGCGCTCGAAACGAAATCGAAGGGGTCCGACGCCGTCCGGTCGTCTGCACCCTCGCCCGGTGCGGTCGCGTCGGCACTGCGGCGCGCCGCGTCGGCGTCGTACTCGTCGATATCGTCGAGCAGCGACTCGAGTGTCGCGACGCGGTCGTCGATCCGCGCTTCGTTCTTCTCGATGAACTTGTTCGCGAGCTGTGCGAGCACGCGGTACTGGGTGTCGGTAACCTCGCAGTTGATGTACTCGACGTCGCACGGAACCGAGTACTTCTGTGAGGTGCTCTCGAGTTCCTTGCTGACGAACTTGGCGCTCGCGGTTTTACCGGTGCCGGTCTTGCCGTAGATGAGGATGTTCGACGGCGTTTCGCCGCGGAGCGCGGCGACGAGAATCGTCGCCATCTTGTTGATCTGATCGCTCCGGTGGGGGAGTTCGTGTGGGGTGTAGGACGGACGGAGAACTTCCTTGTTCTCGAAGATGGGCTCGCCGCTAAGCAGGTCGTCGAACAGTCCCTGATTCGACTCGTCGTCGCCGAGGTCGGCGCTCTCGAAGTCCGTCGAGAAACCGCTCGTTCCGTCGACCTCGTCCGAGCCAGTGATCTCTGAGTTGTCGTCTGACATCCGTCGTGCAGCACCCCCTTATTTCGAGTGGAACGCCGAACCGGGGAGCGGGAATACAGCGGTGTGGCGGCCTCCATGGCCGAATTTACCGTTCCAGATACCCGTTCCGGGTCCAGTTGATGCAAACGAAACAGAGGAAAACCATGGTAATAAAGTCTTCCCTTCCCCCCTCGTTGCCGACCGAAACGGGCGGTCGTTGCGGGACCGATCGACTCGTCGCGCTGGATTTCGAGTCGACGAAAAGCAGTTGGAAAGTCATCGAGTCGACTCAGGCCGATTCGTTCTGGCGGACACTCCAGCCAGTAAACGGGTTCGCGATTGCGAGACAGATCGGGGACTCAAACCGAACTGGAGATGAAGTGTGCTGAGTTGACCGTCGTTCTTGGAAGTCGTGACTAACGGGCTATCGGTCGCTGTATCTCTGTCATCTCTGCTTCGGCGTGGTGAGTTCAGTGGAGCGGTGCTTTGTCGTGGAACAGTGCTTCGGTGTGGTGGGACTCGACTCGCGACTTCAGTTATGATCGTCTCGATTGGATTGGGTTATGATAATACCCTCCAAACGGTGAAGGCGTCGAAATCCCATCCCCCCCACCCCTTCGTTTCAGGTGGAACCTGCCGCGAGGGTGGGTGGGGGTTCGACGGAATTTGTGACGGGAAGATTTATTTGGATCGGCTAGAAACAGTAACCGTAGTACTAGCAAACAAGAGATTCTTACTAGGCCTAGAATCTAATTTACTAGATCCTACTAGAACTGATTCTCAGTGCTATCTATATTACTAGATCGGCTTTTAGATTACTAGAACCGTTCGTATCGGCGAATACAGCATCGTAATGGGCCTGAGAACCGCCTCGAGTCGAAAAGCGGACCGATGTCCCCTCCGATATCGGTCGTCCAGTTTCTGTTCCAACCGACGGCTCCGTGGATCTCCACTCGAAACGAAGGGGTGGGGGGCTTCGCCCCTCTCGATTGGCCTCCGAAATATTGGTATGTGATATAATCCCACTACCGACTGTCGATCGGGCGCTACCGGGCCGACGTCATCTCGACGGTCGCCGGCGTCCGATGACGGTCTTCGGTTGCCGTACACTCCCTTTCCTGTCCTGTCCTGTCCTGTCCTGTCCTATCCTGTCCACTCGCTGTCCTGTCCACTCGAGACGAACTCCCGGTCACCCGCTCGACGACGGATTCCGAGTGTACGTCGGTCTCGCATACAGTCTCGGATCGCACTAACTCCATTTCGTCGAATTGTCTACACGTCTGACGTAGGCTTAAGTGAGTTCAGTTTGTAGTACGCGCAGATGCACCCCGCGGTGCTGGAGGCCTCTACAGATGGGACTGTTCACAGAACTCAAAGATAGTATTTCCCGGGCTACGGACCGCCTGTTTTCGGAACAGGAGCCCAAACGAATCGGTATTTACGGGCCGCCGAATGCCGGAAAGACGACGCTCGCGAACCGTATCGCGCGTGACTGGACTGGTGACGCGGTCGGTGCGGAGAGCCACGTCCCCCACGAGACACGCCGCGCACGCAGGAAAGAAAACGTCGAGATCGAACGGGACGGCAAGACGGTGACCATCGACATCGTCGATACGCCGGGCGTGACGACGAAGGTCGACTACGAGGAGTTCACCGACGAGATGGACGAAGAGGACGCGATCCGCCGCTCCCGCGAGGCGACCGAAGGCGTCGCCGAAGCGATGCACTGGCTCCGGGAGGACGTCGACGGCGTCATCTACGTTCTGGATAGCGCGGAGGACCCGATCACGCAGGTCAACACGATGCTCATCGGGATCGTCGAATCGCGCGATCTCCCCGTGTTGATCTTCGCGAACAAGACCGACCTCGAGGAATCGAGCGTCAAGCGGATCGAGGACGCCTTCCCACAGCACAAGACCATTCCCCTGTCCGCGAAGGAGGGCGACAACATGGACGAAGTGTACGACAACATCGCCGAGTACTTCGGGTGATTACCGATGCCAAAAGCAACTAACGCGGACGACTCGGACGCACCCGACGGCGTACAGATCGACCTGATCAGCGGCGAGCGAATGGCCGGAATGGCGACGATGGAGAAGATCAGGATGATCTTAGACGGCGTCCACGACGGCAACATCGTCATCTTGGAGGAGGGGCTGACGCCCGACGAGGAGAGTCGCCTCATCGAAGTGACGATGGCCGAAATCAGTCCCGACGAGTTCAACGGGATCGAGATCGAGACCTACCCCAAGTCGGAGACCCGTGACTCGTCACTGCTCGGTCGTATTATGGGGGGCGACGAGACGGAAGCGAAGCTGACGGTGATCGGGCCGGCGAACCAGATCGAGACGCTCCACAAGGACGAAACGCTCATCAGCGCGCTCGTGTCCCGTAACTAATGCCACATCAGTGTACGAACTGCGGCCGGACGTTCGCCGACGGTTCCAAGGAGATGCTGTCGGGGTGTCCGGACTGCGGCGGGAACAAGTTCCAGTTCGCGCCGACCACGGCGGCCGCAGCCGAATCGTCCGGCGGAGCGGGGGCTGACGGCTCCGGATCGGTCGATACCGCAAGCGACTCGGCGGACGCGTCCTCGTCCGAACCGGACAACGTCGCGACGCGCGCCGCGGAGACCGTTCGCGACTGGGTGTCGGCCGATTCCGCCGACGACTCGAGTCCGGAAGCCGCCGAACAGCCGCTGTCTGCCGGCTCGACGGCAGCCAGGGAGTCGGACCGACCCTGGCCCGCGAGCGACGATATCGACAGTGGCGATTCGGAGCCGCCATCGGACGGCGAGTTCGAGGAGTGGCCCGAGACGGCCCGACGACCCGAGGACCGGTCCGGATCGCCGACCGAGTCGACCGGCAAAGGCTCCGACGAGCAGTCCCACTCCCGAAACCCGTCGGACCGGCCATCGAGCGGTCCGACCGCGACCATGGCGGACGACGAGAACTCGGCACAGGCCGACGCCCGTAGCGAAGTCGTGCCCTCGGACGATCTCCCTACACACGCCGAGCACTCCGATAAGGGCGGAGCGGAGCACGACGGCGATGCGGGCAGCGTCGCCGGCCAGCATAGTGAAGCCGAGACCGGGGCCGGCGTCGACTCCGACGACGCCGACCGACCTCCGGAACACGGGCGCGTCGTCAGCGAGCCGAGCGGGCAGCGCCCGTCGATCGAGGACCTCCGGGCGGAACTCAACGAGCAGTTCGAGAGCATCAAGATCGTTCGGCCGGGACAGTACGAACTCAACCTGATGGAGCTCTACAACCGGGACGAGTACATCATCTCCCTGCAAGAAGACGGACGATACGTCATCGACGTACCGGAGTCGTGGCACGACGACGAGGACGACTGAGCCACCGCTCGGTCACTCGGTTTGCCTCCCAGCACGGCACGGGTTGCCTCCCAGCACGGCATCGGTTCGACTGCAGTAACCCAGTTCTCGAGAACGCTTCCCGCTACTCGTTCGTCCGTCCACGACCCCTACCTGTTTGTCCGTCCACTCCCTCTACCCGTCGTCCGTCCACGCGAACCGACCGCCTCAATGGGGACGAACCGGAGGGGCCGATAGTCGCGAGAACGCGACCGCGACGGACGGACGAACCGCGTGAACTCGCGGGGACCGAAACGGGCGCTGACGGATGGCAGAGCGGGAAGCGCGACCGAGACAGATGGATTTAAGCGACGCGGAGACAACCCACCGGACATGAGCACCGCAACCAAGGTCGTTCTCACCACGGTCGCCGTATCGGCGCTGCTGTCGATCCTGCTCGTCTTCCAGAACGCGTTCGCCTGATGTTCGAGGCTCGTGCGCTCTCGGATCGAGTCGAGGCCGTCCGGCAGGCCCACGCGCCCGACGTCCAGGTCCTCGACTGCGAGCGCGACTTCGAGACGCTGAACCCGGCAGTCGCCGAGGATCTCGGCCTGATCGTCGACGCGCTCGAGCCAGCGAGCTACCCCGCGGCCTGGCTTCCCGAGGACGCGCCGACCCTGCTCGCTCGCTACGCGAGTTCGGACCTCACCGTCGGGATGCCGGGCGACGGGAGCGTCGTCTGGACCCGCCAGACCGATCCGCCGATCGTCCTCGTCAAACCCCGCGTCGAGGGGTCGCCCGACTCGTTCGTCGATTTCCTGCTCGCCGAGGCGCTCGTTCAGGTCGATCTCGAGGTGCCCGAACACTTCATCGGCTTCTTCGAGGCGACCTATCCGGATCTCGATCGGGCGGTCGCGCTCGACCCGAACGATACCTACCAGATCGCCGCGGCACTGTTCGACGGCTGGGTCGGGCTTCGGACGCGCGCGGTCTTCGCGAACTGGCACGACGACCACCCGGAACTCGCCGCCGCGTGGCAGGACGCCGGGACCCGACTCGAGGACCGGGTCGCCGGGCTCCCGCGTGCGGTCGCACGCGGTGAGACCACGTTCGGCGATGCGACGGAGCTGGCGTGTGCCGCGCTCAAACACGCGATCGAGTTGCCGGCTCCCTTCGCCGCGCTCGATACCGAGGCGTATCTTGACCACGGCCCGGAGTACGCGATTCGGTGGGCCGAGAAAACGTTCGACTCGCTCGAGGAGTAACCGCCGAGGCGCTCGAGTCGTGCGCGGCTCGCCGTCATCCAGCACGGGCCACTGCCGTTGATGCCGTTCGCCGATGTCTCGCGGAGACCCGACACTCGACTACTGGGTGCCGGGTTAGAAGTCGGCGTCGACGCTGCCGTCCTCGTCGAGATCGATGATCCCGTCGAACAGGGCGCGGAACTCGTCGACGACCGCCTCGTCGTGGGGCTCCTCGGAGAGGTGAAAGAGGCCGACCGCGTCGTGTTTTTCGAGCAGTTCGAGAATCCGCTCGACCGCCTCGAGGGCGTGATCGTCGCCGGCGTAATAGGCGAGTTCGGTCACGGAGTCGAAGCTGATGCGGAGTTTGCCGTCGTGCTCGTCGAGGAAGCCGTCGATGTGCTCGACGATACCGTCGACGTCGTCGGGTGCGGCGACGTAGTGGACGGTCTCGGAGGAGCGCCGCGAGTAGCCGCGTTCGATGCTGAGCGTGTCCAGGATTTCGGCGCGCTCCTCGTCGACATCGTAGTGCTCGAGTTTCTGTCTGACCTCGCGAGCGGTGGTTCGCGTGGAGACGACGAGGAAGTTGTCGGTGTCGATTTTGAGGAAGTCCGTGTCGATACGGTCGGTTTCGCCGGTGCTCGGGTGTAAGAGGAGCATCCCGGTTCCGCCGGGAACCGTTTCCGGTGTCCCGTCGATTGCAAGTGTGTAATCCATAGTGCCGTGAACAACTTTGGGAACTCCCTTAAGCGTGCGGATGTGTCTCTCGGGGGAAGGTAGCGTCGGAAACGGAGGAAGGGTCTGAAAAACTGGCGAGGGGTGGGACAGCGCGACTCACCGAGCGTCGAATCGAAATCCGGATGCCCACGGACTTCGATCACCGACCCTTCACTCCATATGTTTTAGGCTAGCCTAAAGAATCTATCGGTGGTTCTCATCGCAGTGAGAACGGTCGCCCGGTTCGGCCCCGGGGTCTACTCGATCCGACCCGGTTCCGACGAAAGTCGTTTCGATGCGAACGCGTTTAGGGCCGCGGCGTTCACGGGTTTGTATATGAGCGTTCGCGAGGAGTTCGACGACTGGGCCTCGAGCGGCCGGGACAAGGGCATGGAAGAGCGCCACTGGCACACCGCAAAACATGCGCTCGCGCGGATGCCGATCGAACCCGGCGATACCGTTCTCGATCTCGGCTGTGGGAGCGGCTACGCCGGACGCGCGCTGCGCGATACCAAAGACGCCGGTCGCGTCTACGGACTCGACGGTTCCCCCGAGATGGCGCGCAACGCCGCGGGGTACACCGACGATCCGGTCGTCGGCTATCTCGTCGGTGACTTCGACGAACTCCCCTTCGCCGACGACTCGATCGATCACGTCTGGAGCATGGAAGCGTTCTATTACGCGGCCGATCCCGACCACACGCTCGCGGAGATCGCTCGAGTCCTCCGACCCGGCGGCACCTTCTACTGTGCGGTCAACTACTACGAGGAGAACGTCCACTCCCACGAGTGGCAGGAGTTCATCACCATCGAGATGACCCGCTGGGACCGCGAACAGTACCGCGATGCCTTCCGTGCTGCGGGGCTCTCCGTCGCCGAACAGGATACCATTCCCGACCGCGAGATCACGATTCCCGACGTGGCCGAGTTCCCCACGGAGGACTGGGATACCCGCGAGGACATGGTCGAACGCTACCGCGAACTCGGGACGTTGCTCACCGTCGGCGTCGCTCACTGACGCGTCGGCGTCGTCTATCGACGGCCGCCCCGTCAGCGAAAACCCCCCGGTTTCCACTCGAGACCGAGAACCACACGGGACAGGACGTACGGACGCCGATACCTCGAGTCGAAACGTACCTCTCCGGTGACGACCGACTACTCGTAGCGTTCGCCGGCCGGGATCGCTACCTCGAGCCAGTTTTCCTCGGGCGGGAGCGGACAGTCAAACGTGTCGCTGTAGGCACAGAACGGGGAGTACGCGAGGTTGAAGTCCACGACGATCTCGTCGCCGTCCTCGAGTTCCCGATCCGGTTCGAGTTCCATGTATCGACCGCCCTGGTAGGTCTGCTGGCCCGTCGTCTTGTCCCGGAACGGGACGAACAGCGGCTGTTCGTTCGGACTCTCCTGCCGGTAGGCCGCGAGCGCGACGGTGCCGTCGTCGAGGTCCTCGTCCTCGCGCGCTCGCGGCTGATCGCCGCTCGCGGATACCGAGGCGCGTGGCGCCTCGCGATCGAGTTCGAACTCGAGCGTGGCGACGCGGAGGTACCGCATCTCTCGGCCCGCGGTGGTGTCCATCAGGACGACCTCGGGATCGTCGTGGACCGTCGCCGTCGCGGTCACGCGGTAGGTCGGATTGGGAGCGAAGTACTCGAGTCCCTCGAAGCCGTCCCGCGCGTCGGGCGGGATCGGCGACTGGGGATGCTCCGCGAAGAACTCGTCTTTCTCGGCGCGTTTCGACTCGAGGTCCGCGCGCCAGCGGTCGACGTCGATCGAATCGCTCATGGGCGGAGTAGACGACGGATCGGGGAAGGCGTTGCGCTTCGGTCCCGTTTCGAAACGCCCGTCGCTCCGAATCCGGTCGAACCCGTCACCACAGTGGTCTCGTCCTCGTCGAAGCCGTTCGTAGCCGGTTGGGACGTTACTCCTTGATCGTGAGCACGCCGTTGCGCCCGGAGACCGCACTCGCCTCGGGTGGGAGTTCGAACTCGAATTGCTCGCCGTCCGCCACGATGATCGCGGTCGAGCCGACGATATCGACCGCGATGTCAGCGGCCGAACTGCCGAAGTCGACCGCGATAACGCTGCCGTCGCCGTACTCGAACGTGCGGATGACCACGTCCTGTCCGACGTTCTCGAGTGATTGGGGAACCTTCACATGGTGCCGTAGGGACTCAGCTAAGTAAAGGGTCACGCTGCCAGCAACCGATGGCGACCGATGGCGCGCGCTCCAGTCCGTCAACGCTATGGACGGCCGACGACGAGTACGGGAAGAATGACGAATTGGCGGACGGTGTTCGGCCACGCCCAGCCCTACGACCCGCAGGTCGACGGCATCGAGACGGCTATCGATACCGGACGGGAAGGCGGGTACACCGTCATCGAAGGGGCCTGTGGCACCGGGAAGACGATGATCGCGCTCACCGCGGGGATCGACCTCGTGCGCGATCCGGACACCGACTACGAGCGCGTGCTCGTGCTGACGAGCGTCAAACAGCAGCTGCGCCAGTTCGAAGCGGACCTCGAGACGATCAACGAGAACCTGCCCGCCGACTGGGACCCGGTTTCGGGACTCACGCTCGTCGGGAAGGCCGACGTCTGTCCGTACAACCGTGAGAACGCGGCGGGGATCGACGACGGCACCGTCTACGATCGCTGCGAAACGCTGCGGGATCGCACCCGCGACCTCACCGGCGAGGGCGGCGATACGACGGCGAAAAACCTGGCCACCCGCGCCCGAAGCCAGCAGATCGGGCTGGCTGACAGCGGTAGCCAGTCGAAGAACACGTTCCTCGAGACCGCGGGCGAGCCCACGCCGTACCCGCCCGACCTCCCCGAGTACGGAGAGGGTGGGCCCGTCGGAGCCGAAACGGAGTACTGCCCGTTCTACGCGCAGTACCTGTCGGACTTGCCCGACGACGAGGAAACCGGATCGGCTGCCGAGGCGGTTCCCTACGACTTCACGGACGCGGGGATGGTCACGCCCGAGGACCTGGTCGCCCGGTCGGTCACGCACGGCACCTGTCCCCACTCCGTGATGGGGGCCGCCCTCGGCGAGGTCGAGGTCGTGATCGGGAACTACTACCACGCCTTCGATCCCCGAACGGTCGGCTCCTTCACCGGCGCGCTCCTCGACGAGTCGACGTTCGTCGTCTGCGACGAGGCCCATATGTTGGAACCGCGCGTCCGCGATCTCGTCAGCGACGGGGTCGCCGACCGCACCCTCCGGGACGCCGAAACCGAACTCTCGCGGGTCATCCAGCCGATCAAGTTCGAGCGCGAGGGTCGGCAAGCCGAAGGCGGCTCGAAGACCGCCGACGCCGACCTCGTCCGCGGGGAACTGAACGATAGCGACGTCACCTTCGAGGAACTCAATCGAACGCTCGAGTTCGTCCGGGACCTCCGCGAGGAACTCGATCGGCGGGTCACCGCACACCTCGACCGGAACTACCGGGGCTGGCAATCGAACCTGAACGACCTTCACGACGCGGAGATCCCGCTCCGCGACCCGGGCGACCCCGCCGAGGACGAACTCTCCGAGTGGGCCAGGGAGGCGGGCTACGGCGACGCCGACTGGGTCCGCGCCGAGGCCGTCGGCGCGATCGTCGAACGCGTCCTGAACGAAGCCGAAGACGAGGATCGAACCCGCGCCGCGCCCGCCGTCGGCCGCGTGCTCGGCGAGTGGTATCGTCGTGGCCACACCGACTACTTCCGGGAGATCGAACTCGAGCGGACGTGGGACGACACCGAGCCGCCGGAGTCGTGGCGGCGGGCCTACAACGCCCGGCTCGCCCTGCACAACTGCGTGCCAAGCGACGCCATCGGCGACCGACTCGGACACTTCGGCGGCGGCATCCTGATGAGCGCGACCCTCGAGCCGATGGACGCCTTCACCGAGGTCACGGGGCTTCAGTACCTCGCCCGCGAGGAGGACCGACCGGTCGTCGAGCGCCGGTACGGCCTGCACTTCCCCGCGGAGAACCGCGAGAGCTTCGCGGTCGCCGCGCCGAAGTACACCTACGACAATCGCGGCAGCCCGGGAGAAGACAATCCGACGCGGCGATCCTACGCCGATGCGATCGCGACGGTCGCCCGCCTCCCCGGCAACGTCCTCGTCGGGATGCCCAGCTACGCCGAGGCCGAGTGGGCCGCCGGGACCCTCGAGGACCGGGTCGAGAAGCCGGTCCTGCTCGACGCCGCGAGCGACGACGAGACCACGCAGTCGCTCAAAGACGAGTTCTTCGCGGGCGCGGGGAAGGTACTCGTCACGAGCCTCCGGGGGACGCTGACCGAGGGCGTCGACTACAGCGGTGATCGACTCGCCGCTGCCGTCGTCTGTGGGGTCCCGATCGTCAACACCTCGAGTCCGCGAACCACGGCCGTGCGCCGGGCCTACGACGACGCGTTCGGCGACGGCTTCACGTACGCACTGACCGTTCCCGCAGTCCGGAAAGCCCGGCAGGCGATCGGCCGCGTCATCCGCAGTCCCGACGACGTCGGCGTTCGCGTCCTGCTCGACGAGCGCTACGCGCGCGAGAGTTGGGATTCCGTTCGGCCGTACCTTCCCGACGACGGCGAGTTCCAGACGGTGAGCCCGGACATGCTCGACGTCGGCCTCGAGCGCTTCCGACCGCGGCTGTCCTCGCAGTAACGGCGACGGGAGCCGTCAGTCGTCGGCGTCGGCTTCCAACTCGACCGGCGATCGCGATCCGGTCCGTTCCCGGTCGGCGATCGCCCGTTCGACGATGTCGCTGCTCCCGTACAGATCGTCGCCGGTCGGCTCGAGTCCGCCGGCCCGCTCGACGCGACAGTCGATCCCCCACGCCGCGAGCAACTCTCTGACCGCCTCCTCGTCGTGGTGCTGGTCGTGGCCGAGGACGAGTACGTCGGGATCGATCTCGCGGATCGGGACCGAGAAATCCGTGGGATGTCCGAGCCGAGCCCGATCGACCGCTTCGAGGGCCGCGACGGCGTCGCGGCGCTGCTCGTCCGGGAGGACGGGGTCGGGCTTGTGGGCGACGCTCTCGGCGCGGGCGACGACGACGTGGAGTTCCTCGCCCGCAGCGGCGGCTTCCTCGAGGTAGTGGACGTGGCCCGGGTGGAGGAGATCGAAGGTCCCCTGTGCGACGACGCGCGTCGGCCGTTCCGTCGATCCGTCGGTCATAGTGAAATCTCAGTCGTAACGCTCATATCGCTCGTTTCGGCGTATAGCGAGTACAGCAAGATAACGAATCCGACCGCAGTGACCGCGCTCTGGAGGGCGATCCCGAGCCCCACGGCATCGCCGACGAGGTGTATGCTGCCGCCCAGCACCGACCCGCCGACGATGAGGCCGACGCCGATGGCGACCGTCCGCAGCGCCGTGGCACCGGTTCGTCGGAACGCACGGTCGGCTAGCAGTGCGATTGCGCCTCCCGCCAGCACCGTCGTCGTGTTCGCGATTGCGATGACGAGCGCGTAGTCGTTCATGATCGTCTCCGGATCGGCGTCGACCGCTCGCCGCGTCCGATTCGATCGCGCGAGCACCGCGGACCGACCGCAGTGGGCCGGCTGACTCGAGCAGCGGACGCCGTCGTGCGCGTTCGTGTTCGGAGCAGTCACTTGAGTGTCCCGTCCGGTTCCCGCGCCAAAGGAACTCCTCCGAAGATGTTCACGAGTCGGGAACGCGTCTCGAACCGGGGCCTTCAAGCGGAACGGTCCGAATAGCCGTACTGTCAACCGTGTCTGGATGTCCTCTCCCGGGTATCGGGGCCGTGCCGCTGGCCGCCGAGTCAGGTACTCTCACCGTGACCCCCCAGATGCTGGTCGTGTTCGGGATCATCGCCATCGCGCTGGTGCTGTTCATCACCGAGTGGCTGCCAATCGATGTGACCGCCATCCTGATTATGGTGTTGTTGATGGTGCTCGGGGCCGACGGCGTGGTGAACGCCACCGAGATCTCGACGGCCGAGGGGACGTCGGGCTTTTCCAGTTCGGCGACGATCACCGTGCTGGCGATGCTGATTCTCAGTTCGGGGATCAGTCAAACGGGGGTCGTTCAGATACTCGGCCGCAAGATGGCCGCGTTCGCCGGCGACGACCTCGACAAACAGCTCCTGGCGACGATCGGCATCAGCGGCCCGATTTCCGGCTTTATCAACAATACGCCGGTCGTCGCCATCCTCGTTCCCGTCGTCTCGGATATCGCCCACAAGGGGAAGACCTCGCCCTCGAAGCTCCTGATCCCGCTGTCCTACGCCTCGATGTTCGGCGGGATGCTCACCCTGATCGGCACGTCCACGAACATCCTCGCGAGCGACGTCAGCGCCCGCCTCAGCACCGAGTATCCCGAACTCCACCAGTTCTCGATGTTCGAGTTCACCAAGCTCGGGATCGTCGTCCTGGTCGTCGGGAGCATCTATCTCATGACCATCGGCCACCGGCTGCTGCCCGAGCGCGTCCCCGTCGAGGAAGACTACGTCCAGGAGTACGCGATCGAGGAGTATCTGACCGAGGTCGTCGTCGACGAGGACTCGCCGATCGTCGGTACGACCGTCGCGGACGCGATCGACCACGTCGAGTTCGACGCCGACATCCTGCAGGTCGTCCGCGACGACGAGGAGTTCATCGAACCGATCGCGCAGAAGACGATTCGCGAGGGGGACCTGTTGCGGCTGCGCGCCGACCGCGACACCGTCCAGCAGTTCGTCGACCGGGGGACGCTTACGCTCGCGGGCAACCCGCGGACGGACGAGGAGTTAGAGCCCGACGAGGTGGCCGACCGAACCCTCGTCGAGATCGTCGTTCCGCGGGGCTCGTTCCTCGTCGGCGAATCGCTCGAGACGTCGACGTTCCGCCAGCGCTACGACGCGACCGTGCTGGCGTTTCGCAGCCGCGGGGAGACGGTCCGCGATCACATGGAGGAACGCCGGATTCGGGTCGGTGACACGCTGTTAGTCCAGGCGGCCCCGAACAGCATCGACCGACTCTCGCAGAACGACGATTTCATCGTCGCGCACGAACCCGAGGAGCCGGATTACCGAACGGAGAAGATTCCCCACGCAGCGGCGATCATGGCGGGCGTCGTCGGCTTCGTCGCCGTGCCGTGGGGGACGGTCGGTGCCACCCTCGCCGGGCTGACGGGCGTCGGCGCGTTCGAGGCGCTGTCCGCGCTCTCCCTGCCGATCCTCGTGACCGCACTCGCCGGCGTCGTCGCGATGGTCGCGACGGGCGTGCTCAAGCCGACGGAAATCTACGACGCCGTCGAGTGGGACGTGATCTTCCTGCTGGCCGGCATCATCCCGCTGGGAATCGCCCTCGAGCAGACCGGCGGCGCGGACCTGCTCGGGAGCCTCGTCGCCACGACCGGCACCTATCTACCGGCGCTCGGTGTGCTTTGGGTGTTCTACCTCGCGACCGGGCTCATCACGGGCGTCATCTCCAATAACGCGAGCGTCGTGTTGATGCTCCCGGTCGCCGTTCAGACCGCCGATCAGATCGGCGCGAACCCCTTCGCGTTCGTGCTCGCGGTGACGTTCGCGGCCTCGACCGCGTTCCTCACGCCCGTCGGCTACCAGACGAACCTGTTCGTCTACGGCCCCGGCGGCTACAAGTTCACCGACTTCGTCCGAGTCGGCGCACCGCTCCAGTTGCTGCTCTCGATCGTGACCGTCCTCGGCATCAATTTCTTCTGGGGGCTGTAGCGACGCTACTCCGCTCCCGTCGTCCGCTCTTCGTCGGACTCGTCGGGTTCGCCGTCGTCCATCTCTTCCTCGATCGGCGGTTCGTCCTCGTCGTCCCGCTCGAGTGCCTCCTCGAGTTCACGCTCGCGCTGGCGCGTGTCGGCGTCGTCGGCCTGCTCGTCCCGACTCTCTTTGGTGTCTCCCATGGTACGCCACACGGCGGCGGCCGGGATAACCCTGTGGCATGCCATTACGCGGCATTACCGGGACCCGATCGGGCGATACGGCCGGAGCGCCGCTGCGTTCGGGACGACCCGAACGAGCGTCGACGCGGGCGTGTACGCCACGCGGTTGGTCGGGGACTTCGCGGCGGTGAGTTTCCAGAACCCTGGGGAACCGAACTGTAGTTTACACAGCCCGCGTTCGTCGGTTCGTGTCGATTTCGTCTCCGTCGAGACGACGGCTCCCTCGACGGGCTGTCGCCGGTCGTCGCGGACCCGGACGGTCGTTTCGGTACCGACGTCGACCTCCCGCCGCCCGACGTCGATCCGGAGCTGTCGAGTGATCTGCACGTGAATTGCTACCAGTGCCGTCCGGAAAAGAAATCACCTGCGTGTTCCGGCATGCCGAGCGGCTCCGGTAGGCGGGGTCCGAATCAGTCCCGATCGATGACGTGTGCGTCGTCGGGCGCGAACCCGACGGTAAGTTCGTCGCTCTCGGGGACGTCCGGAAGCTGGAGGACGATCCTGCGACCGTTCCATCGGCCGTTGACCCGGACGGTTTCCCCGAGGAACTCGCTGGTTTCGACGGTCACCGGCAGCCGGTTGTGATCGGCAGCCTGCGAGAGCGCTCCCGGTCGCACGCAGAACGTGACGCGATCGGTTCCGTCGGGGATCGCCGCCAGCGAGAACGTCTCGCCGTCGATAGCTACCTGCGGGTACTCGCCGTTCCGGCCCCGTGCGTCGCCCTCGAAGACGTTGTTGTCGCCGACGAACTCGGCGACGAACCGCGTCGCGGGCTCCCGATAGATCTCCTGCGGTCGTCCGACCTGCTCGACCCGGCCGTCGTGCATGACCGCGAGCCGATCCGAAATCGCGAGCGCTTCGGCCTGATCGTGGGTGACGTAGACGGTCGTGATCCCGAGTTCGGACTGAATCCGCGTGACTTGCCGACGCAGCGACTCCCGAAGCTGTGCGTCGAGCGCGCTCATCGGCTCGTCGAGCAAGAGCAGGTCCGGTGCCGGCGCGAGCGCGCGAGCCAGCGCCACTCGCTGTCGCTGCCCCCCAGACAGCTGGTCCGGGTCGCGGTCGCCCATCCCCTCGAGATCGACCAACTCGAGCAGTTCCGTCACGCGGTCGTCGACCGTCTTACCGTCCGGTGGCTCTCGGAATCGAAGGCCGTAGCCGACGTTCTCGGCGACGGTCATGTGGGGGAACAGGGCGTAGCTCTGGAAGACGACCCCGACATCCCGCCGTTCGGGCGGCACGCCGGCTACCCCACGCCCGTCGAAGCGGATGGCCCCATCGGTCGGTGCTTCGAAGCCGGCGATCGTTCGCAGCGTCGTCGTCTTTCCGCAGCCGGAGGGGCCGACCAGGGTGAAAAACTCGCCGTCGCGAACGGTGATGTCGACGTCCTCGAGCGCGCTGGTCCCGGTTCCGTCTGCCCCGTAGACTTTCGAAACGTCCTCGAGACGGAGTTCGGTCATTGCTCGAACCTCCCGCCGACGCGGTCGACGACGACGAAACTCGCGGCCGTGACGACCAACAGCACGGTTCCCATGGCGATCGCGGGCCCGGAGCGGCGGCCGAGATAGCGCTCGACGGCGACGGGCATGGTGTAGGTCTGGCTCCCGCTGGCCAATAGCACCGTCGAAGAGAACTCGCCGATCGAGATGGCGAAGGCGAAGGCCGCGCCGGCGACGATCCCGCTGGCCACCAGCGGCAACTCCACGTCCCGGAGGGCGCGGTACCGGGAGGCCCCGAGCGCACGCGCGGACTCGACCAGTGCCGGATCGAGCGTCGACAGGAGCGGCGAGACGTTGCGCGTGACGAAGGGGTACGCCGCGACCGCGTGGGCGGCGACGATCGCGACCCCTCCCGTCACCTGAAACCGCCACCCGCCGGGCAGCGAAACGCCGAAGACCAACCCCTGTAACAGCCCGAGCCCGAACACGACGCCGCTGACCGCCAGCGGGAGCATCGCCAGCGTATCGACGATCGTGCCGCCGCGACCGGCTCGGACCGTCACGACCGAGACGACGACACCCATCGGGACGGCGACGGCCAGCGTCGCGACGCCGAACAGCAGCGAGTTCCGGATCGCGATCCACGGTAACGTCTGGTACGATGCCCCCTCGAGCTGGCGCTCGAGCAGGAACGCGTAGTGGGCCAGCGTGAACCCGCTCCCGTCGGTCACACTCCCGACGACGAGACTCGCCAGCGGGCCGACGAAGACGACGAGGGCGACGAGCCCGTAGCCGACGATCGCCAGCCGGCGTGGCGACAGTGCCGTCCGGAGATCCGGGAACAGCGGTGTTCGGGACGGCGCGGTAGCCGCTCGAGCCAGGCCGGACTGGGCGGACTCGTACCGCAGGTAGGCGTAGGTCAGGGCAAGCGAGAGGAGCGTCTCGAGGACGGCCAGCGTCGCCGCCTCGGAGTACGCGAGCCGGCGGACCCGATCGTAGATCCAGACTTCGACGGTCGCGAGCTGGAGTCCGCCCAGCGCGAGCACGATGGGGAACGTCATGAAGGTGAAAATAAACGTCAGCAACGCGCCCGTCAGGACGGCCGGCAAGAGCTGCGGAACGACCACGTCGCGGAACGCGCGACGGGGACTCGCCCCGAGACTGCGTGCGGTTTCGACGCTTCGGGCGTCGACGGATTCCCAGGCGGCGACGGTCACGCGAGCGACCAGCGGCGCGTTGTAGAACGCGTGGGCGACGATCACGATGGCGAGCGGGTTCCACTCGATGAACGGGATCGGCCCCAGTCCGAGGATTCCGAGTCCCTGATTGAGCGTTCCCGTCCGGCCGAACATCGCGTAGAAACCCACGGCGACCATGATCCCCGGCAGCACGAACGGGAGGATCGTCAGCGAACGCAGCGTTCGCCGGCCCCGGAACTCGTAGTTCGCGAGGACGTAGGCGGCGGGCAGCCCCAGCGCGACGCTCGCGACCGTCGACAGCGCGGCCTGATACGCGGTAAAGCCGAACAGCCCCTTGCGGATCGGCGGTATCTCGAGAGCGAGCCACGGGACGGGCAGCGAAACGCCGGGAAGCGGGGACTCGAGCGACACGGACACCGAAATCGCCCCGAGCCAGCCGCCCAGCGACTCGAGGTGCGTTCTCACTGCCAGCGGCTCCGCAAAGACGTCCGCGAGGACACCGACGTAGAACGGATCGGTGAGGACCGCGCGGAAGAACGAAAGCGTCGCCGCGCCGTCGTCGACCACCGCCTCCACGAAGACGACGCCGACCGGCAGGTAGAGCATAACGGCGAGGACGCCCGCCGTGACGAGCGTCGTCAGCGCGAGCGCGCGGCGCTCGAGCCAGCGGCGAACGTCGGCGGATCGCCGTCGCAGCCGGGCTCCTCGCTCGGACCGGTTCGGTCGAGACACGGGCCTACTGGCTGGCGAACTCGCGCGCCCAGTCCTCGATCCAGCCGTCGAGGTTACCCCGAAGGTCGTCGTACGTAAACGCAACGGGCTCCGCGGGTGCGTGGGCGTACTGGGCGAAGCTCTCGTCGAGTTCGACGTGGTCGTCGGCGACGGCGGGGAACTGGACGTTTCGCCGCGCGATCTCGGCCTGTGCCTCGCTCGAGAGCACGAACGCCATGAAATCGGCGGCGAGATCCGCCTTGTCACTGTCGGCGAAGATCGCCATGCCCTCGGGGTTCTCGTACCCTTGCTCGTTCGGAAACGCGATCTGATGTCTGGTGAGGTCGGGCTCGTCGCCCGTCGCGTGGAACACCTGATCGGTCGAGTAGGAGACGATCATCGGCCGCTCCTCCTCCGCGTACGATCCGAAGTACGACTCGCTCCATCCATCGAGGATCTGGACGCCGTTGTCCCGGAGCGCTCGCCAGTACTCGAGGTAGCCGTCGGCGCCGTACTCCGCGATGGTCCAGAGCAGGAACGCCAGCCCCGGATCGGACGACTGGGCGTTCTGGGTGATCAGGGTATCCTCGTACTCGGTATCGAGCAACGCATCGAGCGACTCCGGCGGGGCGAGGACGCTCTCGTCGTACACGAGACTGATGTAGCCCGTATCGTACGGGAGCACGCGGTCGTTGGGATCGCCGAACGTGAGATCGTCCCGGAGCCGATCGACGCCCTCGATCCGGTCCCGCTCGAGCGATCGGAACAGTTGCCCGTCGAAACTGTCGTCGACACGGACGAGTTCGTCGATGTTGAGACCGAAGTAGACGTCCGCATCGACGGCGTCCTGTCGTGCCCGTTCGATGTAGGTGTTGATGCCGTTTTCGGGCACCGTCCAGGAAATCTCGGCCTCGGGATACTCCGACTCGAACGCCTCCTTGAGCCACACGCCGGCGGGGTCCCCTTCCTCGACCATCGAGGGGTAGGTCGCAATGCGAAGCGCATCGCCGTCGCCGCCTCCTGGAGTACTGTCGCGTGTCAGACAGCCTGCGACGCCGGCGACCGTACTCCCACCGACCGCGCCAACGAACGTTCGTCGTCTCATTACCGGGTGGTTGCACTGGGTAGTCTTAAGATCCGTGATCGGCGTCGTTTCGTTCCAGTGCCGCCATCAGAGCCGAAAGACTTTATCGTCCGGGTGAGACGCACCGCTGTGACAGGATCCTCGAGCGGAACGGCGAGTTCGAACGGCCGGCGACGATACGTCCTCGCGGGAATCGTCGTCGCCCTCGGCGTCCTCACGGGCGGTATCCTGCTCGACGTTCTCGGGACGATCCTCTTTGCGCTCACCGTCGCCTACGTCCTCATGCCCGTCCAAGGCTGGCTCGTCAGGCGCGGTCTCTCCGAGTGGACCGGCGCGCTCGCGGCGACCGTCGTCGGCTTCGTCGCCGCTATCGCGGTCTTCGCGCCCATCGTCGTCGCGCTGTATTTCCGCATCGAGCAGGTGCTCGACGCCGTCGAGGCCCTCCCTCGGGAGCTCTCCGTGACGGTGCTCGAGGCGACGCACACCGTCGAAGCCGGGGAGATACAGGCGCTCGCGGTCGACTATCTCAGCGACGCCGCGACCTCGTTCGCGCTGGCGTTGCCAGTGCTCGGGATCAAGTTCGCGTTGTTTATCGTTCTCATGTTCGGCCTCCTGCTCAAGGGTGACGAAGCGGGTCGGGCCGCCGTCGCGCCGATCCCCCACGACTATCGTGATGTCGTCTACGCGCTCACCAAACGAGCCCGCGAGACGCTGTACGCGATCTACGTCCTGCAAGTCGCGACCTCGATCGCGACGCTCCTCGTCGCGTACCCACTGTTCCGACTCCTCGGCTACGAGGCCGCACTGACGCTTTCGATCATGGCCGCCGTCTTGCAGTTCGTCCCCATCATCGGTCCGAGCATGCTCATCGCCCCTATCACGCTCTACCACGTCGCGGTCGGCGACCTCGTCGCGGCGACCCTGATCGGCGTTTTGGGACTCGTGTTCGTGGCCTGGCTGCCCGATATCGCCGTCCGGCCGCGGCTCTCCCGTCGGTCGGCCGGCCTGCCCGGCAGCCTCTACTTCGTCGGCTTTACCGGCGGGCTCTTTACGCTCGGCCCGATCGGCATCGTCGTCGGCCCGCTGATCGTCGCGGTCTTCGTCGAAGCCGTCGACCTGCTCGCCGACGAAGTCAACGGTGACGCGACGTTTACCGAACTCGTCGAGGCCGACGACCAGGAGCCGCCAAACGGGGCTGCCGATACCGAGACGACGTTCGAGGAATCGAGTTCGCAGGCTGCCGACGACTGACCGGAAGCGGTGGTGATCGAGCCGTCCCGCTACCGGATAGCCGTCCGCCTCGCGTCGTTCGCTCCGCAACGGAGGGTTCGAACTCGTCGCGGCGAGCCGTCTAACAGAGCCCCGCTCGATTACAGGCCTCTTTGGCGACCGCGTCACCGCAACCGCTGTACTCGTCGGCGACGGTACAGACGATTTCGACGAAGCCCAGACAGCTGAGCCCCGCGACCGGAATGGTGATACCGAGGAGCCCACAGATGAATCCACCGGCGGCACTACAGCCGATAGTACAGACCTGACCTGCGGCGTATTTACAAGCGCTACAGCCCGTGATGTCGATATCCGCCGGCGTGGGTGCGGCGTTCGAGGGACTGCTCTCGTCGATGTCGATCTCGCTGTTTTGCGCTTCTCGGATCGCGTCCGTATCGACGGCAATGACCGTCGCTCCGTCGGACGTGGCTGCGGACTGCACCCCGTCGGTTTCCGACGCGTTCGTGGGCTCGAACCGGTGAACCTCGTCGAGGACACCGTCGTCGGTTTCGTAGTAGTAATCGAGGTTGGCGACTTCGATCTCACCGGTTTCGGGATTGCGACCGATGACGATGCTGGCCTCGGCAGCGTCCGTCAGGTTCTCGAGATCGTATTGGACGACCTCTCGAGCGAAGTCCTCTCCCCGGGCGTAGCCGGCAACGATGCTGTCGGCATCGGATCGGATCTGCGCGCCGTCGGCTCGGGCGCGCTGTGCGAGTTCACGGAACGCGGGCGTCTTCGCGAGTTCGCGGGCGAGCGTTCGTTTCTCGGTGCCGGTGAGCAGTTTCGGTTCCTCCGCCTGCGAGAGGCTGTCCGCTGCGGCGGCCATTCCCGTCGATCCGGCAGCGAATAGCCCAGCAGCACCGACGGTTTTGAGGACGTTTCGGCGATTAATTCGACCACTTTCTTCTGATGTGTTATTATCTTCCTTCATTGCTACAATACTACTTATGAGAAATAAAATATTGATAGTAACTCCTACTCGCACAGCGTTGGTCGCTGCCCGTGCAGTCAGTGCTCGTTGTGCAGTCGGCGCTCGGACGTGTCGCGAGCCGTCTCGGGAGCTTGCCGGAAAACACCGTGCAGCGCAGTTGTGACGCGTCTCGCCGAGTCCATCGATGGCCCGATACCGTTCGTGGATCGGATCGCGACCGACGAGAATCAGTACGTCTCGGTTCGATTCTCGGGCCGCTTGAACGATGCGTACCGCTCTTTCGCCCATCGTCCGATATCGGACACCGAATCGTCGAACGCCAGCACCCCGTGTATCCCGCTTTCGTCGTTGTACGCGACGATCATGCATCGATTCTCACCGATGCAGATCCCGTACGACGGGTACTCGTCGATACCGATCATCCGCACCGTCTCCGACCGCTGTAGCGCGTCGAACTCGGCCGGTTCCGTTTGAACGACCGTTTCGAAACACTTTTCCGGACCGAGGATTTCGATGTTCGTCGCCGACTCCCGCTGGGCGAGCACGGACGTGTATTTCGGGTTGATCGCCGGAACGCACAGCCGCAGTCGGTCCGCACGTTCGATGAACGACGTAAACTCGTTGACGGCTGCGAAGGGCACGTCGAACCCGTTTACCGCGATCTCGCCCGACGACAGCACGTCTACGTCGACCGGGAACTCTCGAGGGATTTTCGAGAGGAACGATCCGAGTTTCGCCGCGGATTCGACGTCCCGCAGCAGGTCGGCGAAACTCGAGAGAACGATCTCCCCTCCCGGCGTGAGCTCGTATACTTTTCCGCTTCGTTCCGTGATCCAATCCCGTTGCTGTAACTCCCGGAGATTACGTCTGAGCGTCGTTCGATGGACGTCGACCCTCTCTTCTAACTCGGACTGCGCGTGCGGCGATTCCGAGAGCACTTGGAGTATTCGAAGCCGGTCCCGCGTTCCGGCCAGGGATTGCACGTCTCTGTACGCGTCGGTCTCGAGTCCGCGGTTGCGTTCGTTTTCGGGTTTCATACGCGACAATTGTGATCATCGTGTTCTCCGTCACTGGTTCCGCAGCGTTCACACCGTTGCTAGTCTCGTGACTGTCACGCTCGAACTCTGCCCCCATGATTTCAATATGCTGTTACATACTATAGATCTTTCCTGAATGTTACGACGGTAATAAATACTAGCTCGTGAGCGGCGATCGACCGTTCCTAGCACCGGTCCGTGGCCAGTGCTCGTTCTCCGTTACAGTTGACAGACAGGATCTCTGTGTGAATCGAATCAGATTGAGTTAATCCCCATTAAATTAATTACCGTTGAAAACCCATATTCGGGTATGAACCGGCAGACATCGCTCCCGATTGCGGTCCTCGTCACCGGTATCGCAGCCGTCTGTGCGCTGGTGATCGCAACCGGCTTTCTCGACCCGGACTGGATGCTCGAGACGCTCGGACTCGAACTCTACCTCGGTTCGATCGTCGTCCTGCTCGGCTGTGCCGTCATCTTGTTCTACTTCGATCTCGATAGCACGCTCCGCCGCGAACTGTAGTCACGGCTCACTCGAGCGTGTACCGATCGAACCGCCGTACTGCCACCTGATAACAGCCGTATCCGAGTCCTCCTTCCAGCGAGAGCCACACCAGTACCGACACGCCCTGAGCGATCGTTGCTGCCGCACCGTCGCGCAAAAGCAACTGTGGGCCGATGAGAGCGCCGATTCCGACCAGTCCGAGCGACAGTACGGTCGTCGAGTAGATCACGATCGCCGACAAACTCGGCGGGACTACGGCCCGCCGACGGCTGACTCGTATCGCGCCGAATCGGGGAAAGCGCATGCCGACGGCGAGTGCGATCCCGATAGCGGCCGCTCCGTGAACGCCGACCCAGAGACCGAGTCCGAGCGCGAGCGGAAGCGCCGATGTCGCGATGCTGATCGCACTTCCGGCCGCGACGAGCAGCGGAACGCCGACGATCCCGCTCGGCAGTGCGGTTCCCCGCACGAACTGACTCCCGTCGACCGGCGACGTCACCGTCGCCGGTAACGCCGCTCCGTCGTCACCGAGCGGATTCAGCGTCAGGAAGCCGCCGACGAACCACGACCCGAGAAGGCCGACGGCGATCGGAAGCAGGGACCGCCCGGCCGTCGACCGTGCCAGATCGACTAGCAACCACGCGCCGACGAGCAGCGGGAGGCCGAGATGCGAGATGCGCGTCGGGTCGCGTTTCACTCGTTGGATCGACCGCCACGCGACGTACCGCGTCGGGCGGTCGATCCGTCCTCGCAGGCGAGGGAACGGTCGCGGTCGCTCGCCCGCGGCCGCCGTCCCTCGAGCGCTCCGGTTCGATTCCACCTCGTCGAGCCAGAGCCGGGTCGCGAACCGCTCGGTCACTGACCCGCCCGCGTAGCCGATCCCGACCGTTCCGAGCACCACGCCGAAAGCCCGGGCCTGGCTCGCCGCGATCGGCGTCCCGACGACGAAGAGATCGCCGTACCAACTCGTCGGCAGCCGCGCAGCGAGTTCCGGACTCGTGCTCAGTCGTGCCATCACGCCGGCGACGACGAGCGCGCCGAGGAGGGCCAGCCCACCGGCCACGTACCCCGTCTTCCAGCGGGAACGGCGACTCCAGACGGCGACCACGGCACCGATCGCGGAGCCGGAGCAGACGCTGCTCGTTAGAAAGAGGACGGTGGCAAGCGGCACCGTCAGAATCGGAACGGACGTACCGGCACCGGTGGCGAATCCGATGCCGAGGACGCCGACCGGGAGGCCGACGAACGCCAACCCACGCAGGAACTCCGCGGAGAGAACGCCGATCGTCACTGCCCTCGGTCGGACGCTCGTCAGTACCAGCGACGGGGCGTCGATATCGATCGTTCGGACCGCCGCTCGCTGGCCGAACACGGCGGTACTCGACAACCAGAGCAGCGTCACGAGCAACCCGACCACCGGCGGTAACGACGGCTCGGCTCGAGCCGCGAGTTCGGCCGTTCGACCTTGGACGACCAGCGCCATCACCCCGAAATAGAGCGTTCCGAAGAGACCGGCACCGGCGAGTAACGCGAGTCGGACGCGGTCCCGCTTGAGCGTCCGCCAGTCCCGCACCACGTCGACGTACCCGAGCCGCAGTCCGTGGACGAGAGTCCGATCGTGTCGTGCCATTTCTCGGGGGCGACTACGACTTGGCGTATTTTATTCCGCCGTAGTATATCACTCCCAAGAACACACCGGAACCGATCGCTTCGATGAACGATGGGTCCTCTCCGTTGTAGATGCTGAACCCGACATCGATGGCGAAAACGATGAGCATCGCGATAACTGCGTGAAGGAGATCGTTTTCCTTCAACACCTGATTCACCCGTCCAAACATGGAGGATTCTGTCATCGTTGTCGGTTCCACGGTGATCGGTCACTGCTCGCCGGGGCCGCTATCGCCTGCCCGAGTCTTCCCGCGATCACACTGCGTTCGCCGTCGGCGGTCGAGAGCCCGACTGTCTCGGACCGTGGTGGTTGGTTTCGCATCGAGCCATCGCCGCTTGCCGACGCCTCCCGGCCGGGCTGAGAGCCGCTTCTCTGTGGTGACTGATTCATGTTCCGAAACTCACATGTGGATTTCTCTTACCGAAATATATGTTTTATGGTCATACTGGACCGCTACGAACGGATCTGCAGCCGACCGACGGGTCTCTCCTTCGAGACCAGCCGTCTCCCTGTCCACTACCGCCGTTCTCCGCTACAATTTTCACCGGTCCCGTCGTCCGTTCGGCATGGTCAGCACCCGGACGTTCATCAACGCGGTCATCGGTGCCATCGTCGGCGTCGTGCTCTCGTTTATCCCCGGCTCGACCATCCTCGGCGGAGCCGTCGCGGGCTTTCTCGAGGGGCCCGACGAACGAGCGGGGACGGTCGCGGGGGTCATAGCCGGGCTCGTCATGTTCCTCCCGATCGCGACCGGAGGGGCCCTCGTCTTCGGGTTCCTCGGGCTGGGACTCCTCGGCGGCGCTCCGGGCGGCGGCATCGCCGTCCTCTCGATTTTCGTCGTCATCGCCCTCTTGGTCGTGCTCGCTTACACCGTCGGACTCTCGGCTCTCGGTGGGTATCTAGGGGCTTACCTCGCATGCGAGTATCCCGATACACGACGACGGACGCGGGACACGATCGGATTCTCGACGGCGTCGGAGCACCCGTCGCGCACTGCCGACGTCCCGCCGCCCTCGGATCGGGACGCCGATTCGCTGTCGACTCGAGACCGCGATCCCGATACGATGCGTGGGTGGGACCGCGACGGGCGGTCGGATCGAGAACCGTCGGACGGATCCGACGAAGATCGCTACCCGGACCGTGACCGAGATCGCGAGCCGAAGCGCTGATCGCGACCGTGAGCGACGCCGGCCGCTCCGACAGCCGAAAGCGATGCCGAAGCGCTTGCAGCGCGGCTTACTCGTATCTGAGCGCGTCGATCGGATCCGTTCGTGCGGCCCGCCAGGCCGGATACAGGCCGGCGAGAATCCCGACGAGAATCCCGACGCCGATCGCCAGCGCCACGTACTCGAGGGGGTAGACCAGCGGCAGGTCGATGTACTGCGCACCGAGATAGCCGCCGAGCAGTCCCAGCCCCGTTCCCAGGATCGCGCCGATGACGCCGAGAATCACCGCCTCGGTGAGGAAGAGTCCGAGCACGTCGCGGTTCTGTGCGCCGACGGCTTTCATGATACCGATCTCACGAGTCCGCTCGGTGACGCTGACGAGCATGATGTTCGCGATGCCGATCGAGCCGACCAGCAGGGAGATGGCAGCGATGCCGACGATGAAGTTCCGGAGCAGGGCCAGCACGTCCTGGAGTTGCTGGAGCAGTTCCGTACTCGTCTGGAACGTGACCTCGAGATCGTCGCCCAACAACTCGCTCGCGTCGGACCGATCGCTCTCGAGGTAGGCAATCGCGCTCTCGCGGGCGGCGTCGATATCGGACTGGGCGGCCGAGTCGGCTTCGATAATGATCGCGAGGAAGCGGGCGTCACCGATGCCGGTCCCGTTTTCACCGCCGGCTCCGGTATCGTTCCCGCCATCGCTCCCGTCGCTCCCGCCGCCGATTCCCAGCCCGGCCGCCTGCTCCGCGTAGTAGGGATCCGTCGGCACGTAGATCCGCGGCGAGGATTCGAAGCCCTCGAACGGACTCTGTCCCTCGCTGGTGTCGGTGATGCCGACCACCTCGAGAGTCGTGCGCTCGCCGCCGAGGATCGTCACCGTGAGTTCGTCGCCGAGAGTGACGTTCTCCTCGAACTGGTTCGCCGCCGCGGGGTTGACCACCGCCTCGCGTTCCCCTCGCTCGAATTGCCTGCCCTCGGCTAGCCTACCCTCGCGGATGTACGACGGCCCCGTGGCGATCAGTCCGTTCCCCTGTGCGACCGTCTCGTTGCCGTTCGAGATCGCCTGTGTTTGAATCGTCGCGTAGCCGTAGGCCGCCGCCACGTCCGGTTGTGCCGCGACCGACTCGAGGTCGTCCGGGGTGAATACGGGCTGAGCTCCCGCCAAGGGGCCACCCTCGGTGTCGGGATCGGCGGCCCAGCCGTAGACGTTGCGCCGGTCATCCGGGCTGATATCGCCGATAATGCCCGCCTGGAGGCTGGCACCCAGCGTGACGAACGCGATCACCGCCGCGATACCGATCACGATCCCCAGCGTCGTCAGCGCCGATCGGAGTTTGTGACCGCGAATGGAGCGCCAGGACAGGCGCAGGCTCTCGAGCGGGTTCATTCGGAATCGGCCTCCCGACGTCCCGTCGGCGACCCCGTCTCGGCATCGGCGTCCGCGTCGGATGTCGTCTCCGTCCCGCGTCCCGGGTCCACTGCCGACTCACTCTCATCGCCGCGCTCGAGGTCCTCGATCCGCTCGATGTTCCCATCGAGGAGGTGGACGATGCGGTCGGCGCGGTCGGCGACGTGTCGCTCGTGGGTGACGACGAGCATCGTCGTCCCGGCCGCGTGAAACTCGTCGAAGAGGTCCAGAATGTCCGCCTCGGTGTCGGTATCGAGGTTCCCCGACGGTTCGTCGGCCAGCACGATCGCCGGGTCGTTGACCAGTGCTCGCGCGAGGGCCACCCGCTGTCGCTGGCCCCCCGATAGTTCGTTCGGCAGGTGATCCGCGCGGTCGCCGAGGCCCACCCGCTCGAGCAGGTCCCGCGCCCGTTCCCGGCGTTCGGCCCGATCGATACCCTGGAACAACTGTGGCAGGGCCACGTTCTCGAGGGCGTTCAGCCGCGGCATCAGGTTGAACGTCTGGAAGACGAACCCAACTTCCGTCCCCCGGAGCCGCGTTCGTTCACGGTCCCCGAGTTCGCCGACCGGCCGGCCGCCGACGACGACCTCGCCCGCCGTCGGCGTGTCCAGACAGCCCACGAGGTTCATCAGCGTCGACTTGCCGGAACCGCTCGGTCCCATGATCGCGGTGTACGATCCCCGCGACACCGCGAGGGAGACGCCGTCGAGCGCGTGAACGGGTTCACCGATCCGATAGGTCTTGCGGACGTTCTCGAGGGATACCGCCGTCTCCCGTGCCATGCAGGATCGTCCACGGACGGTTCAAAAAAAGTTCGGCGCAACAGCGTGGTCCGCACACGAAGCGGGTCCGCGGTTGTCGGTGCGTACCGAGCCGCGTCGGTCCGATCGGCGGCTACCAGTCGCCGCCGGCGGCTCCTCCTTCCTGCATCGGTTCCGTTCCCGTCTCGTCGCCCCGAACGATGACATACGCGACCAGGACGAGGATGCCGATCGGAAACACGAGGAACAGCGTCGCCGCGACGCCGATACCCCACAGGAGTTCGTTGTTCTCGCGCTTCGAAGCGTCTTTGTACACCCAGTAGCCGGCACCGGCCGCGATTAGCCCACCGATGATGAGCCCGATTATCATCCCGACGAGGACCGCCGTGGAATCGACGTTGGCGGCCTCACCGCCGGCCTGCAGCGGGAGGAGGGCGAGTTGCAACATCACACCACCCCGCTCGACCCGTTCATCGGTCGACCGTCGGATTTCCTGTGCCGATCGCTGCCGCTCCGATCGACCGTACGCGACGTGAGTTCTTTCATATACAAGTGATGATAATCGAATAGGTCTTATATTTCTTTCCCAATCATTCTATCAGTGATATACTAGATCGGGCACGAAACGGCGATGCCACTCGGTCGATACCGGCACATGCCTCCCCGTTCAGCGGCCGACGTCGGACAGTGCTACCGCCGACTCACTCGTCCACTCGGCGATCGGTTGATATGGGGTACCAAGCAAGGTATTTATATCCGAGCGTAAATCACTTAGATAATTAACGTGACCGCGATCGATATCTCCGGCGTGACGAAACGATACGGCACCGAACTGGCACTCGACGGACTGGACCTCACCGTCGAGAGCGGAGAAATATACGGCTTCCTCGGCCCTAACGGTGCGGGCAAGTCCACAACGATCAACCTCGTGCTCGATTTCATCCGGCCGACTCGCGGCGACGTCCGCGTCTTCGACCTGGACGTGCGATCGGATAGCCTCGAGATCCGCAACCGGACTGGCATCCTTCCGGAGGGGGCCACGCTGTACGACCGCCTGACCGGTCGCCAGCACGTCGAGTTCGCCATCGAATCGAAAGCGGCCGACGACGACCCCGACGAACTCCTCGAGCGGGTCGGGATCGCCGACGCCGCCGGGAAGAAGGCCGGCGGCTACTCGAAAGGGATGGCCCAACGGCTCATGCTCGCGACGGCCCTCGTCGGCGAGCCCGACCTGCTGATCCTCGACGAGCCGTCCACTGGCCTCGACCCCAACGGGGCCCGCGAGATGCGGGAAATCATCCGTGAGGAGAACGCCCGCGGTGCGACCATCTTCTTCTCCTCGCACGTCCTCGGGCAGGTCGAGGCGGTCTGTGACCGCGTCGGCATTCTCCGTGATGGCCACCTGATCGCCGAGGACACCATCGACGGCCTCCGCAACTCGATGCCAACCCAGACCCGACTCCGCGTGACGCTCGACCGCATCCCCGACGATTCCGCGACCGCGCTCGAGGCGATCGAATCCATCGACGGCGTGTCGTCGGTGGAACCCGAGGGCCGGACCCTCGTTGTCGCCTGCGAGGACCGCGCGAAGACGACCGTACTGCGGCGGATCGAGGACCACGGCGTCTCGGTTGAGGACTTCGAAACCGATGACTCCTCGCTCGAGGACCTGTTCGTGGCCTACACGTCGAACTCGGCCGGCAGTGCGGGGGTGATACAATGAGTGCGATCACCGTCGCGAAGAAGGACTTCCGGGATGCGATTCGATCGCGCGTGCTGATCGGGTTGACCGTCCTGTTCGCCCTGTTTACCGTCGGCGGCGCGGCCCTCGCATCGTGGCTCTCGGAACTGTCCGACGACGCCAGTGCCCAGTCGACGATCGAACTGGTCCTCACTCTCCAGGCACCCGCCGGGTTTCTCGTCCCTATCATCGCCCTGATCGTCGGATACGGTGCGATCGCCGGCGAGCGAGAGAGTGGCAGTTTGAAGTTTCTGCTCGGGCTCCCGCACCGCCGTCGCGATGTCGTTCTCGGGAAAGTGCTCGGCCGGACCGGCGTCGTGGCCGTTTCGATCTTCGTGGGCTTTACCATCGGCCTGCTCGGCCTCTTCGCGTTCGTCGGGTCGGTCTCGCTCACCGATTACGTCGCGTTCACCGCCGTGACGATACTGTTCGGACTCGTCTACGTCGCCATCGGTGTCGGGCTCTCCGCGATGACGCGGTCGACGACCAGAGCGGCGGTCGGTGCGCTCAGCGTCGTGATCCTGTTCAAAGTCCTCTGGGGGACCGCCGGTACGATCCTCCTCTATGTGATCGAGGGGGCGTTCTTGGTGGAGTCTCCGCCAGACTGGTATCTCGTCTACAACGCGATATCACCGGACGCCGCCTACGGCTCCGCGATCGGTGCCGTCCTGAGCCGATCCGATCCCACGCTTGCCAGTGCGTACGACATCTCGTCGTTGCCGCTCGTCGCCGAGCCCTGGTTCGGATTCGTTATCCTCGCGATCTGGGCCGCTGTCCCGATCGGACTCGGCCTTTGGCGGTTCGACTACGTCGATCTCTGATACGGTCGGTCGTAGCTGCCACCCGGTGACGCTATGGGCCGGAGCGGAGGTGCAACGTTTTTCTCGCCGCCGCTCGCTTGCACACCCATGAAGACGGACGGCGGTTCCGACGCGGCGAAACGGCGCGCCGGTGAACGGGCGGCCGAGGACATCGAGAACGGATTCGTGGTCGGACTCGGCACCGGGTCGACGACCGCCCACGCCATCCGTGCGATCGGGCGGGCGATCGACGACGGCCTCGACATCCGGGGTATCCCGACCTCGTTTCAAGCCCGGCAACTGGCGCTGGAAGTCGGGATACCTCTAACTGATCTCGACGCCATCGACGGCGTCGACCTCGCGATCGACGGTGCCGATCGGGTCGTCGACGCGCCCGACACCACCGCTCACGGCGCGCTCATCAAGGGCGGCGGTGCGGCCCACGCGCGCGAGAAACTCGTCGATACGGCCGCGGACCGGTTCGTCGTCGTCGCCGACCCCTCGAAGCTGACCGCCCGACTCGAGCGCTCGGTTCCCGTCGAAGTGCTCCCCGACGCACACACCGTCGTCGCGGACCGCCTCGCCGAACTGGGCGGCGAGGCGACCCTCAGAGCGGCCGAACGAAAGGACGGACCGGTCGTGACCGACAACGGCAATCTGGTACTGGACTGCGAGTTCGGACCGATCGACGATCCTGACGGACTGGCGACGCGGCTCTCACGGCTCCCGGGTGTCGTCGAACACGGGCTGTTCGTCGGCGTGGCCGACGCGACCTACGTCGGCACCGACGACGGCGTCGACGTCCGCCGGTACTGAGTCGCTCGCCGCGGTCGCCGGTTTCGCTCGGTGGAATCAGCGTATTCGAGTCGACGACGAGTCCCGCGGTCGTCACACTCTCGTCATCCCGAGCGACGCCGTCGCCAGCGCGGGGACCGATCCGCGCCGTCCCGGTCCTCGTCGGTCGTCTCCGTCCCCGGCCGCTGCGAGAGCAGGGTCACGGTCAGATAGAGCACACCCAGCAGCCGCGCTGCGGGGACTACCCACGGCTGTAACTCGAGTCGGTCCGTCTCGGCGTAGACCAGGTGCTGGCTGAGTTCGATGATCGGTCGGGGAACGAGGACGAGCGCCAGGCCCGCGGCCCCGAGCAGCGCGGAGACGAGCGTCGATCCCTGGCGACCACGGACGAGCAACCAGACGAAAACGAGCCCCTCGAGTCGCGCCCCCGTCAGCGCCAACGGCCGTCGCTCGGTCTTGCCGGGGTTTCGCAGCCCGATCCGTTCGCACAGCCGGATGATCGGCTCCGGTTTGAGGATCTCGACGACCCCGAAGCCGATCAAGAGTTCGCGCAACATGTGTCTCACTTCTCCCACGGCGCGGGGCAAAAACTTCGAGCCGGCGGCCGGCGGATCGGCGGTCGTGGCGTCGATCGAAACGCGGAATAGACAGCTTTTCAACACGGACGCGCGACCCTTCGGAGGAGACGGTTCAATGCCCGAGACATCCGATCGAAAAGACGACCACATCCGTATTATCGAGGAAGAAGACGTCGAGACGACCGGTGCAGGCTTCACCGATATCGACCTCGTCCACGAGGCGCTTCCGGAGGTTCACCGCGACGAAATCGAGACGACCGTGGACCTGTTCGGACACGAACTCGCAGCCCCGATCGTTATCGAGAGCATGACCGGGGGTCACCCGAACACCACGAAACTAAATCGGACGCTCGCGGAAGCAGCCGAACGAACGAACGTCGCCATGGGCGTCGGCAGCCAGCGTGCCGGCCTCGAACTCGACGACGAAGCGGTCCTCGAGTCGTATACGGTCGTCCGAGACGCCGCCCCGAATGCCTTCCTCTACGGAAACGTCGGCGCGGCCCAGTTGCTCGAGTACGGCGTGGACGACGTCGAGGAAGCCGTGGCGATGATCGACGCCGACGCGATGGCGATTCACCTGAACTTTCTGCAGGAGGCCGTCCAGCCCGAAGGCGACGTCGACGCCCGCGGGTGTCTCGCAGCGATCGAGCGAGTCGCCGACGAGCTGTCGGTGCCGGTGATCGTCAAAGAAACGGGCAACGGGATGTCACGAGAAACGGCGACCCGACTCGCCGACGCCGGCGTCGACGCTGTCGATGTCGCCGGTCAGGGCGGAACGACGTGGTCGGGAATCGAGTCCCACCGAGCAGCCGCGGTCGGTGCCGAGCGACAGGAAGCGATCGGCCGCCTGTTTCGCGCATGGGGCGTCCCGACCGCGGTGAGCACGCTCGAGGCAGCGACGGTCCACGATTGCGTGATCGCAAGCGGCGGCGTTCGCTCCGGGCTGGATATCGCCAAGGCGATCGCGCTCGGAGCCCGTGCTGGCGGGCTCGCGAAACCGTTTCTCGGGCCGGCCGGGAAGGGTGTCGACGAGGTCGTCGCACTGATCGAGACGCTCACGTTGGAACTGAGGACGGCGATGTTCGTCACCGGCTCGGCGTCGCTTTCGGAATTACGGGACACGGACTACGTCGTGCTCGGACGAACGAACGAGTACATCGAGCAGCGCCGCCGCTAAGTGCGTACGTTCGGTCCATCTCGGGTTGAGGCGGCCGCTCACTCCTCCGGCCGGCGATGCTGACCGCTATCGACGTAGCGGCCGAAAAAATCGCGGTCCAATCGTGCCTTACAGGTCGCGGGGCTGGACCGTCTTCCGGTCGTTGGCCTCTGCGCGTCGGGCGGCGTCCTCGAGGAGTTCGTCGACTTCTTCGTCGAGCGCGTCGTAGAAGTCCGAAGCAACGTTTTTGTCATCGAGCGCTTCCTTGACGGCGGCTTTGACGATAAGATCTGCCATACGATCTACTCGTTTCGCGTTACCTCATATAACGTTTTTGGTTAGTCGTAGAAATACGGGGGTTGCAGCGGTTCATTCGCCCGTTTCGACCCCCGTTATCACCGGAAAGTATATGTTTGATGAGCGGCCGACCGGAATTTCGCGGCGCTTCGAGCCCGGCATTCGGCTCGCGCGCGGGCCTCCGGGGCTCGTACGCGCGTTCAGCGATACCGAGTCACTGGGACTCCGTCCGTCTCGGCCGACCGGGTCGACGGATTCGAGTGTGTCGCCCCTCGAGACCGAGTATGCGCGAACTCCTCGAGGCCGTCGCTGACGGTTCGCTGTCGCTGGCACAGGCCGACGCCGAGCTCAAGGGGTGTAACCGGTGACGCGGGTCGGTTCGACGCGGCCCGCGACCAGCGCCGCGGCATTCCGGAAGCCATCTTCGCGGAGGGGAAGGTGGCCGAACAGGTCGTCGCGCTCGCCGAAACGGCCCTCGAGACACGGGCCGAGCGCTGCTGACCCGCGTCTCCGACTCGCAGTACGCGGCGCTTGCGGCCCGTCTCGAGGGGACGGCTCCCGACGCCGCGATCGATGTGGCACGCGACTGAGTGTCGTACACTTTTTCGGAAAAATACTTCCCACAACCGAAAACCCAAACAGTGTATGGAGAAGCTTATTTATCCGTTCGCCCAGTAGTTCGTAGTACCGGCTCCGGCCGGTGTGACCAATGCCCAAGTGTGATCACTGCGGCGCGCACGTCTCCGAACGGTTTGCACGCGTTTTCGCCGACGAACACGGTGAAATCCACGCGTGTGTCAGTTGTTCGGCCAACGCCGGCATCGCTGAAGCCGCGAAAGAGCGCGCTCGCGGGACCTGACTTCGGAGTGACACGGATCAACAACCACGCGCCCCCACGGACGAGACGCTTTTTACCTTCCCACGCCTGGCCACGACCGATGGCCGATCACGTCGTCTACGTCCTCGAGTGTGCCGACGGCTCGCTGTACACCGGTTACACGACCGACCTCGAGCGACGCGTCGCCGAACACGACGCCGGCGAGGGAGCGAAATACACGCGCGGACGGACACCGGTCGAACTCCGCCATCGCGAGACGTTCGACTCGAAATCGGCCGCCATGTCCCGCGAGTACGAGATCAAGCAACTGAGTCGCGCCGCGAAGGAACGATTGGTCGGCCTCGAGTGAGTTCCGTTCGACGTCCCGATTCGTCGCGCCGATCATTATCTCACCTACTCACTCCGAAAAATAGATGCATATCGGCCGTGATAGTATGCCCGAGATGCAACTCGATGTCGTCGACGATCTGAAACAGCCTGAATACACTGGTGAGAACCGGTGTGAGCCCTGTACCGTGTTGAATCTCGTCATCGCGGCGGTGGTCGGCTCGGTCATCGCGCGGAAGTCCCGCCTCGGCGGGGTACTCGCCGTGGGGGTGTCGATCGCGCTGATCTACCTCCGGGGGTATCTCGTTCCCGGTACGCCGACGCTGACCAAGCGGTATCTCCCGCCGGAAGTGCTGCGCTGGTTCGGCAAGGAGCCCGATCCGGCGGTGGCGAGCGGCCTCGGCACCGTCGACTCGACCGATCGCCCGGCAGCCGGTCGCGAGACCACCTTCGACGAAGCCGATGCCGTCGCGTCGACCGACACCGACACCGACACCGACGCCGTCGCCGATGCGTCGACCGTCGACGCCGACGAACCCGACGTCGCCGACCTCGAGACGTTCTTCCTCGACCACGATGTCCTCGAGCCCTGTGCGGATCGGGACGACCTCTGTCTCACCGACGAGTTCGAGACCGCCTGGTTCGACGAGATCGACCCGCTCGCCGAGTCCGGCGTCGATGTCGATGCGGCCGTCGACGCGTTCGGGTTCGACGCCGATCCCGACGAGTTCGAACTCGAGACGCGCGGTGAGAGTCGCGCCCTGCTGTCCAGTGCCGGCGGCGCCGGTCGCTGGCCCTCTCGCGCCGCCCTGATCGCGGACGTCGCCGCGAGCAGGGCCCTCGAGACGTGGATCGACGACTGGGACGCCTTCGACCCCGAAACGAAAGGCGAGGTGCTCAACGGCCTCCGGATGTTCCTCGAGACGTGTCCCTCCGGCGGTGACGTCCGGATGGGCGAGGAGGTCGTCGAATCCTGCTGTACCTCCCACGAGGTCGTCGCCGTCACCTGCGAGGAGACCGGCGAACGGCTCTTCGAACAGCGTCTCACTGACGTCGACGCCTGACTCCGTCGGCGATCCGTCGCTCGCGGTTCCCGTTCGCCAGCGTCGCTTTTTTCGCGGCCGGCGATGACCACGGGGTATGGAGACGATCAGTTTCGGTACCGACGGCTGGCGGGCGACGCTCGAGGAGTTCACCGCTCCTCGCGTTCGAATGGTGGGGCAGGCGGTCGCGACGTATCTCACGGACACCGGACTCGAGGGACCGGTCGCGGTGGGGTACGACGCCCGCGAGAGTTCGCGGGGATTCGCCGAGGAACTGGCGCGAGTGCTGTGTGCGAACGGGTTCGACGTGTTGCTTTCCGACCGTGACCGGCCGACGCCGCTGGTGGCCCATGCGATCGCCGACCGCGACCTCGCGGGCGGGCTGGTGATCACCGCCTCGCACAATCCGCCGGAGTACAACGGCGTGAAGTTCATCCCCGCGGACGGTGCGCCGGCCCTGCCGGCCGTCACCGACGCCATCGCGGATCGCCTCGCCGACCCCGATCCGCTTCCCGAGAGCGAGCACGGCACGGTTCGCGATGTCGACTTCGCCGCACCCCACGCCGACGCCGCCCTCGAACTCGCCGAGTCGATCACCGGCGGGACCGACCTGTCCGAACTCAGCGTCGCCTACGACGCCATGCACGGGAGCGGGCGCGACACGACCGACGCCGTGCTGGAGCGCGCGGGAGCCTCCGTCGAGCGCTATCGCTGCGACCGAGATCCCGAGTTCGGCGGCGGCTCGCCCGAGCCCGCCGCCGAGAACCTCGAACGCCTGATCGAAACCGTCACCGACGATGACGGTGGCGTCGACCTCGGCATCGCCAACGATGGCGACGCCGACCGAATCGCGATCGTCACGCCGGAACGCGGGTACCTCGACGAGAACCTGTTTTTCGCCGCGCTGTACGATTTCCTGCTCGAGGATGCATCGGGCGCGGCCGTCCGGACCGTCTCCACGACGTATCTGATCGATCGGGTTGCCGAGGCCCACGGCGAATCCGTCCGCGAGGTCCCGGTCGGCTTCAAGTGGGTCGCCGAGGCGATGGCCGATGGCGACGCGCTGGTCGGCGGCGAGGAATCGGGCGGCTTCACCGTTCGAGGCCACGTCCGGGAGAAAGACGGGGTCCTGATGGCCCTGCTGGCAGCGCTGATGCACGCCGAAGCGCCGCTCGACGACCGGGTCGATCGACTGCTCGCCGAACACGGCACCGTCGTCCAGGACAAGCGCAGCGTCGACTGCCCCGACGACGAGAAAGCGCGGGTCCTGGCGGCGCTCGAGGACGCGATTCCCGACACCGTCGCGGGGACCGAGGTTGAGGACGTCAACACCGCCGACGGGTTCAAACTACTGTTGGCCGACGGTTCGTGGCTGCTAGTTCGGCCGAGCGGTACCGAGCCGGTACTGCGGGTCTACGCCGAAGCCGAGGACGAGAAGCGGATAGGGGAGTTGCTCGAGGCGGGTCGGGAACTGGTCGCACCGCTCGTCTAAGCGTCGCTCGGCGGCGTTTTGGGTCCGAAATCGGGAGTGACGCGGAGCGACGACAGTGGGGCCCCGCTATCGCGGTAACACGGAGCGGCCACACCCTCCCCAGCCGATTCGCTCGTTCCGTTCCGTCACTCGCTCATCCCTCGCGCAGTGTCATCGCCCGCCCTCGCTTTCGCTCGGCCGGGCGACAGTACGCGCCGTTCCGGACCGAACGATCAGTTGCAGTGATCCGTCTTGCACGTGTCTTTCGCCGTGTCCGTCGAGCGGTGCCCGATGAGGCGGTCCGTCCCCTCGGTCAATCGACTCGCTCGGCCGGAACCCCGACGACGGTCGCGCCGGGTTCGACATCGCTCGTGACGACCGAGCCGGCACCGACGGCCGCGTCCGCGCCGATCGTGATGTCCCCCAGCAGCGTTGCGTTCGCGCCGAGCTGTGCCCCCGTCTCGACCGTCGGATGACGCTTGACCGGTTCGTTCGTATCGCCGCCGAGCGTCACGCCGTGGTACATGTGCACGTCGTCGCCGATTTCGGCCGTCTCGCCGATGACGACGCCCATCCCGTGGTCGATCGTCACCCGACGGCCGATCTCGGCGGCCGGGTGGATCTCGATCCCGGTCAGCCAGCGGACGAGGTGGGAACACAGCCGTGCGAGCAGCCGACAGCTGGTCCCGTGAGACCAGCAGCGATGGGCGAGCCGATGCGCCCAGATCGCGTGTAATCCCGGGTAACACAGCAAGACCTCGAGCCACCCCGTCGCGGCGGGGTCGCGTTCGCGCATCGCTCGGATATCCTCACGCATGCGTCCGAACATTGCTCTCCGTCGTGGTCCTCGTGTGAGCGGTTGCGGAGCGATGCCGGCTTCGCGTCGACGGCCGACGCGCCGAGCGACAACACCGACCCACGGCGTGTCGAGGATAGCTCCGGGCGGTACACGCTGTGGGGCCGGTGAATACCATGCCCGAACGTAGCAGCGGGGTGAGTGTAAAAAGATTCGTTTCCGAGGCCGCGGTCACTGCCCGCGGGCGAGCCGTGTCCCGATTCGCTTCGGGAGATCCGCGTCCTCGACCGCCGCCTGAACGGCGTCGATATCGTATTCGACGCGGTGGGTGTCGACCGTCATCGCGTCGAGATCGAGGACCGCGTAGCCCGCCCGCGGGTCCCCGTCTCGCGGCTGCCCGACGCTCCCGGGATTGACGACGATCCCCGCCGCGAACTGCTCCGCGCCCTGCTTGTGGGTGTGGCCGAGCACCAACACGTCCTCGTCGCCCAGCAGTCGCGGCGAGAACTCCTCGGGGTACGTGTATCGGGTGTACCGATCGGGATCGTCCGGATGCCCGTGGACGAGTTTGACGCGGCCGTCGCACTCGCGGCGCTCCGTCGGGAGGCCGGCGAGCCACTCGAGTTGCGCCTCGGAAAGCCGTCGGTCGGCGTGATCGATGCCCGCCTTGGCCATTCCGTTGAACCGGAACGGCGTCTCCCCGGCGACGGCGGCGTCGTGGTTTCCCATCACCGTCGGCACGTCACGCGCTCGCAGTTCGTCGACGCATGCCCCCGGCCAGGGGTTGTAGCCGACGACATCGCCCGCACAGCACAGTTCGTCGACCGGCGGCATGTCCGCGAGGACGGCCTCGAGCGCGACCCGGTTGCCGTGAATGTCCGAAACGAGTCCCACCTTCATGCCCGACAGTAACAGTCGCGGGGGATTTGTAGGTTGCCCGAACCGACATCACCCGCGTGCGGTCCGCGACCCCTGATCCGACGACCGGGACGCCGCGATCTCGGTCGCTGAATGCGGAGTCGCGCCGTCCGACGCGTTGCCGCAGTAACTGACGACGGTCTTCCGAGCCCTGTGCCCCGGCTCCCGGCCGCCGTTCTCAGTCGCCGTTCTCGATCGCCGTCTCGAACCCGTCGTCGGTCCGGGCGACGCCGGCCGCACAGACCGCGTGTTCGAACTCGTGGTCGTAGACCTCGCTGGCGGCGGCCTCGGCGGTCTCGGCCTCGAAGTCGAACGGCTCGGGCGTGTCCATTTCGTAGGTCGCGACCAGCGTCGGCTCGTCGACGGTCTCGACCAGCAGGGCGTCCGTGCGAACGGTGCCGATCAGGGCCTCGCCGCCGTCGCCGATCGTCGCCGCGATCCGGGGCGTGTCGTAGTCGTCTTTTTCGTAGTCCAGCGCCAGTAGGCTCTCCGCGAGGGCGTCGCGTGCGGGATAACCCACCTCGAGTTTCTCCGCGATCGGATCGACGTGCGAGCCGTTGCCGAAGGCGGCCGTTTCGCCCGTCGGCGTCTCGACGACCCGCAGGCAGTTGTAGGAGACGTAGGGGTTGTCCGTTTCCGGGGCGTCTTCCGTAGGCCCGACCGTAAGCGCCTCGTCTCGAGCGGTGAGTTCCCGGTTCGGGAACGATCGTGAGGAGACGCGGTACGCTCCGACTTCGGGGCCGACGACGACGAATCGTCCGACGTACATACTCGGGGGTGCGCGGGTAAGGGGAAAAGGGATATCGGTTCGCGCTCGAGCGCCACGTCCTGGGAAGCACTGTCCGTCGATCGACTGTGGCATTCGAAACGCCCACTGTGATTCGCTTTCCCCGACGTGGGGACGGCTCCGGGATCCGATGCTGGACCTCATCTCCGGTTTCGAATCGCGACCGAGTTCGTAACACTCTAATACGGAACCCAACTATGGTGTAGTACGTCGGAAGCGAAACCGACGGACCGTGTCAGTCCATTGGGGTAGCGGCCAATCCTGAAGCCTTCTGGGGGCTTCGACCCTGGTTCGAATCCAGGATGGACTACTTCTCTGTCGTTTCGACTCGAGTATTTCGCCGACCGCGTCTCACGGTTTCCAGTTGAAACGAAGGGGTTGGGAGAGCGGTATCGCCGTTACCAGAACCCATATTTGGTTGACTCGCATACAGTCGGCCTATGAACCGACGGCAGTTTCTCGCAGTGGGATCGACGGCGTCCGTGACGGCCGTCGTGGGTTGTCTCGGCGGCGGCGGTGATAACGAGGGTGATGGATACGGTCCGGGTACGGAGTCCGAGCCCGAAGAGCGATCGATCGACCCCAGTTCGTACAAAACGAAGACGTTCGATGGTGTCGACGTACCGCTGGCCCCCATCGATGACGTCTATTACTGGTATCAACGCCAAGAGGCCAGAATCGCCGATGCCCGCGGCGCTGATCAGTACGAGAAAGCCCACATCGCCGGCGCGGCGCTGAGTACTGCCCCGCCGTACACGCCGGACGATGATCCGGTTGCGGACTGGGCCAAAGACCAACGGATCGTGACCTACTGTGGCTGTCCACACCACCTCTCCGGATTGCGAGCCGGGAAACTGATCGAGAACGGCTACGAGAACGTCTACGCGCTCTTCGATGGATTCAACACCTGGGTAGATCGTGGTTATCCGCTCGAGGGCACGGAAGTCTCGGCGAAGCGGACGACATACGAAATTCGTGGACAGGCCGACGCCACGTACGCCGGCGAGATGGTCATGCTCAAGCAACTCGGTGCGGACCGCGCCGAAGCAGCACCGATCGCCGACGACGGCTCGTACACGCTACAGCTCCACTACGCGGGTTCGACCGACTCTCGATTCAGAGTCGAAGCGCCGGATTATACGACCGAAGGGACGCTTGCGGAACTGACGAGTAACACCGTCACAGGCTAAATCAGTCGCCCTCGGTCCGATCGTAGACTCCCGCCCGCTCGAGTTCTCCCCGCTTTCGGAGCACGTCCGGCGTCCGACAGACCCCCGGTGCACCCGTCACCTGCGGCACCGTACAGTTGTTGCAACTCTCACAGAGCACGCGCGGGGGTTTGGCTCCGGACTTCGTCTCGAGCAGCCGTGCGCCCAGCCGCGGCTCGGCGTAGAACGGCCGGGCCATGCCGACCATGTCACAGGTCGGGTCGGCGTCGCTCGCACCGTCGCGACCATCGCTCGAGTCCCCCAGCAACCGGTCCATCTGTCGTCGCTCGCGGATGCCACCCTCCGCCAGCACGGGAATCGACACCCGATCGCGAACGCGCCGGCAGAACGCCTCGTTCCACGCGGGTTCGAAGTCGTACTGCAGCGACTGGATCCGATTCGCCAGCGCGACGAGCCGCCGTCGCGTCGCGCCGCCGAAGGCCGCGTCGTACTCCTCGTGCAGGGCTTCGTTGTCCCACGCCCGCTCGGGGTACTCCCCGCGGACGATGCTCAGATCCCAGACGACCGACGTCTGGACGGGGACCACTGCGTCGTAGCCGATCCGCTCGAGCCGACGGGCGATTTCGATACCGTCCGCGAGCGAGAGCTTTCGGCGGACGACCGGTGTGGGTGGGGCGGGCGTTTCGGCCGGTACCTTGGTCAGCAGTGGCACGTCGCCGGCTCGCTCGCGGATCTCGTCGTGCACCAGTGCGAGGAACTCGAGTCGCGCTTCCGGACTCCCACCGAACTCGTCGGTCCGCCGGTTGTAGAAGGGTGACAGGAACTGCTGGACGATCCCCATGTTCGCGCCGGCGAGGTGGATGCCGTCGTAGCCGGCCTCGACGGCGTGGGCGGCCGCGCGGCCGAAATCCGCCGCGAGATCGTATACTTCGTCGGTCGTGAGGACGTGTGGGTCGTACTCGAGGAAGCCGATGCGGTCCAGCGCGCGCAACTGCCACGGCGGCTCCGAGACGGCGAGTTGCTCGAGGGCCGGATTCTCGCGTCGGTACTCGGCGTGCCAGGTCTCCATGCTCCGGAGGCCGCCGTGCTCGAGTTGGAGGACGATCCGACTCCCGTGGTCGTGAATCCGATCGGTCAGCCGCGACAGCCGCGCCACGAAGTCGGAGTCGTGGACCCGGGTCATCCCCGGGGCGGCACAGCCCCCCGCGCCGCGGACGATCGTCGCACCCTGACAGATGAGGCCGACGCCCGACTCGGCTGCGGGCTCGAGGTCGTCGATCAGCGTATCGACCGCGTCGGGGCCGTTGCCCGCACACTCGAGTAGCGGCGCGCGGTAGAGCCGGTTGGGGACCGTCAGACCGCCGATATTGATCGCGTCCTCGAGAGTGGCCATGTACGGAATATCGTCCGATCGCACAAGAGCGTAGCGTCGGTTCGGAACGGCTGAATCACCGCCGGTCAACAGCGGTGACGACCGCGGGTGTGGCAGGTGGAGACAAATCGAGGGTGGGGTACGATGACTGGTTTCGTCAGGGCGGCTGGATCACCGCTCGGCCCTCGATTTCGTTGTGCTCGAGCCGTTCCGCGACCGTGTTGATCTCGCCGAGGTCGTGGCGTTCGGTGCGCAGTTCGACGTCGCCCCGCTCGACGAGCGCGACGAGTTTCTGTAACTCGGCGTACTTGCCGACGAGCGTGCCGCGGAACGAGAACTCGCCGTTGACCAGTGCCTGACTGGGTTCGTGAACGTGGCCGCCGTAGCCGACGATGTGGTGGTCGCCCCCGGCGGCGACGATGTCGGGTGCGAGTGCGGTCGTCTCGTCGCGGCCGACGAAGTCGACGACCTGCTGGGCTCCCTCGTCGTCGGTCAGGTCCGCAACCACGTCGGCGAGGTCTTTCTCGGCGGAGTTGACGGCGTGGCGAGCGCCCAACGCTTCGGCCAACTCGAGCGCCTCGTCTTTGACGTCGGCGGCGACGACGTCCGCGGCGCTCGTGGCCTCGAGACACTGGAGGCCGATGTGGCCGAGTCCGCCGACGCCGATGACGACGCAGGTGTCGCCGGGGTTCAGTTCGTCGACAGCCTTTTTGACGGCGTGGTAGGCCGTGATCCCGGCGTCCGCGTGCGGTGCGATCTCCGTCGGATCGACGCCGTCGGGCAGCGGAATCACTGCCCGCTCGTTCGTCTGCAGGTATTCGGCGAACCCGCCGTCGGTGGTGAGCCCGTTGAACGCGCTGTTCTCGCAGTACATGTCCTCGCCGAGCCGGCACGGGCGACAGATGCCACAGGTCTGGACGGGATGACAGATCACCGGATCGCCCGCCTCGACCAGCGTTACCTCCTCACCGGTCTCGGCGACGATCCCCGCGTTTTCGTGACCCAGCGTCATCGGCAGGTCCTGTGGCGCGTAGTCGGTCCACATCCCCTCGATGATGTGATTGTCAGTCTGACACCATCCTGCCCCTTCAACCTCGATCAGTACCTGATCCGATCGCTCGAGCGCCGGTCGGTCGATCTCGTCTATCGAGAGCGCGTCGCCCATCTCGTCAGTGTACTCGTGAAGCCTGGCTGCTTGCATGGTACTGACACACAGTTCGTCGTCACCCGTCATAATACCCCCTCGAGTATCGCCCCGTATGATTATTTGAATATTGATATCGGTATTTGGATACGCTAACTTTGACCCTTCAAGCTCAACTTGGTGTGTGATTCATATCTGTCTGAAAAAGAGTAATGTGGTGTGGTGTCAATGTACAGTGTGGGATGTATCAGCAAAACGAAGAGGACATCTTCGTCATCGATGCTCACGTGCACCTGTGGGATGCGACGGAGGAGAACATCAAACACGAGGGTGGGGAGGAGTTCATCCAGTGCTTCTACGATTATCACACGACGTTCACCCCTGAGGAACGGCAGTGGGACATGGACGAGTATCGCAAATACGGTGCCGACCGAATGGTCGCGGACCTGTTCGGTGACGCCGCCGCCGATATGGGCATTTTCCAGCCGACGTACCTCACCGACTTCTACGCTGAGGGGTTCAATACGACCGAGCAGAACGCCGCACTCGCGACCGAGTACCCCGAGCGATTCGTCCTCAACGGCACTTTCGATCCCCGCGACGGTGATCAGGGTCTCGAGTATCTCGAAGAACTTCACGAGAACTACGAGATTCCCGGGGTCAAACTCTACACCGCCGAGTGGCGCGGCGACTCGAAGGGGTGGCGACTCGACGACGAGGAGGCGTTCGAATTCCTCGAGAAGTGTTCGGAACTCGGCATCGAGAACATCCACGCACACAAGGGACCGACCATCCGCCCGCTGAACCGCGACGCGTTCGACGTGGCGGACGTCGACGATGCAGCCTCGTCGTTCCCCGAACTCAACTTCGTCGTCGAACACGTCGGCCTGCCGCGTCTCGACGACTTCTGCTGGATCGCCGCACAGGAGAACAACGTCTACGGCGGGCTCGCGGTCGCCGCGCCGTTCGCCCAGAACCGACCGGGTAAGTTCTCCGAGATCATGTCCGAACTGCTCTGGTGGCTCGGCGAGGAGCGCGTCCTCTTCGGCTCGGATTACGCGCTGTGGAACCCCGACTGGCTCGTCGAGGAGGTCATGGAAGCCGAACTCACCCAGGAGCACCGCGCCGAGTACGGCGTCGAGTGGGACCTCGAGACCAAGAAAAAAGTCATGGGCGAGAACGCCGCCGATCTCTACGACATCGACATCGAAGCGAAACGGCAGGCGTTCCAGGACGACGAGATCAGCCAGCAGTTCGGTCTCGAGGACCACTACGCCGGCGAGGAACCCGCGGCTGCAGACGACTGATGAGCTCACAGATATCCGACGGCCCGACTCGAGCGGCCGTCCGCGATCGATTGAACCGGGTTACCGATCCGGAACTCGACTGCTCGATCGTCGCGCTCGAGTACGTCGACGGCATCGAGATCACCGGGCACCGCGTCGCCGTCGACCTCACGCTTCCGACTGCGTGGTGCTCGCCGGCCTTTGCCTGGATGATGGCAGTCGACGCCCGTGACGAGGTCGAGTCCCTCTCGACAGTCGAGGAGAGCCGGATCACGCTCCACGAACACATGCACGAAACGGAGATCACTCGCGGCGTGAACGAGCGCCTCTCCTTCGGCGAGGCGTTTCCTGATGCCGACGGTGATGTCGCAGCAGTCCGTGCGGAACTCGACGAGAAAGCTCGCGTCGCCCGCCAGTACGATGCAGTCGAGGCACTGCTGGACGCCGGCCTCGACGCCGAGGCGATCGTCGATCTCAGCTCCCGCGACCTCGAGATGGACGATTCGACGAACACTGTCGCCGTCTACGTCGACGACCGTTCGTTCGCGGTCACCGTTCCGAACGACCCGATCGAGCGGTACCTCCACAAAGCTCGCGAGACTGCCCTCGTTTCCGAGCCGGACGCCTCCCTGTTTCGAACGCCGGAGGGCGACCCCATCGACGCCGAGTCGTTCGCCCTCGTCCACCGGCGGGGGCGGCTCACACAGGTCAACATGTCGAGTCAGGGCGGCATCTGCGACGGCCTTCGGGAGGCCAGAGAACGGCGTCTCGAGGGGGCGGCCGACGACTGACTGCGGTCCGCTGTATTTGCAGCTAGTGTGTCCCTCGCGGGACGTCTCGGCACCGCGAAACTACTTTTCGACCTCGAGCAGTGCGACCCGTTCGTGAACCAGCGCCGACAGTGGCGCGTCTGTGGCCGCCCGTTCGGCATCGGTGATGTCGAAGAAGCCACACAGCGTCTCGGCGTCCTGCGTCTCGAGCGTCGAGTCCCGCTCGACGAACGCGCCCAGCGCCTTCAGTTCCGCGATCGCGGCCGCTTCGTCCCCGTCGTGAGCGCCGTCGACGAGCACGACCGCGCGGTACTCGCCCTCGCCGACGCCCATCTCGAGGGCGCGGTCGATCTGCCGCCGGCCGGCGGCGTACAGGAGGATCTCGACGGCCCGATCCCGGGCGACGTTCTCGCCCCGTTCGATGGCCCGGTCGGCGAACTCGACGGCCCGCGCTATGTGTCGACGGTCGGCGACGTACCGCGAATCGAACGCCTGAACCGTCACGCCGTGGCGGGCCCCGATCTCACCGAGGGTGGCCACGAACGCGTCGATATCGTCGATCTCGAGTCGGCCTTCGAGTAGCGCCATCAGAAATCACCCAGGCTCGCTTGACTGTCGTCCGCGTCCGTCGTTTCAGTCGCATCCGTTGCTGTGCGGTCCCCGCTCGCGTTCGCCACTGCGTTCCCGTCCCCGTCGCTTTCCCCGTCCGCTCTCGGCTCGACGCCGTCCATCGAGGGGTCCTCGCGGCCCGCGTTCTCGAGGATGGTCTCGGCCGTCTTCCGCCCTTTGAGAACCGCGAGGATGACGCCTTTGTCCGCAGTCCGTAAGTCGGCGGGCTCCTTGATCCCCGCGTCGTAGAGCCGGCGGGCGCGCTTGCGGCCCACCCCGCCGACCCCGACGAGTTCGAGGAGTTCCTCACCCACGCCGTGTTCGACGCGGGCGCGGGCCTCCCGGACGGCGACGGTCCACTCGCTGTCGATCTCCGCGGCCAGGGACTCGGCCGCCCCGAGCAACCACTCGGCGGTGTCGACCTTCCCGCGGAGGTCGCCGGGTCCGATCTTGTAGCGGTCGGTCAACTGCTCCTCGTCGGTCTCGGTCGCCCAGTCCTCGAGCAGCTTGCCCGTCTTGAGCGCCGAGAGCCAGTCCTCGAAGCGCTCCTCCTCGAACTCGCTCGGGGCGTTCCCCAGCAGCTCGGCCCCCCGTTCGTAGAAGAGGTCGCCGAATCGTTCGTCCTCGCCGGAGCGCAGATAGAGTTCGTACATGTCCGGCGTCCGCGAGATCAGTTGGTAGAGTCCCAGTGCGGTCGGCCGTTCGTCGGCGTCCGCGAGCCCGTGGACGATCTCGGCGGCGCTCATCGGGTCCAGGTAGAGCCGCGAGACGGTGTGTCCGAGGCTGGTCGCCGCGAGTTCCTCGTCGCGGCTGCCGTCGTCTGCGAGAGCGGCTGCCGATGTGAACGCTCCGTCGTCGACACCCTCGCTGTCGTCGCTCCCACCGCTCTCGCGCTCGATAAAGTCGTTCGACTCGAGATACTGTAGGACCGTGTCGGTCACCGTCTCGAGCCGACCGGGTTCGCTCGACTGGCTGGCGTAGAGAGTGGCTTCGAGGAACTCGAGCAACTCATCGCGCGTGCGGGCGAAGCCGGAGGCGATGGTCGCGAGGACGTGGGTCCGCAGGGCGGGCTCGGCCGCCAGTTTCGAGCGTACCGGCTCGGGCTCGGCCCAGATGTAGCGATCGAACAGGTCCTCGCTCTCGTCGTGGTTCTTCGCGAGCAACACGGCCTCGCCGTAGGGATCGAGACCGGGGCGGCCGGCCCGCCCCATCATCTGGTGGACTTCGAGGACGTCCAGCGGTGCCATGCCGCCGGCGCTGGGATCGAAGCGCCGCCAGTCGCGGACGATCACGCGGCGGGCGGGCGTGTTCACGCCCGCGGCGAGCGTCGGCGTCGCCGAGATCACTTTCAGGAGTCGGTCCCGGAAGGCGTCCTCGACGATCGACCGCTGGGTGCTCGAGAGGCCGGCGTGGTGAAATGCGGCCCCGTGTTCGACGGCCGCAGCGAGGTCTTTGCTGGTCTCGGTGTCGCTGTCGTCCCGAATCTCGTCGGCCAGTTCGGCCAGCTCGGTCCGTTCTTCGGGAGTCAGTTCGTTCGTCGAGACGTCGCCCAGCCGCCGCGCGGCGGCCTCGGCGTTCTGCCGGGAGTTGACGAACACGAGCGAGGAGCCGTCCTCCCGTAAAATGTCGCGGACGAGGGCGGCCTCCTGCTTTTCGCTGCCCTGGACCGGGACCTCCCGGGTCGAGCCGTCGTCGAAGTTCAGGGCGTTGCCGTAGTGGACGCCCATCTGCAGCTCGATCGGTCGCCAGTCGGTGTCCACGAGCGCAGCGTCGAGCCAGTCCGCGATTTCGTCGGCGTTGCCGACGGTCGCCGAGAGCGCGACCAGCTGCATGCGGGGATTGAGCTTCCGAAGTTTCGCGAGGGTCACCTCGAGCGTCGGCCCTCGATTCCGGTCGTCGATGAGGTGTACTTCGTCCGAGACGACGCAGGTCAGATCCGAGAGCCAGTCGGCCCCGTTGCGAACGAGCGAGTCGACCTTCTCGCTGGTGGCGACGACGATGTCCTTCGTCGCGAGCCAGTCGCTGGTGCTCTCGTAGTTGCCCGTCGTCACGCCGACCGTGACGCCGAAGCGCTCGTAGGCCTCGAACTCGTCTTTCTTCTCGCTGGCGAGTGCCCGCAGGGGGACGATGTACAGTGCCGTCCCGCCGCGCTCGATCGCCGACAGCATCGATAGGGCGGCGATCATCGTCTTCCCGCTGGCGGTGGGGACCGCGGCGACGAGGTTCTCACCCTCGGTCGCGCCGGCCTCGACCGCCGCTGTCTGCGGCGGGTAGAGCTCCTCGATGCCTTCGCTCCGGAAGTGGTCGACGGCACCGGCCGGGAGCCCCGACAGCTCCTCGATATTCATTGTCCTCCCTTGGCGCGTCCCGCGGTTTAAAGTATCGTCTTGTGGGCTGCGGAGGCCGCCCCTCGAGCGACGCTGTGCTCGCTTGTCGCCCCGGTTCACGGCGAGCAACCGGGCTGTTCGCGTGCGTTCGAAGAGCCGGTGGGTTTCCTTCTCCCGTCCGAGTCGTTCGACGCCGATAGACCGATGCGACCCGCCGTCGAACAGGCCCGTATGGCCGACTCCCATCCCGACCGCGTCCTCGTTCCCACGCTCGGCCGTCCGCGGGAAGACGAGGCCCTCGCCTACGCCCTCGAGACGTTCCCCGACGCCGACATCGTACTGCTCACCGTCATCACGCCGCTGGACGCGCCGCTCAGCGAGGGCGGTATCCTCGAGCGAAGCGAGGACCGGCGGGCGCAAGCGCGGGCCAGCGCAACCGACTTGCTCGAGTCGGTTGCCGATGCGGCCTCGGACCGGGTCCGGATCGAGACGGCCGAGGGACGGCCCGGAACTGTCGTTCCGCAGTACGCCGCCGAGGCGAGGATCGATCACGTCGTCATGTACGGCTCCAGGACGGGCTCGACGGGATTCCTCAGGCGGTTTCTCTGTCGCGACATCGCGGCCACGGTGGTCGACCGGACCGCACAGCCGGTGACGGTGCTCGACTGATGGCCTCGAGTCCGAACGAAGCTTAACCGCCGATAACCGACGCGAACAGCCGATACAGGCCGTAACTGACGACGACCGAACTCGAGAGGGTCACCAGCCAGAAGGTGATCGTGACGCCGATCTTGCGCCGGGAGACGCCCGCCGAGCCGCCGGCCAGTCCGCCGCCGATGACCCCCGACAGGATGATGTTGTTCAGCGAGATGGGAATCCCGAGCGCGATCGCCAACTGTGCGATGATGAACCCCGGGACCAGCGCCGCGATCGAGCGGCGAACCCCGAGTTGGGCGTACTCCCGGGACGTCGCCTGCAGCAACCGCGGCGCACCCATCCAGGCACCGGCGAGGATTCCGGTAGCCCCGATCCCGAGCAGGAGGATCCCCGGCAGGCCGAGTTCGACGCGAAAGAGGTTCTCGAGGGGGCCGGTCGCGAGGCCGACCTGCGAGCCGCCCGAGGAAAAGGCGACGATGCCGCCGAGGACGAGCAGGAACGAGCGGATCCCGTTCTCGACGGAGACGCGGACGCGCTCGCGGCTCCAGTAGAACGCGATGACGCCGACCCCGACGGTCACGAGGACGGTTCCGAGGTCGACGCCGGCGGCGAGCGCCGGCCCGCCACCGAACTGCCGGGAGACGAAGCCGGCCAGGGTGCCCTGCTCGGCGGCCGGATCGGGGATCACACCGAGGCGGACGTTGGCGACGATCGCGCCGACGATACCGGCCAGCAGCGGGACGCCGACCGTCTCGGGAACGTCGTCGCGCCGCAGAACCGTCGCCGTCGCGTACGCCAGTCCGCCGGACATGATCGGCACCAGCAGCCAGAAGAGTCCGAGCCGTCGGTAGGTGTCGATCGCCGGATCGCCGCCCAGCGAGAGGCCGACGCCGACCATCGCGCCCGTCGTCGCGAACGCCGCGGGGATCGGATACCGTGTGTAGATCCCGACCGCCATGAACCCCGCCGCGGTCAGCAGCCCCGCGGTGGCCGCAAGCGGCGTGATCGTGACGCCGTCGATGAGGTCCGCACCGACCGTCTCCGAGATGCTGCCGCCCTGCATGAGCGCTCCCGCGGCCGCGAGCAGGCCGATGACGAACGCCGCTTGCATCGTCGAGATGGCGTTCGCGCCGATCGCGGGGGCGAAGGGTGGCGAGTTGCTGTTCGCCCCGAGCACCCACGCCATGAACAGACAGGTGACGATAGCGGCTCCGACGAGGACCCCGAAGGAGAGTGCGACCATTCCGTCTCGTACATCGTCGTTCGACGACCCCGTGGAAAAGCGTTTGCTCGGCAGCGAACCCGTGGCTCATGGTCCCCATCGCCTCCCGTGGGGACCGTCGTGCCGTCCCGCTTTCGCAACTCGAGGGGGGGTGAGCCGCCGAACAGTAAAGCGATGCTGTCATCTGGCTCCTGGTACCGCGGACCATGACCGGGGACCGCTACCGATTTACGCCGATCGGCCCAACCACCTCGTATGAAGGTCGAATTCGACGAGGACACCTGTATCGGGATGTTCCAGTGCGTCGCGGAGTGGGACGCCTTCGAGAAGGACAAATCGAAAGGGAAGGCGATCCTCGCGGACAGCGAGGAACGCGAGGACGGCGTCTTCGTCCGCGAGGTGCCCGACGACGCGGAACTGGACGCGAAGTTCGCCGCTCGGTCCTGTCCCGTCGATGCGATCGCGATTTACGACGACGACGGCAACCAGTTGATTCCCTGATCCGACGGCCGAATCGCCGTCCGCAGTCTCGAGGCTACTCGGTCGACGATGGTCGCGAACAGAACCGGCGACCGGGTGTCGTCTACGAGATTTCGTCGTACTGCTCGGAGAGTTTCTCGGCGGCCTCGCCGAGTTGGTTGCGCTCGTACTCGGTGAGGTCCCACTCGACGATCTCCTCGACGCCGTCGGAACCGAGCTTCGCCGGCACGCCGAAGGCGGTGTCCTCGTGGCCGAACTCGCCCTCGAGTTTCACGCTCGCGGGGAGGACCTCGCCGGTGTCACGCAGGATGGCCTCGACCATGTGGCCGACGCCGGTCGCCGGCCCCCACTGGGTCGCGCCCTTCTTCTCGATGACGTTCATCGCCGAGGTCTGGAGTTCCTCGAGGAGGTCCTCCTTTTCGTCCTCGTCGAACTCGGGATCGCGTCCGTCGACCCGGACCTTGGAGAACACGGGGACCTGCGCGTCGCCGTGCTCGCCGAGGATGGTCGCGTCGACGTTCTGCACCGGAGCGTCGAAGCGCTGGGAAATGACGTACCGGAACCGAGCGGAGTCGAGCCGGCCGCCGAAGCCGATCACTTTCTCGCGGGCGCGCTCGCCCGTCTCGTAGAGGTGGCGGTTCAGCAGGTCGACCGGGTTCGACGTGGTGACGGTGATGAAGTCGTCGTTGTGCTCGGCGATCGAGGAGCCGATGTCTTCCATGATCGGGGCGTTGTCGCCCGCCAGATCGATCCGTGTTTGCCCCGGCTGGCGCGGGATGCCCGCCGTGATGACGACGACGTCCGATCCCGCGGTGTCCTCGTAGCCACCCTGTCGGATCGTCGTGTTCGAGTCGTAGGCCGCACCGTGGTTGGCGTCGGCGGCCTGTCCGATCGTGTCGTCTTCCTTGTCCGGAATGTCGACGAACACGAGCTCGTCCGCAATGTCCCGAAGCGCGATGTTGTAGCCCGCAGCGGCCCCGACGGTCCCGGCCGCGCCGACCACGCTCACTTTCGTCATACCACGTAATGATTCCCCATCGCACACGTTAAATCCGTCGAAACCTCTGGCTTCGAACCGATTCGGCGATGAATATTTCGACGACTGTCGTATTCCATCTCGCGCTCCGCGGACCACAGTATGCCCGGCCGCTCGGGCGGCCGCTCACTGCTTCCCCCCGCGATCCGACGCTCACTTTCGCTCGAGTCGCCCGCGACTCGAGACCGAACCGATCATTGTCGCCGCCCACGGCGTCTCGCGTATGCGCGCTAGCGTCATCGGCGGCGGGACGGTCACGGACGAACAGGCAGCCCGCGCGGAAGCGGTCGGCCGCGAACTCGCGGCTCGCGGTCACGTCGTCGTCTGCGGCGGTCGCGGCGGGACGATGGCAGCGGTCTGTCGCGGCGCGAAGTCCGAGGGCGGAACCACGATCGGTATCCTCCCCGGCGAGCGCCCCGGAGCCGCCAACGACGATGTCGACATCCCCATCGCGACCGGTCTCGGCCACGCCCGGAACACGCTCGTCCCGCTGAACGGCGACGTGGTCATCGCGCTGGCCGGCGGCGTCGGTACCCTCTCCGAGATCGGCTTCGCCGGGATCTACGACCGTCCCGTCGTCGGCCTCGGGACCCACGACGTTTCCGCCCTCGAGATCGATTTCGAAACCGCCGACACCCCCACCGAGGCCGTCGCTGCCGCCGAGGCCGCACTCGAACGATCGCGGTGACTCGGGGCGCGGCTCCGTCGATAGGGCCGCTCTCCCCCTTCGCAGCTTTTTCGATGGTCCGCCGCCTCTAGACGAATATGAGCGACTTCGACAAGGAAGCCGAGCGCGAGAAACTTCGAGAGAAGTACGAGCAGGACAAAGAGGAGCGCAAGGCGACCCAGCGGATGAGCGACCTGCTGCTCAAGGGTGCGACGATGACCAACGCCCATTGCGGGACCTGCGGCGACCCCCTCTTCCAGGATGACGGAACGACCTTCTGCCCCAGCTGTCACGGTACCCCCGACGCCGTTCAGGGGACCGATCTCGAGGCCCAGTCGGCTGCGGAGGGAGTGGGCGACGGAACTGCCACCGGTGGGTCCGCTGATCGACCCGGTGCCACCGACGCGGCCGCGCCGGATACCGACGACGCCGCGACGACAGCGGCCGAGACGGCGTCCACGCCCAACCAGACGACGACCGACCCGCGCGACGCCGACCACGGACGGGAGACGAGCGCATCGACCTCGGACCGGCAACCGCAGCCGTCGACGCCGGCTCGAGACGACGGCCCCTCGCAGTCCCGTCCCGACGCCGCGTCGACCGCCCGCTCCTCTGCGACTCCCCGCCCCGACGACCGTCGGTCCGGTTCCGACCGCAACCGCCCGCGTCCCGCAACCGGTCCGTCCTCGGCCGACGGCGATCTCGATGCCGCTCGCGATGCGCTCGTCCGGTCGCTCGAGAAGTTCGCCGAAGCGGCCGCCGCCACGGACGATCCCCGCTACGCGGCGGACTGTCTCGAGGCGGCTCGTGAAGCCAGCGAAACGTTGGCGACGCTGCGCTGACCGTCCTCGAGACCGCGGTAACGCCGATCGTAGCCGGCGTCGACGAACGACGGCGAGCTGAATCAATCGACATTCGCTCGGCTTGAGCGCCGTCAAGTGACTTCGCACGTCGCGCAGAGGTGGATCTTCACCGGTTCCTCGCGGTCCCGCGTTCCGTCCGGCTCGACCCCGTCGGGCACCAGTAGATTTAAATTAAGTAGAATGTTACCACCCGATAGGAATACGCGGCGCTGAGCCGTCACGGTTCGAGTGTCCGTCGATCGGGCGGTTTCGACCGGCGCGTCGTCGAAGGCGCCAGTGTCGCCGCCCGGTCCGACTCGCCGCCCTCCCCCCCGTGCCGGATACTCGCTCGCCTGCGGCTCGCGATCGCTTGCCACCCCTAGACGGAGGAGAGCCACCGATGGCATTAGGATACGTTACGTTCATTACGATAGCGACCGTCTGCACCGGCGTTACAGCCACTTGCGCGCTCTGTGTCCGCGCTTCGGCGCTCCCGCGAACGATCGCCGAACTCGAGGATCGGGGCCGGAGTATCGCGCCCTATCTCGGCGTCACGCTGCTGGTGTTGTTGGTGAAGCGATGGACACATTACCGCAGGTTGGAACTCTCGTATGCGCTCGACTGGGACATCACCGCGGAGATCTACGCCGTGGAAGGCTCGTTCGTCGCTGGCCTGCAGTCGATCGTTCCCGACGCGCTGATCGGATTCTTCTCCGCGATGTACATGTTCGGGTTCCCGTACCTGCTGGTGTCCGCCCTCGTCCTCTACTTCCTGTTGGGGACCCAGCGGCGCTTCAAGCAACTGCTCGTCGCGTACGCCCTCAACACCCTGGTCGGCTCGGTGTTCTATACGCTGTTCGTCGCCTACGGACCGCGCAATCATCTGTCGACCGTCAACGGGCTTATGTACGAGTTCTACCCGCAGACACAGGAACTCACGGCGGAGGTGTCGGCGAACACGAACGTCTTCCCGTCGCTCCACACGTCGCTGGCGGTTATCGTCGCGCTATTCGCCTGGCGGTCGCGCCGGGAGTACCCCAGATGGTTCCCGATCGCGTCGGTCGTCGCCACCCTCGTCGTCTTCTCGACGATGTATCTGGGGATTCACTGGTTGATCGACGTCGTCGCAGGCGTCGTACTCGGTATCTGGTGTGTCCTCACCGCCGAGCGACTCGTCGCTCGCGCGGAGGGTGAGCCCGTTTCGACGTCTGACGACCGCGAGACGGGTCTCACGACCGAAACGAACGACTGAGCCGTGACCCCGGTCGCTCGAGTACTTCGCTTGGCCGCTCGTAACCCGACTGGAGCATCCGCGTTGCTCAGCCCGTGTAGTCGCTTCCGATGACCTCCCGAATCCGCTCGGCGGTCACCGTCCCCACGCCGTCCGCTTCCTGTAACTCGTCTTCGGTCGCGATCATCACCGCCTCGACGGTGCCGAACTCCTCGAGCAGCGACCGTGCCGTGACGGGGCCGATTTCGGCGATCGAGGAGACCACGTACTCCTGTTGTTCGCTCAGGGTCTTGGTCCCCTTTTCGCCGTGGACCGACACCTCCCGGTCGGCGGTCTCCTGTTCCCGGCCGGCGATCACCGCGAGCAGTTCGGTCGTGTCGTCCTCGTCGTCGGTCCGCAGGACGCTCGCCCCGAAGTCGACCGCGAGACTCGAGAGTGCCCCCCGGACCGCGTTCGGGTGGACGTCCCGCTGTTCGTAGAGTCCCTCGCCCTCGATGACGACGATCGGCCGCGAGTAGTGGCGAGCCATCGCGCCGACCTGTTCGAAGACGGAGCGGTCGCCGCCGACCAGCGAGTCGACGAAGTCCGCGACGGACTTGCGCTCGACGACGACCCGATCGGAGAGGACGTAGTCGCCGACGTCGAGCGTCTCGAGGCTGATCTCGTACTCCTCGCGTCGCGAGAGGTCGCGGGCGATGTTCGCGTCCATCTCCCGCTGGTCGGCGACGACCGCGACGGTGTCGCCCTCGGCGTGTGGTTCGTGGGTCTCGACGTCCTCCTCGATCTCGGCCGCCCCGTCTCCGGGTTCTTCATTACTACCCGTTTCCGAGTTGTTCGCTCCGAATTCCTGCAGTCCCGGCCCCGCTACAACCCCCTCGCTTCCGCTGGAGGAATCGCCGACGGCGTCGGTGTTTCCGTCGTTCCCGTCTACTTTCACTCCGCCCTCGCCTGCCCCTTCGAAATCGGTCAGTGACTGCTGTGAGTCGTCGAGTTCCTCGGTGATTTCGGGGGCCAGTCCTTTCAGTTCGCGCAGTTCCGACTCCATCTCCTTCTCACGCCGCTGCGAGATCCAGAAGTAGGCCTCGTCGCGGGTGTCCTCCGCCATGAGGACGACGACCCGACCCTCGGTCTGTCGACCCGTCCGTCCCTTCCGCTGGATCGAGCGGATCGCCGTCGGGACGGGCTCGTAGAAGAGGACGAGGTCGACCTCCGGTACGTCGAGCCCTTCCTCGGCGACCGACGTCGAGACGAGCACCTCGAACTCGCCGGCGCGAAACTCGTCTAAGACCTCCTGTTGTTGCTTCTGGGTCATCCCGTCGGAGCCTTCGCGGTCGCCCTGCCCGACGAACCGCTTCGCGTCGAAGCTTTCCGAGAGGAAGTCAGTCAGCGCCTCCGCCGTGTCGCGGGACTCGGTGAAGACGATCACCCGCTCGCCACCCTCGAGCCCCAGCGTTTCCGCGAGCAGCATGCGCGCTTTGCTGTATTTGGGGTGGATCTCGTCGAAGCGCTCGGCGTTCCGCATGGCCTCGCGCACGCGCGGATCGGAGACCATCCGCTGGCTGGCCTTCGACGCGCCCGAGGTTCGGGCCTGATTGCGCTGGCGCTCGAAGTATCGCCGGAGCGCCTCGACGCTTTGAGTCTCGACCAGCGTGACGGCCTGCCGGAGCTTCATCACTTCGGCGTGGATCGACATCCCCTCGAACCCCTCCGACTGGTCGTTGTTGATCAACGTTTGCAACTCGGCCCGCATCCGATTCAGGTCCTTCTGTGACTGATCAGGTTGGGTCGAACTCGCGACCCCGAGGTCCTTGAGTTTCTCGAGGCGCTCTTTGATGACCTCGTTCAGGGCGTCGCGGATCTCGAGGACTTCGTCGGGCAGGTCGATGCGCTCCCACTCGACCTCGGTGTCGTGGGTGAACTCGTCGACGTCGGCGTCCTCCTCGGTCATCACCTCGACCTCGTCGATGCCGAGGTTCTCACAGACCTCGAGAATTGCCTCCTCGTCGCCCCCGGGCGAGGCGCTCATCCCCGTCACGAGCGGCCGCTTGGCGTCGGCGTGGTAGCGCTCGGCGATGTAGTTGTAGGCGTAGTCGCCGGTCGCGCGGTGACACTCGTCGAAGGTGAGATGGGTCACGTCGGCGAGCGAGATCCGGCTCCCGACGAGGTCGTTCTCGATCACCTGCGGCGTCGCCATCACGACCGTCGCTTGCTCCCACGTTGCGGCGCGGTCGTCCGGGCTCACGTCGCCCGTAAAGACGACGATCTCCTCGTCGGGGAGCTGCAGCGCTTCGCGGTAGAAGTCCGCGTGCTGCTGGACGAGCGGTTTCGTCGGCGCGAGCATCACCGACTTCCCGCCGACCTCCTCGAGTCGCCGTGCGGTGACCAGCAGGCTCACCGTCGTCTTCCCCAGCCCCGTCGGGAGACAGACGAGCGTGTGGTGGTTCGCGGCCGTCCCCGCGAGTTTCAGCTGGTAGAGTCTGCGCTCCAAGAAGTCGGGCTCGAGGAGCGGATGCTCGATCGAGGGCGGTTCCTCGTCCTGTGCTGCCATTGCCGGCTGTTCACCGTCGCCGCGAATAAGGGTTCCCGTACCGCGGTGAAAGTAAACGAGGACGACCTCGTCCCGTGTCGACCTCGAGTCGACGGTCCGATTCCGCCGGCGACACGACCGATACGGGACCCAGGCCGGTAGCTACACCTGCCATCCCTGCGACCGCTGTTTGGTGCCCACCAACTGCCGATCCAGAGCGGCCGATTACCGGTCGCCGCCCGCCAAAATCGGCTGGGGGTTCTTCCACCAGTTCAGCCTCGCATGAGACGCAATGCATCGCAGACACTATCTCGCTGCCGCTGGCCTCGTCGGTACAACCGGTCTTGCAGGCTGCATCGACGAGAGCCCCCTCGCGAGCACCGGCAGTATCGCCGACGATGACGACGATGACGACGCGGCCGACGAACGGACTATCGAAGCGACGTCGGACGGTCCGGAAGCGACGGCTCGAGCGTTTCTCCGCGCCGTCGACGCCGGCGACGACGACGCGTTCGCCGACGCCATCCACAATTCGAGTAGCCTGCATCCGGACAACTTCGATGCGACGACGGACGGTGAGGGCACGGACCGACCGGCGGTCGATATCGAGTCGTTCGACACCGAACTCGACGACACCGGTCTCACCGTCGCGGACCTCCGTGCGATCCCGGGTGCCACGCTGTTCGTCGAGGACGACCTCGCGACGGTCGTCGAGGGCAGTGACACGGCGCTGGTTTCGGCGACGATGGAACCCGGCGACACGGCCGGCGAGGCGTTCGAAGACGAGGTGGAGATCGTGCTGGTCACCGAGGACGGGGAGTGGGCGATTCTCTGGTGGCTCCCCGCCCGGACCGACCCCGCCGAGATCAGCGACGAACCGATCATCGACGAGGCGGGACGCGTCGTCGACACGGTCTCGTTCGATACGTCGGGTGCCAGACACCGCGCTCGGGTCGAGTTCGCGGACGCGCCGGATGTCGACGTGGTGACCGTCGAATCGACGGTTTTCGGGGCCTCCGCTACGATGGACGATCCGAGCGCGACCGACACTGCCACGATCACCCTCGATCCGAACGGGGACGAACTGGTCGTGTCCGCCACCATCGACGGCACGACCGAGGTCGTCCATCGGGAGCCTCACAACGTGTAGCCTCCGGTACGGCTCGTTCCCACCCGCCGCCGTCAGCCGGGTCCGTAGTCGAGCCCACACGTGACCTCATTATAACCCCGCCGGTGACGTAGGACGCGTATGGCGTTCCGATCGATCACCCACCGCCTCCCGGACGGCGGCTCGATCCTCACCGCGATCGGCTTCGTCCTGCTGGTCACCATCGTCGGCGCGGCCCCCAGCGTGTTCTCCTCGCCCGACACGCCGTGGTTCCGCGCCCTCGAGAAACCGTGGTTCTACCCGCCGACGATCGCGTTCCCGGTCGTCTGGACGCTCCTCTTTATCCTCCTCGGCATCGCGTTGTGGCTCGTCTGGCGCAGCGACGCCGACGGGCGTCGCCTCGCGCTCGGTGCCTTCGTCCTCCAGATGCTGTTCAACGTCGCCTGGACGCCCACCTTCTTCGCGCTCGAGGCCCCGCTGGTCGCGCTGGGGATCGTCGTCGTCCTCTGGACGCTCGTCGCCGGGACGATCCTCGCCGTTCGGCGGGTCGATCGGCGCGCCGCGGCGTTGCTGATCCCGTATCTCGCGTGGGTGACGTTCGCAGCCGTCCTCAATTTCGAACTCTGGCGGTTGAACGCCTGATCCGATGTCACGGCCGAACGGTCGGTATGGCGGCCCGGCTCGGGGCTACATCGACACCGGCGTGAACTCGAGGACGAGATACGCTAGACAGGCGGCGTAGATCGGGATCGTCAGGTTGTCGTCGATGATGTAGGTCCGGATCTCGACCGTCACGCCGTCGGCGAGCGTCGCGCCCGCCGCGGCGAGCAGCGCTGCCGTGATCGGCAGAAACGGGAGCGCGATGATCGTCGAGACGAGGAACATCGTGCCCAACACCTTCGGTGATTTGACCCGCTGGAGGCTGTTGTCCGAGACGGCCCCGCTGATCGGGTCGCCGAGCGCGAGCATCAACATCGCGGGCAGCGCGATCGCCGGTTCGAAGACCACCACGACGGCGGCCATGCTAATCAGGTAGAGCGCGTACGCAGCGGGGTTGTCCTGTTCGTACTCGCGGGTGAGGACGTCATAGAGCCGCCAGTCGAGTCCGATCTGGAGTCGCAGGAACTCGAGGACGAGCGCGCCGGCCGCGAGGACGATCATGAGGATCCGAAACCGGGGCCACGTCAGCCCGACCTCGAGATAGGTGGCGAGCAGATAGAGGGCGACCAGCCCCGAACCGCTGGCGTGGACGAGTCGCCGCTTCAGTTCGTCGGCCATCATGTCCTGCCTTGGGAGAGGTGACCTTCAGTCCGTCGGTTAGTTCTCCCGAGTACTATATATTATTTAAAAGCGCGGCGGCGACCGACGCCCATTTTCACTGTGCGCCGTCTCGTGTCGTTCATCCGTAAAGTGGTGTCGAGATCGTCCGCAAACCCGTCGCAAAACGCACTCTCCGCGACGCGAATGCCGTCTACTCCTCGAGATCGTCGAACGCGAGATCGCCGGCGCGAATCGCCGACAGCGTCTCGGGCAGCTCGTCGATCGCGAGTCGCTTCTGGTCCGTCGAGTCGCGCTCGCGGACCGTGACGCCGCCCTCGTCCTGTTCGATACTCTCGTAATCCACCGTCACGCAAAACGGCGTGCCGACCTCGTCCTGGCGGCGGTAGCGCCGACCGATGTTCCCCGAGTCGTCGTACGTGACCGACAGGCCCGCTTCGCGGAGGTCCGCGGCGATGTCCCGTGCCGCGTCCTCGAGTTCGTCGTCGTTTTGCAGGGGGAAGACGCCCACGAACGTGGGTGCGACCTCAGGATCGAGCTCGAGGAACGTGCGTTCCTCGCCGGCGACCTCGTCCTCGCGGTAGGCGTGGTGGAGGACGGTGTAGACCAAACGGTCGACCCCGAAGGAGGGTTCGATCACGTGCGGGACGATGTGTTCGCCCGCTTCCGTTTGCTCCGCGACGGCGAAGCCGGTCTTCTCGACGGGGATCTCGTGGCTCTCGCCCTCGAGTTCGATCTCGACGGTGTCGCCGTCGAACGCCGATCGATCGCGGGCAGCGAGGTCCTCGAGCTCTCCCACCACTGCCTGTGCGTCGCCGCCGAACTCCGGCCCGAGGTAGCTCATGTCGGGATCGACCGTCGCGCGCTCGACGGTTTTGGGCTCGTCGTACTGCTTGAAGATCGTAAAGCGGTCGCCGGAGTGTTCGGCGTGTTTCGAGAGGTCGTAATCGCTCCGGTAGGCGAAGCCGGCCATCTCGATCCAGTTGCCGTCGATCTCGCTCTCCGCGTCCCAGCAGTCCGCCGCGTAGTGGGCGCGTTCGCCCGAGAGGTGCTGTCGGAACCGGAACCGGTCCATGTCGACGCCGACGGCGTCGTACCAGGGTTTCGCGACGCCGAGGAAGTACGCGACCCACGGACTGGCGATGGTTCCGTCGTCGACGGCCGCACCGATCGTTGTCCGGATCTCCTCGCCGTCCTCTTCGTTCTGCTCGCTGGCAGGGTAGAGCGTCACCTCGACGTCCTCGACGCTCTCGAGGTCCGGCTCGTCCTCCTCGGGGTCGATGAAGTACTCGAGTTCCGCCTGCGTGAACTCGCGGGTGCGGATAATCGAGCGCCGGGGGCTGATCTCGTTGCGGTAGGCGCGGCCGATCTGGGTCACGCCGAACGGCAGTTGGTTACGTGCGTACTCCTTCAGCCGCGGGAATTCGACGAAGATGCCCTGTGCGGTCTCGGGGCGCATGTAGCCGGGGTCGGAGTCGCCGGGACCGATGTTCGTCGCGAACATGAGGTTGAACGAGTCGACGGCCTGCCCCGCGAGTCCCGCACCGCAGGCGGGACAGACGAGTTCGTACTCGGCGATGACCTCCTCGACCTCGGGAATGGGCAGGCTCTCGGCGTCCTCGTAGTCGGTGTTGTCCTCGACGACGTGGTCCGCGCGGTGACTCTCGCCGCAGTCGGGACACTCGACGAGCATGTCGTCGAAGCCGTCGAGGTGGCCCGAGGCCTCGAAGACGGGTTCGGGCATGATCGTCGGCGCGTCGATCTCCATGTTGCCCTCCGCGACCGCGAAGCGATCGCGCCAGGCGTCCTCGACGTTACCTTTCAGCGCCGCGCCCTGGGGGCCGAAGGTGTAGAAGCCGCCGACGCCGCCGTACGCCCCCGAGGACTGGAAGAAGTAGCCCCGCCGCTTGGCCAGTTCGACCAGTTTCTCGCTCGTCGATTCACCCGCGCTCGCCGCCGCATGTTCGTGCTCACTCATAAAGCGCCTCCAGTAGATCGACGTCACAGACGACGCCGACGAGGTCCTCGCCCGTGACCATCGGAATCTGCTCGATGTCGTTGGTGATCATCCGCTGGGCGGCCTCCTGGATCGACATCTCGGCCGAGACCGTCACGACCTCGTCGGTCATGAACTCACGGACCGGCCCCGCCGGAAGCTCGATGTCCCGCGTGGGGAGATAGCGACTGCCGACCGCCTTGATTCCCTCCCAGGACCAGTCGTCGTCCTGATCGCCGAAGTTGTCGCCCGTCTCCTCCTCGCCCTCGACGATCCGGGCGACCTCGAGCACGTCGACCTCCGTGAGGACGCCGCTCATGCGACCGTCGTCGTCGAGCGCGACGGCGTAGGGGACGTTCGCGTAGGAGAGTTCCCGCTCGGCGACGGGCAGGGGCGTCCCCTCGTAGGTCGTGTTGACGTCCGCGCTCGCGTAGGCTCCGACGGTGCCCTCGGTCTCCTGATCGCCCGTCGCGATCGCGTGGATGACGTCCGTGACGGTGACGATCCCCTCGAACTCGCCGTCGACGACCGGAACGCGGCGCGCGTTCGCCTCGACCATCGTTCGCGCGACGTCCTCGAGGTTCGTCTCGGCGGTCGTCGTCGGGACGTCCTCTTCCATCAGCATCACGAGCTGGTCCTCGTCGGGCTGCTCGATGAGGCTCTCTCGGGAGATGAGACCACGATACTCCGGCCCGTTGTCGGTCGGTTTGACGACCGGGACGGACGAGAACGACTGTTCTTGCAGGTACTTGAGTACGTCCGAACGAGTACCCGGCAGGTCGGCAGTGACCACGTCCTCGCGGGGCGTCATCGCGTCGGCTACGTTCATATCCCCACGGTACGGCGAAAATGAGTATAAACCCAGTGTTTCACACCCGATATCAGTTCGGTTTCCGATCGGTCCGGCAGCCGGACAGTCCGATTCGATGAGTTTATATGTATCTGGTTGTCACTCTCTCACATGGCGACGAACCCCCACGCCATGGCGTCCGATAATACGATCGTCGGTTCGATCGACTCGACGGCTACGAGCGACGAGTACGTCATCGCGGACATCTCCGCGGACGGTGCCTGGCTGTCGATGCGGGCGGATGACGCACCGACGCTTTCGGCCTGGCGATAACTGGGGGTGGGAGGGGATCGGTTCGTGTCCCGTTTTCCGGTGCCGGCTGTGATCGCCGCTCGAACGGGCTGCCGGACTCACCGCGAGCCGGCCGGTCGCGGCGACGGGTCGGCGACCGCTACCGTTTAGTACGACGCGCCGGTCGCTGCATCTATGAAGCGCTCTCGGCCGCGACGGGAGGCGAGTCGGGACTCGAGCGACGAGTTCGAACTCGAGCACGACGGCTCGCGCTTTTCTTCCGTCACCGTCCTCGCGTCGTTGGTTCCCCGCGCGGTCGCCCGGCGCGCGATCACCGCGTCAGTTACGACCGACCGAGACGTCTACGAGCGCGACGAGCCCGTCGAGATCACCGTCACGTTCGAAAATCGGCTCCCGGTGCCCGTCGAACTCCCGACGCCCCGTCAACGGCGCTGGGGTTGGACCGTCGACGGGTACCTCGAGGCCAGCGACGAGCGTCGGTACACACCGGAACGGCCGGCAACCTTCGATTTTCGCGGCGGCGAGCGAAAACGAGTCTCGGTGACCTGGAACGGCCGCCTCGAGCGAACCGGCGGCGATCGCCACGAATCAGTCGTCCCCGACGCCGGCGAACACGAGATTCGGGCGTTCGTCGCGACCGACGAGGGGACGGCTCGGCCCGCGGACGCGACGACGATCCGACTCGAGTGACACTGGCGCTCTCCGATCGGTGGTACTGGCCGACCGCTCGCTCCGATCCACTACGACCGATCTATTTGTCTTCCCCCATAGGATCTGTGACCTACAGTAGCAACTGCAACGATTGACACACTGGTCGCAACGCTGTTGTACGATCAGGTGTGCAATGACGTTCAGTTGCAATTATCGTATTCTTACAACGTTCTCGACTACCGGCCCTCGTTCGGACCGAAGCGGTTCGGACTCAGTGGCCTGTCAGCCGTTCGTATTGGCACCGATTCGCGATCTGACCTCTACTGTGTTTGAACTGTTTTCCACTCTGGAACATGTCTTTCCCCACTCCGATAATCGATCTAGTCGACGTGACCGAAATGTGGGTCTGGAACGACTCTCTACCCATAACACACACCCACCATCAACATAAAATTTTATGGCCAATATTTATATTAGTATCTGTGGGTGGAGTAGATGCAGTAATGAAATACAATCGACGATCAATATTGAAGAAAGGCGCTGGGGTCGCAGTCGGTACCGTAGCAACGGTCGGACTGGCCAATACCGGTACAGCAGCGAACGGGTGCGATCCGTGGTTTACTGCGGACGAACTCGATCTCTATACGTCCGCGGAACCGATCGACGTGAGATACGAACTCGACGCCTCGTATGTGTACCCGTGTGGGAGCTACGACTCATCGAGAGACAGTTCCGAGGGGTATTTCGAGACGACGGTGTTTCCCGACGAACGACAGGGGTGGCTGCTCAATCCCAACGGTCGCACTGATCGGACGCTCACCCTCGATTCGCAGGGTTCGACCGACTTCGCGCTCAACGTCGTCGATTACGCCGAATACGATCTGGACGAGTACAAGGGCGCGACGGAGTTCGAAATCGAAGTCACGGAGGGGTCGTCGGTGACGGTCCATCACACCACGTCGAACTGCAACGGCGGCACGACGAACACTCAGACTGTTGATACCGGTGAGACGAGAACTCTCTGCGTGGACGCAAAACCGACCTCGGTGCAGTTCCAGGACCTCTCCTCGAGCAATACCGTCATCTACCGGGACTTATCCGAACCCTGTTCACTTGTCACACTTCCCTGCGAGTGACGCGATTAGCTCCTCGCTTTTAGCGTGGTCAGCCGTGACGACTCAAAATTCATCGGGTTCCGTGGCCCTCTGCCGTCCATAATCCGTCGTACCGGTCAGATCTCGAGCGATCAGGGTTCGATTCCGTGGCGGGTCGACTGTCCGGCTATCCGGTCAGGAACCCGCCCGGCGAAACGCGCGTCTCGGGTTGGCCGTCGTCGCTCGTCTGGACGCCCGAAAACGAGGGCGAGTGTTCGATCGTTCGCTGTACCTTCGCACCGGTTTTCGTGTGCGCTGCCAGGATGGCGAGTATCTTACTCATGTATGAGTAAATAGTTCCGGCAGCGGCTTAAGGGTTTTTGCGATGATTGACCGTGTTGAGCCATCGCTGACCGGAGTATCAGTGAACAGTTCGCACGGCCGGTCGCGTTTCCCAGTCGGTGCTCGACGGCACAGTCGGCGACCGGTGTAGGCCCGGTCCGGAACCGTCACCGGTGCAGGTGACAGGCCGCGAAGTGGTCACCGTCGCCGTGTTCTGACTCGAGGTCGTACGCCGGTCGCTCGTGTGCACAGACGCTCTGCTCGGCGAAGGACTCGAGCAACAGGTCGGTTGCGGCCGCCCACCGATCGGATTCGTCGTCACCGTCCCCACCGCCGCCGTCGCTGGCGATGAGATCGATCGCCTCGTCGACGATCGACCCCGCCTCGCCGCCGGGCCGGTCGCCGTCGAAGAACTCGGCCTCGATCCGGGCGGCCGGCATCGGTTCGAACGAGCGTCGCTTGACCGCCCGCATGAACGCTCGCGTCTGTGCCCACTTCTCGTCGGACCAGTCGTACGCGTCGGGTGCGATCAGGCGCGGACACCGCGTTCGGAACCGACACCCCGACGGCGGATCGACCGGGCTCGGCACCTCTCCCTCGAGTATGCCCCGGACACCGTTCTCCCGTGGGTCGGGGACGGGAATCGAATCGAGCAAGGCACGCGTGTAGGGATGCTGGGGGTTCTCGAACAGTTCCTCTTTCTCGGCGAGTTCGACGATGTGTCCGAGGTACATCACCGCCACGCGGTCGCTGATATGCCGAATGACCGAGAGGTCGTGGGCGATAAAGAGGTACGTGAGCCCGAACTCCTCCTGGAGCGATTCCATGGTGTTCAGCACTTGCGCCTGGATCGAGACGTCCAGTGCGGAGACCGGCTCGTCACAGACGACGAAATCGGGGTCGACCGACAGCGCCCGTGCGAGGTTGATCCGCTGTCGCTGGCCGCCGGAGAACGCGTGTGGATGCCGGTTGTAGTGGCGCGGATCGAGGCCGACCTTCTCGAGGAGTTCTTTCGCCCGCGCCCGCCGACCTTCGTCGTCGAGCATATCGTGGGCCCGCATCGGCTCCTCGATGATCTGGCCGACCTTCATCCGGGGGTCCAGCGAGGACTGTGGGTCCTGGAAGATCATCTGCATGTCCGAGCGCATCCGGCGGAGTTCCTCCCCGCCGAGGTCGGCGAGGTTCTCCCCTTTGAAGTAGATGTCCCCGTCGGTCGGCTCGAGCAACCGCAGGATCGTCCGCCCGAGCGTACTCTTGCCACAGCCGGACTCGCCGACGAGCCCGAGCGTCTCGCCGGGCTGGATCTCGAGGGAGACGTCGTCGACCGCCTTCACCGTCTCCCGGTTGATGTTGACCGGGGGGAACTGATTTGGCTCGAACTCCAATCCGGCCAACAGTCCCGACTCCTGCCCGAAGTACTTCGTCACGCCGTCGAGCTCGAGCAGCGCGTCGTCGCTGTCGTAGCCGCTGTCCTCGTCCATTCGAATGCCGCTACTCACGGGTCTCACCCCCGCTGTCGTCGCCGGCCGGATTTGCCGTGAGCTCCGACTCCGACTCTTCGACCGCCGCCGATCCCGTGTCGACCGCAGTTCCCTCGAGCGGCGGGCTCTGGTCGTAGCCCGCGTCGAACGCGTCGTGTTTCACACAGGCCGCTTCATGTGGCTCCCCGTCGGCGTCGGCGACCACCTTCGCGTCTGGATGGGCGCGTTTACACACCTCCCGTGCGTCCGGACAGCGCGGATGGAACCGACAGCCCGACGGCGGGCTGATCGCTTCGGGCATCACACCCTCGATCGCCTCGAGTTCCGTGACGGTCCGGTCGGGACGGGGAATCGAGTTCAACAGGGCGTTCGTGTAGGGATGTTTGGTGTCGTAGAACAGGTCGTCGACCGGCGCTTTCTCGACGATCTCGCCGAGGTACATGACGTTCACCCGGTCGCAGATCTCCGCGACGACGCCCAGATCGTGGGTGACCCAGATGAAACTCGTCCCGTACTTCTCTTGGAGGTCGTCGACGAGGTCGAGGATCTGTCCCTCGACGGTGACATCTAAGGCCGTCGTCGGCTCGTCGGCGATGATGAGGCTGGGCTCACAGGCCAGCGCCATCGCGATGAGGACGCGCTGGCGCATCCCCCCGGAGAACTGGTGGGGGTACTCATCGTAGCGCTCTTCGGGGTCCGGGATGCCCACTTCGCGGAGCATGTCGATCGCTTCCGCTCGCGCCTCGTCCTCCGGCAGCCCGCGGTTGAGTTCGATGAACTCCCGCAGTTGGCCGCCGACGGTGAAGACGGGATTGAGCGACTCCATCGGGTCCTGGAAGATCACCGCGATCTCGTTGCCCCGGATTCGGGTGCGAATCTCCTCGCTCGAGAGCATGTCGTCGCGCTCCCGGAGTTCGCCGTCCGGCCCCTCCTCGAGGCCGAAGAGCGTCTCGCCCTTGTACGTGATCTCGCCACCGACGATTTCGCCGGGACTCTCGACGAGTCCCATGATGCTCATCGAGGCGACCGATTTCCCGGCGCCGCTCTCGCCGACGAGGCCGACGATCTCGCCCTCGCGGACCTCGAACGAGATGCCGTCGACTGCGCGTACTGTACCTTCCTCGGTGAAGAACTGCGTCTTGAGGTTCTCGACGCGAAGTAGTGGTTCGGAGCTCATAGTTAGTCGTCAATCTGCGGGTCGAGGGCGTCCTGCAGGCCGTCGCCGAACAGGTTGAAGCCCATGATGGTGATCATGATCGCGATACCTGGCCAGATCGAGAGCCAGATATTCGAATGCATGTAGTTGCGATGCGCGATGTTGAGCATCTGTCCCCAGTCCGGGGTCGGTGGCTGTGCACCGTACCCGAGGAAGGAGAGTCCAGCGACGATGAGGATGGTGACGCCGATCTGGAGCGTCGCGTACACGAGCATCGGGGCGAAGCTGTTGGGGACGACGTGTCGCATGATGATGTTGCGGTCTCTCACCCCGGCCGCCTGCGCGGCTTCGATGTAGTCCATTTCGCGGACGCTCAGGACCTGACTCCGGATGATGCGGGCGAAGATCGGAATAAAGGCGATCCCGACGCCGAGTACCGCATACCAGATGCTGGCCCCGCCGATGAAGACGGTAAAGACGATGATGAGGATCAGCGGCGGGATGGCGTACACCGTCTCGACGATCCGCATCAGGATGTCGTCGACTTTGCCGCCGTAGTAGCCCGCGACGGCACCGATGATCGTTCCACCGCTGAGGCCGATAAACGTCGAGATGAGCCCGACGAACACCGATACCTGCGTGCCGTAGACGATTCTGGTAAAGTAGTCCCGGCCGGTGTGGTCGGTCCCCAGCGGGTGCTCGAGCGTGCCGCCCGCCGGCAGCGGGTTCCACGACTGCTCCGCCAGCGGGAAGTACGGCGGCATGTGCTGGGTACCTTCACCCGGCGGCGGAATGTGCGTGGGGTGATCGAAGAACGGCAGCAGTTGTGCGAACGTGTAATCGGACACCTGTCCGAACGTGAGCCGTGACAGGTTGCTGTCGATCAGGGTGTACATCGCGACGAACAACGTGAACGACACGATGTACAACCCCAACCGGGCCGTCGTGTCCTGTTTGATCCGTGCAACGGTGTACCGCCACCCGACCCGTGCCTCGACTTCGTCTTCGGCTCCCGATTCCGTCTCGCCGTCGAGTTGTGATTCACCGACTGCCATAGTTATTCACTCTCACCGTAGGTGACCCGTGGATCGATGTACGCATACGAGATGTCGGTAACGATGACGCCGAGCACGAACAACACGCCGAGCATCATCGTCACCCCCATCATGAGTTGATAGTCGTTTTGCTGGATCGCGTCGACGAATAGCTGTCCCATGCCGTTGATGTTGAACACCGTCTCGACGATGACGGCACCACCGATCGCCGTCGATAGGTTGGCTCCGACGATGGTAACGATCGGTAACTGGGCGACCTGAAACGCGTGCTTTCGCAGGATCGTCCGCTCGGGAACGCCGTACGCGCGGGCGAGTTTGACGTACTCGCCTTGCAACGATTCGATCATCTGGGTCCGTTCGACGCGCATGATCGTCGCCATCTGCAGCGTCCCCAGTGCGATCATCGGCAACAGCAAGTGTCTGAGCGACTGATAGTACAACTCGAGGTGGCCGTCTATCGACCGATAAGTACTGGGGGGCCGCCACGGATAGACGAGCCCGCTCGAGGGAAGCCACTCGAGTTTGACGGCAAAGATCAATATCAGCACGATCCCGATCCAGAACGATGGGGTGCTGACGCCGATGAGCGCGGCAACCCGGGACGCGTGATCGCTCGGTTCGTTTCGCTTGTCGGCGGCGACGACTCCGAGCGGGATCGCCGTGACGAGGGCGAACGCGTACGCCGACAGGACCAATAGAAGCGTCGGGCCGACCCGTTCCAGTATCAGATCGGCTACCGGCCGTCGATAGTGGATGCTCTGCCCGAGGTCTCCCTCTAGCAGGCCGCCCATGTACGTGAGGTACCGCTCGTGGAGCGGCTTGTTGAGTCCGTATCGTTGTTCGATCGCCCGTACCAACTCCTCGTTTTGTTCCTGCCCTTGCAGCATGAGACTGACCGGGTCGCCCGGTCCCAGGTTCGCAAGCAGAAACGTGATGACGGAGATCCCGATGAGGACGGGGATCGACTGCAAGAGCCTGTATGTCGCGTATTTGAGTAGTTTCATGAATCCGTGGATCTGTCCGTTGATTCGTCGCAGTCATCTTCGTTTGCGGTCGTTCAACCCGCTATGCTCAGGAAATCGTCGACACTCCCGGCAAACCTCGCCCGGCCACATCCATCATTCTATTGAGACGTTGGCGTAATCGGAGACGAAGACCGGGTTCGTCGCGGAGTCCGGGTGGGCCTGGAGGTCGTTCACGTAGTCGCGTGACGCCATCGTATTGTCCAGCGTGAATGCCGGCAGGACCGGAAGCTGCTCGACGATCTCCCGAATAATGGGGTCGTAGATCTCGTAGCGCTCATCTCGGTCGGCCATGTTCCGCGCCCGAAGAAGGTCGTCGTGGAAGGAATCGCTCCCTTCGTAGTAGTGGCCCTGGTTGCCGGTTGCACCGGTCTGGCTCTCGTGGAACAATGCATAGAGGTAGTCGTCCGGGTCGCCACCGCCGGACCAGCCCAGCAGGTACATCTGGTAATCGTCGGCGTTACCCGTGTGGTACTTGTCGAGCAGCGCCGCGAAGTTGAGTTGTTGGACGTCGGCACCGTAGCCGATCGAGTCCAGTCGGGTGGCGATTCGTTCCGCGAGCTGTGCCCGAAGTCCCGACGGCGTGAGGATCGTCGGCTCGAAGTCGTCCGGTGCGTGTTCGTCGAGCAACGACTTCGCTTGGTCGGGGTCGTACTCCGGCAGCATGTCCCGGTACTCCTCTTCCGGGAACTCCCAGACGTCGTTGACGACCGGCGGAATCGGGCTGTACATTGGCGTAGTCACGTTCCCGGCGTTGCTCTCGATGAAGCTCTGCATCGAGAACGAGTGGGCGATCGCCCGTCGTACCTCGGGATTGGTCGTCGGCCCTTCGTTACAGTTGAACGCCATGTACATGTACGTCGAACTCTTCGAGGAGTGGAGGTTAATGCCGTCTTCGTTCTTGAGAACGTCCCAGTCCTTGTTGGGTACCTCCGAGATCACATCGGTGTCTCCGGACCGGATGCTGGAGACGCGACCTGCGTTGTCATCGTGGGCTTCGAAGCGGACTCGCTCGACGTTCGGTTCCAGATCGCCCCAGTAGTCGTCCCACTTCTCGACCTCGACGTAGGTGTCCCCGAGTTCGGAGAACTTGAACGGCCCCGCACCGATCGGGTCCCTGTTGAACTTGTCGCGATCATCGGTCCGGACGTCCTTGGGGACCACCAGAACGCCCATCGTCGTGAGTTCGAACGGGCCGTACGGATCGTCACCGAGGTCGACCTGTAGCTGGGTGTCGTCGATGACCTCGGTGCTCTCGATCATGTTGTATTCGGCGGCGTTCTCCGTTGTCTCTTCGACCGGTGCGGTAAACGAGTGGGCCACGTCGGCGGCGGTCACGTCGTCACCGTTGTGGAACGTTGCGGCCTCCTTGATCTCGAAGATATACCGGGTCCCGTCGCGCTCGACCGTCGGTTCGCCCTTCGCGATTCTGGGCTGTAATTCGAGTCCCTCGCCGTACTCGTAGAGTCCGTCGAAGACCCGCTCGATCACCTGAAAGCTGTAGGTGTCGTTCGAGACGATCGGATCGTACTGATCCTCTCGAGACTGTTCCTGCGTGTAGTGGAACGCTTCACCGTCGCTACTGCTCCCACCGATACACCCTGCGATCGCTGCCGCGGAGACGGCAGTGCCCGAAGCGAGTAGTCGCCGTCGGGACAGTTCTGACGTGTGGTTTGACATACCAATGACAACTCCTATGAGATAGAATATATAATTTTTGGTGTTAACGCGATATATGCCGGAAAGTTCTATCCTGGAACGTAACTAGTTGTCGAGGCGTCATGCATGTTCGATGGTGATGGTCTCCCATATCTGTGTGGGAAGTGGTTCGTATTATTAATAGCCATCGATGTTTACTACTACCACAGTCACGTTCGTATCCCCCCATCCGAACAAACGATGAGCTTTTTCTATCGGCCGATCCAGTAGCTGGATATGAACTATCGAGCCGTCGAGACCACGGGTGAGTACGTCGCCCGCCTCGAGACGGGTGCCGACTGGCGGGCCCAGATCGAGTCGCTCGCCGACGCGGTCGAGGCCGACGCCGCCTGGTTTACAGCGCTCGGTGCGGTCCAGGACGCCGAACTGTGGTTCTACGATCAGGATGCCTGCGAGTACGAGCCGATCGCGTTCGACGACCCGCTCGAGGTCGCGAGTTGTACGGGGAACGTCTCGTGGTTCGACGACGAACGCTTTGCCCACACTCACGCAGTCCTCTCGGGGCCGGAAGGCGAGTCGGTCGCCGGCCACTTGAACGAGGCGACGGTCTGGGCTGGCGAGGTCCACATGCGCGTCTTCGAGGAGCCTCTCGAGCGCGAGTACGACGACTCCACCGAACTCGACCTCTGGCTCTAACATGCGCCCGGAAGACGAACGGTACTTCCGGCGGCTCGAGGACCAACTCGACGACGCCTTCGATGTCGCCGAACGGGCCAAAGAGCGGGGCGGCGATCCGAAACCGGAGGTCGAGATTCCGGTCGCCAAGGACATGGCCGACCGCGTCGAGAACATCCTCGGGATCGACGGCGTCGCCGAGCGGGTCCGCGAACTCGAGGGCCAGATGTCACGGGAAGAGGCGGCTCTCGAACTCGCCGCGGACTTCGCCGAGGGGCGCGTCGGTGACTACGAGACGAGAGCGGGCAAGGTCGAGGGTGCAGTTCGAACCGCGGTCGCCCTGCTGACGGAGGGCGTCGTCGCCGCCCCGATCGAGGGGATCGACAAGGTCGAAATCCTCGAGAACGACGACGGGACGGAGTTCGTCAACGTCTACTACGCCGGCCCGATCCGCTCCGCCGGGGGGACCGCACAGGCGCTGTCGGTGCTCGTGGCCGACTACACGCGCGCACTCGTCGGTATCGAGCAGTTCAACGCCCGCCAGGAGGAGGTCGAACGCTACGCCGAGGAGATCGCCCTCTACGACAAGGAGACGGGACTCCAGTACTGCCCGAAGGCAAAGGAGGCCAAATTCATCGCCAACCACCTCCCGATCATGTTAGACGGGGAGGCCACCGGAGACGAGGAGGTCTCGGGCTTCCGTGACTTAGAGCGGGTCGATACCAACAGCGCCCGCGGCGGGATGTGTCTCGTCCTCGGAGAGGGGATCGCGCTGAAGGCCCCGAAGATCCAGCGCTACACCCGGAACCTAGACGAGATCGACTGGCCGTGGCTGCAGGACCTCATCGACGGCAACTACTACGACGACGAGACTGAGGCCGCCGACGACGGGGACGATGCCGACGACACGGCGTCGGCCGACGCAGACGCGGACGCGGACGACGGTGCCGATGGTAACGACGGCGACGACACCGCCGACGACCCCGAGGGACCGCCCCGCGTCGACACCTCCGAGAAGTTCCTCCGGGACCTGATCGCCGGCCGGCCGGTGTTCTCCCACCCCTGTGCGGAGGGCGGGTTCCGGCTACGCTACGGTCGCGCACGCAACCACGGCTTCGCGACCGCCGGCGTCCACCCCGCCGCGATGCACCTGGTCGACGACTTCCTCGCGACGGGGACCCAGATCAAGACCGAACGACCCGGCAAGGCCGCCGGCGTCGTCCCCGTCGACTCCATCGAGGGGCCGACGGTCAAACTGGCCAACGGCGATGTCCGCCGGATCGACGACCCCGAGGACGCCCTCGAGATCAGAAACGGCGTCGAGAAGATCCTGGATCTCGGCGAGTATCTCGTCAACTACGGCGAGTTCGTCGAGAACAATCATCCCCTCGCGCCCGCCTCCTACACCTACGAGTGGTGGGTTCAGGACCTCGCCGCCGCGGGCGTCGATGTCCAGGCGCTCGAGGACGATCCCCGGGTCGACCTCGAGTTCCCCGACCCCGAGGAGGCCGTCGAGTGGGCTCTGGAGCACGATGCCCCTCTCCATCCCGAGTACACCTATCTCTGGCACGACATCGACGTCGACGCGCTCCGTGACCTCGCGGCGGCGGTCGCCGAGGGTCGGATCGAGAGGGACGGCGACGGTAGCGTCGACGGCAACGGGGACGACAGCGTCCTCGTCCTCGCGTCCGACGACGCCGTCGCCGACGCCCTCGAGACGATCGTCATCGAACACCGCCAGCGCCCCGATGACGACCGCATCGAGATCGACGACTGGCGGCCGTTCGTCCGTTCGGTCGGCTGCGAGCCCCGGCGCACTGCCGCCGACGGCGCTGCACTCGAGCGCGAGGAGCGGGCGACGACGATCGAACTCGAGCGTACGTGGTCGGACGACGACCTCTCCGAGCGTGCCCGAACCTGGGGCCACGTGACCGAGGGCGACAACGCCATCGAGGCGGTCAACGAGGTCGCGCCGTTCCGGGTTCGCGAGCGCGCGCCAACGCGGATCGGCAACCGAATGGGCCGACCGGAGAAATCCGAGAGCCGCGATCTGAGTCCGGCGGTCCACACGCTGTTCCCGATCGGCGAGGCCGGCGGCACGCAGCGCAACGTCGCCGACGCCGCCAAACACGCCGAGACGATGTCCGACACCCCCGGCGTCGTCGAACTCGAGGTCGGCCGCCAGCGCTGTGACTCCTGTGGGGCCGAGACGTTCAAGAACCGCTGTCCGGACTGCGACGACCGCACCACGCCGGACTATCGCTGTCCGGACTGCGACCAGTCCATAGAGCCCGACGAGGCCGGCCGCGTCGAGTGCGACCGCTGCGAGCGTGAGGGTACCTGCGTCGAGACCCGCGAAATCGACGTCAACGACGAGTTCCGCAGCGCCCTCGAGTCGGTCGGGGAACGCGAGAACGCCTTCGAGATCCTCAAAGGCGTCAAGGGACTCTCGTCGCAGATCAAGGTCCCCGAACCGATCGAAAAGGGGATTCTGCGAGCGAAACACGACGTCTCTTCGTTCAAGGACGGGACCGTCCGCTACGACATGACCGACCTCCCGGTCACGTCGGTTCGGGCCAGCGAACTCGACATCGACGTCGGCCAACTCCAGGCGCTCGGCTACGAGGAAGACATCCACGGCGAACCCCTGACTCACGAGGACCAGCTGGTCGAACTCAAAGTCCAGGACATCGTCCTTTCGGACGGCGCGGCCGAACACATGCTGCGGACCGCCGACTTCATCGACGACCTGCTCGAGCAGTACTACGGCCTCGAGTCGTTCTACGAGTTCGAGGACCGCCAGGATCTGGTCGGCGAACTCGTCTTCGGGATGGCACCGCACACCTCGGCGGCAACCGTCGGTCGAGTGATAGGGTTTACGAGCGCCGCCGTCGGATACGCTCATCCGTACTTTCACGCCGCGAAACGCCGGAACTGCTTCCATCCAGAGACGAAACTCTGGTCCCAGAACCACAACAGTGAATGGGGTTATGAATCGATCGAAACGATCGTCGAAGAGCGCTTGACTGATCCCGAAGAAGACGATTTCGGAACGCTCGTTCAGGACGTCGACGGACTCAGCGTCCCATCAGTCACTGCCGATGGAACGCCCGTCGAACGGCCTGTTGAAACCGTTTCGAAACATCCGGCCCCCGATCATCTCGTTCGGGTCGAAACACGGAGTGGTCGAACGATAACCGTAACTCAGGATCACACGTTCCGTCGATGGACGCCCGCAGGCCTGGAGTCCGTCGACGCTCGCGAACTCTCGGCTGGCGACGAACTCCCGAGTCCGAAATCGATCGACTTCGAGGGGACGACGAAATCGATCGATCTACTGAAAGCGTTTCTCGAGGCGGATGCCATTCCGAACGACTCGCTCGTTATCCGCGGGCTGGGCTCCGAACAAATCAAGGATTTACTCGACGACGCAACGCCGAATCAGGCGTATCTCAAACCGGTTGCGGAGCGACTGGGAGTTTCCCAGTCGACGGTCTACAACTGGGTCAGCCGAGACAGTGTTCCAGTCGGTCCGCTTCTCGCTTTCTTCGACGCTGCGGAACTGCGTGACCGCATTCCGGACGACGTTACCCTCGGGATGAAACGCGACACCGCAGCCATCGAACGACAGTTCGAGATCGACGATTCCGTCGCGACGCTGCTCGGATACTATGCTTCCGAAGGTTTCACTCGTCGTGAAGACGGATCGTTCTATCAGACGACGATCTGTACGCCCGACAGAGCGGCTCGAGATGACATCGTCGATGCGTTCACCGACGCGCTCTCGATCGACGCGTTCGAAGAGAACGAATGGAAGGTAACCGTCTCGAGCCGTCTCGTCTCGGCGCTGTTCGCCGACGTGCTCGACCTCGGTGCGACCGCGGAAACGAAACGGATTCCGGATTCCGTTCTCGATAGCTCTCGCTCCCAGCTGCGCGCATTCTTGGCCGCGTACTTCAGCGGAGACGGGAGTACGTCGAGCGAACGAATCGAGATTCGAGCACACACGATCAGTGACGAACTCGCCACCGACCTCGTTGCTGCGCTGAAACGTTTCGGTATCGCAGCGAAAACCTACCGCGAAACGCGGCGTCCGTCCACTGGAGCCGTCGCCGAGTTCTACAGTGATGACGAACCAGTCCCCGAATTCGAATCGTGGGTTCTCAAAATCACGTCCGAGAACGCTGCTCGATTCGCTGACCGTATCGGGTTCCATCTCGAACGGAAACAGGAGACGCTTACCAACGTCCTCGAGACGACCGAACTCCGCTCGCAGCGCCTTTTCGCTGACGGGGGCGATACGTGGCTCGACGAAGTCGTTTCCGTCGAGATCGTCGAGAGTGACGTCGAATACACCTACTGTCTCACCGTCGAGGAGACGAATACACTGGTTGCCAACGATCTGTACGTCGGTCAGTGCGACGGTGACGAGGACTGCGTAATGCTCCTTCTCGACGGATTACTTAATTTTAGTAAGACGTTCCTGCCCGACCAGCGCGGCGGGAAGATGGACGCCCCGCTGGTCATGTCCTCCCGGATCGATCCCTCCGAGATCGACGACGAGGCCCACAACATGGACGTCGTCACGCAGTACCCCCGCGACTTCTATCTCGCGACTCGTGAGCAGGCTGATCCCGAGGACGTCGACGTCGAAATCGCCGAGGAAAACCTCGGTACCGACCTGGAGTACACCGGCTTCGACCACACCCACGATACCACCAACATCGCGATGGGACCGGACCTCTCGGCGTACAAGACGCTGGGCTCGATGATGGACAAGATGGACGCCCAACTCGAACTGTCGCGCAAACTCGAGGCCGTCGACGAGACGGACGTGGCCGAGCGGGTCATCGAGTACCACTTCCTGCCGGACCTCATCGGGAACCTGCGGGCCTTCTCCCGACAGGAAACGCGCTGTCTCGACTGCGGTGAGAAGTTCCGGCGGATGCCCCTGACCGGCGACTGTCGGGAGTGTGGTGGCCGCGTCAACCTCACCGTCCACAAGGGTTCGGTCAACAAGTACATGCAGACCGCCATTCAGGTCGCCGACGAGTACGACTGCCGTGACTATACGAAACAACGCTTAGAGGTCTTGGAGCGCTCGCTCGAGAGCATCTTCGAAAACGACAAGAACAAGCAAAGCGGGATCGAGGACTTCATGTGAGCCTAAACTTTGCTCTGCGGGCCGCCTACGGCGGCCCTCGGCAAAATGTAGGATAAAAGCACTCCTCCTTCCGTTCGCTCGCGCTGCTCGCTCACATCAGTCGTCGGCCCGCTCGCTCACCCTTCGGGTTCGCTCGCGGTGGTGATCGGGTAGATGCCTGCCCTTCCCCGGGTTCTGCGTCTCTCGCGTCTGCTCGAGACGCACTCCCGGCCGAAACGAAACACGAATACGTCGAACTCAATCGCCGCTGGCGCGCGTCACCCCGGGCATCCCCTCCTTGGTGTACTGCGGTTCCGGCGCGTGGTGTGGGTCCGGCAGCCAGTTCCGGAGGTGCTCGTTGAACCGGTCGGGTCGTTCTCGCGGCGTCCAGTGGCCGCAGTCGTCGACGAGGGTCAGTTCGGCGTCCGGGATCAGGGTCGCTGCTCGCTTCGACCACTCGACGGGAACCAGCGGATCGTCCCGGCCGTGGATCAGCAGCGTCGGGACCGACAGGGACTCGAGGTCGCCGACGAAGTTCGTCGCGACGCGGCCGTTGAAGGAGAGTTCGTTGTTCTGGAACTCCTCGAAGGCCCGTATTGAGCCCGGTTCCATCAGTTTCCGCCTGATGTCGTCGACGAAACGATCGGGCAGTCGGTCGGCGTCCGCGACGAGGCTATCGAGAACCATGCGGACGCTCTTGGTGGAGGTACTGGCTGCGATCTTTCCGAACTCAGTCGCGCCGGGTACCCGTGACAGCACCTTCCACTGGAGCGCACTCGGGAGTTTGCCGCCCAGTCCGTAGCTGTCGACGAGCGCCAACCGCTCGACGCGGTCGGGGTTGTCCAGTGCGTAGCCGAGCGCGACCCCGCCGCCCATCGAAATACCGGCCAGCGAGACGCGGTCGAAGGGGAGCGTCTCGAGGAAGCCCTCGAGAACGTCGACGTAGGTCTCGACGGTGTGATCGACGTCGCCCGTACTGTTCCCGTATCCGGGCCAATCGAGCGCGTAGACGCGGTAGTCGGCCGCGAGTGCGTCGATCGCGTGTCGCCACGAGACGGTCGCGTCGTCGATCCCCGCGCCGTGACAGAGGACGATCGGCGGCCCGCTCGTTCCCGCACGTCGGTAGGCGATTCGACAGTCGCCGATGGTGGCGACGCCGGTGCCGCTCATGATCGAATCACGTCACAGGGGGGAAGGACCGAGGCCGTATTAGCAGTCGGATTTGGCCTGCTAGCCGTGCCTAGTGGCCACAATGAGCAATTTCGGTCTCCCGACCGTCCCACCTCGTTACGTTTCCTCCCGGTGGTATCGAACGACGGCTCCCCCATCCCCCGTAACTCGGGGAATCGTTTTCCGGCCGAAGAGTCAGTGGCAGGAGAGTTGTATGTGTGGGTAGGTATCATACCTCTCCCCTCTATCCCAGGACGATATATTACTTTCTATTACCGTGTTCGTTCCTAACATGGCTGTTGTGCCGTGGCTATCGTCGTTTCGCGCTCACAGCGACATCCACGGCCTCGAGCGACCGCTCGCACAATGCGCGCTGTGACTTTATTCCCGTCGCGGATGTAGCCCGGTCATGGTCGACACTGGCGAGACGCCGGCGACGGAAGGGGACGATGCGGCCGTCGAGGAGATAGAGAACCTCAATTTCGGGCAATCGGTCTACGACGAGGACGGCAACCGACTCGGTCGCATTCGGGGATTCGAGCGGGGTGGATTCTTCGTCACGACCCGCGAGGGAGCCGAAGCGATGAGCGTCGACCACGCCCGTTCGGGCCACGAGTTCGGTGAGGCGCATCTGATGTGGCGATGTATGGAGTGTGGCGAGATGGGCGAAATCGACGAGGGCCTGCCCGACGAGTGTCCGAACTGCAACACCGAACGGGAGGATCTGATGTACTGGACCGAGGACTGACTCGAGGCTATCACTCGAGGGATCGCTGTCGACACCTGAGGGTTCTATATAGCACGTCAGGATTTATTCCTGCCCGTGGCGTAGATCCATGACGGTGGCTCACATGGATAAAGAACAGCCGCGACTGGCGTTCGGGACGACGGTCTACGCCGAGGATGGTACGGAAATCGGACAGGTTCGCGGAATCGACGAAAACGGACTCTACATCACGCTCCGGGACGGCATCGAAGGGATGAGCGTCGAACACGTCAGATCTGGGCAGGCCTTCGGCGAGGCCGAACTGCTGTGGCGTTGCTGGGAGTGTGGCGAACTGGGTCGACTCGACCAGGACATCCCCGACGCGTGTCCTTCCTGCGGTGCCGATCGGGAGGAGTTGTACTATTGGACCGAAGATTAAGGGACGGCCGAACCGTTTCAGTGATCCCTCCCCTTTCGATGACACTGAAATCTCGCCCCTCATTGACGCCCGAGTCGTTTTTCGATTGAGGCCGCAGTAGTGAGAGTCGTCGTCCCGTCGTCACCGTCGAGAGGCGGGAAATCCAGTAGCGATGTGACGAGTACCGTCCGTTCGCATCTCGACTGGACCGTATCGATACCTCTCCCGCGCGTGTGTCCTCCTCCGAACGTATTGCCCGACACTGGCCGAGTTACGGATGGGCGATCGGTTCCTCGAGGCACACCGTCCGCGTCCGTTTTTCTTCATAAATATTGGTTGTGTAAATCGATAGTCTTATTAACAATCGTTACACACTGCGAAAACGGTTCGCTATGAGTGAACTATTATCAAACAAAGGCGCAATTGTTGCCGAGCTACCGAGTGAAACCGATCGGGCACGCACGTTCGTGCTTGCCAGGGGCAGGGAGTTCGGGTCGCAACCAACCCGATCGAGGCCGTTCAACACGAGGCGAAATACGGGCAGGAAACCCAGTGCTGGAATCTAATGATGAGCGACACTGACGCGGCAACTGTCCACGAGAAGGGGCGGGCAGTGCTCCTCACTGCGATGATGGTACTCTCCGTCGTTGCGATGTCCGCAGCGTTCGTCGGCGGGGCAACGGCTGCACAGAACGCGAGATATCACGATGATCAGACGGTCTCCCCCGGAGACATCGTCTATCAGGGCGAAGACGACTTCGAGTTTTCCGATGACTTCACCCGAGACACGCTGAACGGTGTGGAGAACGGCGGTGCCGAGGGCGAACAGCTCGAGCCCCCCGTTCCGGATACGCAGCCCACCGGCACGTACGGGGACGGTGACGGGAACACTGTGACTGTCACCTCCCCGCGCGTGACCGACCTCACGATCAACAACGTGTACGACGACGGCAGCGTCAACGCCGTTGACGGCTCGAGTATCTCGACCGGAGACGCCGATAACATGAACGTTACCGTGGAGTACACCTTCGGCGACGCGGAATACATCGACATCTCCGTCGAAGATGAGAGCGGTACTGACATCACGAATCAGGTCATCGATGACAATACGATCGAGGAAACCGGCGGCAGCGTCGGTCTGGACCTCTCTACCGAGGACGCCGGCGAATACACGGTCACCGCACAGGGTGCCGGGAACCTCGACTCCGGCGATGCGGTCGAAACCGCGACGGTCGAGTTGCGGACCGATGCCGATCTCGGTCTCGAGGTCGACACCGACAGTGCCGTTCGTGGCGACAACGTCGAGTACACCGTCAGCGGGGGAAGCGATGGCGACACGCATCTCGTTGCGATCGAACGCTCCGAATTCCGCGACGGTGTCACTGCCGACAACGCCGAGCGCGTCTTCCGGAACGTCGACGATACGGAAGCGGTCGGCGTCTATCCCGATAGCGACGACACTGAGAACATCGACTTCGCGTGGGCCAAAGTCGGGATCGACGGCACGACGGCCGTCGGTCAGATCGAAACCCAGTACCTTGACGACAGCTCCGTTGACGTAGACGTCTACGACACCGGCGTGGATGCTGCCGATGTCGATGACGGTACAGACTCCATCGATGACGTCTCGCTCGACGTTTCGGGAGGCGACATCGCGATCGAGAATCCGGCTAGTTCCTACGTCATCGGGTCCGAAATCGATATCAACGGTACCGCGGACGGGTCCGACGAAGTCGCGGTCTTCGTCCGCGATAACGCCGACTGGGAACTCGTCGAGCAGGGGATCGTCGTCGACTCCGACGGTACCTTCGAAGAGGAGGATTACGTGCTCTCCAGGGACGGCGGGGCCGGTTCCGACAGCCTCAGTCTGCCCGGTACGTATCGCTTCGGCGTCATCGACCAGTCGGATGCCGACGAGGTGATGGACGACGATAACACCATCTCCACGTCGGACTTCAATCAGGGGACTAGTACCACCTCGTCGCTGCGCGTCGTCGAGGGCGAGTTGACCGTCGATCACGTCAGTATTATCGACGGCCAAGTCGCCGACGGGGAGACGCTTTCGATCCGCGGGACCGCTCCTGGCCAGGATTCGGTATACGTGTCCTTCTACGGCCCGCGCGGGACGTACGACCGGATACCGATCTCGACCGACTCGGAGTACGTGTTCGAGGAAGAAGACATTCAGGTCGGGAACAACCTCGGGCCCCAGCTTGGCACTGATACCAGTATCAGTCAGGGGACAGTCTATATGAGTGTCTACTCGAAGGGCCGTGACAACGTTCCCGGGGACGGGTCGGTCGACAGCGTCGACGGCGGCACCGTCGAACAACAGTTCGTGAGCATGTACAAGCAGCTCAACGAGGGGTCCACGTCCCAACAGCAGGTCATGGAACGAATCGCGAGCGAAACGACGCAGGACTCCGGGAGCGACGACATCTCCCGTTTGTTCCAGTTCCGATACACCGACCCACAGACCACGATCGAGAACGTCTCGAGCGCCAGCGCCGGCGAGGGCACGGTCGTCACCGGAGAAACGATGACCGTTACGGGCGTCACGAACCGCCAGCCCGACGATAACACCATCACGGTGGAGGTCACCGAAGGCCCGTCCGCCACGCAGTTCGACCTCACGTCGGCCGAGCAGTGGGGGGCTGACGGTCGCTGGAACGTCACACTGGACACCGAGGGTATCGAACCCGGTACCTATACCGTCGAAACCGACGACGGCGACAGCACCGACAGAGCGGATATTCGGCTCACCGCGGAACCCGAAACCGTTGCTGACGGTGGGCCGGACGACGAGAACTCGGATGACGGGCAATCCGACGACACGGTCGACGAGAGCAGCGACGGCACGTCCGACGACAGCGGTGACGATACGGCCGACGATACCAGCGACGAAGCGTCCAACGAGATCAGCGACGACGACGGGATGCCGGGCTTTGGCATCGCCGTTACGATCGGCGCGCTGCTCGCAGCCGTGCTGGCACTTCGTCGCGACGATCGACACCACTGATCGTCGCTTCGCATTCGATCGCACGGCGGCGGCGGTCCATCCGCCCGTGAACGACCCCAGTCGGTGCTGTGCGCACTGACCGCGACTCGCCCGAACAGCCCGTTCGGATTCGACGGACGGTCGCGTTCGGTCGCGCTCCGCCGTCATCTCCACGGGCGGCTCTTTTGACGTCTCGAGCACGGCCGCCGACAGTAACCGTTATCATCGCGCTCGCACCACCTCGAGCCATGGAAATCGTCGTTTTCGGTGCCGGCAGCCTCGGCAGTCTCGTCGGCGGGCTGCTCGCCCGCGAGCACGACGTTACGCTCGTCGCTCGCGAGGCCCACGCCCGCGCCGTCAGCGGGTCGGGACTGCGTCTCGAGGGGGCGGTAGCGGACGCCCCCGAACGCGTGTTCCCGGCGGCGACGACCGATGGAACGGGACTCGAGGCGGATCTGGCCGTCGTGACGGTCAAGTCGTTCGATACTGTCGCGGCTGCCGAACGGCTCGCGACGGGAACGTTCGACGGCGTTCTCTCGCTCCAGAACGGCATGGGAAACGAAGCGACGCTTGCGGCGCGGCTCGAGGTCCCGGTTCTCGCCGGGACGGCGACCTATGGGGCGGTCCTACGGGAGCCGGGCGTCGTCGACTGTACCGGCGTCGGCGAGGTCGTTTTCGGTGCGCGAGCGGGCGGGCCGTCGGCGCTTGCGGCCCGACTCGGCGAGGCGTTCGCGGCGGCGGGTCTCGAGACGACCGTCGCCGAGGATATGCCCCGACGCCTGTGGGAGAAACTCGCGGTCAACGCCGGCATTAACCCGATCACGGCCCTGACCGCGACGGAAAACGGGGCCGTGCTCGAGGACCCGGCCGATGTCCTCTCGCGGGCGGCCGTCCGAGAGACGGCCCGCGTCGCCCGAGCCTGTGCTGTCCCCCTCTCGAACCGTGAGGCACAGTCCGCGATGGAAGCCGTCGCTTCGGCGACGGCCACGAACACGTCCTCGATGCGCCAGGACGTTCTCGCCGAACGCCGCACCGAGATTGACGCGATCAACGGCCACGTCGTCGATCGAGCGGCCGAGTTGGGGATCGAGGTGCCGACGAACCGGACGCTCACGACACTGGTCAGGGCCTGGGAGCGCGGGCGCGACGTGCGATGAGGACCGTCCACGGCCGCTCTTCTCGGAGAACTCCCCGACTATGCCGACGGATTACGGAGCCGAGGCTCTGCGGTCACGATAGCAAACCCATCGAATCGGTGTTCGACCTCCGCCGGACGAGGATGCGTTAGAACGGTGCTTCCGGTCCTTCGTCGGCGTTGCCGCCGTCGTCGTCGACGGTCTCGCCGGGGAAGGAGGGACTCATGCCGCCCATCTCCTCGTCGCCGCCGTCCATGCCGGTGGACGCGTTGACCTTTTCGATTTCGGGAATCTCCTTGACCATCCGGCTCTTGATCGCCTGGATCGTCATCGGCGAGATACCACAGCCACTGCAGGCACCACCGAGGGCGATGCTGACTTCGCCGCTTTCGCGGTCGATGTCCTGAATCGCTGCGCTGCCGCCGTGCATCTGGATCTGCGGGAAGTTTCGTCGCAGGAAGTTCGTCACGCGGTCCTCGAGGTCGTCCCCGTCGTTCTGGGTCTCGGTGCTCATGGAAATCCCTTGGGTATCAGCCCCCCTAAACCTTCCGTCCTCCATGTTCGCCTGCCGGCGTCGACGACGGGTAACCCCCTAATTGAACCCGAATACTCGCCGGAGTTCGGTCTCGATCTCCTCGACGTGTGTCTCCAGAACGTCGTCGAATCGCTCTTCTTCCACGAGCACGCCCGAGAGTCGCTCGTAGGGCCCGTCGGGGAGCTCGACGCGGAACTCGCCGTTACCCTCGTAGAACGGTTCGCTCTCGTTTAACACCTCCTGGTCGATCGCGTGGACGAGTTGGGAGTCGTAGCGGTCGTTCATCCGGTTGAACGCGTTTTTGTACGCCTGCTGGAGTTCGGGGAAGTAGTTGGCGTACTTGTCTTCGAACTTCTCGGGATCGAAGTCGGCCATACCCTAGTCCAGCGTTGGCGGAGACAAAAGTCGGACGATCCCCCTCGCCTCGCGGGCACGTCGCGGTCCGGATCGACCGCACCGAACCACGCTCGCGTCGCGGACCGACCGTGCCGCCCCGAAAACGTGACAGGTCGCTGCCGTAGTAAGGGAACGGTATATAGGACCACGCGCTCGCAAGCGGAACGGACACCCCCAGTCTGGGCGACATCGAACGTACATGGCCGCTGCACAGGACCCCATCCCGTCGGAGGCACTTCCGCCGAGATGGGGACTCGCCGAACGCCGTGACGAACGGTTCACCTATCGGCACAGCCGTCCCCCGATCGAACTGATCGCGGAGGTCACCGCGGCCGACCGGTCGCATCCGGGACTCGGTCTCTGTCGGTGTTGGGAGCTTCGCTATCGGTATTTCCTCGCGGACCGCGTGATCTCGGAGTCGATCGGCCGCGTCTCGACGCAGCGAGCCGCCGTCGACGGATTGCTCGAGTGTATGCACCGGATTCACGACACGGTCTCGGCGGCGGACGACCCGTTCGCGGTCCGTGAGGTCCTCCATAGCGTCTCGCTCTCCGATCTCGTGCCGAGCGGGCTACCCGCGTCCTCCGAGTAGCCGCCAGGTTCGCGGTCGCGTCCCGTCGGCCTACACGCGCCGCGTCAGGTGCGCTCGAACCGTCCGCTGGCAGTCACCGCAGATCCCGTACAGCCGCGTCGCGCTCGAGAGCAGCGGGTATCGGACCGAACAGTCCGAGTAGACGGATTCGACCAGCGTTCGATACCGGGTCCCGCCCGGTCCGTAGCGGTTCGTCGAGCGGGTAAACTGCGCCTGCCGGTCCGCCGTGAGCGTCTCGAGTCGATCCCGATAGGCCGCGAGTCGATCGTGGTTCTCCCGTAACGTCTCGAAGTCACGCTGGAGGAGCGACTCGTCGGCCATCGACTGGAGCCACGCAAGGATTTCGTCGATCTCGTCGAGGGCGTCCTCGAGCGTCTCCCGCTCGTTCCGGAGGGTCTGTTGGACGACGTCTACTTCCGTTCGCCTGGTCTCGACCGTCTCGAGGACGGCCCGTTTGAGCGGCGGCGTCCAGCCCGTTTCCGATGCGAGCGCGACGGCGATGTCCTCGCTCAGTTCCGCGGCGATCGTCTCGGTGAGCGACTCGTCCGTCTCGCAGTCGGCGATACTGTGGGGACGGACGGTTTCGGCGAACGCCTCCCGAACGGTGACACAGCGATCGCCCGTCGCGGTCGATCGCCCGGTCTGAACCGTCGTCGCCATCGTCGGCGTCGCTGCGACCGCTTGCTGGGATCGGGCAGCCGCGGGACTCTTCGCCGGGACTTCGCGAACACGCCGTGCGAACGCTTCGAACGCGGCGTCCCGTTTCTCGACGGCTGCCCGTTCCTCGTCGACACAGTCGAGTGCCCGATGAACGGCGGTCGATCCGGTCATCGATTCTCACCCCTCGTACAGACGAGTCCGCTCGCCGTCGCATCGCTTCGCAGGACGAACTGCCAGTCGCCCTCACCGAGCGCGGTGACGTCGGTCACGGCCAGCGGTTCGCTCGGCGTTCCCGACCGTCGCAGAATATCGATCCCGATCGGCAGCGTCGGAAACCGGGACTCGCCACACTCGATCGCGTAGCCCCGCACGGAGACGGTCCAGACGTCGTCGGTCCCGCCCGTCGAATTCCGCGCCACGCCGTACTCCCGGATCAGCGACAGCGAGTCCAGAAAGGCGAGGCTCGCTTCCACCGGATCGGCCGCCGGTTCGACCGGCGAGAGGTTCGTCGCTGCGGCCCGCAGCACCTGCATCCGTTCGGCCGTCTCGAGGTGCGCTTCGAGCTCCGATGCCATGGTCTCGAGCAAGACCAGACAGAGCGTGTTCCGGTCGGTCGTCGCTTCGGCCGCAGCTAGATACGTTTCCATGATCGCCCGCTCGGCGGCCTCGTGGTCGCGGGCCGAGAGCGATTCGAAGACGGCACCCGAGACGTCGTGGCAGAAACTGATCAGCGGGCTGTCGTCCCAGGGGTCCCGTTCGACCGACGGTGGGGTGGCGTGGGTCTCGCCGTTCGCAAGCGCTGTGGGATCGTGGGGGTCTTCGGCCGCCTGCATCTCCGTGTCCGCGTCCGCCGGTCGTTCCTGACAGACGACCGGATCGTAAAACGGCAACTGCGGATCGTACCGTCGGAGCGCGGCGCGGTACTGTTCGGTCGCCTGCGCGGCGTCGGCCGCGTCCGTCCGGGTCGCGAACCGCTTCCCGGCGACCGGGACGGGTCGTTCACCGGAGCGCGCACAGACGACGTAGTACTCCCCGTCGTCGCTGGCCAGTCGTTCGATGTGGGTTCGAATGTCGCGGAGTGTCGTTCCGACCATGGGTTTCCTCCAGTCGTATTCGGGTTCCGTCGCGGCCGTCCCGACCGCTCGCGCCGGCGAGAGCTGGATTGCAGTCCGGTTGCCGCCATCGTGCTCACACCGGTATCGGGGACCGCTCGCACATTCTTTAGGCTAGCCTAAACTGTGATAAGTCCACCGGATTTTAGGCCCGCCTAATCACGCTCCGCTCCGACTTCTGGCACGCCGGCCGGAATTTCATGTAGCGTTATTTGGTTTACTACCGGTGGAGAGTCTATCCGCTCCGTCGTTCTCGGCCCGGAACTCGAGCACGCGCGCCGCTGACGGCCGTTCCGGGGCTACTCGCGGCGTAGATCGTGGTGCGACGTTCGTAAGCGGTTCGTCCACCGACCCGTGGCTGACCGGCGTCCCTTCGGTACGGGCGGGCGAACTGCAGCGGCCCGCTCGAGCACGGCCACGCCACCAGCGCCTCGCGAAGCGGCGGGAACGGTGGTATCGCCCACTCGACTCCGGAGCCGTCGGCGGCGACGCGGTTGCTTCGGGTGCCCGTCGAACTCACCGCACGATACCGTCCCGATGTTGGCCCGGGCGAAGCTGACAGCGACGTACTCACCGACGCGACCACCGTCCCGTGGAGGGACTCCGGCAGACGGCTGCCGGCCGCCTGGTTCCGGTTAGTGTACGGGTCGGTCTCGTCGGGCCGGCCGCGGCCCGGATCGACGAGTTTCCGGACGAACTCGGAGTGTCCACGGGGTTCCATCGACACGCTCGAACTCGCCCGCGCGGCAGTTCTCGAGCGACTCGCTCTCGTACCATCCACAGTCGTCGAACCCAGGCTGCGAGCGGATGAGTATCGAACTGTGACGGACACTCGAACCCGCGTCACCGTCGAAGTGCGGCGTCGAACCGGTTTTCGGCGGGACCTGTTTCGACGGGTCGTCGGTTCCCGACGGTTTCGGTCGTCACTTCCCCTTTGGACAGCCACTCGATCGGTTTCGACCGCGTGGCCCCGTCTCGAGCCCTCGAGCGTCGGCTCTCCGAGACGGACGATTCGAGGCATAAATCGAATAACGATATATTGAATCTCGGTCGATCCGTTGCTGCGGGCGGCAGCACAGTGTTTATGCGGGATAACGCGTTATTGGTGGTAGCGCTCCCGTGTACCGCTGGCTCCTATGACAACTCAGATCACGTTCGCGATCGACTTTCACGTCCACTCCGACGACTCCTACGACGGGCACGAACCGATCGAACTCATCCTCGAGCACGCCGCCGATATCGGACTCGACGGTGTCGTTATCACCGACCACGACGAGATCGAGGAATCACGGCGCGCCGCCGATCTCGCGCCCGATTACGGGCTGATCGGCATCCCCGGTGTCGAGGTCTCGACGCAGGACGGCCACCTGCTGGCGATCGGCGTCGAGACGCGGCCCGACTCCGGGCGACCGTTCATGGAGACCGTCGAAACCGTCCGCGAACTCGGCGGCGTGGCGATCGTCCCCCACCCGTTCCAGCGCAGCCGACACGGTGTCCGAAAAGGCACCATCGAGGACGCCGACGCGATCGAGACCTACAACTCGATGGTCTTTACCGGCTACCGCAATCGCCGCGCCCGGACGTTCGCCGAGCGCCGCGACTATCCACAGATCGGTGCCAGCGACGCCCACTACCTGCCGAACGTCGGCAAAGCCTACACCGAGGTCGTCGTGACACCCGACACGGCAACCCCGACGAAAGCCGACATCGACGGTGCCCATCTCGTCGAGGCCATCCTCGAGGGCCGGACCCAGATCCGCGGGAAGCGGACGCCGATCCACAAGAGCGCCGTCCAGTACGGGAAAGGCGCGGTGCGGAAAACGGCCTACATGTTCACCTCGCGCGCGCCGCTCTTACCGACGGTACCGGCCTCGATGGACAGATCGACCTGAGTCGCGTCTCGAGTCGGCCGCTGCGAGTTGCTCGCCTCCTTGCAGGACTCCGTTCTTCGACTCGGTTCGGAAAACGGTCGCCTGTCGGGATTAGGAGAGTTGTTCGCCGACGATTTCGTCGGCACGTTCGACGAACGCGTCCTCTTTTCCTTTCGGAACCGTGGCCCCTGCTGCGACATCGTGACCGCCCCCGTCGCCCCCGACGGTCCGGGAGGCCTCGCCCATCACGACCGAGAGGTCGAGCCCTTGCCGAACGAGGGAGTGAGTTCCCCGCGCGGAGACTTTGACCTCCGCGTCGTTTTTCTCCGCGAACGCGATGATCGGCTTCGAGCGGCTGATCCCCGCGTTCCCCATCGCCATTCCGGCGACGATGCCGACGATGGTCTCGCGGATCTCGTCGCTCGCGTGGAACCACTGGACGTGCTCCTCCTGGGTCGCCCCCTCGCTCGTGACGAGATCGATGCCCGCCGAGAGGTTCCGTCGGTGCTCCCGCAGCAGTTGGCGCGCCCGCTCGAGCGCGCCGTCCCGGTCGCCGAGACAGACGCCCAGCCCGACGTCGGCCCGCTCGTAGCGGGCGGTCGCGTTCAACAGGGTCGAGAACTCGCTTGCGTCCCGGAGTTCGGTCCCGACGGGCTCCTCGCACAGGACGTAGGCCGTGCTGACGAGGCCGTCGATCTTCGTCGCGGGCACGCCGCTCGAGACGGCCCGCCGGACGAGCGCGCTGGCGACCGTCCGTTTTTCCTCGTTCGTCAATCCGGCCCAGCGCCGCCACTCGCCGTCGCGTTTCAACTCGAGGTCGAGCCCGTCGAGGAATCGGAGCGCGCCGTTCTCGTCGTTCGAGATGCCGGGGATGTGGACGTCCGTGGCGTACTCGAGGAGTTTCGGGAGCGGCCGGGTCTGTTTGCCGTACAGCGCGAGGTCCTTGCCCGTCTCGAGGACGCCGGCCGCGACGCCCTCGTCGACGATGCCCTCGTTCGCGCCGTGGAGTTCGCCGCCGGCGGCCTGCATGTCCCCGACGGCACCGACGACCGCGAGGGCGGCGAGGTCGCGGTTGTCGGCGCGGGCGTTCGCGGCTCCCGACGCGGTGGGGGTCCCTCTATCGGCCGCAACCGACGGCTCCGGATCGGTGTCGGATACGTCGGCCAGCGCCCGCGCGAGGACGTAACTCGCACCGGCACCCGAGAGTTCGGACGCGCCGTTGATGCCGAACAGGAGCGGGTTGAGGTGGAACTCGGTGTCCCGATCGGCGGGCTGGTGGTGGTCGGCGATGACGGGCGTGAACTCGCCCGCATCCTCGTGGTCGCCGATGCTGTCGAGCTGGCCGCTCCCGAAGTCGGTAAAGAGAACGGTCTCGTAGTCGGTCGCCGCGATCGCGGCGACCGCGTCCTCGTCGAGTTGCTTCTCGAAGACGGTTTCGAACGGAATTCCCGCGCGCTCGAGCGCTTGCGCGGCGATCGCGGCGCTCGTGAGCCCGTCGGCGTCGATGTGGGAAGCAAGCAACACGCGATCGGCCTCGCACAGTCGCGTTGCGCACGTCCTCGCGCGATCCTCGAGTTCGGGAACCGGCCCTGCCATCGAGGGAGTGTGGGTCGGCTTCGCCCATAAACCCGCGGATCGCCCCGGTCGGCTCTGTACTCGGGTCGTGCGCTCACAGCGAACGCACGAGATCACCGCCGCCCCGATCGTGTGGACTCTAGAGCTCGCGCCGCGGTCATGGGCGCGGTCTCGAGAAGTGAGACACAGTGGAACGCACGGCCCGTCGGATACCGCTACGGTGTCCGAATCGCCGCCACCGTCTCTCGAGCGAGCGCATCGAACGTCGCTTCCTCGGGGATCACGTCGACCTCGATCCCCCGATCGGCCGCCGTTTCCGCCGTCGGCTTGCCGATCATGCCGACGGTCGCGCTCGCGAGTCCCTCGAGTGCGTCCTCGCGGATCCCTCGTTCGGCGGCGGCGTCGAGGAAGTGTTCGACGGTCAGCGACGAGGTGAAACAGGCGGCGTCGAGGTCGCCTTCGGCGGCCAATTCGGCCGAGCGGCCGCTTTCTTCGGGCCGAACGAGCCGATACAGGATCGTTTCGTGGACGTACGCGCCCGCGTCGTCGAGTCCCTCGAGCAACACCGAACTGCCGTGGTCGCTGCGCGCGACCTCGACGCGCGCGCCGTCGACCCGACTCTCGAGCGCCGTAACGAGCCCGCTCGAGGTGAACTCGTCGGGGACGAGGTCGACCGCGTACCCTTCTTCGCGGAGCGCGTCGGCCGTTGCGGGGCCGATGGCGCAGACGGTTTCGTCGTCGGGCTCCCAGCCCGCTTCGGAGACGAGTGCCGCGCCGGTCTTGCTGGTGAAGACGACGTAGTCGGCATCGGTTCGCGGCGTCGCGTCGGTGGCGTCGACGGACAGCATCGGGTCCGGAATCGGCTCGGCACCGAGGTCCGAGAGCAACGCCGCGGCTCGCTCGAGGCGCTCGTCGTCGGGGCGGAAGACGGCGACTGTGGGTGAGCGACTCATCGGTTACGCCTCGTCCTCGACGGTTCCGTAGTCGGTTTGCAAGAAGTCGACGATGGACTCGCGCGTGCCGGCGACATCGCCGATCACCGTTATCGCGGGCGGGGAGATCCCCGCCTCGTCACGGGCGTCGACGATGGTCTCGAGGGTCCCCGTCGCGACCTGCTGGCCCGGCCAGGTGCCCCGCTCGACCAGCGCGACCGGCGTTTCGGGAGCCATGCCGGCCTCGAGCAGCGCTTCCGTGTAGTCCGGGAGCCGGCCGACGCCCATCAGGACGACGATGGTGCCGCCGGTCGCGGCCAGGGCGTCCCAGTCGACCGCCGATTCTTCCTTCGTGGGGTCCTCGTGGCCGGTCACGAAGGAAACCGACGAGGCGTGATCGCGGTGCGTGACCGGAATGCCGGCCACCGCGGGCGCGGCGATCGCCGAGGTGACGGCGGGGACGACCTCGAACGGTACGTCGTGGGCCGCGAGGTACTCGGCCTCCTCGCCGCCGCGACCGAAGACGAAGGAGTCGCCGCCCTTGAGCCGGACGACGGCGTTCCCCTCCCGGGCGAGTTCGACCAACCGCTCGTTGATCTCCGACTGTGGCGTTCGCTCGCCGCCGGCGCGCTTGCCGACGTCCTCGCGGCGGTCCTCGGGGAGCATATCGATGATTTCGGGGCCGGGAAGCTTGTCGTGGAGGACGACGTCCGCGGCCTCGAGCAGGCGCGTTGCCTTGACGGTCAAGAGGTCGGGGTCGCCGGGTCCGCTGCCGACGAGGTAGACGGTACCCGGGTCGACGTCGATAGCGTTGTCTGACATTCGGTACTCGCTCCCTATTTCCCCTCGGGCTTATCTTCCTCGGAGGCGGTCCCGTCGTCGCCGCCGGCCTCCTTTCGGGCCTGCTCGATCAGGTCCGCCGCGCCGCGATCCGCGAGGTCCCGTGCGAACGAGCGGGCGGCGTCGGCGTGCGTCTCGACCGGCAGGTCCCGGCTGGCGGTCACCGACTCCTCGCCGTCGCGGTCGAAGACGCTGACGTTCGTGTGGACGTACTCGCCCTGCACGATCGCGTAGATGCCGACCGGCGCGATACAGCCGCCGCCGAGTTCCGACAGGATCGTCCGCTCGACGGTCGTCTCGACGCGGCTTCGCGGGTGATCGATGTGGGTCTGAATATCCCGAGCCGTCTCCCCGTCGGGTGCGGTCACCGCGAGCGCCCCCTGTCCCGGTGCGGGAACGAACGTCGACGTCGACAACTCCTGATAGTCGACGTAGTGGGCGAGCCCGCTGCGCTCGAGGCCCGCGCCCGCGAGGACGATGGCGTCGTACTCGGTCTCGACCTCGCGGCCGAGCGCGCCCTTCTCGAGTTCCGAGAGATCGTCGAACCACTCGTCGACCGTGCAGTCGTACTCGGGCTCGAAGTCCTCGTTGCCGGTGTTGCCCTTGCGCTCTTTGTCCGCCTCCGAGCGCTCCTGGTGTTCCGCTTGCAGCGCGGGCGCGAGCAACTTCTCGAGGCGCGTGTCGACGTTCCCGCGCAGCGGCTCGACCTCGAGGTCCGGGCGCTCGGAGAGCAGTTGCGCGCGCCGGCGGAGACTCGAGGTCCCGACGATCGCGCCCGATGGCAGTTCCTCGAGCGTCGCCCCGTCGGGCGTGACGAGGACGTCGCCGGGCCGTCCCCGTTCGGGGACCGCGGCGGTCACGAGTTCCGCGGGCTGCTCGGTCGGCATGTCCTTCATCGAGTGGATCGCGGCGTCGAGGTCCCCGTCGAGGACGCGCTCGTCCAGTTCGCGGACGAACGCGCCGGTCTTCCCGAGTTGATGGATCAATTCGTCTCTGATCTGGTCCCCCGTCGTCTCCACGGTGACGAGTTCGACCTCGTACCGCCGTTCCTCGAGGGCCTCCTGTACCAGGGTGGCCTGTCGTCGGGCGAGTGTGGACCCCCTCGTCGCCAGTCGCAACGTCCCACGCGTTCTCATAGGGTGCAGTCGGTGCCTCGAGTATGAAAAGCGCACGCTTGTCCGACGCGGGAACGCGCACGCTATTTCACGAACCGGCGTGGAACCGAGTTTCGGGACGGAACGGCCGCGTTGGCTCCGATCCAGTTGGTTGGTATTAACACACAATGTTTTTGCGAAACACGTTCGGGGTGCTATTTATATTACTTGGCGGCCGACCATTCGACCGAATGGCAGACACCCTCTACGAGCGACTCGGCGGTGAAGACGCGATTACGGCTGTCGTCGACGAATTCTACGACCGCATCATGGCGGACGACCAGGTCGCCGGTTACTTCGACGACGTCGATATGCAGAAACAGCGCGCACACCAGGCCCAGTTCATCAGTTCGGTCACCGGGGGTCCGGTCGAGTACGACGGCGGCGAGATGGAAGCCGTTCACGCGGACATGGGCATCACGCCGGCGGACTTCCAGGCCATCGCGACTCACCTCGACGACGCGCTCGCCGAATTCGACGTCGCCGAAGACGACCGCGAGTCGGTTCTCGAGGAAATCGCGAGCTATCAGGACGCGATCGTCACGGCCGCGGACTGACCGTTTTCGCCCGTTCCGCTTCCGGGGGCGGGTCGGAGCCCCCCGACCGCCGTCGATCGGCGGACGGTTGCGGGGATCGCTACGAACTCACGTCCCCTAACAGCCCCTGCGAACGTGTTCGGACCTTCTTCCAGATCATAGGAACTACTGGGTTATTTGAGGGGGGTTCAGGTTCGAGTTACGATCGTCATGCAGATATCCAGAAAACAACTCGCCATGTTTCTCGCGACGATTTTCGTCGTGAACCTCGTCGTCATGGGCGGCGGGGCGTGGCTCTCCTACGAGAACGAACCGGAGATCCCTAACACGATCGTCGGTCCGGACGGCGAAACGGTCGCGACGAGCGACGACGTTCAGTCCGGGAAAGCCGTCTTTCAGGAGAACGGCTTGATGAATCAGGGGTCGATGCTGGGCCGCGGTAGTTACTACGACGTCGACTACACGGCCGATACCCTCGAGTTGAAGACCGACTACATGCGCGACTACTACGCGCAAGAAACGTACGAGACGGCCTACGAGGACCTCGAGACGCCTGAACGGGCCGCGATCGACGAGACGGTTCGCCAGGAACTCCAGTCGAGTACCCACGGCGAGCACGTCGAGTACTCCGCGGCGGAGGCGTACGCCCACGAGCAGGTGCGTCAGGACTACGTCGAGACGTACCACGAGGGCGACCGCGAGCGGGGGATTCAGGAGGGGCTGATTCCGACGGAGGAAGAGGCCGAGCAGTTCGCCGACTTCGCGCTGTGGACCGCCTGGATTTCCCACACTGACCGTCCGGGAACCGACGTCTCGTTCACGAACGACTTCCCGTACTCGCCGGCCGCGGGTAACGACGCCGGCGGGGCCGTGATGACCTGGAGCGTCATCGCGATGGTGTTGCTGGTCGCCGGTGCCGGGATCGCGATCTGGCTCTACCAGGCCGTCGAACTCCCCGAGCCGGAGGCCGGGGGCGTCTCGATCCCCCATCCGAAGGAGATCGATCTGACGCCGAGTCAGCTACTGAGTACCAGATTCATCCTCATCGGGGCGGTGCTGTTCGTCCTCCAGACGTTCCTCGGCGGGCTGCTCGCCCACTACTACATCGAGCGCGACGGCTTCTTCGGCCTCAGCGAACTGATCGGGTTCGACATCCTCCAGTGGCTCCCCTGGTCGATCGCCCGGACCTGGCACGTCGACCTCGGCGTGCTCTGGATCGCCACGATGTGGCTCGGTGCCGGCCTGTTCCTCGCGCCGCTGTTGACGGGCCACGAGCCGCGCAAGCAGGCCCGCTACATCAAGGGCCTGATCGGTGCGTTGCTCGTCGTCGCCGTCGGCGGCCTGGCCGGTATCTGGCTTGGCATCAACAACGTCTTCGACGGCCAACTCTGGTGGCTCCTGGGCAACGAGGGGCTGGAGTACGTCGAGATCGGCCGTATCTGGCAGGCCGGACTGCTGGTCGGCTTCCTCGGCTGGACCGCCCTGGTCGCACGCGGATTCAAACCGTTACTCGACCGCGAACCGCGCTACGGGCTAGCCCATATGATCGTCTACGCGGGCGGGTCGATCGGCCTGCTGTTCATGGCCGGCTTCCTCTACACGCCCGAGACGAACTTCGTCATGACGGAGTTCTGGCGCTGGTGGGTCGTCCACATGTGGGTCGAGGGCGTCTTCGAGTTCTTCATCATCGTCGTCATCGCGCTGACGCTGGTCTCGATGAACCTGCTCACTAAGAAATCCGCCGAGAAGGCCGTCATCTTCCAGGCCGCGCTGGTCATGGGCAGCGGCATCATCGGCGTCTCTCACCACTACTGGTGGGCCGGCCTCCCCGAGGTCTGGCTGCCGATCGGGAGCGTCTTCTCGACCCTCGAGTTCATCCCGCTGCTCTTTATCCTCTACGAGGCGCTGGGACAGTACCGTGCGATGGACACCGCCGGAACGGACTTCCCCTACCGGATGGCCTTCTACTTCATCGTCGCCTCGTCCGTCTGGAACTTCTTCGGGGCCGGCGTGATCGGCTTCTTCATCAACCTGCCGGTGATCAGCTACTTCGAGAGCGGGACCTACCTCACCGTCGCCCACGCCCACGGCGCGATGTTCGGCGCGTTCGGCTTCCTGGCGATGGGGATGGCCGTCTACATCCTCCGGGTGACCACCCGTAACACTCACTGGTCCGAACGCCGGCTGCGCTGGTCGTTCTGGCTGTGCAACCTCGGCCTCGCGCTGATGCTGTTCCTGTCGCTGCTCCCCGTCGGCTTCCTCCAACTCGAGACCGCGTTCACGCAGGGGTATGCCGCCTCGCGGAGCCTCGAGTTCTACAACGGCGGGCTCATCCAGACGCTGTTCTGGCTGCGTATGCCCGGTGATACGCTGTTGATCCTCGGAGCGGTTCTGTTCGCCTGGGACGTCGTCGCGAAACTCCTCTTCCAGCGGAAGGCGACCGCCGAGGAGACGAGCGGTCACGTCATCGCCGACCGGATCTTCGGCGACCGCACCCCGGCCGACCCGGTCAGCGACGACGACTGACCCCGTCGCTCCGGTTCCGTTTTCGCCGTTCGACGCTCGGTCGGTACTCGTGAGCCGCGTGGCCGCGACGCCGTCGGCTCCGCTGACGGACCGATCGAACGCGCGGACGAAAGCACCGTCTCGTTCGCGTCACCCGTATCGACTCGGGGGCGCAGTTCCGGCACTGGCGAACGAGGCCGCCGCGGGCTGGATCGAAACCAGTGTCGACGGCGAACCCGCGACACGCGTCGAGAAGGAGACCGACCGGAAACGCGTTGAGAGAAGGCCGACCGGGAATGCGTCAGCGAGCTGTCCCCGGTCGGTCACACCGATACCGCCGCTCTCGGCGCTTTCGCCGTCGGGCGATCAGGACGCGGTCAGAGCGCTTCCTTGTACGCCTCGAGTGTCTCCTCGACGTCCGCGACGGTGTGGCCGTAACTGACGAACTGACACTCGAACTGGTTCTGCGAGAGGAAGACGTCCCGATCTTTCATTTCGCCCCAGAAGATGCGCCGCCAACGTTCCGTCTCGGCGTTTTTGACGTCCGCGGCGTTTTTCGGACAGTAGTCGTATCGCGAACAGGTCGGGTCCTGGCGACAGCCGGCCTCGCACTGTTCCTCGAGCGAGTCCGGACCCGGCCCATCCCGCGTGAAGATCACTTTGAACATGCTGTCGGTTCCGGTGACGGTATAGCTAGGGGCCTGATCGGCCACGATGTCGGTCAGCCCGTGCCGGAGTCGGTCGCCGAGCCCGTTGACGTGGTCGTAGACGTCGTTCGCGGCGGCGAACTGCAGCGTCTCGAGGCCGGCGGCCATCGTGACGGGGTGACCCGAGAAGGTGCCGGCCTGGAAGACGTCGCCGGAGGGCGTGAACTGCTCGACGATCTCGGCGCGACCGCCGATCGCGCCGACGGGGAAGCCGCCGCCGATGATCTTGCCGAACGTCGTCAGGTCCGGCGTGACGCCGAACTCGCTTTGTGCACAGCCCAATCCACCGACGCGGAAGCCGGTGATGACCTCGTCGAAAATCAGCAGGGAGCCGTGGTCGTCGGTGATCTCGCGGAGGAACTCGTGGTAGCCCGATTCGGGGTAGACGATGCCGTAGTTCCCCAGAATGGGTTCGGTGAGGACCGCCGCGATGTCGTCGCCGTGTTCTTCGAAGACCTCGCGCATGGCGTCTTCGTCGTTGAACGGGACGGGAAGGGTGTGCTCGGAGAACGACTGTGGAATCCCCGCCGAGGACGGTTTCGGATCGTCGGCGTCGCCCTCGACCAGCGTCGACTCCTGGGCACCGTGATAGCCGCCCTGCATGACGACGATCTTGTTCCGGCCGGTGTACCCCCGCGCGAGTCGCACGGCGGAGGTGGTGGCCTCGGTCCCGGAGTTGACGAACCGGATCTTCTCGACGCTGGGGACGTGACGAACGACGAACTCCGAGAGGTCGACTTCGACCGGCGTGGGCGTGCCGTACATCGGCCCCTCGCTGGCCTTCTGCTGGATGGCGGCCTGGACCGGTTCGGGGAGGTCGTGACCCAACAGCAGCGGGCCGAGTCCCATCACCCAGTCGATGTAGCGGTTCCCGTCGGCGTCGATGACGTGACCGCCTTCGCCTTTCCGGACGAAGAACGGATAGGGTTCGATCGCCGCGCGGACCGCCGAGTTGACGCCGCCGGGCATCACCGATAGCGCCCGGTCGTACAGCTCGCGTGAATTGTCCTCGGTCATGCACGGGCTTTCGCAGTCGCGAGGCAAAGTAGTACCGAGGTTCGACGCCGATCCGCCGGCGGAGACGCCGAACGTGTACGCGTGGGGTCGGTCCCGCGGCCGCTCACCCGCCGCTCGTGGACGCTCGAGAACCGGACGAGACCGCATCGACTGCCGGCGTCCCCGATCGAATCTACGGGGATCGTACGGCCGGTCGCGTCCCGAATTCAGACGGCGTCGGGTCCGGTCTTGCCGGTGCGGATCTGCGTCGCGCCCTCGACGGGCATGACGAAGATCTTGCCGTCGCCGGGTTCGCCGGTTTCGGCACCCTCACGGATGGCATCGACGACCTCCTGGGCGGGAATGTCGGCGACGACGCATTCGATTTTGACCTTCTGATGGAGATCGACCGTGTACTCCTCGCCGCGCCATTGGCCCGTCTTCGCGGGCTGAGAGCCGCGACCGGAGACGTTGGTGACGGTCAGCGACGGTGCGCCAGCTTCGGCCAGCGACTGCTTGATCGCGCCGAGGCGGTCGGGGCGGACGATCGCGGTGACCATCTTGATCCGCCCGTCGTTCGGCTCGCCGCCGTCGGAACGGATGATCTCCTCCGTGTGGCCGCCGTCGGTGGCGACGTCGGGCTGACCGAATTCGGGGTAGGTGTCGACGCCGTGTTCGGAGACGTCGAGGCCGTCGCGTTCGTGTTCCTCGGAGACGCGGGCCTGTCCGACGGCCTTGAACGCGCCGAAGACGAGTGCGGTCGCAGCGACCGTCCAGACGGTGATGACCGCGACGCCAGCGATCTGCGCCGCGAACGCGGTTCCGACGCTATCGACGACGCCCGGGGCCGCCACGAACGGGAACAGGAGCGTTCCGATGATACCCGCAGAGCCGTGAACGGGGAAGACCGCACAGACGTCGTCGATCTTCAGATATTCCTCGACGAACTCGAAGACGATCGGCAACTGCGCGCCGGCGATGCCGCCGACGACGAACGCGCCCCACCACGCAGTGGTGTCGGGGATCGCGGTGATGCCGACCAGCCCGGCGAGTAGGCCGTTCGCGACGTAGAGCGTATCGACCTTGCCGGTCTTGAGCCACGCGACGAGGCCGGCTCCGATCGCACCACACGCCATCGCGAGCGTCGTGGTCAGGGCGACGCGGCCGACGGTCGCGAAGGAAGCGAGCGCGAGTTCACCGGAATCGGTGACCTCGAAGACGGTCGCTGCGGTCCCGACGTTGAAGCCGTACCAGCCGAACGCGAGGATGAGCGTTCCGAGCACGGCGAAAGTCAGCGAGTGGCCGGGAATGACGTTCGCACTGCCGTCGTCGTTGTACCGGTCCATGCGCGGGCCGAGCACCCAGGCAGCGGTGAGACCGGCGATACCTCCCATTCCGTGGACGATCATCCCGCCGGCGAAGTCGTGGAACCCGGCTCCGATGAGGTCACCGAGCGCGCCATCTGCAGTGAGCGGCCCTGCCGTGCCCCACCCCATCCCGGCGACGACCGGGTAGATGACCGCGGCCAGCACGAAGGTGTAGCCGACGTACGCGCGGAGTTTCGCACGGCCAGCGACGGCTCCCGACACGATGGTTGCTGCCGTCATCGCGAAGACGGCACCGAACAGCCAGTCGACCCATGCGTTCGGGTTTTCGGCGGCCAACGTCAGCGAGAACCCATCGCCACCGACGACGCCGGAGATCGCCGCCCCGATCAGGAAGAACACGGCGACCCCGACGCTCCAGGTCAACAGGTTCTTCGTCAACTGGTTGGCGACGTTCTTCGAGCGCACCTGCCCCGCCTCGAGCATGGCGAAGCCGGCGTGCATGAAGAAGATCAGGAAGGTCACGACCAGCACCCACAGGAGATTGACTCCGTCGGCGATGACCTGTGGGTCCACGTCGGTCTGCAGGAGCGTCGGCTCCATCAGACGCCCACCCCTCTCTCCTGCACACTAACCCCATCCACCATACGATCGTCCTCTTTTAGTGCAGTCTCGTCCATGATCGTCTTCTTAATCACGTTTGATCCGATTATCTCTGTTCTATTTAAGGATTAGCGTTGACGAATGGTGAAATATTGGCTGTAATAGGTCTATCCGTCCAATGCTAAAGCAGGTTTAATGTGTATAAGGGCGTTGGAAATCACGTCTTTTTCGAGCGACGGTAATATTTCACTCGTTTGTCAACCAGGAACGGGCGGTGATCGGCTCGAAATCGACTGTTTTCCTCTCGGACCGTCGCCTGAACGGGCCATCACGACGCGACTGCGCTCTCGCGCGGCAGATATTGCCGCCCCGTCACGCGATCCGAGGGCGATATTGACGTTCGTCTAATCGACCGGTCTCAGCGGCAGAACGTGGTCGGTTTCGCTTCGGTGGCTCACACGAGAGAATCGGCAGCGGTCGAGACCGTCGTTACAGCCGCTGTGCAACGTCTTCGGCGAAGTACGTCACGATGATATCCGCACCTGCCCGCTTGATCGACAGCAGCGATTCCGTGGCGACCGCCTCGAGTTCGAGCCAGCCCTTCTCGGCGGCGGCCTGAAGCATGGCGTACTCGCCGGAGACGTTGTAGGCGGCGACGGGGTGGTCGAACTCGCTGCGAACGGTGCTGATGATGTCGAGGTACGGGAGCGCGGGTTTGACCATCATCACGTCCGCGCCCTGTTCGGCGTCCAGGCGGACCTCTCGCACGGCCTCGCGAGCGTTGGCCGGATCCATCTGATAGTGCCGGCGGTTCCCGAACGCGGGCGCGCCGTCGGCGGCGTCCCGAAATGGGCCGTAGAATGCGCTCTCGTACTTGGCCGCGTAGCTCATGATCGGGACGTGTTCGAACCCCGCTTCGTCGAGCGCCGACCGGATGGTTCCGACCATTCCGTCTATCATCCCGCTCGGGGCGACCATGTCAGCGCCCGCACGGGCGTGGGAGGTCGCGATCTTCTCCAGGGCCGCGAGCGTCGCGTCGTTATCGACGGTCATCGTGGGCTCGCAGGCCGCCCCGTCCTCGAGGGCGCCCTCGCTGCGTAGCTCCTCCTCGAGCGGGCCGCAGTGACCGTGATCGGTGTACTCACAGAGGCACACGTCTGTAATGACGTAGGCGTCCGTCTCGCTGGTGATCCGCCGCACCGCCTCCTGTACGACGCCGTCGTCGGCCCAGGCGCGGCTCCCCTCGGGGTCCTTCGATTCGGGGATGCCAAAGAGCATGACCGCCTCGACGCCCGTCTCGAGGACTTCCTCGACGCGGGCGACGATCCCGTCGATCGGCACGCGGTCGTGGCCGGGCATCGACTCGATGGGGGTGCGCTCGTCGGTCGTCGCATCGACGAACACCGGCGCGATGAGATCGGCGGGCTCGAGGCTCGTTTCGCTGACGAGGTCGCGAACGCGATCCTGTCGGAGCCGCCGGGGGCGATGGGTGAGATCCATATCCGTGTTTTCGAGAGGAGTCGCAAAAGCGCCTCGCTCGCGGATCGATCCTCGCCGCTGTCGGGTCCGGAGCAGCCATCCCGATCCGTCGCTCGGCGATCTACTCGGTCGTCCCACGGTCCGCGACGTACGCGCTGTCGCGTTCCGCCGGTCCCGTCGTAACGCGAACTGCAGCGAGTACGCACTTTTAAGTACGCGTCTCACATTTAAGCTGCTAGCAATGGCCATAGACCCGCAGTTCCACGAGAACCGCGACCAGGTCGACGAACACGAGGGCCACTCGGTCTGGGGTCCCGTCGACGAACCCGAAGAGCTCGGTATCCACGGGACGCACGTCGCCGTCGACTTCGACATCTGTCTCGCCGACGGTGCCTGCGTCGAGGACTGTCCCGTCGACGTCTTCGAGTGGATCGACACGCCGGGTCACCCCGAGAGCGAAGAGAAGGCCGATCCGGCGAACGAAGCACAGTGTATCGATTGTATGCTCTGTGTCGACGTCTGTCCGGTCGACGCCATCGATGTCGACGCCGGACGAACGGCTTGAACCGACGCGGCGACGCTTACTCGGCGCGATCGACGTCGACTTTTTCCTTCAGGCTCTCGAGCCCGTCGGCTTCGGCGAGTTCCTGTAACCGCTCGCGGAAGTGTTCCTCGCAGAGGCCGACCTTGAGTCCGTCGGACTCAGCCGCAAAGGCAGCCTCGCGGTCACAGTAGTGGCAGTTCATATCCCGCCGTTGGAACCACGTCACATTGAACCCTCCGCTAGCGGCCAGGATTTGGGTTAGTCGTCTGCCAACTCGAGTCGGTCGTACGCACGCCGAGAGAGGCCGTCGATTCCCAGGCGTTCGTCGTGGGCGTCGCTGCCGCCGGTTGCAAGCAGGTCGTGGCGTTCGATGGCTTGCTCGACCGGCTCGCGGTCGACGTCCCGGCCGTAGGGATACTGGAGTTCGACGGCGTCGAGGTCGGCCGCCAGCGCGAGCGCGCGTTCCGGTTCCCGGTATCGCAGCGGATGCGCAAGCGAGACGAGTCGACACGACTCGGCCAGTGCATCACGTCCCGTCTCGAACGACGGGACGTCTCGGGGCACGTAACACGGACAGTCGGAGCCGATGAGGTGATCGAACGCGCCCTGATAGTCGTACTCGGTTTCGGGGTGGGCCTCGATCGCTCGCGCGATGTGCGGTCGCCCGAACCCGCCGTCGACGGTTACGTCGAGATCGATCCCCAGTCGCGATTCCACGCAGTCGACGATCGCCCGCCCGCGTTCGATCCGGTTGTCCTGAATGTCGGCGAGAATCGCCTCGAGCGACGCGCTCGGCTCGAGCCCGTACCCCAGCAGGTCGATCCGCTGTCCCCCCGGCGTCTCGACCCGTAACTCGATCCCGTGTACGAGCGTCACCCCGTCGCGCTCGACGACCGGCCCGTCGAAGGGCTGGACCCGATCGTGATCCGTCACCGCGACGACCTCGACGCCGCCGCGGCGAGCGGCCTCGGGGACCGCCTCGAGCGCGAGGCTGCCGTCCGAGCGGGTCGTGTGGACGTGTAAGTCCGCATATGGCATACGGTATCCGAACGGTCCCGTTGCTAAAGGCGTTTCTTCACTCCCGTCTCGACCGTCGCCATCTCTAAGGACCTACTAGGTGTATTAGGTATGCAGTGCTACTAGGAAACATGGATGGACAATGTTTATAATTATCGTTCACGTGGAATAGCGTGTAATGCTGCTCAATGGCACCGGCGAGGTCATCGACGACCACGAGTACCCAGCGACGACCGAGGAACTGATCGAGGAGTACGGCGATCGGACCCTCGAACTCCCGAACGGGACCGAGACGGTCAGCGATGTACTCGCCCGCCTCGAGCCCGAAACCTTCGAAAACTCGGAGGAGGCGCGCTTTGCGGTCTATTCCGCGGTCAGTGACAAGGCCGTCGGCCGCGTCGGCTACAGCGACCGCGATCCGACCCCGGTCGGCAGCCCGTACTCGCCCGACGCGGTTTCCTTCTAATCGAACGTTTGGCGCGGGGTCCTCGCTCGCCTCGCTCTCTCGACCGACAGAGCAACGGTTAGTCGAAGGTGTCGATGACCGGAATGCCGACCGTTTCGAAGTCGGTCATCGCGTCGAGTTTGTCGCTGACGTCCTCGAGTCCGATCGTTTCGGACACTACTTCTTCCGGCTCGAGCTTGCCCGTCGCGACCATCCGGAAGATTTCGTCGTAGCGGGTCGGCGGCATCCCGAGCGAGCCGATGAACTCGATTTCGCCCATGACCATCGCGTCGGTCGGGAGGTGGACCATGCCCTGTTCGTCCTGGGTCGTGAGCCCGACCTGGATGTGCTGGCCGCGCGTCTCGAGGCTCATCACGGAGTTCTGGCTGGTCGTCTCGATGCCGAGGGCATCCATCGCGACGCCGGCCCCGCCGTCGGTGATCGCCTTCACCTCGCCGGGGACGTTCGCCGTCTCCTCGGCGTTGACCGTCTCGACGGCCCCGAGTTCGCGGGCCTTCTCGAGTTTCTCGTCTTTCAGGTCGACCGCGACGACGTTGCCGCCCAGCGCGTCGGCGATGTGGACCGCCGAGAGGCCGACGCCGCCGCAGCCGTGGATCGCCACCCAGTCGCCCGCGCCGATGTCGGCCCGGTGGGCGAGCGCGTGAAACGAGGTCATGAAGCGACAGCCGAGGCCGGCCATGTCGACCGAGGAGACGCCGTCGGGGAGGGTGACGAGGTTGTGATCGGCGACGGGGACGTGGAGCTGTTCGGCGAAGGCACCCTGTGCGTCCTCGATAAAGCCAAGCGGCATGACGTTCTCGCAGGTGTTGGAGTGGCCCCGCTGGCACTGCGGGCAGGTCCCGTCACCGAGATTGAACGGGACCGCGACGTGGTCGCCTTCGGCGACCCCCTCGACGTCCTCGCCGACGGCGACGACGCGTCCGGCGGGTTCGTGGCCCAGGATCTGTCCGGGCTCGGTCTCGAGGCCGAGCCAGCCCCAGTCACCCTGCCAGCCGTGCCAGTCGCTCCGGCAGACGCCGCAGGCTTCGACCTCGACGATCGCGCCCTCCGGCGTGGGGTCGGGCGCGTCGACGTCTTCGATCGACAGCGGTTCACCGTGTTCCTCGAGGACTGCTGCACGCATGCATGTGGCTATCTATCCCAGCCTACAAATAGGGCACACTCGGTTGCAGTCGCTGACGGAGACGGATGCGGGACGGTCGTTCTGCATCGCCCGTCAGTCCAGAAGGGTCATCGCATCGCCTAGCTCGAGGGGGACTGCACCTTTCCGATACCCCTCGACGTGACCGCTGGGCCGGACGCGGTAGACGACGGCGGGGCGGTGGCGAACGTCGGGCTGTTCGCCCCGAACCGCGGCCCAGGCGTCGTCCCGGAAACTCGAGCAGTCGACGAAGAGGACGGCACCGCCGCCGTGTTCGGCCAGTTGGCCGTTGGTCTTAGTCTCGGCGGTGTCGCGGACGGCCGCAACGGGGCCGGCGGCGGCGCGGTTCCCCGGCGGTTGCGGGCGCGTGACTTCCACGAGGGCGGTGGTCTCGGCGTTCTCGGCTCGGAAGTCCAGCGAGTGTCCGGTCGTCACTTCGATCTCCGGGACCAGGTCGTAGCCCGCGTCGGTGAGGATTTTCGCGGCGATGAACTCGGCCATCGCGGCGCTCATTCGGACGCGGTCGACGTGATCGCTGGTGCCGAGTTTGCCCGACATGACGTGTCGGTACTCGTCTAAGACGCCGGTCCGGAGGACGTCCTCGAAGAAGCGGGTCGCCTCCCGGCGGCCGGCGTCGGGAAAGCCGCCGGCGTGTTCGCGGAAGAACGAGCGGGTCGAATCGCGACCGTCCTTCGACATGAACACCGGCAGGAAAAACCACGAGAGGTGCGGGTAGTCGGCGAGCCAGGGGTCGGCCTCGTGAAGCGTCGCGAGCAGTTCCCGTTGGGCCCACCGCGAGACGTGATAGGGGACGTTCCGCCAGCCGAACTTGTCGGTTTTCCAGAGCGCGGAGGGCGTTTCCGTGTTCCCCATCCAGTAGGCGTCACCGTCGTTCCGTGCGAAGAGCGCGACGTCGCCGTTTTCCATCTCGAAGCGGTGTGTCTGCCAGTCGCCACCGCACTTGAACCACGGCGAGACTTCCTGCGCGCCGATATTCGAACGGAGCGGCTGGAGGATATCGCGTTTGACTCGCCCGTCGCTCCAGGACTGGGGCGAGTAACGAAAGCGAAGCGGCCGTGCCACGGTCGATGCTACGCCGCGGGGAGGGATATATCGTTCGCTGTGCCAGCCGAACGGGTTCGCTCGCTCGAGCCCGGAGACATCGCCTCGCGGGGCCGGAATACGTTTCAGCCGGGCGATGGGTGTGATAGACCGTTACATTAATAATCGGCAGCGCCGTACCATGTCCATACTAACCATGTCAATGGGTGCCTATGACGAAGACGAACACGAGCGCCGCGAACAACAGGCCTCGAGGGTCGACGCCGATTTCGACGACGAGCGGACGATCTATCACGGTGAGGTCGAGTACGATTCCGGCGACTCCGCCGAGGACTTGCTCGATACGTTCGAGGAGATCAAGTCGAATTAGCGGTGATCGACAGGCCCCGTCCGGCTCGTTTTTCGCCGTCCCTGCCCCACGATCGAGAGCGTCGCGACGATCAGGACCGCGACGACGTGGCCCACGACCGCGACGAGCAACACCGTGTCACCCGCGACGAGTGGCACTAACAGCAACTGCACCGCCGCGAAGCCGACGTTGAGCGCGTCGATACGCTGGTACGCTCGTGTCGGCTCCGGTCCGAACCCGTAGGTAATCGCCCGCCACAGTCCGACGACGCTCGCCCACCAGCAGGTCCCGATCCGATACACCACGTCCCAGAGGACGAGCAACGCGAGTCCGACGGCGAGCGCGGGCGGCTCGGCTCCGAAAAGCTCGGTCAACAGCGACGCGTCCGCGTTGCCCCCCCTCGGATCGACGACGAACAGGTAGGTGACGAGCGCCACGAACGCGAGCACGCCGAGAACGACGTCGATGCTCGAGCCGAACAGCAACCGCCGGTAGGCCGTCGGGGTGGGCAGTTCGCGGACGCTCCGGCTAAACCGGAGCATGAGCCAGCTCCCGACCGTCGCGACGACGACGGCGACCGTGCCGGGGACCACCGCCCCCCAGAGGTCGTAGGCCGCCGCGACGGCGACGATCGCCGCCTCGAAGCCGAGAAACTGTATCCCGATCGCCGTCCGACTCGAGACGCGGACGCCGGGAATCGTCCCGAGGAGGCTCTCGTAGACCCACGTTTCGCCGTACTCGAGCGACCGCGTCATTTCTCGCCTCGCTTCGGCGGGGCCGTCGTCCCGGCGCGGTCGACCGCGTCGGGACCGTCCGACGCGAGGCCGACGGCGCGTCGAACCGCGACGTCGAACGGGGTCGGCTCGAAATCGACCAGCCCTTCGAGGCGGTCGTCCGTGACGACGACGCGGTTGCGAACGCCTTCGATCAACGGGGAGGCGACCTCCCGGGGAACATCGGTGACGAGCCCGACCCAGTGTGCCGAGAGTCGCGGACTCAACACCGGGACGGGGACGATAAGCGGGGGGCGACCGGTCTCGATCTCGGCGGTCTCGAGCAGCATCTCGCGGTAGGTGAGCACGTCCGGCCCGCCGATTTCGTACGTTTCGCCGGCTGTCTCGGGGCGCTCGAGGACCGCCAGACAGTACGCGATCACGTCGTCGATCGCGATCGGTTGACAGTCGGTGTCGACCCACCGCGGCGTTATCATCACCGGGAGCCGCGTCGCGAGTTGGCGTACCAACCGAAAGCTCGCGCTGCCGTCGCCGACGATGATCGCCGCCCTGAGGACGGTCACGTCGGCGGTCCCCTCCCGGAGGATCGACTCGACCTCCCGGCGGGAGGCGAGATGACTCGAGAGGGAGTCGCCATCGTTGCCGAGCCCGCTCAGATAGATCACGCGCCCCGTGCCCGCGTCGCTCGCGGCTCGTTCGAAGTTCCGTGCGGCCCGCCGGTCCCGCTCGGCGAAGTCGCCGCTCGATCCCATCGCGTGGATCAGATAGTAGGCGACGTCGACGTCCGCCAGCGCGTCCTCGAAGCGGCCCGGCTCGAGGACGTCCCCTTCGACGACGGTGATCCCGTCGGGCGGCTCGTAGCTCTCGGCATCCCTGACGAGGACCGTCACGTCGTGTGTCGTCTCCGCACGGAGCGCGGCGACGAGTCGCTGCCCGACGAACCCGGTCGCTCCCGTTACGAGTACGCGCATACCCCGCATTTGGACTGCAGGGGCTTAATCTCACTCGCGGGTTCCCCAGCCCGGCGTCTCGGGTGCCCCCCGGTCGACCTCGATGCCGTCGGCGATCGCCGGCGACGGTCCCGTCTCGCCGGCCGTCCGGTAGTGCCGGTTCCAGTCGCGGATCGCCGGCTCGACCCACGATCCGTCGTCCGCCGCCTCGAGCACCCGCGTTTTCGCCCACTCGTAGTGGTGGTCGGAGATCGCCAGCGTGCCGGGACTCGAGGCGGCGGCGACCGCGATGAGCTCGGCGCGGTCCCGTCGGGTGAGGTCCCCCGTCGCGGCCCGGTCGACGATCCCCGCGAGATCGGCCGGCCGGGGATGACAGAAGAGCTTCGCGCCGATCGCCCGCGGCCCGAGCAACAGGCCGTCCGGATCGTCGTGGTCCGCCTCGAGCAGGCGCTCGCCGCCGAACGCCGCTTCGACGCGCTCGCACTCGGTCTCCTGCTCGAGCGCGAGGTTACGGTTCGGATACGCGCCGCATTCGTCGGGATAGAACTCGCGGTCGTGGATGCGACACTGCAGCGTCGTCGGATCGAGAAAGACGCAGGCCGGCAGCCACGTCGACTCCTCGCGACCGAACGGGGCGACCGGCTTCGGCGGCCGTCGGAGACCGACGACGAAGACCGGCCGGCCGGCGACGGCTGCGAGGGTGTGGCCGTCGATCTCGACGCCGTCCGCTTCGTCACGGGCGCGCCAGAATCGCGGCCGCAGGGCGGCGGCCATGCCGCGCTCGAGGAACGCTCGTCCCTCGTCGCGGGTCAGCGGGACGACGGTGGCACCGTCGTCGAGGGGCTCTCGCGGGGCTCCCTGCTCGGTGTCGGTCCGGTCGACCGGGTCACGCAGTCGCTGGCGTCCTCGGTCGGCGTCGGACCCGGTGCCACCCTCGGCGTCGTCTCGAGCGGCGGTCGCCGCCGGATCGCTCTCGAGGAGCGGTCGCCAGTCCAGACAGCAGCCGGCACAGCCCGCACAGTCCACCTCCATGTGCGGCGCTACGATGCTGTCTCCCATAACCGCTGTGCGGGATCTCGCCACCCGAACGGTGCGACTCGGACGACTGGTCGCCCGGGAGAACGTCTTTCACCGTCGGGGACTCACGGTTGCGTATGTCGAAGGCTTCCTGTGACGGCTGCGGCCGAACGGTCACCGTTTCGGGCGGGATCGCCAACCTCTGGTCGTTCGGCACCGATGCCGGCACCGTCGGCACCGCGATGACTCTGGAACTCGAGGACGGGACCTCCCATCTGCTGTGTTACCCGTGTATCGAGGCCGTTCCAGACCACCCGACCACTGAGGACATCGAGCGGTTAGAACAGGTCGACGGCGAAACCTCGCGGCTCGGCGCGCTGTAACCCGCTACCGGGAGTCGTGATCGGTGGGTCGATGCGGGAAAAATGGCGAGGAGTGTGGATGGAGGCGAACGTGACGGTACCGACGCACCGCCCTCGGCGAACACACACGACCGCGGCCCACAACCACGACCGCGGCCCACAACTACGGTCCGCAGCCACAACCGCGGACCGATCGCAGCCGCAAGCGGAAGGGGTGGGAGTCGAACGCCACGAGGCGAAATGCCGCCGCGGAACCAGGTGGCACCGCGGTGCTCTACCGCTGAGCGACCCTTCCGCGGGTCGATCCGACGGCGGAGTTCGTATTTGTAATCGGGCGGCTACCCGCCGGGCCGCCGGTCACCAGCGATCCGTAGGCGGTCGGTACCGGTGGGTAGCTGCCGCTTTCGCCTCGTTTGCCGGTCGTCACGGCTCGGCCGGTTCACAACGAGCGCGACGGTCCGCAGCCTTTAGGACGCGGCCGCGCCCTGGATCGAACGGTGAATACCGAGCGGATCTTCGAGGCGTTCCCCGCACCGAGCTATCGCGGGACCCAGGAGCACGCGCTCCGGGACATTCGCGATGCCTTCGCGGCCGGCAACGATGTCGTGCTCGTGCGCGCGCCGACGGGCAGCGGCAAGTCCCTGCTGGCCCGCGCCGTCGCCGGCTGTGCCCGCCGCGCGGGCGAGGGGTCCCCCAGCGACGCGACGGGTGCGTACTACACGACACCGCAGGTCTCCCAGCTGGACGACGTGGCGGCCGACGATCTGCTGGCGGATCTCAACGTCATCCGCGGGAAGTCGAACTACACCTGTATTCTGCCGGACGAACGCGATACGCCGGTCAATCAGGCACCGTGCGTCCGCGAACGGGGGTACGACTGCTCCGTCAAACACCGGTGTCCGTACTTCTCGGACCGTGCGATCGCATCGAACCGCGAGATCGCGGCCATGACGCTGGCCTACTTCATGCAGACCGCCGGCAGCGAGGTCTTCCGCAAGCGCGATGTCGTCGTCGTCGACGAAGCGCACGGCCTCGCCGAGTGGGCCGAGATGTACGCGACCATCCAACTGGGGCCGCGAACCGTCCCGTTCTGGGACGAGTTGCGCGTTCCCGAGGTCGACGACGTCGAGCGGGTCGTGCGCTACGCCGAGAGCCTCGCGGGGACGTGTACGCGCCGCAAGGACGACCTGCTCGCACAGGACTCGCTCTCGCCCGCCGACGTGCGCGAGCGCGACCGCTTGCAGGAACTCATCGGGGAACTCGAGTGGTTCGTCTCCGACTACCGCGACCCGCAGAGCCCGACGACGTGGTTGGTCGATCAGTCCGAACGCCACTCCCGCGACGCCGGCAGCGCCGGGGCCGACGACGAACCACAGGGCGGGCCGCTGACGATCAAGCCGATGAACCCCGAAAAGTACCTCCAGCACACCGTCTGGGACCGGGGCAACAAGTTCGCGCTCCTCTCGGCGACGATCCTCAACAAGGCGGCGTTCTGCCGGCAGGTCGGGCTCGACCCCGACGACGTCGCCCTGGTCGACGTCGAGCATACCTTCCCCGTCGAAAATCGGCCGCTGTACGACGTCACCCAGGGGAAGATGACCTACGACGAGCGCGACGAGACCACGCCGAAGATCGCCCGGACGATCGTCCGGCTGCTGCAACACCATCCCGACGAGAAGGGCCTGATCCACGCCCACTCCTACGACATTCAGGAGCGCCTCGCCGATCTCCTCGCGGACTTCGGCGTCGGCGATCGGGTGCGAACGCACGACCGCGACGGCCGCGACGCCGCGCTCGAGGCCTGGAAGGCGAGCGACGACCCCGACGTGTTCCTCTCGGTGAAGATGGAGGAAGCGCTGGATCTCAAGGGCGATCTCTGCCGCTGGCAGGTCATCTGCAAAGCGCCGTTCCTCAACACGAGCGACTCGCGGGTGGCCCACCGACTCGAGGAGGGCCAGTGGGCGTGGTACTATCGGACGACGCTCCGGACCGTCATTCAGGCTTGCGGGCGGGTCGTCCGCGCGCCCGACGACTACGGCGCGACGTATCTGGCGGACTCGAGTCTGCTGGACTGTTTCGATCGCGCCCGGACGGACATGCCGGACTGGTTCGAAGCGCAGGTCGATCGGCTGTCGCGACCCGACCTCCCGGCCTTCGACCCGCGGGCCGCGCTCGGCGGGCGGCACTCCGAGTCGGCCGGTCGATCCAGCGCCCGTTCGAAACGCGGGTCGGCACGACGGGACCGAGCGGGCGGGACGGATCCGGACGGCGGACGCAGCGACCGTTCGTCGTCGCGCTCGAGCCCGTTGGCGGACGTCTGGGACACGGAGAACTAGTGCGGTCGGCGACTCGGTACGTTTTCTCGGCCCGAATCCGTGACGAGCCGCCGCTCGCATCACGGCGTCGCGTTAGAACACCGCGATCGCGCTCCCGGCGACCATCGAGGTCATCATGAGGATCGCGAAGGCGAGGGCGATGAGTTGACTCCGATTCATATCGGAACGGATTCGCTCCGCGAGTATCAATGTCACGACCGCTCCGCGTCGCCGTCCCCAGATCCAGACGTGAGCGCCGGTTTCGAGCCGCTCCATCGGAGGCGGACGCCGCGGGCTGTGACGTCACTCGAAGCGCGCGTCGACGACGACGTGTGTGACGCCCGCGCTGTGGCTCTTCACCCGCCGCTTTTCGAGGATTTCGAGCGTTCGGTCCGCCGCGTCGGCGGCCGCGTCGAGGCGCTCGAGGGGCCGCTCCCACAGCTGCGCTTCCGGGGTCGCCTCGTGGTAGTGGACGACGCCGCCGGGGGACAGCGCCGCGAGCGCGTCGTCGAGGAAGTCGTGTGCCTCGTCCGTTCGCGTTCCGTGTGCCGTCCCCTCGGCGGCCCCGTCCGCGCTCCCGTAGTAGCCCATGACGACCCGATCGGCCTCGAGTTCGTCGGCGAGGTCGCGGCAGTCCGTCATGTAGGCGTCGACTCGATCGGCAACGTCGTTGAGAACGGCGTTCTCGAGCAGGTAGCGGAAGGCCGTCGGGTTGATCTCGGTCGCCGTCACTCGCGCGCCGGCCCGGGCCATCGGGAGGGTAAAGTAACCGATGCCGGCGAACATGTCGAACACGCGCTCGTCGGCGCTTCCGAGCTCGCCCATTCGGGCGCGCTCGGCCTGATTCCCGGGCGAGAACATCACCGTCGCGGGGTCGAGACCGTATCGCGTCCCGTGCTCCGTGTGGATCGTCTCCGTGTCCGCGTCGCCCGCGATCAGCCGAGTGCGGGGCTCGCGGTAGGTCCCAGCCGCGCCGTCGTTGGCGATCCCCTCGTCGGCCAGCACGCTGTCGGCCTCGCCGTGGAGTTCGAGCAAGGCCGCGCCCAGTTCGGCCTCGTCGGGACAGCCCTCGGGAACCGTCACGAGGATCACCGACCCGATCACCGCCCACGACCCCGGCACCGACTCGAGGGCCGCGCCGCTCCAGCCGCGGTCGGCCAGCAGATCCTCGAGATCGGTGCGTCGGGGCTCGGGATCGAGTTGCTTGACGACCTCGAGCACCGCGGTCTCGGTCGGCGGCTCCGTGACCGGTAGCGCGACCCCGTTCACGCGGGTCGCACCGTCCACGGGTTCCGCGTCGCGTCGCCCTCGAGCCTCGCGTACGCGACGCGAATCGTCGTAGACGCCCTCGGCGCGCAGCGATTCGATGGCCGTTTCCGCGCGCTGTTTCTCGACGATCGCCGCGAGCGGCGCGTCCGTCATCGCCGGCTCGAGGACCTCGTCGACCGTCCGCTCGAGGCCGTCGTGCGCGGTCACCGGGTTGGTCTCGTCCGCAGGAGTCGCGTCGTCGCCGGGCGGGTCCTCGTCAGTCATCGGTCTCGTCGGGCAGGATATGCAGTCCGGCGCGGCTCTTCAGGACGGGCACGGTCTCGGCGGCGGGATCGAAGTAGTCCGGCCGCGAGACCGTTTTCGCTTGGAACGTCTCGGGGTCGAGGACCTGGACGGCGTTCTCGTCCTCGACGGTCACGACCGTCGCCTCGGCGGCGTCCTCGAGCGCGCCGAGTTTGCGCGCGTCGGGCGAGTTCCCCTCCTCGTAGCTGGCCTCGTAGCGCTCGCCGGTCGTCACGCGGATGCCCTTGAGGTTGCCCCGGGCGCTGCGGACGAGGACGGGACCGCCGTCGTCGTCGGCGAGGTCGATCACGTCGCCGGGAGTATAGGGCGGGAGTCGGACGGCAAAGGTGACCCGGTAGACCTCGTTGCCGTCCTCGTCTTCCGTGACGAGGGTTTCGGCGTCGTTGACGGTGCCGCCGAACTCCTCGAGCATCTTGTTCGAGATCTTCTTGCCGATCTTGTTGGTCGAGACCTTGATGTTCAGTCCGTCGTCCGTTTCGCCGACTTCGGTGACGAAGGCGTTGCGGTCGCCCGTGGCCTCCATGTCGGCGACGATCTCGTTCGCGATTTCGGTCGCTCGGTCGGTCTCCTCGCTCGTCGGGGTGCGGTCCTCGGCGCGAATCTGGACGATGCTGGCGTAGTAGTCGCCGGCGATCCGACCACACCGGGTACAGGTCTGGCGGGCGATCTTGACGGGGACCGTCACCTGCTCCTCGACCGGCGTCCCGCGAACGACGCCCGTGAAGAAACAGTGCATCCGGATCGTGTTCTGGTCGACCTGCTCGGGATCGATCTGCCAGGCGACGTCCTCGACGTCGACGTGGACCCCCAGCGCCTTACTGACCTCCTCGATGGCGATATCGGTGTAGTCTTCCGCGCCGACGTCGACCCACCGATTCCCGCGGTAGACCGCACCGCAGCGGGCACAAACGCGAACGTCGATCCGTTCGGGTGCGTCCACGAAGTCGAAGTCCTCGAAGTAACAGGCGTCGCAGAGTTCGACCTCGGCACCGGGCCGTAACGGATCGTTCGCGTCGCTCGCCGACCGCTCGGGTACTGCATCCCCGCAACGGGGACAGAACGCACGCGACTCACTCATTGGCCCCGTTTCGAGTCTCGCGGAGTTAAGGACCGCGTTCTCTCGTTCGCGTCGGCCATCACGCTCGAGCGGCTCCGAGCCCACGACTGCGATCCGCGACCGGTTGCGCCTCGTGACCCTCGAGTCGCTCGATACGAAACGAAGGGGTTCGGGCGAGCGAACTCCGGCCGGGACACGGCCGTCCATTCGACCTCGTCAGACGTGACTCCGTCACAGGGTCTCCATGCGAAACGAAGGGGTTCGATCGACCGGTGACCGAACTCGTTGCGATGCACAGACTGATCGACAGTGGGTGTCACTATCGGTCATCGCACACGGCGTCGCGCTCGGCTTCGATCCGCTCGACGTACGCGTCGGTAACGGCGTCGAAAATCGCGTTGCCGGCCTCGGCGGTGGCTTCGCTCGGCACACCCAGTACGCCGCTCTCGGTGATCGAATCGAACCCCTCGCTGAGTAGCCTGGCGGTCGAAATCGATCCCTCCGGCCCCGCTTCGAACCGGTCCGTCCGGACGAGTCCCTCCTCGATCGCGAGGATCATGGCGGTTTCGGCGGCCCCGGCGTGGATCACGTCCTGTTGGTACTCGACGCCGGCCTCGCGCAGTCCTTCGTTCAGCAGTTCCATGTGATCGTCGAGGTCCGCGAGCGTGATCACGGACGCGTCGATTTCGCGGGCAATCTCAGGCGCGACGGTTGAGACCGGCGCGAAGTTCCCACCGTGAGTCGGGACGAGGACGACGTGTTCGAACCCGTGCTCGGCAAGCGAGCGGCAGTAGGCGCGGATCACGTCCATCAGCGTCTCCGGCGGCATCGTGATCGTCCCCGGAAACGCCATGTGATGGCCCGAGCAGCCGGGCCGAATCGTCGGTGCCGCCAGCGCGTCGCCGAGTTCCGCGGCGATCCGCCGCGAGAGTTCGTCGCCGTCGAGCGTGTCCATGTTCAGCGGCAGGTGCGGCCCGTGTTGCTCGATCGAGCCGACCGCCACGATCACCGTCCGCGTTCCGTTCTCGAGCGCCGTTTCGATTTCCGGCCATGTGCACTCCTCGAGGAGTACTGAGCGTGGAGAAGGCATCCGCCGTTTCGGCGGAACCAGTCAATCCACATCTGACTTACGGTCAGCCGGGACGGGCCGGGACGCGCCCGTCACAGTCGCACGCTGGTTTCGGTCGGACTCGAGAACCCTGGACGACTGTCGATAATCCGTTCCGCGTACAGGAGTCGGTCTCCGAGAGCACGGCAGTGGTGCTCGAGGCGTCCGAACGGCTCGGCGGGGACCGTTCCGAGGCCCGCAGCAGCGATCGGTGAGAGCGCAATCGACTGCTGACACTGACTCGGCGACGAACGAGCGCCGCGTCGAGACGCGACGATCAGCCGGACCCGAGACGTTGCCGGCGGATCGATACCGACCTCGAGACACTCATTCCCCGCCGGCCCTCAGATCTCGCGCAAGCCGAGACTGTACTCGAGTGCGGTATCGACTTCGGTCATCCGTTCGGCCGGTGCTGCGCCGATGACCTCCGTCACTCGGTGGTCGATCGAGACGGTTCGAATCTGACTACAGTTGGCGACCGAGTCCTCGCGGAGAGCGCATTCGTCGGCCGGGAGCAGTACTTCGAACGGATAGCGCTCGCCGCCGATGGACGTGGTAAGCGGGACGACGATAGTCGTCGGTGCGTTTTCGTTGCCAACGTCGTTCTGGACGACGAGGCACGGACGGGTTCCACGCTGTTCCGACCCTCGTGTCGGGTCTAACTCGACGACGACGATGTCGCCACGGTGGACGTGCATCGGCTTCCTACTCCTCCCACTCGGGCGCGTCGCCCAGCAGGTCGTTTGCCTCCCGTGACAGCGTGGCTGTCTCGTCGGCGAGTTCGCGGTGGCGGTCGGCACGGCGTCGGTACCCTTCCGCAAACTCCTCGCGCGACGTGGGTTTCTCGATGACGATTTTGTCACCATCCTCGCGGACCGTCACTTCGTCCCCGCCGTGGATGTCGAACGCGTCGCGAAGGCGTTTCGGCAACGTGATTTGCCCGCGATCACCGACTTTCCGTTTCTCCGCGTCAACCATACATATTCATATCATATTCATACTCTTAACGCTGGTGCCGACGGCACTACTCGGGAGAACTGCCGCCCTCTCGAGGATCGTCGACGAGTTCGTAGAGCCCTTCGTACACCTTGCGTGCATTCCCGTGTTCTACGAGCCGACCGAGACGGTCGCGTACGTACTGCAAACTGTAGCCGGTTTCGTCGGCGACGAACGGCGCAGTAACGCGCCCTTCGTTCAACATATCGAGCAACTTCTCGTCTGCCGGTCCGAGATCGTCTTCCTCGAGCATCGAATCTCGGTTGATAGTTGTTGCGCACACGTCTAAAGGGACGATGGCTTTATACATCAGCCATAGGCCCTAATCCTTAGACCCTAAGTATTAAACCCACCGCGAATGAACGGAAGCACAGGAAGCGCGGATGTCGAGAGAACTCTCGGCCCGGTGTTCCAGCACCGGACCGCGCTTCTGGTCCACAGAAGCAATGTCAATTCGCATCACGACGCACGAAACGATTTCGGATGCACAGCCCACCGACGCGAGCACCCCCTTCGAGGTCGATTCGGCATGACAGCGGACACCGATCCCACGCGGGTCCGCCTCGCGGAATTGCTCGAGGACCTCCGAACGCTCGAGGATACCGTTCCGGACGCATTGACCCTCGAGCCGGCGATCCGGAACCTCGAGATGACGCTCGAGGCGTACGAACGGCTCGGCGGAGACGGCTCCGAGACCCGCCGGGGTGATCGGTGAGGGCTGCACCCGCGACAACACGGTCGACAGCGCTCGAGTGGGACATCACGTCGGCGTCGCACGCCGACTCGATCGTCGCGACAGGGCACTTATTTTTCCGGAGCCCGTCGGTTACGGCATGAACTGGCAGGCGGACTGGGGACTGCGCGCTCGGATGTTCGTGACGATGTTCCTTCTGTTCGCACTCTACATCGTCTTTGCCGGCGCGCTCGCCCTCTATATCGGCGGTGGGCTGTGGCTGTTCGCGATACTGTTCGGCGGCTTCTCGCTGGTCCAGTACTACTTCAGCGATACGCTGACGCTGAAGAGCATGGGCGCGCGGACGGTCTCGGCCGACGAGTATCCGCAACTGCACGCCTCGATCGAGCGCCTCTCGCAGCAGGCCGACCTCCCGAAACCGAAGGTGGCGGTCGTCGACTCGAAAGTCCCCAACGCCTTCGCGACCGGGCGCAACCAGAAAAACGCGGCCGTCTGCGTGACGACCGGGATCATGACCACGCTCGACGCCGACGAACTCGACGGCGTGCTGGCCCACGAACTCGCCCACGTCAAGAACCGCGACATGATGGTGATGACGATCGCCTCCTTCCTCTCGACGATCGCGTTCATGATCGTCCGCTGGGGCGCGTTCTTCGGCGGCGGACACAGGCGCGGCGGCGGTCGCGAGGGCGGCGGTGGCATCATCGTCGCGATCCTCGTCTCGCTGGTCGTCTGGATCATCAGCTACCTGCTCATCCGGGCGCTCTCCCGGTACCGCGAGTACGCCGCCGACCGCGGGGCCGCCGCCATCACCGGCAACCCGTCGGCGCTCGCCTCCGCCCTCCTGAAGATCTCCGGCGAGATGGACAAGGTCCCGAAAGACGACATGCGCGAGGAAGCCGAGATGAACGCCTTCTTCATCATCCCGATCAAGTCCGGCATCGTCGGCCGGCTCTTCTCGACGCATCCGTCGACCGAGCGCCGCGTCGACCAGCTCCGCGACCTCGAGCGCGAAATGCAATCGTTCTAAGGAACTGATACCGACACACGACCTATGGGACTACTCGACGGACTCCGCGCCATCCTGGGTTCGCGCGCCGAAACCGACGCCGGACGCGACGCCGATCCGGAAGACCTCTTCGGAATGAGCACCGCCTACCTCACGATGGAGGCCGATCTGGGGTACGAGTCGCTGGACGTCGCCGCGCTCTGTTTCTCCGGCGTCGACTCGACGGACTTCCGCGACGCCGTCGACGAGGTGGAAGCGATCCTCGACGCCGGGCAGGAGGAGACCGGCACGGAGTTCTCGGTGTCGGCGGACGATCACGGCTATCACTGGGTCGTTCTCGCGGACGACGATCCGGAGGACCTGATCACGAGCATGCACTTCGCCGCGGACACCTTCATCGAGCACGGCTACGGCTCGCGCCTGCTCGCCGCCGTCTTCGCCTACGAAAACCGCGACGGCCCCGCCTACTGGATCTATTCGTTCCGTCGCGGCCGCTTCTACCCCTTCGTCCCTCGGTCCGGCCGGGAGCGCGACTCGAGCGCGGAGTTCACCCTCGAGTCGGCGTTGGACGGCGAACTCGAGATCGAGCGCGAGAAGGACTACTGGTACCCGCTCTGGCCCAGCGAGCGCGGGACCCATCCCTGGGAGTGAGCGACGGGAGCCGCCGCATCGGACTTCGGGCGGGCGGATTGTCCCCCGATGGCGTAGTCGACCGACCGACTCGCGCGCTCGACGCGGCTTCCCGCGTCCCCGGAGAGCAGTGACACCTACTGTTATGACGGTGCGGTCGGTAGCCGCGACCAGTGACTGAGTGGACCCAGTTCAAGAGCGATCCGCACAACTCGGGGCTTCGCCGCGATCTCGAGGGGCCGGGCCGCGTGAGCGAGGCGTGGACGACCGACCTCGTCGGGCCGCCGGGGTCGCCGGTGCTCGACCGGGACACCGTCTACGTCGGCACGGCCCGGGGACACTGCTACGCGCTCGAGCGAGAGACGGGTCGCCGCCGGTGGACGTTCGAAACGACGGCGGCGACCGACGCGACGCCGGTCGTCACCCGCGAACGGCTGTACCTCGGAACTGACGACGGGACCGTCCTCGCCCTCGATCCCGCCACCGGCGAGGAACGGTGGCGGACGGCGCTGCCAGGCTCGCTCGAGGCCGCGCTCACCCTCTCGAACGGTCGACTCTACGCCGGCCACGCGGACGGTCTCTCCGCGCTCGAGGCCGAAACGGGGACGGAACTGTGGACGCACGAGACCGAATCGGCCGTCGTCGGCGCGCCGGCGATCGCCGACGGACGGGAGGGAGAACAGCGCCGCTCCGCGCTGAGTGAGGCCCCGGGCGACGACCCCCTCGAGCCGGACGCGCCGTCGCTGCTCGACGCGGAGCGAGTCCGGGAGCCGGATCGACAGTGGGGAGCGACCGAGGAGCGAGTGTTCGCGGGGACCACGGCCGGGACGGTGCTGGCGCTCGCGGCCGAGACGGGCGAGGAGGCCTGGACCGCGCCCGCTACCGGAGCGGTCGCCGGCGGACCGACGATCGCCGACGGGCGGGTCTACGTCGGTGACGACGGCGGGACGCTGCTCGCGCTGGACGCCGGCACCGGGCAGACGTGGTTCGCCTACGAGATCGGCGACGGTTTCACCACGTCGGTGACCGTGCTCGCGGCCGCCGAGACGACGTTCGTCGGTGCCGACGACGGCTACTGCCACGTCACCGATACGACCGTCGGCCGGCGAAAACTGCGCGGCTGGCTGTTCTCACGGAAGGGGGTCGAACTCGACGGCCCGATCCGCTCCTGTCCCGTCGTCGCCGGCGACGTGCTCTGCGTCGGCGACGCGACCGGCTCGCTCTACGGGATCGACATCGACGACGCCGAACCGCTGTGGCAGTTCGCGGCCGACGGCGCCATCAGCGGAACGCCCGCGCTCGCCCCCGAACGGCTCTACGTCGGTAGCGAGGCCGAACGACTCCACTGCCTCGAGTGGGACGCCGACGAACGTCCGCACTGAGACGCGGTTTCGGTTCGCTTCCTCGACGCGCCTTTCCGTTTCAATGCACTCCCTCTCCTTCGATCGACCCCGCTTCCCGCCCGCACTTTCACTTTCACTTCCCTGTTAACGAGGGTTTATGAGGGGGCCGGCACAACGAGGGAGTATGCCCGAATCAGATCTCGAGGAACTCCCCGGCGTCGGACCGGCGACCGCAGACAAACTTCACGATGCAGGCTTCGACTCCTATCAGAGTCTGGCCGTCGCCTCGCCGTCGGAACTGTCGAACACGGCCGACGTCGGCGAGTCCACGGCCGCGGACATCGTTCGCGCCGCTCGCAGTGCCGCCGACATCGGCGGGTTCGAGACCGGCTCGACGGTCCTCGAGCGGCGAAACGAGATCGGCAAGCTGAGCTGGCACATCGACGAGGTCGACGACCTGCTCGGCGGCGGTATCGAGACGCAGTCGATCACCGAAGTCTACGGCGAGTTCGGGGCCGGCAAGTCCCAGGTCACCCACCAGATGGCCGTCAACGTCCAGCTCCCACAGGAGGTCGGCGGCCTCCACGGGAGCGCCATCTTCATGGACAGCGAGGACACCTTCCGGCCCGAGCGGATCGACGATATGGTCCGCGGACTGCCCGACGAGGCCATCGACGCGACGCTCGAGGACCGCGAGATCGAGGGCTCGGCGGACGACGAGGAGGCGGTCGACGAACTCGTCGAGGACGTCCTCGAGAAGATCCACGTCGCGAAGGCGTTCAACTCGAACCACCAGATGCTGCTCGCCGAAAAGGCCAAAGAGCTCGCGGGCGAACACGAGGACTCGGAGTACCCCGTTCGGCTGCTCTGCGTCGACTCGCTGACTGCCCACTTCCGCGCGGAGTACGTCGGCCGTGGCGAACTCGCGGATCGACAGCAGAAGCTCAACAAGCACCTCCACGACCTCGACAAGGTCGGGAACCTCTACAACGCCGCCGTCATCGTCACCAACCAGGTGGCCTCGAACCCCGACTCCTACTTCGGCGACCCGACCCAACCGATCGGCGGCAACATTCTGGGTCACAAGTCGACGTTCCGGATCTACCTCCGCAAGTCCAAGGGTGACAAGCGGATCGTTCGACTGGTCGACGCGCCGAACCTGGCCGACGGCGAGGCCGTCATGCGGGTACAGGACGAAGGGCTGAAACCCGAATAGGCGTTTCTCGTCCCCTGCAGCCGTTCTATGCCGTTTCGTCGAGTACCGTCACGTCCCCCGGAGAGCGGGGAGCACGGCCTGCCGGTGGACCCTGGAAAGCGGTCACCCACCGCCCGCGATGTCGATCGCTTATAACTGAACGCCGAGTCTCGCGACCCGTCGTCAGTCCGCGAGCGGAGCGCCCATTTCCCGAAATCGTCCCTTCTCGACGCTCTGTCGCCCGCTCGTCCCGATGACGGAACGGCGACGACCGACGCGATTCGCGCTCGAGCAACCCTCGGCGCGGCGATCGGTCGAGGGGTCGTGACCTCGATGCAGCCCCGCTATCTGCCGAATATCTTCGTTTCAGAAATCCTGATATAAGCTTTAGGTTGGCCTAAAAACCAGTACGCTTTTATTGTTTTAGGCTGGCCTAAAGCCTGCATGTCGACGAAGCAATTACCATTGGATCGGGCCGAGAAGGAGCCACCGCGGAGAGGTGAGCGGTCGTGACCGACGGTGGATCGTCGGCCGAACGGCTCCTCGCACAGCAGGCGCGTCGGGAGTCGAACGCGAGAACGTATCCCCGCTCGCTGCCGCTCGCGATCGAGCGTGCCGAAGGCGCGATCATCGAGTCCGTCGACGGCGACGAGTATATCGACTGTCTGGCGGGTGCGGGGACGCTCGCGCTCGGCCACAACCATCCCGCGGTCGTCGAGCGAATGGAGGACCTGCTTGACCGCGGTCGGGCCGTCCACACGCTCGACCTGACGACGCCGGTCAAAGAGCGGTTCGTCGATCGCCTGCTCGAGAGCCTCCCCGACGAGTTCGCCGAGAACGCGACGGTCCAGTTTTGCAGTCCCGCCGGGACTGACGCCGTCGAGGCCGCGCTGAAGTTGGCGAAAACGGCTACCGGCAACCGGTCGATGCTGGCCTTTCAGGGCGGCTATCACGGGATGACCAACGGCGCGCTCGGGCTGATGGGCGATACGGCGGCGAAGGAACCGATTACCGGGCTGATGCCGGACGTCCACCATCTCCCGTATCCCTACGAGTTCCGCTGTCCGTTCGGGCTCGGCGACGAGGACTGCTGGCGGACGAGCGCCGAGTACGTCGAGCGCACTCTCTCGAACCCGGAGAGCGGAATCGTCGATCCCGCGGGGATGATCCTCGAGCCGGTTCAGGGTGAAGGCGGCGCGGTGCCAGCGCCCGCCGAGTGGCTCCGGGAGATGCGCCGGATCACCCGCGAGCGCGACGTGCCGCTGATCGTCGACGAGATTCAAACCGGGCTCGGACGCACCGGCGAACTGTACGGAATCGAGCACGCCGACATCGTGCCCGACGTGATGACGCTCTCGAAAGCCATCGGCGGCGGGCTCCCCCTGTCGGTCGTCGTCTACGACGAGTCCCTCGACGTCTGGGAGCCCGGCGCACACGCCGGCACGTTCCGTGGCAACCAGCTCGGCATGGCCGCCGGTACGGCGACTATCGAGTACGTCCTCGAGCACGATCTCGAGGACCACGCCGCCGCGATGGGTGACCGGCTGCGGGACCACCTCAAGGAGACGGCCGCGACCTTCGACGTCGTCGGCGACGTCCGCGGTCGGGGGCTGATGCTGGGGCTGGAACTCGTCGACCCCGACGACGAGCCCGACTCGCTCGGTCGCTTCCCCGCGGACGGCGACCTGGCGTCGGCGGTCCAGTCGGCGGCGTTCGACCGCGGGCTGATCGTCGAGACCGGCGGCCGCGACGGCAGCGTCGTCCGGTTCCTCCCGCCGCTGACGATTTCGGCCTCGCGAATCGACCGGATCGGCGACATCGTCCACGAGAGTATCCGTGCGACCGTCGCGGACGATCACGACCGCGCGGAGGCACCGGTATGACGAGCGACGGACTGGTCGGCCGGTCCCGTTCGGCACCCGACGAGCCGACGCCGCCGGCCGCCGCGGACGCCTTTCTCGGCGATCCGGCCGGAAACGCCGCCTACGAGGACGCGATCGACCGGGCACGCGACTGTCTCGTCGACTCGTTCGCAACGGCCGACGGCCCCTACGCGGGGACCGACCACGAGACACTCCGCGAGCGGATCGACGAACTGACCGTCTTTCCCGACGAGGGCGACCCGCTTGCGGCCGTCCTCGAGACGGTCGGCGAGGACGTGCTCGCGGACTCGGTCCGGGTCCACGACCCCGGCTGCGTCGCCCACCTTCACTGCCCGCCAGCGATCCCGGCGCTGGCCGCGGAGCTGTTGCTTTCGGGGACCAATCAGTCGCTGGACTCGTTCGATCAGGCCCCCGCGGCGTCCGTTCTGGAAGAGCACGTCGTCGACGCCTGCTGTGACCTCTTCGACTATCCGGCCGGCGCTGACGGCGTCTTCACCGGCGGGGGCACCGAATCGAACTTCCTCGGCTTGCTGTTGGCTCGCGACTGGTACTGCCGGACGCGGTTCGATCGCGACGTCCAGACCGCGGGGCTGCCGCCCGAGGCGACTGATCTCCGCCTGTGTTGCTCGGCGGCCGCCCACTTCACCGCCGAACAGGCCGCCCACCACCTCGGGCTCGGCGAGGACGCGGTCGTCACGGTCCCGACCGACGACGAGCGGCGGATCGATCTCGAGGCACTGGACGAGACGCTCGCGCGACTCGAGAGCGAGGGCCGTCATCCGTTCGCGCTCGTCGGTACCGCCGGCACGACGGACTTCGGCAGCATCGACCCGCTCGAGGAGATGGCCGACCGGGCCGCCGAGCGCGACCTGTGGTTCCACGTCGACGCCGCCTACGGCGGCGCGTGTGCGATCAGCGACCGTCTCCGGCCGAAACTCGCGGGGATCGACCGTGCCGATTCGATCGGCGTCGACTTCCACAAACTGTTCTACCAGCCGATCGGCTGCGGAGCCTTCCTGTTGCGCGACGGCGACCGGTATCGCTTCCTCGAGCGCAACGCGACCTATCTCAACCCCGAGCGCGACGACGCGGCGGGGGTCCCGAACCTCGTCTCGAAGTCGACCCGAACGACGCGCCGGTTCGACGCCCTGAAGCCGTTCGTGACGTTCAACGCCCTGGGCCGGACGGGCGTGGCCGACTGCGTCGAGTACGTCTGTGACCTGGCTGACGCCGTCGCCGCCGATATTCGAGCCGAACCGGCGCTGGAACTGTGTTGCGAGCCCGCCCTGAGCGCGGTGGTCTTCCGGTATCGGCCGGACCGATCGGACGCCGCCGCTCGAGCGGCGGGGGCCGACGAGCGGCCCGAACCCGTTTCCACGGCCGCTCTCGACCGGGTGAACCGTGCCATTCGGGACGAACTCCTGGCCGACGGCGAGGTCGTCCTTGCTCGGACCGAGATCGACGGCACCGCCGCGCTGAAGCTCACCCTGTTGAACCCGAAGACGACGCGCTGGGACCTTCGAGAGGCACTCCAGGCGGTCATCGACTACGGTGAGACGATCGAACGCGATCGAGGGACAATCGATTCCGCATGACTTCACGACCACCCACACGAACGCCGACCGACGAGCACCGCGTCGATGCGACGCGCATCGCACGCGACGCGACGATGCACAGCTTCCTGAACTGCTACTGCCACGAAACCGGGACCGGCGAGTTCGTCCCCGCGGCGGACACACCGATCGACCGTGCGCCGGCGAGCGGGCTCGTCCTGCGGCTTCCGCTGGCCACCCAGGGGATCGAGTGCTTCGCCCCCGTCGCGTATCGCTCCCCGACCGGCCGCCATCTGTTCGAGCTGCCCGCCTCCTACCGCGCCGGCTCCGACGGCGAGCCGGTCGAACTCGATTACGCGACGCTCGCGACGCTCGTGACGAAGGAACTCGAGCTCACACGCGGCGCGGACCCGAACCGCGACGACCTCCTCGAGCGGGTCGTCCGTTCCTGCCGGAACGTCGAGCGGTACGTCGACGCGCGCGCCGACGACGGCGAGACCCTGTACGGACCGGACTTCACGTTCCGCGAGGCCGAACAGTCGCTCGTCTTCGGCCACCTCCGCCACCCGACGCCGAAGAGCCGCCGGGGAATGGAGCGCGACGCCGAGCGCTACGCCCCGGAACTCGAGGGTTCGTTCCGCCTGCACTACGTCCGCGCGGACCCCGATATCGTCGAGAGCGACTCCGCACGCGACGACTCCGCCGCCGCGTGGGTCCGCGAGGCCCTCCGGGACGATCCGGCCGTCGACGAATCCGTTCTCGAGGACTCCCTCGCCGCCGACGACGTCCTCCTGCCGGTCCACCCGTGGCAGGCCGACCGCCTGTTCGAGCGGCCCGACGTACAGGGCCTCGTTTCGGCGGGCAAACTCGAGTCGATCGGCCCGCTGGGCCGTGAATTCTACCCGACGACGTCCGTGCGGACGCTGTACGCGCCGGCGTCCCCGTTCATGGTCAAGGGTTCCCTCGCCGTCGAGATCACGAATTCGGTGCGGACGAACGAGCGGCCGGAACTCGAGCGCGGCGTCGCGATTTCGGACCTGCTGGCGACCGAACTCGGCGACGACCTGCGCAACCGCTACCCCGACTTCGACGTGGTTCGGGATCCGGCGTACCTGACGATCGATCCCGACGCGGTCGACGCCGACGGCGAGTCCGGCTTCGAAGTCGTCCTCCGGGAGAACCCCTTCCGTGGCGAGGACGCCCGGCGGGCGACGCCCGTCGTCGCGCTCTGCCAGGACGCGATCGGGGACGGCCGGTCCCGGCTGGGTCGGATCGTCGCCTCGATCGCCGACCGCGAGGGCCGCGACCCCGCCGCCGTCAGCGAGGAGTGGTTCCGCCGCTATCTCGCGATTTCGATCCGACCGCTGCTGTGGCTCTACCTCGAGCGGGGGATCGGGCTCGAAGCCCACCAGCAAAACAGCGTCCTCACGCTGGACGAGGCGGGCTACCCCGACGAGTTCCGCTACCGGGACAATCAGGGCTACTACTTCCCCGAATCCGCCGCCGAGCGTCTCGAAGACATCTGTCCCGGTGTCGGCGAGCGCGCCGGCACCGTCTGTCCCGACGCGGTCGCCGACGAGCGCATCCGCTACTACGTCGTGCTCAACAACGCCCTCGGCGTGATCAACGCCTTCGGGACCGCGGGGCTGGTCGACGAAGGCCGGCTGCTCGACGTCCTCCGCGCGGAACTCGAGTCGCTCCGGGAGTTCGATCGGCCGGGGACGGCGATCCTGGACCCGCTGCTCGAGTCCGAAACCGTCCCCTGCAAGGCGAACCTGCTGACGCGGTTCCGCGGATTAGACGAACTCGACGCGCCCTCGCTCGACGAGCAGTCGGTGTACGCCGACGTGCGGAATCCGCTGGTGGATCGACCGGTGTCGGCCGCCGCCGACGAATCATCATCGTCGGGGACGTCGGAGGTGACCCGATGACTGCTCGCGAGCCGACTCGAGGCTCCCACGCGACGGTCGTCTCGGCGTACGACTTCGAGTACTACGACGAGACGATCGACCGCCACGTCGGCTTCCGACCGGTCTCGCTCGAGCGCGACCTCGGCCGCCTGCACGCGTGGCTGGGGTCGGAGCACGTCAAGCCCTACTGGGACCTCGACGAGCCGCTGCCGACCTTCCGCGAGACGCTTCGGGAGAAACTCGCGGACGACCACCAGACGCTGTACGTCGGCTGTCTCGATCACGTGCCGATGAGCTACTGGGAGCGCTACTGGGCCACGGCGGATGATGTCGCGGCGTACTACGACGCCGAGCCGGCCGATCAGGGGATCCACCTCCTGATCGGTCCGGACGAGTACCTCGGCGAGGGGTACGCAGTCTCACTGCTCCGCGCGATGGTCGCGTTCCAGTTCCGCCACCCCGAGACCGACCGGGTCATCGCCGAACCCGACGCCCGTAACGAGGCGGTCCTCGCGACCGCGGACCGATGTGGGTTCGAGCCGCGCCGCGAGTTCGAGTTCCACGAGGCGGACAAGACCGCGACGCTCGCCGTCTGCACGCGCGAGCGGTTCGAACGCGAGGTCTGGCCGCCGGCGACGGACGCGGCCGACTCGCGATCCTCCGAGGTGAGCGGCGGTGACTGAGCGCGGCGACGCCCGTCCCGCCGCTGCCGACGGCGGCGACGATCGCCCCGTCATCGACCGCGGTCACTACGATGTCCTCGGCATCGGCCTCGGCCCGTTCAACCTCGGACTGGCGGCGCTGCTCGACGGCGCGGACGCCGCGCTCGACCTCGACACGGTCTTCCTCGAGCGCGAACCCGAGTTCGCCTGGCACGAGGGGATGCTGATCGAGGGGGCCACTCTCGAGGTACCGTTCCTCGCGGACCTGGTGACGATAGCCGATCCCACCAACCCGCACAGCTTCCTCAATTACGTCCGCGAGCGCGACCGCATCTACGAGTTTTACTTCTACGAGACGTTCCAGATCCCTCGCCGCGAGTACGACGCGTACCTGCGCTGGGTCGCCGAGCGCGTTCCGACGACCCAGTTCGAGCGGGACGTGACGAGCGTCGAGTACGAGGCGGACGGCGATACCGCTGACGCGTCGGCCGGCGGTCGGTTCGTCGTCGAGGCCGTCGCCCCCGAGACGGGTCAGCACTACCGCTACCGGGCCGACGACCTCGTCATGGGCGTCGGCTCCCGGCCCGCCCTGCCGGGGTTCGCCCGCGACCACGCCGACGGGACCGCTCCGCTGTTCCACACCGCCGACTACCTCGAGCGCCGCGCCGACGCCCTCGAGACCGACTCGATCACCGTCGTCGGCTCCGGGCAGAGCGCCGCCGAGGTCGTGTTGGACCTCCTCGAGCGCCAGTCGAACCACGGCTACCGGCTCGACTGGCTCACCCGCTCGGACGGGTTCTTTCCGATGGAGTACTCGAAACTCGGGCTCCAGCATTTCACGCCCGAGTACGCGCGGTACTTCTACGACCTGCCGCAGTCGCGCAAGGACGACCTGCTGGCCGACCAGGACCTGCTGTACAAGGGGATCGACCCCGAGACCAGCGAGCGGATCTACGAGACGCTCTACGAGCGGTCGATCGGCGACCGCGACCCCGACTTCGGCATGCTCGCGACGACCGAGGTCCGCGATCTCGAGCGTCTCGCGGGCAGCTACTGGCTCGAGTGCGAACAGCGCCACCAGGAGCGGACGTTCGCCCTCGAGACCGACGCCGTGATCTTCGGCACGGGCTACCGGCGGCCGACGCCGCCGTTCCTCGAGCCGATCACGGACCGGATCGCGTTCGACGATCGGGGGCGGCTCTCCGTGACTGCGGACTATCGCCTCGACGGGGAGTTCGGCGGCCCGGACGACGACGCCGGCCGCGTGTTCGTCCAGAACGCCGAGTTGCACAGCCACGGCGTCGGAACGCCGGACCTTGGACTGGGCTGTTATCGGAACGCGATCATCATCGACCGGCTCGCCGGACACGAGATCTATCCCGTCGACCGGGACACCATCTTCCAAGACTTCGACGTCGACCAGTTCGCCGACCACGCGTCGGTACACACCGACGTGCCGCAATCGCTGTCGCTCACCACGGAGTAACTCATGCAGAACCCACGACACGACACCGAGACGGAGTACGGACTCGACGGAACCGCGACGCTAGACGACGTGCTGACCGCGGACCGCTGGACCGACGTCGGGCGGGACCTCCTCGGGAAGATACTTCAGGAGTTCATTTACGAGGACATCCTCGAGCCGGAGCCGGTCGACGACGCGCCGGCCGACGACGACGCGGACGGCGAGTGGCTCACCTACGAGATCGATCTCGAGGGCGTCCGGTATCGCTTCGATGCCGTCGAGCGGTTCTGGGACTCGATCAGCGTTCGCGCCGACTCGATCGAGCGCGACGCCGGCGACGGGTTCGAGCCCGCCGACGATCCCCTCACGTTCGTCGTCGATCTCGAGCCGACGATCGATATGGATTCGATCACCGCCAGCCATCTCGTCCGGGAGTACACGAACACGCTGCTGGCGGACGCCCACATCGACGCCGACGAGACTGCCGCTGCCGACGAGGGTTCCGTCGGCGCTGCGACCGACCGGTCGGTCCTCGACATGTCCTACGCCGAGATCGAGGGCGAGATGACCGGCCACCCGTGGCTCACGTTCAACAAGGGCCGGGTCGGCTGGGGGTACGACGACTACCGCGACTACGCGCCCGAGCGGTCCGAACCGATCCGGCTCTCGTGGTGTGCCGTCTCCCGGGAGGCCGCCGCGTTCGTCAGCGTCGCGGGCCTCGACCACGAGGCGCTGCTCGAGTCGGAACTCGGCGACTACTACGCGGAGTTCCGGGCCGAACTCGAGGGCCGCGGACTCGAGCCCGACGACTACCTCTTCGTGCCGGTCCACGACTGGCAGTGGGAGCACGCGATCGTTCCCCTGTTCGGCCGCCAGCTCGCCACGGACGACATCGTGCCGCTGGGGACCGGTCCGGACGAATATCTACCCATGCAGTCGATCCGGACGTTCGTCAACGCTGACACGCCGGCGAAGCACAACGTCAAGCTCCCGATGCAGATCAGCAACACGCTCGTCTGGCGCGGCCTCCCGGGCGAACGCACCGAGGCCGCGCCGCTGGTCACGGAGTACGTCAAAGACGTTCGGGACTCGGACCCGTTCCTGCGCGACGAGTGCGAGGTCGTCCTGCCCGGCGAAATCGCGGGCGTGAACTTCGATCACCCGACGTTCGACGCGCTCGAGGCCCCCGCCTACCAGTACACCGAACTGCTGGGTTGTGTCTGGCGCGAGAGCGTGACGGACCTCATCGACGACGACGAGCGGGCGATGACGCTCTCCGCGCTGTTGCACGTCGAGGACGGCGAGCCGGTCGTCTCGAAACTCGTCGAGCGGTCCGATCTCGACCTCTCCGAATGGCTCGACGAACTGTTCGCCACGATGCTCCCGCCGCTCCTCCACTACCTCTACCGGTACGGAACCGCCTTCTCGCCACACGGGGAGAACACGATCCTCGTCCTCGAGAACGACCAGCCGTCTCGTCTCGCCGTCAAGGACTTCGTCGACGACGTCAACGTCGCCGAAGCACCGCTCGCGGAGCTCCAGGACCTGCCCGACGACCTCGAGGATGTCCTGCTGTCCGTGCCGCCGGAGGAACTGCGCCTGTTCGTCGTCTACGGGCTGTTCGTCGGCGTCTATCGCTATCTCGCGGACCTGCTCGCCCGCCACCACGACTACTCGGCGGAGCGGTTCTGGGGACAGGTCCGGGCCGCTATCGAGGACTACCACGAGCAGTTCCCCGAACTCGAGGACCGGTTCGAACTGTTCGATCTGCTCGAGCCGACGCTCCCGAAACTGACGCTGAACCGCAACCGAATGATCGATATCGGCTACGGCGACCGTCCCGAGCGACCCCACGCGATCGAGCACGGCACCGTCCCGAATCCGTTGTCGGCGGTCGACCCCGTACGGTGAGGTGACCCCGCCCACGAGGGTCGTGTTCCTCGAAAAATCGCCGTGAGTCGGTAACGGCCGCGAAACCACCCTCGTTTCACAGGGTTACGGCTCCCGTCCGGGATCCGCGGCAGCGGTCGTCGCATCGACGAGACGTTGCCCCTCGAGCTTCGGGACGATATCCCGGCTGTCGAACGCGAGGGTGTACTCGTAGAGGTCGGTTCGCTTGATCTGCGGTTTCTCCTCGTACTTTGGCCCCTTCCCGAACTGAACGACCTCGCGGTAGGCCTCGCGTTGCTCCTCGGTCGGAGGGACGCCGTGGAGGTGTCGGGCGATGTACAGTGCGCCGACGGTGTCTTCGGGCGAGGGTTTCCCGTTCGACCCGGCGGCGACGAAGTACGTCTCGCGATCGCTGTCCCGGAGGTGGTCCGCGACGGCTTTGCCGTTCGTCAGGCCGCCGACGTAGATCTCAACGTCGTCGCCGCCGGCCAGCCGAAGATCGGTGACGGCGTTCCCCCCGTTGGTCGACGTCATCGCCGTCGGTCGCCCAGCAACGTCGATGTCCTGAACGAAACTCGGGGAATTGAAGAAGTCATACCCCGATTCGCCCTCGTAGTTCGGGCCGGAGCCGCCGCCGATCTTCGCTCGCGGGTGCTCCTCCCTGAACGCCGGCTCCTTCCCTCGCTCTTCGGTGACGTAGATGTACTCCGCACCGTTGGCTAAGAGTTCGGGAACGGTCGTCGAAAACTGGGCGACGTCGACGACGACGTAATTTCCCGGTGCCGGATCGTCGGGGATCCGCACACGCGAGGGAACGATCGTCTCTAGCAGTTTCGACTCGAGTGGATCGTCGGTAACGACGCTCATGTGCCCGTGTTCCCACCCGCGGATAATAGGGTAACTAAGAGCGATATACAGCCGATCGGTTACCTATGATCGACTATATATTTGAGTCGATGTCCCTCCTGCGGCGGTGTTCGGATAGACGTGTTTTCCGAGAGGTGATTCGATGCCCCCTCTCATTCTCGACCTGTCCGAGTAACGCCGACGCAGAAACTGTCGACGAGTGGTTGAGATCATTCGCC
>NZ_JNCS01000005.1 GCF_000731985.1 Natrinema altunense
CCGTCGACTCGGGCAACACCGACCACGAGCGCTGGCGAGCGAGTCGCGGCGGCGCGACTGCGGTCGCGTACGATGACAAGATCGTCATCCAGGGATCGGACCCGCGTGACATCGAGGCGCTGCTCCGCGAGGGCGGCGGTCGCGCCCACGTCTACTTCGACGGCGGCTCACGGGGCAATCCCGGCCCGGCCGCGATCGGCTGGGTGATCGTCACCGGCGACGGCATCGTCGCCGAAGGCGGCGAGACGATCGGAACGGCGACGAACAACCAGGCCGAGTACGAGGCCCTGATCACGGGTCTCGAGGCCGCTCGCGACTACGACTACGACGAGGTCCACGTCCGGGGCGACTCCGAACTCATCGTCAAACAGGTCCGCGGCGAGTACGACACCAACGACCCCGACCTCCGCGAGAAGCGCGTGACCGTCCGCGAGCTGCTCCGCGAGTTCGACGAGTGGACCCTCGAGTACGTCCCTCGAGAGGTCAACGATCGCGCGGACGGGCTCGTGAACGAGGCGCTGGACCGGGCCTAAATTCGCGCAGTACAGCCGAACGACGTATCGTCCGGATCGAGCGACCGGCGTACAGTGGCGCGCACTGTCGGGCGGCCGAACGATAGTGAGGCCGGCCGATGACACTGTGCGAGGGATGAGCGAACGAACGGCGTGAGCGAGCGAATCGGTTGGGGAGGGCGTGGTTCTTCCGTGTCACCACGAGAGCTGAGTACGCTTCGTCGACGTGTTCACTCTCGATTGGCCCATTTCACTCACACTCTCATCCCACCAGCAGGCGACTCGAGCGTCCCCACCGGCAACGCGGATCGGCAAGCGGAAACCCGCCCGCGTCCATACCCTCCCCTATGACCGATCCGAACGCGACCGACGCCGACGGTGCGGCCGGCGAGCAGAACCGAGATGCCACCGCCGACCCGACCGCTGGGGACCTCCCCCGGGGGGTCGTCGACGAAGTCGAACGGCTGACGCGACTCGAGCGCACCGCGGTCGACGAGAACGAAATCGCAGCCTACGAGCAACGGCGCGACGAGTTGCTCGACGACCACGACTTCACCGCCCGCATCCGCGACGACGACGGCGACGACGTGCTCGTGTGCCATCCCGAGGCGTGGCACGAGGACGGCGTCGTCCGGCCCGACCGCATCGAGGACATCGACCGCGCGGTCGAGATTCCGCTCGAGGGGACCGCGGATCCGGACGACTGGGAGTCGGTCGACGACCACAATCGCGACCTCGTCGCGGCGGTCAGGGAGGCCCACGGCGACGTTCACGGCGACAACGCGGCGCTGCTCGCCGACTTCGCCGGCAACCACTACGCGAAGCCGATGGAGTCGCTGACGAGCGCGGAACTCGCGGAGTTCGGAACGGAGTACGTGATCCGAAACGCGTGGCCGTCGGAAAAACAGCGGGAAGTGTTGGCGGAGTCGACGAAACTGGTCTTCGAGACGGCGGACGAGCCGGTCCCGGAGATCCAGTTCTAGTAGCTTTCGTCGACGATCTCGCGGATCTCGTCGGCGCGGTCGTCGCCCGTGACGACCTTCGAGAGGGACCACGTGATGCCGTCGAGGACGGCGTCGTAGCCGTCGTCGGTCAGCGAATACTGGTTGGTTCGCTTGTCGAGTTCGCTTTTCTCGACCAGCCCCAGATCGACGAGTTCGTCGAGGTTGGGGTAGAGTCGACCGTGGTTGACCTCCGTCCCGTAGTAGTCCTCGAGTTCGCGCTTGATCGCCAGGCCGTACATCGGCTCCTTGGCCAGGATAACGAGGATGTTGTTCTGGAAGGCCGTGAGTTCGCGTGCAATACTCTGCTCGCCGGTGATTGATTGTGCCTCTGACATACGTGTGTAAATGTCACCAGACTATTTAAGACTTGTCAACTATTCCTTCGTATCAGTCGGTAGTACAACACGCTACCGACGCAACATCGCCGGACACTGGTGTTGGTGCCCGATTCGTGTCTGTTTGATTTCTGGCAACCGTCACGTAGATGGTGACACTCGATTACGAAAGTACTTTTTGATCGACCGTGGACTCTCAGGTACATGGTCAACCTCTGGGAAGACCTCGAGACCGGACCGAATCCGCCAGAAGAGATCTACGCCGTCGTGGAGTGTCTCAAGGGCGAGCGCAACAAGTACGAGTACGACAAGGACGTCCCCGGCGTCGTCTTGGACCGCGTGCTCCACAGCAACGTCCACTATCCGAGCGACTACGGGTTCATCCCGCAGTCCTATTACGACGACGAGGACCCCTTCGACGTGCTCGTCCTCGTCGAGGATCAGACGTTCCCCGGCTGTGTCATCGAAGCCCGCCCGGTCGCGCTGATGAAGATGGACGACGACGGCGAGCAAGACGACAAGGTCATCGCGGTTCCCAGCGAGGACCCGCGCTACGACCACATCGAGGACCTCGACGACATCCCCCAGCAGCAACTCGACGAGATCGACGAGTTCTTCGCGACCTACAAGAACTTAGAGGAGGGCAAGGAAGTCGAGACGCAGGGCTGGGAGGACAAACAGGCCGCCTACGACGCGATCGAGCACGCCCAGGAACTCTACGACGAGCACTTCTAAGCGGTACCCGCGGTATTCACGGCCCGCACTCGTTTGCTATCGCCGCCGCGAACGGATACCCGAGAGTTATCCGCGGCCGGCCGGTCGATTCGTTATGAGCATGGGTAATTTTATCCCCGTTCCTGCCGTAGTCGTTCCCGTATGGCAGCATCCGATTCCGGTCCGCGAACGGCATCGTCGGCCGACGACGGGACCGAGTCCGCCGCCGGCATGGCCCACCCCACGGTCGTTCCGACCAACTTCGATCCCGAGGACGCGAGCGAGCGCGACTCGTAGCCCGCCTCGAGTTCGCGCGCCGGTCCGCGGTCGCTCACGGGTTCGCGCGCCGGTCCGCGGTCGCTCACGGGTTCGCGCGCCGCCGTCCGCGCCGGCCGTTCCCCCGTCGCCGCGATCCGTAGCGAGTACCCGGTAAACCGACCGACGGAGTCTCGGCCGTTCGCAAAACACTGTCTCGAAACGAACCTTCTTGTATGCGGTCGAACTACGTCCGCCCATGGGTCTGTTCGACCGATTACGGGGCGACGGCGATCCCCGGGTCGCATTTATCGGGGTCGACGGCGTGCCGTATAGTCTCCTCTCGGAGAACGAGGAACTGTTCCCGAACTTTGCTGCGCTCGCTGCCGACGGGACCGCCGGGGAAATCTCGAGCATCGTCCCGCCGGAGTCCAGCGCCTGCTGGCCGTCGCTGACGACCGGGATGAACCCCGGCGAGACGGGCGTTTACGGCTTTCAGGATCGAGAGATCGGTACCTACGACACCTACGTCCCAATGGGCCGTGACGTCCAGGCCGAGCGCGTCTGGGACCGCGTTCAGGAGACCGGACGCAAGGCAACCGTGATGAACGTTCCCGTCACGTTCCCGCCCCAACGGGACGTCCAGCGGATGGTCTCCGGCTTCCTCTCGCCCGGCCTCGACAAGGCCGCCTATCCCGACGACGTCCGCGACTACCTCGAGACGCTCGACTACCGGATCGACGTCAACCCGAAACTCGGCCACCAGGACGACAAAGCGGAGTTCATCGAGGACGCTCACGCCACGATCGACGCCCAGTTCGAGGCCTTCAAACACTACATCGAGGAGGACGACTGGGACCTGTTCTTCGGCGTCTTCATGACCACCGACCGAGTCAACCACTTCCTGTTCAAGGATTACGAGCGCGACGGCGAGAACAAGGACGCGTTCATCGAGTTCTACAAGAAAGTCGACGACTACATCGGCCGCCTTCGGGAGTCGCTGCCCGAGGACGTCACGATGATCGTCGCCTCCGACCACGGCTTTACGAGCCTCGACTACGAGGTCCACTTCAACGAGTGGCTCCGAGAGGAGGGCTGGCTCTCCTTCCGGACCGACGACCCCGAGGAACTGAACGACATTGCCGACGATACGAAAGCCTACTCGTTCATTCCCGGCCGCTTCTATATCAACCTCGAGGGGCGCGAACCGCGCGGTACCGTCCCCGAAGACGAGTACGACGCGGTCCGCGACGAACTCAAGGCCGCCCTCGAGGCGCTCGAGGGACCCGACGGCAACCCGGTCGTCGATCGGGTCGTCGAGAAGGAAGCGGCCTTCCGCGGCGATCACGACGATATCGCACCGGACCTGGTCGCGATTCCGAACAACGGCTTCGACCTCAAATCCGGCTTCAAGGGTGATGCGGAGGTCTTCGATACCGGGCCGCGCAACGGGATGCACAGCTTCGACGATACGTCGCTGTACATCGACCACTCCGACGCGACGATCGATAACGCCGATCTCTTCGACATCACGCCGACGATCCTCGACCTGATGGACATCGAGTACAGTCGCGGCGACTTCGACGGCGCGAGCCTGCTCTAGACCTCGAGACGTCGCGGTCGAGTCTACGGCTCCCACAACACGCTTCAGTTTCGACGTGAACCGTTCCGTATGAAACGCTCGGTCGTGATCGCCGGCTGTCTGGGCGTGGCGGTTCTGCTGGCCGGGCTCGTAAGCGCCATCACCGAGAGCGCCGCGGTTCTGGGCGTTACTCCGGCCGGTATCGGTCTCTATCTGGCAGTCGGGATCGGACTCCCGCAGTATCTGCTCTACAGAACGAGCCGGTCTCCGCTCCAACTCGGACTGGCAATCCTCGCGGTCGCCGGTGCCGCGATCGCGGTCCTCGTCGGTCTCGTCCGCGGCTCACTGCACGCGGACTGGGGAACAGGGTTCATCGTACTCCTGGTGTACGTCGTGGTCGGGAACCTGCTCGGGGCCGGCGTGCGGGCGTTTCGGGCCGGCTATCGGTCCGGCTCGTGAACTATAGTAGTACCTGAAAGTCATTCCACACCTGATCGCACGACAGCGTTGCGATCAGTGTGTGAATCGTTTCAGGTGCTACTATAGGCGTTCCCGCCGGCACCGTGGGCTCTCCGACGGGGATCACCGGCGGAGCCGATCCCCACCCGACCGATCGATTCGCGGGTTGCGAGTCGGCAGCACACGAGTCGCCGAGCCGGATTCGAGGGCGTTTTCCGCTCGGCACCGAACCGACGGCCATGGAAGAAATCATCCACGCCCGCGGCCACGAGCACGTCAGCGCCGAGCATGCGAGTACCTTCGAAGTGACGACCGACGACTACCTCACTCCTGCGGGCGACTGCATCCTCGCGATCGAGGCCGATCGTGCGCCCGCGGACTTCGATCCCGACTTCGTCGCTGCCTGCCGGGACGCCGATGCGACGATTACGGTCACGATCGAGGCCGGCGGCCACACGGAGTCCGTGACCGGCCGCGGCGATCCCGACCTCGAGTTCACCAACGAGCGAAGCGCGGTCGGCCGGACGAGCGATTACGTCGACGACCGAACGATCGTGAACGGTGCCGAGTTCGCGGCCGACGGGTTCGATCGCGACCTCGTCGACGCGCTGGCCGACGGTGCCGCGGCGACGGTGACGATCACCGTCGAATAGGTGCCGCCGCCACGGCCCCGACCCGAGCGACTCGAGCGCGGGGAAATCGGCGGCTGTCGGCAGTCCGTCGCAGTTTTGATCCCGTGGGCCCAACGCGGGGATATGAGCGACGATCCGGAGCCCGCAGTCAATATCAGCGGCGGTGCGACGGGCGGCGGTTCGGTGGTCGAGTTCGACCCGGCGACCGCGGCGACCCGCGCGGAGACGGTCGTCGATCGATTAGGGGAGTTGTTCTGGCGGAAGGAGTACGGCGGCCGGGACGCCTTCACCTGTCTCGTCCGAACGATCCTGAGCCAGAACACCAGCGACAAGGCGAGTCAGCCGGCCCACGACGCACTGCTCGACAGATATGGGGGTCCAGACGTGGACCTCGCCGAATCGCTCGCGAGCGCCGAGCAATCGACACTCGCGGAAACGATCAGCGGGGCCGGGCTGTACAACCAGAAGTCCGAGACGCTGATCGATACCGCCGAGTGGGTGCTCGAGGAGTTCGGCTCCGCGCCGGCGTTCGACGCTTTCGTCAAAGACGAGGGGCCGTCGATCGTTCGCGAGACGCTCCTTTCGGTCCGCGGCGTCGGGCCGAAGACCGCCGACTGCGTCCTGCTGTTCGCCGGCGGTCGCGGCGGCGTTTTCCCCGTCGACACGCACGTCCACCGCATCTATCGGCGCATGGGGATCGCACCACCGGACGCGGACCACGAAGCGGTTCGCGAAGTCCTCGAGCGTGACGTTCCCGCAGCCAAGTGTGGCTTCGGACACACCGCGACGATCCAGTTCGGCCGCGAGTACTGCCGGGCACGCAAGCCGGCCTGTCTCGAGGACCCCGACGCCTGTCCGATGGCCGACGTATGCGAGCAGGTCGGCGTCTTCCCGGCGACCGGCGAGGTCGTCGATCCGGCCGAAACGTCGGCGGCGACCGAGGCGGACGACTGATCGAGCATCGCTTGGAACGGACCGCTGGCGGTCGGTGCCGGCGACCACGACCCGTCCGGGTGGTCGAAAACCGTTACCGTAGCCCGTTTGCATTATGGGACCGGCGATGTCGCTGTGATCGCCTCCCGGCGAGGCGGGGCGTGGCAGGGCGGGACCGGTCCGCGAACGATCGTCGCCTTCATACAAGCTCGCTTTCGCTATTGCAATAATGGTTTCATTCATGCCCGCCGAACGGGATGCGGTTTACAAAGCGATCCACACCCGCCGAGACATCCGGCGGTTTCGGGATGAGCCGGTTCCCGACGAGGTACTCGAGCGGCTCATCGAGGCGGCACATCACGCGCCGAGCGTCGGCTTCTCACAACCCTGGGATCTCGTCGTCGTCAAAGACGAAGGGACGAAAAACGACATCGCGGCGATCGCCGAGCGCGCGATCGCGGCTGCCCGCGAGGGCTACGAGGAACCGCGCCGATCCGCGTTCGCCGATCTGAAACTCGAGGGCATCCGCGAGTCGCCGGTCAACGTCTGCGTGACCTGCGATCCGACGCGGGGCGCGCCCCACGTGTTGGGCCGCAGTTCGATGAAGCGTACGGACGTGTACTCGACGTGTCTCGCCGTCCAGAACCTCTGGCTGGCCGCCCGCGCGGAAGGCGTCGGCGTCGGGTGGGTGAGCGTCCTCTACCCCTCCGAGGTTCAGGAAATCCTCGACATCCCACCGCACGTCAAGCCGATCGCGTACCTCTGTCTCGGATACCCGGAAGACGGGTTTCCGGAGGAGCCGGTCCTCCAACAAGAAGGGTGGCGCGACCGACTCGAGGTGGAGCGGGTCGTCCACGAAGAGCAGTGGAACGCCGACCGGGCGAACGCGGACCACCGGGAGCCGACCACTCGTTCGTAGCCCACCCCGGCCGAATCGGCGGCTGGTCGACCGAGTCGTCGACTCGAGTTGCGGACGGAGTCGACCCCACAGAGTTCACTGACATATGTCTTTTCGTCCCACATCGGTCCCCGGTCTTCGGACCGATGGCTCCCGCTTCGGGCGGTGGGTTCGAGCCGTTGTGAGCTTCCGTGACACGTCTTTGTGACTTCACAACGGTTATATGTCGGAATCGGGGTAGACCCGGGGTACCAATGCCTGCAGGCCCAGATCGGGTTGCAGAGACGAGCGAGTGCGAGTCGGAGTCACCGTCGGAAAGCGAACGAGCGCGGCCCGCGACCTCGCGCCGACAGGTATTGTCGGCGACGGCGGCCGGATCGGCGACCGCTCTCGCCGGCTGTACGGAACTGCTCTCCAGCGGCGGCGGCGATCCGCTCCGCGTCAGCGTCTGGAGCGGCAACTACGCGGATCGGTTCGAGGAGTCGGTCGTCTCGAGATACGAAGACGAGTTCGACACGGCGGTCCAACTCGAGCCGGGATGGAACAACATCCTCAGCGACATTCAGACCGCACCGGACGACGACCCGCCGTACGACGTGACGATCACGGAGGGGAATTTTTACTACTACGGCCGACAGGACGATCTCTTCCACGAGATTCGGACCGACAACGTTCCCAACTTTGACGAGGTTATCGACTACTATACGGACTTCCGGAACACGGAGTACGGGATGCCGGTCGACGGCGCTCCTTGTACCATCATCCACCGCGAGGGGATGGATTTCGAGCCGGACTCGTGGGCCGATCTCTCGTCGGCGGCCGTCGCGGAAAGCAACGGCGTCGGCGTCGATACCGGCTTCTGGTGGTACCCGATGTACGCCGCCGCCGTCGGCATGGACGAGGCCGAACTCGGCGAGGAGATGCACGACGCCGACCTGCACGACGACGTCCTCGAGACCGTCCGCGAGTGGCCCGTCGAGAGCTGGGCGAGCTCCGGCGAGGACATCTGGCAAGCGTTCCAGAACGACGTCATCGACGTCGCCCAGTGGTACTACGAGCAGACGGCCTACGATATCGACGACTATGACGGCCTGACCCACACGATGCCGGAGGAGACGACCGGCTACCTGAACCACTGGTGTGTCGTCAAGGGCACCGACAAGCGCGATCAGGCCGAGGAGTTCATCAACTTCCTCATGGACGCCGAGGTCCAGACGGCGTGGTCCAAGGAAATGCCCACCTTGTTCTGTAACGAGAACACCGAGTACGCCGGCGATCTAGCGGACGATCTGCCGAGCAACAGCGAGGAAGCACGGAACATCGCTTTCCCGGACTGGGAGTTCCTCTCGGAGCACAGCGGCGATCTCTCCGACGACTTCACCGAGATGCAGTCGAACGCCTAACGGGTCGCCACCGCCACTACATTCATGTCTGAAATCACGCTTGCCGGACTCGAGAAACGGTACGGAGACACGCTCGCCGTCGAGGACGTCTCGGTGACGATCGATGACGGCGAACTACTGTGCCTGCTCGGGCCCAGCGGCAGCGGCAAATCCACGACACTGCGGATGCTCGCCGGGCTCGAGACGCCGACCGACGGCGAAATACGCATCGGCGACGAGGACGTGACCGATCGCCCGGCCTACGAACGCACCACCGCGACGGTGTTTCAGGACTGGGCGCTGTTCCCCCACAAGACGGTCCTCGAGAACGTCGCCTTCGGGCTGAAGATGCAGGGCATAGGGAAATCCGAGCGCCGCAAGCAGGCCCGCGAAATGCTCGAGCGCGTCAGAATGGGCGAGTACGCCGACGACGACCCGATGAACCTGAGCGGCGGGCAGAAACAGCGCGTCGCGCTCGCACGGTCACTCGCTGTCAACCCCGACGTCTTGCTGCTCGACGAGCCGCTGTCGAACCTCGACAAACGACTCAGCGAGGACATGCAGATCGAACTCCGCGAGATTCACGCGGAACTCGAGGAGACCTTCGTCCATGTCACCCACGACCAGGACGAGGCGTTTACCCTCGCCGATCGGATCGGCATCATGGCCGACGGAAACCTCGTCCAGGTCGGCGAGCCGAACGAGGTCTACGAGAACCCGAAGAACCGGTTCATCGAGGGCTTTCTCGGCGATACGAACTTCGTGGCCGGCGAGGTCGAGCGGACGACGACCGAGTCGATCCACGTCGAGACCGAACTGGGCCGCGAGGTCGACCTCCCGACGACGGGCGATGCGGACGCGCTCGCCGAGGGCGAGTCGGTTGCGCTGTCGCTCCGTCCCGAAGTGCTCTCGATCGAGTCGACGGACGTGGCTGGATCCGACGGGAACGCGGAGGGAGAACAGGCAACGCCGGTTCGAACTGACGGGAGTACGACGAACGCCGTCGTCGGCACGGTCGAGAACGTCCTCTATCGGGGGTCGACGATCCGCTACTCCGTCGCGGTCGAGGACACGTCGGTGTTCGTCGAACGAACCGTCGCCGACTCCGGCGCGTTCGACGCCGGCGACGAGATCCGGATCAGTTGGGACGGCGCGGACGTCCTCGCGTTCCGCGACGACGGCTCGAGGGTCGACCTGTAACGATGTCCGGAACGTACTCACCGTCTGCGCTGCCGGCCCCGATCGCGCGGCTCTGGGAGTCGCTGCGGGAGCGATCCCGCTCGAAGCGGGCGCTGCTGTTGATGGCACCGCTGCTGGTCTTCGAGTTGCTCCTGTTCGTCGCGCCGTTTCTGATCCTGCTGCGGATCAGCCTCACGGAGGGGTCACAGGACCTCCGCTACGCACCGGGAACGTGGTCGATCTCCGGGTACGGCGAGGTGTTTTCCACCGACGTACTGGTAAACGCCATCACCTACTCGATCATGCTGGGGCTGCTCGCGACGGCGATCACGGTCGTGATCGCGACGTTTTACGCCTACGCGATCTGGCGATCCGAGGGGGTCGTCAAGTCGGCGCTGCTGTTCTCGGTCGTCCTGCCCCTACTGACGACGCTGGTCATCAAGACCTACGCGTTCATGCCGCTGCTCTCGCCGAACGGGACGCTCAACGATGTCCTGCTATCGCTGAATCTCATCTCGGAGCCGATCCAGTTCGTCCCCGGGACGGTCGGCGTCGTCGTCGGACAGGTCTACATCGTCCTGCCCTACGCCGTGCTGGCGATCTACAGCGTCCTCGCGACGATGGACTGGGGGATCGTCGAAGCCGCTCGCGACCTCGGCGCGAGCCGCCCGCGCTCGGTGCTCGAGGTCGTCGTGCCCCAAGCGATGCCCGGCATCATCGTCGCGACGGTGATCTCCTTCGCGTGGAGCGTCGGTGCCTACGCCGCGCCGGGACTCCTCGGCGACGGGCAGAACAAGGCGCAGGCGTTCGCACTGGTGGTCGAGAAGCGGCTGCTGTCGAACCTCCAGTGGGAAGTCGCGACCGCGTACGCGGTCGTCATGTTGCTCTTGATGCTCGTGAGCATCGTCCTGCTTACAGCCGCGCTCAACTACTTCGGAGGTGAGTTCGAGTATGCATAGAGAACGGCTCGAGAACGCCCTGTTCCGGACGGGCTATCTGGCGATTCTGACGTTCATGCTGTTACCGCTCGCGGTGGTCGTCGTGACCTCCTTCGCGGAGTCGGGGAACCTCGCGTTCCCGCCCGAGAACTACTCGCTGGTCCACTACCGCGCGTTTTTCGAGGAGATGCGCTGGCTGTCAGCCTTCGACAACAGCCTCCTCGTCGGCGTCGGGACGACGATCACCGCGACCACGCTCGGCGTCACGGCCGCCTTCGGTCACGAAATCGACGACGGCCGCGCCGGACAGGTGCTCGCACCGCTGGTCCTCATCCCGCTGTTGATCCCGCCGATCATCCTCGGGATTTCGATGCGCGTCTACTTCGTCAGGGCCGGCTTCGAAGCCTCGTACCTGAGCATCATCCTCGCGCACACGCTGTGGGCGACGCCGCTCGTCTACTTCGTGATGCGGTCGGTGTTCAGCCGGTTCGACTGGCAGCTCCTCGACGCCGCGAAAGACCTCGGCGCGGGACCGATCCGGTCGTTCGTCTACGCCGTCCTCCCCAACGTCAAACACGGGATCTTCGTCGGCGCGCTGCTCGCCTTTATCATCAGCCTCCAGGAGTTCGTGATGGCGCTGTTCCTCTCGAGTCGCAGCACCGAGACCATCCCGGTCGTCGCATGGACCGAGATCCGGCAGTCGCTGGATCCGATGGTGAGCGTCGTCTCGACGTTCCTCATCATCATCTCGCTCATCGCGATCGTGATCGCGACGATCGCCACGAACCTGGACTGGCTCTCGAAGCAGCTGTCCTGATCGGTCGTTTCCGATTCGGCTCTTTTTTGAGCGGTCTCCATCCGACTCGAGGAGCCGGTTGCGTAGTGAAACCGAACAGCCGGGTGAATTCTAGGGCAGTGACTCCGAATAGTGCAATGGCTACGCAGTGCAGTGGCCGTCTCGAGGGGTCGCCGAATCGGCGACCCCTCGAGTCACGGGGGAGGGCAGGCCGACCGCGCGGCGCGCGAATCTGCGCGCCGCGCCAGTGCGGTCCTGGCGGACATTGAAAGGGCGAGCGATCGCTGCCAAGCGATCGCGAGGGCTTTCAGAGGAAGCGGAAGGTCTCTAAGTTCTTCGGCGCGAAGGTACGCATGTCGTAGTCGTGGTAGAGCGCCGACGAGAGGTCCTGCGTGGAGCGCTCGTCGCCGTGGACACACAGCACCTTCTCGGGGCGCGGGTTCATCGTCTTGACGAAGTTCTCGAGGCCGGCGCGGTCGGCGTGGCCGGAGAAGCCGTCGACGGTTTCGACGTTCATGTTCAGCGAGAGGGTGCCGCGGCCGCCGCCGTTACCCATGGCACCGACCTCGCTGGTGGGGATCTCGTCCCAGCCGTTCTGGATGCGGCGACCGAGGGTTCCCTGGGCCTGGTAGCCGACGAAGACGAGCGAGGAGTCCGGATCGGGACCGATGTGGGAGAGCCAGGACATGATCGGCCCGCCGGTGACCATCCCCGACGTCGAGAGGATGATGCAGGAGTCGCCGTCGGCGACGTCCTGTCGTTCCTCCTCGCCGCCGTCGATGTGGTTGAACTCGTCGGCGAGGAACGGGTTCTCGTCCTCGTGGAAGATGCGGTCCCGCAGGTCGTCTCGGAGGTACTCGGGATAGGTCGTGTGGATCGCCGTCGCCTCCCAGATCATGCCGTCCAAGTGGACCGGCATCGAGGGGATATCGCCGTTGCGCATCGCCTCCTCCAGGACGAGCATGATCTCCTGCGAGCGACCGACCGCGAACGCCGGGATGACGACCTTCCCGTCCCGCTCGTAGGTCTCTTTGATGACTTCCTTGAGGTTCCGCTCGGAATCTTCCTGGTCGGTCTGGTAGTCGTTGCGACCGCCGTAGGTCGACTCGAGGACGAGCGTCTCGACCCGCGGGAAGTCGTTGACCGCGCCGTTGAACAGCCGGGTGTCCTCGTAGTGGATGTCGCCGGAGAAGGCGACGTTGTAGAGGCCGTCGCCGATGTGGAAGTGCGAAACGGCCGAGCCGAGGATGTGACCGGCGTTGTGGAACGTGAGTTTGACGTCGGGCGCGATGTCGGTGACGTCGCCGTACTCGAGGGGAATACAGTGTTTGATCGCTTCGCGGACCTGCTCGCTCTCGTAGGGCGGGCTGCGTCCTTCCTTGGCCGCGACGTCGAGGTAGTCGAGCGTCAGCAGGCCCATCAGGTCCCGCGTGGGTTCGGTGCAGTAGATCGGGCCGTCGTAGCCGTACTTGAACAGGAGCGGGATCAGCGCGGAGTGATCGAGGTGGGCGTGGGTCAGGACGACCGCGTCGATGGTCTGTGGGCCCGCACCGAGGGCCTCGGGCGCGTGGAGGTACGGCACTTCGCCTTCTGCACCGGGTTTGTCGCCGCAGTCGATGAGAATGCGCGTTTCCGGCGTCGAGAGGATAAACGAGGCCCGCCCGACCTCGCGACAGCAGCCCAGCGTGGTGATGCGGACGTACTCGTCGTCGGACATCTCCTCGCGGTGGATCTGTCGGCCGACTTTCTCGAGGATGTCACGACGGTCGTCGCGTTCCTGCTTGAGGAAGCTCCGGACGTTCGAGACGGTCGAGGACTCGATCGGCGGCGTGCGGACGACTTCGGGCGTCCAGCCGACGTTCTTCGTGATTTCACGGAGCGTCGAGCCGTGGCGGCCGATGACCATGCCGGGCTTTTCGGCCTCGATGACGACCTCGCCGGTGTCGGCGTGGAAGTCGAGGTCGGTGACGCCCGCGTCCTCGGGAATGACGTTCATGATCTCCTCGCGGGCCTGTTCGGGCCGCGAGAGGACGCTGGGGTCGGGGCGAACGGTGATCCGCTTGCGAAGCTTGCTCGCGAGTTGCCGAATGAGGTCGCCTTGCTGGGCGAACTTCTTCGGGTCGCGCGTGTAGACCACCAGTTCGGGGCCTTCGTATTTCACCGAGGAGACCGAGATATCGCTCGGTAACTCGCTCGTGATCTGTGCTTTGAGATCGTCGAGTTGCTGCTCTACAGTGCTCATAATCGCCGAATGTGGCTTGCGTGAACTCGCCGTCCGGGATCGAACGCGACATCGGGCCGGGGAGAGAGGATCGGGACCGGAGACCGACTCCCGGTTCCGTGACGGACGCCACGTAGTGGCCGTCGCCTCGGAACCGATCGCGAGCATCGTCGTCCGCGCGGGACAACGTCGCTCACACGCCGTCTCGTCTCCCGATTCATCGTATCCTACTCCGTAGCTGACGAACACGCTCCCGGATCGGTTATCCTGGTCCGTGCGGGACAATTCCAGGGAGAACCCGCTTACTCGAGGCTATTCTTTGCGTGGTATAAAAGCCTTCGCAAAAACCAGGGCCGTGGGAGTCGGACCTATCAGTACGGTATGTACGTTACTCCGACTCGAGTCCGCGAGGAACGTGACTGGGTGGTGAATCGAACGGAAACGGTCGTTGCCCTCATCAACGACGTTCGAACCGATCTCGGCGACGCCTTCGGGACCGATGTCGACGCGGTCACCGAGTCACAGTATCGGGAGGCAGTCGACGCCGTCTTCGCTGACGGCGATCTGGCCGTCAACGTCGCGGCGCTGATCGCGATTCTGCGAGAGCTTGACGTGGAGGGAGACTATCCCGGGTTCGTGGTCGACGAACTCCTCGGGCGCGAGTTAGCCGCGACGATCGCTGGCCCGCAGCCGCTGCGGACGCTCGGCGAGGCCACCTTCCACTACGCCGACGTACGGGTCCACGGCGATACGGACGAAAACGCCGGCATCGACGACTGTGAGGCGGCCCTCGCGGCCGGCTTCCAGGAACGACTCCCCGGCTGGGACTGGACCGACAGCGAGAGTCCGTTCGCCCTCGAGCGCTGAGTCCCCACCGCTTTCGACGGCGAGTGAGTGACGGCCGCGGAGCGCCGGGTACAGCGAGTGTAAATTAGTTCTCCGTTTCGTTCCCGGCAGCCGTCTGGTTACCGCCGTCGGAGCTGTTCGTCTCGTTGCCCGCGTCCTGCTCCTGTTGTTGCTGCTGTTGCTGTTGTTGTTCGCGCATCGCCTGCCGTTGTTTCTGTTGCTGGACGAACACCTCGTACTGATCGCCGGGATAGATACCGTCGACGTCGCCGTTTCGAAGCGCATCCATGATCGCTTCGTCGGACCCGGTGACGCGGAAGAGGCCGAACTGGGGCTCGGAGTCCGCGATCGTGAAATCGCGGTCGGACGCCGAGTCCGCGAACTCGCTTCCGGCCTGCTCGACCAACTTGCGCTGTTTCGCCATCGCCTCCTGTCTGGTGAGGTTCCCGCTCTGGAACTCGTCGTTGAGACTGGCGATGTCCTCCTGATTTGGAGAGACAGTCACCGTGACCGCATCTTCCCCCGAATCGTCCGACTGCGTCATCGATTCGAGTTGGGAACAGCCGGCGAGCGACGCGGCCGCGCCGGTACCGGTCAGTGCGAGGAAGCCACGGCGAGTCGGGAGATCGGTCATCGTCTCAGATGGACGGGGACGAACGAAAATATACCTTCTGCGTTGGGCTCGACTCGAGCGAGACACAGCTCTCGCTATCCACCCGACAGCGGGCACCTTTTGTTCGTCCCCGCTCAAAGCCGATCAGTGACGGATTCAGAGTACGGCCAGCGAACGGAAACCCTGCAGGGGCCGACGCCGGCGGCCGCTCGCGACGTGATCGCACGCGGCATCGATCGCGACGCGATCGTGACCGCCTACGGCCGCTGTACCGTCGACTACGAGGGCCGTGCCTCGAGTCATCTCGAGGCCGGCCATCGCCACGTCATGCTCAAGCCCGACGGGGCGGCGCTGGTCCACACCGACGAGGGCCAGCAGCCGGTCAACTGGCAGCCGCCGGGCTGTACACACGAGGCCGTCTGCGAGGACGGTGCGCTCGTCCTCGAGAGCGTGCGATCGACGCCGGACGAGCGACTCCGGATCCGGTTTCGGGAGGTGTTGCAGGTTTCGGCGTTCTCGGGCACCGACGAGAACGAGCTCGCCCTCGTCGGCACGGAAGAGGACCTCCGCCAGCGAATCCTCGAGGACCCGACCGTGCTCGAGGCCGACTTCACGCCGCTGGCGACCGAACGCGAGACGCCCGCGGGTGCGGTCGACATCTACGGCGAGGATGCGGCCGGCCGGGCGATCGTGGTCGAACTGAAGCGGCGGCGGGTCGGACCGGACGCGGTGAGCCAACTCCGCCGCTACGTCGACGCCCTCGAGCGCGACCTCCACGCCGACGCCACCGTTCGGGGGATCCTGGTCGCTCCCTCGGTAACCGACCGTGCGAGTCGGCTCCTGACCGAACACGGCCTCGAGTTCGTCTCGCTCGAGCCGCCGGCCGAGTGACCGCCCGCCCCCGCTTCGGCGGGGATCAGTGGTCCGCGTCGGTCCCCTCGGCGAGCAACGTCTCCATGACCTTTCGCTGGGCCGTCCGGAGGTGCTGGGAAAACGTGGCCGGCGAGATGTCCAACGTTTCGGCGACGTCTTCGCCGCTCTGTTCCCGCGGCCAGTCGAAAAAGCCGGCGCTGTAGGCCGTCTCGAGTACCTGCTGCTGTTTCTCCGTGAGCGAATCGAGGACGCGTGTCCGGAACTCCTCGGCGGTCCGGTCCTCGGCCCGGCGGGTTCGTTGGGCGAGTACCTCGAGCGTCGAGTCCGTCTCCGCCACCGTATCGATCACTCCGCGGACGTCGACGTCGGGGGGCAACTCGGCGGTACAGTGGAGTTCGCCGTCATCGATACGAACCGACCGTAGCCGTCCCCCTCGTTCCGCGAACAGTCCAGTCAGCGGCGGATCGCGGATCGTGACCTCGAACAGGGACCCGTCGTCGGTCGGCGTAATCGCCGAGACATCGGTGACGGCATCGATCGCCGAGATAGCCGTTTCGAACGCCTCGGGATCGATCCCCTCGACGGACAGGAAGTGAATGAAGGCGTCCCCGTCTGCCGGTACCAGCCGCTCGATATCGATCGTACAGTCGCGACCGGCCGACGCCTCGATGAGCGGCGACTCGATCGCCGTCGCCCGGAACTCCACCTCCCGGACCACGTCGCTCATCAACGTCTTCTCCCGCTGGCGGGCGCTGATCGCGTGTCCAATGATCTCGCCGAGCCCTTCGAGGATCTCCCGTTCGTAGCCGTCGAACGCGTCCTTGCGTGCGGTGTAGACGTTGAGAACGCCGTACGACGAGTCGCCGTACGCGATGGGAACTGCGGCGCTGGACCGATAGCCTCGTTCGGTCGCCGCCGCCCGCCAGGGTTCGTAGTCCGGATCGGTCAGGACGTCCGTTTGGACCTGCAACTCGCCGGTCCGGACGGCCTCGCCGGTCGGTCCCTGTCCGGTCTCGCTCTCGTCGACCGTGATCGTGATCGAGTCGAGATAGCCCTCTTCGACGCCGGCGGCCGCCCGGGGTTCGATCGTCTTCGAGCCGCGGTCGATGCCGCCGATCCAGGCGAACCGGTAGGAGTCGGTCTCCGCGAGCCGGTCGCAGACGCGCTGTTCGATCTCCGATCGAGCGGAGAGTTCGATCACCGACCGGGTGATATCCGCCTGGACACGGTAGAGCTGGGTGATCGCCGCGAGCTGTTCCCGCTGGTGCTCGAGTTGGCGTTTTCGAGCCTTGCGTTCGCTGGTGTCCCGGATCACGCCGGCGATTCCGCTGAACTCGTCGGCAGCGGCGCGGTCGTCCCCGCCGAACTCCGTGGCGTCGCCGTCGTCCGGCGACAGCGTCGTGAATCTGACCTCCGCGGGGAACGTCTCGCCGTCGGACCGCCGAATCCGCGTGTCCATCGTCGCGACATCGCGGTTCCCGGCCGCCAGTCCGGAGCGCAACTGTTCGACGGTGCCCATCGATTCGTCGATCGTCGACATATGCGTGCGGAGTAGTTCCGAGCGGTCCCAGCCGGTCATCGAAACGAGCGCGTCGTTGACCAGCCGGAAGCGGTCGTTCTCGTCGAGGACGTACGCGCCGTCCGGGATCGTCTCGAGGACCGTTTCGTATCGCTCGAGTTCCTGTTTCCGGCGCTTTCGCTCGGTGATGTCCATAATGAAGCCCTCGAGAGCGACCAGTTCGTCGTCGGGTCGGCCGGCGACGCCGTCGCCGTGATTGTCGTGCGTCGATGGGGACGGCCGTTCCCCGGTCGTTCCCCCGTCTCCCGTCGCGTAGACGGCTGCCCCCCGTTCTTCGACCCACTTTCGGGTGCCGTTCGCCGTCCGAATCCGGTACGTCACCCTGAACCGGTCGCCTCGCTCGAGTTGCTGACGAAGCGACTCGAGGGCGTCGGCACGGTCGTCGGGATGGACGATGTCCTCGCCCCAGGAGACGGGACCGTCGACGATCCGTGCCGGGTCGTACCCCACCAACGGCTCGCAGTCGCCGCGGAGGAGGGTCATCGCCCAGTCCGATTTCGGTCGACACCGGTAGACGATGCCCGGCAGGTTGCCGATCAGCGTCGTGAGCTGTCGCTCCCGCTCCGCGAGTTCGGTTTCGGTGCGGTGATGCGTGACGGCGTTCTCGATGCGGGTCGCCAGCATGTCGGGTGGTTCCGCGGCCAGTGCGGTCGGAACGTACTCGGTGACGCCGACCGAAATCGCCTCGCTCGCGATTTCCTCGCTCCCGTCGTCGACGTAGAGGACGACCGGGAGGTCGGGCCGTCGCTCGCGGACGGTCGACAGCAGCGACACGCCGTCGGTGTTCGGCAGGTCGTAGGCACTGACGATACACTCGAGTCGCTCGTCCGCGTCGATCGCCTCGAGCGCCGCGGCCCTCGTCGTGGCCGTGCTGACGGCGAGCAGGTCGTCGTCAGGGAAGTCGTGGACGACGGCTTCGAGGGTCGCACTGTCACCGACGAGGAGCGCCCGGGCCAGGGCCTCGGTCATCGTGTCTCGTTCGATCGATGAATTTCCATTAGTAGTAAGCGTTTGTCCCTAACGAGGGAGTCATCGACTATGTCACCGGGTACGTTCCCTCGAGACGCGTCCGCTCGAGGACGTGCCCTTCCGCCGCCGACTCGAGGTCGGCCGCGCTCGCGTCCGTGCCGAGGTCGAGCGTCGTATCCAGGGCGAGCAGTTCGAACCGGTAGGTGTGTTCCCTGTCCGGCGGGTTCGGGCCACCGTAGCCGTGATCGCCGTAGTCGTTCGTCCCCTCGGTCGCGTCGTCGGGATCCCACGCTTCCGGGATCGTCCCCGTCTCCGGCGGCACGTTCCAGACGATCCAGTGGTCCCACACCGTGCCGGCGGGCTCTTTGGCGTCGGGATCGTCGACGACCAGCGCGAGCGAGTCGGCGTCGTCCGGTACGCCGTCGATCTCGAGGGGTGGGTTGACATTCGTCTCCGTGTAGCCATACTCCTCCGGTATTCGTTCCCCGTCGTCGAATGCGGGGCTCTCGAGTGTGAGGTCTCCCATGTTGCTCACGCTCCGTGTGCACCCGCTTGGAGCGGTCACCGCCGAGAGAGAAGAAACTTACACGCCGAGCCGGGAACGGCGGTGTCACTGGCTGCTGTGGCGCTCTCGATCGACGAGGCGGAGCGCGGTCGGCTACCGACGACCGACGAATATCGCGATCCCGAGGAGCAACAGCCCGACGCCCCACCACAGCGAATCGCCCGGGAGGAAGGCGAGCAGCAGCGTGACGAGACCCGACGTGATGAGGGACCACCCGACCGTCGTTCGGTATGTCATACCGCTAGCTTCTCGCCGAGGCGGTTGTGCGTTGTGCCGGTCCCTGCAACCTGACCGAGTCTCCAGAATCGAAACTGTTTCACTCGAAGTGACAGGGGATCATACATGGCAAACGAACTCACAATCCGTCGGTATCGACCTGACGACGGTCCCCGCGTTCGAGACCTCCACGAAACGGCCATGCGCGACGCCGACGCCTACGTCCCGGGCGTTCCGGACGACGACCTCGAGTCGGTCACGGAGACGTTTCTCGAGACCGGCGGCGAGTTTTTGGTCGGCGAACTCGCTGATCGGATCGTCGCGATGGGCGCGTTTCGACCGGTCGACGAATCAGAGTATATCGCGACGTTCGTTCCCGACCTCGTCGACGCGGCGGTCGAGGTGACTCGACTGCGCGTCGCTCCCGACGCACAGCGCCGCGGCTACGGACGGCAGATATATCGGGAACTCGAGGAGCGCGCCCGGTCGCGAGGGGTCGAACAGATCGTCCTCGATACGAGGGCGACCCAAACCGCGGCCCGGGGGCTGTACGACGCGGAAGGCTTCGACGCGGTGCGTCGCGAGCGATTCGACGACTTCGACGATCCCTTTGAACTGATCTTCTATCGGAAATCGATCGCCGACGATGGGTAAGCCGTCGTCACTCCTCGAGCAACCGCTTCAGCCGATCGAGTTCGGTGAGCGCTTCGACGGGGGTGAGGTGGCCGAGATCGAGCGCCCGGAGCTCGGCGGCGACGTCGGTCGGTACGTCCCCACCGTCCGCGGTCGTGGCTCCCGTCGCACTCTCCGTCGGCTCGGACCCGGGATCGCCACGCGAGTCGACAGCGCTGGTGGCGTCCGTCTCGAGGTCCTCCTCGGCCGCGTCGGCGACCAGTTCTCGCGACCGGTCGACGACGGGGTCGGGGACGCCGGCCGCGGTCGCGACCTCGACGCCGTAGGAGCCCGTCGCCGCGCCGGGCGCGATTTCGTGGTGGAAGACGACCTCGCCGTCGTCCTGATCGACCTCGAAATGGAGCGTGAACGCGGCCGCGAGGTCCTCGGCGAGTTCGGTCAACGGGTGATGGTGGGTGGCAAACAGCGTCGTCGCGCCGACCTCGTCGTGGAGGTGTTCGGTGATCGCCTGCGCGATGGCCATCCCGTCGGCGGTGGAGGTCCCCCGCCCCACCTCGTCCAACAGAACGAGCGACCGCTCGTCGGCCTCCCGCAGGATGGTCGCGAGTTCGTCCATCTCGACCATGAACGTCGAGCGCCCGCCCGCGATATCGTCGCTGGCACCCACGCGCGTGAAAACCCGTTCGACGGGCGTCAGCCTGGCCGCGCGAGCCGGGACGAAACTGCCGACCTGCGCGAGCAGGACGATCTGGGCGACCTGACGCATGTAGGTCGACTTCCCCGACATGTTGGGGCCCGTAATCACGGCCAGCCTGCGGTCGCTCGTCAGGTGCGCGTCGTTGGGGACGAACGACTCCTGCGTGCGCTCGACGACCGGGTGGCGGCCGCCTTCGATATCGATGACGGGACCGGCTCGCCCGTCGTGCTCGAGCATCTCGGGCCGGCAGTAGTCGTACTGGGCCGCGACGGTCGCAAGCGAGACGAGCGCGTCCAGCGTCGCGATCGCGTCGGCCAGCCGCTGGACGCGTTCGACCTCGGCGGCGACCTCGCGACGGACCTCGCAAAACAGTTCGTACTCGCGCTCGTCGGCGCGTTGCTGGGCACCGACGATCTCGTCCTCGCGGTCCTTCAGCTTCGGCGTGACGAATCGCTCGGAGTTCTTCAACGTCTGCCGGCGCTGATAGTTGTCGGGCACCGACTCGAGGTTCGGGTTCGTGACCTCGATGTAGTAGCCGTGGACCGAATTGTGGCCGACCTTCAGCGAGTCGATCCCCGTCCGCTCGCGCTCGCGCTCCTCGAGATCGTCGATCCACTGCTTGCCGTCTCGAGCGGTCCCGCGGAGGTCGTCGAGGGCGTCGTCGTACCCCGTTGCGATGATCCCGCCCTCGGTGATCTCGATCGGTGGCTCGTCGACGACGGCGTCCGCGATCAACTCGCGGACGTCCACGAGGGGGTCGAGGGCCTCGTACAGGTCCCGCAGGCGCTCACAGTCGGCGTCGGCCAGCAGGTCCCTGATCTCGGGCACGACCGCGAGCGTCTCGCGAAGCGAGCACAGGTCCCGCGCGTTGGCCCGCTCGCGAGAAATGCGGCCGATCAGCCGCTCGAGGTCGTAGACCTCCCGCAGCCGGTCGTGGAGTCGTTCCCGCCGCTGGACGGCGGACTTCAACTCGGCGACCGCGTCGTGGCGCGCCTCGATCCGGGCGGGATCGAGCAGCGGCCGGCGGAGCCAGTTCCTGAGCGTGCGGCCACCGAGCGCGCTCGCGGTCTCGTCGAGGACGCCGACGAGCGTGGCGTCGTCCCGTCCGTGGACGGTCCGCGGTTCGAACAGTTCGAGGCTGCGGAGGGCGACGGCGTCCAACAGCAGGTACTCGCGAGGATCGTAGCGGGTGAGTTGCGTGATGTACTCGAGGTGTGTGTCCGCGTCGCCCTCGACGACGGCCGCGACGCGTTCCGCGTCGGAGTCGCCGCGTTCGCCCTCGTGTTCGCCGCCGCGGACGTACTCGGCGTACGCGAGCAGCGCGCCGCAGGCCCGTCTTTCGGCGTCCCCGGCGAGCAGGGCGTCGGGGTTGCGAAAGTACGCGGAGAGGGTTTCCCTGGCCCGCTCGCGATCGAATGCGCGCGCGTCGAACGGCGTCACCATGCAGTCGTCGGGAACGGGGTCGGCGGGCGCGTCGGGGCCGACGACGGCCTCCGAGGGGTCGAACCGGCTCACCTCGTCGGCGATCGACTCGGTCGCGGTCGCGCTCGTCGCGTAGAAGTCGCCCGTCGATACGTCGAGCAGGGCGAGGCCGAGTCGCTCGTCGTCGCGTGCGATCGCCGCGACGAAGTTGTTGTCGTCGCCGGCCAGCAGTTCGTCCTCGGTGAGTGTCCCGGGCGTGATCACCCGCGTGACCGCGCGCTCGACCACGCCCGAGGTCTCGCCGGGCTCCTCGACCTGGTCCGCGACGGCGACGCGGTAACCGGCCTCGAGCAACTCCTCGATGTACGACTCGGCGTTGTCGATCGGAATGCCGGCCATCGGATACTCGCCGGTGCTGTCCTCGCGGCTGGTCAGCGCGATCTCGAGGAGGCGCGCGGTGCGCTCGGCCGCGCCACAGAACGTCTCGTAGAAGTCACCCACTTGAAAGAGCACGATCGCGTCGTCGTAGCGCGCACAGAGGTCGTGATACTGCGCCATCATGGGCGTCAGCTCGTCGCGTTTCTCGGCCATCGCGTCCGGAGGGCCAAGCGCCGAATCCATGCTCGAAAGCGGCCGCCCGACGCTCAAATACCTTGCTGGATCGGCCGTCCCACCGCCGGCTCGCGGCGGCGCGCTCCGGACTCGAGGGCGAGTCGCGGCCCGCGCCGGCCGACGACTGCCCGTCAGGCGTCTGTCTCGAAGTACAGGTCGGCATGCTTCGCACAGCCGGGATTGAACGCCGCGTCACAGGCCGGACAGCGGTCGTCGGCCGCGCGGTAGTCGGGGACGGTGAGTGCGGTGCCACAGGCCCCACAGAGGACGGCCGGCTCGTCGAACCGGGCTCGAGGCCACGGCACTGCCTCGTGATCGGTCACGGCCTCGTGGCAGCGAAAACAGGGGAAGAAGTCCTCGCAGCAGGCGAACGTGAACGCGACCACGTCCTGATCGGTGTCGTAGTGGGCACACCGGGTTTCCGGACCGACATCGATGCCGCGGACGGTGTGGTCGCCGATCGATTGCACGCGTGGCTCGAGGGTCGTGGGGTGCTTCGGTGTTGTGGTGGCGGCCAGCTTGGTGTCAGGGACCGGGGTTCAGTTTGTTCGATGGGGGACATCGCTCGAGTGCCCCCTAAGGGGGCAAGACAATTGCGCGGCGCGCGCTCTGTGCGCCGCGCTAGCGAAAAGATGGACGGCCGATTCGAGATGTTAGAGCGGTGCTGCCCCACTGGTAGGATGTACTGGGACTCGACAACGGAGATTATCGGATCTGTCTACGACGGTTTATAAACCAAGACGGGACCAGAGTCAGCGTCATGCGACACCCACAAGATGACCTGTTGATCGTCTACGCACTCGTATAGCTCGCTCAAGACAATAAAACAACTCCGCGAGAAGAGGAAGCGCTAAACCTCGCGGCCAAAATTGCAGATCAACACGGGCTCACTGTTACTGACGTGATCGCCCAGCTTGAACTATAGGGGCAAGACAAAGTTTGAATCAACCGCTTTAGCGCTCTTCTTCAAGTTAAAGCATACAGCATCTATTAGTCAACCGCATTAACTAATATCCTATCTTCAGAGACTAGCCGATCAAATAATCAATCCTACTAATCATTCCCCTTTCATGTTCATTCATTTCGTCTATTGTGCCTTTTTCTGTATTTCTAAGCCAGATAATTTACTATTCACCGTTTCTATATATTGTGCTGCGTTGAAACGCGCAGCAACGCCCCCAACACCCACATTTCCAGCCGATCAAACGACTTGTAGATCGTGCTGTAATCTGGCAACTCGTCCCGATCTAAGCCAAGTACGTCACGAATCTCAGACATGTACTTCAACCGGTTCGGCGTTTCACGGTAGCTCTGGCCCTCTTCGAGCCGAAAACAGTGCAAAACGACGTGTACCCAGGGGCGAACCCGCCGCTGGCAGGTTCGCCCGCATGCTTCTTCAACGCTTGTTTGGCTAGGTCTCGACACTGTTCAACGAAGTCGAGGATATCGATCTCTATGTCAAGTTCGATTTCCTCGACTTCATCCTTCTAACCCGTGATATCAGCCGGTTAGATCGATATTCAACAGAGCACTATAATAAATATTCAATTGGGAAAATTAGAAATACGCGATCAATTTGGGAGTGTAATTTTCAAGGTGCCACCAGATTCTTCGTCCTCAATTTTAATTAAATCAGGATGTTTTGCCGATCTATAGAATTCTTCTCGGTTATCGTCGTCAGAAAGATAACTGCCAACTGTTCCGCCACTGGGGTCTTCGTCAATTGAGTCTGGGCTATTCTGCATTCCTGTTGAACCCAAATTACCTTGCTCAAATTCACAAAGATAGTAATAATAGTCCTGGTCCGGATTTCTATCTCTCGAGACACGAATCTCACCGTTTTTGGGGCCGTGTGTAATTTCGATTTCGACAAAGCCTATCGGAGAGCCAGAGTCATCGAGAATGGTGACCTTAATCTTTTTGACTGCACTATCAGAATGTAACCAGAAATTGTCCAAATACCCCTCGTAGATTTCCCCATTCGCTATATACCCCTCGGTATCGCTATCTTCGGCTTTATCACCCTTTTGTAATTCGTGCCCGCTATAAGTGGGGGTGGTTATAGTATATTCCCAATCATTACTAATGGATTCTATGGTTATTTCGCCATGATCTGATGGACCACCACTTCCACTTCCACTTCCACCTCCACCTCCACCTCCATCTCCATCTCCACTTCCCGGTGGCCGCGTATATTCTGCTTTTGCTGTCCCATTCGCAGCGATTCCACCGGTAATCCCAACTCCAACTGTCGCAATCGATCGAAGGACATTACGCCTTCGTTTTTCTTCATTACTCATCTGCGATTATTACATAATATCAGAGTTACAAATATTTTCTGGTTATTTTGTATGGGGTAGAACTATCTCTCGTGTGTCTGAAGAGATTTTCTCCTTAGCCCTTTTCTTCGATACTCTCCCCCCCCCCCTCGGGGTCGCACGTCGACAGAATCTGTTTCCCTAATATGCACACGAGTTGCCGATCGTCGTGTGTGTATTCACCGTATTAATGTCTGGACCATTATGATGCTGTTGAGTCTGATGAGAAAATTTATAAACAAACATCGTTCGGATGATCTGAAAGACCGTGAATAGCATGTCGTGTTCACGGCTGCGTTGATACCGAAACCGATGCTCAGTGGAACAGTGGTTCGATATCAAAGATGAATAACTGTAATTCACCGATCCGGTAGGCCGGCCTCGAGCGGCCGACCACCAGTCAGTTAGCCGTCGTCCAACTCGAGGTCGTCTGCCTCGAGTTCGCCGTCGAGATACTGACGCCCGTTGTCGGTGATTCTGTATGGAGAGCCGTTCCCGGTCTCCGTTTTTTCGAGGAGACCCGCATCTGCTAACGTCGCCATTCGGCGCGAAAACGTACTCAGGCTCTTGTCCAACATCCCGAATTCGGTGACCAAATTGTAGTGGACCGCGCCGGGCTTCAGTGCCACCGGTTGGCCGTCGATGTCTAGATCCCGTAGAAACTCGAGGATCGCATCGTCGACTTCGTTCATCCACGGTACTCGGGGGCGCATACCACTCTCTTCTGCTGGTCTAGTTGTAATTGCAAACGGAACTCAGGAATCGTCTGGCTCGAGACTACCCGCGTCGAGTTCGCCCTCGAGATAGGCGTGACCGGCATCAGTGATCGTGTAGTAGCCGTCGTCGACTTTCTCGACGAACCCGTACTCAATGAGGACGCGGAGTCGCTCGTGAACGGTACTCTGTGATTTGTCGATGTTCCGCGCAATGGCTGTGGGGCCGATCTCGAGACCCTTATCGAGAGCTTCGAGAATGAAATTATCCGTAGGGAGTTGCATCCATTCTCCCGGTTTTCTCATCATCGTTGAAAGGATGAATCGACATTTAGTTGATTCGAACGCGCTTCTTTGTCGGATGATATTGTACGAGATGTCGGCCCAAATAGCCCGCATATTTATTTTGGAGGAGATGTTACTGAGTAAGTAACGCGAGTCACACGCGGACCTGACTGTCCGTTGGTCCGTCGGAAAATGCGGACCGGTGCCACCACCACCGGGTCCGCACGGCTCGCGTAGTCACGGGACGCAAGCCATGTCAGACGACACTTCACGGGGCCTTGAAAGCCCCGACACGAGAGACGCATCGCTCCAGTCCGCCTCCACCGACGGTCCCCGAACTGACCGCGAGGAAACCCCGATCGGTGTCGATATCGGCGAATACAACCTCTATACGGCCTGCCCGATCGATCTCCCGGACTGGCGGGGCGCGCACGCGGTCTGTGGGGACGCCCTCTGCCAGCGGCTCGACGACTTCCGCCGTGAGGCCGCCGCCTTGCTCGCCAGTACGTACGATCGACCGACCATCGCGGCCTACGTCCAACAGCGTCGCGACGCCCTCGTCGCGGCCCTCGATGCCGGGGCGCGGACGGTCTGTGAGTACGCGACCGCCTACGACGATCCGGTGCTGGTCACCGAGGACAGCCACTACAGTCCGGACCTGTGGGCGTGGCTGACTGCTCCCAACGCCCACCGCGGTTCGGCATGGCTCCTCGCAGCGGCACACCTTCGACTCCGGACCGTCGCCGCCGAGTACCGACTCCCGGTGTCCGCGGTCCCCGAAGCCTACTCCACGCAGGAATGTCACGCCTGCGGCGTGCTCGGGACTCGAGAACTGAACAGAACCGTTCGATGCACCAATCCCGACTGCCGCGTCGATACCGTGGCCGCCGATTTCAACGCCGCAGCGGTCCTCGCCCGACGCTACTACCCCGGCCGGTGCTGTGCATGCCGAGGCCACGAACCGCCGACTCCCGGCCATCGCCCGCCGGTCGCCGCCGACGGCGGTCCGCTCGAGTGAGCCGTCGCCCGGAACCGACCGCAACAGGAGGAGCCGACTGCAGTGCACGGCGGTTCCACTCGAGTCCGGACGAACAGCGGTCGATGGCGGCTCGCTCCCGCTCGAGCGTTACTCGAACTGGGCGGTGTCCCCGCGCCGGTAGCGGTCGACGCGGCGGTAGCCGTGGACGGTCGCGCCGGGGTCGAGCTCGAGTTCGTAGCGGCCGATGATGTCCTGCGTGTCCGGCACGGCCCGGCGCTCGACGACCTCGACGACGGCCCGCCAGCCCTCGTCGGTCGGTGTGATCTCGCTGACGCCGTCGAACTCGTGGCCGATGAGGTCGTTGGCGGTCGACCGGACGGTCTGCCGAACGGCGAGGATACCAGCGATTTCCTCCTGGTCGACGTCGGCGTCCGCCTCGACCGCGTCGGGGTCCGTCTTCTCGGCCGCGGTCATGGGCGTCGTCCCGCGGGACCGCGGTTCGTCGACCTCGCCGCGTTCGGCCTGTTCGTCGGCCTGTTCCTCCGATTGGGGTGTCTGACTGTCGCTCACTGTGGGATCACTCTCGTCGTGTTGGTAGCAAAAGCCGTCGTCCCGGGCGGGGCGCGAGCAGCGCTCGCCGTCCTCGGTGAGGGCCTTGCACTGCTCTCGTGATTGTGCGTCGGCTTCGGCCATTTTCGTGGTGTGGGTTGGTATCTGGCCCGTTCTGTGTTCGATCGCCGTCGCGTCGCGTCAGACGATCTCGGTGACCTGGGATCGCAGGTCGTCGATATCGCCGCCGTCTTCGCCGGCGACCTTCGGCGCGAGCACGTCCGTGAAGACGCGGCTCAGCGTCTCGTCGTCGAACTCGCCGTCCCCGTCGTGCCCGTCGAAGACGGCCAGCCCCTTCGCGGCCGTGATCGCCGCACGGGTGCCGACGACGATCTCGAGGTCGTCCCGGAGCGCCCGCGTCGTCTCGACGATGGTCGCGATGTCCGCATCGGAGAGGGCCACGTGCGCGCCGACGAGCTCGCGTTCGGTTTCCGCGTCGTAGTAGTCGACGTGGACGCCGATGAACCGGTCGAGCAGCGCGTCCTGTTGCTCGTGGACGCCGGCGTACTCCGCGTCGTTCGACGTGACGATGGCCCGAAATTCGGGGTGGATGTCGATCGTCCGGTCCGCGCCGCGCTTGCCCGGTCGCTCCAAGACGCCCTCCTCGAAGACCGACAGCAGGACGTTGTGCGCGGCGGCGTCGCTGCGCGAGAACTCGTTGTAGACGAGCGTCGCCCCCTCCCGGACGGCGACGGACAGCGGGTTGTCGACCCAGCGCTCGCGGACGATCTGGGTCTTCTTGTCGACGCCGCTCACGTACCGGTCGTGTTCCTCGTAGCGCTCGCCGCCGGCGTGGGAACCGACGAGCGCTTCCGTGTCGACCGCCTCGTCGCCGTTGAGCCAGACGACCGGGCGGTCGCGCGCGGCGGCGGCCGACAGGGCGAGCGCCGTCTTGCCACACCCCGTCGGCCCGATCAGGTGGACCGGCTGGTCCGCCTCGAGCCAGCCGCTGATCCTGTCGCGCAGCGACCGGACGGCGTCGGTCTCGACGAACGGTTCGGGAACGACCTCCTCGGGGTCGGAGAGGGGGGTATCGCCGTTGCGTTCGCCGGCGCTCGATGCCGTTCGCGCGAGCTTTTTCTTCGCTTTGCGGCCCTCCTTCTGCTCGCGACTGGCCCTGATCTTCGTGCCGCGGACCGTTCGCTTGCGCGACGTATCGTCGACCATGAGGGGTTACTCCGCCGACTGCGGCGACGATTCGGGGCGGGGTTCGACCTCGAGTTCCTCGAGTTCCTCGAGATCGCCCTCCGCCGTGGCCTGCTCGATTTTCGCGATCTCCTCCGCGTAGTGCAGGAACGTGTCGACCGAAGCGACCACGACGCGGGCCTCGATCGTCAGCAGTTCGATCCCGACGACCGAAATGCGCGCCCAGACGTCGATGACGACGCCTTTGTCGAGGACGCGGTCCAGTACTTCCGCGAGGCTCGAGGAGTCGGGCCGTCGTTGTGGGTGTGCCATACACCCGTGCTTGACCGGCAGTTCGTAACACGGCTTGGACTGCGACTGCAAGCCGGTGTGAAACGGTCTATGTCCGCCGATGTGACTCGAACGGGCTCGCTGATGAGGGAGCGATGTGGGCTGCGACTGCAAGCACTACGGTAACCCGGGGCGGTGGTGTAGGTCCGGCGACGATACTCGAGTCCGCTCGCCCGCAGCGTTCGGACGAGTACTGCTATCGTACCCACAAAAACGATGAGTAACCGATACGTCTACGGCGTCGTCGAAGGCGACACCGTCGAGTTCGAAACCGAGGCCGTCGCCGGTGCCGATCGCGTCTATACGATCTCGCACCGCCGGCTCGGGGCCGTCGTCTCGGATATCGACACCACCGACCCCGAGGAGACGGACGAGGACGCACAGCGCCACGACGAGGTCCTCCGGGAAATCATGGACGACGACGGCGGGACGACCGTCGTCCCGATGCAGTTCGGTATGGCCTTCGAGAGCGACCGGGAACTGAAGAACGTCCTTCGCGGGGCGCGACCGGCGTTCAGGCGCGCGATGAACGACATCGACGGCACGGTCGAACTCGGCCTCAAGCTCGTCAGCGAGGCCGACGCCGATATCGACCGCGAGGCCATCGAGGCCGCCGCCGCGGATCGCTTCGAACCGATCGCCGACCAGTCCGTCACCAACGACCTGTTCAGCGACCGGCTCGTCCTGAACCGCTCGTATCTCGTCGCCGAGGACGAGCGCGAGACGTTCGACGAAGCGGTCGCCGATTTCGAGGCCGACCACGACGACGTGATCGTCCAGTACACGGGGCCGTTCGCGCCCTACAGCTTCGTGGACGTAAAAATTGGAGCCCAACAGTAACCATGTTCATCCTCGACGACCTCCTGCTTCGGCCGTTCGTCGGTATCATCGACGCGCTCCACTCGATCGCGCTCGACGAGCTGTACGATATGGAGGCGCTCGAGGACGATCTCAAGGAGAACCAGCTGTTGTACGAACTCGGCGAGCGCTCCGACGAAGAGTACCGGCGTCGCAAGGAGGAACTCGAGGCGGAGCTCGAGACCGCCCGCGAGGTCCACGAACGCCTCTCGAGCGGCCGCGTGGAGGTGAAACGATAATGAGCGAGACTCCCCCGCACGACGACCGCGACGAATCGCCCGACGACTACCGAGCCGACGAGGACGACCACTGGCTCTCCAGCCTGCTGTCCGCGCTGGAATCGCTCGAGAGCGGCGCGGCGTCGACCTCGGGACGGCGACGGAGCGACCGTACGATCTTCGATTACGACATCTCGATCCGATCGGCCGACGATCTCGCCGCCGAGTCACCGCTCGATCGAACCGAGGGCGATGTCGGACGGGATCGCGATGGCGGCGGCGACTATCGTCGCCGATCGACGGGTCCCTCGAGCGATCACAACGTGGCGACCCGAACGGACGACGACGAACTGCTCGTCACCGCCGATGTCGCCGGTGCCGATCCCGACGACATCACGGTCGGCTTCGACGACGCGATGCTCGTTATCGCCGTCGAGGGGGCCGAAATCGACCGCATCGAGGTTCCCTGGCAGAAGCCGGACTCGAGCGCGACGATCAAGAACGGGGTACTCACCGTCCGGATACGGCCCGGTGCGGCAGCGAGCGAGGGCTCGACGGACGGGGAGGACGACGGATGAGCGACGACGAGACCGAGAAGGCGTTCGACGCGCTGATCGCGGACGCGATCGAGAGCATCGGTCGGCTCGAGGAGGCCCTCGCGAACAGCGAGACGATCGACGACCTCGACGACGACACCGTCGAGACGCTCGTCGGCGACCTCGATACCCTCCGACGGGTCGCCGAGGAACTCGGCGAGTTGCTCGAGGCGCTCGATCTACGCGAGTTGCCGGACGCGGTCGACGGGGATGCCCTCCTCGACGCGATCGAATTCGGGGAGGTCCCGGACGTGCTGGCCACCGAGGACGAGGGCGTCACCGACCTCGTCGACTTCACGGAGCTGATCGGTGCGATCGACCTACTGAACGCCTGGAACGCCGCCGATCTGACCGCCGTCTGGGAGAACAAACGCGAACTGGACGACGCCCTCGACGATCTCGCGGACGGCGACGACGCCGGGCTGGTCGAGGATACGGTGTCGGATATCGCGACCGGCGACGACGGTGACGAACTGCTCGGCGACGACGGAGACGGCGTACTCGACACCGGGATGGACGCCGGTACCGCGGCGAAGCAAGCCCTCGGCGACATCGACGTCGCGGACGATCCGGCGGCCTATCAGGTCGCCATCCAGCAGCAGGCGATGCGGGGCATCGACGCCTTCCGGACGGCGCTGCTCGAGACCCACGAGAAATTCGAGCAGCTATACGAATTCAACCGCGAGAAGATGCGCCGACAGGACAGGGGGACGAACTCGCGGAACCCGACGGCGTCCTCGACGATGCCGGTCGACCGGCGCGACCTCGGCGGCGGGGCTCGCTACGCGACGGTGCCACAGGATGTCAAACTTTCCACGGCACCCAGCCGAACGCGGATCTACGGCCGCCGGTTCGAACTCGAGCGGGAACGACAGCGGAGGCAAACCAATGACTGACCCACCGATCCGACGACCACGCGACAGCGAGATGAGCCCGACGACCGACGCGGCCCGAGGACGGCCCCGGACCGGAGGCGATCACGATGGTCGATGACTTCCAGCCCAGCCGTCAGAAAGCGGACCTCGCCGAGATCGTCGAGATGCTACTGGACAAGGGAATCGTCATCAACGCCGACATCGCCGTCTCGATCGGCGATACTCAACTCCTCGGCGTGCAGGTCCGGGCGGCCATCGCCTCCTTCGAGACCGCGGCGAAGTACGGCCTCGAGTTCCCCGAGGGAACCGACATGCGCCGGGTCGCCGAGGCGGTCGACGACCCCGAACTCGCGGCGCAGGACCGCCCGAACCCGGTAATCGATCTGACCCGCGGCGTCAACGTCACGGCCGCGGAAGACGCCGACGGCGAGACGGGGTCCGCGAGCGGCGACGCGGGCGGCGAGTCGACCGAGAGCGAGCGGGCCATCGACGATGAGGCTCTGGTCAGCGAGCGGCTCGGTGCCAGGCCCGACCCCGGGCGGCCCACCAGCGGCGGGTTCGACCTGCTCAGCGACGACGCCGATAGCGACTCGAGCGATACCGATTCGACCGGAGACACCGACTCGAGCGACGAGGACTCCGCGCGGGATGCGGCCGCGCCCGAGACGGAGGGAGAACCCGATTCGGAGGGCGACGAACCGTGACGGCGATCGACGTCGGCGACGGCGAGGACGCTCGCGATGGACTGATGACCTTAGTTATCGCCGTCGTCGAGATCCTGATCGACGCCCTCGAGCGCGAGGCGGTCCGGCGCATGGAGTCGGGGGGCCTCACCGACGAGGAGATCGAGCGGCTGGGCGGCCAGCTCGCCAGGATCGAGGCCGAGATCGATCGGCTCAAAGCCGACGAGGGGATCGAGGACGGCGTCGACGACCTCCGAAGCGATCTGGACGGGCTGGTCACCGACGCGATCGAACAGCTCCACGACGAGCCGACGACAACGACGACCCCCGGCCACTCCGTCTTCGGGGGTGAGTCCGAATGAGCGACCGCGACGGGTCCGGCGACCGGCTCGAGACGATCGAAGGGGCGGGGACCGCGGAGCCGGCCGACGTCCCCTCGATCGACGAGGGACGGTACCTCTACTGTCTCGTTCGGGCCGACGCGGACGCCGCGCTCGAGACGACCGGCGTCGACGGGGAGCCGGTGTCGATCGTCGCCGTGGACGGCATCGGCGCGGTCGTCCACGCCTGCGACGGCATCTACGACTCGGGCGACCTCGCCCAGATCAGGCGCTGGCTCGTCCGCCATCAGACGGTCGTCGACGAGGCGGGCCAGGCCTTCGGGACGCCGATCCCGTTCCAGTTCGATACGATCCTTCGGGGTGACGACGACGGCGTCCGCGAGTGGCTCCGCGAGGAACGGGACACTCTCGAGCGCGCCCTCTCAGAACTCGCCGGCCACTGGGAGTACCGCGTCGAGGTCGTCGAGATCGACCCGGTCAGCGACGCGGCGCTGCTCGAGCGCGACGAGCGGTTGCGCGAACTCGACGAGCGGATCGCCGACGCCGACGAGGGGACGGCCTTCCTGCTTGAACAGCAGTTCGAGCAGCGGGTGACCGAACTCCGGGCGGCCCGCCGGGAGTCGGTGACCGCGGACCTCCAGGGGCGACTGGCAGCGGCGGCACGGGAAGTCCACGCGCTCGAGCGGTCGCCGAGCGCGCAGTTGTCGGACGACGTAGCCGGCAGCGCCTCGGACTCGAACGACGACGACGAGACCCTCTGTCGGCTCACCCTGCTGGCCCACGAGGACGACGAGGAGGCGATCGGCTCGATCCTCGACGACGTGGCGGCAAACGACGGGCTCGAGGTCCGGTTCACCGGCCCGTGGCCGCCGTACACGTTCGCGCCGGAGTTCGGCGGTGACGGCGACGGAACCACGACCGATCACACGAATTCACGACCATGAGACCGCGAAAGGACGACGAGAGCCTCGTCGACGTGCTCGACGTACTGCTCAGGGACGGCGCGATCCTCCGTGCGGACGTGATCGTCTCGGTCGCGGAGATCCCGCTGGTCGGAATCAGACTCACCGCGGCGATCGCCGGGATGGAGACGATGAACGAGTACGGCCTGTTCGAGGACTGGGACGCCCATCGTCGGATGGCGGCCGCCGGTCGCCGCACCCACTACGACGACCCGGACTCGGAACTCGAGGACCTGACCGAACTCGGCGTCGGCCGGTCGCACGACGAGCAGACGGCTCGGAACGGGACGGATGAATAACGGCGCGATTCGCGCTCGAGATGAGAGGTGCGGCCATTATTGAATCCGCAGAGGGCGGCAGGACTCATTGGTTGATAGCATGTTCGACGCTGTAGGCTGGTGCAGTAAGTGTAATCTCACGGAACTGGCGGCACCATGTCCGCACTCGGACGACGAAGCCGTACGAGCGCTCGATGACTGAGTTTACCGTTTCATAGGTCGATCCCTGATTGTACAGTTCGCCCTCGACCCGCGCATTGTGCGCATGGTCGTAGTAAATCGGCCTGTAATGACTAACACGAAAATGATAGACGGATTACGTATCCCTCAGCACAGACTCGAATTCGGCGATCCGCTCGGAGAATTCATCGTTTGCGACTCCACGTTCAGTTGCTTCTCGCTGGAATTCTTGTGCACAATCCAATAGTGAGTTACAGAATTCAGCGGTATCTACGACGTATCCCCGCGCGCTTTTCGGGGTGGGATACGGGACAGTGAGTTCTCGATCTACCTGCTCACGCGTCTGGAATGCTACTCGGATCGTGTCGCTGCTGAGTGGTTCGAACACGAAATACGACCGATGTCCCTCCAATAGGTATTCGATGGTCTCATATCTATCAATATTCCCAGAATATAATTTCTGGGCGATATTAATCAATGCCGGCAAATCAAGCGCGAGGAAATCTCCGACGTATTCAGGCGCCCAGTCCTCCCAGGATTTCTCCGCCTCATTTTCATATATATTGACTCGTGTTCCGTCTACGCTAATTTGAATGGCACCGCCTCCTGTCGAAATCATCTCCGGTCCGTCAGCTACCTCTATCTGCACTTGGACTGGTCCGTCAGTACGCGTATTCATGGAAGTTCCTCCACGTTAGTACCATTTAATGGATATGCTGTCACGATTTGGCTACTCCTGTCGTAGACTATTTTGACCGCGCCGATCCCCGAAGGCAGCTCAGATCCCTTATATTCGACTGTCCGATACCCATTGGCTTGAACAGAAATTTCATCCTCGGTCGCACTTTGAATTGCGTTCTTGAGTGTTTCCTTGATCGATGGTTCATCCATGTCACTCGGAAAGGCTGTCGCAGTACGCTGTTGGCTGGTTTCTGTCCCAGGCTCGATCGGCCACGTACCTGGGGCTTCAGGATGGACGTGTCGGGCTACGATATGCTTCCAGTCATGTGCACCTTTATCGAACGTGGTTCCCTCTTCCCATTTGTCGGTCTGTAGCAGCACCGCGAGTTCTCGCGGAATATCTGTTTCGGGACCGGCAGAATATATTGCTGCCTCAACATCCTCGACGGTGAATTCAGCGTTTTCTTCTAGTTTCTCTTTCAGCCAAGTGTTGTTGATGTCGTCTAGACGCTCTTCAAGATCGCTTTCAAACGTGTCCGTCCCTGGAAACCGATCTGAATCTGAAACGATTTCCTGGAGTTTTGCCACAATTTCTTCGTTCTTTGGCATCCGGTGGATGCCATTTTGATCCGACTGCTGACGGGTATGCGTTAGTTCGTGAGCAAGCAGATATTGGCCTTCAGAACTCTCGGGAACGTATTCTCCAGTATTGAACGCGATGTGCCTGCCAACAGTGAATGCCCGTGCGTTGATGTCTTCGCAAGCACTCGCGGCTTTTGGCCCAGTGTGGATCTGCACGTCACCGAATTGGGCGTCCATTCGCTCCTCCATTTCGCGCCGGATTTCAGGCTCCAGTGACCGACCTGATGAGGAAACGACCGCTCGAACGCTGTCAGGAACTCCAGTATCTCCAGTAGGAACTGTACTGATGTTCTCTTGATTGTTGCGTTGAACTGATCTCGCGTTCTGTCGCTCGATGTCTTTCGGGACCTCTGGTGGCCGTTCCTTCTGGCGCTCCCGGAAGGCATCCATCTCGTCGTAGTCATCCATTATCTCGATGGGCATCCCCTGATCCACACGCCGGCGTAAAACTCCAATCCCCGTCCTGAACGCAATGTCTGTGAGTTTCTCCGCTTGGCCGTCAGCGTAGGGTTCCACCCCGTAGAGATTTTCACACTCTTCTGGTGTTCTCTCAGGTTTCGACGACTTGCTCATCATTGAAGTAGGCTGAGGTATTCGGATTCGCGAACGCGAAGAAGTGTTTCGACTCTTGGATCGTTGATTCCTCTTTCCACCCATATATTTCTAATTAAACACAAACCAGATAAAACACTAGGATCGTACTTTCTTGGAGTGTAACAGCAAAATAGGGCGGACGGCGACGTTATTTCCTCAGTGAAGCAAGTAGTAGAGTACATCCAGACTGTCGGTTTATTCATCAAAGCCCTGAACCACCGACTCATCCGACGCCGTTTAGTAATTCAATAGGGCCGAGGAGTGCCGAGAGACGAGACGCGCTCCGGGAACCGAGGCTGTACAACGACCGGTATCGGCTGCGCCCCCGGACGGGGGCCGCCAGTCAGGCGTATTTCGGCCGTTCGGTCGTGTGCTCGACGTCGCCGGTGACGGTCTCCTCGTCGCTGTCGTCGTCGTAGACGTACTGCCCGGTCGCGCCACAGAGGGTACATTCGTAGGTCTCGGAAATCTCGTTGATCATCTCGCCGTCCTCGAAGTAGACGCGACTCTGCGTGATCTGCAGGAACTGGGCGGTCTCGCAGTTAGTGCAGGTGATCATACCCGTTCGATAGCCATCACCGGTTGTAGTTATCCGGCTTGTAACCGAAAGCGACGACCGCCTATCACGGTTTTACCCGGGTTGCGGGCGGTAACGCGGACGCGGGCGGGCCTGACCGCCAGCCGCCGTCGCTCGAGCCGGGCCGAACGCCAGTAATAATCGCATAATCGCCCGAGGCGACCGGAATCGGTAGCGGGGTCCGCGAATCGATCCGGCCGCTGCAAACATGGCTTTCCCAACGGAACGAGCCGGTTACCGTGGTCCGAGTTCCGCTGGCGTCTCGCTGCTCGATGGACACTGGTGACGCGGTACTCATCGGGAGCTTTGGCTCCCGCGATCACCCGTCTCCCTCGGGGGACGCCGTCGGAAGATCGATGGCGACGCGATCACCCGTTCTCGCTGCCTCGTACGCCGCCTCGGTCAGCGCCGTTACCCGGAGCGCGTCCCGGACCGTCGCCGGCGGTTCGCTCCCCGTCTCGATGCTCTCAAGGAAGGCGTCGGCGCGGGACTGCTCGCCGTGAGGATCGACGTACGGGAGGTACTCCCCGGCGTCGGAATCGATCTCGCGGACGGTTCGCGATCCCCACTGCGTTCCCTCGAGATAGACCGCGCCCTCCGCGTCCCAGAGGTGGATGTGCTCGCGAACCGACGGCGCGTCGCCGTGAAAGGAGAACGTGCCGCTCGCCCCGTTCGCGAACTCGACGTCGAGGTGGGCACGGCGATCGACCCGTCGATCGTCGTCGTGGAAGTCCATGCTCGCGGCGACGGAGACCGGTTCGAGGCCGGTCGTCCAGAGCACGCCGTCGAGGACGTGGCTCCCGGTATCGTACAGAAAGCCGCCGCCCGACAGGTCGGGCTCGAGCCGCCAGGTCCCACGCGAGTCGTCGATCCAGTCCTGCGTGATCGAGGCGGTCAGCCACGTCGGTTCGCGATCGATGAACCGCTCGCGGGCGGTTCGGAACGCCGTCTGGAGGTGTCGCTGGTAGCCGACCATCACGGTCCGGTCGCTCCGTTCGACCCGCTCGACGAGGTCGCGTGCCCGTCCGAGGTCGGTCGTCAGCGGCTTGTCACAGTAGACGTGACAGTCCCGCTCGAGGGCGGCGACGACCTGCTCGTGGTGGAGGGTGTGGGGGGTGCCGATCAGGACCGCGTCGAGCGACGCAGCCGCGAGCATCGCCGGGTACTCGGCGTACCGGCCGTCGCCCGGCACGTCGAACTCCCGACCGACTCGCTCGAGACGGTCCGCGTCGAGGTCGCAGATCGCCGCGACGGTCGCGTCCGGATGGCGGTGGAACTGCCCGCCGACGGTCGTACCGATGTAGCCGAGGCCGACGATACCGAGCCGAATCGGGCGTGACGAAGCGCCGTCGGTCATACACGCTCGAACGATCCCCAGCGCCATCCCTCTAGCGGCGTCGCAGGCAAGCAGCCGCCGCGTACCATCATCAGGGCGACCCAGCGCGTCGGCCGTCGTCCAACGAGGCGAGGTCGACCGCGGTGCCGTCGAGTTCAACCCGTAGCAGCGGTCTACAAACGGCGTAGACGGGACCTGTCGTCGGATCGGGCTCGCTACCGGCGTCCAAACCGCCGCATAACAATACCCGACCCGTCCGTTAGCCCACGTGCGGGGAGGAAAGGCCCCGCCGGGTACGCGCGCAGACCGACGCGCTGACCGGCCGATTGCGTGCGTTCGTGCCCGGATCGCTCGACGTGGATTCGCCCCCGCTTCGAGTACGCTCATGTCTCTCACGCCCAGGGCGGTTCCCGCCCCGCCCGGGTTTCGCGATGTCCGTGCCGAACAGCGACGGTTCCCGGGGGTCGGCTGCTCGCGATGCGACGTCGACGATCGACTCCGTCGATCAGTCGCGTTTCGGAAGCGGGTCAGAACTCCGTAATGACCGGAATACCGACCGTCTCGTAGTCGTCCATCGATGCTAGCGTCTCCGGTGCGTCCTCGAGCGAGAGCGTGTCGCCGATGATCTTGCTCGGCTCGAGCGTGCCCTGTGCGATCAGGTTGAACAGCTCCTCGTAGCGGACCAGCGGCATACCGAACGAGCCATGGAAGTCGATCTCCTGCATCGTCATGACGTCGACGGGGAGTTCGATCTGGCCTTCTTCCTCGCCGGTCGTGAGTCCGACCTGAACGTGGCTGCCGCGGGTGCCGAGGCTGTTGACCGAGTTCCGACAGGTCTCGGCGATCCCCAGCGCGTCGATCGAGACGTCGGCACCGTCGCCGGTGAGTTCTCGAACCGCGGCCGGCGCGCTGTCGACCTCGGTGCTGTTGATCGTCTCGACGGCACCCAGTTCCTCGGCGCGCTCGAGTTTGCTGTCGAGGACGTCGATCGCGATCGGGTGTGCGCCCAGCGCCTGGGCGATGTGGATCGCCGAGAGTCCGACGCCGCCACAGCCGTGGATCGCGACCCAGTCGCCGGGTCGGAGGTCGGCGCGGTCGGCCAGCGCGTGATAGGCTGTCATGAACCGGCAGCCGAGGCCGGCCATCTCCGCGAACTCGACCTCGTCGGGGAGTTTCACGCAATTGAAGTCCGCCTCACGAACGGGAAAGGCCTCCGCGAACGCGCCCGGTGCGAACTCCGAGAGGCCGAGCGGGATGACCGTCTCGCAGTTGTTCGCTCGCCCCTCGCGGCAGTGGGAACAGCTGCCGTCGCCGAGGTGGAACGGTACCGCCACGCGGTCGCCTTCCTCGAGCGTCTCGACGTCGGCGCCGACCGCCGACACGACGCCAGCGGGCTCGTGGCCGAGGATCTGTCCCTCGGGAACGCCCGCACCGATCCAGCTCCAGTCGCCCTGCCAGGCGTGCCAGTCGCTGCGACAGATCCCGCATGCCTCGGTCTCGACGATGACCTGGTCCGGTTGCGGTTCCGGATAGTCGACGTCTTCGACCGAGAGCGGTTCCCCATGTTCCTCGAGTACGGCTGCTCGCATGGTCCGAGGTAGAGTCAGAGAGTATAAAAGTGTAGGCGGTACGTACTCTATTCATAACAAACTCTCCGTGAGTTTTTCGCTGTTGTGTGTAGTTCGATTCCAGCCTGCTGGGCCACTATTGACCACTCAGCCCGAAATTCGATAGCCGAGATCGAAAACGGACTGTCGATGTATCCGCTTCGGATAATGTTGGGGGTGTTGGAACGTGTGAGGGTCGAACGTCCTTTGCCACTGTCGTCGATACGCACTCGTCGAGTCGATGCGCCGCGAGAACACGACCGGTACTCGACGAAAAGAACTCTCTGATTTGCTAGCATAAGCTAAAACCAACAGTATTGGGATAGCGGTCCAACGCGATTAGAGTGCGCTGGCGCTCCGCTTTCGGTCACAGTCGACACGAAAAACGCTCGTTAGCGCTTGTTGGTCGAAATACCCGTTCCGGCTGGATTCGACTCCGACTCAGAGCGAATCAACGGAGATCACCGGCCGAAATAGTGAGTCGAACGGGGAGATCGATTCGAAACGGACTGATAGGCCGTGCAGCGCGCTGACTGTCCCTCTCTCGTCCCACAGGGGATTCATCGAGAACCGATTCTCGACGGCGGATGTTCGCAGCCTCGATACATCAGTTATAGCTCATTATAGTAGATATAGCAGGATAGATATGAATACTGGAAGAGGTATCACGAGAGGATATGGACGCGAGTGGATCGGTTCGTAGACCCGTTTCCCGTCCTCGAGCCGCGACCGGGCCGGACCCGGTCTCGTTCCTCGAGATGCCGACTTCGGGACGACGCTCTCTACCCGTACATGACGGTCCGTGAGGACTTCCAGTTCGGGCACGGTCCAGGTCGAGTCCATCCGAATACCGGCCGCGTCGCCCGGACCGACGGGCCGACTGGGATCGCGGTAAAGAAAACCGCCGGCCGTTCGGCCTCGTCGGTGACCTCCGCTGCCCACACTTCGTCGGGCACGACCGGCAGCGTCCCGTCAGTGAGTGAGTCGTACGAGACGGTCGGAGCCGCGACCGTCACGCCGCTCGCCAGTTCGTCGATGCCGACACCCGCGACATCCGCGGCCGCTGCGAGTTTCCCGAAACTGTCGAGACGTGGCGTGACGGTCGTCAGATCGCACGCTGTCTCGTCACCGATAGCGCTCAGTCTATACTGGTCGCCAGTGGAGAGGCGCTACTACCGCGTGGCAGCACGAATTATCCAACCATCATAACGATACGTTCACAGAACTGTTCAGTCTGACAGAAGAATCGGACGACAAGAATTATGAGCGAACGGACCGATGTCCGACTGTATGCCCGATCAGCGATTGAACTACATTAGCGGCGAGTGGTGCGAATCGCACACTGGGGAAACCTTCGAAACGACCGATCCCGCAATTCCCGGAGACGTCGTCGCGACCTATCCGGAGTCCGACGCCGAGGATACCGAGCGGGCGATCAACGCGGCGCGCGAGGCAAGCGGCGGGTGGGGGACGACGCCCGGCCCCGAGCGGGGTCGCATCCTCGCGCGGACCGGCTCGCTCCTCGAGGAGCGCAAGGACGAACTGACCGAACTGCTCGTCCGGGAGGAAGGAAAGACCCGGAGCGAGGCCGGCGGCGAGGTACAGCGGGCCATCGACATCTTCCGTTACTACGGCTCGAAGGCCAGCGACATCGGCGGCACGATCAAGAGTCCGAGTGCGCGTGACACGAAACTCTACACGAAAACCGAGCCGCTGGGCGTCGCGGGCCTGATCACCCCGTGGAACTATCCCATCGCCATTCCGGCCTGGAAGATCGCACCGGCGCTGGCCGCGGGCAACGCGGTCGTCATCAAGCCCGCCACGCTCGCGCCCGGTGTCGTCCACGAGATGGCGAGCGCGCTCGAGGAAGCCGGCCTTCCGGACGGTGTCATCAACGTCGTCACCGGGCCCGGCAGCGAAGTCGGCGAGACCATCGCCGGCCACGAGGCTGTCGACGCCGTCTCCTTCACCGGCAGCACGGCGGTCGGAAACACCGTCTACGACACCGCGACGGAGGACGGCAAGCGCGTCCAGCTCGAAATGGGCGGGAAGAATCCAACCGTCGTCAGCGACACGGCGGACGTCGACAAAGCTGCCAGAATCGTCGCTAGCGGCGCGTTCGGCGTCACCGGCCAGGCTTGTACGGCCACTTCCCGCGCGATCGTCCACGAGGATGTCTACGACGAATTCGTCGACGCCGTCGTCGACCGCGCCGCCGCGATCGAGCACGGCCACGGACTCGACGACCCCAGTATGGGTCCCCACGTCAGCGAATCCGAACTCGAGAGCACGCTCGAGTACGTCGATATTGCGCGGGACGAGGGCGCGACCCTCGAGTACGGTGGCTCGACGCTGGACCGCGAGGGCTACTTCGTCGAGCCGGCGGTCTTCTCGGGCGTCGACTCCGAGATGCGAATCGCCCAGGAGGAAGTCTTCGGCCCGGTGCTCGCAGTCCTTCCAGTCGGCGACTTCGACGAGGCGCTGGCTGTCGCCAACGACGTCGACTATGGACTCTCGGCGAGCGTCGTCACTGACGACCACACCGAGGCCAATCGCTTCGCCGAGGAGATCGAAGCCGGCGTCGTGAAGATCAACGAGAAGACGACCGGCGTCGAACTCCACGTCCCCTTCGGCGGCGTGAAGGACTCCTCGAGCGAGACGTACCGCGAGCAGGGCGATGCAGGCCTCGATTTCTACAGCATCAGCAAGACGGTCTACGACAACTATTGACGAACGGGCGACGCTCGACAGTGATCGGCAGCGGTACCGTTTTTTCGGTGATGGCGGCCGACGGATGTCCGCGTGTGCCGAGAGCGAGAGCGCGTTCTCTAATACCGAAGGATCGTGCGACAATCCCACATTCTTGACGGAGAATGTTACAAGTATACGTCTGTAAATTTGGGTCGGGACCGACACCCGTTCTGCCGGAGCTCGGACCGCTTACGGAGTCGGTCCGAACGTTCCGCAGTGAATTGCGCGGGTGACGGCGGCGTCGCCGCCTGTCGATCAACACGAGCGTCGTTCAGCGACGATGGGCGCGGATATTAGCGTCGAGAGACTGCAAACCGGGACCCGTCCCTCGAGATCCCCGCCCCGTGGTGTCTGCTTGGTCTCGAGCGCGGCAACCCCTCGGTCACGGTCGAACACGACAGCTTCGACGCGGAACGGGAGATGGAAGTGGAGTTCGATTACTTCGCCGACCGGCTCCTCGGCGACGGCGAGATCCCTCCCGACGGTCGACACGGGTTGCGGGCCATGCGGATCATCGAGGCCCTCCACGACTCCGCGGAACGGGGTGAGCCGGTCGTACTCGCGTGACTCACGACGGGAGGCCGTCGAGCGCTACCCGTGCTGTGCGTCGACCGTCGCCACGGCCGCGAGGTTCACGATATCCTTGACCTCGTCGCCGCGCTGGAGGACGTGGACCGGTTCGTCCATGCCGACCAGCATCGGGCCGATCGCCTCGGCCCCGCCCAGGCGCTGGAGCAGTTTGTAGCCGATGTTCCCGGCTTCGAGGTTCGGGAAGACCAGTACGTTCGCGGGCTCCTCGAGGTCGGTGAACTCGTACGTGCCGGTTAGCATCTCCTCGACGACGGCGGTATCGGCCTGCATCTCCCCGTCGACGGGGAACTCGACGGTGGGGTCCTCGCGGAGTCGGCGGGCCGCTTCGCGGGGCTTGCGTGTCCCCTCGTTGTCGACGCTGCCGAAGTCCGAGTACGAGAGCAGGGCGGCGCGGGGCTCGACGTCGAACCGGCGGGCCAGATCGGCGGTGTGGCGGGTGACCTCCTCGAGAACGTCCTCGGTAGGTGCCTGATTGACCGTCGCGTCGGCGACGAAGAACACGCGGTTCTTGAACGTCAGCATGTAGACGCCGGCGGCGTACTCGGCGTCGTCGGCCGTGCCGATCACCTGCAGCGGCGGCCGGAGCGCGGACGGGTAGTGGTTCGTCAGTCCCGTGAGCATCGCGTCGGCGTCGCCGCGGTCGACCATGACGCTCCCGAAGTAGTCGGTGTCGTCACGGATCATCGACTCCGCCTCGCGGCGCGTGATGCCCTTTCGCTTCCGCCGTTCGTAGAGGTGATCGGTGTACGCCTCGTAATCGCCGCTCTCGGGATCGACGACGGTCGGATCGAGTTCCAGGCCGAGGTTCGCGACGGTGCTGCGGATCTCGTCTTCGTCGCCGATCAGGATCGGCTCCGCGATTCCCCGTTCGACCATCTGGGACGCCGCTCGCACGATCGTCTCGTCGGTTCCCTCGGCAAGCGCGATCCGCTTGGGATCGGATTTCGCCTTGTTGAGGACGACCCGCATCATCTCCCGGGACTTGCCCAGACGCGCCTCGAGTCGTTCGACGTACTCGTCGATGTCGCGCTCGACGCGGGCCGCACCGGAGTCGATCGCCGCGCGTGCGACCGCGGGAGCGACCTCGAAGAGGACGCGGGCGTCGAGGGGTTTGGGAATGATGTAGTTGGGGCCGAACTGGAGCGGTTGATCGCCGTAGGCTTTGACCACCGAGTCCGGGACGTCCTGCCTGGCCAGATCGGCCAACGCCGTCGCCGCGGCGACTTTCATCTCCTCGTTGATCTCGGTGGCGCGGACGTCGAGCGCGCCGCGAAAGATAAACGGGAACCCCAGAACGTTGTTCACCTGGTTCGGGTAGTCGGACCGTCCCGTCGCCATGATGACGGTATCGTCGCGGGCGGCCTTGGCCTCCTCGTAGCCGATCTCCGGGTCGGGATTCGCCATCGCGAAGATGATCGGGTCGTCGGCCATCGATCGGACCATCTCCTGGCTGACGATGCCGCCGGCCGAGAGGCCGACGAACACGTCGGCACCCCGCATCGCGTCCGCGAGATCGCCCTCGGGGAGGTCTCGAGCGAACTGCCGACTGTACTCGTCCAGATCCCCGGATTCGGCCCGCTCGGTCGTCAGCAGACCGTCGATATCACACATGGTGATGTGCTCCCGACGGACGCCCAGCGAGACGTAGAACTCGGCCGTCGCGACCGCGGCCGCACCCGCGCCGGCGAAGGCGACCTCGATGTCCGCGAGGTCCTTCCCGGAGATCTCGACGGCGTTGAGCAGGGCGGCACCGCTGATGATGGCGGTACCGTGCTGGTCATCGTGGAAGACGGGAATCGACAGGCGCTCGCGGAGTCGCTCTTCGATCTCGAAACACGCCGGCGCTGCGATGTCCTCGAGATTGATGCCGCCGAAGGTCGGCTCCATCGCGGCGACCGACTCGACGAACGCGTCCGTGTCGTCCAGATCGAGTTCGATGTCGAAGACGTCGATGTCGGCGAACCGTTTGAACAGCACGCCTTTGCCCTCCATGACTGGCTTGGAGGCCTGCGCGCCGATGTCGCCCAGCCCGAGGACTGCCGAGCCGTTCGAGACGACGCCGACGAGGTTGCCCTTCGTCGTGTACTGGTAGGCCTCGCCCGCGTCCGCGTCGATCTCCCGACACGGCGCGGCGACGCCGGGCGAGTACGCGAGCGAGAGGTCCCGCTGCGTGTTCGTCGGCTTCGTCGTCGCGATTTCGATTTTGCCCGGCGGGTCGGTCCGATGGTACTCGAGCGCGTCGTCGTCCATGTGTGGTCGTGTGTCTCCGGCGGACCGACAAAAGAGTACGGCTGTGCTCGTTGGCTGCGCGACCCGGAACGGACATATTCCAGAAACATGATTGGTCCGTACCGCAGCATAGACGCGCCGCGGTCGGGACACCGATACGACCGGCCGCCGGCGGCGGGGTCGTCTTCCAACTGGACTCTCGAGACGGCCGTCTGACTAAGTGCCCGTGAGCGATCAGTTCAAACGAACAACGGCGATAGGCGTCCTCCCGCGGTCCGGTACTTACGATCCGCGTCACGGGTCGAAGACACTGATCGTGGTCGCCGCTCCGCCGTGACGGGACAGCGAGAGTGACCGGACGGAAACTCGACACTCAGCCCTTCACGTTTACAGCCATAGATCAGTAACTCATCCCGTCGTCGGTCGGCCGCAATCGTTCTTCTCGCCATCCGAATCGGTTCTGTAACTACTTGGATCAGAGCGCGGCTGTGACGGTAACTCCTATCCGATAGTTCGAACGGCGTCGATACCGCGTACGGCGTACTGAACGCCCTTTCGACCGTCTGTGGGACGGGTATAGCAGATGGAAATATACAGCTGAAATGACAGTCGCCTCCTTACTATCCATAACTATCGTTATAGTACCGGTTCGGTTTGCCGGTGGGGCAAGGACCCCGAACGGACTGCGGGTTCTCCTGACGGTAATCACAACATTTGTACGACAGGCATCAGTGTCATTGGGTATGACGGACGACTCGAGCGGCGGACGCCGAACGAAAGTCGAGCGAGTGATGGATCGGTACGACCTCGAGGAGTGGGGGGAGCGACTGGAGGCCGAGTGGGTCGGCGACGGGACCGAGCGAACGAGCCTGCGCGACCTCGCGACCGAGTTCAATCAGGCCGTGCTCCGGGCCGCCGTGCGCGATGCGGGCTCGTCCGTCTTGGATACGGACATCGATTCGCTCTATCGAACGCTGACGAACGACGACGTGTCGCGATCCGACGCGGTTCGGAAACGACGCGAACTCGAGCGGTCGGGGGTCGATATCGACGACGTTCAGTCCGACTTCGTGACTCACCAGACGATCTATACGTATCTCACGAACGTCCGCGACGCCTCCCTTCCGGAGGAAGACCCCGAGGATCGCATCGAACGGAAGAAAGAGACCGTCCAGCGCCTCGCCGGCCGGACGCAGGTCATCACGGAATCGACGCTCGAGGAACTCGGGAACGCGGGCGAGATCACGGACCGGGAGTACGAGGTGTTCGTCGACGTACGGACGATCTGTGGCAACTGCGGTGCCGACTACCCGATCGCGGACTTGCTCGATCAGGGTGGCTGTGACTGTGACGGGTCCGATGCCGTGTGAGTGCGTCTCGGAATAACGGCCGTAACCAAATAGCATTTAGTTCAGCGGCGAGAAAAGGCAGTCGTGTCATCTCCAGAGTCAGTCACCTCGTCGATCACCGTCGCGGCCGAGAACATCGGCGGCATCGACAGCACCGAAGTACGGCTTCAACCCGGCGTGAACGTCCTGACTGGCCGGAACGCGACGAACCGAACGTCGTTCCTCCAGACGATCATGGCGGCGCTGGGCAGTCGGCGATCGTCACTGAAAGGCGACGCGGACGCCGGCCGCGTCGAACTGGCCTTCGACGACGAACAGTACACGCGGTTCCTCGAGCGCCGCGACGGCGACGTCGTTTTCGACGGCGACCCGTACCTCGACGATCCGGAACTCGCCGATCTGTTCGCCTTCCTGCTCGAGTCCAACGAGGCGCGTCGCACCGTCAGGCGGGGCGACGATCTCCGCGATCTCATCATGCAACCGATCGATACCGACGAGATCGAAGCGGAGATCAACGCGCTCGAGGCCGAGAAGCGCGACCTCGACGAGCGCCTTGAGCAACTCGCCCAACTCGATAGCGAACTCCCCGCCCTCGAAGCCGATCGCGCCACGCTCGAGGACGAGATCGAGACGACGACCGAGCGGATCGACGAACTCGAGGCCGACCTCGACGCGTTCGACCTCGACATCGAGGCGAGTCGGGAGCGAAAGGACGAGATCGAGTCGGCGTTCGCCGACCTGCAGGACGCGCGAACCGAACTCGAGTCGATCGAGTACGACCTCGAGACCGAGCGGGAGAGTTACGCCGAACTCGAACGGGAACGGGACGACCTCGAGGACGAACTCGAGGCGTTCGACGACGGGGAGGAGTCGCCGGACCGACTCGAGGGGCGGGTTCAGGAGCTTCGCAGTCGGAAACGGTCGCTCGACACGACCGTCAGCGAACTCCAGAGCGTGATCCGGTTCAACGAGGAGCGACTCGCCGACGACGGGATCGACCTCGATCTCGACGAGTCCGACGGGGCAGCCGAGGGGGACGGCGACGATCTCACCGACCAACTGCTCGCGGAGTCGGACGATGTCGTCTGTTGGACGTGTGGCTCGCAGGTCGACCGCGACCGGATCGAATCGACGCTCGATCGGTTGCGCTCGCTGCGCCAGCGAAGGCTCTCCGAGCGGAGCGACCTCCAAGAGCGGATCGACGACCTCTCCGACCGACAGAAGGAGCTCCGGGACCGACGCCGGAAGCGCGGGGAGATCGAAACCCGGCTCGAGGCGATCGAGGACGACCTCGAGCGCCGTTCCCAACGGATCGCGGAGCTCGAAGCCGACCGTGAGGAACAGCAGGCACGGATCGACGACCTCGAGTCGGACGCCGAAACGTTCGAGAACGCCGAATACGGCGAGGTCATCGAGACTCACCGCGAACTGAACCGACTCGAACTCGAACTCGAGGACCTCGAGGCCGACCGCGACGACGTGCAGGAACGGATCGAGGAGATCGAAGGGAAAATCGAGGACCGAAGCGATCTCGAGGATCGCCGCGAGACCGTCGAAGCGGAGCTAACCGACCTCAGAACGCGCGTCGACCGGATCGAGGCGAACGCGGTCGACGCGTTCAACGAACATATGGAGTCGATCCTCTCGATTCTGGAGTACCGAAACATCGACCGCATCTGGATCGAGCGACGCGAGAAGACGGTTCGGGAGGGGCGGCGGAAGGTCACGCGAACCGCGTTCGAACTCCACATCGTCCGAACGACCGAGGACGGCCGGACGTACGAGGACACCGTCGACCACCTCTCGGAGAGCGAACGCGAGGTCACGGGACTGGTCTTCGCGCTCGCCGGCTATCTGGTCCACGACGTCCACGAAATCGTTCCGTTCATGCTGTTGGACTCGCTCGAGGCGATCGACTCGAACCGGATCGCCGACCTCGTCGAGTACTTCGAGGAGTACGTCGACTGCCTGGTCGTCGCCTTGCTTCGCGAGGACGCCGAGGCGCTGTCGGAGTCGTATACGTACGTCGAAGAGATTTAACTCTCGCGGTCAGTGGTCCTCCCGACGCAGTCTCGCTGTGCTCCCGTCGACAGCAGTGCTTCGCTCCCATCGATGGCGTTCCCGTAGCCCAGTCGTCGATAGCGGTCGCTCGGCGCGTTCACCGGGTCGACTGGAGATAGTATGAAATGAGACCGATGAATAATTGGAATCATATGGAGAAGTATACGTATGGCGGAGTCCTGGTTTTCGAGCAGAGGACAGTTCACGGAGAAGACGGCACCCGGTTAAATAGGCGTGTAGGGTGCACAAACACTCGAGATTGATTCGGTATCCCGACCGACCTGATCGTTCGCCGGAGTCGATGAGCCGATATCGCTGACCGATACGATACTACATACAGAGCGAGTATCCGGCCGGTACGGACGAACAGCAAACGACACGGCGAGCGAAGTCCGTTTCGGTGCCATCACGGACATCTCAGATGTGGATGATTGCTGTATCGTTTATTATTCGGTCGTAACATTGGTCTCGTGTTCTAGGAGACGGACGGAGATCGCTCTCCACTCTCGCTCGAGTCCGACGGTGAGCGAGCCCGGTCACGGACCGATCCGTGACGGTTTTCGAGCCGAGTCGGCCCGGTGGTGTCACGCCGACGGCGCGGCCACGGTGCCCCGAGACCACCCCGTCCGCACGCGGCAGCGGCGACCTGCTCTAACCGCGCTCGGGTCCTCCGGGTGGCTCAGTCACCGGGCGTGGACTCGGGCCGATAGCCGCGACTGATGACTTTCCAGTGGCCGGCGGCGAACCGGTGGTACGTGACGACCGCCGGAACGAGCGTCTCGAGGATCAGCGCCGCGTAGAGCGCGCCGATCCCGAGCGGCGTGACGGCTCCGACGGGACCGAGGGGAATCGAGACGGCCCCGAGGGCGGCGACTGGAAGCGCGAAGACGTAGAGCCCGAGTACCTGGCCGTAGAACGGCCAGCGGGTATCCCCGCTGGCTCGGAGCGGCCCGGTCGCGCCGCCGCTGACACCGCGGAAGACGACGCTCACGCAGGCCACGACGATGAAGGTCGTCACCAGCGGCAGGATCGACGGATCGTCGACGAACAGCCGGCCGACCTGTTCGGCGACGACGAGGACGGCGGCCGCGCTGCAGAGATAGACGGCGGTTCCGAACCAGAGCACCTCTCGGCCGTACGTGTCGGCGTCACTCTCGTCACCGGTGCCGAGTTCCTGGCCGACGAGACTGCTCGAGGCCAGCGAGAAGCCCCAGCCCGGCGTATCCATCAGATCGCGGACGCGGCGTGCGACGACGTAGGCGGCCACCACGTTCGGCCCAAACAGCGCGACGATGGCGAGCATCGGGAACTGTGCGGCCCGCCTGGCGACGTTCGTACACACGAGCGGGGTTCCGATGTCGATCACGTTTCGGATATCCTCGAGGGACGTATACGGCCGCGAACGGTCGATCGTCACGGGGAACTCCCCGATCACGGGGAGCCGGCCGACGGTGAACCCGGTGACGAACGCCGCCAGTACGAGGACGTTTGCCAGCACCGTCCCGATGGCCGCGCCGACGACGCCCCACTCGAGGACGAACAGCAAGACGGCGTTGATGGCGACGTTGGCGATCGCGCCGCCGGCGCGGACGGTCATGGGCGTCCACGCGTCGTCGGCACCGACGAGCGTCCGACTGGCGATCAGGTTCACCGCGGCGAAGGGCACGCCGAGGGCGAGGACCCGGAGATAGGCAGCGCCGTAGGCGATCGACGCCGCGTCGTTCCCGACGAGTCCGATCAGTCGCTCGGGAACGGTCCAGTAGAGGACCCCGAGCGGGACGGTGATCGCGACGACGACGAGCGCGCTGGTCGTCACCGCCAGCGACAACTGTTCGGTCGCGCGCGCGCCGTAGCGCTGCGAGACGAGACTGATCGTTGCTCCGGCGACCCCGCCGCCGACGGCGAACGCGATCGACCAGAACGGGGTCGCGAAGCCGACGCCGGCGATCGCCGCCGGACCCAGGGCGATCCCGACCATCGCCACGTCCGCCGCGGATTTCGACATCCGGGCGATGCCGGTAACGATCCGCGGCCAGGCGAGATCGGTGGTCCGCTCGACGCGCCGGGCGTCGACGATCCCCGCCCGCGCGAGCAGAGACCCAATCGACAGCAGGAGCCACCGGAGCGGATTCGGCACTCGAGAAGCCACGCTAGATCGGTCACGGCTCAGCGCTAAAACGTTTTATCTCTCAGCAATACGTCATGGACGATTCCGCGGGATGGCCGACGGCTGTCGTGGATCGGGAGCAAACACCACGTGCGCCACCGCGGTGCGACACGATCGAAGTTGGCCGACACCTGAGACGCGGGGGCTGTGCGGCCCCATCGGCCCGTTTCGTGGACGCGATCGATCGAGCCCTCGGTTCTCGGATCGATAGCGCCCGATACCTGACGGGTTTATCACCCCCGAGAGCATCGCTTACGGCAAGTGACACGGGGCGCTACGTGATGACTCGCGACGATCGATACAAGCTGTTCGGCGTCTACGTCTCGGAACCGGTCTTCGACGCGCTCGAGGCGTACCTGTACGAGTCGGCCGGCGTCGTCGACTACGAGGGCTACTTCGATCCGTCCGACGCCGGCGTTCCCGTGGGCGATCCGGGTGCTGACGCGACCGATCGGCTCGTCTCGGACGTGGTCGCGGAGTTCGCGGCCCTGTACGACGCGGCGGACTTCGCGGCCGCCCGGGCGGTCGACGCCGACGCGTTCATCCTCGCACAGCTCGCCGCCGAGCCACGGACGGTGACGCGGGCCCGCGAGCGCTTTCAGGCCGCCGCCACGATTCAGGAAACCGATAGTCGAACGGTCCACACGGCGATCCTGGCGGCCGCTCTCGAGGGCGACCCCGACCTCGAGTTGGAGGAGTGATGACGATCGATAGAGAACCGGAGCCCGGTCTCGACGAGCGGCCTCGCCGTCACCTCCCTCGATCGCCGAACGACGCTAAGCCTCCTGTAGATCGACGATACTCACCCAGTGGTCGGCGTACTCGGCCTCGTGGTCGCTGGCGTCGCTGTTCGCGTCGGCCCAATCGGTGTACTCGCTCTCGAGGTCACAGCTGTCGCACTGGAGCCGGTATGCCATGTTGTAAATTACCACTCGAGTCGGCTTAAGTCTCACCGCCGGTCACGCACAGCGAGACGGTGTTCGCTTTCGGCGATGTCGGGTCGACCCCTAGCGAACGAGCGCGGGACCGTTGGGTCGCCTGCTCGGTTTCGAGGGACGATACCGGTTGCAGCGGTAGTGTCCGTAACGTACCGCGACTTACGCCGGTTGTAGGGAACGAAGAGGCTGGAGGCCGGCATGCTATCCTCAGTCGTGATAAGTCATGGCGGCTGGAAGGACTGGGAGACGTTCTGCGAGCACTATCCGGGCGAGTTCTCACTGGATGTGTACTGTATATACCTGAAGATTGGAATCCAAACCTGAATTAGACAACTGGCTCGACGACCACGTGGTTGTGCTTGAGACGAGGGGCTTTCGCACGACCAGTATCTTCGTATTCGATGACGTCGATCTGTGCGAGTGCCTGAAGATCACGGCTCACTACACCCTTGTCGTAGTCCAACTCCTGTGCGAGAGCACGCACCGATTTCGGACTCTGTTCCTTCAAGTAATCGAGGATGTCTAAGCGGCGATCGTGGAACACGTCCTCAGCCTGTTCACGGGCAAGGACAAGCGTGTCTGGATAGCCGTGTTGCGTGAGCGTTTCCGAGAACGCAGCGCGTAACGCCAGATGCTCATCGATGTCCGCCTCTTCGCGTTCAAACTCGTTTGGATCGGGGACCGAGGCTGGTGGTTCTTCAAATTCAGGCATCTTCATCACTCTCTAACCGTTGTTAGAATTGCAACGGTCATAAACCTTCGGAACTGTGCCTAAGATGGTTTTTCCAAGCGATTTCTGATATCCTCAATTGGTATCGTAGCTTTTAAGTCAGTCCAAGCACAATGTAAGAATGGAGAGAATCTGCTACGCCGGCCGGCGTTCTCCGATTTCTACTATTCGAGTAGCGGCCTTCTACACCGTGAAATCACCAGCATGAGAGCCGGGGCTATGCTGGTACGACGGTGCGCGCGAGCAGACCTCCGTGATTGAATGATGAATGCGCAAACGAACACGACGGCTTCAGATGTACAGGTGATGAACGATGGAACGGTTTGACAGTATAGCCCTTGGAACCTACCGAGGAGACGGATATTTCCTCGTCGGGTATGTGGAACCCGACCCCAACGACAAAGATGGCTACGATCCTAAAGTTGATGCCGACAACTACGGGCGGTCACTCGTTCAGAAAGCCGAGTCACCTCTGGACGAGAACACCGAAATCGTGGGGATGGACACGCGGCACGGTCAACCCCATCTGGACAAGGAGTATCTTCCGCCCGACGCCGATGAGGAGAAGAAGATTTGGTTGGACGATGACTACGGGTTCTACCAGATGAGGGACTACCTTTTGGAGAACTGGGAGGATTACGCTGACCTCCACATCTACTACAACGAGTAGCAGTCCGCACATTATGTGCGGAGAGCAGATGGAAGTGTCCAGTCTAACTATTCGGCGGTGACTCGCCCGCTCGAATCGATCTGTAATACCGGTGCATTCGGAAAACTCATGAGAATCTCGTACGCTTCGTCGTCACTAAGTCCGGTGTGATTGGCGGTGCTCAGATAAGGATGAAGGATGAGGCGGTTCGTTTTCTGAGTGATCCATGCCCGAAAACGACCGCCTCAACGGTTGTTTAGACGAGATTAACTTAGAGTTTGTTGAACAAGAAGCGACACCGCGATTGCTGATGAAGCTCAGTATTCAACTGCACCTCGCTGGACTCTCGCTTTCAAATACTGTCTCTGTTCTTGAGGTATTCGGTGTCAAACGCGCTCGATCTACTGTTCACAATTGGGTTCACAAGGCCGATCTACAGCCCGAATCTGGCCGGGGTCCGGATCACGTTGCGGTTGACGAGACCGTGATCCGACTGAACGATGAGTAGTATTGGCTGTACGCCGCAATCGATCTAGAGACAAACGAACTACACCATACAACGCTTGAACCGACAACAACGAAGGTTCTCGCTCATTCGTTTCTTACGGAACTCTCCGAGAAACACGACGTCTCTGACGCCGTGTTTCTCGTCGATAGGTCGCACTCGTCACAAGATGCATGTCAGCGCCACGGCTTCGATTTCAGATACGAAAAACATGGAAATCGGAATGCTGTTGAACCTGTCTTTCGAGAGATAAGACGGCGAACACTCTGCTTCTCGAACTGCTTTAGCAATGCCGAAGCAGAAACTGCCGACGACTGGCTTAGATCGTTCAGCTTCGCATGGAATCAGCTTATCTGAACACTACCACCTAATGCGCAGACGTGTCTGGGGTGCGGGACAGGATCGCTATGTTCGTTAACGAATTCAAAATCGGTCTTCGCCAACTGAGTGCGAAAAATGCCGATTCAGTAGGATCAGAGTGTGAATCTTGGTCCTTCAAGATCGCGTGCGAAGAAATGGGTTGGGGCAGATTCGAACTGCCGACTTCCTCGCTCGCTCCGCTCGCAACCGCCGAATGGAGGTCTCTCGACCCGGTTCTGTGAATCAACCCACGGCGTTCCGCAAGATAACCATGTCCGAACGCCGAACCCAAATGAAGCCCGAACGTGCCGTGAATCGATTCCTCTCCGAAATGAAGCCGGAGTGGGCTGAATCAACGTACTATAATTACAGCTCGTCGCTCTCTCGATTCCTCGAGTTTTGCGAAGAAGATGAACTCGATAACGTCTGCGAGATCGACGGCTTCCATATCTCGGATTTCAAATCCACACGTCGGAAAGATGAAATCAGCGAGATGACTCTCTACAACGAACTCAATTCCCTTCGATCGTTCCTGAAATGGTGCAACGCAATGGGACTCATTGAGTCGTGGGTCGTCGAGGATATGGTCCTCAATGAACCGGACGATAAGGTTCGTTCCGACAAGCTGGACGCTGAGGAAGCGGAGATGATCCGCAACTACCTGAATCAGTTCGAGTACGCCACTCTCCGTCACGCACTGTTCGCAATTCTATGGGACACTGGAATCCGACTGGGAACCGCTCGGTCCCTTGACGTAGACGACTACCATCCCGAAGAAAAATACATTGAGGTGCAGCATCGTCCCGATCAGGGAACCCCGCTGAAAAACGAACATGAAGCCGATCGGGAGATCAACCTACATACCTGGGCGTGCGAGATTCTTGACGACTACCTCCAAATGCACCACGAAGGAGCTACTGACGATCACGACCGAGAACCCCTATTAGGTTCCCGTCATGGTCGGATGACACTCTCTAACCTTCGGATGCATATCCGCCGTCTCACTCGTCCGTGCCACTACACCGGGGATTGTCCCCATGGACGAGATCAAAACGAGTGCGAAGCTGCTATCGATTATCGCGCTGCCTCTCAGTGTCCTGGTTCCGTCAGTCCACATCCAATCCGACGTGGTGCCATTACCCACTGGCTTAATGAAGGGCATCGGAAGGAGCTTATCAGCGAACGGATGAACGTCGGAGTGAAAACCCTCGATGAACACTACGACGCTCGAACCGAGTCTGAGAAACGGAATCTCCGGCGAGAAATGTTCGAGATGGAATAAGAGGGAGAAACCAAGCTACAAACAGGTCTCGGTGATTTACTCCGGGGGTTCGACCACCGGAAACTGTCTTCTATCTCTTTGATTCTTCCGCGATTATCTCGACATAGTCACACGAATTTCGGTATCTATTTCCGTTTGAAAGCCGTCTATAGAATGAAGACAAATTCTCGCGGGACTCTCCATTGACCAGTCGTGGCTATCGTGTTCCTCTTGACTGTCTCAACGCATTGAAGTGGGGACCAACTTACCGTTGAGAGAACTCTACCACTAATCCAGATTATGACGACGGATTCAATCTCACACAGCGACAGCTATGATGAACAGACAGTTGCTCCGAATGGAGTGACAACTGATGAAGCCCGTGATCGGCTCGAAGATACGCTATTCTCGGCACTCAAAGACGAAGAGGATTCACTCATTCATGCGCCGACCTCGCTCGGTAAGACCCATCAAATCGCAACGACACGATGGCGAGACTATGACGAAATCACCGATGGTAAGCCGGTCATCCATATCCACCAGACAACGAAAGCGCGGAAAGACGCTGTCCAGAAAAGTCGAGCGGAACCCGGTGTGGAATATCGTGTACTACGTGGTCGGACTGACGCGTGCCCTGTAGCCGCGGGAGACTACGACAACGAATTGACCGCTCCAAATGGTCGCACTCCCTCAGAGTGGTTCGACTGGATGTGCAATGTACGGAACATCTCCTTTCACGAGGCACACAAGCAGTTGACGCAACGACGCGATCTACCTTGTGGGGAGTATTGCGACGCTGTCACTCAGTGGTGGGACATTTCAGACGGCGATGACGAACCCGAGTACGATGTACTGCACACTACAGCGAACTTCGCTCACGTTGACGACCTCATTGAGGAGGCGAATGTCATCTTTGACGAGCGCCCAGAGTACGGACTTACGTTCTCCGACCATGAACGGATACAGTTCCAACGAGCGACGACAAACTTGCTGAAACATCGCTCAGACGGCGAGTATGCAATGATCGATCTCAGGTATGCCGTAATTCGTGACGAGCCAGAGTTGCAGGCAGAACTCAGAGAATATTTCGAGGACGAGGTCACAGAGGGGTGGCTATTCCGACGAGAAGAAACGCATCGGCTTGCACCGGCTATCGGGCGTGCCATCCTTGACTCGGAGGAAGTCTGTGCGGGACGCTACCACGGACAGGATGGACGCGTTGAGGTTGTAATGAGTGGTCTGGACGGTGAAATCCGACACGTCCAGCACACTCCTGATCTCTCCCAAGCCCGCCGTGTCATCGGTCTTGATGCATTCCCGTCAGAAACCCGTTGGGAGATAAATACTGTCGGTGGCCTCTCACAAAAAATTGTCTTGTCGCCTGCCGAACGGAACTGGTGGCGACGAAACGAACGTGGATTGGTCGTCAAGCAGATTGGGGAAGCAACTCGCTCTTACACGCAAGACTGGAAGGGGGCTGGCGAGACGAAATGTCGTTCACTCATTCAAAAAGTTCGTGAAATTCACGGTGAAGCGTTCCGGTCGTGTATTACGCCGAACAGCATTGAGCAGGACGTTCGCCAGATGATGGTTGACGCCGACGTTGAGGAGCCAACGACGATGCACTACGGTGAACAAAAAAGCCGCAATGATTTCTCGAATGAAGAGGTCGGCTTGCTTGTCGGATGCATCGATCCCGGTGACGAGAACATCCTTGATCTGCTCGCCCTCTGCGAAGTGGTCGCGAAACCAAGGCGAATGGTGACGGAGTCAGGGGAACAAAAACGAGCACCGGGTCGTGACTTTGTTGGCCCGGACGCAGAGGTAGCAAGAGAGATCTTGGCTTCAGTCCGGGAGAACAATCTGGCACAAGCTGCTGGCAGGTATGCACGGAATCCTGACGATCGTAACTCTGGAGCCACAGTGTACGTTTGGTCGGATGCACTCCCGAGGATGCTTGTTGACGAAGAGATCGGGACAGAGTACCGCTCGGCTACTGCTAAGCAAGCAGGGTTCGTACAAGTGCTGGAAGAGAACCCGTCAGGAGTTACTGCGAAGCTCATCGCCACTGAAACAGATAGCGACAAGTCCTACGTTATCAGCTGGCTCGAAGAAATGGAACAGCAGAACAATATCACGAAGTCTGTAGGGACTGGGTATCAAGGAGCTACTGAATGGAAGTGGTGTGGTGGAGACCTCGAGAGGTCTGTTGTGTTCGATTCGTGAGGTCGTTGGGTTCTCCACATTATGAACTACTATGTGGGTCACCCTACGACCTACCGGAGTTATCCACCGATGAGTTGGAACGCATTGAGGGCGGGATTCGTCTCCGCAGGAGACTCCCGAACATGGAATGGGATAATCCGTTGAAGTCGTTGATCGAACGTTCCGGCTCATTAAGTGATCGGGAACTATTCAGTAGGAGCGAAGTGTCCCATTATTTCTTTTCTGAGAGGAACTCTTCGCCTCCATGCATTGTTCCGTTGGGAGAGTAGCAAGCAACTCATGTAGCACACTCGTTCTGGGATGACTCCTCGATGGAATATGTCGGAAGCCTTTGAGAGGAATGTAGGGCAGTATTGCGGGCATCCATGCTCCCCGTTTCATCTTTCTCAAGTCCCGTAAATTTCGGTGGCTCTGGCAAGTGGTGATCGTCCCCAATACTGCCTCTATGAAATCCGCTTTAACCCCTGCAAAAAAGATGGCCCACTAACTCAATCGCTTGCTCGTACTTCGTAGCGAGTCGCTTTTTTCAGGCGGTACTTATTTCGAGTCCATGTTGGGATTAGCTCCACCGTGGAGGAGCGACTGTTGAACTTGGAAGCGAAATTCTGTCGCTGAGCATCTTGGATCCAGTCATAGTCACTGGCGTCTAATGAGATGCCTTCCCTGTCGGCCATTCGCTGTGCCAGATCTTCCTGCGATGCGAGTCGGAAGGCAGTGTTGTTGTCATCCCCCGGGATTTGGGCAATGAGCATTGAGTTACCGCCAGGGAAACGTCGAAGGTAGTTGTCCTCTCGACAGAGTTTGTTCAGCGTTCGGGTAGTCGTCGCATCAGACAGTGCGTCATTCAACTCTGAACACGCGAAGGTCTGGTCCGGGAAGTTCTTCTCGATCGCCTCGAGGAGTTCTTTGCGTCTCGTCGTAAGGTTCGTCCAATTCGTGAATTCGGTCATTGTTGGCTGCCGACCATTTGAGTCCCGTGAACCACTTTCACCGAATTCGTAGCACCGAAGTGACTGTCGCACATAGTGCCACTCGACCCGGTGCAGGGGACTCTCCCTGTCGGCGGGTAGGGAATTTGCGGTAACTCTCCCTGCATACATCGTCCAGCCTCCAAGCAAGCCGATGTATGCGGGGTGCCTCTACACCTCGTTAGCTGGCAGTCCATTTTCCTGTTCTAACAGACCATTATGGACGAAGGTATATAAATCTGTCCGGAGGTAGCCGACTAATACAGACTCCATATTGGGCCTGTCGGCCACTATTTCGTCACGTATGTGGTGGCAGATCTCCTATGGCCAATTTTGGAGGCCAGATTGTCTGCAGACTCAGTCATCTTTGCATCCTCGAAAGAGGTTGACTCTCCTTGAATAGTAAAACGGCGCCTGTAGGGCCTATTGGCGAGGAATAGTTTTATTAGCGAGGGTGCACAGTGTCTGTTATGGGAAAGATAGACGGGAACTCTTATCCGGATATTAGCCCGGAAACAGCCGAGGATATTGCAGACAAACTCGTCAATACGTTCGGAGGGGAGCCGTCGAGCGAAAATGCATTCGCTCAGGAGATAGGGCATAAATCGGCTGATAGTGGGGCATATCGAGGAAAGATCGCTGATGTTCGGAGGTACGGTCTTCTTCCAAGTAGAGGGCTTGAGCCTACTGAACTTGCTCATCGAGTAGCAAACCCGAGAGATGATACCGAAAGGGACCAAGCCCTTTATGATATGATGAGCCATATCGATATACTGCAGCGTCTGGAGAACCACCTGAATGGACAGACACCTTCGGGCGACTTCTGGCGGATATTGACTGAAATAACAGATGCTTCTCCCAAGGACGCACGAGAAAAGTCAGATGAAATAAAGAAGTTATACAAAAGATTACTAAGATATAAAGAGAGCGCTGAATCGAATACAGTCAGTTCCAACAACAGGATGGAACAGGATACAGGAACCTCAAATGCAAGTAGCAATGCGGAGATCTTGGTCAAAATTTCTGGAGATGAACTCCAACTGAGTGAAATTACCGAAACAAATCTTAAAATGGCCAAGGTTTTCGTGGAATCGAAAAAGAATGAGCTTGTAGGAGATGATTCAGATCAAGAAGATCAAGATGAAGGGCCTAAACAGGCTAAACTGGGATAACAATAGAAGGAATAGAGACTACTTGCCGAAACAGGCCTAATGTGGTATAAGATGACGAAAACCCTGACTTTCAGCCAAAAATTTCACATGCAAAGTTACCAAATATGCGCTCAAGTACACTGGTCAATGTTCTAACCAGGTATTCCACTTCATTGAGTCGGTAGTTCTCATCCCTTCAATGCGCTTCTTCACTGGATGTCTCCACTGCTTCTCGGAGTATTGTGTCGAGTTCCGGGCAATGATCGCGGAATATCTCTACATCGGTCGTTAACTCCTCCTCGATCTTACGTCGTACTCGAGAGACAGCCTGATAGCGGAGATCGTCGTCAACGTTTTCCTTCCCCTCAATGAGTTCCTGTTTCTCGGTAGACCTTCCAGACGAAAAGTAAGAGTACGGGAAAATTTTGCTGGTTGACGCGCATTATAGATTGTAGCGCATCTACTTATTTGGCAACGGGACGCCGTACTGCGATTCCACACAGAATTGGGAAGCGACTTCGTGAATTGCTGGAGGGGTGCAACGCCAATACGCCGCCCTCTGGTGGTTTACTACTTCACGCGAGGGAACCGAGCGGATGGGTTGGGGCAGATTCGAACTGCCGACTTCCTCCGTGTGAAGGAGGTATCATAACCGGACTAGATCACCAACCCGCACGAGGTGCTTCCCGTGCGTTCGACTTAAGACTTCCTTTCACCGATCGCCGTCGGTCCCACTCGAGCGGCCCGCGGCTCCCCGGGTACGTCCCCAGCCGAACGCGTCACGTCCACTGCTCGAGGGCGCCAATAACAGTCGTTGTGAATGCGGCCGATCTATTCACCAGAAGATTTGAATCTGTCGGGGTAGTTTTCTATCGATTCCCGCGGCGGGAGGCGGCCAATCGCGCGGGCGAGATCGCCATCGGTCCGGTGGATGGCGGCGTAGAGTGCCTGCGGGAGGTTCACCCTCTCAGGGTAGGGTCACCGGGGACCAGCGGGGCAGCGCCCCAGTCGCCTTCCTCGAGATAGTACGACTCGGGAAGCTGGCCTGCTTCGGAGACTCGGACCACGTCGTCGTTCTCGTCGAGGTCGCCGGGGAACCAGTCGGTATCGACGAACGCACCGCGGGTGAAGTGGTAGAGTTCCGTTTGTTCTCGCCAGATTCGTCGCTCATTCGTCGCAGACAGCCTCTCGAAGCTCCTCGTACAGAGCAGGGTGGTTTTCCTTCAGAATCTCTGCATCGGTCTCCAACTCGCTGATTCGTTGTCGCACGCGAGAAGCGGACTCGTACCGCTTGCTGTCGGCAACATCCGCGTCACCGCTGATGCGCTCTCGGTCGGTTTTTGTCATAATCGCTGTAACTCCCATACCGCCATTCGATGGTGGCAGACAACATAGACATTAGGTTATGTCGCCATAGTGGTTAGCTCATACCACTACATTAGCTTATAACTTAATTTTTATTGTCACGGAGATATATCTCTCTGGTAGGAAGCGCGGGACGCCGGTCAGAAGTTGGCCGGAGCGTGTTTGGACCACGCCCGACCGCGCTTCGCCAAGGAGACGAAGCATGAAGGAATCCGACCCCAATGCACGAAAACGTACCGACCCGCGCCCCGCCTATATCGAGTTGGGCGACGACACCGACGGTGCATTCCACGTTTACCGGACGACCGACGAGACGATCCACGTCGTCCAGGATCGCCAGCGCGTCCAGAAGGTCGTTCTGAACGGCCGCTCGGTCGATGAGTACGTGAGGTTCGTCCGCGACGAAGTTGAGGGATGCGACTGGGAAGCCCGTCGCTACGTGGCTGACGACGAAGACCCGTTCGCCGCGTTCGTTGACCAGATCGTGGACGCACCCGAGGTGGCGGCTTGATGCAGCGTCGTCAGTTCCTCGCCGCGGCCGCCGCACTTGCCGCGCTCCCGCAGGCCGCGACCGCTGACACGGGTCGCGCCGAGGAGATCGTCGAAGACAGGAGTGTCACCGACGACGGGACGTACTCGGTCACGGACTGCGGCTCCGTTCCGGGCGGGCTGAACAACGTCCACGTCACCGCGGACATGAACGATGGCCCGCTCGAAGTCGAAGGCGTCCACGAGGAGAACGGCTGGAGTGGCGTTGACCTCCGATGGTCATCCGGCCCCATCGAGGTCGGCACGGGTCTTGACCCCGACGACGCCCGCGACCTCGCCGCTCGGCTGGTGGTCGCCGCCGATGCAGCCGAAGGGGACCTCGGCGGGGGTGACGCCTGATGCAGCGCCACGAGTTCCTGCAAGCGGCCGCTGCGGTGGCTGGAAGCTGCCACTGATGTGCCCGACGGTGAGATCGCTGCCCAGCAGAATCGCCTGCTGAAACTGGCGGATCGCGATGACGCCGAGCGGTGGGCCTACGAGACGACGCGCAACCTCGCACACATCCAGTCGGGACTGGGAAACGCCGAACTCGACGCCCTGTGTGAGGTGCCCAGCGGCATCGTCGAGACCGACTCCGTCAGTCGCGGTGGCGTCCCGCTCAGCTTCGAGGTCAGTACCAACGACGACGAGTCCGTCGGGACGCCCATACATCTTTCCGCGGAACAGGCCGAGGCCCTACCGTCGACCCCCGGTCAGACTAGTGTAATAGCTCAGATAAGAACGGCGAAACAGCGGAGTGAGAAACCCGAACGATGACAGGCGAATCGGCGGCTAAAAATCACACGTCTCTATGAATAAATAAATCGAGTTCACAACAACAGATAACGCGCTTTTCACCCGGTAACACTCCCGTTAGCGAGAGTATAACTGGTTCAGGGGCGTACCAGATAACGTAATGCAACTACAACTGCGATTCGCGGATCGGAATCGATTCCATCAGCCGACCGACGGAGACGCCACCGCCTCGCGATCGGAGGTGAGCGACTGATGGCGTTCGAGAGCGGGCTCGCTGCGATAGTCCTGCTCGTCGGTCGACTGCTCTTCGGTGGCCTGCTGGTCTACCAGGGGCTGAATCACTTCGTGGCGACGGACACGATGGCCGGCTACGCGGAGGCAAAGGGCGTTCCCGCGCCCAGGTTCGGCGTCGTCGCGTCGGGCGTGATGCTCGTTCTCGGAGGCCTCGGCATCGTACTCGGCGTCTACCCCGTCATCGCCGCGGGGATGCTCGCGGTGTTTTTCGTCCTCGTGACGCCGTTCATGCACGACTTCTGGGCAGTCCCCGAGGACCAGCAACAAGACGAACTGATCCACTTCATGAAGAACGTCGAACTGCTGGGCACCGCCCTGCTCGTGTTCGTCCTCGCCGGCGAGCCCTGGGGCTACGCGCTGAATATCGGCCTGTAACGAGCGCAGATCGTACACGTCGAGCCCCCGGAACCGACGCGCGATAGCCGTCCACTAGCGGAGCGTGTGTTCGCCACGCGCTGGGCCGTCTCGAGTCGCACACTCCTAGTTTGCTAATAATCGGGGGCCTCTTCCGGTTCCCCGTCGCGAGCGTTGACGACGCGGGCGAACGTGAACAGGCCGTCAGAGAGCCGATTGAGGTACTGGACCGCGTCCTCGTTGATCCGCTCCTCGGCTGCGAGCGCGACCGCACGGCGTTCGGCGCGCCGACAGACGGTACGGGCGTGGTGTAGCGCCGCGCCGTGTTCGCTGCCGGTCGGCAGGATAAAGGAGGTCAGCGGTTCGAGTTCCTCGTCGTACGCGTCGATCCAGTCCTCGACGGTCTCGACGTGGGCGGGGCGGATCGCGGGGTCGTCCTCGTCGGGGTCGGGGTTCGCGAAATCCGCCTGCACGACGTGGAGGTGGTTTTGGATGGTGGACAGTCGGTCGTTGATGTCGTCGTGATCGGTGGGTCGAATCGTCCCGAGCAAGGCGTTGAGTTCGTCGACGGTCCCGTAGGCTTCGATGCGGGCGCTCGCCTTCGAGACGCGAGTCATGTCCCGGAGGTCGGTCTCCCCGTCGTCGCCGCGGCCGGTGTAAATCGACATGGCTTGATCGACGGCCGGACTCCACTTAACTTCCCTGTCACCTGCGACGCCGTGACGGGCGGTCGTCCCGACGCCCCGGTCGTCGCCGTCGGAACCAGTACGTTAAACTCGCTTCGCTCGCTACCGTCGGCTATGGCTCTGGAACTCGAGCACGAGTGTCCGAACTGCGGGGGCGAAAAGACGTTCTATCGCGCCGCCAGTACGACGCTGCACCTCGGCGAGAAGGTCAAGTGGCACTGTCCGGACTGCGACTACGGGTTCGTCCGCATCGGCGACAACGGCACCGCCGTCGACTCGAGTACGGCATAACTCGTCGGGGGCGGCGATTCGACGCGGTCGGAATCACGGCATGGAGACGACGCGCGCTGATTAAAGCGAGAGATTGATCGTTTTCGTCTGCTGATAGTGGTCGAGCGTGTCGGCACTGAGTTCGCGGCCGATTCCGGACTGTTTGTAGCCGCCGAACGGGAGGCCGGGGGCAAGGTCGTGATAGCTGTTGACCCAGATGTACCCCGCTTCGATATCCCGTGCGGCCTCGTTCGCTCGCGCGAGATCGTCCGTGATCACGCCGCCGGCGAGTCCGTAGTCGACGTCGTTTGCCAACTCGATCATCGTCTCGTAGTCGTCCCAGCGGAACACCTCGAGCACCGGGCCGAAAATCTCCTCTTGGACGGCATCGTGATCGTGATCGAGTCCCTCGATGAGGGTCGGTTCGACGTAACAGCCCTCGGACAGGACCTCGTCGTCGGGGCGATCGCCACCGGCGAGGAACTCCCCGCCAGCGTCCCGCGCCGCGTCGAGGTAGTCGATGGTTCGATCGACTTGCTCGCGAGACACCTTCGGACCGAGATCCGTTTCGTCGCGTAACGGGTCCCCGATTTCCATCCCATCGATTGCCTGGACGAGGCCTTCGAGGACATCGTCGGCAACGTCCTCGTGAATGAACAGCCGTGATCCGGCTTCGCAACACTCGCCGGTGTTGTAGAAGATCGCGGCAGTGACCAGTTGGACGGCCGTCGAGACATCGACATCCGGGAAGACGACGACGGGGCTTTTGCCGCCGAGTTCGAGCGTCACGTCGGTGACGTTTTCGGCGGCGTTTTTCATGACCTGTTTGCCGACGGCCGTCGAGCCGGTGAACGCGACCTTCCGAACGTCGGAATGCCGGGTCAGCGGTTCGCCCGCTTCTTCACCGAACCCGGTCACGACGTTGACGACGCCGTCCGGGACGATGTCGTCGATCAATTCGGCGAGCCGCAGCGCGGAAAGCGGGGTCTGTTCGGCGGGTTTCAACACCGAACAGTTACCGGCAGCGAGTGCCGGTGCGAGCTTCCACGAGGCCATCAACAGCGGAAAGTTCCACGGGATGACCTGTCCGACGACGCCGTACGGTTCCGCGATGACCTGCCCGTACCTCGAGCCGTCGGTCATCGTCTCGCCGCCGTTCTCGCGGACGATGCCCGCGAAGTATCGGAACTGTTCCGCGGCGGAGTGGACGTCGATCGTCGCCTCCGAGATCGGTTTCCCGTTATCGAGGGTCTCTAACTGGGCGAGTTCGTCGGCGTGTGCCTCGATCGCGTCGGCGATCGCCAGCAGTACACGCTGGCGGTCCCCGGCGTCGTATCCCGACCACTCGGTTTCGAACCCGTCCCACGCGGCGGCGACTGCGCGGTCGACGTCCGCCGTTCGACCGCGGGCGACCGACGCGAGTTCCTGATTCGTCGTCGGATCGGTCGTCGCGAACGTTTCGCCACCGGCTGGCTCCGTGAACTCGCCGCCGATATACAGGGCTGTCCGTTCGGGAACGACGGCATCGGCTGCATCACGGTGGCGCTGGAGGACGTCGCTTCGGCTGTCATCGACCGAGTCTGGCTGGCTAGACATGGTCGATGGGGACACCGGGACGGCGTAAAAAGATTTGTGCTAAATAACACGATTGAAACTGATATCAGTTTACATTGGTCCCTTCTGATAGTGCCCGGTGGGACGGCTCTCAACCGCGCGTAACGTGTTCCGATTACGGGCCGCCCGGGACGCCAATCTCGAGCGGTCCGACGGCGGGGACGGTCGGTAAGCGCTGGCCGTGTCCGCGATCAGGCGTCGTCCTCGAGCGCCTGCCACGACAGCCGCGGGGTCCGGGCGGCGGTCGTCTGGTCGATCCGGCGCGCGGTGGTCCGTTCCGGCGCAGTCTCGAGGGCGTCGTCGTCCTCGCCGGCGACGGCGTTGAACGCGGCGGCGAGGCGATCGAGCGTGTCCTTGCTCTCGACTTCGGTCGGTTCGGTCATCAGCGCCTCGGGGACGATCTCGGGCCACTTCGTCGTCGGCGGGTGGACGCCGTAGTCGAGCATCCGTTTGGCCACGTCGGCGGCGTCCTGTTCGCCGGCGCTGGCGACGAACTCGTGGTGGAACGGGCCGTAGGGAACGTCGTACTCGATCCGCTCGGCGAGGTAGTTCGCGTTGAGCACTGCCGACGCGCTCGCGTCCGCGAGCCCCTCGTCACCGAGGCGGGCGATGTAGGCGAAGGCCTTGAGCAGCACCAGCCAATTGCCGTCGAACCCGTGGACCTTGCCGATGGTGTGCTCGGGATCGAAGCGCTCGTAGACCGGTTCCCCGGCCGGCGATCCCTCGGCGCGCTCGCGGACGCGGGGCGCGGGCAGGAACGGTGCGAGGTCGGAGACGACGCCGACCGGACCCGCACCCGGCCCGCCGCCCCCGTGGGGCGTCGCGAACGTCTTGTGGACGTTGTAGTGCATCACGTCGAACCCCATGTCGCCCGGTCGGGCGCGGCCGAGCAAGGCGTTGAGGTTCGCGCCGTCGTAGTAGAGCAGTCCGCCCGCCTCGTGGACCATATCGGCGATCGTCGTGATCTCACGCTCGAACAGCCCGAGCGTGTTCGGGTTGGTCAGCATGAGCGCCGCGGTGTCCTCGGAGAGGGCGGCCTCGAGCGCCTCGAGATCGACCCGGCCATCGTCGTCGCTGGGCAGCGACACGACGTCGTAGCCGCCCAGGGCGGCGCTGGCGAAGTTGGTGCCGTGGGCGCTCTCGGGGACGATGACCTCGTCCCGGTGGCCCTCGCCGTTGTGCTCGTGGTAGGCCGCGGCGACGCGAATGCCGACGAACTCGCCCGCCGCGCCCGCGGGCGGCTGGAGCGTCACGGCGTCCATCCCGCCGATTCTGCCGAGGTAGTCCTGCAGCCGATAGAGCAGTTCAAGGGTGCCCTGGACGGACTCCTCGGAGCGGTCGGGGTGGACGGCCGCCGCCGGGAGCGCGGCCACGTCTTCGGTGAACTTGGGATTGTACTTCATCGTACACGACCCCAGCGGGTAGGGACCGCTGTCGATCCCGTAGATCATCTGGGAGAGCCGCGTGTAGTGGCGGGCCAGTTCCGGCTCGGAGAGTTCGGGGAGTTCGAGGGAGTCGCGGGTGAGGGCGTCGGGAAGCGGCGAGCCGTCGGTATCGTCATCACCGCCGCCGATCTCGACGCGTGTCCGATCTTTCTCCGAGAGCAGCGGTTCGTACTCGCCGTTCTCGACGTATCGGGCCTGGTCGTACCGCGACTGTGGGGTGTTTCCGTCGTCGGAGCCGTCGGGTCGGTCGTCGCTCATCGCGTCACCTCCTCGACCGCCGCGACGAACGCATCGATCCGCTCGTCGGAGACGCCGGCGATACAGAGCTGAATCTCGTGCTCGCCGACGACGTGGACCGCGAAGCCCCGCTTCTCGAGGTCGTCCGCGACGGCTCGAGCGGGCTGGTCGACACGGGCGACGAACTCCCGGAGGTGGTGGCGATCGTGGACCGGTGCGATGACGCCGACGAGATCGTCGAGACGCGCCGCGAGATCCCGCGCCCGCCGAACGTCACGTTCCGCGAGCTCGACCAGCCCGCTCGGTCCGAGCACGGCGGCGTGCATGGCGGTTCGAAGCGCCACCCAGGCCTGATTCGTACAGATGTTACTCGTCGCACGCTCCCGGCGGATGTGCTGTTCGCGGGTCTGCAGGGTGAGGGTGAACGCCCGGCGGGCGGTCGCGTCCTCGCTGGCCCCGACCAGCCGACCGGGGACCTGGCGGAGGTAGTCGGCCCGCGTCGCGAACAGTCCCAGCCCCATCCCGTAGCTCGTCGGCAGCCCGAGTACGCTCGCGTCGCCGACGACCACGTCCGCACCGATGTCGACGGGCCGCTCGAGCAGGGAGAGGGCGACCGGATCGGAACCGAGCACGAAGAGGGCCTCGGTGTCGGCCGCGAGGTCGCCGACGGCCTCGAGGTCCTCCTCGATGGTCCCGCGAACGGTCGGGCTCTCGGCGTAGATCATGACGACGCCGTCGTCGACGAGGTCGGTGAGACCCGCGAGATCGACGGTCCCGTCCGCTACGGGGTAGGTCTCGACCGCGAGGTCGGTGCCGGCGACGTAGTTCTCGAGCGTGCTTCGCCGTTCCTCGCGCAGGAGTTCGGGAACGAGCACGCGGTGGCCCGTGGTGTCGCGGACGCGGTCGGCCAGCGTGGCGGCCTCGCCCAGGGCCGTCGCGGCGTCGTACATCGAGCAGTTCGCGACCCCGAGGCCGGTCAACTCGACCAGCAGCGACTGGTACTCGAACAGGGCCTGTAAGAACCCCTGTGAGATCTCCGGCTGGTACTGCGTGTACGACGTGAGAAACTCCGAGCGATCCGCGAGGTGGTCGACCAGCGACGGGACGTAGTAGCCGTAGTGGCCGCGGCCGAGCAGTTCCGTCACGTCGTCGTTGCGGTCCAAAATCGAGCGAACCAGTCGTCTCGTTTCCCGTTCCGTTCGCGCGTCGATGTCGAACCGGCCGTCGAATCGGACGTCGGCCGGAATGTCGAAGAGTTCGTCGACGGCCTCCGCACCGACCGCCTCGAGCATTGCCGTACGGTCCTCCTCCGTGTAGGGAGCGTAGGGACTCCCCGTGGCGTGTGATCCGTGCATGCTTACCAGTGGTCTCGAGCGAGCGATCGGTCCGTATCCACCCGGCATCGGTGACGGCGTTCGATTCGAGACACGATACTGACCCCTAGCGGGTACGGGGTAATGAACGCACTCGTTTCGGTGCTGCCCCTCAACTAACCGCCAACCGGACCGACCGCCGCAGTCCCTGCAGACGCCACACGGAGCACTATGCACCGCGGCGGCGTCGAACGGCCGCATGGTAGACGATTTCGACGACGAGTCCGGACCGAACAACGATGGGGACCCGGGCGGACGGCTGGCGGAGGACGAACGGGCGACTCGAGACGGCCCGCTCGATCGCGACGATCAGGAAATCGGCGCGGCGGCCGCGGTGGACACCGACTCGTTGCTCGGCGTCCTCCCCCACTTCTACCGCGGTGAGGTCAATCAGGCCAACAGCGCACAGGACCGGATCGATCGGACGACCGACTGGGCGATCACGCTGCTGGCCGCACTCCTGTCGATCGTCTTCTCGAGTCGCACGATGCCGGCGTTCCTGCTCTTGATCGGGATCTTCGTCCTGTCGATCTTCCTGTTCTACGAGGTTCGCCGATACCGGTTCTACGATCACTGGCGCGCCCGCGTCCGCTTCGTACAGGAGAACGTATTCGCCAACGCGCTGGAACCCACCGGCGTGGAACATCCGGCGTGGCGCGAGGAACTGAGCGACGATCTCAGAAACCCGACGTTCAAAGTCTCGAGTCGAGAGGCCGTCTCACGGCGAATCCGTCGCGTGTACGGGTTGTTATTCGCGGTGGCTGGGGTCGGCTGGGTGTTCAAAATCACGATGTTTACCCCGGAGCAGCGGTGGACCGAAGCCGCCGAACTGCCGGGGATTCCGGGCACGGTCGTGGCGGGGCTCCTCGCCCTCTTCTTCGCGAGCGTGTTCGCGATCGGACTGTGGCCGGGCGGACGCGAGGCGAAAGGCGAGATCCACGGGGTCGAGACGGGCGACTGGAAGAACGAGTGAGCTTATCCCATCCAACCCGCTCGCGAGGTCGGATGCTCTCCCGTGAATCGCGCCGAGCGATCGGCCGATCAGGGGTCGTCCGCCGGGTCGCTGTCGGATTCGGCATTGGTCGCGGGTCCGACCCCCGCTGCCGTCCCATCGTCGCGTTCTCGAGCGGAGATATCGAGGACGACCTTCACGCCGCCGAGGACGACGGGACCGATGAACAGCCCCACAGCGCCGAACGTGATGAGCCCGCCGAAGATACCGACGACGGCGATCGTCGAGTTGAACGCGCTCGTCCGGCCGATGAGCGCGGGCCGGAGATACGTATCGGAGACCATGATGAGCAGGCCGTAGAGCGTGAGTCCGATCGCGGCGACCGGCCGGTTGAGCGCGACCAGATAGATCGAGACGGGAAGCCAGACGCCGAACGAGCCGACTAGCGGGAGGAGCGTGAGCACGAAGGCCAAAACGGTGAGCAGGACGACGGCGGGAATCCCCAGCACCGCGAGTCCGACCCCGAGCAGTACGGCCTGAATCGCCGCCACGAGGACGTTACTGATGACCGACGCCTGCATGAGTTGGTCCAGTTCCGCGAACAGTTCCCGCTGGATCGCGTCGTCGATCGGGACGACCCGATACAGCCATTCGATCAGTTGCTCCCTGTCCCGTAACAGCGCAAAGCAGACGAACAGCGTGATCGTCAACCCGATCGCGATGCCGGGCAACCCGCCGACGATGTCGAGGACGCCGGTCGCCAATCCCTGTGCTCCGCTCGTGATCGCGTCCTGGTACGATTCGTACAGCCCGGTGAGATTCACCGAATACCCGCGCTCGGCGAGTGTCCGTTCGATCGTCTCGAGGTCGACGCCCCCGTTTCGGACCGCAGTCACGAGTTGCGACGTCTGCCTGAGTGCGACGGTGAGGATGTAGATGAGCGGCAGCAAAATGACGAGGATCGCGACGACGATCGTGATCGACGCGGCGATCATCGGCCGCAAGTACTCCTCGAGTCGCCGCTGAAGCGGGAGCAAGATGTACGCGAGGACGATCCCGAAGAGGACGTACTGCAAGTAGGGAAGAACGACGAGGAGCCCGAGAGCGACGCCAAGCAGCGCGAGCACGGTCAGGACGGGTTGTTCGACGATCCAGTCCGGGGGACTGGCACGATCAACCATACAGAGGCGTGTGATCGCGACAGACATTAGTCTACTGAGACTACCGATTCCCACGTGCAATCCCTGGCTGTACTCGCTTCTACTCCTGGTCTGCCACGAACGGTTGAGTAAGCCCGCTCCCCTCAAATGCTTGTGTGATGTGTAAAACAGGTATTGATCCGATGTGGGATTATACGCTACGTATCACTATCCAGCTCAAACATAATATAACCTAGATAAAGATTTATAATTAATACTGAAAACATATTATGTGCATGTCGGACCATACTCGAAGAAGGGTGCTGAAAGCGAGTGCTGGAACGGCGGCGGCAAGTGGGCTGACGGGTGTCGCAAGCGCAACGGCAGCGACGACCGGTGAGAATCACGCCAACCGATCGGATGGGGAGAGGCAAACGCCGGATCTCCACGTCCGAGATAGTCCCGATCCGAACGAACACGTAAACGTCACCGTGACCGACGAAGAGTCGGAGGCGGAGGTGTTCACCTACACGACCGAAACGCAGGACGAACAACTCGCGACGATAGCGGATATCGGTATCGACGACGCCGGAGACTACACGATAGTCGCAACGTACGGCGAGCAAAAGGCCGAGAGGCGACTGACCGTATTCGGCGACGGGTTCTCGGCCGCGGCAGGGTACCACGTCGACGTTTCGCCAAACGATGAACTCAGAGTCTCGAAACGGGTGATCTAGATGAGCGAGTACGAATTCACCGTCACGATGTCGCGATCGCTTTACGAGGCGAAGGGGACCGGGAACTTCCTCGGTAAAGTCAAAGACTATATTGAACACGCGTTCGATTCGTCGCCCCACACTGCGTTCGTGAAAGTGTACGCACCTGCTGCCAGCGATTTACCCGATCCGCCGATCGAAAACTACGTAAGCGAATGTCTGGAGACGAACTCCGACGACGATTGTATCAGAAGGCGAAAACATTATGATACGCTCTGCGGAGAGCAGAGAGCGTACACCTGGATGAACGACTGGTTCCGAGACTGGGTTCAATGTGAGAGCCCATCGTACATGCAAGCGGACGACTGTCACATCCTGTTGACGAACGAAAGCGGCGGCGGCGTCGCTGCCGATGATAATGGCGAGACCTACATCGTCGCCGAGGCGAAACACGTCGACGAGGCTCCCGATGACTATCAACGGTACAACACGGGGCGCGGACACGGTGATATGCAGACGATCATGCACGAGATCGGACACCAGATGCTCGAGTTCGATCCGGAGGCCGACGAAAAACGCGAACGGGACTACGATTTCCCCCACGGCGGGCACACGACGGGCGAAGTCACGAAAACGAACGATTCAGCCTGGTCCCAGTCGTATCATTACGTGACCCCCCTTGGCATGAACGGCCCGGACAAAACGACGAACTTCTGTAACGAAAGCTTCGATCGCCCCGGCGAACGGCGTTGGGATCTGCAGTTGGCGTCTGACTGCGGCCAGGATCGCTGGGTCGATCCCGGAGAGAACTAACCGCCGTTCCGGCGGTCCTCGCGTCGGTCGGAGACGGATCGATATCCGTAGCTATTCCACGTACCGATACTTCCGCTCGCCCATGCGGCCCCAGCCGTCGAAGACGAACTCCTCGCTGGGCGTCGTGAACTCCTCGATGTCGACGTCCATCTCGTGGTTGTGGGCGTCGTGGATCTCTTCGTAGTCGTCCCACTCCATCTCGTAGCGCTCGGCGAGCTGGGCGTCGACGTTTAGGGCGTCGATCTCTTCGGCCCAGCCCTCCCGAATCGTCTCGGCGTGGATCTCCGCCTGCGCACCGCTGCCGTAGGAGCCGACGAGGAGTTTCTTGCCGGCCAGGTCACGGTCGTTCTCGAGGGCGTGTTTGAGCGCGCTCGCGCGAGCGACGTGGACGGACCCGGTGTACCAGTTGCCGACCTCGCGGGAGATCGTCAGCGTGGGATCGATCGTCGTGTCGTACCACTCGGCGTAGCGGTCGGTGCCCTTGAGGAGGTCCATGTACTCCCGGAGGGCGTCGCGGTAGTCGTCGTCGGAGTCGAACGCCTCGGGGCGGGGCTGGCGACCGATTTCGTCGGCCAGTTCGTCCTCGACCTCGGTGTCGCGCGTGACGTGGCGGAACGCGAGCAGGGCGGCTTTCCGGACCATCCCCGGGAACGGCGTGTGGAACGGCGCGTAGACGAAGTCCTCCTCGTGGACCTCGCCGGCGACGCTCTCGAAGTCCTCGAGGGCTTCCCGCATCCGCGCGAGGTAGACCTGCACGGAGCGTTTGCCGTCGACCGACGGGAACTGCTGGTTGGGCTTGAGGAAGTCGGTCTCGTCGGCCGAGCCGTAGCCCTGTTCGGCGGAGAGTTCGACCAGGTTCGGGTCCTCGCTGATGAGCATCGCGACGGCACCGGCTCCTTGCGTCGCCTCGCCGTCGTCGCCGCGAGCGTACAGTGCCGTGTCGGTCGCGATGACCAGCGCCGAGCGGCCGCGATTCCGGCCCGCGCGGATCCAGTTGTACGCGTCGTCCAAGCTCTGGGTCCCCGCGATGCAGGCGAACTTCCGCTCGCCCTTGTTCGCGTGGTGGAAGTCGCCCTCATAGACCTGCTCGAGGCAGCCAGCGACGTACGTCGAAACCGGCTTCGAGTTATCGAACGCGCTCTCGGTCGCGACGTCGATACGACCGATATCGTCGGGCTCGAGGCCTTTGCGCTCCATCAGCCGGTGGGCGGCGTTGGCCCCCATCGTGACGATGTCCTCGTAGCTGTCGGGGAAGGAACTGGCGTTGAGGCCGAGCCCTTTCGTGTACTTTTCCGGGTCTTCGCCCTTCTCCGGGGCGAACGTGCCGGGAAGGTCGAGTTTGAGGTTCCCGGTCCAAATTTCGACGGCGTCGATGCCGACTGCAGTCATACCTCGTCAATACGGGCGATGGTACATGATATTGTCGTTCGCTGTTTCGACAACCGTCGAAAAATTATCGCCGGTGGCAAGCCGAAATCGATTGCGAGCCGGGAACTCGCGTCCTATCGCATGCGACAGCACCGCGCGTGCCTGCTGGGTGTCGTCGCCGCTATTCCGTGCGTTCTCCGCAGGACGACTCTGGAGGAGACGAACGCGAGGGTTGCGGGCAGAGAGGGAACCACGGGCGAGAGTCGCCACTGGGTCACTGCACACCTGTTCGTACGATAACCGTCCGATCAGTGTGTGAATCGTTTCGGGTGATACTATGGACAGTCACGAGACGGTCGTCTCCTGTCGGAGTCCGCGGAGCGAACCTCCGAGAGAAATCGGCCGGTGGCTACCGCGTGCCGAAAACGTGATCGACTCCGTTGACAGAACTACTCGTCTTCCTCGACGACTTCCGGATCGCTCATCGCGCTCTGGAGGCTGTCGAGGCCGTTTATCCACTCCGTAACGAGTCCGTACTCGAGGTCCTCCGCGACGCTCATATCGAGTTCCTGCTCGTCGATGATGAGGGTCCCGGCCTGTGCCGCGTACCCGAGCGCAGCGTCGAGGTCCTCTTCGGCCTCGGCATCGGCCGCGGCGCTGAGGTAGTCACCGACAGTCCCCTCGTCGGCCGGCCCGTTCGCGACGTACTCCTCGGCCGCGAAGAAGACACAGACCAGACTCGTCTGGACGCCGTCGACGAGGATCAGTTTCTCCTCGTCTTCGATATCGATCTCGCTGAGGACGATCTCGCGAACGTCGTTGATCTCCTCGAGGGTCTCCTCCTGGTCGAGTTCCCCGTCGTCGTACGCGGCGACGATCTTGGCGATCGCGATCGCCGTATCGTCCTGCAGGTTCAACAGGAGCCGGGCCGACGATTCGTCTTCCGGATCGATGTCTTCGTCTTTGATACGATCGATCCAGTTCTGCCAGCGTTCCTCCGAGTAGAACTCGGTCGGGGGATTGCTCATACAGACACCTACACCGGCCGCTTGAAATGCCTTTCTCTACACTAGCCGCCGAAAGCGAAAGTTTGGGAAAACCGGACGACAGGCCAATAGCAGCTTACAGCCGCTCATATGCCTGTTAGAGTGATCGGGGTCCCGGCGATACCCGCGATCGAGCGATCGTAATCGGTTCTTATCGGTCCTTTTCAGTCACGTTCGAGTGTCGCTTCCGTGTCGATGCTGTAGACCTGCTTTGGCGTCTCGACGTGGGCCATCCGAACGGCCTCCTCGAAGCCGTTCTCGAGGAGCCACCGGACCCGTCGAGGGACCGTCTTGGGGCCGAGTACCGCTCCCGGCCGATCGGGATCGTCGATGTAATCGGTCTCCATCAGGAACGGCTCGCCGCGCTCGGCGGCGGTTTGCAGGCGATCCTTATCTGCCATGACGCTCGGAATCGGCCCCTCGAGCCGGCCGCTCGCGTAGTGTTTGACGACGCGATGGGACGGCAGGCCGGCGTCGGTGGCCCAGTCGGCGACTTCGGTCATGTCCTCGCTGGCTTCGGCGTGCAGTTGGACGGCACAGTCCAGTTCGGCCCCGCGCTCGAACGCCCGGCGCATGACCGCGTTCGAAGCCGCCCAGACGTCGTCGTCGACCTCGTAGTGGGGCCGTCCCGATTTCAGCGCCAACGCCTCGCCCGAATCGACGTACTCGGCCGCCACGTCGATCCCGGCCTGCATGAGGTCGCGGGCCTCCTCGGGATCGAATCCACGGTCGTCGACCAGACGCGTTATCAACCCCGGATGCACGCCGAGGACGGGCCAGGCGTTCCCCTCGAGTTCGCTCGCGGCCTCGTCGACGATCTCGATCGTTCGCTCGAAGACCGGCCGGAAGTCCGCACCGGTCTCGGCCTCGACGCCGAGGTGCCAGGAGGGTTTGTTCACCACGAGCAGATGTGTGCCGCCGACGCGAGCGAAATCCCTGACGGCGTCGATGCCACGATGGGCGTCCGGATCGAGGTGGAGGTGATCGTCCATCACCGGCCGATCGTCGATCATACTCGACAGTGGGTCGGTGACACCCGAAAGTGCTCCGATCCGGCGTGGACGGGGCTCACGACACGATCGTGCTCGCGAGAGCGATTCGATAGATAAATGGTGGTCGTGTGGCGTATTACCGAGCGGATCGATACCGAACAACTACCATACCGATCCGGGTTTATCAACAATAGTTATTATGTTTCAACCGAATCAGCACGAGTGTGTTCCAGTATGAGTGATCAATTATGAGCGGAAACGGAGCAACATCTCCCGGCGAGGACCCGTCCGACCAGTTCATCGGCGGGGACAACGATGAGGGTCCTCGGGTCGAGTTCTACGGCGGCCGCGGGATGAGCGCGTTCCCGATCGCGTTTTTCATCGTGTGGGCGATCGTCCAGACCGCACTCTGGCGGATCGGCGATACGGGGGGCCTTATCGTCGGTATTCTCGTGGGACTGATCATCGGGATGTTCTTCGTACGGGGGAACTGGAAAACCTACGCCAACACCATCTTCGAGGGGATGACCCAACCCGTCGCGGTGACTGCCATCGTGGCGTGGATCTGGGCCGGCATGTTCGCCCAGTTGCTGCAGGACGGCGGCTTCGTCGGTGGCCTCGTCTGGCTGGCCGACGCCGCCGGCGTCGGCGCGACGCTGTTCCCGGCCATTACGTTCGTCCTCGCCGCTGTCTTCACGACGGGGATCGGGACGGGATACGGTTCGAGCGTCGCCTTCGTCGGCCTGTTCTTCCCGGCCGGCGTATTACTCGGTGCGAACCCGGTCCTCCTGTTCGGGGCGATCCTTTCGGGGGCAATCTTCGGCGACAACCTCGCACCGGTCAGTGACACGACGATCGTCAGCGCCGTCACGCAGGATGCCGATATCGGCGGCGTCGTCGCCTCGCGGTTCAAGTACGTCATCGTCGCCGCCGTCGTCGCCTTCGCCGGCTACATCGTCGCCGGCAGCGCGATGGACGGCCTCGAGATCAGCGGCGAAGCCCAAACGGTCTTCCTCGAGAGCAGCGAGGCCATCGGCCTCGTCCACGTGATCCCGATGCTCGCGGTGATCGGCGCGGCGGTCGCGGGCCGTCACATCGTCGAGGCGATTTCGTGGGGGATCGTCATCGCCATCGCGTTCAACCTCATCTTCGGGCTGGCGTCCCTCGGTGACATCGTCATGTTCAACGCACCCAGCGACGCACCGTTTGCCGGTCCGATGGAGTCCCTTCCGGTCCTCACGATCGTCGACTCGGCCGACGCTGTCGGGGTCACCGGGAGTCTGATGAGCGGGGTGTCCGGGTTCTTCGAACTCTCCATTCTCGTTCTCCTGATCATCGGTGCGGCCCAGATCATGATCCGCGGCGGTGCCTTCGAGGTGCTGTTGAATTGGTCGCTCGAGAACCTCGCGACCAACGTCCGCAACGCCGAACTCACGATGGTCGCGACCGCGGCGCTGATCAACTCGATCATCACGATCAATACGGCCGCCGAAGTCGCGATCGGCCCCTACATCTCGAAGATCGGCGAACGCTTCAATCTGAACGGCTACCGGCGAGCGAACATCCTCGACGGTCAGACCGCCGCCATGGGCTACATCTTCCCGTGGTCCGGCGGCGTCCTCGCCGGGTACGGCGCGATGCAGAACCTTCCCGGAGAGTACGAATGGCTCGACCAGTCGATGCTCGTCACGCCGATCGATGTCGTTCCGTTCGTCTTTCAGGGCTGGCTGCTGGTCGCGGTCTTCGTCATCGCCGCACTGACCGGCTTCGGCCGTGAGTACATTACCGATCGCGAGACCGAGGAGGTGGCGCGCGTATGAGCGTCTTCGACAAATACCTCACGGGCTGGCGTCTCCGGACGTCCCGACCGTCGTTCGAAGTGGGACGCGAAGTCGATATCTTCATCGCGGAGTCGAACGGCACGTCGGGTCGCGCGTACATCGGCGACACCGAACTCGTCGTCGAGGGTGCCGGTCCGGAAACGATCGAAAAACAAGTCCGTGTTCGGGTGACCGAATTCGACGAAACAACCGCGAGCGGTCGCGGCGAGTTCGTCGAAGTCGTCGGCGAGAGTTCCTACGCTGAATAACGATCCGGACCGAGCGGAACCAACTGTCTTTTTTACGACACAACTCGACCAACGCAGCAACAGCACCATCGACCCCGTCACCTCGACGCATCGTCGCCGTGAACGGAGAGCGCTCGCCGAGCGACTCGGTGGACTCACGAAACGCCGGGCCCGACTCGTTCGTCATCGGCGCTTCGCCCGCTCGCCCCGGCCGCTCGTCGTAACGACCGGACCGTCCGGTTTCGGCGTCCCGACGAGATCGCGCCGTGAACCGTCGTTCGGACCGCTTAAAACCGGATTCGTGCCGTTCTGGCACCAACTAAAGCGCCGGGAAGCCGGTTGGCCTCACCGGTCGAGCGTGACCGCGTCGTCGGCCGCGTTCTGTAACGCGTCCGAACGGCCGTGCGAGCCCGGTGCGATCGCGATCGTTTCCACGCCGGCGGTCCCCGCGTACTCGAGGACGGGTTTGAAGTCCGTATCCCGGGAGACGATCGCGAGTCGGTCGATGGTCCCGTCGCCGACGATCGCGGTCGCATCGACGGCGAGTTTCACGTCGACATCGCCGCTGGTAATGATGACTTCGAAGCCGCGCGCTTCCGCGGCCTGGATGAGACCGGGCGTAGCGTGTTCGTCGAGATAGAGTCGAATAACGCCGACGCGACCGAGCCTGCGAGCGGTATCGCGGAGATCGTCGAGATCGACGTCGAACTCGTCGCGGAAGACGTTCGGCCCGTCAACGAACAACCCTATTGCCGGTTCGGTGGCGGTGTCGGGTGCGAGACGTGCGCGAACGCGATCAAACATGGTCAGTTGCCGGAATTTTCCCGCGCACGGAAATAGGTGTGACGAAACGGTAGCACCGCCGATCGCATCGGCGGATAGTTAGAAAGCAGACATAAATTTCGGCGTCGGCGGCCCGAAGAGCCACACAATTAACTCCTTAGATGGAGAAAATAAACCCCCACTTAGTTCATTTCAGTTACTTACTATTATTACTATTACACTTGGTAACCCTCATCATGGCCACTCGACTCTCACGTGTCCGATTATAATATTAGTGTTCGAATTTTATTGTATTTCTTGGTGTTTAGGAAGAATTTAATATCACGCTGGAATTCTTTCGATTGCGTTATGTCCGGTGACAATAACCAACACATGGATCGAAGGTCGCTTTTGCAAACAGTCGGCGCATTCGGTGCGCTGGTCGGTTTGGGTGGTATCACGTCCGCGACGCCGGGTCGGGAGCCAGGGCCGAAGAAAGACGAGCTGATCGTCGGGGTCGATCCCGACGTCTCGAACATCGAAGCGGCGGTGGAGCCGAAGATTCCGAGCAACGCGAACATCGTCCACACGAACGAGACGCTGGGCTATGCCGCGGTGGAGATCGCCGACCAGGCCTCCATTCAGGCCAAGGAATCCGTCAAACGGACCGTCCTCGACGCCGACGAGGTGACCTACTCCGAAGACAACGTGACCTACGAGGCCATCGAGGCGGAACCACAGGAATTGGAAAGCGATAGCGAGACGGCGACGCCACTCTATACCCCGAACGACCCGGACTTCGGGAGTCAGTACGCGCCACAGCAGGTGAACGCGCCGGAAGCCTGGGACACGACTCTCGGCGATCCGGACGTCACGATCTCGATCGTCGACCAGGGAGTCCAGTACGATCATCCCGATCTCGCGGAGAACATGGACAACAGCGTCTCGAACGGAGGGTCCGACTTCGTCGACGATGACGGCGATCCGTACCCCGCAAGCGCGAGCGAGAACCACGGGACGCACGTGGCCGGGATCGCAGCCGGTGGCACCGACAACGGGACGGGGCACGCCGGCATCTCGAACTGTTCGCTGCTCTCGGCCCGCGCGCTCGGTGGCGGGGGCGGCGGTTCGCTCTCCGACATTGCCGACGCGGTCCAGTGGTCGGCCGATCAGGGTGCCGACATCATCAACATGTCCCTCGGCGGCGGCGGTGCCACGCAACTGATGCGGGAAGCCTGTGAGTACGCCGCTTCACAGGGGACATTGGTCATCGCAGCGGCCGGTAACGACTACGGCAGCAGCGTCTCGTACCCGGCCGCCTACGACAACGTGGTCGCCGTCTCCTCGCTGGACGAGGGTGAAACGCTGTCCGACTTCTCGAACGTCGGTCCGGAGATCGAACTGGCCGCACCCGGTGGCGACGTCCTCTCGAGCATTCCCTGGGACGACTACGACACCTTCTCCGGGACCTCGATGGCGTCGCCGGTCGTCGCCGGCGTCGCCGGCCTCACGCTCTCGGCGTGGCCGAGCCTCTCGAACGATCAGCTGCGGGAGCATCTCAAACAAACTGCCGTCGATGTCGGCCTGTCGGCGAACGAACAGGGCAGCGGCCGCGTTGACGCCGGCAATGCCGTCACCACCGAGCCGGGTACCTCTCCGAACCCGGACCCGGATCCGGATCCGGAGCCCGGTGAGTGCGGCGATGAGGTCAACACTGCAGGCGCGGACGGCGAACTCAGTGGTGGCTGGGGCGGCAACCCGAGCGATGCCTACACCTACCAGCTTCAGACGGCCGACCCCTGCAGTGCCACCGTCTCGCTCGAGGGACCGGCCGGCGCTGATTTCGACCTCTACCTGACGCTCGACGGACGGACGCCGTCGATGTACGACTACGACGAGCGTTCGGCGGACCAGGGTGCAAACGAAACGATCGAACTCGACCTCACGGGCAGCGAAGAGTTCGGCGTCCTCGTCAGCCGGTACAGCGGGAGCGGCTCCTACTCGCTGACGATCGACGAACGCGGTCGATAGATCGAGCGGCCACAGCCGACTTCTCCGAGTGAATCTCCGACCGCTCGGAGTTCGGCGACGGAGACTCTAGGGACTGTCGCGACCCGGGCTCACGTGACGAAACCGTAGCACAGCGACGGGCCCAGATGAGCAGCGGAGGCCCGGTCACGCGGCCGACCGACGGCAAACCGGCCCCTGTGGTCGCGTTAGTCCCGGAAACTCCGAACCGGTTCTCGTGTCCGCACGCTCGGTAATAAAAGTACGAATTCACACGTTCACACTTTATATTCAATAATTACTATTTCTGCCACTATTTGCCGTCCTATTTCAAAAATAAATCCATGGATGATTCGATAACGCTTTACTAATTTCAGGACTTGTTGACTGTCGTTCCATGACACAGAACGATCCCCCGGACGACCCCGCTCACGCGTACGATCGCCGCTCGATCCTGACCGGTGCCGGTTCGATCGTCATCGGCGGCGTAATCGGCTCGAGCGGCGTCGCGACCGCGACCCCGAGCCGCGAACCGGGGCCGAAGAACGACGAACTCATTCTGGGGATTTCGCCGTCAGCCGCGGACGTGGCCGGTGAGGCCCGTGCCGCCGTCCCCGGCAGTGCCGATGTCGTCCACGCGAACGAGTCGATCCACTACGCCGTCGTTTCGTTTCCATCCGATGCGCCCGCTCGCGCTCGCGAGGACGTCATCGACGCCGTCACTAGCTCCCCCGCAGTCGAGTACGCGGAACCGAACGTGACGGTCGCGTCGCTGCTCGAGCCGAACGACCCCTACTACGACTTTCAGCACGCCCCCCAACAGATCGGTTGCGAGACGGCCTGGGAGACGACCCGCGGCAGCGAGGACATCGTTATTGCCGTCGTCGATCAGGGGATTCAGTACGATCATCCCGCGCTCGAGGCGGCGGTCGACGACCGGATCGGGACGGATTTCCTCGACGCTGACGACGATCCGTATCCCGCCAGCGGAGCGAACCACGGCACGCACGTCGGCGGGATCGCGGCCGGCGGGTCGGACGACGGCACCGGCCACGCCGGTATCAGCGACTGCTCGCTGCTCTCGGTCCGTGCGCTCGACGAAAACGGTGTCGGATCGCTCTCCGATATCGCCGACGCGATTCAGTGGGCCGCCGACGCCGGGGCCGATATCGTCAACCTCTCGCTTGGGGTCGACGGCTCCTACGACACGCTGACTGCCGCCTGTGAGTACGCGGCCGACCACGGCGTCTTGCTGGTCGGAGCGGCCGGCAACGACGGGAGCGATCGCGTCTATTCGCCGGCCGCGGAGGACAGCGTCGTCGCCGTCTCGGCCGTCGACAGCGACGATTCACTCGCCTCGTTTTCGAACACCGGCTCGGCGATCGAACTCGCCGCCCCGGGCAGTCGACTCGTCTCGAGCGTGACCGGCGACGAGTACGCGCGAATGTCGGGCACGTCGATGGCAGCGCCGGTGGTCGCCGGCGTGGCCGGCCTCGTGCTCTCCGCCTATCCAGACCTCTCGCGGACGGAACTCCGCGAGCACCTTCGGGCGACCGCAGTCGATCTCGGCCTCCGCGATACCCAACAGGGGTACGGCCGCGTCGATGCGGCTACAGCGGTCGAGACCGATCCGTTCCCGGACGGGAGCGACCCCGACGAGGACGATCCTGGGGAGTGTGGTGACGAGACGATCACCGCGAGCGCGAGCGGCTCCCTCGATGGCAGCGGCTGGTGGGGCGAGAGCGACCGCTACAGCTACTCGTTGAACGCCGCCGACCCCTGTTCGGCGACGATCACGCTCGAGGGGCCTACTGACGCTGACTTCGATCTCTACGTGACCACGGACGGCAGCAAACCCACCAGATGGGATCACGACGCGTCGTCCGCGGACGCGGGCACGAGCGAATCCATCACGGTCTCGCTCGAGGGCGACGAGAAGATCAGGCTTCAGATACACGCGGCCAGCGGGAGCGGCGAGTACACGCTCCGACTCGAGGAACGCGGTCGATAAAGAAATCGCAGTTGGAACAGCTATTATTCGAAGACGAAGTAATCGCGTTCCTCGTCCTGGACGGAGATCCACTTGGGCTCGGTGAGTTCGCGGGTGATCCACTCGCCGTGGTAGCGACCGAGGCCGGACTGCTTGACGCCGCCGAAGGGCGCGTTGTGGTCCTCGTTGATCGGCTGGTCGTTGATGTGGACCATCCCGGCCTCGACCCGATCGGCGAGATTGCGGGCGCGCTCGGCGTCTTCGCAGAAGACCGACGCCGAGAGACCGTACTCGGTGTCGTTCGCCAACTCGATCGCTTCCTCGTCGTCCGAGAACGGGATCACGGGTGCGACGGGGCCGAAGTGCTCGTTACACGCCGTCGGCATGTCGTTGGTACAGTCCGAGAGGACCGTCGGCTCGACGAACAGGCCGTCGGCCTCGCCGCCCGTCTCGAGGGTGGCACCCGCCTCGAGCGAGCCCTCGATGAAGTCGACCAGGTCGTCGCGCTGGGTTTCGTTCTGGACGGGGCCGAACGTGACGTCGTCGTTCTCCGAGGGATCGCCGACGGTGAGCGATTCGGCGTGCTCGACCAGCAGGTCGACGTACTCGTCGTAGAGGTCCTCGTGGACCAGATGGCGGTTGATCGAGATACAGACCTGCCCCTGGTGGAAGAAGGACCCGAACGCACCGGCGCGGGCGGCCTTCTCGAGATCGGCCTCGTCGGTGACGATAAACGGCGCGTTGCCGCCGAGTTCGAGGGCGGGCAAGGCGAGGCTCGCGCCGGCTTGCTCGGCGACGCCCTTGCCGACGGCTGTCGAGCCGGTAAAGGAGACGACCCGCGGCGTCGGATGGCCGGCGATCCGATCGCCGATGTCGGAGCCGCGGCCGGTGACGACGTTGAGAACGCCGTCCGGGACGCCGGCCGCCTCGCACAGTTTCGCGATGAGCAGCCCGCCCGTGATCGGCGTGTCGGTCGCCGGCTTCAGAACGACCGTGTTGCCCAGCGCGATCGCGGGCGCGACCGCACGCATGGTGAGATGGAGCGGGAAGTTCCACGGCGAGATGACGCCCACGACCCCGACCGGTTCGTGGACGATGTGGTTGTCCTTGCCTTCGACCGACGGGGAGGGCCGAACCTCCTCTTCGGGTGGCTCGAGTTCGAGCGCCATCTCCACGTCGCCGGTCGTGGTCGCGAACTCGCCCATGGCCCGATAGCCCGGGGTGCCGGCCTCCGTCGCGAGCAGCCCGGTGATCTCCTCGACGTGCGCGTTCAGTTCGTCCAGCAGGTTTTGAACGATCTCGTTGCGCTCTTCCCGCGGCGTCGCCGCCCAGTCGGACTGGGCCGCCTCGGCCGCCTCGTAGGCGGCGTCGACGTCGGCTTCCGTCCCCGCGGGGACCTCGGTAAATACTTCCTGTTTCGCCGGGTTTTCTACGGGGATCGTTTCGCCGCTCGCTGCGTCCCGCCATTCGCCGTCGACGTATATCCGATCCCAGTCGGCCTGTGGGTCGAGTGCTGGCGTGCTCATGCATCGATTCGTAGGTCGCTTCCGGCCATATGTTTTCGGCAACCGGAGACGATAGGCAGAACAGTTGTAACCGGAATTGGTTATCGAGCGGCCGCGAGGGGCGGTCAGCCGTCGGGACTACCGACTCGGCAGGGGAGCGTAGACGGTGACCCGTCGTCGCGGTCAGCCGACGAAAAGACATTACTACACCGCGGGAGATGTCTCGACCATGCCGCTTCAGACGCCGCCGTTACGTGGGATTCACGACGAACGTGGAGCGAAGTTTACGGAGTTTGGCGGCTGGGACATGCCGGTCGAGTTCGATTCCATTCAGACGGAACACGCGGCCGTCCGAGAGGACGTCGGGATCTTCGACGTCTCGCATATGGGCCAGATTCACGTGACCGGCCCGGACGCGACCGAGTTGATGCAACGGCTGACGTCGAACGACGTCTCCCGGCTCGGGGTCGGCGACTCCCAGTACGCCGCGATCACCGACGAGGACGGGACCGTCATCGACGATACCGTCGTCTATCGGCTCCCCGACGAGGGCGAGACGCCACAGGACTCCCACGGAGACGGCGACGCCGACGGGGAGCCGACCTATCTGTTCGTCCCCAACGCGGGCACCGACGAGGCGACCCACGAACGGTGGCTCAGCTACCGCAACGAGTGGGACCTGGAGGCGACCGTCGACAACCGGACCGATGAATACGCGATGTTCGCCGTACAGGGACCGAACGCGGTCGATCTGGTGGCGAGCGTCACCGAGGACCCCGTCGGCGACCTCGAGCGGTTCGAGGCCCGGTACGCGACGATCGACGGCGTCGACTGCTGGACCGCCCGGACGGGCTACACCGGCGAGGACGGCTTCGAACTGATCGTCCCCTGGGCGGACGCCGCGGAGATCTGGACGGCGCTCGACTGCCAACCCTGCGGTCTCGGCGCGCGGGACACGCTCCGCATTGAGGCCGGCTTGCTGCTCTCCGGACAGGACTTCGATCCCGAGGACAACCCGCGGACGCCCTACGAAGCCGGCATCGGCTTTACCGTCGCACTCGAGACCGAGTTCGTGGGCCGGGACGCTTTGGCGGCGGTCGACGCGGTGGGCGTCGACGAGCGGCTCGTCGGCTTTCAGCTGATCGACCGCGGCGTCCCCAGACACGGCTACGACATCACGACGACCGAGAGCCGGGTGATCGGCACCGTCACCAGCGGGACGATGAGTCCGACCCTCGAGAAGCCGATCGGGCTCGGCTACGTGCCGGTCGAGTACGCGGAGCCGGGGACCACGCTGCAGGTCGTCGTCCGCGGCCAATCGAAGAAAGCAAGAGTCGAAACCACACCCTTCATCGATACAGTATAATGAGCTTCGACGTTCCCGACGAGAGACGGTACCTGGAATCGCACGAGTGGGCACTCGAGACCGACGGCGTCGTCCGCGTGGGCATCTCCGACTTCGCACAGGACGAACTCGGCGACGTGGTCTTCGTCGAACTCCCCGACGAGGGCGACGACCTCGAGCAAGAGACGGAGTTCGGCGTCGTGGAATCGATCAAAGCCGTTTCCGATCTCTACGCACCCGTCGGCGGCGAGGTCGTCGCGATCAACGACGACCTGTTCGACGCCCCCGAACTCGTCAACGAGGACCCCTTCGGCGAGGGCTGGATGCTCGAGATCGAGGCCGACGATCCCGACGAACTCGAGGCGTTGCTGACCGCCGAGGAGTACGAAGACCAGATCGCCTGAGCCGCAGACCCGTCTTCGGTTTCGGTGGGCCATCGTTTCGATAGCGACTGCACCGTCGAGTTGCCGGAGTACCGGCCGTCCGAGATAACAGCCCTCGCCCCGTCGAACCACTCGCGGGCTCGCCCGAAACGGTTAGGAACGTACACACGTCAGCAGACGGTAATGGCTTCCCCCGCAGCGTCGGCGATCGGCCCAGTCCCCGCAGCCGCGATCTCCGGTCTCGATCTGGTCGTCTTGCTGGGACTCCTGCACGTCTGGGGACTCGTTGTCGGGATAGACGCCGCCAACGACGACGTACTGTCGGGACTCGACTGGGCCAGACGCCGACTCCACGTCGGCACGCGATTGTACGCACTCCTCATGCTCGGTGCGACGGTCGTCGTCTGGCTGCCGTTTGCCGTCGGCTCGTACCCGTTCTTCGGAACCGGTCCCGTCGGCGGATCGCGGCGCGTCATCGTCCCCATCGCCGTCGGCGGCCTGTTGGTGGGCAGCGGGTGGTACTTCGTCGGCGGGCTGCTCACGACGCTTCGCTCCTCTGTCACCCTTCGGCGGGCGACCGTCACCGACGCCGGTGCCGTCGAGGGCGGACTCGTCGCCGTCTCCGGGCGCGTCGCTCCCCTCCGAGAGCCGCTCGAGGCACCCCTCACGGGCTGTGACGCGGTCTGGTATCAGCTCACGGCGACGACGCTCCGCGCGGACGATGCCGAGGACCGGGCCGGCGGTGCTGCCGACTCACTGCTTCGGAGCGTCCTGACGTACTCGACCGATCCGCCACGTCTACTCGCGGATCGGCGGACCCCGTTCGCCATCGAAACCGATACCGGCCGGGTCGTCGTCGATCCCGCGGCAGCGGCGTGCCGACTCGAGCGGACGGCGTCGAACCGGATCGCCGCCGACGAGCGCCCGCCGGAACCGCTCGCGAGTCGGCTCCGGGAGGCGGCCGACTTCGAGACCAGTGACCGGGATCAGTGCTACCGCGAGGCGGTCCTCGCGGTCGGCGACACGGTAACCGTCCTGGGCGTCGCCGACTCCGCGGACGGCAGGGGGTCGATCGCCGTGACCGACGACTGGCACACCGACTTCATCGTCGCTCCCGGTAGCAACCGCGAGGTTGCGCGAGCCCTGCGGGAGACGATCGGTGGCTGTGCCCTCGCCGCGGTCGTCTTGATCGGCAGCGGGACCGCTCTCCTGTGGTGGATCGCCGGACACAGCCTCCCGTGAACTCGTCGAAAGCAACTGAACCCGGAGCGGCAGGCGGTCGGAGTGTCCGCCGTGAGCGTCAGCCGAAGCGGCGGCCGAGTCGTCCGACCGGAACCGGTCACCGATAGCGTCTCGAAAAACGACCCGCTCGGGAGTTAGTCGAGCGTCATGAGGTGCTCGAGCACGTCGTCGAGCGGGGCCGAGGTGACCGCCAGCGAGTAGCCGTCGATGCGCGCGAGTTCCCTCGCGTGGTCCCAGAGGTCCTCCTCTTCGAGCCCGTGAAGGATCACGGCGTTCGGCGTCGGGTTGACGACCCGCAGCGCGATGCCGACGCCCTCACCCTGGGTGACGTTGGTGAACACGAGGACGCGGTTCGTACTCTGCCCGTAGAGGCGAAAGAACTCCTCGCTCGAGAGCCGGGTGATCGCCTCGATGCTGTCGATGACGGTGTGGCCGCTGACCTGCTCGGTCCCGCTCGAGGCCACTTCGGTCGCCTCGAGATCGTCGTACAGTCGCGTGAGGGGAAGCGAGGTGGCGTACTCCCGAAGGTCGTAGACGACATCGCTCTCGAAGCCCGCCGAGAGGACGCGGCCGTACTGTCGGATGCGCTCCCCGCCGCGGCGTTCGTCGATTGCGAGCATGCCCTCGACGAGTCGCCCGACGACGCCGATACCGGGGCTCTCCCGGCGGCCGCTCTCGTAGTCGGAGATGACCGACGAGGAGACGTCGAGTTCGGCTGCGAGATCGGTCTGTGAGACGTCGAAGTCGGTCCGCCACTTCCGAAGCGTCGCACCGGGGTCCTCACTCAGCGTGATCTCCCCGGCGATTTTCTCCGCGAGTTCCCGTTTCGGTCCGCGTCCGCTCATACCCGACCGTCTCCCGGTCGATGCAAGTAGCTACCGGAGACCGACTGCCCGTCCGGCTCGAGAGCCGACCGCTCCCGACTCGAGCGCCCCAACAGTCAAGCCCCCGCGGTTCGAGTCCGCGGAACGTGCCATCGACCGTCGTCCACGTCGCGTTCGCAGGCTTGCTCGGGGTCGCATTGCTCGGCGACGAGTTCGATACCCGCGCAATCGTGCTCGTGATGGGCTGTGCCGCCGTCCTCGATCTCGATACGCTGATCGGCATCGTCGTCCCCGGGACGCATCGCGCGGCACTGCACAACGTCTGGATCGTCCTCGTCCCCGCCGCCGCGTTGCTGTGGGACGGGACGATCCGCGGGGAATCGACGCTCCGGGACCGGTGGGGGAGTTACGGCCACCGCGTCGCGTGGGTCAGTTTGGCCGGAATGTTCCTCGCCCACGTCCTGTTCGACGCGTTCTTCAACGGTGTCAACCTCTTCTGGCCGCTCCACGACCGATTTTACGACCTGTCGGGGTCGCTGCTCGTGACCGATCAACGCGGTCTCGTCCAGACGTTCGTCGAACTCGACGCCGGACACCTGGCCGAGTCGACGGCTCGCGGGACCACGGAGAACACCCACTACAGAACCGGGTTCGATCCCACTCGAGACGAGCCGGCGACCGCCGTCGAGCGGATCTTCCCCATCGCGGCGACCGGTGAACGGTTCGTGCTCACCGTCGCTGGATTCGGAACGGTGCTCGTTCGAATCGTCGAAGGGCGGCGGACTGGCCGAGAGTGACGGCTCGACCGCGGTCGGCGATTCGACTACGCCGCTGTCGCGGGCGACAGCGGAACGGTTACTCGGCTGTCCCCTCGCTCGCGGACGGCGGCGCGGTCGTCTCGACGCGGTCGCGGAGCCACGCCATCGCCGCCTCGACCGTTTCCGGGTCGGTACTCGAGACGCGAATCCGGCCGGGCCGGTTCTCGCTGCGCGGATAGCTGCCGACCGAAACGTCGAAGCGTTCGGTCACCCCCTCGAGCGCCTCGTGCAGCGCCCCCTCGGGTGCCGGCGTGTACAGCGTCTCCGCGGTCGAATCGCCCTGGAACTCGTCGGCGACCGATTCGAACATCGCCCGCATCTCGTCGGGGATGCCGGCGAAGACGTAGACGTTCTCGACGAGACAGCCTGGAGCCCAGCCTTCGTTGACGACGATCGGCGTCGCACCCTCGGGAATCGAGGCCGCGGCGTCGATATCCAACTGGAGGTCGTACTCCTCTACTATCTCGGGGTTCTCGTCGCGGAACGCGGCCGCCTTCTCGACGAGTCGGTCCCGGATCTCGCCGTGGACGACGAACTCGCGTTCCAAGCCGTCGGCGACGGCTTCGACGGTCACGTCGTCGGGCGTGCCGCCGATGCCGCCGGTGACGATCACCGCGTCGAACGCGTCGCTCCAGCGGTCGACGTAGTCCGCGATGAGGGCGCGGTCGTCGGGGATCGTCAGGATTCGCTGGACCGTGCTGCCGCGCTCGGTGAGCCGCTCGGCCAGCCACGATGCGTTCGTGTTGGTCGTCGATCCCGCGAGAATCTCGTCGCCGACGGTGACGATCGCGACGTTCATAGCCGGGATTCGGCAGCCGGCCAGTTATCCGCTCGGGTTCCGGACGGCAGTCGGTGGGGGACGGGACCGAGGAGCGGTCGCCGGACCCGTAGCCGCGTGATCGAACCGCATCTGCGGCCGTCGGCACCGGTCCCCGTTCGTCGATCGCCAGCGCCACGATTTTGTAAGCCCTGTGCTAAGTGACCGTATGGAAGTTGTCACCGGCGACGAGCGTTTCGCCGTGTCCCCGTCGCCGAACGATAGCCGCCGACTGCCCGGTGCTGACGCGGTAGAGGTGCGAACCGGCGATCGAACCCGGTGCGGATTCGACGCGAGCCCGACGACGTGGGAGCCGCCGCGGCGACCGGGGTGGGACCGATGGTAGCCGCCGACCTCGCGTTCTCGTTCGGGCGGCTCCTCTTTGCCCTCTTCCTGGTCTTCTTGAACGGCTTTTTCGTCGCCGCTGAGTTCGCGTACGTCCGCATTCGGCCGACACAGATCGAGGAACTCGTCGCGGAGGGGCGGTCGTCGGCGAAACTCGTCCAGGAGGCCGAGGAGAATCTAGACGACTACCTCGCGACGACCCAACTCGGCATTACGATCGCCTCGCTGGGGCTCGGCTGGGTCGGCGAACCGGCCATCGCCTCGCTGCTCGAGCCCGTGCTGGGACCGGTGCTTCCCGCGGGAACGCTTCATCTGGTTTCCATCGCGATCGGGTTCAGTATCATCACGTTCCTGCACGTCGTCTTCGGGGAGCTCGCGCCCAAGACCCTCGCTATCGCGGACGCCGAACGGATCGCGCTGCTCGTCGCCGCGCCGATGAAGTTCTTCTACTACATCTTCATCCCGGGGATCATCGTCTTCAACGGCACGGCGAACTTCTTCACGCGGCTCATCGGCGTCGCGCCGGCCTCCGAGCGCGACGAGGGCCACAGCGAAGAGGAGATCCGACGGATCGTCGCCCAGTCGGGCGAACAGGGTGTCGTCGACGCGGACGAGGTCGAGATGATCGAATCCGTCTTCGACCTCGGTGAGACGGTCGCCCGCGAAGTCATGATTCCGCGTCCCGATGTCGTCACCGTCCGTGCCGGCATGCCCCTCTCCGAACTCCGCGGCGTCGCCGCCAGCGGGAGCTACACGCGATTACCCATCGTCGACGAAGCCGCCGACGAACCGGTCGTCGGATTCGTTCACGCGAAGGACGTCCTCAAAGCCATCGAAGCCACGGACGGCAACGACGGCCGAGCGGGCGACGAACCGACCGCACGCGATCTCGCTCGAGAGGTCCTCATCGTCCCCGAGACGCGCCGGATCGACGAAATCCTCACCGAGTTCCGCCAGCAGAACGTCCAACTGGCCGTCGTCATCGACGAGTGGGGTGCGTTCGAGGGGATTCTGACCATCGAGGACGTTATCGAGGAGGTGGTCGGCGAGATCCAAGACGAGTTCGACGCCGCCGACATGGTGCCCTCGATCGACGACCTCAACGGCGGCCGATACGCCATGGATGGTCGCGTCCCGCTGGCCGACGTCAACGAAACGCTCGGAACGACGTTCGAAGGCGACGCGTTCGAGACCATCGGCGGCCTGGTGTTGAGTCGCATCGGCCGCGCTCCCGAAGCCGGGGACGCGATCACGGCCGACGGCTACGAACTCACCGTCGACGACGTGGAAGGGACGCGCATCTCGCGGGTGACCGTCGGCGAGGCCGCGCCGGAGGCCGACGAGTCGGCCGACTGACTCCACCGCCGGAGCCCCGCTTCGCTGCGTGCTCGATGAGTGGAGCGCTCGAGCGAACCGGCCACTACCAGTCCGGGGTGGCGATCCGTGTCGAACCGCAGAGCGGTGTCGCGGTCGGACGCGCCGGATCGCGGCAGACGTAGTACCCTGGGACGACGGTCGAATACGACGAACGCGCACGTCCGTGCTGATGACTGTAACCGGACATGATACACGTCCAATACTTTATCACGTGAGATGTTCTCCGTCGGAGTATGAACCGTCGGACGTTCATCGGCGTCTCGGGTATCGGTTTCGGTCTCGCGGGCTGTCTCGACGCGGATTCCGATACGCCCACTGATTCGAACGGGTCGCGTAGCGACTCCGACCTCGCAACCGGGAACGCGACGGACGGGGCCACCGAAGAGGCGGATCGGAACGCCGATCCGTCGACGGACACCGAGGCCGAGACGGAGACTACGGGGACCGGTGACGACTCCGGCGGTGAGAGCGGGGACGCGGAGCCAACGGTAACGTTTCCCTCGTGCACTCGAGCGGAGGTTACGGGGACGTTCGCGGCCGACGATGTCGCCTTCGCGAGCACGGACTTCTACGAGGACGGACTGTACGGGAACACCATGCTAGAGGACGGGATCGTGTTCGGCGAGGACGTGGCTGCACCGTTCTCCGGCACGGTCGCGTTCGAGATCGGTGAGACCGCGGCCGTTCGCGAGTCATCCGACGAGGTCGTCGTCGAGATACCGCCGTACGGCAGTGACGGGACCGTCATCTCGTCGCTCACGACCGAGCGAGAGGCGTATCTCACCGGCGGCGTCACACACGGGAATCCACACGCCCGCGAGTGTTTGCGCGAAATCGAAGCCGACGATGGCGGCGATACCGACGCGGAAACCCCCGCGGCGTTCGAGATCGTGCGTCTCGAGACGAACGCGCCGATCGACGCCGGCGACTTCCTCGAAGTCAGCGCGACGATCGAGAACACCGGCGGAACCGACGGCACGCACGACCTCGAGTTGATCGTCGGCCACAGTTCCGAACGGGTCGAACGGCGGACAGTGAGCCTCGCGGCCGGCGAACGAACGACCGTCACGACGGGGTACGAAACGCCGCGCGTCGACGCCGATCAGGAGGTTCCCGTCCGCATCGAAGCGGGCGACGACGCGGCCGAACGGTCCGTGTTCATCCACGGGACGGACTGAGACGACGCTCCGCAACCACTAAACGCGGCTCGCACCAACCGGTGATCAATGACCGACTGGACGGAGAAGTCCGGAAAATACGATGTAGGTTCGATGTACTGAGAACGTCGAATACGTCTCGTCGTTCGCTCGTCGATGCGGAGATGAATTCCGGCCAGTGGGGATAGAATGGGTATCTCTGTATATCGGGGAACATTTTTACTTTCGCCCACCATACGACAAGATATGTCAGACGTAGCGCTGGACGACCGCGGTCGTCTCACGCTCCCCAAGGAGGTCCGAGAGCGATACGGGGACCGATATCACGTTGTTCAGCTTCCAGACGGAGTCAAATTGGTTCCGGTCGCTGACGACCCGCTCGAGGCACTCAGAGATGAGTTTGCGGATGTCGAGAAGTCGGCCGACGAACTTCGTGAAGAAGCACGCGAAGCAGCGCTCGACGAGGCCGGACAGTAAATGTATGCGGAAACCGACTTTCTGCTCGCGCTCATCAAGGATGAAGACTGGCTCGGAGACGCCGCCGAAGCGGTATACCGAGACCAACAGGACGAGTTGTGGACGTCGCAATTCACGCTCATCGAACTCCTTTTAGTAGCCTACCGCGAGGACCGCGATACCGAACGGGTCGTTTCGAACGCTGCCAACCTCGTCGAGGTACGCGGTGACGCGGAGACGGTCGTTACGGCGGCGACGTACGTGGAGGACCACGGGTTCACACCGTTCGACGCGCTTCACCTCGTCGAATCCAACGGGGATACTATCGTCTCAAGCGATGACACATACGAGGACGTGACGCCTCGTCTCGACTTGAAGACGGTCACCGAAGAGTAGCGTCCGCAACCACTAAACGCGACTCGTCCCAACCAGTGTTCAATGACCGACTGGACCGAGAAGTACCGTCCGACGACGCTGTCGGAGGTACGCGGCAACAACAAGGCCCGCGACCAACTCGAGGAGTGGGCCGAAAGCTGGGACGACCACCGCAAGTCGGTGATCGTCCACGGCAGCCCCGGCGTCGGGAAGACCTCCGCTGCCCACGCGTTGGCCGCCGACATGGGCTGGCCGGTAATGGAGTTGAACGCCAGCGACAGCCGCGGAGCCGACGTCATCGAGAAGATCGCCGGCGAGGCTGCCAAGAGCGGGACCCTCACCGGCGGCGAGGCCGGTCGCCGACTCGTCGTTCTCGACGAGGCGGACAACTTCCACGGCAACGCCGACTACGGCGGTTCTCGAGAGGTCACGCGCGTCGTCAAGGACGCGAACCAGCCGATCGTTCTCGTCGCAAACGAGTTTTACGAGATGAGCAAGTCGCTGCGAAACGCCTGTGAGACGATCGAGTTCCGCGACGTCTCGAAGCGCTCGATCGTCCCCGTCCTGCGGGACATCTGCCGGCGCGAGGGCGTCGAGTTCGAGGAGGGTGCCCTCGAGAAAATCGCCGAATCGACCAGCGGCGACCTGCGCTCGGCGGTCAACGACCTGCAGGCGGTTGCCGAGGAGACCGAGCGACTGACCGTCGACGACGTGGTGACCAGCGAGCGCGACACGACCGAGGGCATCTTCGACTTCCTCGACGAACTCATCAAGGAGAAAGACGCCGAGGGAGCGCTGCGGGCCTCCTACGACGTCGACGAGACGCCGGACGATCTGCTCAATTGGATCGAGGATAACGTGCCGAAAGACTACGAAGGGGCCGAACTCGCCGATGCCTATGAGTTCCTCTCGAACGCAGACCGCTGGCTGGGTCGGGTCCGGGCCACACAGGACTACTCCTACTGGCGGTACGCGACGGACAACATGACCGCCGGCGTCGCCGCTTCGCGGCGGGGCGAGAAGGGCGGCTGGACCCGCTACGGCCCGCCGAGCTACTGGTCGAAGCTCGGCCGTACCAAAGGCACCCGGAACACCCGCGATTCGATCGCCGAACGCATCGCCGAGCGGGAAGGCGCAAGCGTCGCAACCGCCCGCCGGGAGATCCTCCCCTTCCTGTCGGCGATGACCCACCACTGCAAGAACCGGGAACTGACCGTCCGCATGGCCGCGGCCTACGATCTCGATGAATCCGAGGTCTCCTTCGTTACCGGCAGCGGAACGGACACCAACAAAGTCGAATCGATCGTCACGGACGCCGACGAACTGAAAGCCGAGAAAGCGGTCGAGCACTCGGGCAACGCCTTCTTCGAGGCCGAGCGCTCGAGCGGTAACGACGAGACGACCGCCGCTGTAACCGACGAAGGCGACAACGACGACTCGAGCGGGCAGCAGGCGCTCACGACGGCGAAGTCGGACGATAGTAACGGCGGTTCCGTGTCGGACGACTCGTCGTCGGTCGACGACCCCGACGACGATCAGGCTGGGCTGAGCGACTTCATGTAATCAGTGTGGCCGTTGGCGGCGCACCGACGCCGGCGGACGTCGGAGCCGAGTTGGGATGCCCTCGGCAACATCTGTCTACATATTGACTGACCGGCACTATTACGTCGCTGAACGATGAGAGTACCTCTTGGTGACCCGCCGAATGACTGAGCCACATAGCTGCCCGCTCTGTACGGAGACGTACGACGATCGCAACGACCTCCGCGTCCACCTCGAGGTGACCCACCGGAAATCCGAAGTCGTCTCCTCTCTGGTCGAACTCGACGCAGCGGTGACCGATATCTCGTCCGATCACGAGTCGACGACCGTCGACGAAGAGCCACAGGCACCGTCCGCCTGACCGAGTGCGAACACTGATCAGCGGTCTTCTACCGGGAGTCGATCGCGAAACGCCGACGACAGTGCCTCGCTAACGCCCGCAGCGAGGGCAGGCGGCTCGAGATCGCCATCGGTTTCGGTCCCGTCCAGCGGCGGAACCGTCTCGACCGGATAGCCGGTCATCCGCTCGAGTTCGTCGGGGTTCGTCCGTTCCGCGGTCGTTTCGCCCGCGTACTCGTTGACGACGATCCCACGGAGATCGATGTCGCGGGCCTCGAGTGCGTCGACCGAGAGCGCGGTGTGGTTGAGCGTGCCCAGTCCCGACCGCGTGACGACGACCGCCGCGGCCGCGAGGTCGGCGACGAGGTCGAGTACCTCCCGGTCGCCGGCCAGCGGGACGCGGAGGCCGCCGATCCCCTCGACGATCGGGACCGGGGTGGCCTCGATCTCCCGCTCGCAGGCCGCGCGGATCGACTCGTAGGAGAGGGCCTCCCCGGCGACCTCGGCCGCGACCCGCGGTGCGAGCGCTGGTTCGAGATAGCGGGGACAGGTCGCGGCCTCCGGAGTGCCACAGGCCGCGGCGACGAACGCCGCGTCGTCGTCCGGCGGATGCCCGGTCTGGGCCGGTTTGATCGCCCGGGCGTCGTGGCCCTCCTCGCGGAGCAGGCGCGTGAGCCCAGCCGTCACGACCGTCTTCCCGACACCCGTTCCGGTGCCGACGACGGCGATCGGTCGCCGGGCGCTCATAGCAATCCGACCTCCTCGCCCGCGGCGCGAAACGCCTCGAGACAGGCGATGATGTCGTTCCGATCGTGGGTGGCCATCGGAACGACGCGGATGCGACTGGTTCCCTCCGGAACCGTCGGCGGCCGGATCGCCGGCGCGACGACGTCGCGTTCCCGGACCCCGTCGGCGAGGGCGATCGCGTCCCGCCGGTCGCCGACGACCACCGGGAGGATCTGTGAGTCGCCCCACACCTCGAACCCCATCGATTCGAGGCCGTCCCGGAGGTGGGCGACGTTCTCCCAGAGGCGCTCCCGTGCACCGCCGTGACGGGCGACGTGGAGCGCCTCGCTCGCCGCCGCGGCCGCCGGCGGCGCGAGTCCGGTCGAGAAGACGAACGAACGCGCGTCGTTGAGCACGCATTCGATCAACTCCGCGCTGCCGGCGACGTACCCGCCCTGACTGGCCAGCGCTTTCGAGAGCGTTCCCATCTGAACGTGGACGCGGTCCTCGAGGCCCTCCGCCTGGACGACGCCGCCGCCGTTCGCGTAGAGGCCGGTCGCGTGGGCCTCGTCGGCCATCACCCACGCGCCGAACTCCTCGGCGGCGTCACAGATCGCATCGAGGGGCGCGACGGTGCCGTCCATACTGAACACCGAATCGGTGACGATCAGCCAGGACTCGTCGGCCGCCTCGCGGCCGTCTCGAGCCGCCCGCTCGGCTCGGGCCGCGAGCTTCGATCGCAGGCTCGCCGCATCGCAGTGGTCGTAGACGACCGTCTCGGCGTTCGCGAGTCGACAGCCGTCGATGATGCTTGCATGGTTCAACTCGTCGGAGAAGACGACATCCGGCTCGAGCGCCGTGATCGTGCCGACGTTCGCGGCGTACCCCGAGGAGAAGGCCAGCGCACGCTCGGTGCCTTTGACCTCGGCGAGTTGCCGCTCGAGGTCCCGGTGGACCATCGTATCGCCGGTGACGAGTCGGCTCGCACCGGCACCCGTCCCGACGGTCGCGGCGGCCTGCCGAGCCGCGTCCTGTATCCGCTGGTCGTCGGTCAATCCCAAGTAGTTGTTCGAGGCGAAGACGAGCGCCTCTGCCGTCTCGAGGACGGGCAACTCGCCGCCCGATGGCTCGGCGAAGTAGCCGTGCTCGGCGACCCGGTCGACGGGCGAGAGGGCACGTTTCAAGTCGTTTTCCTCGAGCGTCTCGAGTCGGCTCTCGAGGTCGAACCCGCGGTCGGCCATTCGGCTAAACCGACTCAACGCCACGGTTTGACTCTCACGGTTCGGATCGAGCGGTCGGTTCGGCGTCGCTGCGGCTCGAGACGCACGATATGCGGCGGTTCCGGATGTCGTCGTCGATCTCCCATCGAAACGGACCTCGGTGGGATCAGAAGCCCGGCAGCAGGTCGGCCGGACCGAAGACGCCGTACTCGCCCGCTCGGTTCCGGCGAACGCCGGCTTTCAGATAGCCCAGCGCGGGCCCGTTGACATTGGCCTCCATGCTCGTTTCGTCGCCCAGTTGGAACGTGTTCGTCGCCGTCTCGCCGTCGAAGGTGCGGCCGGTCACGCGGACCGTCGTCGTCGTCGGCTTCTCGTCGTTGCGAACGTCGAGAACCCCGCCGACGGTGACGTCGTCGGCGTCACAGACACCGGCGCGCTCGAGCAGAACGTCGTCGGCGTGTTCCATGTCTTCGAACTCGATGACGCCGTCGTGGTCGTCGATGATGGCTTCGATCTCGGACTCGGAGAGCCCGCGCGCGGTTTCGATGTCGTACTCGGGGAGGTGGGCGATGTCCTCGCGGACGGTGCCGCGGTTGTCCTCGTATCCCGATTTGAGGCCGACGCCCCACCAGATGTCGACGTCGGTGACCTCGACGAACGACTGGGCGGCCAGCGCGGCGGCACCGGTCAGCAGGCCTGGCGTCGCGCCCGCCCCGCAGATGAAGGTGACGCCCGCGTCCTCGAACGCATCGCTGCGCTCGTCGAGCATGCCGATCACGCGCGAGCGCTTGAGCACGTCGATCATGACCCCGGAGTAGCCGCCTTCGACGAAGCGATCGGCGGTTCGGGGAATGAAGTCGTGTTCGTAGTTCGGCAGCGCCAACAGCACGGCGTCGATCCGGTCGCCGCGGTCGATGATCTCCTGAATGGCGTCCTCGCTGGGACGGGCCTGGCTCGAGGCGACGACGCCCCTGTCCTCGCCGTGTTGTTTGACGCCGCTCTCGGCGGTCGCCGCGCCCGTGCCGCCGTCCGTCGCGACCTCGCTGTCGATGTTCCCCTCCGTCGCCGCCAGCAACTCGTCGACGTCGAGGCCGTCGAAGTCGACGGCGACGCCGTGGCGGTCACACGCCGCGACGGGCGTCAACGCGTCCTTGTGCTGGCTCACTTCGAGTGCTCGTCGGCCGATACCTCCGGTGCCGAGTACCGCAAACGTGATTTCGTCCATGAGTGTCGATGTGCTGAATGCGTCGCGTCGTCAGTCGTCGCTCGGTTCCGCGCCAGTACTCGCCGTCTCGCTCGAGGGGTCCGCGGCGCCGCCGTGACGGGCCTTGACCTCCTCGGGGTCGAACTCGTTGGTGTCCCGGTTGGGTTCCAGCCCCGCGCGCTCGATGATCTCGATGTCCTCACCGGGTGACTGCCCCCCGGTGGTAAGGTAGTCGCCGGTGAGGAGGCCGTCTGCGCCGGCCTCGAGCGGCAGGTGCTGCTCGTCGGGCGCCAAGTTGACCTCGCGACCGCCGGTCAGGCGGACCCGCGACTCGGGGTGGAGCAGTTTGTACACCGCGACCGTCTTGACGATCTCGTCGGTCGAGATGTCGGCACCCTGATCGTACAGCGGCGTTCCCTCGACCGGATTGAGCACGTTCACCGGCAGCGAGGAGATGCCGATGTCCTGCAGGGCGATCGCGGCCTCGACCCGGTCGGTCGGCGTCTCGCCCATCCCGAGGATCACGCCCGCACAGAGGTCCATCCCGGCCTCTTTGGCCACCTCGAGGGTCTTCACCCGGTCCTCGAAGCTGTGCGAATCGACGATCTCGGGGAAGTAGTTCGGCGAGGTCTCGATGTTGTGATTGTAGTGATTGATCCCCTCCTCGGCGAGGATCGCGGCCTCCTCCTCGGTCAAGATGCCCAACGAGGCGTCGACCTCGAGATCGCACTCGTCGCGGACGCGGCGGATGGACTCGAGGACCTCCGCCCACTCCTCGGGGCGGTGTTCCTTCGAGACGCCCTTCTCGGCGACGACGATGCCGAAGCGCTGTGCACCGTCGCGTTCGGCCCGCTTCGCGGCCTCGAGGATCTTCTCGGGGCCGAGGAAGCCGTAGGTGTCGATGCCGGTGTCGAAGTGGACCGACTGCGCACAGAAGCCACAGTCCTCCGCGCAGTTGCCCGCCTTCGCGTTGACGATCGAGCAGGCGTCGACCGTGCCGTCGCCGAAGTGATCCCGCACGGCGGCACCGGCCTCGGCGAGCGCGTCGACCGGTTGGGCCATCAGCGCGAGCCCGTCGGTCCGATCGAGGCGTTCGCCGGCCATGACCCGCTCGAGCGCGTCGTCAACCGTCTCGTTGCCAGTCTCGTAAACCACAATCCGAATGGCGATTAACGAGACTATAATGATTGTGGATTCTCACTATGGGTGAAACGTACAGGTCCATCGGAGAGGCCGGCCGACCGATGGACCACTCAGTCGCACCGAAGATGCGGCGGACTCCCCGATGGCACTAAACGGAACAACGATAGCTTCGTTCACGTTGATTTCCCCAACTTTTGTATAAGGATATGTGATGTCGTGACATATGGTTCTCAGTATCTCGGAGGAACACTTCGAGGACGTTCCGGACTTCGACTACGAACCGCAGTACGCCGACGTCGGCGAGTTGGACATGGCGTACGTGGAAACTGGCGGTAGCGGGGGCAGCGACGACGTCGAGGAGACGTTCCTCTGTCTGCACGGCGAGCCGACGTGGTCGTTTCTCTACCGCAAGATGATGCCGACGCTGGCCGAGCGCGGCCGCGTCGTCGTCCCCGACCTGATCGGCTGTGGCCGCTCGGATCGGTACGAGGACCGCGACGACTACACCGTCGGGATGCACTACGACGCGCTCCGGACGTTCGTCGAGCGACTCGATCTGACGAACATCACGCTCGTCTGTCAGGACTGGGGTGGGTTGCTCGGGCTCTCGCTGGCGGCGAATCAGGCCGAACGGTTCGCCCGCTTGGTTCCGATGAACACCGGCCTCCCCGACGGGAGCCAGGAGATGCCCGATACCTGGCACGCGTTCGCCGAGTTGGTTGCCACCGCCGACGATCTCGACATCGGCGAACTCGTGGCCAACGGCTGTTATCGGGACTGCTCCGAGGACGTGCTCGACGCCTACCGCGCGCCGTTCCCCGACGATCGATACATGGCCGGCGCGCGGACGTTCCCCGGACTCGTCCCCCAGTCGCCCGACGACCCTGGGGCGGACCTGTTCGCCGACGCCCGGGACCGACTCGCGGAGTGGGAGAAGCCGGCGTTCGTCCTGTTCGCCAGCGAGGACCCGATCACCGCCGGCAACCGCAACCCGCTGCGCGAGTTGCTCCCGACCGCGAGCGACCAGCCCGACGTCTGGATCGACGAAGCCGCACACTTCCTGCAGGAAGACGCCGGCGAGGAAATCGCCGAGCACATCGTCGCATTCGTCGATCGGACCTGATCCGATCGCTGTCCGTCGGTTCGGTCCGAACCGTTACCGCGGCGTCTCCGCGCCCCACTTCTCGAGGGCCGTCGCCAGTTCCGCGTGGTCGTCGGCGTAGGTCTCGAGGTCCGTGCCCGCCATCGAGGCCTCGACGGACTGTCGGAGCGCTTTCGCACCCGCGTGCGTGCCGTCCGGGTGGCCGTGGACGCCGCCGCCGGCTTGTACGATGATGTCGGTCCCCAGCGCGTCGATGAGCTGATCGACCACGCCGGGATGCAGTCCGCCGGAGGCGACCGGGAGGACGGGCCTGAGGCCGTGGCAGTCGCTCGTGAGCCACTCGTTGATTCCCGGCGTGTCCTCGTTCGCGAGCTTTCCCAGCCCCGCGGTCCCGGTGTGGATGTGGTCGACGCCACAGAGGCGGGCGATCTGGGCGATGACGCGCATCGACACCCCGTGGTGGTCCAGTCGGTCGAAGGCGGCGTGCATCGCGCGGTGGGCGTGGATCGCCAGCCCGTGGTCCGCGCAGCGTTCCCGAACCGACTGGACGGCCGCCCAGCCGCAGGTGATCACGTCGACCATGACGAACCCGCCGCCGTGTTCGGCGACGAGATCGACTCGCTCGAGCATCTCGGTGGTCTCGGCGGTCACGTTCACGAGGTAGTCCTTGCGCTCGCCGGTCTCTTCCTGGGCGCGGTCGCGGGCGGCGAGGCTCTCGGCGAGTCGGTCCGCGAAGGGGTTGAACGCCTGGTCGGTGAGGTTCTCGTCGTCTTTCAGCAGGTCGATGCCACCGCGCCAGGCCTCCTCGCCGATGCGGGCGTGGGCGTCGGTCGAGAGGCCCACCTTGGGTTTCGGCACCGTCGCCAACACCGGCCGCTCGCCCGCGTCCAACTTCTCGCGCGCGACGCTCGGTCCGAACTGTGGGCCCGGAAACCCGCTCGTGATCGATTCCGGCCAGTCGCAGTCCTCGAGCCGGATCGAGTCGACGGCTTTCATCCCAAGGATGTTGCCGGCGATACACGAGAGGATTTGGGGCATGCTACCGTCCTCGAACAGCGCGGTCGGGTACGCGACCGTAACCGTCCGTCCGTCAATGCCACAGGCGACTGCACCGAGATCCGTGAGTTCGTCCTCGTCGACGTGTAGGGCGGCCCAGGTGCCGTTCGATGACTCCGAGGCGACGCGACTCGCCGCCGCCTCCATCGACATCCCGTCGGCCGGTTCGATCGTGAATTCACAGACCAGTTCCGTCGCGGCGGGGTCGTATCCGAGGTCCAGAAAGTCGTCGTACTCGATCCCTGTCATGATACCGTCCGACATACGACGCGTCGAGTAATAGTGCTTGTGCCGACACCCGGCGAGTCGCTACGAACGGGCGATATATTCCGACTTTCGCCTCGCACGACGATTTTCCCGATTGTCTCCTGTTCTGCTCGTATGCTGCCCGATCGTAAACCGGAACCGCTATCGATGCCCGCTAACGGCCAGTACACTAATATTGTACTTCCCGTCTCCATCGCGACGGGAAAAATTCCGAAAATTAAAGTCGTGTGATAATCCACTAGGAGCAAGCGGGTTCATGACAGATAGTACGACAGACAGTCCGGGTGACGGTGGGCTCGACGTGGGTGCGAGCACCGACGAACTGTTCGGGGAGTTCGAGGAAACCGACACGGGAGCCGGGCGGCGAACGGAACGGGGGGATGGGGACGAAGCCGACGGTGACGATCCGGACGAAGTCGAAGACAGGACGGCCGCCGAGGTCTTCGATCAGCTCCGTGCCGAAGCCGCGGACGAGGGCGATACCGACGACGTGCTCGCGGACGAAACGCCGGACGACATCATCGCGAGCGCGGCGGAGCCGGAACCCGACCCGGCGACGCCCGTCGACGACGAGCTGCGAGCCGACGAGGACGAACTCACGGAGCTGCTTCTCACCGGCCGCACGAAAGACGGGGAGTTCCTCTGGGTCGACACCGCTGGTTCCGACGACCGGCGGGACGACGACCCCGTCGATTCCACTCCCTCCACGAACGAGGGGCCCGACGGCGGTGACGCCGAGACGCCGACCGCCGAGGCACAGGACGACTCACGGACTGCGACGACGACCGCCGAGACCGCGGACGAGCCGTCCGACGGCGACCCCACCCTCGAGAACGGGACGGACAGTGCCGTCGACCCCGACGCGGCTGCGGTGACCGAACCGGACGCGGAGAGCGACGCCGATGCTACACGCGATACCGATGCCGCTCCGGAGACCCCGTCGGACGCGAGTGCCGACTCGGCGGTCCACAGCGCCGAGTCGGAGTCGCGTCTCGAGGACGGGGCGGACGCGGCCGCGGTCGACGGTCCCGACACGGCCGACCGCGACACCGACGCCGCGGGGACCGATACCGACGCCGGAGGGAGCGATACCGATATCGATACGACCGAGGCCGACTCCGCGGCCGACGACGGCTCGGCTGGACTGCTCGGACGAGTGCGGTCGCTGTTCGGCTGATCGTTCCGAGCCCGTCGAACGCGCGCCGCCGACCTGCCGTCCGGTCGATGAGGAACCCTCGCCGTCCGCTCGCGACGGCCCGGAACCGACCCGTTGTCCCTATCGTCCCGCCGCCTCGAGTCCGATCACATCTCGGGATGCCACGCGAGCCCGGTCCGTCGAACCGTATACGCGTTTGCACCACACTCCGGACACTGCGTCCCGCCCGTCTCCGGATCGGTCGTTCGCTCCGGGATCGTCCGCGTGGCGCCACAGCGATCGCATTCGAGCCAGACCGGCATACCCACAGTGACGCACCGGACGACAATGATCGTGCTGCGGGAGAGCGACGGGGGCCGGCGCTGGGCAGTCACAGCACTGGACGCAGGACTCGCCGCCGCTCGAGTCGGTTCGAAAAGACGCGAGACCGCAACCGGTCGGCCCGCGATTGCGGTTACGGACCGACGCACACGCGAGACGGCAGTTACGCGAGGAACTCTTCGATGTGATCGGCGACTTCTTCGGGGGTGTCGCCGACAGGGACGCCGGCGTCGTTGAGGGCGCTGATCTTGCTCTCCGCGGTTCCCGTGCCGGAGCCGGAGACGATCGCGCCGGCGTGACCCATCCGCTTGCCCGGGGGTGCGGTGCGGCCGGCGATGAAGCCGGCGACCGGCGTGTCGACGTAGTCGTCGATGAACGCGGCCGCTTCCTCCTCGTCTTCGCCGCCGATCTCCCCGCACATGACGATGGCGTCGGTGTCGGGGTCGTCCTCGAACAGTTCGAGGGCGTCGACGAAGTCGGTCCCGATGATCGGGTCGCCGCCGATGCCGATGGCGGTGGTCTGGCCGATCCCGCGATTGGTCAGGCTATCGACGACCTGGTAGGTCAGGGTCCCGGAGCGGGAGACGAGCCCGACGTTCCCCTCGGCGAAGATGTTGCCGGGCAGAATGCCGAGTTTCGCCTCGCCGGGCGTGATGAGGCCGGGACAGTTCGGCCCGATGAGTCGGGTCTCCGTCTCGGAGAGGCGCTTGTTGACTCGCGCCATGTCCTGGGTCGGGATGCCCTCCGTGATGGCGACCGCGAGGTCGAGGTCCGAGTCGAGCGATTCGAAGATCGCGTCGCCGGCAAAAGCCGGCGGAACGAAGATCACGGACGTGTCCGCGTTCTCCTCGTCGACGGCCTCGTGGACCGTATCGTAGACCGGCACGCCGCTGACCTCCTGGCCGCCCTTGCCGGGGACCGCGCCGGCGACGACGTTGGTGCCGTACTCCATCATCTGTTCGGCGTGGAACTTGCCTTCCCCGCCGGTGATGCCCTGTACCACGACGCGCGTGTCGTCGTCGACTAGTACGCTCATTGGTCGTTCACCTCCCCAGCGTACTCGACAGCACGCTGAACCGCGTCCTCGAGGGTCTGCTCGACCGTCACGAGGTCCTCGTTGAGAATCTCCATGCCTTCCTCCCAGTTCGTGCCGGCCAGACGGACGACGACCGGCTTAGGGATCTCGTCGAACTGCTCGAGCGCCTCGTTGATCCCCCGGGCGACCTCGTCGCCGCGGGTGATCCCGCCGAAGATGTTGAAGACGACCGAATCGACGTTGTCGTCGGAGAACACCATATCGAGCGCGTTCGCGATGCGGGCGGCCTTCGCGCCGCCACCCACGTCGAGGAAGTTGGCGGGTTCGCCGCCGTAGTGGTCGACCAGATCGAGCGTCGTCATCACGAGCCCGGCACCGTTGCCGATGATCCCCGTGTTGCCATCGAGACGGACGTAGTCGAAGCCGTACTCGTCGGCCTTCTGCTCGAGTTCGTCGCCGCCGGCGGCTTCCTCTTCCATCTCGGCGAGTTCGGGCTGTCGGAACAGCGCGTCCTCGTCGATGTTCATCACGGCGTCGGCCGCGATGACCTCGTCGTCGGCCGTGACCATCAGCGGGTTGATCTCGGCGTCGGCCCCGTCCTTGTCGTCCCAGAGCTGGTAGAGCGTGGTGAGGACGCTCGAGACGTCGCGCGCGACCGACTGGTCGACGCCGGCGTCGTAGACGGCCTTGCGGGCCTGGTAGGGGTGCATCCCGAAGGAGGGGTCGATGTGTTCGCGGGCGATCGCGTCGGGATCTTCCTCGGCGACTTCCTCGATGTTGACGCCGCCTTTGGTCGAAACCATCGCAACGGGCTTGCCCTCGCCGCGGTCCATCGTGATCCCCACGTAGAGTTCGTTCACGAAGTCGACCGCTTCCTCGACGAGGACCCGATCGACGTGATACCCTTTCAGATCCATGCCGAGGATGGAGTCGGCCGCTTCCCGAGCCTCGTCCGCGTCCTCGACGAGTTTGATTCCGCCGGCCTTCCCACGGCCGCCGACCTGTACCTGCGCTTTCACCGCTACTGGGTATCCGATTTCCTCGGCCGCGGATACCACACCGTCGACGTCGGACGCGAGTTGCGAGTCCGGCGTCGGAATCCCGGCATCGGCGAAGACGGTCTTCGCCTGATACTCGTGTAATTTCATGCCATTCGAACGGGCGTGCCGGCCTTGCTTAAATCATGCCAGTTTCCACTCGCCGCGGGCGTTCCATCGACGTGCATCAACGACACCGGGTGCGTCACGGCCGTACCGTTTTCTCAGCCGCCCTCTTTGTGCTGGTTCTCAACTGAAGGGGCGTGTGATGTACCCGCACGTCCGGACTCGGCGGGCTCCTCGTGACGAGATGTCGTCCGATCGCTCGGACGAGTTCCGTTCCCGGGGTCGGATGCGAGCGCTCGCGGCGACCGGTCGAGGGAACCGACACAGCATTCAAACGTCGCCTCTCCTAAGGCCATGGACAAGGGGCACCCGCCGTGAGAAATTCCACCGCGACGCATCGACCGCCGGGCTGGGTGGCATCCGTCAAGGCCGGCCTCCGGGTTCTGGTCCATAGCAACCTCTTCATCTCGCTTGCGACGGTCAGCGTCGCCGTGACGACCGTTCTTCTCGCGGACCTCCCGCTCGAGCCCCTGCCGCTGTTCATCGTCTTTGCGGCGACGATGTTCGTCTACACCGTCAATCGATTTACCGATCTCGAGGAGGACGAACAGAACGTCCCACAGCGCGCGGCGTTTACCAAACGGTACGGAACGCTCTGGTTGGCCGCGGGGGTCGGACTCTACGTCGCCGCAGTCGGAATCGCCGTCGCGGTCGGGGTTCCCGGCGCGGTGTACATGTTCCTCCCGCTCGTGGTCGTGCTCCTGTACTCCGTCGGCGGGGTCAAGCAACTCTTTCTCGTGAAGAACCTCGTGGTCGGATTCGCCTGGGGTGCGATCCCGCTGGGCGTCGGCTACTACTACGGCCAGTTGCGCTCGCCGGCGATCTTGTTTCTGTTCGGGTATATTACGACCATGATCACCATCGCCGCAGTGATCTTCGATGTGAAGGACATCGAGGGGGACCTCGCGGAGGGCATCCCGACGGTCCCCAACCTGTTCGGTCCGCGCTGGACCCGCCTCCTGTCGTTGCTGGCGACCGTCGCCGTCGCCGCGGCGGTGATCGCCCTCGTCGCCGGCGGCGCGATTGCACACGAGTTCCTCGTCGTGCTCGCGATGAACGTCTACGTCTGTGCGTACATCCCATTCGCGACCACCGATCGCGGGCCACTGTACTACGGGTTCGTCGTCGACGGCGAACACGTCTTCCTCGCGGCCGTCGTCGCCGCGCTCGAGTGGCTGATCTGGTAGTGACTGCGCTCGATGCGACATCCTAGCGGCGTCGCGACGTCTCGAAAAGTCACCACATCGCGTTCCGTTCGGCGACGAGTGCCGCGCGGACAGCGGTCGCTACCGGTCGACCGTCGACACTCGGCTCGGGCGGTTCAGTCGCGGTCGGCTTCGCTCCAGTCGCAGTCCTGGCACTTCCAGCCGGTGACGAGTTCGGTAACCGACGGCATGTAGACGACCTGCAGGACGTTCCCGGCACACTCCGGACACTCCTCGTCGGCCTCCTCGATCGAGTCGACCTCCATCACGGCGTCGCCTTCGACGAGTTCCGCGAGTTTTTCGGCCGTCACCATTCGCCCCTGAACGACGCGATTCTCGCTCACACTCGGGCTACCGGACGCGATGCCCTAAGCGTTTCCTGATCCGGTCGTCGCCTCGTGACGACTCGAGCGAGACCGGTGGGACGGGATCGGAACGAGTCGCGATCGAGAAACGAAGGGTTCTGGTGAATCGTCAGACTGCGCCGACTACGCCGTCGTTTCGCTCCATTGTCTCCGGGGTTACTTGGAGAAATCCGACCGCGTAGCGCTCGATCTCTTGTGCGAGATGCCACAAATGCTGCTGCGCCTGTCGGCGCAACTGCACGAGCCGTCTGGTCACGCGGCGATGGACGCAACGTGTTCCGACCCCAACTGCACTCGTCGATACCGAGTCACAAGCTGTCCTCGACGGTCACTGTACGACCGCGAACCGTCACGACACGCAGCTCGGCTGGCAGCAATCACGTGAGGAACTGAGTACAGGTTTATGTATTTGGTTCTGTACTAACTGATAATGGGTGATTCGAATGTCTCCCGACGGAACCTTCTTGGAGCAGTTGCAATTTCGGCTGTTGCGGGATGCACAGCGGTAGGGTCCGAGTCCGGCGTTCAACTGGGGAACGTTCAGATCGGAAACACTGTGGACAAGCCAATTTCGTTCAAACTTCGAATCGAGCGAGATGGGGCACTGATTTACTTGAACCGTATCGAGGTGGACGCCGGTGCTCTCCACGACGTTGAACGGACTTGGAACTCGGAACCGGGGGACTACTCTGTATTCTACACCACATCGTTAGAGGACGCAATTCATCGCCTATCCATCCCTGTGGATGGTGGGAGTGGAAATGCGAACTGTGTCGATCTCCGGTTCCATTGCCGCTCCGACACAACCGATTCGGTCATCTATGACGAGAGTAAACCTGGATGGAGTGGTTGCTGACCTCCTTATTCCCGATCTTCGATACTGAACAGCAGGAGATGGATAGCCGATTAGTCGACGTACTGACCGGTGGTGACAATCGTCTCCGCTCTCGAGGGGAATTCAACAGTACGGCTTGGCGTCCCCTTCTCTTCGTAGATGGCGGGATACTGTTTCTTGAACTCTTCTTCGTCAGGCGTCTGCACTTTCATATCTGTGCTCTTTCGCCGATCCGATCGAACGTTTTCCACTTCCATTGAACGTCCATTTGGAACGTCAACGCGATTGCCAACCGCTGGTCGCCCGCGCCCGATTGCCGTGGCCGTAGCGTTAGTTTCTGCGTTACCACCTGCAATATCATCGGTCCGTGGATAATTGACATCCATCCGGTTCTGGACCGAAGCGACCCCGATATCATTCGAGAACCAACTCTCAACAACCAGATTTGGTTGATCGTCGTACCCCTCAGAAAGGAAGCGAACGTGGTGAGCCACGCAGGAATGCTCCCCATTGTAGGGCCAATGCTGGTAGGAATCCCACGTTGAGCTTTGTTGCTCCGCTGCATCGTTCTTGAGAGCACCAAGAAGCCCTGCTGCGGTCATTGCAGGAGCGGCTGCGGGAAATGCCGTCGAAATTGCAGCCGACGCGACTGTCCAGACGGTATCCCCATAGGGGACGTCCTCTCCGCCTGCTGATGCAGGATAGGCACCTTGGTGAGTTGGAGTACTCGAAAATCTCACACCGAGAGCGGAGTTGTCTGATCGAGCTCCCACCCATTGTTGAGTGATTCCTGAATCATGCTCCCAATCACACGAGCTGTTCTCGGAATAGTGTTCCGCATACGCAGTCTTTGTGAAGTAATGGACCCATTCACCGGTGTCCCATTGATGCGACCTCCAGTATCCGCCTGTACTTCCCATGGAGATCTTCGTCCCACTATTGTAGTGGTTCTCACACGCTGAATCCACGAATTCGTCGCCGTAGATCCAGGACATCGCTGGGTTATCTTCCTGATAGCTACCTTCGATTCTGTTCTCACACGCGAGTGCGGCGCCTGGAACCCCGGCTGCTATCGTAGCAGACGCAAGCCCCGAACGTTTCAAAAACGATCGTCTTCCTCTCGACGTGTCTTTTGTCTCTCGTGTTATTTCGGACACGACATCAAAAATGGACTAATAATAATTATATTATTACTCGCTCCTCAATGTTAGAACAACGGAGACAATTTTTATAATAGGGCCGTGGTGAATCGCCGGACTGCGGTTGATTTCCCTAGCTCACGGTACGCTTGATGTTGTAGACGGCACACGTCAGAACGATTTCACGGAACTCTCGATAATCACCCCGAGTATTTGTGGCATCTCACGCAAGAGATCGAGCGCTTCGCGGTCGGACTTCTCCAAGTGACCCCGAAGACAATGGGGCGAAACGACGGCGTAATCGGCGAATCCGCCACCCTTCGGGGCGGCGGATTCGTTTCGGCCACCAATAACACTTCGAGCCAACGCACCACGTTCCCGATGAAGCGGGACGTTTTGGACGGAGAGCAGTGGCTGTTTCCCGCTTCAACTCCTAGTTGTAACGGACCAAGTCCGCGCTGTCTTGCGATTCACCGGAGCCAAACGAAGTGGTTCCGGCGGGTTGGAACCCGGGCCGGCGTCGCGGCGGCCCTCGCTATCGTCCGCCCGTCGGGATCCCCCATCCAGTAGCCGTCAGCGGCGTCCGAGAGCGCGCTCGAGAGTCTCCACCTACCGCATCGTAGTTGCCGAGTCGAAGTGTTATCAGTGTATCCCGCACAGTGCGTGCACGGCGTGCACGCACCGCGGCCGCGGGCCGAGCGGTAGTGACCCTCCGATCGCCGGCGGCAGCTACTCGGCGCCGTCCATCGCCGTCGCGCGCCGTTCGAGGGCTTCGAATCGATCGACCGCCCACTCCCTGACTCGCGTATCGGTCGACTCGAGAAGCGCCGTCGGAAGCCCGTTCTCGTCGTGGACGCCGATCTGAACCGCGTCGTCGACGATCCCCAGATAGAACGGGACCTCGTCGGCGACGACCGCGACGGAAAGCGACTCGGCGTCGGCCATCGCCGCGAACGTGTCCGCGACCGACGGCTCCGTCCGCAGCGTCTCCGCGACCGATTCCGTGACTAGCAACTCGAAGACGGCCCCCGATTCGAGTGCCTCCCGCGACGTCTCGAGCGGTTTCGCCGCCGCCGCCGGCAACACGGCCCTGACGTGCTCCGCGTCGGAGAGACTCGCCGCGTGGTACTCGATCGGCGCGTAGGGGTTCGCCGTCGTTGACTCGACGACCGTCGCGTCGACCAGCCCCTCGAGATCGAAGTCGAGTTCGATCGCCGGAATCCGCTCGAGCACCGGCCGTAACCGAACCATCGCGTCGACCCGGTCCAGCGTTTTCGCCACCGCGCTCGTCGCGAGAGCCCCGGCCGACGTGAGTTCGTACCGTCGATCCCGTTCGCGGAGCAGTCCGCGCTCTCCCAATCCATCCAGATTCCGTTGCAGCGTCGTCCGCACGACGTCGACCTCGGCCCGTAGCGCGTCCCTCGAGACGGCACCCTCCGCTGCCAGCGTCTCGAGGATCCGTACTCGGGTCGGTGAACGCGCCACGTACTCGAGCGTCTCGATCGCAGCCCCCGTTCGATCACCCATCACGTCTCGGTTCTCCAACCGAGTCCACTTTATCGCACTGGCCCCTGCCGGCGAGCTTCGTCCCCGTAACCGCGGTCCGAGCGATCGCCATGGCCGAGCGCTGTAACCGATCGGGACGCCGTGATCGGCCTGTGTCTGCGGGCACAATCGTATAAACGGTCACGGCCGAACCATCGGGTATGGAGACGCGCTGGGCGACCGTCGACGGCGTCACCCTCGAACTACCGACCGACAGTACGGTCAACGAACTCCGGGACGCGCTCTACAAACCCGACGACGCGGTGCTGGTCGCGGTGACGGGTGATCTCGTCTCGGTCGTCCACGACGAGGATCGACGGCTCTCGGAACTGGTCGCCGGCTGTGCCGAGACCTATTACTTCCGGCAGCGGGGCGGCCCCGAACGAAACGACGTGTTGGCCGCGCCGGAACTCGAGGACGCACTGGCCGACTCGAGCGACGACCGGGAGGAGGCCGAGACGACGTTCCAGCGGCCCGGCATCGACCACTAGTTCCGGCGGGTTTCGACCGGATCGCCGACGCTGAGCGTCCGGCCGCGATCGGACTCGGGGACGCGCGTGATGATCATCAGCGAGTAGTAGTGATCGAACGCGTCGGGGTCGGCCCACTCGGGAAACGTCGCCTCTCGCTTTCGAACGAACCGCGTTTGGAACTCCTCGATCGACTCCCCGGTATCGGGATCGCGCCGGGGAACGACACAGCGGCCACAGGGTGTTACCCCGTCGAATCGGACGCCATCGATCTCGAACGCCGGTGCGTCCGCGCCGACGAATCGATCCTCCCAGAACGGGTCGACGCCGGCGACCTCGATATTCGCTCGAAGTCGTCGCCGCGCGCCCTCGACGGACATCCCATCGAACCAGGACGCGACCGTCTCGAGCGTCGCCGTACTGATCACCGACGGTCCCATCTCGCGCCGATCGACGAACCCCAGCGACGTGTCCCGCTCGAACGACAGTTCGACGTCGAAAAACTCGCTGAACCAGGCGGCAGCGGTCCCGCGGTCGGCCTCGAGATCGAATTGCCGCTCCTCGCCGTCGGGCGTCTCGACTGCGAGCAGGCCCGTCGCGGGATCGTAATCGGTCTCGAGAGCGTGGACGCGCTCGGTCCGTTTGCCGTTGAGAACGTCCCCGTCGGTATCGAACAGTGCGAACTCCCTGTCGTGGGCCACCGTCCCGCCGTCGAGGACGTCGGCCGCCTCGAGATCGATGCCGTCGAGCCCCTTCACCGGGTACACCCTGAGCCGAGCAAGTCGCGCCATTGTCATCACGTACTGTGCGGTCCCCTATCAGTCTTCTTTCGAACTGGATCGAAGTGCAATTCACCGCCGCGGTTCGCAACTCTCCATCGACGATCGGACCGCGCAACCGGACGATCGCTCGGAGCTGATCCCCGCGATCAGTCGATCGTCACGACGGGGTCGTCGTACTGATCGAACTCGACCGTTATCTCGTGGTCGGCGTAGGAAAACCCGATCCGACCGGCTCGGCACTCGCCCGATTCGGTCGTTGCAAAGATCGCTGCGAGGGCATCGGGATCGACCGCCTCGAACAACGGCGGTAACGACAGCGGATCGATGCCCTCGAGCGTCGCGACGCCGGTGACGATTCGCTCGTGCACCTCGTCGGTGTCGACTGCGAGGGAGTGGCCCATCGATACCTATCGCCACATCGTACTATTAATAACTTTCGGGGCGGCCAATTATTGTAGTTGTTCCGCACCCAACAAGAACCGGCATTGTTTCGATCGCAATCCGGGCTGGAAACCGTAGTATTCGGCGGCTTACTCCGTGTCGAGTTCGAACTGTTCGTTCTCCGAGACGGAGTTGAGAACGATGCTCGTATTCGACTGATTGATATCGGGATCGGTGATCAGCGTCTTGATCTGATCGTTCATATCGTCCGTATCCTGAAACTTCCCGATGGCGATCACGTCGTAGTCGCCAGTGACTTCGTAAACCGAGATCATCTGACGGTGGTCCTTCAGCGTCTCGGTGATCTCGGGGAGGGCGTTCCCTTCGGCTTTGAATTGCATGACGGCGGTGACGTCGTAGCCGACGGCATCGTAGTCGACTTTCGGCGTGTAGCCCTCGATCACGCCCTCGTCCTCGAGATCGGAGAGGTGGTTCGAGACGGTCGTGACGGAGACGTCGAGTTCCTCGGCGAGGCTTCGCAGACTCGCGCGGCCGTCGTCGAGCAGTTCGTTGACCAGATCGGAATCCAAGTGTTCGTAGGTCATTGTCCGATATACATTCCTCCTCGTACTAGGGGTTTACGAATATCCAGTTCTCTCCGGTACTATTGAGACGGTGTTGCGATGTGTGCGGACGAGTCGTCCGGAGGGCTGAATTAGTGACCGGGACCCGACCAATCTTCGCGGTCCTTGCCGGAGACACCACTGCATCTCGGTGCCCGATGGATGCGGCTATAACTCGTGAACGATTCAATGAGCGCGGTCATAGAGTCCGAGACGAAACGACCCGTATGACCTCCCTACTCGTCGGGGCAGTCCTTTTGCTCTGCCTCCTTCCGTCGCTGCTCTTCCTCGGGTTCTGGAACGGACTCGTCCACATGCAACGGCGTTCACTGATCGCTCGGACGAGTTCCCGTGCGGGCCACTCCGATCCGACCGTCACGTGGAGCGACGTCATCGACGCGTACGCCGATCCACGACACCGCCTCCTCGCGGCCCCGTCCGAACCGCAGTCGGCGACGACTCGTGACGGACAGTGTGCCGCGTGTGCCACAGTAAACGACTCGATCGCGTCGTTCTGTCGCAACTGTGGCCACACACTCGAGTGAGACAACCGACCGCTGCTCACGAAGGTGGTCGACTCGTCGCTTCCTACCGACCACGCGGACGGATCGCACCCGTGAACCGCCTCGGGGGCAAACCCGAGGCTTCCCGGCGACGCCTCGCTTCGCCCGGATGTCCGCGCTTCGACTACCGGAGCGTTCGCTCACCGTTTCGTTCTGTCGATCCTCAGGAGAGTGCTCCGTCTGGGATTTGAACCCAGGTCATCGGCTCGAAAGGCCGAAATGATTGGCCGGACTACACCAACGGAGCGTGCTTCGCAACTGGTTGTTGCCGAGGGCTAATGAAAAACGTTCCGTTCCGATCCGGCAGTGTCACGAGATCACGCACGCTAACCGGTTATTTCGCCGACAGCAGACGGTGTCAGCCGCTCGAGGACGCCGACTACTCCCACCCCCCTGCGTTCGGTCAGCCAGAATGGCATCTCGGGGCGGAAGGGCGGGCACGGTCTCCGAACCCCGTTGGACCGACGAACCGACGTCAGTACGCGGGTGGGAGCCGCTGCCCGGCGACCTGCCGAGCGAGACGGCGCTCGTTTCCGCGGAAACGGATCGGATGGGCGACGCTGAGTTTGCCGTGGCTGGACGCCCGGTCGTGGCCATCGGCCGGACGAAACCCGCCTCCTCAATCCTTTTTATCCCCTGCGCCCATTCCACCGAGCATGAAATACGTCCGCTTTCGCGATCCGGCCGGTGCGGTCCGCCGCGGCGAGTACGAGAACGGGACGGTTCGGTTCGGCACCGAGCGCTACGCGCTCGAGGACGACGATATCGACGTCCTCCCGCCGTCGGAGCCCTCGAAGGTCGTTTGCATCGGGAAGAACTACGCCGAGCACGCCGCGGAGTTCGACTCCGAGGTCCCCGACCGTCCAATGTTGTTCCTGAAGCCGCCGAACGCGCTCGCGGCCCACGGCGACACCGTGTCCCTGCCCGCGGGCAAGGACCGGATCGACTACGAGGCCGAACTCGGCGTCGTCATCGGCGAGCAGTGCCGGCACGTCTCCGAGGACGCCGCGATGGAGGTCGTGGATGGGTTCACCTGCGTCAACGATCTCTCGAATCGCGACGATCAGCGCCAGGAGCAAAACTGGATCCGCGGTAAGGCGTTCGACGGCGCTGCGCCCATGGGTCCCGTCCTCGCGACGCCCGACGAAGTACCCGCCGACGCGTCGGTGCGGACGCGAGTCAACGGCGAGACGAAACAGGACGGCTCCCGCGAGCAACTCATCTTCTCGGTCCCCGAACTGATCGCCGAGATCACGACCTACCTCACCTTGGAGCCCGGCGACGTGATCGCGACCGGCACGCCGGAGGGCGTCGGCCCGCTCTCGGACGGCGACGAGATCGAGATCGAAATCGAAGGCGTCGGCACGCTCGAGCACGCGGTCCGGATACCCTGAGTTGGGAGCCGCCGACGCGATCGGTGAACCCTTTTCGGGTCGCTCGAGGAACCACTAGACATGACGGTACGATTCGACGCGGTGACTCTCGAGTGGGTCGGCCTCGCGACCGTCAGGCTCGAGGGACAGACCGGCGCGGTCGTCTACACGGACCCCGGCCCGGAACGAGCCGGCGTTCTGGACGGCTCCGAGCCTCGAGACGGGGATCTGATCCTCGTTTCTCATGGCCACCACTACGACCCCGAATCGATTCGACGGGTCGCTCGCGATGACGCACTGGTCGTCGTCCACGAATCGATCGACGCGAGCGAGGGCAGCAGCGAGCGACCCGAGGACCTGCCGTTCGATGTCGAACGCGTCCGCGCGGACGAGTCGTTCGTCCTCGGACCGCTCGATCTCTTCACGACGCCGGCGTACAACGACCCCGACGGACCGCACACGGACGACGAGGGCGTTCCCTATCACCCCGAAGGACGAGGCTGTGGCTTCGGCATCACGATCGACGGCGTCACGGCGTTCTGGCCCGGCGATACCGACGTTCACGGCTTTCACGACGCCGTGACCGTCGACTGCTTCCTCCCACCGATCGACGGAACGGTCACGATGGATCGCCACGAGGCCGCGTCGCTGGCCGAACGAATCGAGCCCGACCTCGTGGTCCCGGTCCGCTACGATACCGTTCCTGCGGTCGAAGCCGACGCGGACGCGTTCGTCGTCGACGTCGCGAGACGCGGGATTCCGGTCGCTCTCGACGAATAAACGGCGCTGACGGCTGCGCCGAGGGTGCGCATCTCTCGAGCGACGAACGCGGTTACCGCGGTCGTCACGGGCGGTTGGCGGTGGTCGGGAAACACGCTCGCGGTGGATCAGACGCCCAGTCGCGACCAGACGAACACCGCGATACCGACGAGTACCAACACTGCGAACGCCGCCCACTGCCCGAACTCGGTGTCCGCGATCGGTGCGAACAGATCGACGAGGCCGGTCCCTTGCAGGAGGCCCAGCCCGAGCACCACCATGGCACCGATGGCGATGAGACCGATCGTGACGCCCTCCTTTAACATCCACGCGGTCTCGTCGGCCTCCTGTGCGGGGGAGGTCGTCGGCTCGTCGATCGCCTCCTCGTCGGGTTCGCTGTGCAACGGGCGTTCGCTGTCGTTGTCGTCGGCCATATCGCGAGTCTAGCCGGGAAGACCCGCCACAGACGGGAACCGATTGCACCTGCAGTCACAGGGCACCGACGAGAGGCCCGGCCATCTCGCCGACGTGATTGGTATCGAGTCGCAAGTCGCACGATATAAGTACCCCGTGGAAAATTCTTCGACAGTCATGATGTTTGTTACCATAGCCGGAGAGACGATCCGACTCGCCCCCGCGTTCTCGGGCGACGAGACGACACCCGGGACGATCGGTGATCCGGATGGGCAGTGAGGAGACGACGGTCCCCGAGCCGGACCTCGAGTACCCGGAGCGGGACTGGCGGGGGTTTTTCAGGGAACACTTCGGCCCATCGATGCTGTGGGCCCTGATCAGTATCGGCGGGAGCCACATCGTGCTCGCACCCACCCTCGGCGGGACCTTCGGGCTCGTCGCGATCTGGATGTTCGGGCTCATCTACGCCGCGAAGTACGGGGCCTGGGAACTCGGCATTCGGTACAACTACGGCGCTGGCGCGAACCCGATCGAAGCCTACGACCAGCTCCCCGGGCCGAAGAACTGGGCACTCTGGGTGACGATACTCGTGTTCACCGGGATGTACACGTTCATCACGGCCAGCGTCGGAATGAGCACGGCCGCGTTCGTCGCCGCGCTCACGCCCGGGTGGGTCACCGCTCCCATCGCGTACGTCGTCTTCGTCGGCGGCGCGGGCCTTCTCGTGACCGTCTCGCGGTACAGCCTGCTCGAGACGGCCCTGATCGCCTTTACGATCGCACTGGGCCTTCTCGTCCTCCTAGGCGTGATCGTCGGCCCGCCGTCGGGCGATGTCGTCCTCGAGACGGCCTTTGCGGTGCCCGATCTGACCGGGCCGGTCTTTATCGGACTGTTCGCCGCCGCCGCGGGTTTCGCACCGACCGGCTTCAGCACGAGCATCCTGATCGGCAGCTGGAGCATGGCGAAAGGCGACGGCGCGAGCGAACTCGAGGAGCGAGGGCTCGATCCCGACGACCCGAAACACCACGACTACATCCGGGCGTGGATCCGGACCGGTCGCCGCGACTTCAACATCGGCTACCTGTTCAGCTTCCTGCTGATCGTCGCGATGGTGGTTCTGGCGTCGAACGTGCTCTATCCGGAGCCACCGACGGACGCGAACCTCGCGGTCGCGATCGGCTCGATCCTGAGCGACTCCTTCGGCGAGTGGTCGTACTACGCGATGTTGCTCGGCGGGTTCGCCGCGCTGTACTCGACGGTTATCACGCTGCTGGACGGCGCTGCGCGCGCCACCGGTGATGTCCTGCCGATGGCCCTCGAGAACGACGATATCGACAGCGAGCGGGTACGGAAGCTGGTGGTCGTCGGCGTCGTCACCGTCAGCAGCGCGATGGTCCTCGCGCTGGGTGAGGTCCCGGTGACGCTGTTGCTCTCCGTCGCCGCGGTGTTAGCGGTCACCGAGATCGTTTTCTACCCGGCCAACTGGTACGTCGTCGAGAAGAACCTGCCCGACCCGTTCCGTCCCTCGCGGGCCTGGCACGCGTACTACGTCGTCAGCCTGCTCCTGGTATTGCTTTTCGGGGTGATGGGTGCCGCGGTTCGACTCGGGGTCATCGGTTGACCGTCCGGGTTGGAATTCCGACGGCTCCAAAGAGTTAGTGTCGCAGTCACCGACGGACGACTATGCGCAGTGACCGCCCACGACGCCGGCGCGACGGCCGAACTGGGTCGCTGTACTGCACCGACTGCGGCACACCCCTCGAGCCCGCGATGCGCTACTGTCCACGCTGTGGCGCGATGACCGCCCGCTCGAGCGGACGGTCGCGGTCGGCGGCGACATCGCTGTCGCAGCCGGGGGCCGAACACCGCCCGCGATCGGATACGAGCCGCGAGCCAGGCGGGACGATCGGCCGCGATTCGAACACGGCGACGGACCGCGACCGTCTCGAGCGTCGAATCGCCGCCGCCTCGCGGGAGGGCTGGCGACTGGAACACGACTTCGGCGATCACGCGGTGTTGGTCCGACGAACGTTCGGGGGCGTGGCCGATCACCTGTTGATCGCGTTGCTCACCGTCTGGTGGACGATGGGGATCGGAAACGTCCTCTACGGCGCGTACCGATACGTTGACGGTACCGAGCGGACAGTCGTGCGAGCGGAGTCGGTCGATACCGCCCGACCCGATGACACCACGACCGACTCGACCCTGTTCCGGCGGGGGTTCGCAGCCCTCGGATGGGTGCTGGCGGCGCTCACCGTCGCGATCGGCATCCAATTGGGGTCCTCTGCCGTAGGGCTCGGTCTGTTCGTGCTCGCACTCGGTCTCGCGATTGCGGCGACGAGCGTGCTCCCGTCGGTCAGTCGCCGCCTCGAGAACCGCCACTCGGTGCTGACGAACGGGCGGACACACACGGTCGACGACCGCTCCGTCGTCGCCCCCGACGAACCGTGTGCCGCGTGTGCCGGTCCCATCGACCGCGGACTCGAGCGGCGCTACCGTGCGGAACTGTGCATACTGGGCGTGCCGGTGACCGCCACCGGCGGCCGCAACTATTACTGTCGACAGTGTGCGAACGCGGAGTCAGCCGCGACCGCCGCGGGCGATCATGCGCCGGTCGTGGACCCGGAAATGAGCGATTCGTCAGCGGAGCCGAACGCGGAACGGGATCGGCTCTGAAATCGCCGTTCGTGGGGCTCGACCGTCCTCGGGACACGCCAGCGATCCCGAAGCGGCCCCGGTCGCGTCCGGACCGACCCGTCGGGTTTCGACGACGGTCGCCTCCTCAGAGGACGCCCATCTCGTCCAGCCGCTCCGGCAGATAGGTTTCGGTCACGAAGTCGAGGCCGTGAGACGCCAGCGACTGCTGTTCGGACTTCTTCCCGAGGTCGAGTTGCAGTTCGATCTGTTTCTCCCAGTACTCGGTCTGGAACCGCGGGTCCTCGAGTTCGCTCTCCAGGGCGTTGATGTCCGAATCGGAGAGCGGATCGGTCGGCAGTTCGTACTCGACGATGTCGGCGGGCTGGATGCCGATGAAGTCCGCTTCGGGGGTCGCGAGGTACTCCGACAGGTGGGCGGACTTGATCGAACCGTAGGCGACGGAGCCGTAGATGCGGTACGACCACGGGTCACCGTCGGTAAACACGGTCACTGGGAGCCCGAGTTCGTCGTGGAGTCGCTTGGTGATCCGGCGGGTCGCCCGCGCGGGTTGGCCCTTGAGGTGGACGATCAGGGCGTCGTACTCCTCGTCGAACCCGTTTTCGACGAGCCGGTCTCGCATGCCGCCGGTTTCGACGGCGAGGATGAAGTCGGCGTCACAGTCGAGAAATTCGATCGTGTCCGGATTGTTCGGAATCTGGTACCCGCCTTCGCCGACGTCTTCCTGACAGTGAATCTCGCGTTCGCCCCGCCGGGTCTGCTCGCGGAGGTGTAACGGCCCCATGAGGGTCGCACCGGATTCTTCGGGGCGCATGTGGAAGTCCTCGCGAGTGACCCCGGAAACGATTTCGAGGTCCTCGACCATGCTGTTGGACTCGTCCTGGTCGTTGAACTGGGCCTCGTCGTTGTCCCAACTCTCCGAGAGGTAGTAGAGTTCACGCAGGGTCGAGGACCGGTCCTCCTCGAGTTGGTCGGCGAGGAACTCGATCGTGTAGACCGCTTTGAGGAGCTTTCGTGCGCCGCGGACGGAGTTGGCCGATCGCGTCGACTCGCGGTCGCCGTAGACCCAGACGTCCATCTCCTCGTCGTACTCGATGTTGTTCTTCGTCCGCGTCGGCACGGACATGTGGGGGATCTCGCCCAGTTCGAACTGGTCGTAGAACTGCGCCGCGAGATCGATCAACTGTTCTCGTGCCTGTTGGGTGTCGTCTGCGCTCATTGGTTTACGGTCAGTTTCTCGCTTTCGACGCCTTTGACGTCCAGATCGAACGTCGCGTCGGCCGGGACCTCGTACTCGAGGGCCGCCTCGTCGTCGCTTCCCACCTCGGGTTCCCACTTGACGAACCACTCGCCGTCCATCTCGACGACCGTCGCGCCGTCCGAAAGGGCGGTCGGCTCCGCCGAGACGATGTCGGTGATCTCGAGGGATTCGTTCGTACTCGAGTTGTTCTCGACCACGACCGAGACCGCCTGTCCGTCGCCGTTTTCGTTCACGTCGCGCTCGACGAGGACGTTGTTCATGATGCGGGCGATCGCGTCGTCGATATCGGGCTCGTCGCGACCGGTCACTTCGGCGACCTTTGTGGCCATCTCCGGGAGGATCTTCCCGAGGACGTTCTGTTTCTTCCGGCGCTGTTGCATCGACCGGCGCTTGTTGAGGTAGCTCTTGAGGTCGCGGGCCGCCTCCCGGATCGCGAGCTCGATCTCGTCTTCGATCTCCGGGACGTTCGCGACGGCGTCTTTCGACTCGCTCGTGAAGGGAACGTTCGTCGAGGCGACGTGGATCATGATTACGACCGGCCCGTTCGGCAGGCCGGAGCCGCCTGGCTGGTCGAGCCCGTAGTTGCGCCAGCCGATCGACTTGACCACGTCCGTCGTCGCACAGGCACCGCGCTGATAGACCAGCGGCACTCGGTTCGCGAATCGCATTACGTCACCGGTCCCCTCCGCGGGTAACTCGCCGCCGTAGGCGATCCCCGCCTCGACGATGAACGGATCGCCGCCGGAGACGCCCGCATCGCGGGTCGCGGAGGCGTAGAAGTCCGCGTCGAACTCCTTCTTGAGACCGGCGGTGATGAGCTCCTCGGAGATGGGCGCGAGACACCGCGTCGGCGGTGCCATGATGTCGGTCGCGCGCATCGCGTCGACGAGGTCGCTGGTGGCGTCGCGGTCGCCGTCGAGTTCCCGGACGAGCGGCGGGTCGTCGGGGACGGTTGCCATCACGCCCCAGATCGCGTCGGTGACGTTCTCGCGGGCCGTCTTGCCGAAGGAGACGTCGTCGTACTCCTCGGTGAGGTCGGCGACCCGGTCGACGTGCTCCCGGAGGTCCGTGCGGGTGAGCCGGTGGCGGACGTTCCCGGCGTCTTCCTCGTCGCTCTCGAGTTCGGCGTCGAACTTGGCGGCGAGTCGGTCGGCAAAGGCGTGGATGATCTCGTCGTCCTTGCGGGTACTCGTCGCCTCGTCCGCGAGGTCGTAGAGGTCGGCGACCAGCCGGGAGTCGCCGTCTCCCTCGGCCCCGTCGCCCTCGTCCGTCTCGACGGCGTCGATCAGTTCGAGCCAGACCGCTTCGACCGCGTTCTCGCGGACGGTGTCGCCGAACGTCGTTCCGTGCTCGTCCTCGACCGCCTCGGCCGCCGATTCGACCGTCTCGAGCAGTTCGTGGTGTGCGATGCGGTCGTGGTCGGCGACGCCGTCGGCGATTGCTTCGGCGAACGCCGCCGTCGCCTCGGCACCCTTGTTCGCCGTCGCGTCCTCGACCGCGCCGTGGAGGTCGATGTCTTCATGTGTGGTCGGCGGCCGCCAGCGCATCTCCCGGCCGTAGTGGCGGTCGCGGAACGCGTCGATGATCGAGTCAGCGGTCTTCTTGCCGACGCGGGTGAACTCCTCCTGGACGAACCCCGAGACAGTCTGGGAGTCCGTCGCCGTCAGCATCTTCATCACGGTGCCGAGTTCGACGCCGTGGGGGTGGGGACGGATCTCCTCGGTCTCCGCGGGGAGTTGGTCGGTCGCGCGCTCGAACTTGAAGTGTTCCTGCGGTTCGCGCAACTCGAGGCGGGCGTGGGGATTGACGACCGCCGTGTGCTTGATGTAATCGTGGAGTTGCTGGCGGGCGCGCATGTTGGCCTCCATCTCGAGTTCGATGCGCGTCCCGTGGGGTCGATCCCAGGTGGTCGTCTCCTCGACGCTGATTTCGGGCTCGTTGGTATCGGTATCGACGATGAGTTCGAAGTACTCGGCCTCATCGGAGCCCTGCGTGCGACTGGTGATCTTGGCGGGTTTGCCGCTGGTCAGTTGAGCGTAGAGAACGGCGGCGGAGATCCCGATCCCCTGCTGGCCGCGGGATTGTTCGCGTGCGTGAAAGCGAGAGCCGTAGAGTAGTTTCCCGAAAACCTTCGGGAGCGATTCCTTGGTCAGACCCGGACCGTTGTCCTCGACGATCAGGCGATAGTAGTCGCCGATTTCCTGAATTTCGACGTAGATATCCGGGAGAATGCCCGACTCCTCGGCGGCGTCCAAGGCGTTGTCGACGGCCTCCTTGACGGCCGTGACGAGGCCTCGAGCGCCGCTGTCGAAGCCGAGCATGTGCTTGTTCTTCTCGAAGAACTCGGCGATGGAGATCGACTGCTGGCTCTCGGCCAGCTCCTCGGCGATCCCCGACTCGTCACCGAGTGTCGACTGGAACGACGTCATCGTCCCCCTGTACTAACGGCGGGGCTAAAAGCTGTGTGCTACCGGAGTGAAAGTGAATCCGCAGCGGCGTTTTCACTTCGTCGGTGCCGCAGATCGGTCCGTTGTCGGGTTCTCGAGCCGGTTAGTAGGTGATGATCTCGTAGTCGTCGTCGATCAGCGAGCGGATGCTCGGGTGCCCCTCGTTGTCGTCGATCGTGACGACCCCGGCGTCGTCGATCGCATCCTCGACGCCGAACGCGCCCGCGCAGTAGTCACAGGCCGCCGCCTCGTCGCTGACCGACCGATAGAGGTCGTGGTAGTCGTGGTCCTCGGCTTCCAGTTCCGGAATCCACTGAGTCCCGGCCCCGTCGAAGATCAGCTCGAGGTCGTCGTCGGGGTTCTCGACGAACTCCCTGGCCGCCTCGAGACCGTTGACGAGTCGCCCGGTATCGCTGTGCGATTCGGTGCCTGCCAGGATTACGATTGCTGCGTTCGTCAGTACGGATGGAGGGATGCCGGTGGACTACAAAAGGGAACGGCGGTCGTATGCACGGTCGAAGAGCCGTCGACGGCGGCGACTGTTAGTCGACTCGAGGCGTGCGATATCGGGGACGGAACGCGGCGGGTGGTCTCATCTTGCCGAACGACGTCAGTGATCGGGGCCGTGGTCGTGCCCGCCACCCCGCGTGAACTGCCCCGAAAAGGCCCGCTGGACGACCTCCGAGAGCGCGGGGTGGATGTGGACCGATTCCCGGATGTCCCGAACCGTTCCGGAGCCGGCCGTCATCGCGACGACGACCTCCTGGATCAGATCCGAAGCCTCGGGGCCGACGATGTGACAACCCAGAATCTCCCCCTCGAGGTCGATGATCGGCTTGACGAACCCCGACGCTTTCATCGCCGACCCGCGGGCGGTCTCCTCGTAGCGGTAGGTGTGCGTGGCGTACTCCCGATCCGCCTCCCGAACTTCTTGTTCGGTCAGGCCGACGCCGGCGACCTCCGGCGAGCCGAAGACGGCGAAGGGCATCGCCGAGTAGTCGACTGGCTCGAGGCCCTCGCCGAACAGGTTCCGCGTGACCGCCCGCGCCTCGTGGTTGGCGTTGTGTTTCAGCAGGTACTCGCCGACGATGTCGCCCAGCGCCCAGACGCCGTCGGCGGTCGCCCGCAGGTACTCGTCGGTCTCGACGAAGCCGGCCGCGTCGGTCTCGATGCCGGCGGCCTCGACGTTCAGCGTGTCGGTGTTGGGGACGCGGCCGGTCGCGACGAGCAGTTCGTCGCCGGTGACCGAGACCGTCTCGCCGGGACCGGCCGTCTCCGCGTCCGCGTCGCCGTCGGATTCCGAGAAGGGCCGAGCCTCGACGGTGATCGAGCCTCCGGACTCCACGACCGTGGTGGCCTCGTAGCCGGTGTAGACGTCGAAGCGGTCGGCGTAGCGCTCGGTAAATTCGGCGGCGACCTCCGCGTCGGCGTCGGGCAGCAGGTACGGCCGCCGGCCGACGATCGAGACGTCGCTGCCGAAGGTGCCGAAGAACTGCGCCAATTCGGCCGCGATGTAGCCGCCGCCGACGATGACGAGGTGGTCCGGGGTCGACTCGAGTTGGAGCGCCTCGCGGCTGGTGAGGGAGTCGACGGCCTCGATGCCGTCGATCGGCGGGACCGCCGGGCGGGTCCCGGCCGCCACGAGGACGGTGTCGGCGGTGAGTCGTTCGCCGTCGTGGTCCCCGACGACGAGTTCGATCGTCCGCTCGTCGACGAACCGACCCTCCGCTTGGTAGAGATCGTGGCGGTCCGACGAGACGAGGCCACGCTCGATCGAGTCGGAACTGCCGTGGACATCCGCGGTGACTTCCCGGACGATCTCGGCGAAGTCGACGTCCTCGACGGTCGCGTCGATGTGGAACGCGTCGGCCCGCTCGATCGTCTCCAGCACGTCGGCGTGATACAGCAACTGTTTCGAGGGGATACAGCCCCGATTCAGACAGGTCCCGCCGAGCCGCCCCTTCTCGACGATCGCGACCGACTGGCCCTGATTCGCCGCCGCGTTCGCCACGTCGAGCCCCGATCCGGAGCCGATGACGAGGAAGTCGTACTCCTCCATGGGCGGAGGACGGCCGCCAACGCAATGAATATCGGGCTGCGTTTCCGCGGGACCAGGTCGGAATCCGCTCGAGAGGTATTCGAAAACTACCGGGTGCCGACCCCGTGCTACCCCTCGACCGGCGGCCACTCCCACGCGTCCGCCTCGACCACGCCGAGGAGCCGCCGTCGCCGCTCGGTCTGGTCGGCCAGCGCCTCGGCGAAGGCCTCGTCGGAGACGGTCGGGATATCGGCCTCCCGCAGGCGCTCGAGGTCCGGGGCTCGCGGAACCGACGGTGCAGGATCGATGAACGAGTCGTCCAGCGTCTCGAGGTAGCTCTGTGCGCTCGAGCGACCGTTCTCGACGATCGCGGGGTCGAGCCCGTCCCCCTCGGGCATCGCATACCGGGACAGCATGAGCGTCTCGTCGAGGATCGGAACGGCGACGGCCGAGGCCCGCTCGGCCTGCTCGCTGTGGTAGTAGTGCAGGATCGGGTAGGACTTGTGCTGCTCGGCGAGGGAACTCAGATCCGCCGCGAGCGATTCGACGGTCAGCTCGAGCCCGCGGAAATCCTCGCCGTTCCAGCCGGTTCGGAGGACTGCCTCGCTGCGGTTGCCCAGCCCCGTGACGGTGCTGGCGAAGGAGCGTTTGTCGGCGACGGCACCGAGGACGGTCAGCACGTAGGAGACGCCGAGCGTGACGAAGGCCATACCGGTGGCCGTCGTGAACGCGCTGGCGACCTCCCAGACGTTGCCGCCGTAAACGGGCGTGTAGTCGCCGTTCCCGTCCGTGAACATCGTGTAGGCGACGTAGTAGAACCGCCCCCACCAGTCGGCGGGGCCGCCGGTCCGGCTGTTGACGACGGCGAGGGGCTCGCTCGCGAAGATGATCGTCCAGCCGATCCAGATGAGACCGATCCACGTCGCGAGCGTGAATATCAGAATGAGGGGGCCGGCGAGGCTGAGCGCCCGGTTGCGGTCCCCCGTCGCGGCGCGGAGCCCCTTCCAGATCCCGGTCGTAAGCCGGCCCGAGACGGGCCCGGAGCCGCCGTCGACCCACAGCGTCGTCCAGACGATGTCGACGATTCCAGTGACGAGGACGACGATCCCGACGGCGAGATAGACCGGGTTCATTCGGCGACCGCCCGTTCCTCGACGACCGCGGCCAGCACCTGCGCGATCTCGGCGTTGGTTTCGGGGCTGTAGTGGCCGCCCTCACCGCGTTCGACGTACAGCGACTCGACGTCACCGTCGTCGGGGACGAGATGCGTGGCCATATCGATCGTGGTCAACGCGTCGTATCGATCCGCGAGTCGCTCGAGCAAGTCGCCGTAGATGGGGCCGTGTTCCGACTCGTAGGTCGCGTACCGGAGCTGCTGGACCATCACGAACGTCGGTTCGAACTCCCGTTCGGCCGCGTAGTCGACGAACTCCTCGACGAGCGCGTCGAAGAGGAACTCGTGGGTCTCGAACAGCCGCTCGTGATACCGGACGCGGGGCCGTTCGAGCCGCAGCGCCGACTGCGTCTGGGCCAGGTCGAAGTCGATCCCCGGCAGCGACCGGCCGAACCGGCGCTCGAGTTCTTTCCCCGCGGTGTAAGCCGCATAGCGGACGTGTTCGTTTTTCTCGAGGAAGGCAGCGGTGTAGGGCCGCGTCGCGAAGTGCGGTTCGAACCAGTGGTCGTAATGGAAGTCGTACTCCCGGAGGACGTCGGCTTTCGACTCGAGGTCGAGCAGGTCCACCTTCTCGTCGACGGGGCTGTCGATCCGTTCCAACTCGCCGTCCTCGAGGACGTACCGTGGCTTGACCGCGAGGACGTTCCCGAACTCCTGATAGTGTTTCCAAACGGAGAGGATGCGCGCGATCGAGGAGGCGGTGACGACCATGAAAACGTGGTCGGTCGGATCATCCGGATACTGGCGTTTGAGCCGCATGAGCGCCTGGTCGAGGCCGTAGTTCCCGCCGCCGTAGTTGGCGACGTGGGTGTCGAGTTCCTGCGCGAGGTAGTGTTGGAACGTCTCGTCGTTGTCGACCTCCCGGCAGAAGCAGTAGGAGTCGCCGTAGGTCGAGACGGTGAGTTCGGCGTCGGGGTCGCGCTCTGCCGCCGGACAGACCCGGCTCGCGTACTCGTCGGTCGAGTAGGTGACGACGCTCCGGACCTCCTCGCCGGGGAGGTGGTCGCCGGTGTCCTTCTGTTTTTCCCGGTTCGGCTGGGGACACCAGCCAAGTTCGGGGTCGAAACTGCTGAACTTCCCCAGTAATTCCCGGTCGATCTCGGGGAACTCCTCGGTGGCGACCGAGGGGATCAGTTCGAGCGCCCGATACGACACGAGTTCGAAAACCACCGCACAACCGACGAGAACGAGCACGCCGGCGACGAGCGGAAGCATCGGCCCACCCTACCAGAACGGGGGATAAGTGGATTGTGCCGGAGCATGCCACATTCGGAGCGACGGCGACGGTCGAGACGCACGAACGGTCCGGCGAGCGGCCGAAAAGCAGGTCGAACGGCGGTGAGACGGTCCGTTCCCGACGTATCCACACCGGGACCGCTGACCCCGTCGCTCGCGAACGGCTACTCACAGGAGTTCGACGATCGAGCGAGTCAGCGATTCGGCCGTCACGAGCGAGATCAGAAACATCAGCACCACGGCGGCGATGAAGACCGCTTGCTCGAGTCGACTCGGGTCGGCGTACCGTTTGATCGCCGCAAACAGCGCCAGGGCCGTGATCGGCAGGCCGACGACGCCGTTGACCGCGGGCATCAGAAGCGCCAGCCTGACCGGTGTAAACTCGGTAAACGCCAGGATCGGGATCGCGAGGGCGACGGAGAGCCCGATCAGGAAGTGAACGGTCCGACGGAAGTGCATGTCGCCGAACTGCGTGTGCAGCGCGTAGGATTGAGGCACCATGAACCCGGCGGCGAACAGCGTGCCGGTCGCGCTCGTAAAGGATGCAGCGCCGACGGCGAGGACGAACACGCCGAGGACCCACGGCCCGACCATGTCGATGAGCGGCCGTGCGGGTGCGGTCAGCGTGAGCGTCCCGTCGGGAACGGCCATCGCCGCCGCGATGATCACCGTCGCGCTGAGGGCGACGACGGCGGCCAGTCCGAACGTGTGGTCTTTCCGGTACCGGGAGACGGCCTCCCAGTCCTTCTCGTGTTGCATGCTCGTCTGAATGAAGAAGTTCGGATAGTAGACCGTCGTCCCCATCAGCGCGATGATCATCGTCAGGTAGTCGAGGTCGGCGGCGATCGTCGGGACGAAACCGAGGGCGACCCCCCCGAGCGACGGCTGGAGGTTCGCGACGATAACGAGATACGAGGCGAAGATCCCGAGCACGAGCGTGGCGATGACGCCCTCGATACGGCTGTAGACACGGAGCTCGACCAGCGAGATACCGAGCGCAGCCATGAGGATAATTCCCACGCACAAACTCGAGAGCGGGGTGAGAAAGACCAGTGCGGCCCCGGCGAGTGCGTAGTTTGCGACGCTCCAGAACTGCATGATGAATGCGATGCCGATGGCGAACGGTTTCGCCGCCGTCGGTCCGATCACGCTCCTGATGTACTCCATGAGTGGTTCGTTTCTCGCCGCCAGCCGGGCCGACATCTCGTGCATCGTTAGCCCGACGCCGAGCGCCAGCGGCAGGACCCACAACAGGCCGAACCCGAAGCTGACGCCCGCCTGCGTCAGAATGTACACGGACCCGGCTCCGAAAATATTCGCCGCAAAGAGGAGCCCGAGCCCGTATTGATGAATTGTTTCTTTGGCCTTTTCGACGGAAACGTCCACCGCGGTACTGTGTTCTTCCATAAGTCGTGGCATCCCGAAAAGCGGCAGGTGTCTCGGCCCCCTCGAGCCACCCGACGGCTGCGCGGTTCTCGAGGCGGTTCGGACGGAACCCACGCACCTGTGTACACCTGTTCGGAATGCTGTACCAGAGTGACGGCTGGGAGTCGGTTGAGGGGAACGCTTGAGATAGCAGACGGCTCTTTCGTTCGCTGGCTCCGAACGAATCGCCGCATTCCCGCGAGCGCGGCGTGTGCTGGCAGTACGTTCTTGTGTGTCCGGGACGGACGGACCGCCGTAGGCCAGGTTGCCTTCAGAAGAAGGCCTATATATTTCTATCCCTTACCAGAGGTGAAGACTGAAATCTATGCAAGGACAATCCAATCAGCAGGCGTACGATCGGGGAATTACCATCTTCTCCCCGGACGGACGCCTCTACCAGGTCGAGTACGCCCGCGAGGCCGTCAAGCGCGGCACCGCGAGCGTCGGTCTTCGAACGTCCGACGGCGTCGTTCTCGCCGCCAACCGGCAGGTCAGTTCGCCGCTCATGGAACGCGAGAGCGTCGAGAAGATCCACAAGGCCGACGACCACGTCGGCGTCGCGAGCGCCGGCCACGTCGCCGACGCCCGCCAACTCGTCGATCTCGCTCGCCGCCGCGCACAGGGAGAACAGCTCCGCTACGGCCAGCGAATCGGCGTCGAAACGCTGACCCGCGCGGTCACCGACCACATTCAGGAGTACACCCAGACCGGCGGTGCCCGGCCGTTCGGCGTCGCCCTCCTCGTCGGCGGCATCGACGACGGCGAGCCGAAACTGTTCGAGACCGACCCTTCGGGGACGGACTACGAGTGGAAGGCGGCCGCTATCGGCGGCGACCGCGACACCATCCAGGGCTACCTCGAGGAGCACTACCGTGAGGACCTCGACGTCGACGGCGGCATCGAACTCGCCTTGAGCGCGCTCAGCGCCGCCGAGGACGACCTCGTCGATGCCGTCGACGTCGACGTCGCGACGGTCACGACCGACGACGAATCGTTCCGATCGGTCGAAACCGACCGCCTCGAGTCGATCCTCGCGGAGGTCGACACGCCGGAGGAGACCGATGAATAACTGGACTCAGCCGTCGACACCCCAGGGGAACGGCGACCCGTCGCCGTACGAGCCCGAACTGGGATCGCTTCCCGACGGCAGCCAGGCCAGCGACGACTACGGCGAGAACGTCAACTCCACGGGGACGACGACCATCGGTATCACGACCGACGAGGGCGTCGTCATCGCGACGGACATGCGTGCCAGTCTGGGCGGGCGGTTCGTCTCGAACAAGGACGTCCAGAAGGTCGAGCAGATCCACCCCACGGGCGCGCTGACGCTCGTCGGCTCGGTCGGCGGCGCACAGTCGTTCATCCGAACGCTGCGGGCCGAGGTCAACCTCTACGAGTCGCGTCGCGATGAGCCGATGCCCATCGAGGCGCTGGCAACGCTTGCGGGGAACTTCGCCCGCGGCGGCCCGTTCCGAGCGATCAACCCCATCCTCGGCGGCGTCGACGCCGAGGGGAGCCACGTCTACAGCATCGATCCCGCCGGCGGCGTGATGGCCGACGACTACACCGTCACCGGCAGCGGGATGCAACTCGCCTACGGCCTCCTCGAGCAGGAGTACGAGGACGACCTCTCGCTCGAGGCCGCCCAGTCAGTGGCGGCTCGTGCGATCGAAAGCGCCGTCGAGCGCGATACCGGCTCCGGCAACGGCGTCTTCCTCGCGGCGATCACCGACGAGGGCGTCGACATTCGGGGTCACGACGACTTCGACGCGGTTATCTAGGCCACAGCGGGGCCGTTCGCTCGGCGCTGTCCTGCTCGCGCTCGCGCGCGTACACGTGACTTTTATTAGGGCCGGACTGCTATCCGAAAGCAGGTTTTACATGTCCCAGGAAAGCGAGTACGGAGCCGGGCAGATTCAGGTCTTGGAAGGCCTGGAGGCTGTACGAAAGCGACCGGCGATGTACATCGGCTCTACCGATTCTCGAGGACTCCACCATCTGGTCTACGAAGTGGTGGACAACTCGATCGACGAGGCACTGGCCGGCCACTGCGACGACATCACCGTCTCGATCCACGAGGACGGATCGGTGAGCGTCGCGGACGACGGCCGTGGTATCCCCGTCGATACACACGAGGAGTACGACCGCCCTGCGCTCGAGGTCATTCTGACCGTCCTCCACGCCGGCGGCAAGTTCGACAACAAGTCCTATCAGGTCTCCGGCGGCCTTCACGGCGTCGGCGTCTCGGTCGTCAACGCCCTCTCCGAACGCCTCGAGGCCGAGGTCAAACGCGACGGCGTCTTCCGTCACGCGTTCGAGGCCGGGGAACCCGTCGGCGACATGGAGCGCGTTCGCGACATGGAACCCGACGAGGAAACGGGCACGGAGATCCGGTTCTGGCCGGATACCGACATCTTCGAGACCGGCGAGATTTCGTTTTCGACGCTGTCGAACCGGCTTCGAGAACTGGCCTTCCTCAACTCGGGGGTTCGCATCACGCTCCGGGACGAGCGCGAGGAGACCGACGAGGGCGAGACGGTCGCCGAGACCTACGAGTACGACGGCGGCATCCGCGAGTTCGTCGACTATCTGAACGAGACGCGCTCGGCGATGCACGACGACGTCATCTACTTCGAGGACGAGGCACAGAACATCCAGGTCGAAGTCGCGATGCAAGCCACCGAGGAGTTGCAGGGTTCGATCCACGCCTTCGCGAACAACATCAACACCCGCGAGGGCGGGACCCACCTCACCGGCTTCAAGACCGCGCTGACGCGGTGTGTCAACGACTACGCCAACGAGAACGACCTCCTCTCGGACCTCGATAACAACCTCAAGGGCGAGGACATCCGCGAGGGGCTGACGGCGGTCATCTCGATCAAGCACCCTGATCCCCAGTTCGAGGGGCAGACCAAAACGAAACTCGGTAACTCGGAAGTTCGTGGCATCGTCGAGAGCGCCATGCACGAGGGGCTGGGTACCTACTTCGAGGAGCACCCCGACACCGCCGAGGCGATCGTCGCCAAGGCCGTCGAGGCCGCGAAGGCCCGGATGGCTGCCCAGAAGGCCGAGGAACTCACCCGCCGGAAGTCCGCTCTGGAGTCCACCTCGCTGCCCGGTAAACTGGCCGACTGCCAGACCAAAGACCCCGACGAGGCCGAACTGTTCATCGCGGAGGGCGACTCCGCGGGCGGCAGCGCGAAACAGGCCCGCAACCCCGATTTCCAGGCTATCCTGCCCATCAAAGGGAAGATCCTGAACGTCGAGAAACACCGCCTCGACCGCATCCTCGAGAACGACGAGATCCGGAACATGATCACCGCCATCGGGGCAGGGATCGGCGACGAGTTCGACATCGAAGACGTCCGCTACAAGAAGATCATCATGGCGACCGACGCCGACGTCGACGGGGCACACATCCGGACACTCCTGTTGACGTTCTTCTACCGACACATGCGGCCGCTGCTCGAGGGCGGCTACGTCTACGCCACCCAGCCGCCGCTGTACCGCATCCGGTATCGCGGCGAGACCTACGACGCGATGACGGAGGCCGAACGCGACGCGATCGTCGCGGAGAAGTGCGACGGTACCCCCTCGCAGGTCCAACGGTTCAAGGGGCTCGGCGAGATGAACCCCGAACAGCTCTGGGAGACGACGATGAACCCCGACAACCGCATCTTAAAACAGATCACCATCGAGGACGCGGCCGCGGCGGACAAGATGTTCTCCGTCCTGATGGGCGACGCCGTCGAACCCCGCAAGCAGTTCATCAAGGACCACGCCCCCGAAGCCGAGTGGATCGACATATAGACGACGTGACGTAACCATATGAGTTCAGACGTACCCGATCCGACGGACGTAGAGGCACGGTCAGTCGAAAACGTCCGTATCGAAGACGAGATGGAGCAGAGTTACATCGACTACGCGATGAGCGTCATCGCCGGTCGCGCACTACCGGACGCCCGCGACGGGCTCAAACCCGTCCACCGGCGCATCCTCTATGCGATGCACGAGATGGGCGTTTCGAGCGGCTCGAGCCACCGCAAGTCCTCCTCGATCGTCGGGGAGACGATGGGTGACTACCACCCACACGGCGATAGCGCGATTTACGACACCTTGGTCCGGATGGCACAGGACTTCTCGATGCGGTATCCGCTGGTCGACGGCCAGGGGAACTTCGGCTCGATGGACGGCGATCCGGCCGCCGCACCCCGATACACGGAGGCCCGGATGGCCCCCGTCGCCGAGGAGTTGCTCGAGGACATCGACAAGGACACGGTCGACTTCTCGCCGAATTACGACGACCGCCTGCAGGAACCCGACGTGCTTCCGGCGGCGTTTCCGAACCTGCTCGTCAACGGCTCTTCGGGGATCGCGGTCGGGATGTCGACGAACATCCCGCCGCACAACTTGGGCGAGGTCATCGACGCGACGATCGAACTGATCGACGATCCCGACGCGACGGTCGACGACCTGATGGCGCACGTCAAAGGCCCCGACTTCCCGACGGGCGCGAACATCGTCGGCCGCGACGCCATCTACTCGGCGTACAAGACCGGCCGCGGTCGCCTCCGAGTCCGCGCGGAGTTCGAGGTCGAGGAGTGGAAGAACGGGCGCGAACGGATCGTCGTCACCGAACTCCCATTCCAGGCCAACAAGGCTCGCCTGGTCGAGCGCATCGCCGACGACGTCAACGAGGGCGAGATCGAGGGGATCTCGGACCTGCGCGACGAGTCCGACCGCGATGGTGTCCGGATCGTCATCGAACTCAACCGCGGGGCCAACGCCGAGGTCGTCAAGAACAAACTGCTCGAGAACCACCTCGAGCGGACGTTCGGCGTGATCAACCTCGCGCTGGTCGACGGCCAACCGCGCGTGCTCTCGCTCAAGGAGACGCTCGAGGAGTACATCTCCCACCGTCGCGAGGTCGTCCGCCGACGCAGCGAGTACGACCTCGCGGAAGCCGAGGACCGAGCACACATTCTCGAGGGACGGCTAACGGCCGTCGAGAACGCCGAGGACGTGGTCGAGTTGATCCGCGACAGCGAGACGCGGTCGGACGCGAAGGCGAACCTCCAGGCGGCCTACGACTTCTCCGCGGACCAGGCCGACCACATCGTCCGGATGCAACTGGGCAGCCTCACCTCGATGGAGGCTGCCGAGATCAACGAGGAGTACGAAGCAGTCCAGGCCGAGATCGAGCGGCTGACGGCGATCCTCGAGAGCGAGTCCGAGCTGCTCTCGGTGATCAAAGACGAACTCCGCGAGATCAAAGACGAGTACGCCGACGACCGTCGGACCTCGATCGTCGAGGACGAGGGGACGGTCACCCACGAGGACCTCATCCCGGAAGAGGAGGTGTTCGTGGTCATGACCGAAGACGACTACGTCAAGCGGATGCCGATCGAGCAGTTCGACCCCCAGGGTCGCGGCGGGAAAGGGATCATCGGCGCGGACGTCAAAACGGACGACAACGTCTCGACGGTCTTCCGGGCGAACACCCACGATTACCTGCTGTGCTTTACGAATCAGGGTGCAGTCTACCGGCTCAAGACCTACGAGATCCCCGAGATGGGGCGGACCGCACGCGGGAAATCCGCCGTCAACATCCTCGATCTCGATCCCGGCGAGGACATCACGGCCATCGTCGACACGGACGCCTTCGGCGACGACGAGTTCGTGACGATGGCGACCCGGAACGGCTACGTCAAGCGCACGGCCGGCGAGGAGTTCGACAACATCCTCTCGACGGGAATCATCGCCGCGGACTTGGAAGAAGGCGACGAACTCGTCGACGTCGAGGTCACCGACGGCTCGCAGGACCTCGTCATCGCGACCGAAGGCGGCATGACGATCCGCTTCGACGAGGCGGAAGTCCGCGCGATGGGCCGGAACGCACGCGGCGTCAACGGCATCAAACTGCAGGAGGGCGATGCCGTGGCTGGCCTCGTCGCGACCGACGAGGGCGACGAGCAGGCGCTGCTGACCGTCACGGAAAACGGCTACGGGAAGCGAACGCTGCTCTCCGAGTACCGCACTCAGTCCCGGTACGGCAAGGGGCTGATCGACATCAAGACCGGTGAGCGAAACGGTCCCGTGACGGCCGTCAAGGCGGTCGACGACGACGATCAACTCGTGTTGATGAGCGAGCGCGGCCAGATCGTCCGGACCCGCGTCGACGAGATTTCGACCGTCGGCCGCAACACGATGGGCGTGATCGTCATGGCGGTCGAAGACGGCGACGCGGTCGCCGCGGTCGACGACATCCCGGCGTCGGCGACCAGCGACGACACGTCCGACGCGTCCGAATAACGCGTTTCCGGCGACCGGAAACGACTCGAGACCGGCGGTTGGGGTCGGTCGACGGCAGCAAAACGAGGAGTACTCGAGTCCGTAACGAGTTGCACGCTGATCGCGCGGTCGGCATGCGATCGGAGATCAAGAGACGGCAGCGGCGACGCTCGAAGAGAGGGAGAACGCGGCCGCCCGGCGGATCAGTGAGCCGGTTCCTCGGCGGGCGCGACCATGTCGTCGATCCGCAGGATGAGGATGTTGTTCGTATCGTCTTTGCCGTCGACCGTCCCCTCGATGAGGAGCTTCGAGAGCGGCGTCGGGCCGACGGTGACGGAATCGTCCTCGTGAATTTCGCTGAGTGTGCCCTGAATGTGGATCTCCGCACGGCAGAGTTCCGGATGGTGAACGCTCGAGAGGTCGATCTCTTCGATGATGGTGTCGTCGATGGGTTCGCCCTCGTGTTGCATCGGGACGGCCGCGGGTTCGTCCATCTGCTGGATCTCGAGGGCCTCGTAGGCGGCGGCCGTTGGTTTGTAACCGCCCTTCGGGCCGGGGACGCCTTCGACCAGTTGGAGGGCCTTGAGGCTCTGCATCTGGTTGCGGATCGTCCCCGGGTTGCGGTCGACCTGTTCGGCGATGTCCTCGCCTTTGATGGCGTCTTCGGTCTCCTTGTGGAGGTTCGTGAGCGCGCGGAGGATTTTCTTCTGGCTCGGCGTGAGTTCGATTGATGACATAGGTATTTATTCGTATTTGGATTCCTTAAACCCGGCGGGTCAGCGGAATCGTTTCGCCAGGATTGTGACGTTTGAATCGGGTATGGGAAGGTGTTTCTCTTCGTTCGCCAGGGAGAGATCCGGGTATTTTATTCCACGCCCATCGGATTGGAAATAGCATTTCACTACGCCGGACGCCGTCGAGACCCACTCGAGGCGACCGGGCCGGACCCGCCTCCCAGCGGGGTTCGATTGCGTCACAGCAGCCGCGACCCGGTCCCATCCGAGTTGGGGAGTCGCAGTCCGGATCGACTACGGCTCGGGCTCTGCGGGCGCTGCGACCCAGACGTGGCTCGCGACGGATTCCGGTAGTGAAACGGGGTCGTCGGCCTCGCTCGAGCGGGCCGTCACCATCCCGAAGGGTGCGATCTCGATGATCTCGAGTTCGACGCCGGGCTCGACGCCGTGCTCGGCGAGATAGGAGAGGACTTCCGGATCGCGGTCGGCGACCTCGGCGACGGTCACGACAGTCCCCTCCTCGAACTCGGCGATCGATTTACCCTCGGGCCGTGTCGGGGGTTCGAGGTCGGCGCTCGGAATCGGCGAGCCGTGGGGGTCGACCTCGGGTTCGCCGAGGGCGTCCGCGACGCGCGCCTCGAAGTCCTCGCTGATGTGGTGTTCGAGTCGATCGGCCTCCGCGTGGACCTCCGACCAGTCGTAATCGAGGTGCTCGGTGAGGTAGGCCTCAAGCAGCCGGTGATGGCGGACGATCTCCAGGGCGACTGTCTCGCCCTCGTCCGTCAGGGTTACGCCGCGATACTTCTCCCGATCGACGAGTTCCCGGTCCTCGAGTTTGTCGAGCATGCTGGTGACCGTCGGCGACGTGACGTCCAGCTCATCGGCGATCTCCGAGGTCTTGATCCGATCGTCGGTCTCGCGTTGAAGCTGGTAGATCGCTTTGAGGTAGTCTTCCATCACGTCGCTCAGCATCATGCTGTGCCGAGTTTAGACGGGTCTAACCCTAAAGCTGTCGCCAGGGCGACCGCACCGCAATCGCCACGACCAAGCCGGCCGGTGATCTATCGGGCGTATGGAACGGACCGTCAGAATCATCGGGGCACCGATGGACTACGGAGCGAACCGCCGAGGCGTCGACATGGGACCGTCAGCGATTCGATACGCGGACCTCGCGGACGGCCTCGAGCGAGCAGGCGTCGACCCCGTCGACGACGGCGACCTGACGATGCCGCGGGCGGAAGAGCGCGATCCGGACGCCGACCAGCCCAGTCGGGGGGATGCGAAGTTCCTCCGGGAGATCGAGGACGTCTGTAAACGGGTACGCGACCGGGTCGCGACGACGCTCGCGGACGGCGAGTTCCCGCTCGTGCTGGGCGGGGATCATTCGGTCGCGATCGGGTCGCTGACCGGTTCGGCTCGCGACGCCGACCTCGGGGCGATCTGGTTCGACGCACACGCCGACCTCAATACGCCCGAGACGTCTCCCAGCGGAAACGTCCACGGGATGCCGCTGGCCGCCGCCCTCGGCCGCGGTGCGTTCGGCGAGACGGAGTGGGCACCCGCGCCTCGGCTACGGGAGTCGTCGATCGCCTACGTCGGACTCCGGAGCATCGACGACCGCGAGCGCGAACTGATCCGCGAGAGCGAGATCACCGCCTTCACCATGGCCGACATCGACCAGCGGGGGATCTCCGCGGTCGTCGACGACGCCCTCGCGGTCGCGACCGACGGCACCGACGGCGTCCACGTGAGCCTCGACCTCGACTGGCTCGATCCCAAGACGGCACCCGGGGTCGGCACCCCCGTCCGCGGCGGTGTCACCTACCGGGAAGCCCACGCCGCGCTCGAGACGCTCTCCCGACGCGACGAGGAGCAAGGAATCCTCCGATCGATGGACGTCGTCGAGGTGAATCCGATCCTGGACGAGGGGAACGAAACGGCGACGCTGGCGGCGGAGCTAACGGCCAGCACGTTCGGCAAACGTATCCTCTGAAGGCACTGACGACGGCGTTCGGACGAGCCGATGGCCTGTCAATAGTAAACATACCGATTCCTGTTTCAACAGCTTTGTATCATAGTGATTCCCAGTGTGGGATATGACTGAGAACGTCGTCGTGCTCGGTGCTGGATACGCCGGTACCGGTGCAATCAACAAGCTCCAGTCGGAGCTCGGGGGCAACGCGCGGCTGACCTGGATCGCCGATGTCGACTATCACCTCGTGCTACACGAAGCACACCGCGTTATTCGGGACCCGGACGTCCGGTCCGACATCACGTTCCCGACCACGCAGATCGCCGACCCGTCGACCCGGTTCATCCAGGACGAAGTCACCGGCCTCGACATCGACGAACAGGTCGTCGAACTCGCCGACGGCGACGACGTCGAGTACGACTACGTCCTCGTCGGGCTCGGCAGCCAGACCGCCTACTACGGCATTCCGGGTCTCGAGGAACACTCACTGACCCTCAAGAGCTTGGACGACGCCCTCGAGATCCACGAGGCCGTCAGCGATGCCAGCCGCGACGCGACCCGCGGCGAGCCCGCCCAGGTCGTCATCGGCGGTGCCGGCCTCTCCGGCATCCAGACCGCCGGCGAGATCGCCGAGTTCCGCGACGAACACCGCGCCCCCATCGAAATCCACCTCGTCGAAGCGCTCGAGGAGATCTTCCCGGGCAACGATCCGGAGATCCAGCAGGCGCTGCGCGACCTGCTCGAGGAAGCGGGCGTCCAGATCCATACGGACGACCCGATCACCGAGGCCACTGCGGATCACATCGAGTTCGACGAGGGCGAGCCCCTAGACCACGACGTTCTCGTCTGGACCGGCGGCATCACTGGACGGGACGCGATGGGGAACGCCGACCTCGAGAAGGAACACAACCGCGTCAACACCGGTGCGAACTTCCAGACCTCCGACGAGTGCGTGTTCGCGATCGGCGACTCGGCGATCATCGATCAGGGCGACCAGCCCGCACCGCCGACGGCACAGGCCGCCTGGCAGGCCGCGGAGGTCGCCGGCGAGAACATCGCGCGTGCGATCGAGAACCGACCGCTCCGGACCTGGGAACACGAGGACAAGGGGACGGTCGTCTCCGTCGGGGAAAAGGCGGTCGCCCACGACGTGAAGCCGGCCTTCGGGATTTCCCTGCCCGTCGATACCTTCGGCGGCCTCCCGGCCCAGAACCTGAAGAAGATGATCGCGGCCCGCTGGATCGCCGACGTGACCTCCTGGAACGAAGCACGGAAGTCCTGGTCGTCGCTGTAGTCCCGGCGTTTGAACCCAGGGTAGCGGTGGGTCGCCCCATCGGTACGGCCGGCGTCGTCGTCTCGCGGACCGATCCCATCGCGGACTGTTTTTGCTCGAAGTCGGTACGACGTTCCGACCGGATCGCTATCGCAGGCCGAGCGATGCGTCGGGGGCGACGGGTTCGACGTCGCCGGCCGCCGCCGCTTCGTTGTAGATGTAGCCCCACATGGCGAACGCGAGGTTTGCAGTGTACGCCGTGAACACGAAGTACAGCGGAATCAGCAGGACGATACCGAGAACGGTAATCGCGAGGACTACCGCAACGATACTGGCCGCGATCGACAGGACGAACCAGAACACGAACAGGAGGACGACGCCCTTGAGATAGTGTCGCGAGAGCGCGAACTCGAGGAGGCGACCGTTCGAAAACGTCTCGGTGAGACTGCCCGTCCCGATCAGGACGGGGACGATCGCCCCGGCGACGTAGACGCACGCGAATACGAGCAGTGTCCCGATCGCGAGGAGGACGAGTACGAGCGCCGAGGACTCCCCGACCACGGCGATCGCGCCGATGAACGCGGCCACGAGCACACTGAACGCGAGTGCGACGCCGAGATAGACGCCGACGAGGATCAGTCCGTCCGTTCCCAGTCCGCCCCAGTCGTCGAACGAGGGGACGTCGCCGTCTCCTCGCGCCGCCGCGCGACCGACGCGGTAGGAGTAACCGTAGGAAAACAGCAGCGGTACGAGGAGGAAGGACAAGAGAAGGAGGACGGAGTCGATCAGCAACGGCTTGCCGCCCTTCCCGAGCGGGAACGCGAACGAGAACTCGAAGATATCCCTGTCGTGGGACCGCGGTTCCGACGCGCCGGCCGGCCCCGGTTCCCGGTGGGCCGTCGCCGCGCCACTGGTTTCCGCGGTATCGCCGCTCCCCCACCCGGAGTCGTCCCTCGTCGAATCGGTGCTCGACCACCCGGACGTATCGTCGCGTGCGGAATCATCGGTCGACCACCCGGACGTCTCATCGGTCGTAGGAGTATCGGTCGACCATCCGGACGTGTCAGTACTTGCCGAGTCGGTACTCGACCACCCGACCGTGTCGTCGCTTCCGGAATCGTCGGTCGACCAGCCCGACGCAGTACCCGTGTCATCGTCCGACCCGGATAATTTCGCCCCACACTCCGGACAGAGGATGGTCCCCGGTTCGAATTCCTCGTCACAGTCGTGACAGTACGACATGGACAGGGATTCGTTCACTTCGGTATAGTAATTCTGTTCTCGAGGATACTCGTCGCGACCGAAGCGAGGACGGTAACCGGGAGACCCACGCTACGATACCGGAAGGGGACCGAACGGAGACGGTTACGTCGCAGCCGGAACGTCGTCGTCGCCCATTTGCCGGGCCGGGACGCCGGCAACCGTCGCTCCGGGTGGTACGTCGCGTGTCACCAGCGAGTTCGCCGCGACGCTTGCCCCCTCGCCGATCTCGACGCCCGGGAGGACGATCGCACCGGCCCCGATCATCGCCCGTTCGCCGACGACGACCTCGCCCGTTCGATACTCGTCCTGAAGGAACTCGTGACAGAGGATCGTCGCATCGTAGCCGACGATCGCGCCCGCCTCGACCGTGATCAAATCCGGCCAGAAGACGTCCGGCGTGGCCTCGAGCCCCCACGAGACGCCCGCGCCGACCGTGACGCCGATCCGTCGGAGGAGCCAGCGCTTGAGTCGGAGGCTAGGCGAGATCCGGACGAGCCAGACGACGACGTAGTTGATCGCGACCCGGAGCGGGTTGCGAGCGGCGGTCCAGTGGGCCAGCGAGTTTCGCGGCCCGGGCGTCTCGTGACGCTCGACGCGGTCGTGTCGCGGCGTCGGTTCGTCTGAAGCTGTCACTGGCCGTCACGTTTGACGCAGTAGTACATCAAACCGAGCGATGCGGAACCGGCTCTCGACGCGCCGAGCGCGATCGAGTCGAACGAAAGCCGCGGTTCCTCAGTCGCGGCCGTCCCGCGCGGCCGTTCGATCACTGGGGAGGCCGACCAGTTCCCGGAACGCAGCGCCCGAGAGTGCACACCGATAGGCGGGCTTGAACATCATGTTCGTGCCGCCGGCCCGAACGTTCCACTCGTCGGCGATCTCCTCGCGCAGGTAGTACTGCGCCCGCTCGTTGCCTTCCTTGACGTAGTAGTCGCTGAGCCGGATCGGATCGCGCTCGAAGAGGCCGCCCGGCTCGCGGCCGTCGACGATCACGACCGGTTTCTCGAGATACAACTCGCCGTCTCGGGCGCGTTTCGCGTGGGCGTTCGCCGGATGCGCCTCGAGAACGGCCGCGCGTTCGGCCGGCGGCGTGTCCGGCCCGACGACGACCACGTCGTCGACGGTGATGTAGCCGATCAGGTAGCGGTGGGCACGGTCCCCGTTGGGCCGTCGCAGGCCGGCGTAGAACCCAACGACGTCGCCCGACTCGAGCGCGCGCAGCCGCGAGACGTAGCCGCTGGTCCGGTGTTCGCCGTACGTCAGCGCCTCGAAGTTCGGGTCCCGGTGGAGCGGCCAGGACTCGAGGGCCTCGCCGGTGACGGTTTCGGTCCCGTCGTGCACTGGCTGGGGCGTGATCCGGGTCGTCAGGTCCGCGGCGGTGCCGTCGCCGGCTCGGAGCTCCCACGAACCGAGCGTTTCGGACTCGTCGGTCGCCCGCGTTTTCTCCGGGATCGGGACGTATTCGAAGCGCCCATCGTCGTAGAGCGGGGCTAGTGCGCCGACGTTCGTGCTGTCAGCGCCGACGCCGGCGAGAACGACAGTCATGGATTCGTCTCCGTCGATCGGGCCGACGGAGCGATAAAGCCGCCGATCGGTCGCCGAACCCCGCGCGGCGTCGTCACGATTGGCTGTCACGGATGGCCCACGACGTGTCGGTCCCCGGCAGCTACCGCGAGGCGAAGACGGCGCTTTCGCGGGCACACGGACCGACTCGAGCCGCTCGAGACGTTCCTGCCACGGGACATGGTCGGGGTCCGCGAACGGCAGGCCCGACTCCGAGACTGCGGCCGTGGACACGGAACACGGTCCCGGTGCGCCGCCGCGGACGGATCGGGTTCATAACAACTGTTATCGGGACGGCCGTTCCAAAGCCGCGTATGCGTGTCACCTTTCTCGGCACGGGCAGCGCGATGCCCACCGGCGAACGCTTTCAGGCGGGGCTTCTCGTGCAGGACGACGGCCGAACGCTGCTGCTAGATTGCGGTGCCGGCGTGCTCCAGCGACTCCAGCAATCCGGCGTCGGCTACGAGAACGTCTCGACCGTTCTCCTGACCCACCACCACCTCGACCACGTCGCCGACCTGCTGCCGCTGTTGAAGGCCCGCTGGCTCGCCGGCGAGGACCACCTCGAGATCGTCGGCCCGCAGGGGACCAAAGGGTTGGTCGACGACCTGCTTTCGGTCTACGACTACATGCAGGACAAAGTCGATCTGCAGGTTCGAGAGGTCGTTCCCGGTGAGTTTTCGATCACGGGGTTCGACGTCGCCGCCTACGAGACGCGTCACTCGCTGCCGTGTTTGGCCTACCGGTTCGACGACCGCTTTACCTTCAGCGGCGACAGCGAGGCGTTCGCCGGGCTAGCGAACTTCGCGGAGGGGTCGGCGATCCTCGCCCACGACTGCTCGTTCCCCGACGACGTCGACGTTTCCAACCACCCGACGCCCGAGACGCTGGGTCGGCAACTCGACGGCCGCGACATCGGGCGTGTCTACCTGACCCACCTCTATCCCCACACCGAAGGCCGCCACGAAGAGATGCTCGAGTCGATCGGTGCCCACTACGACGGCGACGTCCGGTTCGCCGAGGATCTCACGACGGTTTCCATCGAGTAGTCGCGCCGATCGCCGCCCGAATCGCTGCTCTTCTATCTCGTCGCGTAACGGTCACGGAGTACTGACAGTCGTGATCGCATGAGTTTATTTTATCCCATTTAATTTAATACCAATATATCCGTCACCCGGAACACGTATGTACCGCCGCGTTTGTAGGATCGTAACAACAGTATGGTCCTCACCGAAGAGACGGACACGAACGGAGCGGTGACCGAATGAGCGTTCCCGACCGGCTCGCGGACGCGATCACCACGCACACGCGGCTCGTGCTCGTGGTCCTCCTCGTCTCGACGGCGTTGATCGGTGCCGGAATGCCGATGGTCGACGACGACTCCTCGCTCGACCAGTTCGAGAGCGATTCGGAGGAAGCGAACGCTCTCGAGCGCATCAACGGGAACTTCACGAGCCAGCAACGGGAGAACACGACCAGCGTACAGGTGATCACGCGCGGCGACGACATTCTCACGAAGGAGTCGCTGCGCTCGTCGCTCGAGTTTCAGCAGGCACTCCGCGCGAACGAGTCGATCGACTCGACGCTCGCCGAGAACCAGTCGATCACCGGCATCGAGAACCTCGTCGCCATCACGGCGATCAGAACCGAGCGGGCCGCCGCCCTGAACGAGACGAGAGCGGACCTCGAGGACGGGCTCAACGAGACGGTCGAGCTTCAGCGGCAGTACGAGGCGTTGAACGAGTCGGTCGAGAGCAGTTCGACCGAAGCGCCGGCAGCAACCGCTTCGCCAACCGGGTCCGCCGAAAACGCCTCGGCCAACGAGTCGACCGCAGACGCGTCGCCCACCGAGGCCACCGAAAACGCCTCGAGTACCGAGTCGACCGACCCCGACTCCATCAGCGAGGACGAATACCGGATTCGGTCGGCCGAACTCGAGGCGCAGTTCGATGTCGTCGTCGAGGACGCGACGGCGGGACTCACCGAGGCCCAGACGGCCCAGTACGAGTCCGCAGTTCGGGAGGTTCGGGAGATCGAATCGCAGCGCTCCGAGATCCGGGCGGAAACGGCGACCCCGGCGGGCGATCCCGACTACCAGCGACTCTCCGCGCAACTCGAGGAGGCGTACCGGGCCGGGACGGCCGGCGTACTCGAGGACGAGTACGCGGCGCTCGAACGTGAGGACCGGCCGCCGCTCGACGAGCAGATCGCGGCGATCGAGGACCTGAGCGACGAGGACTACGAGCGCACCCTCGAGCGCACGCTTCCGTCGAACGGGTCCGACGACACCGCCGCCACCGCGTTACTGCCGTCCTCCTACGAGCCCGGACGGACCGAGGCCGACGCGCGGCTGACCTCCGTGATCCAGTCGACGGGCGGCGGCGACGCGAGCGGCATGGAAGCCGGCGCGGTCAGCGATCGAATCGTCGAGAGCCAACTCGACATTCGCGACCTGGCGGAGAGTCAAGAGCAGGAGTATCTCGTCTTCGGCGGCGGTCTCATGACCGACGAGATCGAACGGTCGATGGGCGACAGTCTCGCCATCGTCGGTCCGCTCGCGCTCCTGTTCGTCGTGGTCGCGCTGGTCGTCGCCTACCGCGACCTGCTCGATATCGTCCTCGGAATCACCGGCATCGTCGCCGTCCTCGTCTGGACGTTCGGCGTCATGGGCTGGGCCGGAATCGCGTTCAACCAGATGTTCGTGGCAGTCCCGGTGCTGTTGATCGGGCTCTCGATCGACTACGCGATCCACGTCTTCATGCGCCACCGGGAACAGCGCGAGGCCGACGGTCCCGACGGGACGGTCCGCGGCTCGATGACGGTCGCGCTCGCCGGCGTCGGCGTCGCCCTCGTCTGGGTGACCGCCACGACCGTCATCGGCTTCCTCTCGAACCTCGTCAGCCCGATCGGTCCCATTCGGGAGTTCGGCATCGTCAGCGCGGTCGGGATCGTCGCCGCGCTGATCGTCTTCGGGGCGTTGATCCCCGCCGCCAAGATCGAACTCGACGAGTTCCTCGAAAGCCGCGGCCTCGATCGCCGCAAGCGGGCCTTCGGGACCGGCGATAGCCGTTTCGGCGACGTGCTCGCCATCGGCGCGACCGCCGCTCGGAAAGCGCCGCTCGCCGTCCTCCTCGTCGCCGTCCTGCTCTCCGCGGGCGGCGTCTACGGTGCGACACAGGTCGACACCAGCTTCCAGCAGGAGGACTTCATCGCTGACAGCCCGCCGGACTGGACCGAATCCCTGCCCGGTCCGGCACAACCCGGCGAGTATCAGGCCAAAGACGACCTCGAGTACGTCAACCAGCACTTCCAGCGCCAGGACAGTCGGGCACAGCTCCTCGTCGAGGGGAACGTGACCGATCCCGACGCGCTCGCGCGGCTGGACGTCGCTCGCGAGGAGATCGCCGCGGACGGCGGCGTCGCCTACACCCTGGCGACCGGCGACGAGGACGTTCAGGACCCGCTCTCGACGATGGAGCGGGTCGCGGGACAGAACGAGTCGTTCAACGAGTCGTTCACCGCGGCCGACACCGACGACGACGACATCCCCGACGAGAACGTGTCGGCGCTATACGATCAGCTCTTCGAGCTCGACGGGGAGGCTGCGAAGCAGGTCCTCCATCGGACCGACGACGGGGAATATCAGTCGGCGCGGCTGATCATCGCCATACAGGGTGATGCCACGAACAGTGAGACGACGAGCGAGATGCGCGATATCGCCGGCACCATCGAGGACGGCAGCGACGGCCGCTGGAGCGCCACCGCGACCGGCGACCCGATCGTCGGGTACGTCGTCGAGCAGGACCTGCTCGATACCGTCCTCGAGAGCCTGCTGATCACGCTCGTGGCGGTCTTCGTCTTTCTGACCGTCGCCTACCGGCTGACGGGGAGCAGCGCGACGCTGGGGATCGTGACGTTGCTGCCGGTCGCGTTCTCGGTGAGTTGGATTCTGGGGACGATGTACTGGATCGGCATGCCGTTTAACGTCCTGACGGGGATGATTACGAGTCTCACGATCGGACTCGGCGTCGCCTACAGCATCCACGTCAGCGACCGCTACGCGCTCGAACTCGAGCGGCAGGGCAACGTCTGGTCGGCGCTTCGGACGACCGTTACCGGGACCGGGGGGGCGTTGCTCGGCAGCGCGGCCACGACCGTCGGCGGGTTCGGCACGCTCGCGCTCGCGATCCTCCCGGCGCTCCAACAGTTCGGGATCATCACCGCGCTGACGATCACGTACGCGTTCCTCGCGAGCGTCGTCGTGCTCCCGGCGTTGTTGGTCCTGTGGACGCGGTACTTCGGACCGGACGTCTCGTTCGATCCGTCCGAGCGACAGCCGGGAACGCCGACCGCGAGCGACGGCGGCATCGACCCGACTCGAGGTGACGACGAGTGAGCGGCGACGAAACCGCGGCCATCGACGCCTTCGAACAGCTGGGCCTCACCAGCTACGAGGCCAAGGTGTTCATCGCGCTGCACCGGCTGAGCGCGGGCACGGCCAGGGACGTCGCCGACATCACGGACGTGCCGCGCTCGCAGGTCTACAGCGTCGCCGAGAGCTTGGAGGACCGCGGCCTGCTCGAAGTCCAGCAGTCGAACCCGATCCGGTACCGCCCGGTCAGCGTCGAGGAGGCCCGAGAGACGCTTCGGAGCCAGTTCGAGCGAGAACAGGAGCGGGCGTTCGAATACGTCGAAGCCGTCGAAAGCGAACCCGAGGGGGAAGAAACCCAGGAGAACATCTGGACGGTTCGCGGACGGGACCGGGTCGACGACCGGTCGGTCGACATCCTCTCACAGGCCGAGCATCGGATCGTCTTCGGGACCCGCCTCCCGGAACTCGTCACGCCGTCGATCGAACGGACGCTCGCCGAGCGCGCGGCGGCCGGCGTCTCGGTCTCCGTCGTGAGCGGCCGGGATGCCGTCCGGGAGCAGTTCGCCGCCGTCGACGGCGTCACCATCGAACGCCCGCCGGCCCACCGGACGGACGATCAGCGGTCGGGTCGGATCGTCATCGCCGACGACGACAGTATCCTGTTGAGCGTCCGGGGCGGCGAGGACGGCGAAACCGCGATCTGGAGTTCTGGCTCGCTGTTTGCCTCCGTGCTCATCCAACTGATCGAGGCCAGCGACGAGATGGCCGTCGAGTGAGCGCCACGGACCCGCGGACAGTTCGCGCTCACTCGAGGCGATATCGCAACAGTGCCGCGATCCCGCCGAGGTTCGAGAGCTGCTGGCCGGGCGGGAACTCGCTCGAGAAGACCGTCACCTCGCCGCCTTTCTGCTCGGTCGTCCGGACGATGTCGTCGACGCTGATCGCCCACTCGCCGTCGGGTCCGCGTTCCCGCTGCAATCGATCGTCGAGCACGAGCAGGCGTTCGATCGCCCCGAACTCGGCGGCCTTTTTCACCTGTTCGGGACCATACGCCGCCTTCGCGCCGTCGGCGATGCGCCGCGTGAGTTCGTCGATGTACTCGGCCTCGCTCTCGATGCGGGTCTCCTCCTGTACGTCCGCGACCGCACCGCGTTTGAGCACCTCGTGGACCCCGCGGTCGCCGACGGCCGCCGTGTCGACCATCGTGACCAACTCGGCGACCGCGGGCTCGTTCTCCTCGAGATACTTGTAAGCGTCTTGCTTCGTAAAGCCCGGCCCCGCGAGGATGATCGCGTCGACCTCGAGGCGTGAGAGGACCGTCGCGAGTTCGTCGAACAGTTCCGAGCGGCCGCGGGCGTACTCGCCTTTGCCGGTCGTGCCGGTGATCGTCGCCCGTTCCTCGGTGCCGTACTGGGCGACGGTGTGGACGTGGGCCTGGCCTTCCTCGACGGTCGCGATCGCCACGTCCGGGTTCTCGGTGGCCTCCTCGGCCTCCTCGAGGCGGGCCGTCTGATCGGGTTTGAACCGCTTCTCGATCGAGAGTTCGTCGCGCGGTTCCACGTTGAGGGTGTGATGAAAGTGCAACTGATCCTCGCGCGAACAGGCGACGATCTCGCCACCGACCCGCAGCCGATTGGCAAACTTGTGGAACTCGACGGTCTCGACGGCGAGTGCAACCCACATGTGCTCGCGTTCGCCGCCGGTGTCGCGCATCTGGTCGTCGTTGCGCTGGATGCGCCGGGTCGTATCGCCCGCGACGCGGTCGCCGGGCTCGAGGACGTACTGTAGGTGCCAGAGGTCGTCGACGCTCTCGGGGACGACCGTCACCCGTTCGCGGCCGCCCTCGACCTGCTCCCGGTCTTTGATCTGCATGGAGGTTCGTTCGCAGGGTGGCGGTAAGTGGACTGCGATCGGTTCGTCCCGTTCGGCGATGCGACGCCGCGCCGGCGTTCGTGCGATCGCCTGCGCTCGGGAGGGACGTGACCGGGCTCGGCTATGTTATTTGTCCACATCCTTCATAGTTAGGGGCTGCGACTATGCGCGTTGCGCCCTAGTATCAACTATGAACCTCGGACACCTGTCCCAACTCGAAGACTTCGGTACCCGGTCGCTCGTCACCCACGCGATCATGGCGGTGACGTTTACCAGTGCGATCGCCGCGGGACTGTTCGTCGACGGCCAGGTCGGCCTCGTCTCGTTCGTCGCGTTCCTCAACTTCACCGCCGGGGTGTGGGTCGCACAGTCGACACACTCGCTCGGCAACGCTCGAACCGACGACTCCTACAACGGGATTTTGGCGGTGTTGTTCGATACGACCGGTGAAAAGACCTACCACGGGCTCGAGACCGGCCGGCTCGCGCGACTGCTCACGCTGATCGCGGCCGTGACGGCGGTTTCGCTGCTGGTCTCCGGACAAGTCCTCTCCGGTGCGGTCGCCTCGATCGGTGCCGTCGCGATCGGCGTCGTCGCGCTCGTGACCGCGATGGTCGGGTTCCTGATCGCGATGGGGTCGTCCTACGACGCGGCCGAGCGCCGAGCGGCCCGCACCATCGACCGCAACGACGAGGACACCGAGCCCGAACGGCCGACCATCCCGACAACCGAGTTCGACGACGCCTCGGATAGCCGGATCTCGATTCACGAGATGCACATGGACGACTCCGCCGCGAGACGACGATAGCAGCCCGCTGCGAGCCCGTTTCTCATCGGCCGTTCGACGGCGATACCGTTCCGCGAACGACAGCGGATACGCGAACGCGGCGGTTCGTCGAACAGGTCGGTCACCCTCGTATCGAGCGACCGTCCCGTTCTCCATCCGGGCGACGTGTCGCGACGACGCACGGTCGACTGTACCGAAAATACGAGTGAAATCAGGACCCCGTCTCGGGTCGTCTGGACACTCGACTCCGATTCGACGGCCGATCTGATGCGGAAGCCGACAGTCGAGGTCGACCGGACGTTGTTAGCTTTATAGTCCTGACTGGTGGCCCCGATGATGTGGTTGCCACCGAACAGCAATAATGAGAGACGCAAATCCAGCCTCCACGGAGACGGTTCGGATCGAGGTGTTTCTCCGAAACAACGCCTCCGCGGCCGTCGTGGAACCGCTCAGATCGATCGTTTCGCGAGCGCGGTGCCTCGAGGAGCGAGCGATAGCGGCCGACGTGCGCGTCAAAACGTGGACATCGGTTCGGACTGCGCTCGAGGAACTCAGCGACGCCGGGCCGTCGGTATCGCTCACCGTCGACGCGTTCGAGTCCTGGGCCGACCGCGAGGGGTACACGCTCCGTCCGGCGTTCGACCGCCACGAAACCGACCCGATGCTCGAGCACCGTCCCGCCACCGAAATCCAGGTCCCGACGGTATGCGTCGCCGTCTACGAGGACGACGACCTCCAGTGTGTCGCACCCTGTTCGGACGGCGACCGCACCTACACCGTCGAGGAGTGTCTCGACGCGCTCGAGGACGGCAGCACGCGGCCGTTCCCCGATCGGGGCGACCCGATTCGGGACGGGTTCGGCGACGCCACCGAAACCGCCGCGCAAACGGAGAAAGGAGAGTAACACGCCGCTCGAGGGAGACTCCGAAGTGGCAGCAAAGCCACCGTGGATAGCGGCGGTCCCATCGCGCTCCCATCGAGTGAGCGGACTCACCTGTCGGTTCCAGTGTATCCTCGGGAAGACATTGAATCAGCGAAAGACGGGGGATAGCCGTGTACTTCATTCAGGTGCGCGAGATCGCTCGGAGCGAATCCCCGTGTAGTGATCCGCCGAATGAACTAAGTTTAAATGCGATCCGGCCGTTCAGCCGATCATGAAATTCAGCCCTCTCCGATCCGTGAGCATCTATTTATCGTCCTCTCGACAACGACCTGTCCCCATCTCGAGCCATGTGTTCCTCGACTAACACCACCTCTATCGGCACGTGCAACGCTCTGCCACCGGATCTCGCCCGCAATGGGACAGCGTAATGACCTCTGAGGAGCTATTCGATTGGCGATCCATTCTGATCGGATTCGTCGGCGCCGGACTCGTTCTCTCGGTACTGCTCTTCACTGTCGGTGTCGACGGAATCGTTGCACAACTACGGCGGGCTCAGCCTGCAGTCATCGCCATCTTACTTGGTCTCATCCCTCTCTGGCTCGTCGCTTGGGGACTCTGTCTACACACCGTCTTGCGCGCACTGGGAACGCCAACCTCTCGAGTCCAGTCGATCGTCGTGTTTACCGCTGCGACCTTCGCGAATCAAGTCACCCCATTCGGGCAGGCCGGCGGGGAACCCATCAGTGCTTTCTTGATTTCCGAGGCCGCCGACACGGAGTACGAGAACGGGTTGGCCGCCATCGCGAGCGTCGATACCCTGCATTTTTTCCCCTCGATCGGGATGGGGCTCGTCGGTATCGGACTGTTCGTCCTGCGCGGGTTCGACTTCGGGCGGAACCTACTCCTGGCTAGTCTCACTGTCGTAGTACTTCTCGCCGGGTTTGTTCTCGCGCTGACGCTCGGGTGGCGGTTCCGCCATCGAATCGAGACGACGGTTCTCTCGGTGCTTCCGCCGATCGTTCGCTGGGTTGGCCGGACCGTTCCACGGGTTAGCGCGCCGACGCGAGCGGACATCGAACACCGCGTAGGTGGGTTCTTCGATTCGATCGCACGTATCGCCAGTAACCCGCGGCTCCTGGTCCTGGCCGGCCTGTTCTCGTGTATCGGGTGGCTTACGCTGGCGATCTGTCTCTGGATCTCGCTCGCGTCGATCGGCGTTACTGTCCCCTTCGTGGCGATGCTCATCGTGCTTCCTGTCGCCAGCATCGCCGGAATATTCCCGCTTCCGGGCGGTATCGGCGGCGTCGAGACGGCGTTTATCGTTCTGGTCGTCTCCACAACCGGAGTCGCGACGACGGCCGCCACGGCCGCCGTCGTCATCTATCGGGGAGCGACCTACTGGGTTCCGATGCTGGTCGGTGGCGGTATCACTGCTGTGATCCTGGACAACCTGCATCGTCGCTACTAATACCCGAAAGAGCCGCGAGTTCCTTCAGCCGTCGGACTGTGAGACCCGTTTTGCTAACGGAATGCTGACAACTGGCGAAAGACGTAACGCTGCTCGGAGACGCTCTATATGGCGAATTTGTGAACGTTAAACAACATATGAAGGTTTATGTTGCCATCGTTACAAGCCGGCAGTATGGCTTCCCTCCATCGATACCTCCTAACCACTGGTATCGTTGCCTGCGTTCTCGCCCTCACAGCACTAACACTGATGGCCGATTTTCTCGCCATCGTGGTCATCGGACACGCCCTTCCGCTCCTCGGTGCCGTCTTCGACACGCGTGTCTGGCTCGTGGTTGCTGTCGCGGCCCTCGCGATCTCGTTGCTGTTGTATCTCTCGTCGCTGTTTCGGGAGGATCCCGACGCGCTGGTCCATTCGGGCCGGTCCGTCGAGGCGCTGGTCCCCGTCCACGACGAACCCGAGGTCATACACCGCTCGGTGGAACGACTGGCAGCCTCGACCTACGAGGACCTCACCATCACAATCGTCTGCGAACCGGATGACCACTCCTCTATCGATCGGGCTGACGATTTGGCGGCCGACTACGAGTGTGTCCAATATATCCAGAATCGTCGGTCGGGATCGAAGGCAGGGGCGCTCAATGATGCCATCGAACGGAGCGATGCCGATGTAATCGCGATGTTTGATGCCGATCAAGAACCCCACCCGGAGCTAATCGCCCACGGGATGGCCGCGTTACGAGACCACGACATCGCGCGGGTCCGAAGCCTTCCCCGACCGACTGGCCTCATCGAATCGATAGCGTACTACGAGTATCTGCTCCTCTTTTTCCTGCCACAGAAACTCGCTCGCTCTCTGCTGGGACTTCGCATCGTTGGAACCCGCAGTGTCCTCATAGAGCGATCGGTCTTCGATACGGTGGGACGGTTCGACGAGGGAGCACTGACCGAGGATATGGACTTCACCCATCGGTGTCACCAAGCCGATCTCTCGATCCGGGAACTATCGTACTACCCCTGTTTCGAGGAGGCGGCGCACACGCTGCGGGACTGGTGGGGACAGCGGGTTCGCTGGATTACGGGCCATCTCTCTATTTGTCATGGCCACGTCCACGACTGGCGCAATCTGTCTGACCCGGCGTACCTCAGTTCGCTACTGTCACTTGTGGGGACGTTCGTTGCGGGGGTTGTCCTCTCGGTAACAGTCCCGAAACTCATCGTCGCGACGCTCTCGTATCCCGGTTTCGTCGCTGCAGGGCTGGCTGGCATCTACGGCGTCGTACTCGCAACCCGCGGCATCGATAACTACACCGCCGGAACCGAAGGGTTCGATCTCGCGTGGCTACTCATCCCGGTCACACTGACGCTCTACGGACTCGTTGTCGTGCAAGTCGTCGTCAGCTATGCCCTCGGGCGGGAAGTCAACTGGTACCAGGTGGAAAAACACGGCTGACCGATGCGACTTCGTTCGGACAGCCGGGTTCTCGCTCGGCACTGCCAGCACTCCGGGCCTCAGTCGTCCGCGATCCGGCTGCCACCCGGTGGCATGAAGTGCTGAATCCGGTCCGGACTGGCGATCTTGCGGACGAACGTCTCGTCCTCGAAGCGCTCGCGGAAGCGCCGATAGAGCCGTTTGGCTGCGTCCGCCTGGGCGTACCGTCCGGGCTCGAGTTCGATCGTCGTCACTGCCTGGCCCTCGATTGCCGATGGCGGGCCGCCGATGACGCGGGTGTACGGTTCGCACTGAATCCCGACCGCCGCGCCGACCGCCGTATCCCGGTAGTAGGTCCGGTCGCCCCGGATCGCGAACCCGCCTTTCTCCAAGTACTCACCGCTCTCGGGGGTCTTTGAAACCTGATCGGAGTCGACGGCGTAGACGTCGCCCGCGTAGCGGCCGTCCTTCCAGACCGACGAGTAGGAGACGGCGAACTGCGCCGCTTCCGCGATGCTCGACTCCGGGAGATCGATGTCGCTCGAGGAGGCCTCGCTCGGGTCGGTCGCCTTCAATACGGTGACGGGCCCGCCGTGGGCTTGCGTGTGAAGGACTTTGTCCCCGGGCTCGAGGTACTTCTTCACGAGCTCCTCGTTCTGGTCGGCGTTTCGACCGCCGATCACGAGGAAGCCGTCGCTGGTGTTGAACCAGCGAAAGCGATCGAACCAAGGCTCGTTCTCGCGGATCGGGATGGACGACTCCGAGAGCCAGTCGCGCGGGAGGTCGTCCCCGTCTTCGTCGGTCTCGTCGTCGTCTCCGCCGCCGCTCTCGTCGGCTTCCCACTCGTCACGGCGGCGCTTGGCGTCCGCCAAGTCCTGGCGGGTGTCCTCGATGGCCGCGAGCGCGCCGTCTTTCTTCTCCTCGACGCGTTTGGCCTCGGTGTAGAGCCGGTCCGCGTTCTGTTCGACGCCCTGCTGGGCATCGAGATCGATCCGCTCGTCGTCGATCTCGACGGTGACCGTGCCGTCGCTGCCGTCGATATCGACGATGGCCGCCGCGGCATCGATGCCCTGCTCGGCACCTTCTTCGAACCGCTCCCTGATATCGTCCCACGACCGCTCCCGCTCGCGGGCCCCCTGGATCGTCGAGAGGATGTCGTCGACCAGTCCGTACTCCGCGTAGAGCAGTTCCGCTTGCTCGCGTAGCGACGCGGCCTCCTGCTCGAACCCCTCGATCGCCCCCTGCTGTTGCTCGATGATGCGCTCGTGTTTGGCGATCTCCGACTCGAAGTCGGGCCGCTGGTCGGTCGGATCCGGCTCTTCCTCCTCCGCGAGTTCCAGCCGGAAGAAGTAGGCGTCGAGCGCCGAGAGAAACGAATCGTAGGGCTCGCCCTCGAGGTCGTCGTGTTCCTCGAGCGGGAACGGCGTGACGTCGACGACGCGGGCGTCGGCATCGTCGCTTTCGTCCTCGTCGTCGTCCCGTTCGAGATAGAGCCGCGGATCGAAGCTACCGTTCCGAATGTCGAGCGCGAGGCGTTCGATGGTCGCGTAGAGCTGGTCGTAGACGTCCTCGTCGGCGTCGTCGATGTCCAGACCTTTCTCGACGCCGGCGCGGGTACACACCTCCTCGGCGTAGAGCCCGCCGAAGTTCAGTTGGGTCGCGAGCGTCCGGACCACGTCCGTATCGGAGTCGTCCATCTCGTGGTCGAACGCGTCCCGCGAGACCGTCAACGGGTTCGTCCGGGTGTCGGGGAACTCGTAGCGCGAGCCCGGGACGACGGTGCGGGACTTCAGGCGGACGGTCTCGAGGCAGTCGATCACCTCGTACTCGCCGTCGGTGACCGCGACGTTACCCTGTCCGAACAGTTCGACGATGATCCGGGTCGTGCCGTCGTCGCGCTCGAAAACGAACTCGAGGATGCGGTCGAACTCGTACTGCTCGACGCCCGCGAAGTCCGCACCTGACAGTCGGTTCCGGAGCATCATCGCGAACTGCGGCGGCCGACCGGGGGCGTCGGGCACTCGCTCGGGGGCGACCGTGTGGGCGCGCTTGACCTCGCCGACCTCGAGGATCAGTTCCATGCGACCTCGATCGAAGTCCCGCATCTTGAGCCGGACGAGGTCGTCGCCGTAGAGGTACGCTTTGTCGACCTTCGCTCCCTCGTAGGCACCGAGTTCCCCGACGAGGGCGGCGAGATCGACGCTGGTGAGCTCCCGCTTTGGATCCATACCACACACTGCCCGGCCCGGTCAAAAAGACGTGTCGCTCCGACGCGCACGCGTCCGCCTGACAACTGACGGCTCGACTCGACTACTCGTCCGCGAGTGAGCGCGCCCCGCCGACTCGCACGGCCCCGGGACGCCGCCGAGGTCGGAAAGCCTAATCCGTGCCAGGACCCAGAAGGAGCCATGCACGAGGCTACCGGTGGCACCACCCGCGAGTCGACCGGATCGACGTCGGGTGATGGGCAGGGGTACCGATCGCGCAACCCCAATGGGGGGCAGACCGTATGAGCGCGGGCGACGACCAACCGTGGGAGAACGTCTCCCGGTTTCCGAACTTCCTCGAGCATCTCGAGGGGCAAGGCGGTGCCACGATCAGGGGGATCGTCGACCGGATCGAGGCGGACATCGACATGGACGGGGTCGTCTACCACGACCGCGGCATCCGATCGCCGGGCTACGATGCCACCTTCGTCCCCGAGCCGGAGGGGGATCGACTGCGACCCGCGTTCAGCGTCGAACTCCACACCGTCGGTCCGCGCAGCGTCTGGGCGGTGTTCGATGCGACGCTCTCCTGGGACTTCTACCTGCTCGAGTCGGCGGGCATCGCGGCGATCGCCTGGGTGAGCGACGAGGAGTACAACGCCGAGGAGGCCGGGATGTTCATGTCGAAACACGACGCCCTCGCAGCGGGTCGGTTCTCCTTTGGCACCTTCATCTACGCCGACGAGGACTGGCAGGAACAACTGGCACTCATCGAAGGAACCGACACGCCCGCCTTCCTCCAGCGCGACGACGGCAGCACGCTCGTGCCGACCAGCCAGTCCGATTTCTACAACGTCGTCAACTCGACGCCGACGGAGTTCCGTACCAACGGCGGCGGTGCGCCCGCCCACCTCGGTCTGCTCGAACTCGAGGTCACGATCGACTGACGGCGGCCCCTCGGCCGGGACGCGAGCAGTGGAACCGGCGTCGACCCAGCCGGTCCGACGGACTATCCGCTCAGCGTCCGACCCACTCCTCTGCTCTCACGGGAAAACCGAGTTCTCGCCGTCGCGGTCGTCCTCTTTTTCGCCGGATTGGGCGTCGGCATCGCCCTCGAGATCGAACACCTCCTCTTCGGCGTCCTCGTGATGGTCGTGATCCCGATCCGCGGACCACAGTTGTATCTCGCGGCGGCCGACGGCGACGACGAGTTCGCGCCGCGAACTCGCGTTCGAACCGCAGTCGGCGTCAGTCCGTTCTTGCTGCTGTCGTTTATGGGAGCGCCGATGGGACCGACCGGACGCTCGTCGGCCTGCTTGTCGCCGGACTGCTGATCGGCTCTCTCGCGTACGAGGGTGTCGGCGGCTACCGGAGTACGCGTGAGGTCTAATCAGACACCTGTGTGAGACTGCGGTCGGCGACCGCGCCGAACGGAAGCGTTTTGCCCGCCCGGCCGAACCGGGGCGATATGTCGCCGCTCGAGGACGTCGTCATCGTCGCGACCATTGCGGGCTGTATGACGGGGGTCGGCGCACTCCCGCTCCTGTATACTGATCGAATCAGCCACCGCGTCTACGACGGCTCGCTCGGCCTCGCAGCGGGCATCATGGTCGGCGCTGCCGTCTTCGCGCTCGTCCTTCCCGGCCTCGAGTTGGGGTCGCCGCTCGAGGTCGTCGCCGGACTCCTAGCGGGCGGGGGCTTCCTCCTCGCGGTTAACGCCGTCTTCCCCCACCTCCATCTCCTGTTCCGGGGGGAACGCGTCGAAGGGACGAAGGAACTCGATCCCGCCGACGAGTTCCCCACCGCCGAGGACGGGGCCGTTACCGAACCGCTCCGCGACGGCGGCGACGACCTGCGACGGGCCGCGCTGGTCGGCGGGACCGTTACCATCCACAACGTCCCCGAAGGGCTCGCGGTCGGTATCGCGTTCGCCAGCGGCGAAACGGCGCTCGGGATCGCCATCGCGACGGCGATCGCCGTCCAGAACGTCCCCGACGGGTTCGCGATGGCCGTGCCGGCGGTCCGAGCGGGCGTCTCCGCTCCCCGAACGCTGTTCTACACCACGCTCTCGGGCGGCGTTCCGGAACCGATCGCCGCCGCTATCGGCTTCTCGCTGGTCGCGGTCGTCTCCGGACTGTTCCCCCTCGCCGCCGGCTTTGCCGCCGGCGCGATGATCGCCGTCGTCTTCCGGGAACTCATCCCCTCGAGTCACGGCCACGGGTACGCCGACACCGCGACGGCGGCGTTCGTCGTCGGATTCGCCCTCATGCTCGTCGTCGACACCGTTCTCGCGGTCTGAGACGGTCCCACGCTCTGTTCCGATAGCGGATCGCGCGAACGGGATGCGACTCAGCAAGCCGACGTTCTCCCCGTGGCTCTCAGGAACCCCGCGTCACCGCCGTCACGTTCGTCTCCGTTCTCCCGCGGTGCTACTCGAGACGGCCGTCGGGATCGAACGGCGAAAAGGATCCGGGTGACGAGCGCGCCCAACGGTCGCCCCAGGGGATCGAGCAACCGGATGGCGGAATCGGCGCGCCCGAACGGGACAGTGCGGTGTGTCGCTGTCGAAGTGGGGGGAGTCGACAGCGTACCGACGATCGTCGGCATCGAATTGTAGACTCGTATCCGTGATAAATTTTATGCTATCCATCACAGTTGAAATAAGGGGACGGCGTCGAGCAGCCGCGATAGTTCCGTGTCGGAGGTACGGGCTCGACGCCGGGACGATCGACACCCTCGCGTCAGAGTCGCTTGCTGACGTACGGGCCGTCCTGATGATAGCCGAGCTTGTTCCGGTAGTACTCCCGCGCGCCGATGCCGGAGATCACGCTGACCTTGTCGTAGCCGGCGTCGGCGGCGAGTTCCTCGGCGCGGGCCATCAGACGGCGGCCGTACCCCTGATGCTGGTGCTGCTCGGTCCCGGCCGCTCGCGTCCCCTGCCCGCTCACGGGGTCCGCGTCGGGCTCGCTCCCCACCGCGACCTCCGACCCGTACACGTGCAGTTCGCGGACGAGCGCCGCGTTCTCGAGTTCCGGTCGAACGGGGTCGTTCGGGAAGCGAAGCCGACAGAAGCCGACGAGGAGGTCCTTCTCGAAGTCCTCGACGGAGATGAAGTGCTCGGTGCCGCCGCAGGCCTCGTAGCGCATCACGTCGAGATCGACGGTTTCGGGTTCCTCGTCGTGCATCCCGGCCTCGCGACAGCGGATGCACTCACACTCCCAGCCGTGTTCGTCCATGCGCTTGCGCGCGAGTTGTCGGAGGTTCGACTTCCAGACACCGGCATCGATGAAGTCCGCCGGGATGTCCCGCTGGACGCGCTGGAGCCGCGTGTACCGGGGGATCATGTCCTTGATCTCCGCGATCAGGTCGGCGGCCTCGTCGTTGGACAGCGGCTCGTACTCGTCTTTGTGCCACCAGTCGTAGGTCGCAGTGCCCCGCACCACGAGCGTCGGATAGATCTTCAGGTAGTCGGGCTTCCACTGCTCCTCCTCGAAGAGGCGTCGGAAGTCCTCGAGACACATCTCCTTGCTCATTCCGGGCTGGCCCGGCATCATGTGGAAGCCGACCTTGAACGCCGAGTCGCGTAGTCGCTGGTTGGCGTCGATCGAGGCCTGCGCGCCGTGGCCGCGGTGCATGTCGCGGTTGATCCGCTCGTAGGTCGTCTGGACGCCCACCTCGACTTTGGTGCCGCCGAGATCGAGCATCCGGTCGATCTGTTCGGGGTCACACCAGTCGGGCTTCGTCTCGAACGTCGTCCCGATGTTGCGGATGTCCGCGGTCTCGTTTTCGGCGATGACGTCCTCGAGATATTGCCACTCGTACTCCTCGGGATCTTCGGCGAAGCTAACCCCCTGGGCCGGCTCGGGCTCCTTGTCGACGTCGTAGTCGTTCATCGCCTCGAGGGCTCGCTTGACGAACCACTCCTGATAGTCGTGGCTGCGGGCGGTCATCGTCCCGCCCATCAGGATGAGTTCGACCTTGTCGACGGGATGGCCGATCTGGCGCAGTTGCTCGAGTCGCAGCGTCACCTGTCCGTAGGGGTCGTACTCGTTCTGGACGCCGCGGGCGGCGGCGGGCTCCTCGCCGGTGTAACTCTGCGACGAGGAGAACTCGGAGTCGGGGCCGCCGGGGCAGTAGAGACACTTGCCGTGGGGACACCGCTCGGGGGAGGTCATGATCGCGACCGGCGAGACGCCGGAGGCCGTCCGGACCGGCTTGCGCTGGAGCACGGTCTCCAAGTCCTCCCGGTGCTCCTCGGGCGCGTAGTCCAGCAACTCGGAGTTCTTCGGCACCTTGGGTGCCGAGTGTTCCGAACAGGCCTCGAGTTTGGCTTTCTCGACCTCGTCGCGCTCGACCTCGCCGGCGAGGATCCGCTCGACGAGCGTCTCACAGACCCGCTCGAACGCTTCGGTTTCGGTCGGTTCTGGCGTCTCGGTACTCACTACACGTGATTCGTCGCCGTTCGCGAATAAGCGTGTCGGACTCCCGGACCGAGTCGCCGATTCACGCCGACGCGCGTGCGTCGATTCCGTACAGTCGCGGCTTCCGAAAGGTAATCGTTTAAGGGTGGTCTCCCCCTACCCTCGGCGTACTGAATGTCTCCCGACCTGGCGATGGTCATCGCCGCGGTCGCGTTACCGTTCGTCGTCGCAGCGCTCACGCCGGTCGTCTTTCGCGTCCTCGGAGAGGGAACCGGATTCGTGGGGACCGTCGTGGCGCTCACCTCGTTCGGCCTCCTCGCGACCCAGTATGGGTCGGCAGGGACCGTCGGACTCGAGTGGGTCCCGTCGCTCGACCTCGCGCTCCGGTTCTACGTGGACGGCTGGGCGCTGCTGTTCGCGATGTTGGCGTGTGGTATCGGCGCGCTCATCTTCGCCTATTCGCCCGCGTACATGCACGGCGAATCGGGCCTCGTCAGGTACTACGCCGCATTGCTCGCCTTCATGGGCTCGATCGTCGGCGTCGCGCTCGCCGCCGACCTGATCGCGATGTTCCTCTTCTGGGAACTCACCAGCCTCGCGTCGTTCGTTCTCATCGGCTACTACACCGCGGACGACTCCTCGCAGTACGCCGCCCGGATGGCCATGCTCATCACCGTCGGCGGCGGCCTCTTCCTGCTCGTCGGCCTCCTCTTGCTCTCGCTCGTCGCGAGCGATGTCCTCGGCCCCGACGCTGCGTTCAACCTCGCAGCGATGCTCGAGAGTCCCGAAACGATGCAAACGGCCCTGCGGGAGCGTGGGTTGTTCCTCCCGGTGCTCGGACTGCTCGCGATCGGTGCGGGGACCAAGTCGGCACAGGTTCCGCTCCACTTCTGGCTGCCCAACGCGATGGCAGCGCCGACGCCCGTCTCGGCGTTTCTCCACTCCGCGACGATGGTCAAGGTCGGCGTCTACTTCATCGGCCGAGTCCGCCCGATGCTCGTGAGCACCGAGTGGCTGTTCCTCTTCGCGACGCTCGGCCTGACGACGATGACGGTCTGTGCGATCATGGCCGTCGCGTCGACGGACATCAAGGAACTGCTCGCCTACTCGACGGCGAGTCACCTCGGGCTGATGGTCGCCGGCTTCGGTTTTACATCGGTCTACGGCGCGGAGACCGGCGTCTTCCACCTGCTCAATCACGCGCTGTTCAAGGCCGCGCTGTTCCTCGTCGCCGGCATCATCGCCCACGAGGCGGGGACGCGAGAGATCGACGAACTCAGCGGGCTCCGCCACGATCTGCCGGTGACAGCGGTAATTACTGTCATCGTCGCGCTCAGCATGGCCGGCATTCCGCCGTTCAACGGGTTCTACTCGAAGGAACTCCTCTTCGAGGCCGCCGTCGAGGCGAGTCAGCACCACGACATCGGCCTGCTAGGCTGGCTCTACCCTGCCGTCGCCGTCTTCGGCAGCATCTTTACCGTCCTCTACTCGCTGCGATTCCTCTCGCTGTTCTTCGGCGAGCGACCCGAGGCGCTCGGCCACGTCCACCGTCCGCCCGTCACCCTGCTCGTCCCACCGGCCGTGCTGGCGCTGCTCGCCGCGGTCGTCAGCGTCGATCCCCAACTCGCCGTCGACGCCATCGTCCAGTCCGGGCTCGAGGCGACGGCGGTCGATCCCCACGAAATGCACGTCGGCCTCCCGACGTCCTACTCGCCCGCGCTGGGGATGAGCGCCGTCACGATCGGCGTCGGACTCGTCGCGTACCCGTCCTACGGCCGGCTCCACGACGCGATTCGATCGATCCCGCGGACAGTGCCGCCGATCGAAGCGAACTGGTGGTACGATACCGCCGTCGACGGCCTCAGCGGCGAGGGGCGGGTGTTCGCCGAGACGGTCCACGACGGCACCCTCCGAACGTACGCGACGTGGACGCTAACGGCGACCTGTACGCTCGCGCTCGCCGGCTTCGTTGCGGCCGGTGCCATCGCGCCGACCGAACTGGGCGTCGAGGTCTCGCTCGCCATCGCGCTCGTCTTGCTCGTCGCGGTGATCGGCGGCGTCGCCGTCGCGACGGCCGAGTCGCACATCGCCGGCGTGCTCACCCTGTCGATCCTCGGCTTCATGGTCGCCATCTTCTACATCCTCGCGAGCGCGCCCGATCTCGCCTTGACACAGCTCGTCGTCGAGACGCTGGTGCTCGTGATTTTCCTGCTCGTGATCGAGGAGATTCCCGAGCGCTACGAGGTCGAGATCGGGACGGTCGCCCGTGACGCCGTCCTCTCGGTCCTCGTCGGCGCGACCGCGTTCGTCACCGTGCTCGTCACGACCGGGACCCGGCCCGACGGCTCGAGCGAGATCGCTCGTGCCTACGCCGAGCAGGCCATTCCGCGGGGCGGCGGGGCCAACATCGTCAACGTCACTCTCGTCGACTTCCGTGGCTTCGATACCCTCGGCGAACTCGCCGTGATCGCGCTCGCCGCGATTTCGATCCTGACGCTGATCGTCATGCGCGACCGCGACGGCGACCGAACCGCGACTCACGACGGCGACGAACTGACCGGCGACGATTCCGCAGGGACGTCCAGTGACGGGGGTGACGACGAATGACGACGGTCATCATGCGCACGACCGCTCGAGTGATCGTCCCGATCATCCTGGTCGTCGCGATCTCGCTGTTCTTCGACGGCCACAACCTCCCCGGCGGTGGTTTCATCGGCGGCGTGCTCACGACGACGGCCTTTGCGATCGTCTACATGGGCTTCGGGCTCGACTTCTTGGAGCGCGGCATCCTCGGCCGCGATGTCGACCCGGGCAAGGAGCCGTCGCGGGACCGCGTCGTACTGGCGTATCGTCGCCTCTTCGCCTACGGCTTCGCGCTCGCCGTCCTCAGCGGTCTCGCGCCGCTGCTGTTCGGCAAGCCGTTCCTCACGCAGACGTTCGAGATGCTCGAGGGGGTCCCGATCTACGATCATCTCGAGGTCGCGAGCGCGCTCGCGTTCGACTTCGGCGTCTACTGCGTGGTCGTCGGTGGACTGTTGACGATCCTCTCGGTGGTGGGAGCCGAATGACCGGAATCGTCCTCGCAGCCGCGATCGGGACGCTCTTCGCCCTCGGGACGTTCCTGCTCTTGCGCCGGGACCTGATCCGGGTCGTCTGGGGGCTGGCGATCATCAGCCAGGCCGCGAACGTCTATCTGCTGGCGATGGGCGGGATCGCACCGGCGACCGCCGAGTCGGTGCCGATCCTGGCGGGCCATGGCGAGCACGTTCCGGAGACAGCCGATCCGCTGGTCCAGGCGCTCGTGTTGACCGCGATCGTCATCGGATTCGGCATGACCGCGTTCGCGCTCGTGCTGTCGTATCGGGTCTACGAGGAACACGACACGCTCGACGTAACTGAACTCGGTGAGAGCGAATGACGACGATGGCGACAGCGACGACGATGATGATGAGTCCCCGAAACCGGACGGCGACGGCGACGACGGGTGAGCGGCGATGACGGCGACGCCCGCCGGCACGGCATCGACGCTCGTGATCGCACCGATGCTGGTCGTCCTCGTCGCGGCCGCCGGCACGCTGCTGCTCGGCCGGCATCCCCGCGCTCGGACGGCCGTCAGCCTCGCCGGCGGGGCGGGCTACGCGATCGCGGTCGCGGCGATCGACTGGTATATCGTCCTCGGGCCGGACGCACCCGGGATCGCGACGTATCAGGTCGGCGACTTGCCGGCCCCATTCGGGATCACGCTCGTCGCCGACGGCCTGTCGGCGTTCATGCTAACGATGGTCGCGATCCTCGGCATCGCGTCGCTGGTCTTCTCGACCAGACACCTCCCCGGCGGCGAGGGACGCAGTTACTACTTCCCGCTCTTTCACTTCCTCGCGCTGGGCGTTACCGGTGCCTTCCTCACCGGCGACCTGTTCAACCTCTTCGTCTGGTTCGAGGTGATGTTGATGGCCAGTTACGTCTTCGTCGCCTACAGCGGCGGCCCCCAACACACCCGCGCCGCGTTCTGGTACGTCACGCTCAACCTGCTTGCCAGCGCCGTCTTCCTGCTCGGTGTCGGCGGCATCTACGCGACGACCGGGACGCTCAACATGGCCGATCTCGCACAACGGCTCGCGGAGCCGGCGGCCTACGGCCTCGAGCCCGTGCCGGTCGTCGGCCTCCTCGGACTGCTCCTGTCGGTGTTCGCGATCAAGGCCGGTCTCGTCCCGTTCCAGTTCTGGATTCCGACCGCCTACCGGGCCGCGCCGCCCCAGATTACCGCCCTCCTGGCGGGGGCGACGAAAAAAGTCGGCATCTACGCCATCATCCGACTCTCCTTTACGATCTTTGCGGGTGCGGAGGTCGCCGTCGACCTCCCGCTTCCGCTCGTCGACGTTGCGATCACCGGCGACTCACCGTTGCCGTTCGTCGGCGCGGCGCTGTTCGTCATGGCGGCCGGCAGCATCCTCCTGGGTGGTATCGGTGCCGTCGGCCGCGACTCCATGGAAGGGGTCTTCGCGTACTCGAGCATCGGCCAGGTCGGGTTCATCGCGATCCCGGTCGCGATCGCGACGACGGCGGCCGGCCCGGAGCTACGCACGTTCGCGATCATCGCCGCGCTGGTGTACGCGCTCAACCACACCCTGGCGAAGGGGCTGCTCTTCCTCGCGGTCGGGACGGTCAGGTCCGCGACGGGAACGAGTCGCTTCGCCGATCTCGGCGGCCTGGCAAAGCGGTCGCCGCCGCTGGCACTCGCCGTGTTCGTCGGCTCGCTCGCACTCGTCGGCATCCCGCCGTTGTCCGGCTTCTTCGGGAAGTTCCTCGTCTTCGACGCCGCCGCTCGAGCGGGCTCCGGACCCGTTCTCGTCCTCCTGCTCGTCGGGTCGCTGTTGACGATCGCCTACGCGACCCGCCTCTGGAATCGGAGTTTCTGGGGCGCACGGACGGACGCCGTCGAGGCGGCGACCGTCGACCCCGTTCAGGTCGCGATCCTCGTCGGCCTCGCGGTCGCGATCATCGCGGTCGGCGTCGGCTTCGAACCCGTCTACGAGTTCGCGGAGACGGCCGCCGAGGCCGCGCTCGATACCGAGGGATACGTCGACGCCGTCGATCCGCAGACGGCGAGCGAACTGGCCGGCTCGAACGGAGGTGGTCACTGATGCGGGTCCGGACCTGGCCGGTCGTCGGCGTCGTCTTCGCCGTTCTGTGGGTGTTCGTCGTCGGACAGCCGCTGACCCCCATCTCGCTCGTTCGCGGCTTCCTCTCGGGACTGCTCGTCGGCCTGCCGGTGGCGTTCGTCTTCCGGCGGCTGTACGGCAAGTCCGTGGATCTCGGGCGCGGGGTTCGAGCACTCCCCTACGCCGGGCTCTACCTGGGCGCGTTCACCTGGGAACTCCTGCGGGCGAACCTCGACGTCGCCTATCGGGTGCTTTCGCCCGGCATGCCGATCGAGCCGGAAGTGATTCTGGTCCCGCTGCGGGTCGAGTCAGACGTCGCGATCACGGTCATCGCAAACAGCATCACGATCACGCCCGGCACCGTGACGTTGGACTACGACGAGGAGACCAACGCGCTGTACGTCCACGGCGTCAACGGCCGTCATCCCGAGGCGATCGCCGAACCGATCCGCACCTGGGAGAACTACGCCCTCGAGCTGTTCGACGAGGACGCATCGCCGTCGGACCCGCCGCCGGACATCGTCGTCTCCGGCGGGGAAAGAGACAGGGGACCGGATCGACAACCGGGAGGTGTCGACGATGACTGAGAGCGATCCCGCCGTCCTCGAGACGGCGATCCGGGCCGCACTGGTCCTCGTTAGCGGGCTCTGTGTCCTGTGTGGCTATCGCGTGATCCGCGGACCGACGAACCCTGACCGCGTGGTCGCCTTAGACGCCATCGCGACGAACGTCGTCGCGATCGCGGTCCTGTTCGCTCTGCTGACCGGCCGGGGGCTGTTCATCACCGTGAGCCTCGTGCTCGCGATCATCGGCTTCATCGCGACCGTCGCCGTCGCCAAGTTCGTCACCGACGGCGAGGTGATCGAATGATTCACACGACTATCGTCATCGCGCTGCTCGTCGTCGGCGTCTTCTTCCTGACCGTCGGGACGATCGGGCTGTTACGGTTGCCGAACGTCTACAACCGGATGCACGCCACGAGCAAGCCGACGACGCTCGGCACCGCCGCGATCTTCCTGGCCGGCGTCGCGGAGTTCGGCCCCGGCAGCGAGGGGCTGACCGCGCTCATCGGGATCGCCTTCCTCTTCCTGACGGTCCCCACCGGTTCGCACATGATCGCCCGCGCCGCCGAGCGGATCGGCATTCCCTTCCTGGGCAGCGTCACCTGGCCCGACCCGTCGGCGGTCGAGCGCCCGGACCAGTCCGACGAGCCCGAGTCGACCGACGACTAGGGCGTCAGCGTTCGAACTCGCGCTCCTCGTTCCGCTCCCGTTCCGGATCGACGGTTCGATCCGGTCGACGGTGTTCGCGAGCCCGCGCCCGGGCGTCCTCGGGCGTTTCGGTATCCAGCAGCCGCTCGAGTTTGCGCTCGAACTGTGCGTCGGTCAACTCGCCCGCGGCGTAGCGTTCGCGCAGGGTCTCGAGTGCGTCGCGAGCGTCGGTTGCGGAGTCAGTCGGCGGCGTCCCGGCGTCCCGTTCCATCTCGGCCGTCTCCGGGGCGTTCCGTTCCCGATCGTTCTCGGGCTTCTCGTCGAACAGCATCCCGATTATCGGTACGACCGCGATGTAACCGACGAGCAACGCCGCGAGCCACCAGTCTTGGCCCGTGACCATCGCACCGAGCCAGATCGCCGTGACGAGCAGCGACGCGATGCCGGACGCATGCTCACGAAACCGAGTCGATGACATCCTCCCCGTGGTGAACGACGGGGTTTCCTCTCCGACGTGGGAGTCTCAGACTGTCTAAGAGTCCCCGGAGGCAACATTCCCGTCACGGTTGACGGTACTCGGGTCTGTGCGCTGTTCTTTGGGACGGAGAGAGCGTGGTGACTCCGACCAGTTGTGGTCGTCCCACTCGAACCGCACGGGCCGTGCCATCGGCCTGACTGCCTTCTCAGTGTGCCGTCTCAGGAACGCTTCTGAGGCTGTAAGGTCGGCGTGTCCCTCGAACCCACATGGGCAGGTGAGTGTGTCCTGATGTCGTGTCGTTCGGTCTGTCGAACCGCACTGCGGGCACTCTTGGCTGGTCCACGCCTCTGACCGCACTTCGACCGCAATCCCGTATTCTTCAGCAGTACACGCCAGTCGATTGGTGAATTGCTTGAACGCCCAGAAGTTGTGAGTCTTGGCGTTCACTCTGACCGACCAGTGGGTTTCGAGTACGTCGGTCAACCCACCGATATACACCGTGTCCACGCCCTCGGCGTACAGTCGTTCGAGTAGGTCACGACACAGTGCTTCTTGGGCGTGGTCGCGGCGGCGTGTCCGTTTCTGGTACAGTCGTCGGATACGCTTGCTACTGTACCTGCCTTCTTCGAGTTTCGACTGCAACCGGGCGATTTCTCGCGTTGTCTCACGGAATCGCTGGAACAACTCGCGGCCTTCGTACAGGTATTGCTCGCCGGTCGTGGTGGTGCAAGCAACGAGATTGTTGGCACCAATATCCAGAGCAGCCGTTTCGTCGGCCAGTGGAGTGTCCCGTGCATCGTCAGAAACAGTCACGGGTTGCGAAGCTCTGAACGTGCTGTCAGTCTCGTCGTACCACAGTTCTAGTCTGCCTTGGTCTTCGTAGTCAGGCCAGTTTGGGTCGCCAACGATTTCCAGCCGGAGACGGCTTTTCGGGCTGTTGTGCCTGTCACGGAGTTCTTTTCCGACGACCATCTCAAGCCGGGACCGGTCGCCCCATTCGACGGTGTAGGCGTCCTTTCGGACGACGCCTTTCAGAACACGTCCGTCGTCTTCGTTGCCACGGAAGCCCGGCGGTTCGGGGTGTTCCGTAACCGACGTGTTCGACTCGTCGTGAAACTGCTTCTTGTTCTCGAAGAACCCGCGCCACGCTTCGGTGTTTGCTCGCCGGACAGTCTGGGCGGTGGACGCGCCGAGAACGGCTTTGTACTTACCTTCGAGAGCGCCAGTATCGGCGTCCCACACGTCTTCGCCCTCGAAGCCGTCCTCGTCGTTGTAGCGCATGAGGCGCTGGTAGTTGATCTCGTTCCAGAGAGCGGCGGAAGCGTCCAACAGGTCCCGTAGCACCTGCTCATCGTCGTCGGTGAGCGGTCGCACGGCGAACGTGTTGGTGCGCTTCATCCAAAGTATAATCAGTCCCAATGTCTAATAAGTCCACCGATGAGGCCAAACATCGACATTGACTGGGCAATCCACGGACGAATCAAAGACTACGCAGAAGCAAACGACCTGAACCTCTCGGAAGCCTATGCAGAGGTGTTAGAAGCAGGTCTTGAAACGTTGGAGACTCAAGACCAGTAGTAACACAGCGGTTTCTCACCGGAGCTTGCGCGATTCACGCCCGCCGTGAACGGCGGGATTCACTCGCTGTTAAAGATAGCTGCTCTCCGGTGCGATCGGAACCGGTCCCCTCGATCGCATCCATACGATGCCTTCGTGCCGGGACCGAAAATACGTTATCGGGCCCGGGTTCGCCGACCGATATCGCCCGCCTCGGTCTGGCTCGTCGCCTCGCGGTCGCAAGACGGCTCGAAAAAACGGCCCCTCCGAACGCGGGCGAACCGAACTCGGCGGAGACGAGTGACGAACGGAACCCGACGTCTCACTCCCATCGGGTTCCGACGGGAGCCCCTACGACGGGACCGGCGGCAGCGTCGCTTCGTCGAACCAGAACGCCTCGACCGCACGCCCGATGTCGGCGAACTCGCTGGGAGCGGTCGGCTTCGTGAGGTACGCGTTCGCAGCCAGTTCGTAGCTCCTGACGACATCTTCGGTCGCCGCCGAACTGGAGAGGACGAGCACCGGCAACGAGGCCAGGTCCGGATCGTCCCTGATCGTCTCGAGGACTTCGAACCCGTCCGTGCCGGGCAGGTTCAGATCGAGCAAGACGAGATCGATATCCGGACCGGCCGCGGTCGCCGCCCGCTCTCGCAGGAACTCGAGGGCGGCGTCGCCGTCGGAGACCGCGTGGAACGTCGTGTCGAACCCCACCGATTTGAAGGCCTCCTCGACGAGTCGAACGTCGCCGGGATTGTCCTCGACGAGCAGGAGAGAGCCGGGACCGGTGGAGTGGGACGGTGGCACTGTCCAGCAGTTCTCCTCTCAGGGGAATAAGCCTACGTACAAAGCACGTTGGCTACGGACCAGCCGCGGTCGAGTCGACGCCCGTCCGGCGCTGCCACCGCCGGACCGATCACTCCCGTTCGACGAGCGTGCCGCCGGCCAACCCCTCCCACTCGACGCGATACCCCAGCCGCGAGAGCACCGCGCTCGAGTCGTCGATACCGGCCTCCGCCAGGACCGTTTCGGCGTCGGCGAGCGCCATGCCGGGTTCGATCTCCTCGGCGAGCGCGTCGAGTACGGCGGGCCGAATCAGCGTCCGCCCGACGCGGTCGTGTTCGGGGACGGACGTATCCGCGAGCGCGTCCGCACTCACGCCGTGGCGAGCGGCCAGCGTCTCCAGCGTAATCACGGCGTCGTCCGGCCGCAGTTCGTCGGGCAACGCGGCCGCGCTCTCGGCGACGAACTGCCGCTCGTACTCCCGGAGGACGTCGACGACGTCTTTGACCCGGACCGTCCCGGCGTAGGGAATCGCACGGTGATCGCGGGCGGCGATGTCCTCGCCCACGCCGAGGGACTCGTCGACGGCAACCAGCATGTCAACGTCCTCGAGCCCCGACAGCTGTGAGAGTTTCTTCGCGACGTACTCGGGCGTCCAAAACCCCATGATCTCGAAAAAGAGGCGGAAATCGCTGTGGGCGTACTCGAAGGCGAAGTCCGGAATCATCACTCGCGTCCCCGTCGCGAGCGGCTCCGGCTCGCGGACGAGCTCCCACTCGAGGTCGAGATTCGAGAACCGAGCTGCAAAGTCGGCTTCGACGCCGCTGTCGAACGAGACATCGGTCACCGGGTCGGCGTCGGGAACGCGGATCGGGTCCTCGTGGGAAAGCGAGAGGGTCCGTTCGGTCCCGCGGTCGTCGATCGTTGCCGCGATCGACCACCGCTCGCTTGTAGCGACCGTCCGGAGGAGCCGGGCGAATCGGGTCCCGTACCGCCGCGTCGCTCGAAAGAGATGAGTCGGACCGGTGACGACGACCTCGCGGTCCGAAATCCCGGCCGCCCCGTCCTCGCGGTCGGTCCGCCGGATCTCGTACATCAATCGCAGGCGCTTGATCGCCGAGATCAGCGCTTTCGGGTCGCTCGAGCGGACGCGAAGCTCGGTGGCGTCGAACAGGGCCGTCTGCGCCAGCGAGAGGTTGTACTGGGCGACCAGTCCGTCGGGATCCCAACGCGGGTCGACCGCAGTCAGGACCTGGCGGTCCTCGAGATCGGCGTAGAGAGCCGTTTCGAGATCGGCCGCCGAAATATCGAGCGACTCGCTCGCGCGGCTCAGTGCCGCCGCGCGCTCGTCCTCGGTGACGACGCCGACCGCCTCGGCGGCCTCGAACGCGGCCCGGCGGGCGCGGTCGGGCTCGATCGCCGCGTCGGTCTCGAACGTCGCCTCGCGCTCGAGCAGCGCCGAGAACCCGCGCACGAGTTTGAAGTCGGCGGCGTCGCCCGCTCGCGGCGTCCCGCTCGCGTCGCCCGGGCCGCCCGGCGTCCCGCGCTCGAGATCGGTCAGCGCGGACTCGAGGGCGGCGCGTGGTTCGCCGACGTGACCCTGATACGTGCCGATGACGCGGGCGGCGAGCGGACGGTGGCTCCGATCCACGAACTGCGGATGGTAGCCGCCGCCGGCCCGCGAGACGCGGAGCAGGTCCTTCGTCAGCATCGGGTTCGTGTCGGCGCGGCGTCGGCAAAAGTCACCCGGACGATCCGTGGCGACGAACGCCACCCGTCGCGCGGACGCCGGCGTCCGCGCTCACCCGACGGTCGGCGGTCGCTCGCGGGCCGACTGCCCGTCTCCGTCCCGCTCGAGCAGCGCGTCCGGGTCGGTCGGTCCGCTGCGCTCCGTCTCGATTACGGTATCGGTTCCGTCGGTCGTCACCACGATATCGCCGTGGACGCCGGTCCAGTAGGTCTCGATCCCGCGGTCGGCGAAAGCCTGCAGGACTTCGTCGTGCGGGTGGCCGTACCGGGAGTCGCGAGCGCTCGAGACGATCGCCACGTCCGGATCGACCCGCTCGAGGAACGGCTCGCTCGAGGAGGTCGACGAGCCGTGGTGGCCCGCCTGGTAGGCGTCGGCCGCGAGGTCGTCGCCGTGTTCCTCGACCAGCCGGCGTTCGGTGCCGGCCTCGATGTCGCCGGTCGTCAGATACGAGACGCCGCCGAACGTGATCGCGAGCACGACGCCGTTCGCGTCGACGTCGTCGCCCGTCCCGTCCTCGGGCGGGTTCAGAACGGTGGCCTCGAGGTCGCCGTCCGCGAGCGGCAGCGTGTCACCCGCTGCGACCTCGAAGAGTGGCACGTCGTGCTCCTCGATCGCGTCGAGATAGGCGTCGTAGGTCGCGGTGGTGTGGGGGACGCCGGAATCGTAGGCCGCGCCGACCCCGTCGCCGTCCGTCTCGAGATAGTCGATCACCTCGGGGTGACCGCCGATGTGGTCGGCATGGCCGTGGGTCGCCACGAGATGATCGATCCGGTCGATATCGTGGGCCCGCAGATAGTCGATGACGGCCGCGCCGTCGTCGCGGTAGTCGCCCGTATCGATCAGGATCGTCTCGTTCGACGGCGTGACGAGGAGCGTCGAATCGGCCTGACCGACGTCGATGTGGTGGATCTCGAGGTCGCCGCTGACGTCGTTCGGAGCCCGTCCGTCGGTGCCGTCGAGACCGTCGAACCCGCTACAGCCCGCGAAGACGAGGAGTCCGGCGACTGCCACGATCAGCGCGGCTCGTCGCATCGTAGTCCGGTCCGACGCGCTCCGTGGCTATGTCGGTTGTGGCCCGCATGCGGACCTGAAAGTATATTTTTCTAATATGTTCCGATCGAATCGACGCCGCGTCGTGGTCGGATTCGTGTTGCAAGCACCTAGACCGCCCGCATGCCGCCCGCCAGCCTCAGAACGCGTCGCTTTCGAAGGTCGTGTCCGCGTGCAGGCCGTCTTTCAGCGCGTCGTGGACTTTGCAGAGTTCGAAGGCACGGTCGATGATCTCGTCGCCGGTGTCGTCGTCCACGTCGGCCTCGACGCGAACGTCGAACCGGACCGACTCGAGTTTGTCGTCGTCGTTGAGATCGCCGTCGATGTCGATCTCGATCCGTCCGAGGTCGTCGGCCCCGCGTTGCTGGCCGCCGACGCGCAGCGCCGGCACGTAACAGGAACCGTAGGCGGCGAGCAGCGTCTCGAGCGTATCGGGGGCCGCCTCGCCGTTGGCGTCGACCGTCGTCTCGAAGTCACGAATTTCGTTCGTCGCGCTGTACCCCTCGTCGGAAACGGTGGTGACCTGCTTCGCCATAGCAGTCGAGTCGTCAACGGGCGATACTGTAAACGTTTGGTGACGGCGACGGTTCGAGACGCTGATCGGCACGAAACACGGTCTCGAGCGGTGCGCCCCGACGCCACCCCGTCCTGTCGCGTCGCTCTCAGCGGCGATCGGGAGGCCAGGATATTTGTTGAAAGGGTAACAAGAGGGGTGGGATGGCGGAAGACCCGTTGATTCGCGACGCGGAACGAGGCGATGCGGAACGGATTCGAACGGTCGCCCGTGATGGGTGGCATGCGGCATACGACGGCATCCTCGGCGAGGACACCGTCGACACCGTCGTCGACGAGTGGTACGAAATCGACGGCCTCCACGCTGCTATCGACGAGACGCTGTTCTTCGTTGCCGATCTCGGCGACGACCTCGTCGGGTTCGCAAACGCCAGGCAATTCCCCGAACGGGACGACGGGTCGTTCGAACTCGTCCGCATCTACGTGTGTCCCGACCACTGGAATCGCGGAATCGGCAGTCGACTCCTCGAGACGGTGACGACGGCCGTTATAAATGAGGGTGGCGACCGACTTCGCCTGTTCGTTCTCGCGGACAACGAGGTGGGTGTGGCGTTCTACGAATCGCACGGGTTCGAACGCCTCGGGGAAGCCGAAACCGCGCTCGATGGAGGCTCCTACCGGGAGTACGAGTACGGCAAACGGCTCCGCTAGAACACCGCCCGAAACGGTTGTCACACCGATCCCACAGCCAGCATGCGCTCAGGTGTGCGGTACCGTTCAGTGGCGACCGAAGATCGTTGCGACGCGACTCCAACCACGACGCGAACACCCTGCGCCTGCAGCGTGATCCGACTTGTCGGTCCCGATGGAACCGTCGTGGACGATGGCGACTCTCGACAGGCGGTCAGCGAACACACTCAGCATCGTCTCGACCCTGCTAGACAGCGCGCTGGCGTTCCGGCGCGGCCGTCGAAAGAGCGGCCTTCTGCTCCTCGCCGCGGCCGCGCTTTCGTCTCGAGTCCCCGGCCTGGGGACGGCCGTGTCGTTGTTCCTCCGGCTCGGTCGCCGACTCCGATAGCTCGGACGAGGATGACTGTGCCGAGGCGACCGCGACGGCAAAAAAGAGCGCCGACGTTCGATCTCCCGTCTACTCGAGTGTGAACGGTTCGTCGGCCTCGAGCGCGTGGACTTCGGTGTCGCTGCCGGTTCCGCGGACCTCACTGGCGAACTCCTCGGGGTCCTGCTCGATCGGCGGGAAGGTGTCGTAGTGTTGCGGGAACGCGTGATCGACGTCGAGCCAGTCGACGGCGATCGCCGCCTGCATCGGGCCCATGGTGAAGTGGTCGCCGATCGGAACCGTGGCGGCGTCGGGCTCGAGATACGGGCCGATGACCTCGCGCATCTCGGTCATGAGCGACGTGTCGCCCGCGTTGTAGAACGTCGTCGACTCGTCGTCGCTGACCTGCGTCGGTTTCGTATCCGAAACGACGAACCCGGCCGGCATCCCGCCGCTCGTCTCGTTTTCGGTCATGATCCCGTTCGTGTGGTCGGCACGGGTCATCGTGACGTACGCGTCGCCACACTCGACGGTTCCGCCGAGATTCATCCCCATGCCGCCGACGGCATCCTCGAAGCCGAACTCCGCCTCGCAGTAGGAGACGAGTTCCGGTGTCGCGACCAGCGTCGCGTCCGAAAACTCGCCCGCGTGGGCGATGTGATCGGCGTGACCGTGTGTCAACAGGACGTAGTCCGGCGTGTCGATGTCGGACGGCTCGAGGTCGGTCTTCGGATTGTCGAAGAACGGGTCGATCAGCAGATCGGTCTCCCCAACGGTGACGTGCCACGTCGAGTGGCCGTGCCAAGTGAGTTCCATAGCGACCGATGGATTCGTCCGAGAACACAATAAAAGTGGGCGAGGTTCGACCGGTACCGCCGCGTCTCGCGTCGACCGGCGGACCGCGTGTGGCCCCGCACGGTCCGCAACGACTGGTTTCCGACCGACTTCGGACATGTACTATCACCAACTCTTATACGTTCGGTCTCGGAAGGAGGGGACGCCGCAAGCGAACTGACACACCACGCGTGCGGTCTGGGATCGCACTCCGGTCGGCGCCGGTATGCCGCGACCGCCCGTTCCGTTGCGATCGCCAGGCGGATTCACTCTCACCATTCGGCACCCAACCACTGCGAACCCCCGTGGCGTTCACGGGGCGTCAGCGCACTGGGCGGCGATGCCGTGGCGTTTTTTACCCGGGGGCCGTACGGCGACTATGCTCGCACTCACGCTCGAGGAGTTCATGCTTGAGCTCAACGACGGCGCGATCAAGAACGTCGGCCCGAACAACAAGGAAGCGACGGTCAAACTGTTCGACGTCGATACCGCCGAGGCGAGGGAGTTCGGCGACAAGCGCATCAAACTCGTCTTCGAGGACGAGGACGACAACGAAGTACAGGTCTCGCTGTTCCCGGAGGACGTTCGGCGGATCGCCGAGGATATCGAGGCGCTCGAGGAGGATTCGCCGGTTTTCGACTGACCGCGGGGCTATACCGCAGTTGTGACGGCGACCCGCGTTGCGAACGCATTTCGACAACCGTTTTAGGGCGAAACCGCTTGGTTCGAGTAGATGGGTAACTGTATCATCTGCGGCACACCCGTTGACGGCGAGATCTGTGAGAGTCACGAGGAGGATGCCGTTTTCGAATTTCGCGGCACGTCTGCCTCGCAGCTCACACCCGGTCGCTACTACCGGGGAACCGTCGACGGCTACGCCGACTTCGGTGTCTTCGTCGACATCGGAGACCACGTCACCGGCCTGTTGCATCGAAGCGAACTCGACCAACGACTCGAAAGTCTCGACTGGGAACCGGGGGACGACGTCTTCGTCCAGGTACTCGACGTTCGAGACAACGGGAACGTCGACCTCGGCTGGTCGATCCGCCAGCGCGAACGCGAGTTCCGCGGCAAACTGATCGAGACGGGCGACGACGAGTACCGGCCCGAGGAGTTCGAGGACGACGCCGACGAGTCGGACACCGAGACGACGACCGAAACCACCACGTCCGAGGGGTCGGCCGCCGAAAGCGACGAACTCACCGACGACCGAGCGGCGACGGCCGGCGAACTGCAGGCCGCCGCCGACGAAACCGAACCCGAATCGGAGACGGACGCCGTCGACGAGCAATCCCCGGCCGCGGACACCGCCGGCTCCGTCGCGAGCAGCGGCTCGGTCGCGACCGAGTCCGCCGCCGCCTCGACGCCGGCCACCGACGCCGAGCCGGACGACGAGTCCGAACCTGCACTCAAGCGAACGACCATCGAATCCATCGAGAACCAGGTCGGTAACGTCGTCCATCTCGAGGGCGAGATCACCGGCGTTCGCCAGACCAGCGGTCCGACCGTCTTCGAACTGCGCGACGAGACCGCCACCGTCGAGTGTGCGGCCTTCGAGGAAGCCGGCGTTCGCGCCTACCCCGACGTCGAACTCGACGACGTCGTCGCCCTGGAGGGCGAGGTCGAACACCACCACGGCGACCTGCAGGTCGAGACCGAGTCCCTCGACATTCTCGAGGGCGACGAGCGGGACACCGTCGTCGACCGCCTCGAGAACGCGCTCGAACGCGAGGCCCGCCCGGCCGACGTCGAGTTGCTGGCCGATCACGACGCGGTCGCGGCCGTCGAATCGAACATCGCCGACGCGGCGACCGCGATCCGACGGGCCGTCATGGAAGCGCGGCCGATCGTCGTTCGCCACGGCGCGACCGCCGACGGCTACGTCGCCGGTGCCGCCATCGAGCGCGCCGTGCTCCCGTTGATTCGCGAGAAACACACCCGCGAGGACGCGGAGTATCACTACTTCGAGCGACGCCCGCTCGACGGCCGCGTCTACGACATGGACGCCGCCACCAACGACGTCACCTCGATGCTCGAGGCACGCGAGCGCCACGGCGAGCAACTCCCGCTCGTCGTCCTCGTCGACGCCGGGTCGACCGTCGAGTCCACCGACGGCTACGAACTGCTCTCGCTGTACGACGCCGAGGCGCTCGTCATCGACGACAGCCGAGCCGACGACGAGGTTACCGACGCCGTCGGCGTCGACGTCGCACCGTCGCTGGCCGGCGCCGACGTCAGTGATGTCACCTCGACCGCGCTGGCAACGAACGTCGCCGCCCACGTCAACGACGACGTACGCGACGACCTCGAGCACCTCCCCGCGGTCAGCTACTGGGAGAACACGCCCGAGGCGTACCTCGACCTCGCGACCGAGGCCGGCTACGACGAGACCGGCGTCTCCGAGCGCCGCGAAGCCGTCGCGCTCGAGGCCTACTATCAGTCCTACAAGGACAAGCGGGAACTCGTAATCGACCTGCTGTTCGGCGACGGCGACGAATCCGGACGGCCCCGGGACGGCGATCTCGCGGCCCACGTCTCCGAGCAGTTCCGCGACAAACTCGAGACCGAACTCGAGACGGCCCGCGAGAACCTCACGGTCGAAGGCGTCAACGGCGTCACCGTCTCCGTGCTCGACACGGACGCTTTCACCCACCGCTACAACTTCCCGACGACGATCCTGCTGCTGGACGCGCTCCACCGCAGCGAGCGGGACCGAGCGGATTCGCCGTACGTCACGCTCGGCGTCGGCGACGACGAACTCCACGTCCGCGCGACGGCTCCGGTCAACGTCCGTGATCTCGGCGATTCGATCGCCGAGGCGGTGCCCAACGGCGGCGTCAGCGTCGTCGGCGGCCAGGACGGCCACGTCGAGTTCCTGCCCGGCGAACGCGACGCGGTCCGCGAGGCGGCGCTCGAGGCGCTCGGCGAGACGCTCGCGTAAGACCCGTCTTCTGCCGTCGTCTACCGATCGAACAGCGACGGCTCCGGCTATCAGTTCGTTTCGTTCGGCCGAGGGAGATACATACGACCGTCTGCGAGTGCGAATTTACTTCAGCAGGTTTAATCCAACCCTCACGGAACGGTGTCACATGGCGAACTCGAGATGGTGGTACGGCATCGTTCCGTTTCCCGTCGTGATACTGACGGCGGTGATAACTCACGTTGCCTTCCGCGCGTTCACTGTTGCGACTCGCCCGTCGACCGACGAGCCGCTGGGTGCGGCCGTCGCGTGGTTCGCACTGCAGACGCTCTCGTTCTGGACAGGGGTCCTCGTGGCCGTGCTCGTCCTCGGGTGTTTGCTCGCGGACTGCCGGGCACTCAGCGGGAACGAGGCGTGGTCGCCGAGCGGTTGGTGGGGAATCGCCGGCGTCGTCCATCTCGGCGGGGCAGTCTTCCCGGAACTCTTGCTCCTCTCGGTGCCGGCGCTCTCCGCCTATCTGTACCGTCGCCACGTCCGCCTCGGACGCCCCTGAGAGAACACACGTCGGGGGGCGTGTCTCACCGGGTCACCTCTTGCGTATTCGGCCGCAGTCCCCGCGTGGACCCGGACAGTATCGCTACGGCTCGAGGTCCCGTTGTCGTCCCTTCGGGACCATCGAGCGGAGTTCGCCGTGAACGTAGAGGCCGACGCCGAGCGCTTCGGACTCGCCCGCGATCTCGTGGGCGGCGATCAGATACCCCCAGTCGCCGTCCCACCACTCGAGCGTCTGGTCCTCGCCGGCGGCGAAGCGACGCGCCTGCTCGCGGTCGAGGTCGATCACGCACTCGGTGGCGTGGTCGCCAAAGCGTTGGACGACGTCGGTCGTGGGTTTCCAGTGTTCCTGTCGCGTACGGAGACAGGTCATCCCGATCGCCTCGATCTCCAGCGCCGTTGGGGCCTCGCCGCGGTAAATCCAGATCTTCCCTGCACCCTTCTCCCAGAAGGTGTAGTCGTCGAACGTCTCCGGTGGGATGCCGAACCGATCCGCGAAGTAGTCGACCACCGCCTCGCGCGTGGCTCGCCCGTCGACGGTGCGTTCGGCGTCGGTCGCGGGGAGTCGGTCGAACCGCTGGCCGTCGTTGCCGTCGGCCATCAGGCGGTCACCTCCAATTTCGCGACGAAGAACCCGCCGGTGTCGTTCTGGTGGGGATAGATCCGGGCTGCCCGCTCGAGGCGCTCGTCGAACGTCTCGCCGTCCCACGCCGTCAGTCCCGGCGCGTGCTCCAGTTCGAGGTCGAAGTCGACGACGCGACAGGACTCGTTGTCGAGGGCGTGCTGGACGATGGCCTCGTTCTCCTCGGGGGCGAAGGTACACGTCGAGTAGACGACCGTCCCGCCCTCGCGGGTGGCCTGGATCGCTCGCCGGATGATCCCCTTCTGGATGCCCGCAACGGAGGAGATGTGGCCCTCCGACCAGTTGTCGAGCGCGTCGGGGTTCTTCCGGATCGTCCCCTCGCAGGAACAGGGCGCGTCGACGAGGGTCCGGTCGAACGCGTCGAAGTCGAACCGCTCGAGCGAGTAGTTGCGCGCGTCGGCGTTGGTCACGGCGAGGCTGGTCGCGCCGAGTCGCTCGGCGTTGAACCGCAGCGCCGAGATGCGGCCGAGATTGTTGTCGTTCGCGACGACGGTCCCGCGATCGTCCATCAGCGCCGCGATCTGGGTCGCCTTGCCGCCGGGCGCGGCACAGCAGTCCCAGACCCGGTCGCCGGGCTGGGGATCGAGAACGACCGGCGGCACCGCCGAGACCTCCTCCTGGCCGTGGGTAAAGCCGTGGAACGAGGTCCACGTCGATCCCGGCGAGTCGGTCTCGAGGGTCAGGACGCGCGGGTTCCAGTCGGCTTGGTCGTAGTCGACGCCCGCCTCATCGAGGGCCGCGAG
>NZ_JNCS01000006.1 GCF_000731985.1 Natrinema altunense
GCCCGATTGCTCGTGGAACGTCGTTCCACGCTGTTGACGCCCGCTGTATGCGGGGAGGAAGGCCCCATTGACAGGGCTACACGCGCTGAACAGCACGTCCTTGGTCACAACTGGACGGCGACCGTTGACGTTCCACGCGAAAGCGTACTTGAGAACCGAGGAAACGCGCAACCCGAATATCCACTTCGTGGATTCCCGCGTCGTTAGGCGCGGGAGGATGTCAACAACAACAGATCCTCGTCTTCCCCGTGCCAGACCGCCGGCGTGTCGATATTGTCCCCCTTCTCGGATGTGAAGAACTCCTCTTCGATGGTCTCGCTCCCTCGGTCGGCCCGAGATAGCGTCGAATAGAGGAACGGACTGCTCGCTGCACCGATACCGGTTACCGTCAGGAATCGTCTTCGGTTCATGTTGAATCCAATCCAATCATCTTACTACAAAAATAAAAAATAATATAATATCAGTTTGTACGGCTATATGACCGCCGTTATCGATCGGTATCGCTCCGTTTCAACGGCGTCCGGTCCGACTCCCGGCCGACGACCCCTGGTGCCGTCCGACCCTCGTCAGCGTTCGCTCGACTGGTCTCTGAAGTACGCGTCCTGTTCGAACGGCTCGTCCTCTCCCTCGACGCCGGTCACGTCCAGTGCGGTCACTTCGGCCTCGGTCTCGAGGAGCCCCGCGAGACTGGGCTCGGTCCGGCCGTTGTCGCTGCTGATGAGTTCCTTCACGTAGAGTCCCCCCTCGCCGTGGAGTCGCACCTCGGCCTCGGTCGGCGATCGCAGGTCGCCGTCGATCCCGTAGACGGTGCGTTCGCGTGTCAGCCCCGCGCGCCGGTGGTCGACCCGCTCGGGCGTGTACTGGTCGACGGTGGTGCCCTCGAGTTCGTCGAGCGCGGTTTCGAAAGCGGCCTCGTCGACGGCGTCCCCGAACTCGACGTCGGCCCGGTAGCGCTTGCTCGCGTCGTGTTCCTTGACCCGTTCGACCATCTCGTAGGTCGCCAGTCGGAGCCCTTCGACCTCGACTGCGCCCTCGGCGGCGTCGTTGATCTCGCGCTCGAGCGCTTCGGGGTCGGGATCGCGAAACCGGGGGCGTTTCACTTCGAGGACGAACGGCCGCCCGCCCTCGAGCATACGGGCGTCGACGTCCTCCCGGCCCGCGCCGTGGAACGTGCCCTCGTCGCCGTCCATGGCGTCGACGACGTGGGGACGGACGACCTGTTCGACGCTGGTATCGTACATGTAGCCCGAGCCGCCACAGTAGTCACAGGGTTCTTCGCCGTCGTCGCCGAGTTGGCTTCCGCTGCCGCCACACTCCCGGCAGGGCCACTCGGTCTGGGGAATGTCCCGCTCGAGTTTGCGGTAGCGGCCGTAGACGAACGCGGGGTTGATCTGGATGTCGACCGCGTGACCCGTGACGGTTTCCGACTCGAGGGCCTCGAGCGGATCGAACCCCTCGAGATCGACGACGGCGAGGACGTCGGGCCGGTCGAAGTCGACCTCGGTATCGGTCGTCGCGCCGACGCGCCGGCCGACTTCGCGGTTCATCTCGCGTTTCATCGACTCGCCGACGTCGGGCTCGAGGCCGGCGTCCTCCCGAAGCAGGCGGTCGTTCTCCTCGACCAGCGGCGGGACGCGGGTGCCGACCTGGTAGGTGGCGAACGCGGTCCCCTCGAGTGCCTCGACGATCGTCTCGGCGACGGCGTCGAACGTGCCGCAGTACCCCTCACAGACCCAGCAGTCCGCGGGGTCGGTGGACTCGAAGTCATCGTCGTCGGCGAGTGCGACCGTCGTCCGTAGCGCCCGGCCGCGCTCGGCGTTGGTCAGCCCGAAACTCCGCTCGGCGAAGGGCCGCCCCAGACAGGAGTCACAGACGGCTCCGGTCGCCAGCAACGCGCGGGCGTCTTCCGTGATCATGTCTCGAGCATCGGGGGGCCGCGGGTAACACGTTTTCCCTTCACCGGGAGCGCGAGGGACCGCCGCGTCGGCCGCGATTCACCGTCCGCGTGGACGCGCCGGCCGTGAGTCCGGACGTTCAAATGGGTCGGGTTCTATCCCCCGTCATGCAGGATTCCCGACTGGATCGGCGCTCCTTTCTCGCCGCCGCGAGCGCCGGGCTTGCCGGTGCCGTGGCCGGCTGTGCCGAACCACAGGCCGATAGTTCGATCGAAGGCGACTCCTCGTACAATCCCGACCACGATAACCTCGCGACTGGCTCGGCGTTCACCGACCTCTACGACGCTATCATCGAATCGGTCACGCAGGTCCGCGTCTTCGGAATCGAGAACCCGAATACCGGTGCTGAGGGGCGCGGGCAGGGTTCGGGCTTCCTCTACGACGAGACCCACGTCGTCACCAACGATCACGTCATCGGCAACGGCGAAGCGGCCGACATCCAGTACACCAACGGCGACTGGGCCGGCACCAGACTCGTCGGCCGCGACTACCACAGCGATCTGGCCGTCCTCGAGGTCGATCACGTTCCGAACGGAGTACCGCCGCTTTCCCTGAGCGAGCAACGTCCCGTCGTCGGCCAACAGGTCGCTGCTGTCGGCAACCCCTACGGGCTCGAGGGATCGCTGTCCGCGGGCGTCGTCAGTGGCGTCGACCGAACGCTCCGGTTCCCCGACCGGTCGTTCTCGTTCTCGAACGTCGTTCAGACCGACGCCGCGGTCAATCCCGGCAACAGCGGCGGGCCGCTGGTCGATCTCGAGGGGGAGGTTATCGGCGTGATTAACGCCGGCGGCGGCGACAATATCGGCTTCGCCGTCTCGGCACGGCTCGCGGAGCGCGTCGTCCCCGCGCTCATCGAGTCCGGATCGTACGACCATTCGTATCTGGGGACTGGACTCAGGACCGTCGATCGACTCGTCGCCGAGGCGAACGACCTCCCCGAGGCGACCGGCGCTCTCGTCACCGCTATCGTCGACGGCTCGGCCGCCGAGGGTATCCTCGAGCCGTCACGGCGAACCGTCGAGCGACGCGGCGAATCGATCCCCGTCGGGGGCGACGTCATCCTGGCCATGGACGGCGAGCCGATCCCCGACCGCCACGCGCTCTCGACGCACCTCGCACTCGAGACCAGCCCCGGCGATACGCTCTCGGTTCGGCTCCGGCGGGACGACGAGACGATCACCAGGACTCTCACGCTCGGCGCTCGGCCGTCGGTCTCGCGGTAGCGGGTACGCGGCTTTCGAACGGCGCTCGAGCCGGATGCGATCGTTCGAAACGTGTCGTTACGTCGTCTGGAGTGGCGTGGTACGTCGGCTGGGTTCCGTCGAGCGACCCGATTCGCGCCGTAGCGAACTCGTACACGTCAGCGCCCGTCGAGTTCTTCTCCGAGCGACCGAACCGGTCGAATCGAATCGGTTTCGAACGCTCCCGTCCGAATTCGCGCCGTTAGCATCTCGATAACAATAGTAGCGGCTCCGGTAGCACTCGTCGGCGCGAGTATCCGTTGCCCGAGATACCATGACCGATGCCGACTTCCACACGCTAGACGGCGAAGAACCGACTGCCGAGTTCGATCACGTCATCGTCGAGAACGACGACGCTCCCGACGAGTGTGCACTCTTCCCCCACGAGGCCAGCGAGGACGAACTGTCGACCGCCTGGATCGCGGCGTACGACGACTCGTTCGTCGCCCTCGAGTCGATGCGGTAGGCGGCCGATGCACCTGAGCCATACCGTCACGGCCGCGGCCTTCTGGCTCGGTACCTTCCTGCCCCTCGTCTACCTCCCCGTCATCGTCGCCGGGATCGACTCGCTGATCCGCCTCTCCCTGTTCGTCGGTCTCGTGTCGATCCACGCGCTCGCCCTCGTCGTCGGTCACGACTATTCGGGGTCGCGATCCCGGTAACCCCCCGGGCGCGGTTCCCTCGCTTCTCGACCCATCCCACGCCGAGACCACTCGAGTCGGCAGTCCGTCCCGATTCGGGACGGGTCACTGACGCGTAACAAAGGGCTAAATAGTGTGTACTGGTACCATCACACATGAAAACCCGGTGTCCCCTCTGCCACCGATCGGTTCCCGGCGACACACAGCACTGGTGTCGCTGCGGGAAAGCGATGGACCCGCGGTGTTACGACGCACACCGCGACTGGTGTGCGGTTCGTGGCGACGATCGCTGGATCGGCGCGCTCGAGCGGTAGCGTCGGTTCCGTGGCGACGATCGCTGGATCGGCGCGCTCGAGCGGTAGCGTCGGTTCCGTCCCGACGAGCGCCACGACGGGTCTCGCCGTCGGTCGACTGACCGCGGGACCTCAGTCGAGCGAGGGCGACCAGACCTGTACCCGCGGTGCTCCGCAGCTATCACAGACGATCGCCCTGTTGTCCTTGTACCGGCCCCGCTCGAGTTCGCCGTCGGAACAGTGGTGACAGGCGCGTCCCTCGAGTAGCGCGAGCAACTGTTGACGGCCGCCGGCGTCCGCGGACTCTGATTTCGCCATACAGTGACTGCACACCGGATATCGGGGAAACGGTTGGCCATGCCTATGCAGCGTCGGGATACGAGACGAGTCGAAGCGCCTATGTCGATCACCGGTGTACGGCCGCGGGATGTGGCCCTGGGGACACCTCGCCGTCGCCTACCTGTTGTACACCGTCGGTAGCCACCGTCGATTCGGGCGGCCACCGCGTGCCGTCCCAGCGATCGCTCTCGCCGTCGGCTCACAGACGCCGGACCTGATCGACAAACCGCTCGCGTGGAACTTCGGCATCCTGCCCGGCGGCCGGACCCTCGCACACTCGCTGTTCGTCGCCGCTCTCCTCGTTCCGGCCGTCCTCCTCGTTACGGATCGACTCGAGGGCCGCGCGGTCGGCGTCGCGTTCCTCGTCGGCTACTGCTCGCACCTCCTGGCGGACATTCCACCGGCGGTCCTCTCGGGGGAGTTCGCCCACGCCGCCTACTTCCTGTGGCCGGTCCTCGAACAGCCCCCCGAAGCGCCGGTCGCCGGCATCCTCGACGCCATCCTCCACTACTACGCGCTGGGACCCTACGAGTGGGTCCAGTTCGGCCTCTTCGCCGTCGCCGTCCTCGTCTGGTATCGCGACGGGTTGCCCGGTCTCCGACTGCTCGGCGGGCGACCCGGGCGACGATCGAGCGCGTAATGCTTCTCGTCCCGCGGTCGGTCGGCACGTCCTACTCGAGCGATCGCTCGAGACCTGGCGAGCCCCGATAGACCGAGATGGTCCCCTCGCTCGTGATAACGACCGTATGCTCGTCGATCGCGAACTCGAGAACGACGTCGCGCTCGGTCGCCGCGGCGTGTTCGAACAGGGCGACCATCGCCTCGGGCTCGACCTGATCGAAGAGCGTCGGCCGGTCGTCCATCGCCCGGTCGTCGACGGCGGCGATCGCGTCCACCACCGTCGGAATGATCGCCGCCGGCTCGTCGTACGTCACGCTGACTCGGGGGCCGCCATCCGCGAGCACCGTCTCGCCGTTCGAGCAGGTCATAAAATGTAACTTATTCTCACTCAAAGATATATATTATCGATTGTTTCACCGATCGCGACGCGGAACCGACCGGGTCCCAATCGAGGCGAACCGTGGCAGCTATTCCCCCCGTCGGCCTTGGATCCCTATGCGCCAGTTCGTACTCATCGGTCACGACGTCCCCACGGAGCCCGACTTCTCGCTGGACGACCTCGCGGGCGGAGCCGGTCGCCTCGACGCGCTCTGCCGGTCGATCACTGCCGCGTTCGTCACCTCCCACGGCATCCGCGAGGCCGTCCGCGTTCACCTGGTCGCACAGGACGAACTCACTATCACCTTCGACGGGAGCGACCTCCGGCGACTCAACCCCGACGAGCGCAGCACCGCCGCGCTGGTCCGGACGGCCCTCGAGCACCGCGACGAGGCCATCGGTGCGCTCCCCGCGGAGCCCAGTCCGGGGATCGAGGTCTACCGCCGCGGCTTCGAGGGCACGCTCGAGGAGATCGCCGCCGACGGCCCGGTCGTCCACCTACACGAGGACGGCGAGGCGGTCGTCGACGTGGGCGCGGCCGCGCTCGAGGACGGAGTGTTCGTGCTGTCGGACCATCACGACTTTACGGCCGAGGAGGCTGGGCTGCTCGAGGCGGTTGCCGATCGCCGGCTTCGACTGGGCCCCGAACTCCTGCACGCCGATCAGGCGATCACCGTCGCACACCACTTCCTGGATACGGACGGGTACGAGCGGTTTTGAGGTCGATTTCGGCGGGGCCGGATCGAGGGACCGGAGCCCCGTCGGGCGGTTCGAGGACCGATCCGGAAGCGTTAAACGATCGGACGCGTACACTCAGAATGCGGGCCGGTGGGGTAGCTTGGTATCCTTCGGCCTTCGGGTGGCCGTAACCGCGATTCGAATTCGCGCCGGCCCACTTTTCCCCACTTTCGTTCCACCAGCCCATGGTTTCCGGATATCGGACCCGCGTCCCCGTGGGCGACGCGAACGAGAACACACGAGACGAGCGACGCGACTCCCGCGTGCCCCGAGTTCACGCCGGCACGCGTTCGCTCCGCTGGCGACGACGATGTCGATCGGGACCCGGTCCGACCGTTCAGCCGCGGTCCGTGCGAGTCGTCCGGCTGCCCGCGAGACCGACGGCGGGTACTGCTCGCCGTCGCCGTCAGCGTGACGGTATCCTCTCGAAACCGAAAATTGTTATTTTAGTGAAAAGACTTAAATTCCAATTCGTGGGGCGTTGTTGATGCAATGTCGAAACACGAAACGACGCGTTCGAGCAGAGACCGACGGTCAGTTCTGAAGGGACTCGGCGCGGTCGGTGCGACTTCGATAGCGGCAGTCACGCTGTCGGGCACTTCCACGGCGTCGTCGTCCCAACGGGGTGAGTCCGCGGCGATCCCCGAAGGCCTCGCGCGAGCGGTTGCAACGGCGAGAGTCGAATACAAGAGCCGACACGAGCACTTCGAGGCGTTCGATCCGAACAGCCTCGCGCAACCGGAACTGTTCTACGCCGCCGTCGATCGCAACGGCGCACAGGAGTATCTCCCGGCCGCGTGGGTGTACCCGATCGAGACCGACGGGACGGAGGTCGGCCACATCGCAATCGGCGCACAGCCGTGGCTTCCGCCGGTGATCCGCTGTGGGACCGGAACGGCCCCACAGCACCGCGCGGCCGAGATGACCATCACCGGGGATAGTGCCGCGCGCTCGGACGCCGACGCGTCCCGATTCGTCTACAGGCATCCGATGACGTTCGGCCTCGAACTGCGGTCGGACAGTCACCGCCAACCGGTATTCGTCGATCTGTACAGTGGCGTCGCCACGACTGTCGATGACCTCTCACCCTACGAGCCCTCGAAAATGGAGACGACGCAGGCCGAGGCACAGTGGCAGGGTATTCGACGGTCCCGGCGACGGAACGAGACGCTCTCGTACAGCGCCTCCTCGAGCGGGAATATCAGCGGCGTCCCGAACTGGGACGGAGACGTGTGCAGCACCGACTGGATCGGTTGCTCGCCCGTCGCCGGGTCGATGGTCGTCGGATATCACGAAAACACCACGGGAATCGAGTGTGATCTCATGGATGAGTTGGCGGATGAGATGGGCACGGATGACGAAGGACGGACCAAACCGTGGAACATTCCTGCCGGCATCGAGAACTACGATTCGTCGTACAATGCGCACAACACGTACCACGGTCGACGGTCGGAGATAATGAGCGAGATCGACTCGGAGCGGCCGTGTATCGTGAGTTACTGGGGTGATAAATCGTCGACGGTTTCGGCGGAATCCGGGGACATCGACGTGCCGGACTGGGTTCCGGAGCTAGTCGGTCACTCGGAGACCGCCGTCGGGTACGAGCAAGACGACAATTCGTGGTGGGACCCGACCGAACCGCCGTTGCATGTGACGACATACGACACGTACGGTGAGGTCAACGAACTCACGTTCACGTCGTCGTCGCTGTCGTTTTTCATCACATCCATCGGGGCGTAACTGCTAGTCCACCGTCCCAAACAATAACCCCGGTTCGTGAACATCTCACGATCGACATGGACTCGTCAATCGTAACCACCACCACCGTTCGCCGTGCGGAAGTAGCGCTGGCGGTGCTCGTACTCGGGTCCGGGGTCGTCATTTTGGCTTCCGGCGGAGCTCCCAGCGTTCTGTCCCGGAGCGAAACGATACGGGACGCGCTGATCTGGTCCCTGTTCTTCCTCGTGCCGCTCGCCCTCGCGGGGACGACGCTGCTGGCGGTCGTGGCCGACACGATAGGCATCGGCTCCGTGGTGGCCGGCGCAGTCGCAGTTATAACTCTCGGTACCGTTCTGTTGGCCGTCTACACACTCCTCGCCCCATCCGAAGGCGGGGTCTATTTCGGCCATTTCTTCTCGTACGGCGCGGCCCTGGCGCTCTCCGTCGTGGTGTTGGTTCGGCCGATCATAGATCGACTGTCCGCGGGTGTGTGGCTCCGACCGGGACTGATTGACTTCTCATAAGCCTCGCCGATCACGGCCGCCGCGGACGCTCGGCTTCACTGGTCGTCCCGTGCGTCTTCCGCAATTGACGTCCCCGTTGTCACTGGCCGCGAACACATCACGTCTCGGTCGGTTCTCCCGTTGCCCCCGACGAGCGATCCGTTCGTCGATCCGATTACGCGTCCGGGTACTTTTCTTCGTTCGCTCCGGCGGCCTCGTCCTCGTCGTCGAAGACCTCGTTCTCCTCGACGACCCGATACGACGGGTCGTCGCACGAACAGGCGTTGTGGGGACTAACCGGCCGCACCGTCCCGTCCTGACACGCCCACACGGTAAAGAGTTCGCTGCAGGAATCACAGATACCGGCCGCCTTCGTCTTGTCTCCGTCCGATCGTGTCACGTCGATGGCCCCACTCGCACTACACTGTCAACGGTTCCCAGACTGAAAGCCTCTCGGGTCGGACGGACCGATGGCCGGCAGCGCTCCCGAGGCGATCCGTTCCTCGTCTCGAGCGCGGTCGTATCCGAGGGCGACTCCCGTCACTGACCGCCGGCGAGTTTCTCGGCCCGCCGCGCCTGCTCGGTGCGCCGACTGGCCTGCTCGAGTCGCTTCCCCGTCGCGTTCGAGAGCGAAGCTGGTACGTCCGTCCGTGCCTCGGCGAGTCGCTCCTCCGCCCGTTGGAGGCGTTCGAGGACGGTGTCGAGTTGCCTATCGGTGGTCCCACGTTCGTTGGCGCGCGCCCGCTCGGCGGCTCGTCGGGCGGCGTCGACGACGGCCGCGAGGGAGCGCTCGAGTCCGGTGACGGCGTTCGACGAGCCGTTGTCCTCGTACTCCGCCCCGTCATCGCCATCACCGTCGTCATCGTCGCCGATCGCCGCGATCTCGGCTCTCGTTTCTTCGGTGACTTCGGCGACGAACGCCGCGAGGGACGCTTTGCCGGTCTCCGGACGCTCGATGCGGACCGCCGATTCGGCGTCGGGGTCCGGATTGACCCGGTAGGCACCGATCGCGTCGTCCGCGTCCCGTACCTCAGTCGTGTAGGCCCCGCCACGGTCGACGTAGACGGCGTCGCGCCCGTCGACCGCCGACTCGTAGAGCCGTCCGGCGAAGTCGTCCTCGACGGCTACCCGCGAGAGATCGCTCGTCCCGCGTTCGTCGCCGACTTCCAACTTCGTCGCCCGATCGCGGGCCACCAGTGGAATCTCGCCGTCGACGCCCGCCGCCGTCGGAGCCCCGTCGTCCGAGACGGTGACGCGCTCGCTGTGCGGTGCCCGTCCCGCACCGTTGACGGTCAACCGGTGGTCGCCGGCGGGGATATCCCGTGCGATGACGATCCCATCGAACGTCGGGACCGCTTCGGGTTCGCTCTCGAGCAGGACGACCGCCTCGAGATCGGGCTCGGTCGTGGTCAGCCCCTCGTTCGCCGGCGCGTCGTCGCTCGCGATCACGTCGGTGACGCGGCTGACGACGGTGTTGATCGGTGCTGCCTCGCCGATCGCATCGTAGCGCTCGGCCAGCGCCGTTCGGTGGTTCGGGACGGAGATATCCGCCGCCGGGTTGTCGTACCGGGGCTGGCTCCACGGCGTCCCCGTCGCCGTGAGGTGGCCGGCGACGGCGTCCTCGACCGCTGCCGGGATGCGAAACTCGAAGCTCAGTTGCGGGCCGGTAAAGTCCGCGATGTGCTCGAGATCGCTACTCGGGACGAGGTCGTACTCGACGTCGGCATCGGCCGCGCCCGTCCGCTCGCGGTGGCGGAAGACGAGCCCCGTTTCCCGCGACGGGAGGTCCGTCGGCGGTGACGTCAACGAATCGAACGACCGCACTGTCAGTTCGTCGTCGATCAGCGACTCGCGCGTGACCGAGGGCAGTCGTTCGTGTTCGTATATCGGCTCGCCCTCGTACTCCGGGACGAGGTAGGGGAGCCGCGAGCCCTCGTCGCGGGGCAGACCGTACGCCAGCGGCACGTCGGCGAGGTCCTCGATTCCCTCGATGGCCGTGTTCGTGATGTCCGCGAGCAGGTCGCCGACGGCGACCCGCTGGAAGCGATCGGCCGCCTCGTTGACCGAGAGCGCGCTCGAGTGCGAGCCGAGTTCCGAGAGGATGCGCGGGACCATGTCGGGGTCCGGGTCCAGGTACTCGTTGTTCGGCACCGTCCGCGAATGGGAGCTGGCGACGTACAGTTGAGGCTCGTCGGTCTCCGTGTCGACGAAGACGTACAACACTTCCCAGTCGTGCCAGTGGAAGTTGGTCGTGAACTGGTCGAACGCCGAGTAACACCAGAACTGGACGACGGCCAGCGGCGACGACTCGTACTCGACGGCGTGATAGAAGACGGTCGGGTTCGGCGGACTCCCGTCGCCGTCGCGTTCGTGGTAGCCGTCGACGGCGTCGAAGCCGGTGACGACCGTCTCGCCGTCCCGTTCGCTGGTGTACGGCCGCGGATCGGTCGGAAACCACGATTCGCGGCTGTCGAAGTACAGCGTCGGCGCGAACCGCGTCGCAAGCGCCCGCGCCGTCTCGTCGTCGACCGGACTCGTTCGACCGTCGGCCTCCCGTTCGAACGCCGAACAGCCGGCGAGTGCAGTCCCACCGGCGGCGGCGAGCGCGCCCAGCACCGTTCGCCGATCGACGTCGGCCCCCGTTCCGTCGGTCACGCTCCATCACGATCCGTCGTCGAATCGACGCCTGCGACCCGCGCGATTGCACCTGCCTCGGACATACCACCCCATGAGTAACTCCGCTCAAGAATCCTTCCGTCCGCCTCCGAACCGAGCCGTGGACTGGTTCACTCGAGGGGACTCTCGATCAGCGCTCCCCCGTCGGACGGCACTGCTTCCGCGAACGTCGACTCGATCTCGAGTCCGGCCGCATCCAGCATGCCCCTGCCGTCGCCGGTCCCTGCGACGACGTTCGAACCGCCGCCGGATCGTGCTCGGCGATGTCGTAGCCGACCGAATTTCGTATCGCGCGTTTCGATTTATGAACGCGGAACTGACTGATAACGCGGTGTCGGAATGACGACCACAGATCGGACCGCTCGCTCGTCGCCCGCTCCCGGTCGGGGACTCTCGGGGGAGGCCGCTGTCGACTCACACTGCTCCCCCTCGAGACGCGTTATAGAACTCGATCCGGACGGATGCGTAGAATCACGCGCTCGGTTTGGATCGTCGGCTGATACTCGTCGACGCCCTGATAGCGACGGGCGAGTTCGTCGATGTGGTCGCGAGCGCCGTCGGTGGTGACGGTTTCTACTTCGCCGATCACCGAGAGGAAGCGATAGGGATCGTCCGGATCGGTCATGCTGACGCCGACGCCGGGGTTGTTCCGGACGTTGCGCTCCTTCTGCCGGCCCCGCTCGGTGTTGATCAGCAGTCGGTCGTCGGCCTCGTCGTAGTCGATCCATACCGGCGTGACGTGCGGGAGTCCCGCCGCCGTCAACGTCGCGACGTGGGCGAACGTCTGCTTCTCGAACAAATCGTGGCAATCGTCGGGTATCGAGGCCATATCCACCGTGTTCCTTTGCCGCCCCGTGGCTTGTGTTTGCTGCCGACGCCCACCGATCCTGACTGGTCTCGAGGTCACCGGGTCGATCGCCCGCAGACGGGAGTGGGGCGGCCGCGGCCGGCAGAGACCACGCAAGTGTCGGCTGACGGCTTATGGATCTCGACGCTGACTCCCTCCGTATGACTGACCGTCAGCCGTCGACTCGTCGAGGAGTGCTGAAACTAACGGGCGCAGCGGCCTCGACCGCGCTCATCGCCGGCTGTGGCGGACCGGGAGACGGCGAAGACGAAAACGAGACCGAGGAAGGCAACGAGACCAACGAGACTGGGATGAACGAAACCAATGAAACCGAGATGAACGAGTCTAACGAGACCGAGATGAACGAAACCAATGAGACTGGGATGAACGAGTCTAACGAGACCGAGATGAACGAAACCAACGAGACGGCGATGAACGAGACCAACGAAACCAACGAAAGCGAATAGCGTCCGCGCTCGGGTTCGTTCACCGAGGCGGGACGTAACCGTTACCGGTCCTCGCTGCCTTCCTCGAGTAATGACCGAGGGACTCGAGGCGGATGTCGAGAAGACGGATGCGATCGCCGAGCGGCGGGACGAACTGGCGGCCCGCGTTCGGACACACGCCGGCGAGATCGCGCGGGAACTCGCCGTCTTACAGGGCGGAGACTACGGCCAGGAGACGTTCACCACCGACGCCGGCAGTTGGACGCTCAAGTACGAGGCCGGCGACGTCCAGTACCTCCGCTTCGACCCGCAATCCGGCGCGGATATCTACGTCGTCTCGAGTAAACACCCGCCCGAACCCGAACCCCTCGAGCGGGCGATGGCCGACTACGGCGCGTTCGTCGAAGCCTACAACGAGTACGTGCGCTCGTTTGACGGGCTCCTGACGGACGTCGCCGACGAGTTCCCCGCCGTCGAATCGACGGCGGAGTTGGTCGCCGAACGGGATCGGATCGTCGACCGGGTTCGCGATGTCTGTGACGCGATGGCGAGCCAACTCCACCGGTACGACGGCACGTACGGGACCTATGCGACGACGATCTCGGGCACCCGCTGGGAACTGAAGTGGGAAGAAGACCGCGCGTCCTATCTGCGGGTCGGCGGCTCCGACGGCATCTACCTGCTCTCGCAGTACGGCCCGCCCGCGGCTCCGGACGTGCGCCGACTGGCCGATGACGTTCCCGCTTTCGTCGCCGCCTTCAACGATCACGTCGCCGCTCTCGAGGCGGATCTCGAGGGCGTCAGCTTCGCCGACGTCTAACCGCCACGGCGTGGTGGACTGCCATAGACGCCTGTGTCGCCATCACGTCGGTCGGCATCGGCTCCGACGATCGCGGCCGCGTTTCGAAGGGATACCGAGCGGACCCGATCGCTCTATACCGCAACTAGTAGCCGTTTTGTACCGTCTGGACCTATTGGACGGTGGCGACGACGGTCGCCTGGATTATCATGGATGGCCCGACCCACGCCGATGAGGGAACTGCCCACGAGTACGCGGCCGAAACCGACGAAACCGATCCCGCGGGGCCGATGCTGTTCGACGCGATCGTCGTCCGTTACCAGTCCGGAAACGATCGCTGTACGCTCGTCCCCCGAAACGGCTCCACCGACGAGAAGCTGAACGCCTGGCTCACTGCGGATCTGGAGACGGTCGTCGACCTCGACGACGCTCGCTGATGGCGATTGGGTCCGCCGGAGACCCTGACGCGAAGCGAGGCGCTGTGAGGTCTCGCCATCGAAAGAACACGGTCAGGAGCTACACGTCGACGTACTGATCGACCCACTCCTGACGGCGTTGCAACGCGCGTCTGCCTTTCGGCGTCAGCGCGTAGTAGTTCGTCCGCCGATCGAGTTCGCCTTTCTCGACGAGATCCGTCTCGACGAGCGTGTCGAGGTTCGGATACAGCCGGCCGTGCGTGACCGGCTGCTCGATGTAGCTATTGATGTCGTCGAGAATCTCCTGCCCCGACGGTCGGTCTTTCCCTGCGATCACGTACAACAAATCACGCTGGAAGCCAGTTAGCTGGTCCATGGATCACCCTCTGAATGACGACGGTCACGGCTCCGTGGCTTTGTTATAGAGCTGGTACGTCCCGCTCGCGACTCGGAACGCACCGCGTAGGATCCCGCTGGGCCCGCGGCTCGAGGGGAGCGTCGGATCGTCGTCGCTCCCGTCGAGTCCGCCCGCGTGACGCGGCGTTTTTGACGGGCACCGCCGTACTGGCGGGTATGCCAACCGATCCACTCGCCTGGGAGACGCGCGAGCGACGGGTAGCCTACTCCTGTCCGGGGTTCGATGTCGTTAACGAGTCCGTTCGGTATCCCGACGGCTCCGACGGCGAGTTCGACTACCTCTCGAAGCCGGCCAGCGTCTGCATCTTGCCGTTTACCCCCGACGGCGATGTCGTCTGCATCGACGAGTGGCGACAGGCCGTCTCACGGATCAGCCACGGCCTCCCCGTCGGCGGCACCGAACCGGATGACGAGGATCTCGAGGCGGCAGCGCGCCGGGAACTCGCCGAGGAGACCGGCCACGAGGCCGAGACGCTGGAGCCGCTCGTCACCGTCGAACCGGCCAACGGGATTGCGGACGCCGTCTTGCACGTCTTCGTCGCTCACGGCTGCCGGCCGACCGCCGAACAGCGACTCGACCACAACGAGAACATTCGCGTGCGGACGCGGTCGCTCGCCGACCTGACCGATGCGATGGCCGACGGCGAGATCCGTGACGGTCGGACGGTGCTTGCCCTCTCGTACTATCGACTCTTCGACGACGGAGACGGGACGACGTAGCGAACGGTGGCCGGCATTCGATATCGCCGGCGTCACTGGGCTGTGCGATCGATCCGGTTCGATCAGCCGAGTATGGTGATGTCGCTTTCGTTGCCCGTTTCGTTGCCCCCGTCGACGGTGTCGTTCGTGCTTTCGTTGCCCGTTTCGGTTACCGACGCGTTGTCGTCGCCTTGCTGCTCGAGTGCCGCTTGGAGCCCCTCAGTTTCACCGACCGAGACCGTACTCACGCTGCTGTTTTCGACCGTCATCGAACTCGCGGAGAGCGACGAAATCGTCTCGCCCTCGGTCATCTCGGTATCGTCTACAGCAGTTTCGGTCGTCTCGTTGTCAGTCGTCTCGTTGGCATCTTCGGACTCGTTATCGGCCGTCTCGTTGGCTATTTCGTCCGTCTGATTACCGTCCTCTGACTCGTTGTCGGCCGTCTCGTTGAATATCCCGTCCGTCTGGTTACCGTCCTCTGACTCGTTATCGGCCGTCCCGTCGAATATTCCGTCCGTCTGGTTACCGTCCTCTGACTCGTTGTCGTCCGTCTGGTTGAATATTCCGTCCAGTTGGTTACTCGCGTTTGATTCGTTGTCAGCCGTTTCGTTCACTTCTTGGGCCGTCTCCCCGTCGTCGACCTGTTCGAGCGTGCCGATGGTCATCGATTCGAACGTGACCTCATCGACATCGAACTCCTCGACGGTCAGCGACTCGATCATCTCGGTGCTTTCGTTCACCTCGTCGGTACTTTCGTTCTCGTCGGCGGTGCTTTCGTTCGTCTCGCTAGCGCCATCGCCGTCACCGCCGAACAGGCCGCTGATGAAATCGGAGATGCCCGAGAGGAACCCTCCGTTGCCGTCCTCGACGGTGAGGTCCTCGATCGTCAACTGATCGACGTTCATCGACTCGATCGTCATGTTCTGGACCGCCACGGTATCGGTGTCCTCGCCGAGCATCTGTTCGATGCCGGTCGCCGATTCGTTGTCGGTCGCGGCAGCGCTCTCGTTGTCGCCCTCGCTCTCGTTGGCACCGCCGATGTCACCGTCCGTCTCGAGGTCGCTGATCGAGACGTTCTCGAGTGCGAGCGACTCGAGGGAGACGTTCGAGATCGTGACGCCGGTGGTCGCAGACTGGTTACCGGCTGCGGAGTCGTTGGCCGCGGACTGGTTGCCCGCCGACTCGTTCAGTTCCTCGAGCTGCTCGCTGTCCTGGATGTCCAGTTGTTGGACACTGAGCTCTTCGATCGTGGCGTTTTCGACGGTTATGTTTTCGAGTTCGAGCGTACTGACCTGTACGTTCTCGAGCGTTGCGCTCGTGTCGCCCATGTCTCCGGCGTCGTTCGCGGCTGTGTCCGTGGTCGCTCCACCGACGAGGGCGGGACCCCCCGAGAGCAGAACCAGCAGCGCGACGAACGCGACGCCGATGTGCTGCGATCGTGAAACCATGCGCGCCGGGGTAGGATCGTCGCGGGGCTAAAACGGGCTGACTGTTACGGAATTACCGACGGGAAAATAGATGTTTCGGGCACGGGACCGAGCGGTTACGGCCGCTCCCGTCCATCCCCCGTCAGACTGGAACGTCCGCCGGAGCCGAGCGGACCCGACAGCCGGTATCGCGAGTCTCACGTCGCACGGCCGGCCGGGTCCGAGACGGGCGTCGATCGGTTCCGCAGCGATCCGTTACCGTCCCCTCGGAACGCAAAGTATCGATTTTCGTGACGAAACGGCACCGGCTGCCGAGTCCCGAACCCGTCCGGGCGGGACCGGACGCTCGTCGTTGCCGACCGGACCCCGGGACGGTCGGGGCTGTGGCCACGCGGGCGGTACCCATCGCGATCCGTGTCGGATTCGGCGGATCCGTTACCCGAGTCGGAGTTCTCGCGTCTCGACGGCGTCGCAGGTGGGACAGACGAACTGATAGCGGACCCGCCCACCCGAGGTGGTGACGCGCCACCCACCCTCCGTGTCGACGTATCCGCAGGCCGGACAGCGGAGTTCCGACTCGTCGAACTTCTCGCGGAGTCGCTCGAACGGTGACCGGTGCACTGACATATGTTATTGTACACCGTGGCACTATATAACATTGTTCCGTCGGGTTCCCGGCTCGACCGTCGACCGATCACAACGGTTCTTAGGCAGCCATCCGTAGGGAGCATATGGACGATGTCGACACGGAGCGCGGTGGCCCCGTCGACGACGCCGCAGCGGCGGCCCGCGCCCTCGAGCACGTGGTCGATCCGGTCGTCGCAGTTACCGAGGGAACGATCACGTACGCGAACGAGGCCGCTCGCGACGCGTTCGAACTCGGCGACGCCGACCGCGAAGCGGCGACCGCGCTCGGGACGCGCTGGACCCACCTCGCAACGGCGATCAACGAGACGACCGTCGGTACCGCCCGGCACGTCGACCTGGCGGACCACCGGGAGAGCGTCCGTATTCACCGCGGCACGAGCGGCGCGACGCTTACGTTCGAGCGCGAGGGGACGGGTACCGACGCCACTGCCGAGAGCACGGCTGACTCCCGCTCGGGCGCGAGCGATCGCCTGGTGAAAGACCGCGCGCTCGAGGAGGCCCCCGTCGGGATCACCATCTCCGATCCGGACCGCGAGGACAACCCGCTGGTGTACGTCAACGAGGCCTACGAGGAGATGACCGGTTACGAATTCGACGAGGTCGTCGGCCGGAACTGTCGGTTCCTCCAGGGCGAGGACTCCGACGAGGCGGCGATCGCCGAAATGGCGGCGGCCATCGACGAGGACCGGCCCGTCACCGTCGAACTCAAGAACTACCGCAAGGACGGCACCGAGTTCTGGAACGAGGTCACGATCGCCCCCGTTCGGGACGAGGACGGCCGCGTGACCAACTACGTCGGCTTCCAGAACGACATCACCGCGCGCAAGGAGGCCGAACTCGCGCTCGAGCGACAGACCGAGGAACTCCAGTACATTCTCGATCGCGTCCAGGGGCTCATTCAGGACGTCACCGCCGTCGTCGCGGGCTCGACCGACCGGTCGGAACTCGAGCGCGAGGTCTGTGCGCGGATCGCCGCGGAGGACGCCTACGACGGGGTCTGGATCGGCGAGCGCAACCCCGCGACCGGGACGGTCGAAGTCCGCTCGAGCGTCGGCGACGGACCCGACGGCGGGACCGTCGCGACCGATACCGGCCACCCCGCCGCCGAGGCGCTCGCGACGACCGAGCCGGCCGTCGATACCGTCGACGGACTGACGCGTGCCGCGTTTCCGCTGTCGTACAACGGGATCGAGTACGGCGTGGTGACGATACGGACGGAACGACCGATCGACGACCGCGAAACAGTGATCCTCTCCGCGCTCGCCCGCGCGGTCGCCAGCGGCGTCAACGCCCGCGAGACGAGCCGCGTGCTCGCGACCGACGCCGTCGTCGCCGTCGAACTCGAGGTGACCGATCGCGCCCTCGCGCCGGTCGCCCTCTCGGCGGCGGACTGTCGTCTCGAGTACAGCCGGTCGGTTCACCGAACGGACGACGAGACGGCATCGTTGTTTACCGTTACCGGCGCGAGCGCCGACGAGATCACCGCCGCCGCCGACGACCTGGCCGACGCCGACTGTCGCATCGTCGTCGAGCGCGACGAGGAGTGTCTCGTGGAGTTGACCGGCGGGGAGGACCTCGTCGGCTGGCTCTCCGAGCGCGGCGTCCGCACGAAGGCCATCGAAGCCGAGGCCGGCCGCGCACGCGTCACGCTCGAGATTCCGCGCTCGGCGAACGTCCGTTCGGTCGTCGAGGCCGTCGAGGACCGCTACGACGGCACCGACGTCCGCTCGTTCCAGCAGCGCGAGCCCGACGGCGAGACCCGCCAGGAGTTCGCCGCCCGTCTCGAGGAGGCGCTGACCGATCGTCAGTTCGGCGCGCTGCAGCGGGCGTATCTCGGCGGCTACTTCGAGTGGCCGCGGCCGACGACCGGCGAGGAACTGGCCCAGTCGATGGGCGTCTCCCGCCCGACCTTCCACGAACACCTGCGGACGGCCGAGGCGAAACTGTGTCGAGCCTTCTTCGGGGATGCGTAGCTGCCCGCAGTGACCGTCACGGCTCGAGACCTGTAGCCGCGCCGTCGCACCGAGAACGCCCACGGACGGTCGCCGAGGTTTATATAGCTCGTCGTGGGAGACGGTGCTATGTTCGCGTTCGCAACTCCGCTGCAGATGGGCGGCGGTGGGTTCCTGTACTGGGCGATCATCTTCTTCGTCCTCGCGATCGTCGCCGCCGCCGTCGGTGCCCGCGGCGTTGCCGGGATCTCGATGGAGATCGCACGGATCTTCGTGCTGATCTTTATCATCCTCGCGGTGGTCGCGCTGTTGTTGTAATCGCCCTGGCGCCGAGCGCAACCGGAACCTCGCCGGCGGACCACTCGCCCGCCCGTCGGTCGGCTCGTACGGGCGGCCATCGCCGGTTACGGTTCCGCAGTCCTTGCCGGCGCGGCCGATCGTCCGTCTCGAGCCGTCGTCGATTCCGTCGCGCGATAAGAACCGCGACACCGCTGCCGACTACGTAACCGGTTTCGATTACAGAGTGCTGAGAACGACTAACACGATGGCGGCCGTATACAAGAACGAACGGTTACTATGACAGAACTCGGCGGATTTCAGGACAGGGTCGCCCGCATCGATCTCTCGGACGGGGAGATCGCGTACGAGTCGATCGACGACGAGGACGCAGCGAAGTACATCGGTGCGCGGGGGCTCGGGGTAAAGTACGTCTTCGACCAGGGACCGGCGGTCGATCCGCTCGGCCCCGACAACCTGTTGGCCTTTATGAACGGACCGCTGTCGGGCACGCAGGTCACGATGAGCGGTCGGATCGCCGTCTGCACGAAGTCGCCGCTGACCGGGACCGTCACCGACAGTCACCACGGCGGCTGGTCGGGGGCGCGGCTCAAGTGGGCCGGCTTCGACGGGCTATGCTTCGAGGGCGAGGCCGACGAGCCGGTCTACGCCTACGTCGAGGACGGGACCGTCGAACTGCGGGACGCCTCCCACCTCTGGGGTGTGGGGGTCCACGAGACGCGGGACCGACTCGAGGAGGAACTCGAGGGGTCGTACGGCAAGAACCTCTCGCTGATGGCGATCGGACCCGCCGGCGAGAACGGCGTCAAGTACGCCTGCATCATGAACGAGGACGACCGGGCCTCGGGACGGGGCGGCACCGGCTGCGTGATGGGGTCGAAGAACCTCAAAGCGGTCGTCGTCAAATCGACCACGAAGATGCCCAAGCCGGCCGATCCGGAGACGTTCAAGGAGGGCCACCAGCAGGCGATGCAGGCCATCCAGGAGTCGGAGGTCACCGCGCCCAACGAGGGCGGCCTCTCGATGTACGGGACGAACGTCCTGATGAACATCGGCGAGGAGATGGACGGCCTCCCGACGAAGAACGGCCAGTATACCTCGACCGAAAGCATGCGCGACGCGGAGGGCGTCGACATCGACGCCGAACGCGTCTCCGGCGAGAACGTCCGCGAAAACATCCTCGTCGACGAGCCGACCTGTCACTCCTGTCCGGTCGCCTGCAAGAAGGAAGTCGAGGTGACCGCGATGCACAAAGGCGAGGAGATGAACGTCCGGACCGAGTCCTACGAGTACGAGTCGGCGTACGCGCTCGGCCCGAACTCCGGTCACACCGACCGCGACAAGATCGCGCTCATGCTCGAGCGCTGTAACGACATGGGCGTCGACACCATCGATGCGGGGAACATGATGGCGATGGCCATGGAAATGACCGACGAGGGGAAACTCGAGGGCGTCGGCGAGTTGGAGTGGGGCGACACCGAGACCATGATCGACATGATCGAGCGGATCGCCCGCCGCGAGGACGAGTTCGCGGACCTGTTGGCCGAGGGTCCCCGCCGGGTCGCCGACCGCAAGGACGCCCACGAGAACTCGCTGGCGGTCAAGGGCCAGACCATCGCCGCCTACGACCCGCGCTGTATGAAGGGGATGGGCATCGGTTACGCCACCTCGAACCGCGGGGCCTGCCACCTGCGGGGCTACACGCCCGCCGCCGAAATCCTCGGCGTCCCCGAGAAGGTCGATCCCTACGAGTACGAGGGGAAAGGCGAACTCACCGCCCAGTTCCAGGACCTCCACGCCATCAGCGACTCGTTCGACATCTGCAAGTTCAACGCCTTCGCCGAAGGCATCGAGGAGTACGTCCTGCAGTACAACGGTATGACCGGCCGCGACGTCACCGAGGACGAACTGCTCGAGGCCGGCGAGCGGATCTACAACTTAGAACGGTACTACAACAACCTGAACGGCTTCGACGGGAGCGACGACTCGCTGCCAGCGCGCTTCCTCGAGGACGGTATCCGCGGCCAGGGTGCCAGCGAGGGCGAGTACTGCGAACTCGACGAGATGAAAGACGAGTACTACGACCACCGCGGCTGGGTCGACGGCGTCGTTCCTGACGAGAAACTCGACGAACTCGGGATCGACCTCGGGCCGGGAACGGGCGTCAGCAGCGAGGGTGGTGCGGCCGCACCGAGCGACGACTGACTCGGGCCGGCGGCGTTCGGATTTCGGCGTCCGTCTCGATTGACGGATCACGGACTGATGACTGTCGATCGTACCGTTCGAAGCGACCGTTCGGGACGGGACTATCGGTCTAATATCCAATACATATCTGGGATCAGTTATTTCTATTAACCACACATACCTCATTGCATATGGTGGTTAGCGGATTGATAGTTGGTGAATGGGTGGTTCCGATACATTATTATAATCCGATTCATATCTGCTTGTATGAGTCTGCTGAAAGAATGGAAGGGAGTGAACGGCTACATGATCAAGGACCCGGGAACGTTCTTCTCGGCGTACAACGAAACCCACGGAATCGCCTACCCGATCGCGTTCATGCTGCTCTCGTATCTCGCCGTCATGCTTCCGTTTGGGGTGCTCGTTGCGGTATTGAACATCGCGTCACCGACCGAGGCGGCGATCGGCCTGGTGCTCTTTCTCGGACTCGGCATCGTGTACTGGATTCAGGGGCTCATCGAGGCGTTGCTCGCCCACGGGTGTGCGTACCTCTTCGGTGCACGTGGCGTCTCGAAAACGCTCGAAGCGTACGCGTTCCCGACCGTCGTTCGGTACTGTTTGTGGTGGGTTCCCCTGGTGAACCTCGCGCTCGGACTATACGGCCTCTACCTACAGATCAAAGCCCTGTCGGCGTTTCATGACATTTCGACCGGGAAGGCTGCGATCGCCGCGCTCTTCCTTCCGGTAATATTCATGGTTCTTGTTACCGTCGTTATCGCAGCTATCATCGCCGCGTTCGTCCTCGATTTGGGCACACAGCCCGGCCCACGGCCGGCTATGTCCCTGCTCGGGATCGTCGTGTAGACCCGTCGGTTGTCGCTCGAGTCTCGCCGAACGCGGCTGCTGACACGGAAACGGCGCTCGAATAGCGTCGATCGGTCTTCCCCGCTCTATCAGCGACGCTCGGACCGGACCAGTGCTGGCGACGGGAGTTCGCGGCGAGACGAAGAATCAGTCGTCGGCAACGGCGTAGGTCGATCCGATGTCGGCCTCGGCGTCGGGCTTGGTCAGTTCGATCGCGACGCTGCCGTCGTCGATCGAGACGAGCACGTCGTCGAAACTCTTGGAATACTCGGTCGCGTGCTTGCCGGAGGTGTTGATCCGCACCTTCTCGTCGACCAGATCGGCCTCGGTCAACATCTCGACTTTTCGGTATGCGGTCGACATCGGAATGTCACACTCCTCGGAAACCTCCGTCGCCGTCAGGGGCTTCTCGGTCGTCGCCTCAAGGATGGCTCGACAGGCGTCGTCGTCCAGTGCGGCGAGGACCGCCTTCGGATCGGTCGATTCGTCGGTTTGCCATCCGTGTTTCCGAGCGTCGGGGTTCGTAGCGGACATCTGTTGTACCTCCTAGTATCGACCCAACCCCCTCGTAATGACTCCCAATAAATACAGGGCACTTTATATAGGGTCGCGTGTTTTGGATCGCCGGCCCCGCGTGTTTCTTCGACGGAAGAGCGACCCCGACGGCTGGTCACGGCACCCGCGGCATGGCTCTCCGCTCGCGTACCGGTCGTCGTGATCGACCCGCTCGCAGGTCTCGGGCACAGGGTTTAGGGGGCCGGCCTTCCCAGCAGTGAGTAATGGGTTCGGGGATTCGTGCGGAAGTGAAGATCGACGACCCGTCCGACTGCGTCGTCGCACAGGCCTCGGCCGAGACGAGCGGACGGGTCAACTCCGTCTCGCGGAGCATCAACCCGTCCGCGCCCGACCGCGTGACCGAGGAGTTCATGCTCGAGGCCGACAGCTATCCCGACGAGTTCGACGTCGACGCGGCGCTGTCACCGATCTTCTCCTACGGCTCGAGCGCGGTCTACCGATACGAGCGCGACCTCGACCGCGGCTGCCCCTGCGAGTGTATCGAGACACACGACTGCCCGGTAGTCGACATCCGTACGCAGGGAGCGGCGCTGTACCTGACCTTCCACGCGCCGGATATGCACGCGCTCCAGGCCATCATCGGCGACCTGCGCGAGCGCTACGCGACCCTCGACGTCCAGCGACTGCTCCAGTCCCAGCAGGACCACGACGACCGAAACCTCGTCTTCGTCGACCGGAGCACGCTGACCGATCGCCAGACCGAAGTCCTCGAGACGGCCCACCGAATGGGCTACTTCGAGCACCCCAAGCGAGCCAACGCCGGCGAAGTCGCCGCCGAACTCGGAATCACCGGGACGACGTTCACCGAACACCTCGCGGCGGCCCAGACGAAGCTACTCGACGCGATTCTCGATCACGAATAGCGGCGAGCCACCGGGCTCGGACTCGGGACGGGGTGACTCGAGCCCTATGAACGTAACGGGACCTATCGGGAACCGGAATCGAACCGCAACCCTATATATACTGGACACACAGCTATACGGTATACAGTCGAAGTTTCACGCGGCTCACCCCTGACATGAGTAGATACGAGTTCACGTGCCCGGAGTGCGGGCAGGAAATCGAGGTCAACGAATCGATGCGTGAGGCCACGCTATCACACGGCTGCCCGGTCTGTGGAGCGTCGGTCACGCCGTCGGCGTTCGTCGCGGAGCAGCAGACGAACTGATCCCGCTCCCATCGCGATCGATTCCGTTCGCGTCTCGGTCTCCGCGTCTCACTCCTCGCGGTCGATTTCCGTCCGCCGTCCGTTGAGCGTTGCCGGGGTGAGTCGGTAGAGTTCGATGTCCAGCGCGTCCTTTCCGTCGGCCCAGATCTCGAACAGCGGCCGCTTTGCATCACCGTACTGGGCGATCTCGTCGGGCGTCAGCGCCGACGGCTCGATGCTCTGGAGGGCTCCGGTCGCGATGACGCTCCGGTAGGCCGAGCCGGCTTCGTCGTACACGACGAGGCGCGCGTCGGGTTCGGACTCGAGGAACTGGCGCTTCTCGCTCTCCGGCGTCGATACCATCCGCATGTAGAACGCTCGATCGTCGTCGTCATAACCGTACGAGATCGGAATCGCATAGGGTTCGTCCGTGCGTGCGAGCGACAACACCCCCGTCTCGTGACGACTGAGGAAGTCGTCGATCTCCGCGTCGGTCATCTCGGTTTCCTGGTCGATAGCCATCGTCTGGGTGGTTCCCCAAAGGTGAAACACGATCTTTATAGTTGTCATCGACCGCGAGGACCGCCGTTGCGGTGCCATCGCGCACCGCGTCGGGCCGTCGCCGTCTCGATCACTCGCGTTCGGGTCCGTGTCGGTCGCCGCGTGCCTCGGTCCCGCTCGTCCCGATTACGACCGGGTCCCGGATCTCGAGGGCCGTCTCGAACTCGCCTTCCCGGCCCGTTCGTCGGCCGATCCGCAGCACCTGTTCCTCGTGTGCACGGCGAATCGCCGACAGGTCGCGGTCGCTTCCCCCGACTTCCGCGCCGATCTCCGTCCAGTGACCTCGGTCGACGAGGAACACTTCCCGGTCGGCGGTCGCGTGGAGGCGTTCGTGCTCCCGACGGTACCGGCCGCGTTTCGGCGCGAGCACCGCCTGTGTGCGCTCGATTAGATCGGGCAACCGGGTCGGCGGGACGCTCGCCTTGGCGGCCGTGAGCACGAGTATCTGTCCCTCGATCGGCTGGCCCGCCATCTACCCACCCGCACGCATCGCCTTCTGCGCGAACCGCTCGACGAGCGACTCGAGGGTGTCCTCGTCGCCCTCGAAGACGATCGTCACCTCGGTCAGCGTCAGCGAGGGGCCGATGGCGACCGATTCGGAAGAGAACGTCGCCGTCCAGCCGTCGCCCGCGACGGTCTCCTCAGCGACACGTTCACCGCCCAGATTCGTGAGATAGCGAACGACGAGCCGTTCGGAGATGCCGCGAAAGGAGCGCTCGATACGGGTTCCCATACCGGTCGTTGGGCACCCGAACGGATAAATTCGCGTTCATCGGTACCGCCACGCAGTGGCGCTACGCGATCGCCCGGAACAGGACCACTGTCCCGACGCCGCTACACAACGACAGCAGGATACTCTCCGTCCGCCACATGACCAGCAAGACGACGCCCGCAGCGCCCCACTCCGCGGGGCCGCCGGCCGCCAGCTCCGGCCCGAGGATCGCGATCACGATCGCACCCGGCAACACGGACAGTCCCGCCTCGAGACGCTCGCTCACCTCGATTCGGCGCAGGAGCCAGAGCCCGCCGACTTTCGTCAGTGCCGTCACGAGCGCCATCGCGAGGACGACGCCGACGACCAGCGGATCGAGCGCGAGGGCACCCTCACCCATCATGGCGGATCACCTCGACGGCGGCGGCCGCGAAGCCGCCGAGCAGGATGTACCACTGGCCGGGGACCAGTGCTGCGGCGACGATGGCGGTTGCGAGCGCGACGAGCCACGGGACGAGCGTCGACCGCCCCTCCCAGAGTTCGGTGGCGAGCGCGACGAAGACCGCAGCGAGGACGAAGTCGATGCCGTAGCTGGCCGGATCGCCGATCACGCCGCCGGCGGCCGCCCCGATGATCGTCGACGTGACCCAGAAGACCCACATCGCGATGCCGGTACCCAACAGGAACGCGCCGCGGCCGCTGCCGGACTGGAGTTCGCGCATCGTCAACGCCCAGTTCTCGTCGGCCATCACCAGGAGGCTGCCGTAGCTCCGCAGCGGCGAGAGGCGGCCGAGCCAGGGACCCAGCGCCGCGCCCATCAGCGAGTAGCGCAGGTTGATCGCGAGCGTCGCGATGACGATCGCCGCGACCGGAATCGGCTCCGCCCAGAGTTCCACGGCGATAATCTGGGCGGCACCGGCGAGTACCGTGGCGCTCATCAGCGCCGACTCGGCGACACTCAGCCCGGCCCGACGAGCGAGCATTCCGAAGGCGATCCCGTATCCGCCGACGCCGAGCGCGACCGGGAGACAGGTCAGAAAGCCGGCCCGAATCCCCGATCGGTCGAACGTGATCGTCCCGGCGCCGTCGCTCGTCGAGGCCTCACCGACCGGCGCGTCGTCCGGGTGAGCGGCAGCGCCGCCGGAATCGTACTCCGCATCGTCCCCGTCGGTTTCCGTCACGTTCGTGTCGAGTTGAACGAGGCCTAAAGCGTTCTCGAAATCGACGCCGGACACCGCAGTGAGACCGACTCCTAGCCCGATCGGCCGCCAGTCACAGGCCGATGTAGAACAGTCCCAGCGCGACGAGTCCCAACGCGATGCCGTACGCCGGCCCGTTGACGACGGCGACGGCGACCGCCATCAACCCGAAGACGAGTCCCAGGAACAGACAGAACTGCTGGGTCAGCGTCCGGCGGTCGTTGCGCTCGAGGAGCCAGTCGAACCCCAACTCGGCTACCAGTTCGACGACCGTATCGAGCATGCCTGATACTAGTCCTGTGCTGATAAAAATAACCGGGGCCGTAAGCGGCGCGAGCCGTGCCCCCGGCGTTACCCCCCGGCAACCGGTGGAAACACCGACACGACGTCGCCCGCCTCGAGCGACGTGTCGACGCCCGTCATGTGGACCACGTTGCGACCGTTTTTCAACACGCTCAACTGCGGTCGGACCGCCCCGTCCTCGAGCAACTGCCCTTCGAGGCCGTCGTACTCGTTCTCGAGGGCAGCGAGGACGTCGCCGACGGTCGCGTCGTCGGCGACCGTGCGCGTTCGCTCCTTCTCCCCGACGGCGTCCCGAAACGTGGCGAAGAACCGGAGATCGATTTCCATACTCGATACTCGTGTCCGGACGACATAAGTTCGAGCGATGGAGCGGTCGAGTTCCGTGAGTCGAGCCGACGACCCGGCCGACTCGGTTCAGACCGCCGACGCCGTCGCCGACGACGTGTACGAGACGACGTCAACGTCGGCGTCGGTGAGCGCTGCGTCGATCGCGCTCGCGCCGCGCTCGACCGCGTCGTCGGCGTCGTCGGCCGCCACGGTTACCGTCACCGAAAACTCGAGTGCGATCGTGTACGGATCGAACGGACCCGTCGGGTGCTCGTAGACGTCCGTGTCCCCGATTTCCCAGTCGGCGATCGCTCCCTCGGCGGCGAGGGTCTCGAACGCGTCCGCGAGCGTCGCCGCCGCCTCGTCACTGGCAGTCGTCTCCGAGCCGCCGTGGAGCGTGACCAGCGTCGTTCCCGTCCGGGACACAGCGAATTCCATACCCCCGCTAGTCCGGCCCAGTAGTTCAACGCTTGGCTCGAGGACCGCTCGGCTGCGGACGCTTACAGGTCCTGCAATCGAATCCCGTCCTCGACCAGCCGCGCGTTCCGCTCCCGGTCGAGGTGCTCGCCCAGGTCGTCGTGGTCGTGGAGTTGTGCGATCACGTCGGCGTACAGCGTCCGCCACGCGATGGCGTAGATCGGCGACTGTCCCCACGCTCGCAGTTCCGGGACGAACGCGTCGTAGGTCTCGTACCGCTCCTCGAACCGATCGATCGCCTCGAGCAGTTTCCCGGCGGCCTCGCGTTCGTCGTCGGCTTCCTCGAGGATTCGATTGCACTGCGTCTCCCAGCCCGCGACCGCCTTTTGCATGTCCGCCGCCACGGTCTCGTCGTCGGCCGGCAGTCGGTCGAGTATCGGTTCCGGAACGCCGAGGGAAATATCCTCCATACGCTTCGGTATGGGCTGGTCTGGCAAGAAAATGTCCCGGTTCGCTCGGTCCGCTGGCGAGACAACACTCGGCAGTCGTATCAGCCACTGGACAGCTGTCGACCAGCAACCCGGACACCCTCGTGTCCCGCTCGCGCTGAAGACGATATGCGGTGGCCCACCTGTGGCGGGGCGGACGGTCGGGACACCCGATTCCCGTCGGCGTCTCTGGTCAGGGCCACGTCGCGAGCATGATCTCGTCGACGAACTCGCCGTCGAGACAGTACTGCCCCTCGTGTTCGCCCTCGCGGTCCCAGCCGTTCTCCTCGAGGAACTCGATCGCCGCCTCGTTGGTCGCAGGGACGTTCTGGTAGAGCTTCTGGTAGCCGGCATCCGCGGCCCACTCGAGGCCGTACGCGAGCAGTTCGGAGCCGATCCCCTGTCGCCGGACGGCGGGATCGACGCCGACGGTCACCTCCGCGGTGTGGCGAAGCGACGGGTGTTCCGGCGCGTCGACGTGCAACCACCCGACTACGTCGCCGTCGTCCGAGGCCGCCGAATCGTCCGCCGTCTCGCCTGTCGTCTCCTCGTCTGCCGGCCGCTCCCCGCGGACCGCGACGAAGAAGACCCGCGAGCGCTCCTCGTTGGCCCGGACGAGCGCGGACTCGCGCTCGAGTTCCGTCGCGACGTTCTCGGCGACGACGTACGTCCCGTCGTCGGCGACCGTCCGCATCGTCTCGACGACACCTTCTCGATCCTCCTCGCGGGCCGGCCGGATGGTGACGACGCCGTCCTCGCAGTCCACGTCGGTCGTCGTCGCCTCGAGCGCAAGCCGGTATTTCCCGTCGACTTCGGTCAGATAGCCGTCGGCTTGCAGCGCCTCGAGACACGATCGGAGTTCGTTCGGCTCCGGCGCGATCGTGTCGGTGTAGGTCCCCGACCGGGCGGGCTTCGAGTGTGCGCGGCCGTCGTCGATTTCGATCGAGCGGGCCAGTTCGGCCGCCGTGACGGCACCGTTACGCTCGACGTACTCGTAGACGCGCCGCTGGACGTCGGTCTCGAACGAGTCCGTCGGATACATGCTCATACGACTCCGCCACCGACTGCCGGTATTAGTATGCGATCCGTATCGAGCCCCGCTCACGACCCGCCACACCGAAGCGACCGATTGCTCGCCGATCTCGAACCGTTTCGAACCGCATTCGTGCCCGTCGCACCCGGACAATATCCGATTAGTTCGCTTCGTCGGTCCGTCGTGTGCTCGAGTTCGGCCGAGGATCATATCGCCCCATACAATTTATCACGCAGTACGGCGGGAGACGAGGGTCGCGCCCGTCCCGAACCGGGGTGGCCCCGGCTATCGAGACCACAAACGCGGTCAGTCGCTTCGATTCACTGTCCGGCGACAACGCTCGCCCTCGTCCCGTCACACTCGCGCCGACTATCGGGGCCGGACCGAGTCGGACCAGCACTCTCGACGAGCTGCCGAGACCGATCGACGAGGCCGATCTCGAGGGTCGAACCCCGGTTCTGTCGTGCCAGGCAGCCACCGATGATCGGCGGCTCGGATCGGCGATGCGGACCGGTGTGACACCCAGTACCGTTTTTTCGACGACGGCCGTCGGTTGCGCGTCGTCAACGAGCCTTCCGTCCACAGTCGCGTGGGCTGCTCCAGTTCCAGGCCCGTGGCGTGGCCGTATCTCCGCCACAAACTCCGGCAGTGAGCCGCCGGACTACAGCCTCCGTCGGTATTCCCGGGACGATCACCTGTCCGACGGTTCTGCGGGGCACGCCGAGCAGCGGCCGGGCCGCGATCTATTCGCCGCCGAGCGGATCGACACGGGTTCGATCCGACGGCGGCGGATCGGGTCGTCCGACGCCGGGAGCCGTCACGCGACACCGGCACCGAACTCGAGTCGAATCGGCCTATTCCCCGGGGTCGTTCCTCGGTCTCACGGCACGGGCCGCGTTTCGACAGTCCGGCTCGGTTTCCGATAGCGTTCGCCAGTCGTCTCGCTTCGCTATACGGCCGCAACGGTGGCCGGACCGTCGTCCCGGATGAAATAGGCTCGACCGACACCGATAAACTTCATATTGCGATATCGAATTGGAGGGGCCGTTTCGGAACTACCGGAACCGCCCCGGCGTCGTTTAACAGCACCGAGGCCGAGTCGCTGGACGACGACCGGCCGGACCCGGCTTTCCGCTTCGGGCCGACGGGCGTCGGCATGACTTCTATGCGGCGTACGAGCGTCGCGTTGAGGACGGACCTTCGCCTCGTCGACGAGTCCGACGCGGAAGTCGATGTGCAGTAACGACACACCAACTGGGCTCTCGAGGCGTTCGGCGTCCGAAAGAGCCACTTACGGAACTCGCTCCCGTAGGGTGCGTATGAGCCGACCGCCGTCGCTGCCGGACGACACTCGCCTCGGACGGACCGCACTCGCCGTCGCCGATCGGGCGGCGATGATCGAATTCTACCGCGACATCGTCGGGCTCCGCGTCCAGCACCGAGACGGGACGGGAGCAACGCTTGGCGTCGCCGAGACACCACTGCTCGTCCTGTACGAGGACCCCGACGCCGAACCACGCGGCGAGCGAGAAACCGGGCTCTATCACAACGCGTTCAGGGTCCCCTCGCGCGAGGCGCTGGGGAGCGCCGTAGCGCGGCTGCGCGACCGCTGGACGCTCACGGGAGCCTCCGACCACGGCATCAGCGAGGCGCTGTACTGTACCGATCCCGAGGGCAACGGCGTCGAGATCTACCGCGACCGGCCGCGGGATGCGTGGCCGCGGACCGAGGACGGCTCGATCCGGGCGACCGGCGATCCACTCGATGTCGCCGCCCTCGCTGCTGCGGCCGACGACACGACGGAGTCGGCCGGGTCACAACCAGTCCCCGACGGGACGACCCTCGGCCACGTCCATCTCGAGGTGTCGTCGCTCGAGGCCGCGCGAGCGTTCTACGCGGAGACGCTGGGGTTCGACGTCTCGATGGCCTTCGGATCGGGGGCGTGCTTTTTCGCGGCGGGCGGCTATCACCATCACGTCGGGGTGAACACGTGGAATCGGCGCTCGATACCGAACGGCGGACTGGGTCTCGAGTGGGTCGAACTCCTCGTGCCGGCCGCGGATGCCGTCGAGACGGTTCGGACGCGGCTGGTCGGCGACGGCGTGTCGGTCACTGCGGTCGACGACGGTATCGAATTCACCGACCCGGACGGGATCGCGATTCGACTGCGGGCAGTCGACTGACGCCGTCGCTTCCGTTCGGCTCGGGCGAGCGTGTCCGACGGGTAACGAGCCGATCGACGAACTGATCGAGCGAGCGATAGGTCGTCGATCGCGACCGTTATCGCGACGTGAGTGTTCGTTTCGATCGGATTCGGCGCTAGGTTTACACCGCCTGATCGCCTTTCGAATCGTACTATGGCCGCCACCGATCCTTCGTCGGCCCACTTCCGCTCTCGGAGCCGGTGTCAGGAGGCCGTCGATCGCAGGACCGACCTCGAGTGGCCCCGCAGGCGACGGCCCCCCACATATATCCGCAGTCGCGGAGAACGGTGGGGAAACATGGCTGCGTTCGGTACGCGATCGAGGGACCGAGATCGAGCCGAGTGGACACGATCGCGTCTGCCGGGTGATCGAGCGGCTCCACGGCCGCGTGGCGTCCGCCGGTACCGGAATCGCGCTCCGTCACGGATCGTCGAACTGCCCGCCGTCCCGGAGGCGACGACGCCCCTCGGAGCGACCGGCACGACCGACGCGGATTCCCAGAGCAATGAGTGACGCGGACAGCTTTCGGGCCGAGCCGGCACAGATCCTGCTGGTCGAGGACAACCCCGGCGACGTTCGTCTGACCAAGGAAGCGTTCAAGCAGGGCCGGATCGAAAACGACCTGCACGTCGTCTCCGACGGGACCGAGGCGTTGGACTTCCTCGGACGGCAGGGGCCGTACGCCGACGTACCGCGCCCGGACCTCATCCTTCTGGACCTCAATCTACCCGGGAAAGACGGCGAAGAGGTCCTGGAGGAACTCAAGGCGGACTCGGCGCTGCGATCGATTCCGGTAATCGTCTTGACGAGTTCGCGGGCGGAAGAAGACGTCGTCAAATCCTACGAACTCCATGCGAACGCCTATCTCACGAAGCCCGTCGATCCCGACGAATTCATCGAGACGGTCCGCGCCTTCGAGAAGTTCTGGTTCTCGGTCGTTCGGCTTCCGCCGGAGGGTGATTCGTCATGAGCGAGACGAACGCCCGGACCGAGACGGAACGGGACGGGGAGACCGCCGACACGCTTCGCGTCCTCCTCATCGAGGACAACCCCGGCGATGCCCGGCTGATCGAGGAGATGCTCCGGGATACCGAAGAGCTCGCCCAGCGAGTCAGTCCCATCGAATCGACCGGACAGACGCCGGAAATGTCGCGGGAAACGCGCCTCGAGGACGGCCTCGAGATGGTCGATACCGAGCCGACCGACATCGTCTTGCTCGATCTGAACCTGCCCGACAGCGAGGGGCTGGCGACTCTCGAACGGGTTCACGAGGAGACGGACGAGACGCCGATCATCGTTCTGACCGGCGTCCGCGACCAGCAGGTCGGCGTCGAGGCGATCCAACGCGGCGCACAGGACTTCCTCGTCAAAGACGAGGTGACGAGCGAACTGCTGGTTCGGACGATCCACCACGCGATCGAACGCGCCCGTCAGGAGCGCGAGCGCCGCCAGCAGCGCGAGCATCTCGAGGCGCTCAACCGGCTCAACCGGATCGGCCACGACATCACCCACGCGGTGATCACGACCGAGACGCGGGCGGAACTCGAACAGGAGGTTTGCGATCGGCTCGCCGAGTCCGACGCCTATCGCTTCGCCTGGATCGGGGGCGTCAATCCCGGGAGCGACCGCGTCGTCCCGAAGGCAGCGGCCGGCGTCGAGGACGGATACCTCGATGAAATAGACGTCTCCGTCGCCGAGGACGACGAGAGTGGACGCGGGCCGGCCGGAACGGCCATTCGGACCGGACAGGTGCAGGTCATGAACGACGCCCGGACGGATCCCGGGTTCGGACCGTGGCGAGAGCAGGCGCGTGCCCGTAACTACCGGTCGTCGGCGGCGATCCCGCTCATCCACGAAGACCTCGTCTACGGCGTGTTGAACGTGTACTCGTCGTCGCCACGAGCGTTCGAGGGTCTGGAGACCGGGGTTTTCGCCCGGATCGGCGACATCATCGCCCACGCGATCACGGCGATCGAACGCAGGGACGCACTGGTCAGCGACGCCGTGGTCGAACTCGAGTTCCGCGTCGAGGCGATGGCCGAACCGCTGGTCGAACTCTCGGCGACCGAGTCGTGTACGATCGCGTTCGAGCAGTTGGTCGGCGGCGACGATGCGCTGCTGGCCTACGGCTCGGCACACGGCATCTCACAGGAGGCGTTCAGCGACGCTATCGACGACACCGACGGGATCGACGACGTGCGGTTCCTCTCCGTCAGGCGCGACGACCTCGAGTTCGAACTGGTCGCGCCCGCGGCCGTCTCGCTGTTCGAGACGATCGCGACCCACGGCGGTCGCGTCGCCTCGGCGACGATCGCCGACGGGGAGTTTCGCTTCGTCGTCGAACTCCCGCGCGGCCGGGATACCCGACAGATGATCGAACTCATCAGGAACCAGCGCGACGACATCACCTACCTCGCCCAGCGGACCACCGAACGCAGCGAGCGCAGCGACTCCGGGTCGGCGTCGGTCCTCGAGGAGGACCTGACCGAGAAACAGCGGGCGGCGCTCGAGACGGCTTACTTCGCGGGCTACTTCGACTGGCCGCGGGGCAGCACCGGCGAGGAGATCGCCGATCGGCTCGGGATCGCACCGGCGACGTTCAACCAGCACCTCCGGACCGCCGAACGGAAGTTCTTCAATTCCGTCTTCGGCGAGTAGCGGGGGCCAGTTTCAGAGCCCGACACCGTCCGCCAGGAGTTCGTGCGAGCGCAACACGTCGTCGTGATCGGCGATGATGTTCTGTACGATCACGTCCTCGACCCCGACCCGGTCGGTCAGTTGCTCGAGCAGGTCGCGCACGGTTTCCGGACTCCCCGAGATCGAACGGGGCCAGTCGCCGTCGGGAAGCGGGTTCGGCGTCGGCTCCGGGACACCGCCGAGTTCGTTGATCGCGGCCTCGACGGACGGGGGCGAGCCGACGACGCCGCGTCGCAGCCGCTTGTACGATGCTTCGGCAGTCGCGCGCAGTCTGGCCGCTTCGTCGTCGGTGTCCGCACAGGCGACGTTCATCGCCAGCATTCCCTCGGGTTCGTCGGGCCCCGCGCCGAGCGGTGAGGGGTCGAAACGATCCCGGTAGGTTTCGAACGCGCGCTCGGCGAGGGACGGCCGGATGAACCCGGCGAAACAGTAGCGGAGGCCGAGCTGCCCGGCGATTTCGGCGCTCGAGGGGCTCGATCCCAGAACCCACGGTTCGGGGACGCTGTCGGCCGAGCGAGGGAGGGTCAAGTCGTCGTACGCGTGCTCGTCCGGAAACCCGTCGTGGAGGTGGGTGACGGTCGATTCGATTTTTTCGGCGTGGTCCGCGTCGGGGTCCCCGCTCTGGCGATCGGTTCCCAGCGCCCGGTCGGCGGCGGGGATGCCGGTCGCCCGGCCGAGTCCGAGGTCGATGCGGCCCGGAGCCAGCGCATCGAGGGACGCGAACGTTTCGGCCACCTTGAATGGCTGATAGTGATTGAGCAGAACCGTGCCGGACCCGACACGGATCTCGTCGGTGTCGGCTGCGAGACGCGCGATCAGGACTTCCGGGGTCGTACTCGCGATCGAGTCGGCCATGCCGTGGTGTTCGGCCATCCAGAACCGCGAGTAGCCGAGATCCTCGGCCAGTTGCGCGAGTTCGATGGTGTTCTCGTAGGCATCAGTCGCGGTACCACCTTCCGGGACCGGCGCGAGATCCACGATCGAGAGATCCATACCGGCCGTTCCGAATCGAGCGCGGAATAGCCGTTCGATCTCCCACGCGAGGCGAACATCGACGGCGAACCGATTTTAGGTCGCACGAAAAAATATTATTGAATTGAAAAGTTATATGTGTCCGAGACTCCATGGACTAGCTGTGATGAATACGCAGAAGACCGTCCAACAGGAAGCCGGTACCGTCGAGGAGAACGCGCTCAGGCTCGAGCCCGAGAAGGCAGAGCAGATCGTCGAGGCGCTGAACCGCGACCTCGCGGACGCGTACGTCCTCTACCACCAGCTCCACAAGCACCACTGGAACGTCGAAGGCGCGGAGTTCCTCGACGTTCACGTCTTCCTTCAGGAGGTCTACGAGGACGTCGAGGCGGCGGCCGACGACCTCGCCGAACGCCTCCAGGCGCTCGGCGGCGTCCCGCACGCGAACATGACGACCTTGGCGGAGAACGCCACCGTCGAGCCCGAGGACGAGGACGTTTACGACATCCGGACGTCGCTCGCGAACGACCTCGAGATGATGGGCGACATCATCGAGAGCTACCGCGAACACATCGAGCTCACGGCGGGACTGGGCGACCACGCCACCGCACAGATGCTCCGCGAGCAACTCGAGACCATCGAGGAACACACTCACCACATCGAGCACTACCTCGAGGACGACACGCTCGTCCTCGAGTCGGCGACGAACTAACGGCCGCGGTCTCTCTACTGCAGTTCTCGACGACGGTAATCAGGCGGAAACGTCGATGTCGTCGTCCTCGAGCAGCGTTTCGGCGACCCGTTCGGTGACGAGCGAGCTAACGCTGCCCGCGAGCGCCATCGCCTCCCGGTCGGGCTCCGCAAGATCGAGCACGTCGCGGAAGAACGTCGAGAGGACGAGGTAGGTTTCGTACAGGTCGGCGGCCGTCTCCCGTCCCTGCGCGGTGAGCGTCGCCCCTTCGTACGGCTCGTAGGTGAGATACCCCTGCGTCTCGAGTCGCTGGAGCGTTTCCGTCGCGACCGCCGGCGACCGATCGAGTTCGTCCGCGACGTGTCCCGGTGCGACCGGTTCCCCGCCGTCTCGAGCGGCGAGATAACAGACGAGCAAGTACTGAGACGCGTCCGTCATGCGCGCCAGATGGGATGATCGCGGCCGGATCGCTGGCGGTCCTCGCGGGACGCGTCGAGACGGGAGACGAGCGACGGAGCGACGGGCGACCGCGTCGGCTTGCGATCCCCTGGCAGATCGTCGTCCATGGATTTTAGGCTTGCCTAAAACAATAAAGTAGTTGCGGCTAGTCGGTTCCCCGACGACTCACGGCCATCGGAACCGCTACCCGTCGCTGTACACTTGCCCGTCCGAGGGCCGTCCGATCGGTGTGAAAATCGGGACAGTGGGTACGGCGGAGCGTGAGTCGGCGGCGAGACGGAATCGGCCGACAGTCACATCGAGCGGCCTCCGAGGTAATCACCGGCCGCCCGCCGATCGGGTCATAATGGCCCTCTCCGGCGGTATTACGAATCGTCGGCGACCGCGCTCCCGATCCCGTCGACCGGCCGGTCCGGCGTGACCTTGTCGATCTCGTCGGGGAGTCCGAGCTGGTACTGAGTGCCGTTCTCCCGGACCGACGTCCGACCGCGGTGGACCGAGACATCGCCGTTCAGGTGCAGTTGGACGGCCTCGAGCAGCGCGCTGGCCTCGAGCGGCTGGCCGCGGCGTTTCATCTCCGCGACGTCGGCGTCGCCGGGGACGTCGAACGCGCGCTGGGTGATGATCGGCCCCTGATCGAGGTCGGTCGTGACGTAGTGGGCCGTGACGCCCGCGACTCGAACGCCCTCCTCGACGGCCTGTCGATAGGCCTCCGCGCCGGGGAACGCCGGGAGCAGGGAGGGATGGACGTTGATGATGCGGTCCTCGTAGCGGAAGACGACGTTGGGGCTGAGGATGCGCATGTATCGCGCGAGGACGATCAGATCGACGTCGTACTCCCCGAGGAGTTCGAGCAGTTCGTCCTCGTTTTGCTGTCCGCCCTCGTCGCCGATATCGTGGAAGGGAACGTCGTAGTGTTCGGCCAGCGGTTGCAGGTCGTCGTGGTTGCCGATGACGACGCCGATATCCGCACCGAGTTCGTCGTTGGCCCAGGCCTCGAACAGGGCCTCGAGGCAGTGGCTCTCCTTCGTGACGAGGACGGCGATCTGCTGGGTCTCGCGGTCGGCGGGGAAGCGGACCTGGACGTCGAGTCCGAGGTCGTCGCCGAGGTCGCGGAGGTCCTCCCGAAGCGTTGCCTCGGTACAGACCATTTCGGAGGTGTCGACGGCGAGATACATCCGGAAAACGCCGTCACGGACCGCCTGATCGAGGTCCTCGATGTTGACTCCGCGCTCGAACAGGAGGCTGGTTACGTTCGCGACTAATCCGGTGTCGTCGTCCCCGATGACCGTAATTTCGGTTACGTCGGTCGTCAACGCTGCCACCTCCGCTCGAGCGAATTGCGATTCATCACGACGGATTGCAGTCTACGGGCGGCTAAAAGTCCTGCTTTCCGGAGAGGCGCGTGCGAATACCCCGCATTCGGTTCGTCCTCCGCCATGGCTGTCGGTGAGGTCACACGTCAGTCGCAATGAAAGTAGTGATCAGTTCAGGTCGGACGACCGTCCGTTCGGACCGACCAAGCCCTACTCGACGCTGCGTGGCCCACCAGTATCCACGAACGTGTATTACGGAGACAAGGCGAAAGCGTTTTTGAGCACGGTTACGGGGTAACAGGTAATGACCGCCTATACCGCGACGGTGACCGTTCGACTCAAACAGGGCGTACTGGACCCCGAGGCCGAGACCACGAAGCAAGCCCTCGAGCGATTGGGCTTCGAACTCGAGGCCCTGCGGTCGGCCGACCGCTTCGAGGTCGATCTCGAGGCCGACGGTGTGGCCGCCGCGCGCGAGCGCGCCGACGAGATGGCGGAACGACTGCTGGCGAACCCGACCATCCACGACTACGACGTGGAGGTCGCCGAACGGTAGATGACGGTTGCTACTATACCGATCGAAACCGTCGGTCGCAACACCGGGGGGTGTCGCCTGTGACGGTCTCGATCACGACGACCGAGCCCGCCGGCCGAAACACCAGGGGGTGTCGCCTGTGACGGTCTCGATCACGACGACCGAGCCCGCCGGCCGAAACACCAGGGGGTGTCGCCTGTGACGGTCTCGATCGTCCGCTTCGGCGGTTCGAACTGCGATCGTGACGCCGAGCGCGCGCTGGCACACCTCGGGATCGATGCCGAGATCGTCTGGCACGAGGACGGCCTCCCCGCGGACGTGACCGGCGTCGTTCTCCCCGGCGGCTTCTCCTACGGCGATTACCTCCGTGCGGGCGCGATGGCGGCCCGCTCGCCGATCATGACCGAGGTTCGCGAGGCCGCAGCCGACGGCGTTCCCGTCCTCGGCGTCTGTAACGGGGCTCAGGTCGGCTGTGAGTCCGGGCTCACCGAGGGTGCGTTCACGACCAACGAGAGCGCGCGCTTCCAGTGTGAACACGTCTCCCTGCGCGTCGAGCGCGCGGACACGCCCTGGACCGCCGCCTACGAGGAGGGCGAGATCATCGAGATTCCGATCGCGCATGGCGAGGGCCGCTACGAGATCACCGACGACCGATTGGCCGAACTGGAAGACGAGGGGCGCATCCTCTTCCGATACTGCGACGAGAACGGCGACCCGACCCCCAAGGCGAACCCGAACGGATCCAAGCACGCCGTCGCCGGCATCCTCGGCGACCGCGATTCCGTCGCGGTGTTGATGCCCCACCCCGAGCGCGCGACGCTGCCCGACGTCGGCCCGACCGACGGGCAGGGCATCCTGCGCGGCCTTGAACGGTAATTCAACCGTGTGAGGTCCCAGGAACGATTTTTCTCCGAATCTGTGAACGATAACAACGGCGACTCAGTTCGTGAACTGAGTGGAACAGTCATATGGGACGGGTTCGTTGAAGCCGACCGGAATACAGGGGAATGGGCACGACCACCGGACCACCCGCTCGAGTCGTCGTCGTCGGCGAAGACGCCGCGAACGTGGCACGCGCTCTCGAAGAGCACGGCATGTCGACCGAGTCGGTTCGGACGGCCGATGCGTGCCTCGAGCGATTCCCGACCGTCGACGGCGTCGTGATCGCGGCGAGCGCACGTTCGGACGCCGACCCCGTCGATTGCTGTCGGCTGATTCGAGACCGCTGGTCCGCGGTCCCGATCGCCGTCTTTCCCCGCGACGGAAGCGAACGGCTCGCGGGTGCAGTCGTCGCGGCGGGGGCGGACGGCTACGTCCCCCGTTCGGAGGGGGTCGAGACGCTCGTCGATCGGCTGGACGCGTTACTCGAGGATCCGGCACCCGATGCCCGCTCCGCGCTCGCGGACGCCCCCGCATCGTCGGCGGACGGCGACTCTGACCGACTCGAGTCGCTCATCGAACAGTCGCCGCTCGCGGTCATCGAGTGGACGCTCGAGTACGAAGTCCGCAACTGGAATCCGGCCGCGGCCGACCTGTTCGGGTACACAGCCGAGGAGGCGATCGGCGAATCCGCCGTCGACCTGATCGTTCCGGACTCCGACCGCGACACCGTCCTGGAGTTGCGAGAGCGGATCGCCGACAACGAACCCGATGGCGGGTCGTTCTGCCGGATCGACTCGAACGTCCGCAAGGACGGGACGGCGGTCACCTGCGAGTGGTTGAACACGCCGCTGGTCGACGACGATGGAGCGGTCAGCAGCGTGCTGTCGTTCGTCCGGGACGTGACCGCCGAGCGCAAGCGCACGAACGCGCTCGAGGCACTCCAGGAAACGACTCGAGAGCTACTGCGGGCCGAGTCGACCGACGAAATCGCCGACATCGTGATGGCGGCGGCGGAAGACGTGATCGATCGACCGCTCGGCGCGATCCGGTTCTACGACGATGATAGCGAGACCCTCGAACTCGCCGGGACGACGTCGTTGCTCGACGTCAATACTGACGAGATTCCGCCGATCGGGTCGGATGGCTCCACCCTCTGGGACGCCTACACCGACAGCGAACCGACCGTCGTCGAGAACGTCTCGTGCGACCGACTACCGTACGAGATCGAGATCGACGTTGGGAACTCACTCCTCCAGCCGCTCGGTGATCACGGCATGTTGTCGGTCGCCTCGATCGGGTCGAACGAACTCAGCGATGCCGAATTCCACCTGATCCACGTTCTCGCGACGACCGCCGAGGCCGCGCTCGACCGAGCGGCACGCGATCGCGAACTCGAGCGGACGAAGACGGTCGTCGAGACGGTCGGGGACTGCGTTTACCAACTCGACCGCGACGGCCGGTTCGTCGAGGTCAACGACGGGATGAAAGACAAGACCGGATACGAACGGGACGAACTCCTCGGCGAGCACGTCTCGCGGATACTCACCGACGAGAGCGCCGAACGCGGACGACGACGCGTCCGGGAACTCACGGTCGACGACGAACAGCGTACCGCGACGTGCGAAGTCACGCTGACCGGGGCCGACGGCGAACGAGTTCCCGCCGAAGTCAGTATGGCGCTGTTGCGATCCGACGGCGAGATCGAAGGCACCGTCGGTATTGCCCGCGACATCAGCGATCGCAAGCGAATGGAGCGAGAACTGGTCGATCGAAAGGCGAAAATCGAGGGCCTCCACACCGTCGCCTCTCGGCTCGAAGACTGTGAGAGCCGGGAGGCGATCTACGACGTGGCCGTCGAGGCGGCCGAAGACGTCCTCGGCTTCGATCGCTGTTTCGTCGACAGGATTTGTGGCGGGTCTATCGTGACGGAAGCCGCGTCGTCCGGTCTCGATATCGACCACGGGGAGCGACGCCCGTTCGACGAGGGGATCGCCGGGCGGACGTATCGGTCGCGACGACCCTCCCGCGTCGACGAGACCGAGTCGGACGACGGGATCACGGCCCGTATCGACAACTGCCGGTCGGTCCTGAGCGTTTCGATCGGCGATCACGGCGTGTTTCAGGCCGTTTCGTCCGAGCCCGACGCGTTTTCCGCGGCCGACGAGGAACTGACGGAACTGTTATTGTCACACGTTACGGATTCTCTCGACCGGATCGCGTTCGAGGAGCGACTTCGAGCCGAACGCGACCGGTTCGCGGCGTTGTTCGAAAACGTTCCCGACGCCGTCGTCAGCGTTAGCCAACTCGAGGACGGCCCGATCGTCGAGGACGTCAACCCGGCGTTCGAACGGATCTTCGGCTACGATGAGGCGGACCTCGCCGGAACGTCGCTCGACGAGGTCATCGTGCCGCCCGATCGGCGGGCCGAGTCCGATACCCTCAATCGCCGGGGCAACCGCGGTGAGATCGGCGAGGCGGAGGTCAAACGCCAAACCGCGGACGGCTTGCGCGATTTCCGGCTGCGGGTCGTCCCGATGGAGATGGACGGGTCGTCGGATCGCGGCTTCGGGCTCTATACCGATATCACCGCCCAGAAACAGCGGCAGAAACGCCTCGAGATACTCAATCGGGTCCTCCGCCACGACCTGCGCAACGGCATGAACATCATCAACGGCTGTGCGGAGATGCTCGTGGACGCGGTCGACGACGACGACAGCGAGTACGTCGAGACCATCCAGAACCGGACGAGCGAACTCATCGGACTCGCGGAGAAGACCCGGACCGTCGAACGCGTCCTCGACCGTGAGACGGTCGCGGCCGGCCCCGTCGATCTCACCGAGGCCGTCGAAAGGGCGGTCGCCCGCCTCGAGAACACCCATCCCGAGGTCGAGGTCACCTGCTCGCTGCCGGACGGGGCCTTCGCTCGCGCCGACAAGTACCTTCGGACGGCCGTCTTTCAGGTGCTCGAGAACGCCGTCGAACACAACGACCGAGCGCAACCGACCGTCGACGTGACGGTGTGTGACCGGCCGGACAAGGAGGAACTAACGTTGGCAATCGCCGACGACGGCCCCGGCATCCCCCCCGAAGAACGAGAACTACTCGAGGGCGACCGGGAAATCACGCAACTCCGCCACGCGAGCGGGCTCGGTCTCTGGCTCGTCAACTGGGTCGTTACCCAGGCCGGCGGTCGGCTCTCCTTCCGTGACAACGAACCGCGAGGGACCGTCGTGACGCTCTCGATTCCGCGCGCCGACGCGGAGTCGGTCCGGTCGGCGTCAGACGAACCGGCGACCGGCGATTAGTCCGTTTGTAGCCTCCCTCTCGTAGAAGATCTGGCTCCCGTCCAGGGGCACGACCCCGTATCCAGTACGGCGATCGCGGGCTCCGGAACGGCGACTACCGAGAAGCCGATGGCGACCGAGACGGCTGGCTCGAGATCGCTCCAGCACCCTGTTATCGATAGGCATGCCGTGAGGATCAGTGTCAGCTCGCAGTCCCGTCGGTCGCCCCGGTTCCCGCGTGATCGTCGGCGGACGAAGCGGCTTACCGGGTCAGCGGCTGGTTGAAGCTCCGCTCGCGCTCGATGACCGTTTCCCAGGTCAGTTCACACTCACAGGAGACCTGCTCGAAGACTGTCGGGTCCTGACGCAGGTCGAAGTCCTTGATCGCCTTCTGGACGAGGTCATCACACTCCTGACAGTTGTGCGGACCGCGGTCGGAGCCGTGCCCGACGGGGTCCGAGACGACGATGGCGTCGGTGTCAGCGGTTTCAGTCAAGACGTGGGCGACCGACCAGAGCCACGGCGGCCGGTAGCCGTCCTCGAAGTAGAGATCGTCGACCATCGTGTACCGCTGGACGTTACACGGATTCATCGAGACGGTGTGACAGCCCTCGACAGCGGCACAGCGCTCGATCGACGAGATCATGTCGTCGACGGCTTCGGCCTCCGTGAGGAAGGGGGGTTTCATCAGCAGGTAGGCCTTGATGCCGGCCTCCGCGTCGGCACCCGCATCTTCGTCGGCGGCCGCGGCTTCCGCACAGGCGGCCTCGAAGTCCGCGAAGTCGAAGTACTTGTTCACGCAGTCGTGGCGCACGCGGTCGGTCGCCGTCTCGAGGCCGATCGCGACGTCGGTGTCGAGACCGTGCTGGGTGAAGTCGGCGATCTTCTCGCGGTCGACGAAGTCGGGGAGCGACTCGACGACCATGCGGTCGCGGTCGGCGAAGGTGTCGGCGATCGCTCGGCGACTCTCGGCGCTGACCTCGCGCTCGTCGAGGAACGAGCCGGAGGTGTAGATCTTGATGAGTGCGGCGGGCTCGTCGGCGTTCTCGTCCTCGTGGGCGAGACAGACGTCGATCTGGTCCATCAGGGCCTCGTGGGAGACGGAGCCGCCGTCGACGCTTTCGGCGACGTAGCCACACATCGTACAGCCGCCGGCGCGGGCCCACCGACAGCCGCCGGTGTTCAGGATGATCGTCAAACTCGATTTGACGCCGTCGGGGGTGTTATCCTCGTCGAGCCAGACGCGGGTCGGCTCGTGGGGATCGTAGCTGGCCTCCTTGCGGGAACGGATCTCCCGCATCGCCTGATTGTGGGCGTCCATGCCCTTGCCCTGCTCGTAGACGTCGGGCGTGGGTTTACTCATTAGGGGACGAAAGCGGCCCGGAGCGTAAAGCGCCTTCGTCTCCCCCCGTGTGGGCGGTTCCGGAACTGCGGCCGTACTTTCACCCCGCCGTCTCGAGGGGTGCCGGCCCGTCAAGCGTCGTGATGGGGGCGGGCTACGGATAGAACGCGCGTCAGGGCGTCGACGATCGGGCGGACGAAAACCGTCACGTCTTACGTCCGACGGTCCAACGGGAGGGCAATGCGCGAGTCCTTCGAAGTCCGGGACACCGACGCCGGCGGCCGCATCGGGGAACTCACCGTTCCGCGTGCCGGCACGACCGTCGAAACCCCGGCCTTGCTCCCGGTTATCAATCCGAATCTGGATACGATCAGCCCTCGCCGACTCGCCGACGAGTTCGGCGCGGAAATCCTCATCACGAACTCCTATATCATCCACGGCGACGACGACCTCCGCGAACGCGCGCTCGAGGAGGGCCTCCACGACCTGCTCGATTTCCCGGGCGCGATCATGACCGACTCCGGCTCCTTCCAACTCTCGGAGTACGGCGAGATCGACGTCACGACGGAGGAGATCCTCGCCTTCCAGCGCGAGATCGGCTCCGATATCGCCACACCCGTCGACATCCCGACCCCGCCGGACGTCTCCCGTGAGCGCGCAGCGGCGGATCTCGAGACCACGCAGGACCGACTCGAGGTCGCCGAAGCCGCCGACACGGGCGAGATGCTCGTCAGCGCGCCCGTTCAGGGGTCGACCTATCCGGACCTCCGCGAGCGGGCCGGTCGCCACGCCGACGACACGGATCTCGATGTCTTCCCGATCGGCGCGGTCGTGCCGCTGATGAACGACTACCGGTACGACGATATGATCGACGTCGTCGCCGCGGCCAAGCGCGGCCTGGGGGCCGACGCACCCGTCCACCTCTTCGGTGCCGGCCACCCCATGATGTTCGCCCTCGCCGTCGCGATGGGCTGTGACCTGTTCGACTCGGCTGCCTACGCGTTGTACGCCCGCGACGACCGCTATCTCACGGTTCGTGGCACCCGTGCGCTCGACGACCTCGAGTACCTCCCCTGTTCCTGTGCCGTCTGTACCGCACACTCGCCGGACGAGCTTCGCGCCCTGCCCGACGCCGAGCGCGAATCCGAACTGGCCGCTCACAACCTCCACGTCACCTTCGCCGAGATCCGCCGGATCAAGCAGGCTATCCGGACGGGTGATCTGCTCGAACTCGTCGAACAGCGCGCCCGCTCCCATCCGACGATGCTCGACGGCTACCGCACACTGCTCGATCACGCCGCCCAACTCGAGCGGAGCGATCCCGTCTCGAAGGGTTCGTTCTTCTATACCTCCCACGAGAGCGCTCGTCGCCCCGAAGTCGTCCGACACCACCAGCGCCTCGAGCGGCTGTCCGTCCCGGACGACCTCCTTCTCACGGAGGGGAACGCGCCGCGGAGCGACGAGTTCGACGACTCCTGGCGCGTCGAACCGCCGTTCGGTCCCTTCCCGCGCGCGCTGTCGAAGAGCTACCCGCTCACCGCGGAAGTCCCCGCCCGAACCGATCGAGCCGCCCTCGAAGCCGCGGCCGACGGCGTCGCCAGCCTCGTCGTGACGAACCCGGAGACGACGTTCACCCTCGCCCACGAGGGATGGCCGGCGGCCGTCCTCGATCGCGTTCCCGACGCCGTCGCGCTGGTTGATCTCACCGCGAACTGATCGGGGCCGTCGTCTTCCGTGGAAAATCGGCCCTCGTCGCGCGGTCCGGCGGGTGCCACAGCGGAGCCGTCAGTTACGCGTCGGTCCGCGTCGCGCTCTCGGAGCCGATCGGGATCGACTCGACGACCGCCGAGCCGTCGACCGAGACCGAGACGCCGTCGGTACAGTCCACCGCGATCGCGTGGCCGTCGTAGGTAAACTCGAGTCGACCGCTGCGGGGACCGCTCCGGGCGGGCGCGAAAAGCGCGTCCAGCGCGTCCGGATCGATCCACTCGTAGAGCGGCGGCAGTCGGGTCGGGTCCGTCTCGCGATGTGTCGCGACCGCAGCAATGACGGCACTGCTCACCGACCCGTTGACCCCGTCAAATGACCCGCTGAATGAATCATTCACGACGTATCCCATCGCTCGAATGAGTAAAAGGCTATCGACCGTTCCGCCTCGAACCCGTCTCAGACGGTCGTTTCCCTCTCGTCGGCCGTCTCACGCTCGCGGGCCGTCGCCGGCATCTCGCCCGGATCGGAACATCGAAGACCCAGGCGCCGTCCGGTTGCGGTATGCTCGGCCCAGCAGTAGTCGGCGGTGGCGTCCTCGTTGCGCTCGTACTCGTCTCGTGGCTGTTCAAACGCGTTCGCGGGGGCTCCGCGGACGAACGGCGGTCCCGGTCCCGTCACAGGGATGCCCAGGAACGCGACCCGCCGGTCGATATCGGCGACGTCGAGGAAGTCGCGATCCGCGAATTCAGCGACCACCACTCCGGTGAGCGGCGGGCGGTCGGCAAGGTCGAAGGGTTCGTCGTCTTCGTCGAAGACGTCCCTGACGCTTGCGAGGTGACCGACGTGATCCGGATCAAGATCCTCTCGTTCAATCGCGGCCACACGTCGGCGACGGCGACCCACCTCGAGACCGTGTAGCTGACCCGTGGCGGTCGGTTTCCCTCGGCCGTCGTCATCAACGCACCGCGTTTCGATCGCCGGTCAGCACTCACGATTGCCCCGGACACCCGAAACGCGGGCGGGGAGGCTTATCGACTCGCCGCCGACTGTCGTCTCGATAGTGTCAAAAAACGAGTCGGAACGGAGTCGACTGCGCTCAGTCGGATTTCGGTGCGTTACTCGCGTCGTCGAAGGACGAGCGTCGTGAGCAGTCCGGCGACTGCAGCGAGGCCGACGCCGAGCCCGAAGCCGGGCACGCTATCGGAATCGTTCTCGCCTTCCGCTTGTTCGCTGTCCTCCGCGTTGAGACCGAGATAGCTGCGCATGCTGTCAGTGTCGGCTTCGGGGAACTCCGTGTCCCAGTCGCCCGCCTGATGGACGGTCGTCTCGGAATCGACCACGCCGAGGTGTTCGATGTCGGACTTGGTCGCCGAGGCGGTATCGACATCACCCATGTCGTCGACGTAGACGTACATGGACGTGGTGTTCCCGTCGGATTCGGTTGCGACGCCGCTAATCGAGACGGTGTCGCTGAACGTCTCGGTGACCTTGCTCATGTTGTCGAACTTCGCGCCCGCTTCGACTCGCACCGAGTCACCGGTGATGCTGCCGTCGATACGGGCGACCTGGAGGTCGGATTCGGAGAGCGCCGTGAGGAACTGGTCGCTCTGTGCGTTCGACGAGCCGGTGGGACCGCTCCGAGCGGACTCGGCCATCGCGTCGATCGCCTTCCCGGCGAGGTCCTTGCTCTCGACCTCGAACTGTCCGTCGACGGCGAGCTGGTCGCCGTCGGTTTCGGCCGTCAGATCGAACACGACGTCGTTCGGCGTCTTGATATCGTTCGCCTTGAGCTCGGCGATGTAGTCCTTCCAGTTTTCGGTTTCGCTCGTGAGTTCGGCGTCGAGCGTGAGTTCGTTACCGCTGGTTTGCTCGACCGACGCGTCCCACTGCATCTCCCACGTGAGATCCGCCTTCTGCTGTGCGTCGATCGCAGCGCGGGCGTTGTCGATGTCCTCCTGCGGAATCGTACCGTTCATGTCCGTCGATTCGGCCAGATCGAGCATCGCGATGGTGAGTTCGTCGTAGTTCGCGAGCGCGATCTCCCACTCGACATCGATCGTTCCGTCGCTCTGGCTCATCGTGAACTCGAAGGTCTCGATCTCGAGTTCGGTGATGTTGGCCGCGATCTTCTCGGCTTCCGATTGGCTCAGATCGGACGTGTCATCGTTCGCCAGGGACGTCGCGAGCTGTTCCTCGATCCCCGCGTCGATGCCGGTGTACTCGACCGTAACGTCGATCGTGAGCCGGTGGTTACCGGTGGAGCGCTCCTCGAACTCGTACTCGTTGATCTGGATGTCGCTCGTTCCGCCCATCTGCGTCGCGATCGCACCGTACTGCTCTTGGAGGGTCTGCTTGGCCGCCTTTCGAGTCTCCCACTGCTCGGCGCTGAAGTCGGGAACGCTCCGTTCCTGAGCCACGTCGATGGTGTATCCGTCGCTCGTGTCCTCGAGAGACACGTTCATGGACGTGTCGTCACCGGCGGACATCGACCCGGAGTCGACGGAGACGGAGCCTGCCGTCTCGAATGTGTCGGCGGTGGCAGTCACGTGTCCGCTGGTGGTGGCCTCGCCGGTGGTCGCGGCCTCGCTTTCGAACGTTCCGGTCGCGGTCGCGTCGATCTGGTTCCGTTCGTCGGAGATCTCACCGGAGACGTCGACGGAGAGGTCCGTGACCTCGTCCGGCTGCTGCATGACGAGGGAGCCGTTCCCGGCGAAACCCTGCTGGTCGAGGATCGCAGAGAAGTTCGCCGACTCGAACTCCTCGTTTTGCATCTCGTCATCGAGGTCGTCCGCGACCAGCATGTGGACCAGTCCCTCACTGGCGTCCATTCCCAGATCGACCTGGTTGACGTCCGATTCGTTGTCGTCGTAGCGGAGGACGGCGCTGCCGTCGTCGCGGAGGTACACCTCGTCGGCCGGATCGAGGTCCGATTCGGCCTGCGAGACCGTTTCGTACGATTCGACGGGTGATTCCGTCGCTTCGGCGGTCGTCGTCGAACCGCCGTAGATCGCCGGCAGTCCGATCGTCGCGATACCGACGGCTGCAACGAGAAGAACGACGAGGAACGCTCGCCCGCCGCTCTTCAATCGCCGTCTCGAGTCTGGTCTGCTGTCCGGTTCCATAGTCGTACTTCCAACTGCTCCCGTATAAAGATTAATTTTCCAAAACATCCCCCGATGGATTCGCTTTCGGAAATCGAGGAATACAGCCCTCAACAGTCACGATTCTGGAACGGTACTGGGATCGACTGTGATCACTCGCTATCGACAACCTCTTTCGCTCGCCACGGTCATATCGAGTATGACCGACTATTTCGAAGTACACGAGCGCGACGGGGCCGCGCGCGTGGGCGAACTTCGTCTCTCCTCGCCGCTGACGACGCCCGCACTCGTCGACGATGTCCTCGAGGACGCGGGCTCGCTCTGGAGCGGGGACCGCGAACGTCCCGCGGGCGACGACTCGCAACTCACCGTCCTCCCCCATCGGGCGTTCCCCGGCGGTACGCCCGCGGAGGTACAGGAATCGTTCGCCGTCGACGCTCCAGACGTCGACTACCCGAGCGTCGCGGTCGTCTCGAGCGAGACCGTCGCCCCCCAGGGGACGGACGCGTACGCCCTCTCGGACGTCCAGTCCGCGATGGGACACGGTGCGGCGCTCGTCGAGGCCGTCGTCGACGTCCGCGAGGCGATTCCAACCGACACCGCTCTGCTGTTCTCCGGGGTCGCGACACCGCGGAACGTCGCCCTGTTGGCCTACGCCGGCGTCGATCTGTTCGATGGCACCGCGGCCGCCGTGAAAGGGACCGAAGGTCGCTATCTCACGACCGACGAGGCGTACTTCCTCGAGGATCTCGACGAACTTCCCTGCTCGTGTCCGGCCTGCCAGCAACCTCGCGAGGAGTTTACGCGCGCCGATTGTGCCGAACACAACGTCTCCGCCCTCGAGTCCGAACTGGCGATCGTCCGCCGCCGGATTCGGGACGGGCGGCTCCGGGATTACGTCGAGGGACAGGCCCGCCACGACCAGTGGCTCACCGCCGCGATGCGCGAACTCGACGATCAGTGGGGGTATCTCGAGGAACGGACGCCGATTCTGCGGGACGCCCGGATCGACGCCGCGACCGCGGACACCATCCGTCGGGTGGAGATCCAGCGCTTCGCCGATCGGGTGACTACACGGTACCGGAATCGGTTCCGAAACCCGCTCGTACTCGTCCCCTGTTCGGCCGCCAAGCCGTACAGCGAGTCCCAGAGCCACCGCCAGTTCCACGACGCCATCCAGTGGCGTGCCCACCTCGTTTCGATGACCTCACCGATCGGCGTCGTCCCGCAGGAACTCGAGACGACCTATCCCGCCCAACACTACGATACCGTGGTCACGGGTCGCTGGTCCGAGGACGAAAAGCAGTTCGTAAGCGAGGTCCTGGGGCGGTACCTCGAGCGCAACGAGTATCCGGAAATCATCGCCCACGTCCCCGACGAGGGCTACCGCGACATCGTCGAGCGCGTCGAGGAGCGACTCGCCCTCGACGTTACCTACACGGTCGCCGACCATCCGACCGACGACGAATCGCTCGCGAACCTCTCGAGCGCCCTGTCCGGCGAACTGAAGTACTCCAAACGCGAGCGCGAGCACAACACCGTCCGCGCGATCGCGGACTACCTGCTCGGCGATGGGGCCGGCGACGACCTCTTCGCGAACATTCAGACGACCAGTCGCTATCCCAAGATCCAGGTCCGCGACCCCGACGATACGCAACTCGCGACGATGGTGCCTCAGTACGGGACGCTCTCGTTCACGCTTGCGGGCGCACGTCGCTGGCTCGAGAGCGATGCACCGACGAAGCGCGTCGAGATCGACGGCTTCGTTCCCCACGGCAGCGTGCTCGCCCCGGGCGTCGTCGACGCCGACGAGGACATCCGCGTCGGCGACGAAGTCGTCGTCGAGGGACCGAAGGCTTTCGCCGTCGGCCGCGCCGAGATGTTCGGCCGCGAAATGGCCGAGAGCACGCGCGGTATCGCCTGCGAGATCCGCCACGTCGAGGAGACGTAGCGCCTACTCCCCCGGACACTCCTTGAGCAGGTGCTCGCGGTACGTCGCCGTCGGAACGCGTTGGCCACAGAGCTCACACTCGCGCCGATCGCGGCGGCCCGGAATCGCCGAACTAGGCACACCTCCCCGTCGGCGCTCGAAATCACTCAGCGTTTCGAAAGCACATGCTGTCGGTCGGACGCGTTCGCCCCGAGCGAGCCACGTGGCTCGCTCGAGGCGCGGTATGGCCGATCGCTGACCCGTCGGGGATCGATACAGACTGTCAAATCGTATAGTAGTTATATATACTCACATGTCGTACACTGAATCGGAGATTCAAATGACCACATCAAACCACAGCAACGAATCGGACGGCTACTCCCTCGAGAACGACTGGCGTACGCTCGCGATCGCGGGTGGGATCGTCGGCCTGATCGGGTTGTTCGCGATGGCTGCACCGGTGATTACCGGCCTCTCGGTCTCGCTCTTGCTCGGCGTGCTTCTCGTCGCGGGCGGCGTCGTCCACGGCGTCCACGCGTTCGCCGCGCAGGGCTGGCGTCGGTCGAGTTGGCAGTTGGCGCTCGCGCTCGTCTCGGTACTCGCCGGACTGGCCGTGCTCGCGGCACCTGTCGTCGCGCTCGTCACCCTGACCTTGGTACTCGTGGCGTATCTGGCCGTCCACGGCGTCACCGAACTCGCGACGGCGATGCGGATGCCCCCGTCCACCGGACGGACCTCCGTTGCCGTCAGCGGCGGCATCGCGATCGTTCTGGCCGGATTCCTCTGGGTTGGCTTTCCGGCGACCGCAGCCTGGGCGATCGGCCTCTTGGTGGGCGCGAACCTCCTCGTGTCCGGTCTCTCGATGATGACCGTCGCCGTGGCTGCCCGACCGATCGACGACGTGTCCCCCGCCGCGACCAAACCTCGCGGTGCGTGAGTTCTTTTTTGCCCCGTCGTTCGAACCATCCGTCTTCCGTCGGTAGCCGTCACCGTCCCCGATACTGCTCGGCGTCGTCAACTACGCCGGTCGACGGGAGACCCTGTTGCCGCCCCGGAGGGGCGCGTCGATCGTCGTTTCACGTCGCTACTTCGGCTGTCGGAGTCACCGATCCGCGGCGCACGCGAGTGACTGTTCGGATCGGGAGCACGGCCGTTCGGGACGGTCGACTTGGGACTCGAGAACGGGTCACGGACGGTCGGCGACGATACTACCGACGGCGCGGTGTGTGAGAGCCGATCAGGCGGCGTTCGACGACACCCACTGCTCGCGGCAGTCGTCGCTACAGAAGTGGCGGTGGACGGCCGTCCCCTCTTCGACCGTCGTCACGACGCGCTGTTCGGAAGACGACCCCACGGGGCTCCCGCACTGTCGACACTCGGGCGAATCCTCGTCCGTCGAATCAGTCATCGGATGACAGGTCGTCCGAGACCCACTTGAACGAATTCATTGCGGCGGATTCGGCCACGGCTACCCGAACCGGTTCGGGCAGCCGAGTATGCGGCGTCACGTGGCGTCACATGGTGGCGCGCGCCGTGGCGCGGTTCGCCGCAGCGGCGAACCGCGCGACGAACTTGCGCGAGGGATGAGTGAGCGCCGCGAGGCGCGAACGAATCGGCTGGGGAGGGCGTGGTAACTCGTGTTGCTACGACCGCGGCGACGCCGTCTCCCGTCGTTTCGATCCGCTCGCGACGACGATCGGTCCCGTCTTGTACCGCTCCACGTTCCTCGAGACGGCGGGCATCTCCCCGATCGACTCGTGCTCGTCGCGTCCACGTCGGAGCACCCCGTTCCGATACGAAGCGAATCGGTCTAGATCGTTCGCCCGTCGTACGCCGCGAGCAACTCCTGTAGATACGCCCTGATTGCCGTTGCCCGATCGACCGTCTCGCAGGGCACCGCCGTCGGCGGCCGATACAGTTTGGTCATGATCCACGAGAGGAATTTCCCGACGACATCGTCCGATAGCTCCCCCGGTTCCCAGGCGAGGGCGAGCACCGTTCCGTCGTCGATTCTCGTCGCCCGCTCGAGGGTCGTCAGTCCGTAACAACTCGCTTGCCGCCCATCGAGCGCCTCGACGCAGAGCGAACCGCCCCGTATCTTCCATCGGCGGTCCTCGGCGACCCACTCGAAGCGGGTTTCCGTCGGAACCACACACGCATCGTGGCCCTCCAGTCCGACGATTTCGCCCGGGTGAATGTCGGCGCCGACCAGCGTCGCATCGATCTCGGCAGCCGCGTGATGCGGGATCGCCTCGAGCACGGGCGTTCCGTCGGCGTGGAGGGTGAGTCGATACACGAAGTGGGCTCCGGCGACGCCGTCCGTGAGCGCGACCAGATCGAACAACGCTTCCCGGTCCCGTTCGGTCGTCGTCGAAACGCGCCACGCAGTGGCCTCGTCCCGATCCCTCTCGGGAACCCGTTCGAACCGATCGCGAACGGCGGTCCACGTCCGCCGACAGTCGGTCCCGTCCGGTTCGATCCGCTGCTCGTCTTCGCGAAGCCAGACGATCGCAGCCGTCGTGTCGGCGACAATCCGATCGAGCAGAGCCCGGAACTCCGCGGCGAAGCCCTCACACTCGAGGCGGTGCGTTCGATGTCGCTCGGAGGGCATACGCCGACGTAGCGTGGCGACCGCAATGAACGTTATCGGCCGCGTAACTCGTAACGCCGGCTAACGCTATGGAGACGCGCTGAACGGCCGGGAACACCCCGTCCGGTCGAGAATACGTGACCAGCCGGTACTGCCGGTACCGACGCGATAGTTGGAACCGGCTGCGCGAGCCCCCTCTGAGCCCGCCGACCGAGACGTCGTCGCTCGAGGGACGGGTTCCCGACCGGTCGCGTACCGGAACGGGACGGACGCCGTAACTGCCGCTTCGGCGGTCGCTCGGCGGGGCAAGTGGAAACCGGTCCGTTGCGTCGTTTTCGACCCGGATGAACGGGGATGCGGACGGGGACGGTAGGGTCAGTCGTCGCTCGACTCACTGTGGGACGCGGCGGCTGCCGTCACGTCCTGCTGGCCGATCCACGTCGACGAGAACAGCGGCGCGACGGCAAACAGGACGACCACGAGCACGAACAGCGACAGCATGACGCTCGCAGCGGCTGCGATCCCGGACGTGAGGTTGAACAGGACGATTCCCGCTGTGACTCCGCTGGTGGCGAGGCTCATTTGCGGTCGGTCGAACGTAGCGAGGCCCCCAATATGAGGGTTACCTTGTTCGATCGGGGTTGTGAAACGATATCAGGCAACGGATCACTGTCCGGGTCGACCCCGCTCGTTCCGGTCTCCGGCCCGGTGGGGTCGCTACAGCCGCTGGACCGCGCCGATCGCGCTCGAGAGCGGCGGCGCATCGAACAGGTCCCGGCCGGTGTAGGCATTGGCCCCGGCACAGTACAGTTCGCTGGCGGTCTCGAGGACCGACTCCGACAGCGGCTCTGGTTCTTTATCACAAAGAGACTTCCAGTCGGCGACGTTCGCTTGTTTCGCTTCGGCCTTCGCAGCGTTGACGGCCCGGACCCAGTCGGGCTGAGTACGCTTGTGGTACTGGCGCAGCACCTCCTTCGAGAGCTGCGTTCCCTCGTAGCTGAAGCGGTTCTCGTCGAAGGTACCGACGACGTCGGCGACCCGGAGTTCGCCACGATAGTAACAACACTCGATCTTGCCGTCCTGGTGGATCAGCCCGGCCGAATCCGCCTGCTCGGTCACGACCCGGTTGACCTCGCGGGCCAGCGACTCGAGGTCTTCGATCGCCGCCTTCCCGGCGATCGAATCGGCCTCCTCGCGGGTGAGGTAGCGGTCGCCCTTCTCGTATTTCGTGGAGAACTCGACGATCGGCTCGTCGAGGTCGACGGCCTCCTCGGGCCAACTCCCGAACGCGAGGCCGTGATCGGCCGGCTCGGTCCGCCGCCGCAGGCTCGAGCCGACGGGGACCCGGTTTCGGAAGACGATCTCGAGGGGAATCAGGTAGTTCTCGGCGGCGGCCTCGTGATAGCTGTCGTAATCGTATTCGCGGCCCTCGTGTGGGAGGTCGGGCACCTGCGTGAGGTCGATGGCCATCTCCCGGGGCGGGTGGGAGGCGTCCGCGAGGGCGACGACGTCGCCGTTTTCCACGTCGTCGTCGGACGAAGTCCGACGGTCTGTCGAGCTACGCTCGACAACACCGCGGTAGTGGGTCGGGACGCCCTCGCTCTCGAGCAGTTCGAAATTGAACGCGCCCATCGTACAGAGGCTCGCCCCCTTCAGGGGGATCTGATCGGGCATCTTCCCCCAGTCGAACACCGAGTAGTCGTCGGTGAAGACGAACGCGCCGCGGCCCAGTTCCTCGGCGGTCGCTTCCGACTCGATGCGGAACTGCTTGACGCTGGTCATCGCACCCACCTCGTGTGGGGTCCGTGACGTTCGAACGGCTTCGCTGTGCGTAGCGTCACGCGAGACACCTCAGGACGTGTTCGCCCCCGTCGCTCATACCCCAGTTGCCGTGGCCGGAGCGTAAGAAGGTTTCAATATCCGGTCGGCGGCCGGCAGCCGTGACCGTCCCCGCGGGCCGAAGCGAGGCGACGATCGACATCGTCGGACCGGATCAGTTCGGGTCGAGCCGATTGTTGCTGGCGACGCCGCCCTGGATCGCGTCATCGGTAGCGGCAAGTCTCGACGCGGCCGATTCGGACGGGGTTGGGTCCGGATCCATCACCCTTTTCTCGCTGTACGGGCATCGTTACGTCGATGGAGCGACCGGTGACCGAGGCCGACCTCACGTTTGATCACGTTCCCGAGACCGACCAGTCCTTCGAGAACGCACTGGCGAAGGCGCGCGACGGCGATCGACTCACCGTCGACGACGCCATCGAGTTATTCACGACGGGGACGGACGGTGAGGGCATCGACCGGAAACGCAAGGACCGCGTGCTCGAGGCGGCCGATCACCGCCGCGCCGAGCAGGTCGGCGAGGAGGTCACCTTCGTCGCGAACCTGAACAACAACGTCACGACGGCGTGTAACGTGGGCTGTCTCTTCTGTAACTTCAAGGACGCCGCCCACACCTTCGAGAGCGACACGGAGATCGAAACGGCCGGGTTCACGAAGACGCCCGCCGAATCCCGCGAGATCGTCGCCGACGCGGTCGAGCGGGGCATCTACGAGGTGACCTCGGTCTCGGGTCTCCACCCCGCGTTCGCGCTCGACGACGAGCATCGGGAGATCCTCGACGACCATCCCAACCCCAAGGCGGTCAACTACAAGCCGCCCGAGGTCTACGACACCAGCCCCGGCACCTACACGGAGCAGGTGTCGGCGATGAGCGTCGACGGGGTCCACGTCCACTCGATGACGCCCGAAGAGGCCTACCACGCCCGGCGAGGGACCGACTGGTCCTACGAGGAGATCTACCGGCGGCTGCAAGACGCGGGACTCGACACCGTTCCCGGCACCGCGGCCGAAATCCTCGTCGAGGAGGTCCGCGAGGTGATCTGTCCCGGCAAAATCAGCACGGACGGCTGGCTCGAGGCCATGGAGGCCGCCGCGAACGTCGGTCTCGGGATGACGGCGACGATCATGTACGGTCACGTCGAGAACGAGGCTCACCGTGCGATGCATCTGCAGCGCATTCGGGACTTGCAGGACCGGACCGGCAACATTACCGAGTTCGTGCCGCTTTCCTTTATCCACCAGAACACCCCGTTGTTCGAACACGACGTCGTCTCGGGTGGAGCGAGCAGGCACGAGGACGAACTGATGATCGCCGTCTCGAGGCTGTTCCTCGACAATATCGACCACATTCAGGCCTCGTGGGTCAAGTACGGCGACGAGCAGGGGCTGAAGATGCTCTCGTGTGGGGCCGACGATTACATGGGGACGATCCTCTCCGAGGAGATCACCAAGCGCGCCGGCGGCGGCTACGGCGAGTTCCGCTCGTTCGCGGACTACGTCGAGATGATTTCGTCGATCGGCCGCGTGCCCGTCGAGCGCTCGACCGACTACGAGACGCACCGGGTCATCGATCCCGACGAGCCACCGTTCGGTCCCCGGCTCGGGCCGAAGGCCGACGGGACGCCGCTTTTGACCCTCGAGGAGCGTGACGCGCGCGTCACCCCGGCTGACGATTGACCGGTCGACCCTCGAACGTCAGTCGGTATCTCGTTCTGTGGAACGCGGTCCAACGACCGCCCGGAAGCAGTCACCCCGCTCTGGGTGTCTCGATCGCACAGCGGTCGCGCGATCGGGCGTCCGGTGACGGTCAACGGCTACTATCGACGGCCGATGCCCCGTTATCGGTGTCGTCGTGGAGTGGCCCCACCTCAGCGAAGCGATCGATATCGGCGAGTACGTCCACGAACGACACGGCCCCTCGCTCCTGAATCCCCATCGGATCGAGTGCTGGGGCGTCGAGGACCTCCTGTGGTGTTAGCCAGGGCCAGTCACAGTCCTCGTTGGCATCGCTGATCGCGTTGAGTTCGTGCTCGAGGAACGCCGGGCTGAACGGGGGGAGGAGGGGCGGGTCGTCGCTGCCCTCGAACGTCTCCTCGTAGTCCGGCACGCTCTCGGCCGCGAGATCGCCGACGACGAGGCGCATACTCATCCCGAACACGTGGTGTGAGCCACAGTAAACGTCGTAGACGCCCGGGTTGGCAAACTCGTAGAGCCAGGCCCCGCCGACGTTGAGTACCGGCGACGAAAACGGCGGCACCCCGTCGGGAACACGACGCTGGAATCCTTGAGCGGGGTGATAGGCCGTAATCGTGTGGTCGGGTGCCGTGGCCGTGAACTGGACGACATCGCCAGGGGCGACGTGAATGCCACTCGGCTCGAAGTGGAAGAACGGCGGACGGTCGGGGTTCGCCGGGTCTGCGGGCATATCGGAGTGGAGATCGACGATATGATCGGGGGCGAGTTCCTCGGGAACGGTGTCGGCGTCCGGCGTCGCAAAGCCGTACTGCGGATCGAGCGCTGCCGCGTCCGACCCGGTATCGCCGGCCCCGCTCGAGTCGGCTGCAGCATCGCTCCGAGCGGCTGCGACGCCACTGCCAACGGAGACCGTCACTCCCGCCCCCAGCGCTTTCAGCAGCGGTCGCCGCCCGGCGTCGAGCAGGCGGTCCATCGATTCGTCGAGCGATTCCTCCGGTCTCTCCTCGTCGGGTGGCGTCATCCTAGTACACCTCGAGTGTTTCGACTGCATCGACCCCCTCACTCGAGGACGGCATATAGCGCCGCGATCGTTTCGTTCCACTACGAGGGCAGATCCGGCACGTCGTGGCGTGAACGGCGTCGAATTGAGGGCTGTCGTTCAGCGTACGGTAATGACAGCCTATTTCGGCGGGGCCGTGAGACCCCGCGCCGGAGCGACGGCACTACTCCGATTCGTCGATCGCGACGGCCCGGACCGGTGCGCCGTCGTTTCCGAGGGCCAGCGGATAGGCCCGGAGTTCGAACCGGTCCCCCGCCGCGGCGAGGCCTGTCAAGTTCTCGAGGATCAATCGCTCGTTGCCGAGCAGCGTGTGGTGCGCCTGGAACCCCGCGGGCTCGTCCTCCGCGGCGCTGTCCGTCGGCGTCGGATCGGGGTTGAGCGTGTCGACGGCCACGTCGAACCCGCGGTCGACGCAGGCCGCGGCCGCCGCCGGCAAGAGGTAGGGGTGTTCGAGGTACCGCTCGGTCCCCCAGTGGGCGTCCCAGCCGGTCCAGAACACCGCGAGATCGGCGTCGACGGCCGGCACTCGAGCAGCGGGAATCGGCTCGCGGGCCGCGAAATCGCGGCAATCGATCCGGACGGCGTCGAAGACGAACCGCTCGAGCGGGTACGCGTCGAGGGGCGTCCCGTCCGGGTCGACGTGGACGGGTGCGTCGACGTGGGTGCCGGTGTGACTGCCGCACTCGAGGGCGTCGACGCGGACGCCGTGGTCGTCGTGGGTCGCGTGTCGTCGGACGGTGACCGCGGGATCGTCGGGATACGTCTGCATCCCGGTCTCGATCGGATGGCTGAGGTCGACGTGCATACGCGGTATCCGTCGCTCGAGGCGGATAACGCTGTGCGCTCTCGAGGCGCTCCCGCGCTCGACTGGTGGCCGTTGCGGCCGACGGCTGACTGCGGCCACGAACCGGTTGCGGACTCCCACCGCCGTGGCAACGAGCGAGCGATTCCCCGCAACAGGTGTAAGAGCCGTCTCGCCGATTACTAGTTCACTATACGATTAGTGCGCAATTTTATTAGTTTATGCATTGGATTATCGTTCGCATGGCAGACGACCAACCATCCATGTCCCGTCGCAAAGCCCTGAAAGCAACCGCCGGTGCTGCTGCCGCGACCGTCGCGATGACCGGGACTGCGGCGGCCGATCGGGCCTCGCCCGCGGACGTGTCGGTCGGTGACTGTCTGCGACTGCCGAGCCGAGTCGTCGTTTATGAGTCCTGTACCAGTAACTCGGGGTTCATCGTTCCCGCGAGTACGGCCGGGACGATCGAGGCGCTCTGTCTCGACGAGGGTCGCGTCCTGGTCGACTGGAGGGACCCCTCTCTCGAGGACGGCTACGTCGACGTTCGGGAGGTTATTTCGGGCATCGAACCCTGCTGAGGAACCGGAACACGCGGCGCGGAGACACCACCTGGCACACCTGCTGATTTATTTTCGCCGACGTGTCGATACGGGGAGACGGCCGCTCCGTTCGCCGGAGCGGACGGAACGGAGTCGCGCTCGAGCGAGGGGAAGCGTTTCGGTGCCGGCGACGGAAGCGGTCGGTATGGCGACCGACGACGCTTACGTTCGACGCGCGATCGACCTCGCCGAATCGGCGGTCGACGGCGGCAACACGCCCTTCGGTTCCCTGCTCGTCGTCGACGACGAGATCGTCCGGACGGCCGAGAACACCACGCTCACCGACGACGACATCTCGGCGCATCCGGAGTTCAAACTGGCCCGGTGGGCCGCCAGCGAACTCGAGTCGAGCGAGCGCGCGGCGTGTACGATGTACACCAGCACCGAGCCGTGTCCCATGTGTGCGAGCGCGATCGTCTACGCGGGGATCGGTCGGGTCGTCTACAGCGTGTCCGTCGATTCGCTCGCGGCCCACCGGGACGACGGCGTGATCGAAATCCCCTGCGAGGAGATCGTCGACCGGGCCGGCGGCGAGACGACGGTCGAGGGACCCGTACTTGAGGATGCGGGACTAGCGGTCCACGAGGCGTACTGGTCGCCGTAGCCGCGAGGCAGAGCGTCGAACGGCCCGCTCGGACGCGAGTGGGGTGAATAACCGACTCGGGTTCCGCTGTCGACACCCGCGGTCGTGTCGCAGGCGCCAATATCAACAGCCAATCTCTCCGAGGACGAGTTCAACCTGCCCGTGGAGTAATTGTTTGCTATCCGATCGCTTTTATACCTCTGCGCTGAGGATTAGTTAATGGCAGACGATGGAGTGATCCGCCGCCTCAACGCTATCATCGGACTCCTGATTTGCATCCTCGGACTACTGATACTATCCCTTTTACCGCCGGCGCTCGTTCCGCTCGGCATCATTACGTTGCTCATTCTCTCGCCGCTGCTCATTCCGATCCTTCTCCTCTTCTACTGAGTTGCACAGCGGTCGCGGGTTCGATCGGCGATCCTCGCGGGCCGTCGGCTCTCGAGACCAGTCCGATCGGTACCCGACCGGACGCGGACTGCTCAGTGTGTGACCGTCGCCGTCCCGTCCCGAAGCACTGCCCGATAGCGCTCGCCCGCCGAGTCGTCGGCCGCGAGCGCGTTCCGGATGGTCGATGAAATCCAGTCGCGACTCCCGTCCGACCCGCCGCTCCCCGCACCGTCGGCGACCCGCCCGTCGAAGCCGCCCGTGCGCAACACGGGCGGCAGGAACCGCTCGTAGACCGGGAGCCGCTCCTCGAGCGGGAGCGCCGCTGACGCGGCGATCTCCTCGAGTTCCCTGAGCGCGGGCCACGTGTAGTCGGGGTTGATGTGGTCGTCGGTGACCGGTGAGACGCCGCCCAGGTCGTCGACGCCGCAGTCGATCAGCTCCGTCGCGGGGGTGAGGTTCGGCGGCACCTGTACCGAGACTTCCTCCGGCAGGGCGGCGCGGGCCATCGCCGTCACCTGTCGCATCGTCGCGAGATCGGGCGAGCCGTCGGCCCAGCGTTCGTTCTCCACGACGGGCTGGACGATCACCTCCTGGATGTGATCGTAACGCTCGTGGAGTTCGCGGATCGCCAGCAGGCTCTCCGCGCGGTCGCGCCAGTTCTCGCCGATGCCAACCAGAATCCCGGTCGTGAAGGCCACGTCCAACTCGCCCGCGTTTTGCAGCGTCCGTAGCCGCTGGCCGGGGATCTTCCGCCGCGGCCCGGCGTGGGCCCCGACCTCGGCGGTCGTCTCGAGCATCACGCCCATGCTGGCGTTGACGTCCGCGACGGCGGCCATCTGCTCGCGGGTCTGGTCGCCCGGATTCGCGTGGGGGAGCAATCCCTCCTCGAGCGCGACCTCGCAGGCTTCGCGCAGGTAGGTGTGAATCGAGTCGTGGCCCCACTCGGCGAGCTGGGCGTGAATCTCGGTGTAGCGCTCGTCGGGGTCGTCACCGAAGGTAAACAGCGCCTCCGTACAGCCCGCATCGGCCCCGCGCCGACAGATCTCGCGGACCTCCTCGAGCGAGAGTAGGGTGGCCTGTCCCGGCGGATCGAAGTAGGTACAGTAGGTACAGGTGTAGCGACAGGCCGTGGTGAGCGGGATGAATACGTTGCGCGAAAACGTCAACGCCGACGGTGCGTCGACGTCGTTCGGGCTGACCTCCAGGAGGTCCTCGACGGCCGCGTCGTCGACTGCGATATCGACGCCGTACTCGCTCGCCCCGGGAAACATTACCTCCCAGTGTCGTCGCTCGGCACATAAGGCCTTCACTTCGCGGTGGCCGTCGCCCCGAGCGGCCGTCACTCCGACGCGCGATTGCCCTCACGAGCGACGCCGACCCGTCCGTCCCGATCGTCGAGGACGAATCCGAACTCGCGGAGGCAGGCGAGCGCGCGGTCGCTCGCGCGCCCGTGAACGAGCACTTCGACCAGATCCGCCGGCTCGTCGATGTCGGTTCCCAGCCGGAACGAGTCGACCGTCTCGAGGTCGGCTCCGACCGACTGGGCGATCTCGCGGTGGTCGAGGTAGGAGGTGCCGTGGTAGTCCGCGCGGAACGCGGGGTGGCGAACGACGAGCGCGTTCGTCCCGCCACCACGCCCCGGTGCGATCGCGACGTCGGCCGCCGTCGCCAGGAGTCCCTCGAGTGCGCCGGGGGTCGCCAGCGCGAGGTCGGCCATCACGACGGCGACGGGGTCGCAGTCGGAGTCGCCGTCCGTGCCGGTCCCGTCGGCCGCTCCGTCGCCGCCCGGCAGCCGCGCGTTGACCGCTTCGGTCAGCGGCCGCTCGTCGACCGTGACCGACGTGACCGCGGCGACCGCCTCCGGCAACTCGAGGTCGGCGACCGCAAGCGGCGCGGTCGAGACGACCGTCGGCTCGTGGCCGGTGTCGGCGATCACGCGGAGCACGTCGACGAGCATCGCGCGGGCAAACCGCGAGCGCTCGTCCGGGGAGAAGACGGACTCGAGGCGAGTCTTCGGCGTCTCGGCGGCGAACGGGACGACGACGCGCATCTGAATCTGGTTGCGGTAATTCGGGCGCGCTCAAAAGCACGTCGGAGTGGACCGGGCGTCCGCGAGCGATCCGCTCGCCGAACCGCGGCCGATGTCGTGCCCCCCCTGACACGAGTGCGTCGCTCGCGCCGTCGAATATCGAAAGAACGGCGGCCTAGAACAGCGGCTCGAGTTCGTCCTCGTCGTCCTCGACGAGTTCCTCGAGGTTCTCCTCGCTCTCCTGTTGGATGTCGTCGATGTTGTCCTGTGCCTCGATGGCGACCTGCTGCAGTCGCTTGATCCGGGGGACGTTCGTCACGCCCGAGAGCAGGATCGCCGCGGCCACTTCGGGCTCCTCTCGGGGGAAGTCGCCACCGCGGACTTCCATACTGCCCGTTTCCTCCTCGAGCCACTTGCGGCCGCGTTCGATGCCTTTCCGGTTCAGGTATTCCGGCGGTCCGGAGAGCACGAGCAGAGCGCGCTCGGTGCCTTCGATCTCACAGGGGAGGGTGAGCCGGCCGAGCGCGGCCTTGCGGACGAGACTGGTGATGCGGTTGGTCGTGTTCGCGGCGTCTAAGTCGTCGTCCGACCCGCCGTCGTCGCCGGTGAACCGCGAGAGCAACCCGCCGCCCGAACTCAGTTCGACTTCCTCGGAGGCGTAGCCGACAGTGGAGACGCCGCCGCCCGAGAGCGTGTTGATGATCTCCGAGGAGTCGACGACGCTCTCGGCGACCTCTTGGCCGTCGCCGACCTCGCCGGCACCGAAGAGGATACCGAAGCGGCGGACGATTTCCTCGTTGATCTGTTCGTAACCGCCCTCGACGGACTCGCCGGTCTGTCGCCAGGAGTCGTTGTCGAAGACGAGCAGGTTGTCGACTTCGCGAACGAACGTCTGGAAGGAACGCGCCGCGTTGAGCGTGTAGATCCCGCCTTCGTCGGTCCCCGGCAGGACGCCGAGCCCGTAGACGGGGATCGTGTAGATCCGCTTGAGGTGTTTCGCGAGGACCGGCGCACCGCCCGATCCGGTACCGCCGCCCATTCCGGACACGATCAGGAAGGCGTCGACCTCGTGGGTCGGGATCTGATCGATCGCGTTCTGGACCTCGTCGATGTCCTCCTCGGCGACTTCCGCGCCGAGTTCGTTGTCAGCACCCACGCCGTGGCCCTTGACCCGGGCCTGGCCGATGAGTACGCGATTCTCCTGTGGAATATTGTCCAGACCCATGAGGTCCGCTTTCGCGGAGTTGACAGCGATCGCTGCCCGGACGATTCCGCTACCCGTCCGATCGTCGTAATCGAGGAACCGATCGACGATTTTGCCACCGGCCTGTCCGAATCCGATCATCGCCAGCTTCATTGTTTGTCAGGGGGCTCCGTTGGATTGGAAACAGTGCAATGGAGGATATAAATCTTGTGCAAATCTGACTGTCTCTATTACGTCACTATTGGGGCGAACTGGCCGAATTGAAGCCGTTACGCGCCGGTTTTATCCTCCAGTAAACAAATCTTACTCGGTCGGTACCGATTAGCCACAATTATATTCCGTCCGAACATTCGTCTCGGCCGACCGTAAGAGCGAGCAGCGAACTCACGCCGTCTCCGACCGTGTCCGGCGGTGATCGGTTCCGTCGAGGCCGAGATACGAACCGAGCGTTCGCAGATCCGCCGGATCGCGGCCGAACGCGGTCACGTCGTTGTCCGCAACCGTGTTGTCGAACTCGAGCGAGCGGGCCTGATCGGGGCCGAACGGGACGAACGGCAGCGAGTCGACCGCCGAGAGGCCGACCTTCGCAAGCCCCATCGGGATCGGGACGATCGTGACGGCTTTCCCCTCGGCCGCGTAGACCAGTTTCGTGACGTCCGCGAGCGTGGTGATCTGTGGCCCGGCGAGCTCGTAGGTTTCGCCGACGTGAGCGTCGTCCTCGAGCACGTCGGCCAGCATGGGGACGAGATCGCCGACCCAGATCGGCTGGAAGCGCGTCTTCCCGCCGCCGGGTAACCCCGTCACGTACGGCGTCGTCAGTGTTTTCGTGAACTCGACGAACTCGCCGCCGTCGCCGAAGACGACCGACGGGCGGACGATCGTCCACTCGAGTCCGGACCCCCTGACCACCGCCTCGGCCCGTCCCTTGGCGCGGATGTACGCCGTGTCACCGTTCGGGTCGGCACCGAGCGCGCTCATCTGGAGGAACCGAGAGACGCCGCCGGCGTCGGCGGCACGAACGAGGTTCTCGGTGCCCCCGAGGTGGACCGCCTCGTGGCTCGGCCCGCCGCGAGGTTCGTAGAGCGGCGAGAGCGAGACGAGGTTGACGACGGCGTCGTGGTCCGCCACCGTGTCGGCGATCGACTCGTAGGCGCTGATGTCGCCGACCGCCGACGCGACGCCGTCGGGGAGTCCCGCGTCGTCCGGGGAGCGAGAGAGCGCCGTCACCGCGTGGCCGCGCTCGACCAGTTCCGCACACAGGGTCGTCCCGATGAAGCCGCTGCCGCCGGCAACGAGAACGTTCATACGAGGGATATGACCCTGTAGCGATAAATAGGTGGGCGGCTACGTGGTAAGGCAGTGCGGGGCCGGGCCGATTGTGCTACATCTAAATAGCGCTCTCCACGAGGTGGGACCATGCTGGTCACGCTCGAGGGACTGGACGGCAGCGGCAAGACGACGGTCTGGGAGTCCCTGCAGGACCGGTTCTCCGACGCCGTGTTCACGCGCGAGCCCACGGACGATTCCTGGTACGGCGACGCCGTCTACCGCTCGATCGAGGACGACGACGCCGACCCGCTGGCGGAACTGTTCCTCTACACCGCCGATCACGCCGCACACCTCTCGCGGGTGATCGAACCCGCCCTCGAGCGCGGTGATCTCGTGATCTCCGATCGCTACTCGGACTCCCGGTTCGCCTATCAGGGCGCGACGCTCGCGGCGGCCGACGGCCACGCCCTCGACGATCCGCTCGAGTACGTCGTCGACATCCACCGGCCGTTCTCGATCGACCCGGGGCTGACGATCTACCTCGATCTCGATTCCGAGACCGCCGCCGAGCGAGCGGGGACGACGAACAAGTTCGAGCGAGCGGCGTATCTCGAGTCGGTCCGCGAGAACTACGAGCGACTGATCGAGCGCGACCCCGACCGCTTCGTTCGGGTCGACGCGACGCAGTCGCCGGACGCGGTGCTCGAGGACGTGACGGACGCGCTCACAGCGGCAGTAGAATCGTTCGAATAATCGCCTCGTTCGGCCGCTCACCGTCTTGACCACCCGCGTTTTCGATTCGACTGTCGTTGCTCGAGTTGGGCAAAGGCTTTAGTCGTGATAGGGTGTACCACACCGCCGATGGTCCACGCGTTCATCATGGTGAAGACGGCCGCCGGAAAGTCCGAGGGGCTGCTCGCGGAGATCGCCGACCTCGAGTCGGTCGCCGACGCCCACATCGTCGCGGGCAACTACGACATCATCGCGGAGGCCGACGCGCCGGAGGTCTACGACGTGTTGCAGACCGTTTCCTCGAGCATTCAGGGTCTCGGCGGCGTCACTGACACGAAAACGTACATCGCGATGGGGTAGGGGTCAGCGACCGACCCTGCGGAACGGATCTCGCGGCCGTCGGCACGGCGACCGAATCCGACTCGCCGTCACACGCCCCCGCTCGAGTCGCTCGGCTCGGCCGAACACGCCCTATGGTAGCTGGGGACAAACTTATTCACCGGGGCCGGCGTACCCCTGTGCATGCGGTTCGTGATTATCGGGGCTGGACGGGTCGGTCTGCGCACAGCACGCGTCTTGCGTGACGAGGGCCACGAGGTGACGATGGTCGAACGCGACGAGCCGACGCGCAGGCGCGCCCGCGATCAGGGGTTTGCCGTCGTCGACGGTGACGGCTCCCGGGAAGCCGTCCTCGAGGAGGCTGACATCACGGCGGCCGACGCTCTCGGGGCGCTGACCGGCGACCTCAACGTCAACTTCACCGCCTGCATGATCGGGAACCACTACGAGTGTCGGACCGTCATGCGGATCGACGAGGCCTACCGCGAGGGGATCTATCGCAAGTACGCCGACCAGGTCGACGAGATCATCTATCCCGAACGGCTCGGGGCGATCGGCGCGAAAAACGCCCTGCTCGGCGGGACGATCCGCGCGATCGCCGATATCGCACCGCATCTGCAGGTCGTCGAACTCACGATCACCGACGCGGCTCCCGTCAACGGGTACACGATCAGCGAGTTGCACCTGCCCGCCGACGCCACCGTCCTCGCCTTCGGCAAGGGCGAGGCTCCCCTCGAGATCCCCACCGAGGACCTCTCGCTCGAGGACGGCGACCGGCTCGTCGTCCTCGCGGACTTCGACGTCCTGAGCGACGTCCGCCAGCTGTTGGTCGGCGAGACGGCGGCGCTCGCGGCCGCGAACGCGGGCACGGGTTCGAGTTCGGCGGCCACGGAACTGCTCGAGACGGAGCCGGAGCGCGATTCGGAGAGCGACTCCGACACCGGAGGTGTCAACTGATGGTCACAGCGTTCGTCATGATCAAGGCGAACACGGGCGAGGCGGATCGGCTCAGAGACAGTATCGAATCGATCGACGGCGTTCGGTCGGCTCACATCGTGGCCGGCGATGTCGACCTCATCGCGAAAGCGATCGTCGAGACACCTGCCGAAGTCAAGGAGATCGCGGCCACCCACGTCCAGTCGATCGAGGGCGTCGAGGACACGCAGACGTACATCGCGATGGACTAGAGACGAAGTTTTGCGCTGCGGGCGCGCCGAAGGCGCGCCCTCGGCAAAAATTCGATTAAAAGCACTCCTCCTTCCGTTCCGTGACGCGTCGCGTCACTCGGCTCACGGCTCCGCCGTTCGCCTATTCGCGGCGCGTAGCGCCGCGCACTCCACATCAGTCGTCGGCCCGCTCGCTCCCTTCGGTTGCTCGCGGTGAGTGTCGGGTAAGCGCCTGCCCTCCCCCGAGTCGTGTGGCTCTCGCTGTCGCTCGAGCCACACTCCCGGCCACAGCAGACGATCCTGATCCACAAGCAGTGGCCTACATCGGCATCCCGCCGCTAGTTCCGTCGCCGTCCGCGGCCTGCTGGCCCCTGTTCTGGGCGTTCTCGAGCAGCGTCGCCGCTTCGCCCTGATACTCGTAGCCGGGGATGATCCCTTGTGCGAAGGTGCCCTCGACGAACTCGATGAGGGCCTTGGCGTCCTCGACGCCGTCGGTAGCGTCCCAGGCGGTGTACTCGAGATGAACGCGCACCTCGGTGGTGTCGCGTTCGACGACCGGCTCGTCGTGAGTACTCGTGTGGGCGACGGTGAAGACGTCCGCGAGCCGTCGCTCGAGCGTTTCGAACCAGCCGTCCTCGACCGGGTCTGCGACGACCTCGTCCGCCACGGCGGCGTCGAGGGTGGGGAGGACGACGGTGATCGCAAACCGGCCATCGCGTTCTCCCTCCGCGTCGTCGGCCGTGATCGTCGTCTCGAAGACGGTCGTCGCGAGGTCGTAGCCGTCGTCGGTGCGGTCGAACGCGTCGTGGGACTCGAGTTCGCTGGCGATGGGGGTCTGACGGTCGGTCATTGGAGACATCCACGGGCGTGGCGAAAAAGGGTGTTACGCTGTGCCGACGCCGCGTCGCTCGACGCGTATGGCGCCGTTACCCGGTCGAGTTCGCGGGACCACGTCGGGATCGTTTCGCGAGGGAAGTGTCGCGTTTCGACCGGACACGGCCCGCATTACTACAAGGGGACCGCTCCTCTATCGGTGGCATGAGACTCGACAGACACGCCGCGGAACGTCGTCGCTTCGCTCGCCTCCTCGGAACGGACGGCGCCCACGGGTCCGGATTGCCGATCGGTGAGGCGGCTGCCGACGAGGAGGGCGAGCGAAACGCGGCCGACGGTGACGGCTCGAGCGACGACCCCGTTACGACAGTTCCCGATCGCTGAGGAACGCGTCGAGCGCCGTCGCGACTTCTTCGAAGTCCTTGACGGTCAACCCGTCGGTGGTGACGAACACGCCCTCGCTGTCGTTGGTCACGCGGATCAGGAACCCGTTCTCGAAGACCCGGATCGTGTAGTCGTACGCGCCGAGTTCCGACCCCTCGTAGGCGGTCTGCGTGGTTTTGAAGCCGCGCCACTCGTGTCCGATGAACGTCGAGAGGTCGGCGTCCCGTTCCAAGTCCTCGCGGAGGTAGACCTGTTCGTAGTCGTCGCGCGTAAAGTACGTGACCGACCGGAGGCTGTCGCCGATAGCGGTCCGACAGGTGGTGACGATCCGGTCCGCCGTCTCGTCCGTGAGTATCCCGGTTGCCATATCGGATCGGTCGAACGCCGATCCCTTAACCGCGGGGGCTAGTCACGGCGTGGTGAAAACGCCGACCGCGGGCGGCGATCGCTCAGGCCTGTTCGATCGCGCGATCGAGGTCCGCGATCACATCGTCGATGTCCTCGATCCCCACCGAGAGGCGCACGAGGTCGTCGGTGACGCCGCTGGCCAGTTTCTCCTCCTCGGTGAGTTGCTGGTGGGTCGTGCTCGCGGGGTGGATGATCAGCGTCTTCGCGTCGCCGACGTTCGCCAGCAGGCTCGCGAGGGAGACCTCGTTACAGACCGTCTCCGCGGCGTCGTAGCCGCCCTCGAGTCCGAAGGTGATCATGCCGCCATAGCCGCCGTCGAGGTACTCCCGTGCGTTCTCGTGGGTCTCGTGGCTCTCGAGGCCGGGGTAGTTGACCCACGCCACCTTCGGGTGGTCGTCGAGGTACTCGGCCACGGCCATGGCGTTCTCGCAGTGTTTGTCCATTCGCAGCGGCAGCGACTCGAGTTTCTGGAGGGTGACCCAGGCGTCGAAGGGTGCCTGCTGGTTGCCCAGATCCCGCAGGCCGCGGGTGCGCGCGACGACGGCGAACGCCATGTCGCCGAACGTCTCGCGGAAGTTGATGCCGTGATAGGCCGGGTTCGGTTCGGTGATCTCGGGGTAGTCGCCGTCCTCCCAGGGGAAGGAACCGCCGTCGACTAAGATCCCGCCGACGGTCGAGCCCGCGCCGTGGAGCCACTTCGTCGTGGAGTTCCAGACCAGATCCGCGCCGTGGTCGAGGGGCCGGCAGAGATACGGCGTCGCGAAGGTGTTGTCGACGAACAGCGGCACGTCGCGGTCGTGGGCGATGTCGGCGATTCGCTCGATATCCGGCGTCACGAGCGCGGGGTTGCCGATCGTCTCGAGGTGGACGAAGGCGGTGTCGTCGTCGATGGCCTCGGCGTAGGCCTCGTAGTCGAGCGTGTCGACGAACGTGGTCTCGATGCCGCGCTTCTCGACGGTGTGTGTGAGGTAGGTGTAGGTGCCGCCGTACAGCGACGACGAGGAGACGATGTTGTCGCCGGCCTCCGCGAGGATGAACGTCGCGAGGTCGAACGCGGCCATCCCTGACGAGGTGGCGAGCGCTCCGACGCCCCCCTCGAGCGTCGCGATGCGCTCCTCTAACATCGCGTTCGTCGGGTTCATGATCCGCGAGTAGATGTTCCCCGTCTCCTCGAGGCCGAACAGGGCGGCTGCGTGGTCGGTGTCCTCGAACTCGTAGGAGGTGGTTTGATACAGGGGCGGCGCGCGAGCCCCCGTTGCCGAATCGGGGTCCTGCCCGGCGTGGATGCTGTTCGTGGCGAACTGATTCCCGTGCGAATCCGGATCGTCGCTCATACAGGGGGTATGAAACGGTGTACCGTAAAACTACTAGACGAACATATACGACGCAGTCGTTAGTTCAACCTGAGACGACTTGCGTCGGAAGTGGCTGGAAGCGCGTCCCAACCCCTAGAGGACGCTGACGAGGCCGAGGCTCTCGAGCAACAGCCAGCAGACGAACGCCGCGTACAGTCCCAGCAACACCCACGCTTCGCGTCGGGAAAGCGCCATTCCGGTTCGGGAAATCGCGAAGAACGAGACGGTCGCCAGGACGAGAAAGCCCATCATCGGGACGATGTGGGCGAAGTTGATCGGCAGCGAGCCGGCCACGAGGACGCCGACCGGGACGGCGACGAGCAGGTCGAAAGTGTTGCTTCCGAGGACGTTCGCCAGCGTCACCGTCGGCCGATCGGCCCGCGCGGCCGTCAGACTGACGAACGTATCGGGCAGGCTCGAGCCGGCGGCGACGACGGTCATTCCCCAGAGGAACGACGGCGTTCCGAAGGCGTCGCCGAGGCCGATCGCCGATCGGACGAGCGCCTCGACGCCGACGACGATGAGCACCAGCCCGGCGATGAACCGACCCCACGTCCGGGCGAGCGCGATCGACGTATCGGCCGTCTCGTCGGCGTCGGCGGCGTCGAGGTACTGCGTGAACAGGTAGAGGCCGTACAGCGCGATGGGGAATAGGGCGAGCGGCCGCGAGACCTCCCCCCCGATGCGGACGCCGACCGGATCGGCAGGATTGTAGATCACCGCGAGCGAGAACGTCAACAGCAACGATGCGACCGCGAGCATGTAAAACAGCGACTCCTTGTAGACCAGTTCGCGCGTCGTATCGATCCCGCCGCCGACGAGTACCGCGAGCCCGGGAATCACGAGGAGGTTGAACGTCGCCGAGCCGACGATCGAACCCACGCCGAGTTCGAACTCCTGGTGTAGCAGCGTCGCGAGCAACACGCTCGCCAGTTCCGGAGCACTCGAGCCCACGGCGGCGATCACGGCACCCTGTACGACCGCCGGCAGCCCGTACGCGACCGCGAGTCCGTTCGCCGACTCCTCGAGCCAGGAACTCCCGTTCCAGACGATTCCCGTTCCGATGGCTGCCATGAGAAGCAGCGTGAGGACCTCGAGCACGACCGCCCGTTCTCACGGGGATCGAATAAAACGCCCGACAGAAGTCCGGGTCGCGTCCCGGGCGACGGTCCGCGTTCCCGTGAGGCCGTTACGCCGCGATCGTCGTTCGGTCCATGGCGGTAGCTCCGGTTTCGTCGGTCACCGTGAGGGCCACGTCGTACTCGGTGCCGGCACCGTGTTTCACCGTCTCGGTGAGCGACCCGTCGGCGGACTCTCCGGCGACGGACGCCGTCTCGCTGGCGACGACTCGCCCGTTCCCGTCACGGATCGTGACGGCGACCGACGAGAGATCCCCGTCCGCGTCGCTGACCTGCCAGTCGACGGCGAGGTCAGCGTGTGGGTTCGGCGAACTATTATCGCTCCCCGAGAGCGCGTCGACGGTCGGCTCGTGGGTCGCGGCGTCGGTGGTCAGCGTCGCCGTCGCTCCCGTCTCGGTGACGCCGTCGGCGCGGACGACGGCGCGGTACTCGTAGTCGGTCCCGGACGCGAGGCCAGTGAGCGAGGCGTCGAACGTCCCGGAAGCGGGCAGCGTCTCGCCGTCGGTCTCGTGCCACGTACTCGCGCCTGCGTTGCGATACTGGATGGCGACTGTCGCCGCGTCGGCACCGCCGAGAGCGACCAGCTCGCCGGCGACCGTCGCCGATTCCTCGCCAACGCTGACGACGCTGCCGGTCTCGACGACGGGATCGGCGACCGTCTCGACCGTTTCGATCGCACCGACGGCCGAATCGCCGTCGGCCGCCTCGCCGACGATGCGGAACTCGTAGTTCGTTCCTGGCTCGAGGCCGTCGACGGTCGTCCTGACTCGGCCCGCGGAACCGCTGTCGACCGCCTCGGTCGTCATCCAGTCGGTGGTACCGAGTCGTCGGTACTCGAACCGGGCGGTCGCCGTGGCCGCGTCGCCGACGGCGACGATCTCACCGGTCAGGGTCGCGTTCGTTTCCGTCACGTCCGTCGCCGTCCCGGTCTCGACGGCGAATCGAGACGCCGTCGTGAACCGCTCGTACCCGGTCGACAGCCCGTGTTCCCGGTCAGTCCGTACGTGCGACGTGAACTCGTACTCGGTTCCGGGCTCGAGACCGGTCACCTGCCGGGTTGCTGGGCCGGTCGCGTTGACCGTCCGCGTCGGCGTCTCGGTCCACTCCGAGAGCGGTTCGGAGTCGGCGGTCGGACTGTACGAGAACCACACCTCGGCTGACGGCTCGCCGCCGAGATCGGTCACGTTCGTGCCGAGCGTCGCCTCGGTTTCCCCGACGGCCGTCGCACCCGTCGTCGTCGCTTCCGGTCGATCGGCCGGGGTTTCGATCGTTCGGGCTTCACCGCGGTCGACGCCCACCGCCGTCTCCGCGACGGCGCGGTACGCGTACACCGTGCCGGGCTCGAGACCGGTCAGATCCGCCCTGAACGCGCCCGTCGAGCCCGTCGATTCGGCCGCTGTGGTCGACCACGCGTCGCTCGAGTCGTTTTGGCGGTATTCGAATCGGACGGTCGCGTTCGTCGCGTCGCCGAGAGCGGTGAGGTTCCCAGCGACGATGACGGCGGAATCGTTGAGCACGTCGGCCCAGGTGGTATCGACCGACGGCGCTCCTTCAGTCGCCGAGTCGGTCGCCGCCGCAGCCGTCGCAGTTCCCATGGCGGGGACGACTGCAGCGGTCAGTACGAGGACGGCGACGAGACACGTCCACGATCCCGTTCGAACGTCGGCTGAATCAATAGCAGTTCGCATGCGGAATTTCGTTCAAACTCACGTAGTAATAACGTTGCCATGGACTGAGACTGAATCGAACGAGTACGTCGAAAACCGCGGCGTCCCGACCGCGCCGGACGGTTAGCGGGCCCGTGCGAGCAGGGCCACAACGGCGGCGAGCGCGACGAGTGCGGTCCCGCCCGCGAAACCGGGAACCGAGTCCGAACTCGAGTCGTCATCCGAGTCACCGGCGCCGGTGCCGCCACCCCCCGCGGTCGCTGATGGGGAGTCCGCCGTCCCGTCGTCGACGGTGAGCGTCCCCGCCTCGAGCGCCGGTTCGATGCGGGACCCGCCGTCGGCGTCGATCTGCAGGTCCGTTATCTCGAGGGTCGTCGAACCGGTATCCGGCCCGGTCACTGCGACCGTCGCGAGCGTGACGTCGGTGGCACCGGGCGTCACCGCATCGGTGAGATCGGCGGCCTCGACGGTCACCGACTGCCCGTCGTCGCTCACGATCGGGTCCGACGTCTTCCCGTACGTGTCGGGGTAGCTGGCGTTCGAGATCGTCGCGCCGTCGGTCGATAGCTCGAGGGTGATCTCGAAGCCGGCGAGCCCGTTCGGGGCGTCGGTGAGCGCGAGGCGATGGGTCGCGGTCCCCCCGGGTTCGACGGTCGCGTCAGCGACGACGAGGCTGCTGTCGGCCGCCGAGGTGGTCGTGGCCCCAGTCACGAGGGTCGATCCGCCGCCCGCAGTTGCCACCGCGATCCCCGGGCTGGCCGCCGCACCGACCGCGAGGGCGACGACGACCGCGACGATCGTCCGCCGCCACGGTCGCCCCCGGCGATCCACCTCGTTCGTCCGCGTTCGCGCCACGGGTTCCGAATCGGCGTCGTAGCGGTCCATCGGTCACTGCTCGTCGTACAGTTCGTCGATGTCGTCGTAGTCGATGCGACCGTTGTCGTTGAAGTCGTAGGCGTCGGCGTTGAGCGTGACCGAGTCGTCCTCGATGTGTTCGAAGAGGAGGGTCACGTCGTCGTAGTCCAGCCGCCCGTTCCCGTTGAGGTCCTCGAAGCGCCCGTCGCCGTCGGGGTCGGTCGGTGCCCCGCCGCCGGTGCCGCCACCGCCGATCGGCGGCGGGCCAGTGACGACCACGCCGGGCCGCGGGTGGGCTTCGATCGCGGTGCCCTCGTCGTCGTCCAAGGCTTGTACGTCGGTCACGATGTCGGTCGTCCCGCTACCGACGCCCTCGATCTCGACGGTCGCCAGCGTGACATCCATCGCGCCGGGTTCGATCTCGTCTTCGATGTCGGCGAACTGGAACTCGACCGTCGATCCGTCGTCGCTGATCGTCGGATCCGTGGTGAGTTCGAGCGCGTCGTGATAGCTCGCGCCCGTGATCTCGGCGACGTCGGTGTGCTCGAGGGTGACGGAGGTGTGCCCGCCGGCGAGGCCGTCCGGAACCGACGAGAGCGTCAGTTCGGCTTCGCCGGTCGCCTCCTGACTGACCGCGACGGAGTCCACGTGCAGCGACGTCGGCGGTTCGTAGACCCACAGCGCGTCGTTGGTGTACGACCGGCCGAAGTTGCCCTTATCCTCACAGAGGAGGACCCGACCGTCCTTGAGGACCAACACGTTGTCCACGTTGATCGGTGCGGCGTCGACGATCGATTCGCGGTCGGTCGCGTCGGGGCCGACGACCACCGGCTCGAGCGTCGAGATGTCGTAGTCGGACTCGAGTTCGGCGCGGTAGACGACGCCGCCGTCGACCCGCTCCATTCGGACAGCACCCTCGTCGTCGGCCATCCCGTCGTTGAGTTCCGAAATGCCGACGTAGAGGAAATCGCCCGGCTTGGCGTCGTCGAGCGAGTCGATCCCCTCCGCCTTGCGGAACTCGATGCTGGCACCGATCTCCTTCGCCGCGGCGCGCGTCTCGAGGAACGGGACCCGGCGCAGCTCCTCGTCGACGCCGTCGGGACCGCGCTCCTCGTACTGCGTCGCCCACTCGAGGATCTCCGCGTCGGTGATGTAGTCCCGATTGCCGTTGATCGCGACTTCCTCGTCGGCCTCCGCCAGTGCGGTCTCGAGGTCCGCCTGCCAGTCGGTTTCGGCGTGGGTCTCGAGGTAATCGATCTGCGTCACGTCGTCGTAGTCGGCGATCCAGGACGCGACCTCGGCGTTGCTCGCGGTGCCGAGTGCCAGCCACTCGATCTCGAGGTCGACCTCGGCCGGCGGCTCGTTCGCTGCGGCGTCGTCGTTCGTGACGCGGGCGGCGTACAGGGTCCCGCGGACGTCCATCCGGTCGTCGTAGCTCGGGATCGGCTCCTCGGCGACGAACTTGTAGAGCCCCTTGCTCGAGCCGTCGGAGGCGAGGTAGACGGTCCGCTCGTCGGGCATGAACTCGGGACACTCGAAGGCGGCCCGGCCCATGACGTAGTGTTTGACCGGGATCGGCTCCTCGCTGGTCGGCTCGGTGATCTCGACGATATGGCCGTACCGATAGCGGTTGGGATACCCATCGCCGACCGGCTCCGTCGTGTTTGTGGTGCCGTCCTGATCGACCGGCTCCGCGCCGAGGTAGTAGGCCTGCATCTCGACGCCGCCCAGGGCCCACGTCCCCTGCGGGTACCAACTCTCCTCGAACAGGTCGTCGAGTGCGCCCTCGATCGCGGTCGGGTTCGGCCGGTTCCAGAACGCCGCCCCACCGCGGAGCCCGACGCCGCTTTCCGCGTCGACCATGTCGCTGACCGTCGCCGACCCCGACACGCGCGGGTGGCTGTAATCCTCCTCCGAGGACATCGGCGTCTCCCAAGGGCTCAGATCGCCGTAACAGTTGATCCGCGTGCCGCCGAGTTCGCGGAACGCCGGTTGGTTCTCGAGGTTCATCGCGGCCTCGTGGTCGGCGGTCCAGCCGTCCGCACCGCGGCTGAGCGGCGTGCGCGTGATGCTTCCGGGGCTCGTCTCGTTATTGGTGAACAGGTACCCCTCGAGTCCCTCGTCGTCGGTCGGGACGAAGAAGTTCATGTCCGGGTTGGTGCCGACGTCGCCGTATCGGCTCCCGGCGAACTCGGCGATATCGGTCCCGTCGGGCGTCTCGGGGTGGCCCCACTTCGCGTCGCCGCCGTCGATCGGATCGCCCTCCTGGACGAGAATGTCGTACTCGCCGCCGGCCACCTGAACGCGTCCCTGTGCCGCCTTCGACCGCGGGGCCTCGAGTTCGTCGAACTCGTCGTTTTGGCCGTTGAAGTCGAACCGATGACCGTCGAGAACGCCGACCGCGGCCGTGTCGTAGGGCGACGGATTGTCCCGGCTCGGGTGCTGGAGGCTGAACAGCACTTCGCCGTTCTCGAACACGAACGGGCCGGTGACCTCGGCCCCGCGAGCCGTGGTCGCGAGCCGTTTGAGATCCCCACGTACCGTCGGTGCCCCTGGCGTGTCGGTGTCCGCCGCACTCGCCGTCCCGAGCGCTCCTATCCCGATCGCGGCCGCCGCCGACGATGCCATCAGCTTCCGCCTGGTGAATTCATCCATGCGATCGGTTCAAGCTACCGCCACGAAGTTATATTTTATAATACGTATATCGAGAAGAATATTGGGGTTAGAGGGGTATCGAGGGCTCCTAGAAAAACGAACGATATGTGCGATACATACACAGACGTTGCCCCTTCAAACGGACCGGGACGACGGCGACACGACGATCCCCCAGCCCGATTCGAAACGCGTCTCCGGCCGATCGGTCGTCGAGAAAAGTGCGGGCGGTTCGAGAGCGAGTCGACGCGTCGCGGCCTACTCGAGGTCGCGTTCTGCGACTTGCGACCGGACCTCCGTGGCGCGGTCGCGGACCCACGTACAGTATCGCTCGATGTCTTCCGGCGTCGTCCCGTAGAACGAGGCGACCCAGTTGACATCCGCCCACGGGCAGGTCACGAGGTATGCGGCGAGGGTGTCTTTGCCGGCCTGCACGACCTCCGGCGGGACGCCGCGGCTGCCCGTGTTCTCCTCGACGAAGCCGTTGACGTCGAAGTAGACGTCCGCGTAGAGACGGGCGTCCTCGAGATCGTCGAACGCGATTTCGGTGTGGTTCGGTGCCTCGAATCGGTAGCGGGACTCGTCGCCCGCGTCACTCTCGACGATCCGGACGCCGAGGACATATCCCTCGACGACCGAGTCGTCCGTCTCGGGGGTGGGAGTGGACTGGGACATGACGAAGGTGTCGTGTCCCATCTCTCGTGTTGTCTCCTTGAATGTTCGTATGTGGTGTATATAGCGCTCGAGACCGGTCCGTTCCGCTCCGATCGGTTCGCGACGCGACTCACTGCGACCGGTCCGCGTCCGCAGCCGTCGATCGGTCGGCTCGTGTCCCATCGGCCGGCTGCTCCGCCGACGAAGGCGTAGGCGTCGAGGGCGACGTGGGGCAAAAACAGGACCGCCGAGAGGTTGAGTTGGGGGGACCGGACCGAGTTCGAACAGCCAAACGAGCAAGGCGACGCCCGGCGACAGCGTACTGAGACCGACCGCGAGCGCCTCCGTCCGGTAGAGCGGGCCGTAGCTGACGACCGTATCGAACAGCAACAGGGTCCCCGAAACCGCGAAGATGGCCCCGACCATGAGCGCGAAGAAGGCCCACGCATTGAGTTCGTAGGCGACCGCCGCTGCGCCGAAGACCGGCTCGAGCCGGAACCCAGTCCAGACGAGTTCGTGGAGGGGATTCGTGACGATCAGGACCGTCGTCACCGCGGGGACGAGCGCAAGCAGTCCGAACCACGGTGTCTTGACGAGGGCCCCGCGGCCGGTGTACGAGAGGCCGAAGGCCAGAAACGGGACGCCGGTTCAGACGATGGCGACCCAGGTCAGAGCTTCGAATGCCCAGCGAAGCGTCGGGTCGAACACGAGCAAGCCGCCGCTGTAGGCGAAACACCACACGCCTGCGCGACGAGCGTCAGCAGCAACCAATTGGCGCTCGGGATCCCGCGATGCTCGCGGAGATACCAGAGCAAGAGGAGCGTGCTGATCCCCGAGAGGATCGACCCGGCCGCCGGCCACGGAATGCTCCCCATATTACTCGAGAGTGCAAGTACACCGACTGCGATGTTGTGGCCCGTTCGACTGACGATAGTATGGGACTCAGTGATAGTATTCCTTTTTCGAGGCGATGTACACCATCACGCCGAGCAACACGGTCACGACGAGGTTTCCCTGACCGTACCAATGCAGCCCGATCAGGCCGTACAGGGCGAGTGACCACGCCCATGCCCACGGTTTGAGAGCCCAGAGACCGAACGCGACGATTATCTGTCCGACCGAGAGGACGAGACTCAGCAAACCGGTGATGGTAGCTACCCCCGCCGGCCTGACGATAGCGGAACCGAGACCCGCTGTACTGATGGTACTCAGACCGACGATTACGCGAACCAGACCGAAAAATATCGTACTGGCCGCAAGGAGAACAGTAACGACGCAGAGGATTTTGATGCCGAGCGGTGCCGTCTCGTCCCGTGACGGTCTCGTCGTCTCTGCCGATACCGGGCCGGATGTCATAAGCGTACAGCAACTGTCTGTTACTGCACAATATATTTTCATACAGGTGGACGGAGTGGGTCTCGAGACCGATGACCCCTTCGTGGAACGCTCACCGCTGGGAGCTGGCGCCGCGTTCCACCTCACTCGAGCAGCGATTCCCCGGTCATCTCCGGCGGTTGCTCGAGGTCGATCACCTCGAGGATCGTCGGCGCGATGTCCGCGAGCGTCCCGCCCTCGCGGACCGTCCGGCCGCCGCTGGTTCCGGTCGGGTCCAGATAGACCAGCGGGACCTCGTTGTACGTGTGCGCCGTGTGGGGGTTCTCCTCGGTCCCCATGTCGTCGGCGTTGCCGTGGTCCGCCGTAATGAGGACGTGCGCGCCGGCGGCCTCGAGCGCCTCGACGAGTCGGCCGAGTTGCGCGTCGACGGCTTCGACGGCCTCGATCGCGGCCTCGTAGTCGCCGGTGTGACCGACCATGTCCGGGTTGGCGTAGTTGAGCACGAGCACGTCGGGGTCGTCCGACTCGATCGTCTCGATCGCCGTGTCGGTCACCGCGGGCGCGCTCATCTCGGGTTGCAGGTCGTAGGTCGGCACGTCGGGACTCTCGACGATCGTTCGGATCTCGCCGTCGAACTCGACCTCGCGGCCGCCGTTGAGGAAGTAGGTGACGTGGGCGTACTTCTCGGATTCGGCGATCCGAAGCTGCGTTCGGCCGGCGTCGGCGAGTACCTCGCCGAGCACCTGCTCGGGCTGGTTCGGCGGGTAGGCCACGGGGAGGTCGAACGTCTTGTCGTACTGGGTCATCATCACGACCTCGGCGTCCGGCGGGCTAGTCGCGAACTCGTCGGCCCAGTCTTCGGGCCGAATATCGGCGAGCAGCCGGGTCAGCTGGCGGGCCCGGTCGGAGCGGAAGTTGAACCAGACGACCGCGTCGCCGTCCTCGAGTGCGGGCTGGTCCCGCACCAGGGTCGGTTCGACGAACTCGTCGGTACTGTCGCGGTCGTATGACTGCTCGACCGCATCGACCGCGGTATCGGCGGTCCACTCGGCCGCGCGGTCCACGATGGCGTCGTAGGCCCGCTTCGTCCGGTCCCAGTTCTGGTCGCGATCCATCGCGTAGTACCGGCCCGAGACCGTCGCCACGTCGCCGGTGCCGTGGTCGGCGACGACGTCCTCGAGCGTCGAGAGATACTCCCGGCCGCCGGTCGGGGACGTATCGCGGCCGTCGGTGATCGCGTGGGTGACGGCCTCGACGCCGCGGTCGGCCGCCAGTTCGATCAGCGCGTGCAGGTGTTCCTGATCCGAGTGGACCCCGCCGTCGCTGACGAGGCCAACGAAGTGCACGCGCCCGTCGTTCTCGGTGGCCCGATCGAAGGCGGCGTTGATCGCGTCGTTGTCCCGGAAGGAGCCGTCCGCGATCGAGTCCGAGATGCGCGTATACTCCTGATAGACGACCCGTCCGGCACCGATGTTGAGGTGGCCGACCTCGCTGTTGCCCATCTGGCCGTCCGGCAGGCCGACGCGCCGGCCCGCGACCTCGAGCCGACCGTACGCTCCCGCGTCCGCGAGGCGGTCGAAGACCGGCGTATCGGCTGCCTGAACCGCATCTCTGCCGCCGTCACCGAGCCCCCAGCCGTCGAGGACGATCAGCGCAGCTTCCATACGTACTCGGTTTCCAGCGCGGCCTAACTAGCTGTCGTTGTTCGCAAGACTGGATCCCCAATTCCGGTCCACATCACCCCGGCTCGAGTACGGAGAAAGGCGGGGCTTTCGACTGTCGTTACTCGCGTTGGATGAACTCGCCCGAACAGTCGTACTCGTGCAGTTCGTACGTGGTAATATCCGATTCCTCGTACGGGGCAGCCGTATCGGTCTGGCCGTAGATAGTGAGTCGCTCGACGCCCGTCTCGTGGGTGGCGTTCCAGCGACCACACAGGTAATTCGCGAAGTACGAGCGATGGTTCTCGTTGTCGGCGAAGCGCATGTTTTTGATATACTTTCGCCACCGGGCGCTTTCGTAGGTTTGATCGACCGAGGGTGGTCTCTTCCAGTGGACATCCGTGTCACGGTAGACATCAGTTTTCGTACCGTCCTCGAGTTTGCCCGGCACAACGAGCCACTTGGCCCGCCAGATCGGATCCGGAGCGAACATCTTCCAGCTCTGTTCGGCCTGTACGGTCTCGAGGACCTCTTCGCCGCGATCGGGCATATCGTCGTATCCGACTGATCCGGCGCTCGAGAGAACGACGAGGAAGAGAAAGAGTCCGGGCAAGATCGTCGAGAACAGGACTCGACCGGAGTTCGTGACCGCGGTCAGTCGGGACAGCGCTGGCCGAATCGACGGGGACTGTGGGACCGGAAGCGTCGGAATATCTCGCTGCAGTCGCGTTACCCCGCCCCGGAGTTGCGATGCAATCCCGGCTCGAGTTGCGAGCGCGTCCAGCCAGTTCCAGAAGACGGGCGGATAGAACGGAAGAAGTGCGGTAACGGCGACCAGTGGGAAGATGCCGACCCGAATCGTGACGAGCATTCCGAGGTGCATGCCGACGAAAAGCGAGGCGAACATCGCCCGTCGGCGCCCCATCAGGATAACGAGCAAGGGCGAGAGCAGAATGAGACCCACCCAAAGGTAGGTGAACACGCGCAACAGGAGTATCTGATCCGCGATGACGTTGCCGAGCAGGATCGTAAACTGATCGGCGCGAAAGGTCTTGGCGATCGCATCGCCAGCCATCCATGAATCGCCTCTATATTTGTGGATGGCGTTGCTTGCGTACATGAGTAGCGGCTGCAGAAGGACGGCCATCGTTCCGACCGACGCCACCGTCGTACGGTCTCGGTTAGTCCGACGGGCATCGATCGCCCAGCGTTCCCCGAGAGGGAGGAAGATCGCCCAGAAGAGCAGCATCCGAAAGAGGGCGTCGCCCCCGTTGAGGACCATCGGATTCCGGGTATGCAACGAGAGCAACAGCAGCCACGAAACCAGCGTCGCCAGCCGGGTCCGGTAGCCGACGACCATCGCGAAGGCGAAACAGCCGGCGACGACAAACAGGACCGCCTGTACCCACGCCTCGCCGGAAATCGCGTGGAGGGAGTAGACCGACGAGTAGTCCGAGAACAGCGCCTCGAGCGGGAGGACCCCGTCGTCAGTGTAGAACGCCGTGAGGTGCCGCGACCGGAGCAGAAGATCGACGATCACCAGCGTTCCGAGCGCGATACGGAACGCGGCGAGCGCTCGCAGGTCGATCTCGAATCGGCGGACGAACGACTCCGAGGCGGTATCGAGTGCGGTCAGTAACCGATTCCGTCCGTTCGTGAGGAGGGCTCGAGTCATCGTACACTCTATATTGATTCGCTTCTCCCGCTTTCGTATCAAACGCCATAAGCTTGTTGTAAGCTGAAGTGTTTATTTTACCGACTTCCTCCATCCCGACCGAAGCCGAAAAACGAGCGATCGTCGACCGAAGCGGTAGTCACAGTGTGTACGGACGAAGCGCACTCCAAAACCCGTGGTTTATCCGTCTCCTACCGCTCTCTCGATGGCTCAGTGCGACGGCTGGGTCGCGTCCCCGTCGTATTCGAAGGTCGCGCCGCAGTCGCCGCAGACTGTTTCCTTCCCGGGTTTGACTCGCTGTGCAAACACCGCACCGCAGTCCTCACAGATCATAAAGAGACGATGTTCCGGCGCGATGCCGGCCTCGAACTCCGCGTGGATCCAGGCGTCGGCAGTGCCCTCCTCGTAGAGGGTCACTCCGGAACTGGTCCGTCGCCAATTGATCGCACGGTCGTCGCGGGCGGTTACGGCCGATTCTCGCTCGGACATCGGGATACTCCGACTCTCGGCGCGACCATACATACGTTTTCTGATAGAATTTTACCCGCCCTCGAGTTAATCGCGTCGTTCCGGCGACCACTGGCTTTTTGCGGGTCGGGTCGGTGACCCCAGGTATGACCCTCGATCCGGTCCACTTCGACGGGATTGCGCGGCTCGCGAGGCGGATCGACCACGGGACCGACGAGCGCGACCGGCGCGCGTTCGCCGAAACCGTCTGGGAGTCGTTTCTCGATCCCCTGCGCCACGACGGGCGACCGGTTCTCGAGCCGCTCGAGGAGCAGGCGCGACGGCTCGTCGACTGCGAGGGAGTCGCCCTGCGCGATCGCGAGTTCCCGAGCGAACACGGCCTGGACGCGGGGACGATCAACCCGACGACGTTCAAAAACGGGCTGGTCGTCGACATCGCACAGGCAGCCATGAGCGCGACCCCGACAGACCTGGATCTCCACCGGTCGCGGACGACCGTGATGACGGTCCACTCGAACGACGAGACGATGATGGTCGACGAGACCTGGGGCACGTTCGACGCGGGCTACAGCCGGAGCCGCGCGGTCAAGATCCCGCCGCTGCCCCGGTTCGCCGAGGGGGTCGTCCACGCGCTGGCGCTGTACCTCGCCGAGAGCAAACACGCCCGCGATCACGCCGACGCGGTCTCGGACCTGCTCGTCCTCGACGGTCCGCTCTATCCGCGGGGGCTGTTGCGCTGGGCCGACCAACATCCCGACCTCGCCGATTTCCTGCTCGAGGACCCCCGGCCGACGACGGTGCTGGAGAACTACGTGCGGTTAGTCGAGGACTTCGTCGAACGCGACGTTCCGCTCGTCGGCTTCGTCAAAAACCCCGCGACGCGCGTACTCACGCGGACGTTGAAGTCGAAGCGAGACGTCGACATCAGCGTGCCCTGGAGCGACGACTCGGCGCTGTTCACCCGCTTGCTCGAGCGCGGCGAGTACGTCGACGACGTCGACGGCGAGCGCTGGGAGCGGGATACGTCGTCGCTCTCGTATACGAACTGGTTCCGCTCGCGGGGCGGCGTCGATCGACCGCTGTCGGCCGAGGGCGACGCGCTCGGCGTCGAGCGTCGCCTCGACCGCGAGGCCTACGAGGTCACGTTCTTCGTGATCTACGACCCCCGTGACGATCTGCTGTACCGGATCGAGGCCCCGTACGCGTTCACGAGGGACCCCGAACTCCGCGAGCAACTTACGATGCAACTGTTACAGGACGTCGCTATCGCCCACGGTCCGCCGACCATCGTCGCGAAAGCCGACGAACTCGCCCGGATCAGCAACTCGGAGAAGGCGTCGCTCCGCGAGACGCTCGAGGAGCGGTTCGACGCGGCCCAGGACCGGACCTACGACGACCATCGATGGGACGATCAGCCCTATTAGCGACGGTCTGTCCCGAGGTCGATTTTCGCGGGACGGTCGGTGTCGGCGCGAGCAACCCACGTGTCCCCGTCGGGAGCACGCGGCGGCCCCGCTCGACGTGATCCGAAGACGGCAACCGTTCCCGCTGGCTGCCCCTAGCCGTCGCTTTTTTCCACCTCGAGCGAAACGTCGTCGGGATCGATGCCGATCCGCGCGAACTGCGTTCGGACGTGCTCTTTGGCCCCCTCAAGAGCCTGTTCGCGGGTGTCGAAACCGCGCGGCATGGGCGACTCGAACGCGAGGTTGACCTCGCGACCGTCGACGAGTTGCGTCGTCCCGCCGCTGTCGACTTCGTAAAACTCGTCGCAGACCCAGACGTACGCGGCGTCTTCGTCGGGTGCACCGCTGAACGTGGGGGCTCGCTCACCCCGTTCGTACAGCGTCCCAGTGAGTTCCGTCCCGCCCGCACGACCGCGTACCATAAGCATACGCTATCGTACGTCTCGCGGACGCAAAAATGCCGTGGCATCGGCCAGCGAACGGCAATAGCGCACTCGATCAGTGCCGACGGGTGTGTCCGCCGCCTACCCGATCTCTCTCGGCCGCGGGGCTATCGCTCGATCACGCGAACTAGTTGAAAGGTTGAACTATATCGCCATCGAACGGGACATTCAACCGACCAGAACCGCGGAAGACGACGGCACACACGATCTCGCTGGTTCCGTTCGATCATTCTCAACCGGCATCGGAACTCGATTACTTCTCGCCATTTCCAAAACAAATCAGCCGCTTCCGTCGATTACGAGTGCCTCAGCGCGTTACGGAGGGATTATCGAAGTAACACTCTCATTTCCGGCCCAAATCGTTTTGGAAACGATCTTATCCCCGTTGCAGGGGTTGGTCAGTGTAATGAGTTCGGACGCTCACCTCGGCGGCAACATGCCCGATCCACTCGAAACCGTTCCGACGGAGTGTTACGAGATTCTTCGCCATCCTCGCCGACTTCGCGTTCTCGAGGTGCTCGGTTGTCGACAGACGCGACTCTCCTTATCTGAACTGACGACGGCACTGATCGACGAATCGACGGGCTCGAACGGCCACGCACGCCACGACGTTCGGACCTCTCTCGTTCACAACCACCTCCCGCGACTCGAAGACTACGACATCGTCGACTGGGACGACGACGGCGTCGCACTGGTCGACGAATCGCCGGTCCACCCCGCCGATCTCTCCGTGCTGCTCGACCTCTGTGAGAGCGAGAACGCCCGAACCCTGCTCGAGACGCTCGTCGACCCCGTTCGGATGCGGCTGCTCTCCGTTCTCGAGGCGGGCGATCGACCGCTCTCGATCGAGCACCTCGCCGAGCGACTCAGCGGTCACGAGAGCGACCCGTTCGCCGACGCCGAGCGCGCGACGGTGGCGCTCCACCACTCCCACCTGCCCGCGATGGCCGACATCGGCGTCATCAGCTACGAGCAGGAATCCCGTCTCGTCACGCGCTACGATCAGGTCGTCTCGATCGTCGAGTAGCCGTCGACCGTATCGGGCCGCCATCCGCCGACGCGATCCGTTCTCGGTGTCCCACCGTCAGTCCGGCTGTCTCCACCGGCGGCCGTGCGATCGGCGGCCGGTGGGCGTCCGCCACGATCGACAAACGGTAAGAGCGTGCCGTCCGTCAGTGGGAGACAACACGACATGACCGCCGCGAAATGCGACGACGGGACTCGCCCGCGCGACGGGTCGAGCGACCGCAACGTCGTTCGCGGCGGTCTCGCCGTCTTGTTCGTCTTCACCCTCTCGGTCGCGCCCGTCGCGGAGACGGTCGCCGCGATCGATCAGGTCGCGATCGTCTCGCCGGATCGAATGCAGGTCCAGGCTGCGCCCGGTGAGACGGTCGAAATCGACGTGACCCTCCGGAGTCAGGGCGGTCACGGCGGAGGCGGCATCGACGCGGTGACGCTCGTCGCCCAGTACCACCCCGACTACCTCGAGATCGAGGGCGTCGACCGCGGGTCGTGGCTCGACGGGTCCGATGCGACGATTCGCACCGCCGAGGTCCTCGCGGACGAGCGAGGCACCGCACTCCTCGAGCAGCGCCGCGAGCCGGCCGGTGACGGTGCGACCGGCGCGGGGACGATCGCGACGCTGACCGTCCGGGTCGCCGAGGACGCGCCGGCCGGGACGACGACGCTCTCGTTCGACGAGTCCGCGGTCGAGACCACCGGGGACTGGCCGATCGCCGTCGTCGACGACGCCGCGACGATCGCGATCGACGGCGGCACCGACCCGCTCGAGTCGTTCGACCATCCCGATCCCGACGAACTGGCGCGGGAGCCGACCCCCGCGAGCGAGGGCGGGAACGCATCGGCGGCGACCGACAGCAGCGAGCCGGTGCCGGGATTTACCGCCGGGCTCGCGATCACGGTTGTCACGCTGGGGACAGCGCTGTTAGTAGTCGCCGCTGACCGTCGCGGGCGATAAACAGTCCGTCCGACCGGAGGGAAACGCGTTTGTGGGACGGGCCGGATGGGGTTGGTATGAGCGATCTGGGCGACTTCGGCGATTTCGATGCCGATGCCGGTACTGACGACGGCTCGGCGGCCGACGCGGCGGGTTCGTCGCCGTCGTCGTCGGGTTCCGAGGGCACGACCGACGAGGGAACGGACGATTTCGACGCGACGACTGTCGAACCCAGCGGCGAGGACGCCGGTATCGGAACGATCTGCGTCTCCCAGGGGCTGCGGGTCGCCGAGGACGGGGACGAGACCACCCTCCGGGCCTACGTCACCCGCGGCAACCGGTCGTCGGTCCGCATCGGGAGCTACCTGCTCGCGCCCTATCCCGACGGCGAGACGCTGTTCTGTCGTATCACCGGCCTCGAGTACGCCCAGCAGTATCACGCCGACGACGCGACGGAGATTCACGCCCGACGGGCGATGCGGACCGACGAGATCGACGAGGCCGATTACAAGTTCGTCGCCGAACTCGAGCCCGTCGCCGTCCTCTACGAGGACAGCGCGGAGCGAAGCTCCGCGAGCGGCCGGACGCAGTCCGACGACGACGGCGAGTTGAAACGGCGGATGACCGATCGCGTGCCGAAACCGCAGACGGTGATCCGGCAGGCCGACGATACCGAGGAGATCAAGACCGGGCTGAAGATACCCGACGACGGGGTCTTTCTGGGTCACCTCTCGGTCGGCGGCGAGAAGGTCCGGACCGCCGCGTCGCCGCCAACGATCGATTACCGGCTGAAAGACGACTACGATGCGGGCGATCCGCTCGTCTTCCGGCACTCGCTGATCGCCGGCGGGACGGGGTCGGGGAAGACCCACGGCGCGAAGAACATCCTCCGTCAGTACCTCGCCGAGGAGCGAACCTATCCGATGGCCGATGGCCGCGAGGTCAGCCCCGCCGTCGTCCAGTTCGACCCGCAGGACGAGTACGCCCAGATGCACGACGACAACCCCGACTTGGACGGGGAGTTCGCGCGCCACCTCGAGCGCGAGGGGATCGCCTACGGCGGCCACGACGATACGACTGCCTTCATCCCGAAAGTGGGGTCGGCGTCGTACGCGGCGGGTCATCACCGCGCGGAACAGGTCGAGTTTACTATCCCCTTTTCGATGGTCCACGACAACCCGTGGCTGGTCGCGGGCAGCGGGTTGAACGACAACCAGTACGGCGCGCTCACGACCGTCCTCCTGCCGCGGTTCCGGAAGCAGTACGGCAACGGTGGAACGTACGAGGAGTTCACGACGTTTCTCGACGATCCGGCTCTGCGCGAGGAACTCGACGAGTCGGGGCGGGTCCACGAGGCGACCTTCGACGCCGTTCGGCGGCGCGTGCTCGGCTTCGGCCACGTCTTCGACCAGGACGCGCGTCCGATCACCGATCTCGTCCACGACTTCGTCCGCCCCGGCGGGTTGACCGTGGTGCCGACTTATCACATCACCGATAGCAGAGCGACCGAGACGATCGTCCTCGCGGTCTCCTCGCTGCTCATCGATCAGAAACTCTCGAACGATCCGGACTACGACCGAATCAAGGAGACCCCGCTCGTGCTGGGGATGGACGAGGCCCACAACTTCCTGACCGACGCCGATTCGGTTCAGGCGGGGAAGGTCATCACGAAATTCACCGAGGCCGCCAAGCAGGGCCGAAAGGAACGGCTCGGCCTCTTTCTCATCACGCAGGACCCACAGGACATCCACGACGCCGTCTTCAAACAGATCAACACCACCGTCGTGCTCAACCTCGGCGACGAGGACGCCATCAAGAGCGTGAACATCCCCAGCAACCTCGAGTCCAAAGTGCCCTACATGGAGAAAGGGCAGATGGTCGTCTACTCGCCCGACAACTCCGAGCCGGTGGAACTGATCGGGCTGCCGACGTGTCTGACTCGCCACGGGCGGGACTGAGTCGCTCGACGTTTCCGGAACCTTGTAGCCGCCGGACTGTGAAGAGTGATCGCTCACTACGGATGCGAACTGAACGCTGGTTCCCTCTCCACTACAAATATCGTTCGTGAAGTACCTCGGGGACAAGCCCCGAGGCACTCTCGCTGTATTTTTGTAGAACGATTTGAGTACAAAGGAGGGTGTCATAGAAGTCTTCTCATGGTGTTGATTACAGCAACCTCTACGGTGAATTGCCCGATAAGTGGGTCTGCATATGGAACACGATAGATTGAGCTACGGATTATCAGCAGTCTGAATAAAGGAATACACACAAATAGCGATACTAATGAAAAGCAGATAGGCTGTCCATGATTTGTCACCACTTATAATAGTCGCAACAGCAAGAACTGCAAACGCTAAGGCAACGATAGCCGAACGAATCGCACGAAGATGTGCTGTTAACATCAAATACTGGTCATCACCCATACATAATGTATATTATTTCTATAATATATGCCTTCTGTTAATAAAGGACAGAGTTAATTGCTACTTCGTTATTTGATTGGCCTGTACTTATGGAATCAGGGTACTCACATAGGTGGTGTGAGAGCCGTTCTATGACACCCTCTACAAAGGACAAGCAGCATCGTTCCGTGAGCTCTCCTCAAGATTCTTCAAGAGAGAACTGCGAACAATATTTAAGTATCTATGAGGAATGGTCAGAAACATGACACCTACTGGTGATTCGGATACCCCGGATGTTCGGTTCCGGATACGTCTTCTACGGGTGATCGTATCAATCGTCGTACTGACGGGAGTGACTGTTATTCTCGGGTATGGTGGTTGGATCGTTTTAACCATTACTGCGAAGGTTGCAGGGTACGATCCGGAAACAACAAACGGCGAACTTCTTCGGAATCGATTACTTGCATGGCCCGACCGCAATAGAGAGGTCATGCGCTCGGATGGGCGGGTCAAACTCCCGTTGAAACCATAACAAGTTGTGCAATGGCTCTTCTAGACCCAGGAGGCGAGGGTGAACGATTCCTACAAATATCGAGCGTCGCTCCGGGGCCTGCTTCATTTGTCTTGAACGCTACTTCACGATCACTTGTCCGACTCTGGGGCAACTCTCGGATGATGATTTCACTAGGTCCGATTCCGAAAGTGGCGTTACGTACGTGTGTGAAGCGAACGCTGACCCTTCGTACTCGTCGCCGCGCTCGTTTTCGGGATCCCACCGCTCCTGCCAGAGTTCGGTCACGCGGGACACCTCGTTGAGGTTGCGGTCTGGGGCCAGTTCGTCGCCGTTCGCGTCCTCGCGCAGTCCGTACTCGAGGGTGGCGTTCGAGAGGAGGTGCGTGTCGAGCATGTCCGTCTCCGTCCCCTCGAGCACGTCCTGATAGGGGTCTGGGAGGTCGGCGTGTAGTTTCCGATAATCGAGGGCCCAGATCGCGCCGTCGTGCTCCGTGTCGCCGCTCCGAGTCGCGAAGTACGCCGCGACGAGCGGCGAGAACGACCAGTCGAGGAGGCGGGTCGGAAGCCCGTAATGCTGGGCGATCGCGAGCAGGTGCCAGACCGAGCGCGGTGCATCGATCTCGCTTCTCGCATACTGGGGAAGTTCCGGAGCAACAGCGGCTCGAGGTGCCACTCCCCCGACTCGTCCGAAACGCCGCGGAACACGTACGGCGAGCGGTGGCGGCCGATGTCGCCCATCCACATTTCCTCGGCGATCAATCGCTGGAGTTCGGTCCACGTGTTGGCTCGCTGGACCGAGTCGGCGTGATCGGCGGTCATCGGGGCCCGCGGCCGCGTCGCACTCGGTCCCGGCTCGCTATCACGGTGGCCGGAGTACTCGCCGGGCAGTGAAAAGCGATTCTCACGTGCGGCGGTGACTGACCGGCGCTCGAGAGCGTTTTCGCGGCCGACCGGTCACGTCGACGCGAGCAGCGCCCGCTCGAAGAACGAGCGCACCGTCGCCGCGATTTCGTCGTGTTTCCCGAGGAAGAAGTGATCGCCAGCCAGTGCGTTCGTTTCGTCGCCGCGGTCTCGCGCGCGGTCGACCACCGGCTCCCAGTCGGCGGTCGTATCGCGCTCGCCGTAGAGGACGCACACCGGGACCTCGAGATCGGCGAGCGCCGCGGCGGCGTCGAGGTCGCCCTCGAGTCGCGCCGTCGGAGCGAGGGCGGCGACGGCGTCGGGGGGTGTCGCTGCCGACGCGAGCAGGCTCTCCGACGCGCCGAAACTGTAGCCGAAGACGCCGACCGGGAGCGAATCGGTGCCGTCGTACTCGTCGCGAGCCCACCGGATGGCGTTGCGAACGTCCGCCCGTTCGCCGTGACCCTCGTCCCACGACCCGTAATCGAAGCGCAGGCAGGCGATATCGGCCGCGACCAGGGCGTCGCTGACGGCGACGAGCCGCGGATCGCGTCTCGAGCCGCCGTGTTGGGGATGTGGCGGGCAGGCGACGACGACGGCCGCTGGGTTACCGTCCGGTTCCGAGAGCGTCCCGCGAACGTCGCGTCCGCCGGGGAGCAACACGTCCATGGTGGGCGTTTCCGCCGGTCGATAATCAAAGTCAGCCTCTGCAGGGAGCGAGCCGATCGATGAGGTTGGATAACAAATACTGGAGGGAGGACAATGCGTCAGCGGGGACGAATCGCGTGGAGAGCGTCGCGGATTCGGTCGGGTTACTCGGCGGTCTCGATTTCGTAGTCGCCGTCCTCGATATCGGTCACCTCGATATCGAGCGTCTCGAACACGACGAACGATCGTGTCACCGTCCGATTCTCGAGATCGACGGTCACCGATACTGACGCCGTCTCGACGTCCGGGGGTGCCAGTTCCACGGTTACCGTCTCCGGCCCGTCGCCGGTCGCGGCCGTGACGGTCGCGTTCAGTTCGTCGGGATCGTCGAACTGACTCTGGATGGTGTAGCTCGCGGCGTCGTCGGCACGGACGACCTCCTCGATCAGGTCACGGTCGGCATCGGTCACTAGACTCGTTTCGTCGGTGAACTCGAGGTCGACGGACTCGAGTGCCGGAAGGCCGCGTTTCACCGTCACCGTCTCCGCCGCTGGATCAACCACTGCGACCGCGCTGGGGAGTCGGTCGTCCGTCGGCGTGACGCGGACGGTCCTCGTGTCGGTAGGCGTAAACTCGCCGGTTTCCGCATCGAGTTCTCGGTCCTGTTTCACGTCCATCTCGATCGTTTCGGGGTCGTCGAAGTACCGCCGAACGTCCTCGCTCGCCCAGACGAGCGCCGCGAACTCCTCGGGATCGTGTTCCGAAAGCGACTCGCGGTGCTCGACTAGTGAAACGGTGACGCCGTCGAGTTCGACGCTCGTTTCCGTCTCGTTCGGGGTAGTGACTTCGACCGTCGTTCCGGCCACCGATTCGTTGGTCACGGCGTCGGCGGAAATCGTTTCGCTCGCGTTCCCAGAGAGCACGTAGGTTCCGTTCCCGTCGGCTTCGGTGTCGACGGTAACGGACTCGCTCTCGCTTACGTTTACGGTCAGTGCGCCGGAAACGGACAGGTTCTCGACGGATCCGGACGCGAGATCAACATCGGCGTCGACCGCCGACGAGTGTCCGTCGGACGCAGCGAGCGTGACACTCACCACGTCACCCTCGCGGTCGACGACGGACGCGTCGACGGCGTCCGGTTCGTCGAGCAGCGTCTTGATCTCCCACTCGATGTCGGGGTCGTCCAGCAGGAGTTCCGCGATCCGATCGCGCTCGTCGTCGGTCAATCGGTGCGTGCCCTCGCCGAATTCGATGTCGACGTCGTCGACCGAGTGGAAGCCCTGTTCAAGGCTGGCCGTGTCTTCGTCCAGGTCGACCGTCACGAACGCGTACGGGAGCCGCTCGTCGGCGGGCGAAACTTGGACCTGAACCGCGTCGTCGGCGGGGACGAACTCGCCGGCGTCCTCGTCGTAGGTCGTACGCTCGGAGACCTCGAACGTCAGGGCGTCGGGATCGTCGAAGTAGCTGCGCACGTTCTCGTTCTCCCAGACGAGGTGTGGGAGTCGATCGCGTTCGTCGGCGGTCAGCGCGTCCTGGTCGCCGAGTAGTTCGACGTCAGTATCGTCGAGTTGTGCGTGTCGGGTGTCGTCCGTGCCCGGCTCACCCGTGACGACGAGGACCCCCGCTGCGAGGGCCACGGTCGTCGCGAGTGCGAGCACGTACATCGCGTACTTGTAATCTCGTTTCATGGGGACCACGTTCGTGGACGGCGATCCGAGCGCCCCGATCGGGGCCGCACAACCGTCTCGGCCCGGGGCATCGGATCGCTCCGGTCGACCGTTGGGAGAAAGCCCATTTCAAACCCCGTTGGAAACGGCCGCGAAACGCGTTCGGAACGCGTTTCACGCGTGTTTCATCCCCGTTTCAGTCGTTCCAACTGATCTCGAACCGGAGTTTTCATAGTTCGGTACACGTGTCACCGGGACGATGGTCGCCGTCGATCCGGCTCGAGTCGTCCTGATCGCGTCCCTGCTCGTCCTCGGACTCAGCGTCGCCGCGTTCGCGAACGTCGCCGGCGTCACGTCGGCGATGACGACCGATACCGCCGGGACGTTCGCGGTCGACGACGGAGCGCTGACGTTCGCACGGGGCGATGGGACGGAGACGACGATCGTGACCGACGTCCGTGACCTCGAGCGCATCGAGATCACCGACGGCGACGGCGGGATCTCGGTGACGACGGAGCCCCGTGACATCCCGGCGTTGAGCGAGCACCACCGGCGACTCGCGAAGCGAACCGTCCTCTCGAACGAGACGATCGCCGACCGCTTGGCAACGACCGGCGGGGCGACCCTCACCGTACTGCCGATTCAGGCGGGCGAACTCCCCCGCGATCGGGCGGCGTTGGCCGCGGTCGATCCCGAACGGGATCGGAGAGCGCGGGCGGACGGGACCGGTGAGCCCGCGTTCGAGACGCGGTCGAACGGCTCGAACGGCGCGGTCATGGTCGCTCGGAACGCGTCGGCGATCCGCGACGATCGCGCGCTCGTGATCGTCGAGCCCGTCGGTACAAACGCGGCGTACCGGACCGTGGTCGATCTCGAATCGGAGTCCGTCGAACGCATGCTTCGGCTGGAGGTCGTCGCGGAGTGAGACGCCTCGAGACGCGTCCGAAGCGAACGCACACCGTCTCCGGCCGGTCCGCGCGACGACAAACCGATGATACTTAGATGCAAACACCTCGTCGTTGATCCATGTTCCCCCGAGCCCTCCGCGATACGCGATTCATCACGGCGACCGTCCTCGTGGCGTCGACGGTCGCCCTCGTCGGACAGCTCCTGAACCCGCCACAGCTCGTGGTCGCTTCGAGCGGCCCCGGTGGCGACGTGACCACGGTCGGCAGCTACTTCACGTATCGGGAAGTCGGCATCATCGCCGTGGCCGCGTGTCTCCTCGGCGCGAGCGGGACGGCCCTGCTACTGGACGGCCGATCAGACTCGAGTGCCGATCCCGATCGGGGGCGGGTCGCGACCGACGGGAGTTCTGCGGGTCGGGGAAGCGACGAACTCCTCGAGACACGGCGACGGGAGTGGGAGGAGCAAGCCGACGAGTTGGGGGCCACGGAACGCGTCGTCTACGAGGCGGTCCTCGACGCCGACGGCGTCCGACCGCAACGGGAGATCGTCGACGAGACCGACCTCTCGAAAGCGACCGTCAGCAGGACCCTCGATAGCCTCGAGAGCAAGGCCCTCGTCGAACGGAAGCGACGCGGAACCGGGAACGTCGTCATGCTCCTGTGAGCGACGCGGGGAGACCGACTGTTGCCGAAGTGATGTTTTTAAGGCCGGGGAACGATACGTAGCGAGTATGGGCATCCTCTCTCGGACCTCCTACGTCATCCGATCGAAGCTCAACTCGGTGCTCAACCGGGCCGAGGATCCGACCGAAACGCTGGACTACTCCTACGAGCAGATGCGCGACCAACTCCAGCAGGTCAAGCGGGGTATCGCCGATCTCACGACGCAGAAAAAACGCCTCGAGATGCAGAAACGCCGACTCGAGGAGAACGTCGAGAAACACAACGATCAGGCACGAACTGCCGTCCAACAGGACCGCGAGGATCTGGCGCGACGCGCCTTGGAGAAGAAGAAGACGAAGATGAACCAGATCGAGGACCTCGAGCGCCAGATTTCGGACCTCCAGAACCAGCAAGATCGGCTGATCGAACAGAAGAACGAACTCCAGAGCCGCATCGAGGAGTTCCGGACGAAAAAGGAGACGATGAAAGCCCGCCACGAGGCGGCGAAGGCCAGTTCCACCGTCTCGGAGGCGATGACGGCGACCGGCGAGGAGTTCGAGGACGTCGGCCGCGCCATCGAGCGCGCCGAGGAACAGACCGAGGACATGGAGGCCCGCGCCGCCGCCATGGACGAACTCCACGAGTCCGGTGCGTTCGACGACGTGCTCTCGGACAAGGACAACATCGATCGCGAACTCGAGCAGCTATCGACCGACAGCGGCGTCGAGGCCGAACTCGAGACGCTCAAGTCCGACGTCGGGGCCGACACGGAGGCGGCGTCCGGCGGGGACGCCGAGGCCGACGCGGCGGCCGAGGTCGACGAGGCCGAACTCACCGACCTCGAGAACGGTGAGCAGGACGAAGTCGAGGCCGAACTGGCGGAGCTACAGGACGAAGAGAACTAACTCGCGGGCGGCCGAACTGCTGGGAGAGCGACCGCCCGTTCTATCAGTTGCCATGGGACCGAGCGGGAGAGCGACGGCGACCGAAGTACTGTCACAAGAACTTCACTTCAATCGCGGTCGGTGATCGGTGTACTGACGCGGAGGGATGCCAATCGATCGCCGGTGAGCGGTCCGAATGGAGGAGAAACGGTTACCACCGTTCATGGTGAAGTTTCCGGTATGAGTGACGAGTCACCGATCGAGTCCATCCCGCTGACCGCCCAGGTCGTCCTGCTCGGTGTCGCTGAACTCACCCGCGAGGACGAGACGCCGGTCCAGACTCACGACCTCCGCCGGCACTGCCAGCAGCAACTGCCCGCGGTCGACACGGAGGTCGTCGGAACGATCACCGAAGCCGACGTCATTCGCTCGCTCTACCGACTCGAGGACGAGGACTTCGTCGAGGAGATCGATTCGGCCGAAACGTCGCCGACCGGGAAGGGACGGCCAGCGTACACGCTCGCGGTGAGCGTCGAGACCGTCTACGACGGGGTCGCGGACGAACTCCACGACGCGGCGACTGATTGATCGGATCGTTCCGGTCGGCGTTCACGCCGTTCGCAGTCAGACGGCCGACGCTCGCACCGATCACGAAGGGGTTCCCAGAACGGTGATATCGTAGCCGGCGACGTCCGACGGTGACTCGAGGACGATGACCTGAAACGCCCACGTCGAGTTCCCGTCGAGGTCGCCGGTGCTGGCGAGGTAGCTCCCGAGGAGGGTGTCGGCGTCGTCGTAGACGCGCGTTCGTACTTCGACGAGTTGGATTCGATCGGATCCCGTATTCGCGACCGTTCCTTGGATCGTCGAGCCCAGATAGCCGTCCTCGACGACGAACTCGTGGGTACGTAGTTCGAGGGAGTCGAGCGGCGTCACCGAGTTGGTGGGCTGTTGCTGTGCGAGCGCTGCCGCCGTGGACATCTGGGTCGCGTTCCTGCTGGTGGCGTTGCTGACGGTGACGCGTCCCTCCTCGTAGGTCGGCTGGCCGCCGAGTCCGTCGCCGCCGAGACAGCCGGCGGCCGCGGCCGCGAGTCCGGTCCCGAGCGATGCGAGTACCCGCCGTCGGTCCGTCGGATCCGATCGGGTCATCGCCGGCGAACGGTCGGCCGCGCGTCGATTCCCACACTAAGCATGTGCCGGACGGACATCGCGGATACATTTCAGTGTAGGCCTTGAAACGGCCGTTCGCCGTCGACGGGTCGCTCGAGTCGGTCCGTCGGTGCGGGCGGCGTCGATCCGGTGCGTACCGCTGGGAACGGTGTGTGCAACGCAGGCCCTTATTGTCGGGTCGGTGGACGGTACTGCCATGGGTTCCGCCGAGACCGACGAGACGCTCGAGTCCTATGGAGCCGACGTGGGGAGGCAGACAGGGCCGTTGACGCGGTTCCACGAGTGGTTCCTGATCCGGGGCAACCGATTGGTCGTCACGGCGCTGCTTTCAACTGCTATCCTCGCGCTGCTCGTCAGCCTCCACGAACTCGGCGTCATCAACTTCGTCAATCCGAGCCCCGTCACGCGCGTCGCGAGCGGCATGATCGCGGGCACGTTCTCGCTCGTGACGCTGGTCGTCTCGGTCAACCAACTCATCCTCTCTCAGGAGTTCGGCGCGGTGGGGAAAGCACGCGACCGGTTCGAAAACGTCGTGGCGTTTCGCGAAGCCGTGGCGGACGAGGCGGCCGTTCCAGCGACACCGACCGCGCCCACGAGAGTACTCGAGTTGCTTATCAAATCGATCCGACACGACGCCGTCGAACTCGCGGCCATCGTCGCCGATCACGATGACGACGTCCGCGAGACGGTCGTCAGGTACACCAACGACGTCCAAAAGCGGGCCGATCGGGTCGACGAAACGCTCGAGGGGTCGGCGTTCGGGACGTTCTCGGCCGTGTCGGCGGCGATCGACTACGACGAGGCCTGGCACCTGTACGTCGCGACCCATCTGCGAAACGCTTACGACGATTCGTTGTCGCCGGCTGCGACGGACCAGTTCGACGAACTGATCGACGACCTGAAACTGTTCAGCGTGGCCGGGGAGCAGTTCAAGACGACGTACCTGCAGCGGGAACTCACCCGGTTCTCGCAGCTCACGGTCTACTGTGGGGTGCCGTCGATCCTGTCGGCCATTCTCATCGGACTCCTCTACGCCGACGTCGCCGGCCCGAACGTCAGTTCGGCTGCGCTCCCCTACGTCGTGAGCGCGTTGATCGTCGTCGTCCTCTTGCCGCTGGCGCTGCTCGTCTCCTACATCCTCCGGACCGCGACCGTCACGCGCCGCACCGCGTCGGTCGGCCCGATGATCCCGCAAAAGGACCCCGATAAAGGGCCGTTCGACGTGACCTACGGCGAGGATCGGTAGCCGCACCCGGTTGACGAGCCCCGCCTTTCGGTCGGCCCGCACCCCCGCGTGGGTATTTTATCCGTCGTTGTCATCCGTGTTGCACACGCAATGAGCGATTCGGACTCGACGAGCGGCGTGTTGAGTCAACGGACCGGCGTCGGCGGTCTGCGGCTGTGGGTGTTGCTTCGGATGAACCGGTGGCTGTTCACGGTGGTCGTGTTGGTGGCCGTCTTCGCCGTTCTGGTCGTCGCCAGTCGACTCGGATTGACACCCCTGCGGATCATCGTCGCCCGGCACAACGGCACGTTCTGGATCTTCTCGGCGTTCATCGGTGCGATCATCACGGGAACGTCGATCGTCGTCACGCTCAACCAACTGGTGCTGTCCCAGGAACTCGGCGCGGTCGGTGACCAGCGAGAACGCATGCAGGCCGCCATGGAGTTTCGCGGCGATACCGAGGCCGCCCTCGACGACGAGGAGGTACTCCCGCCCGAACCCGCGGCCTTCCTCTACGAACTCGTCGACGGTATCGAACGGGAAGCGCACGAGTTCGAGTCGACGGTGGCGGCCGATCACGGCGACGACATTCAGACGACCGTCTCCGACTACGTGGACGACATCACCGAAAACGCACGGGTCGTCAAGGACGACCTCGAGAACGCACAGTTCGGCTCGTTCGACGTGATCTGGAACGCGCTCAACTTCAACTACTCCCGGAAGATCCACGACGCCCGGAAGATCCGGGCCGACTACGGCGGCGAACTGTCGGACGAGGCCGACGACGAGATCGGCGACATGATCGAGGTGCTGACGTTCTTCGGCCCGGCCCGCGAGCACTTCAAGACGCTGTACTTCCAGTGGGAACTGATCAACCTCTCGCGGGCGCTCCTCTATATTTCCGTGCCCGCGCTGGCGGTGATGGGGGCCCTGATGATGTACATCGACGGCAACGCGCTCCCCGGGACGCTGTTTGGTATCGACAACCTCGTCTGGCTGACCAGCGCGGGGTTCGTCGTCGGTCTCGCGCCGTTCATCGTCTTTATCGCCTTCATCCTCCGGATCGCGACCGTCGCCAAGCGGACCCTCGCCATGGGGCCGTTTATCCTCCGGGAGTCCGAACGCGACGAGGACCTGGGCTGAGTCGCCCGCCGTCGCCGGCTTCCCGTCGCCTCCTGCGGTCGCTGTTTCGGACCGATGTGAGTCCGTTCGGCCGACCGACGAACACGACGGTTCCGGCTCGCTCGAGCGGTCGTCGGACGACGAGCGACGATCCCCGCCATTGGTATGCCCTCGGCGGCTACCGACGGCCGTGATCGTCGTCATCTGCGGGCCGCCGGGCGCGGGCAAGACTACGATTACGGCCCGCGTCCGCGCTCGGCTCGCGGACCGCGGCGTTCGGGTCCGGACGGTCCACTCCGACGACTTCTCGAGGCGGACCTACGAGCGACTGGCCGAGCGGGTCGCCGACGCGCCGGAGACGGGGATCACGCTGGCCGACGGGACGTTCTACCGGCGGCAGTGGCAGACAAGGATTCGGGCGCTGGGCGACGTGCGAATCGTCCACGTGACCGCGAGCCTCGAGACCTGCCTCGAGCGCAATCGCCACCGGGCGGAGCCGATCGACGAGCAGGGCGTCCACGTCGTGTATCGGGAGTTCGACGAGCCGGACGCCGACCTCGAGATCGATACCGACGAGTACGGGCCTGACGAGGCGGCCGACCGGATCACGGCCGTGATCGGTGGCTGGCGCGAGTGAGTCGGGGTTGTCCGGCGGCGGCCGTCCCGCTGAGCCGCGGGCGTGAAAACGGACCGACAGAAATTTGACAATGAGGTAACTAATATGCGGCGGACGCATGGACCTGATGGATCTCTTTCAGACGCTGACGCTGTGGTTCGTCTTGATGATCTTCCTCCGGACGGGGTCCGGGAACGCCGGGCTGATAGTCACGGCTAGTGCGTACCTTGCGATCATTCTCGTCCTTGTCCTGCCGGTCTTTCTCCTACTGGTCGGTCTCGACGAATTGAGCGGCGGGGGAGTCTGACCCGGGACGGACTCGAGAAACCCGATCCTGCTCCCCGGTGGCGCGAGTGGTGACGGCCTCTCCGGGTGGAACGTAGTTGGGGGGTAACGCAGCCGTCGGCGACGTGTGATCGTTGTCACCCGGTTAATCAAAAAATTAATTCGAGTGAATATGTTTGCTACTTAAGTTGCTTCGCCCCTATGGGGGCGTATGTCCAATATAGATGGATTTTTCCGATCAGTTGTGAATGTCCAGCGCCGTCGATTGTTAGTCCACATGCTATCACACAATCCAGAGGATGAATCGAAACTCTACACTGACGATATCGAAACGACCGAGACGGAAGAAGCGAGGTTACTCACCGAGATGAAACATACGCACCTGCCGCTGTTGGAGGACTACGGGTTCATCGACTGGGACCGGGACACCCACGAGGTAACGAAGGGGCCGGAGTTCGACGAAATCAGACCGCTCTTGGAGATGATGATCAATAACAAGGACGAACTCCCGGATGACTGGTTGTAGTACGAACGCGTCGTGGGAACCGTCCCGCGTACTGTCTCCCCTCGTTGGACGGTGAGTTAGCCGAGAACCGGGAGGGCCGCTCGAGGCGGGGACCCACCCCCAACGGATGCGACTCGCTTTCACGGAAGTAACAGTAGATATAAGTTAGTATGGGACAACGATTAGGACGGAAGCGGGTCTCCAGAAGCAGGGGACGTATCGAAACGTCCCGGGTGGATCCAGCACCCGAGACTTCGCTTCCAAACCCGCGAGGGTTTCGAAGCATGATTGCGTACATTCTACCGGGATATAAACGTCCCGCACGACAGCCGAATCGCCCGACACGAGTAGCCTCGCTGTTGTCACGGCGTGTGAGTGGTGGGTGCGATGGGTAGCGACGGGGCGGCGAGCGACGATGCTGCGTCGTCGGCACCGCCCGACTGTCCACGCTGTGGGCGGCGGATCGCGTTCCTCACCGTCTCCGGCCCGATGACGGCGTCGGTCAGTCCCTGTGGCTGTTCGGTGCCGCCCGCGCTCGTCCACCGCGAGGACTGAGCCGGGGCTCGGCCGCGAGTCCCGGCGGGTAGCCGACCGGTCGGCCCTGCCGTTCGAAATCACCACCACCACCCAACCGACAGCGGTCGCCGGGCGGTCGGTCCGGAAGCGGGCCTCGGGTCGGGACGAGGCGTCGACTCAGTACTACCGTCGGCGCGCAGTTTTTCGGCGCGTCTCGGCGACGGATCGAGCGCGCCCGCTCAGTGCGAGCGGCAGCGTTCGGACGGATCGGCTGCCGGTCCGTCGCTCCATCTGGCAGTCGTCAGCGCGCCGCGTTCCCGGTGTGTCTCCGTTCGCGCTCGAGGTTCGAGTTAGCGACCGAACTCGAGCGCGAACGGGGCGGTCGGGGAGAGATCGGCGGGCAGCCGATCGGGGACGATCGTCTCCGGCAGCGCGGTCCAGTCGAGGTCGTCCTCGCCGGGGACCGCGTCGGTCTCGAACGCGGGGTCGTCCGCGGGTGGCAGGTCGCGGTATTCGTCGGGGGGCGCGTCGTGCGCGTAGACGCTTTCGGGGTGGTCGACCCGCCAGACGTGGAGCATACAGGGCGTTCGGCAGGGGAACTCGAGGAGGTCGTCCGTGGACGACTGCTCGTAGGTCTGTCGATAGAACCACCACGCGAACCGGCCGGGAAGGCCGGTGTGGGCGTGCCACGGCGAACACCGTTGCTCGTCGTCGTCCGTGCCGTATACCGCCGGCGGCTCGACCGGCTCCCCCTCGTTCGTCGCGATGAACATGACGCCGAGGGATCGCCACGACTGGTTGTCGACGAGGACCGACTCCGGCCGGGTGGGGTCCAGCAGTTCGTCGTCGCCGATGAACGCCGGGTTGAGCCAGTGTGACCAGCTGTCGTCGCCCATCTCGAGCGTGTCGAAGTACGGTTTGTACCCCGCGTCGAGCAGCGCGTCCACGTCGGGATACCGCGTCTCGAGGGCGTCGGTCACGGACGATCGGAGGGCGGTCGTCGCCGGGTGATCGTCCGCACAGCCCTCCGTCGTCGCCCCCTCGCAGTCGGTCATACTGGGCTCGAGGGTGGCCTCCGGACAGTCGTCGTCGAACTGCGAGACGCCTGCGGCATCCCCCGTCCCCCCGGTGGCGTGTGCGCTGCCGATGCCCGAAAGCGCGACCGTCCCGGCCGACGCTCGGAGCAGCGCTCGTCGGGCCACGGTTCGTTCGCCGTTACTGTCGTCCATCCCAGCACGGTCCACATCGACCGACGGTATGAAACCCCGTTGCCGCTCGGACTGAAAATCGCCCCAACCGACAGTCGTCGAGGGACGGCGCGTCAGTCGCCCGCCGACTCGAGGACGGCACCCGTTCCCGGGCGCTCGAGGCCACCGAGATCGATCCGGCCGTCGGGCATCGGAACGCCGTCGGCGGGATCGTCGGCCAGAAGGAGCGAGCCGTCGAGATCGGCGTAGTCGAGCAGCGGCGCGAGGTGACAGGCCGCCGCGATCGAGGCGTTGGATTCGGTCATACAGCCGCACATCACTTCGAGGCCGTGGGCGCGAGCGGCGCTGATCATCCGCCTGGCTTCCCGCAGGCCGCCGCATTTCATCAGCTTCAGGTTCGCGATGTCACAGCGGTCGGCGATCCGGGGAATGTCCGCGAGCGTGATACACGACTCGTCGGCGGCGATCGGCAGCGCCGACCGCTCGGAGACGAACCGCAGTCCCTCGGGGTCCTCGGCCGGGACCGGTTGTTCGACGAACATGAGGTCGAACTCGGCGAGGCGGTCGATCTTCGCGACCGCTTCGCGCGGCGTCCAGGCCTCGTTCGCGTCGACGAACAGTCGCACGTCGGGCGCGACCGACCGGATCGTCCGGACGATCTCGAGATCGCGGTCGGTGCCGAGTTTGACTTTCAGCGTGCCGTACCCTCGATCGACGGCCGTTTCGGTCTTCTCGCGCATCGTCTCGAGGTCGTCCAGCCCGATGGTGTAGGACGTCGTGGGGGCGTCGTCGGGGTCGAGTCCCCAGTACCGGTACAGCGGGACCGCGAGCCGTTTCGCGACGAGGTCGTGGAGGGCGATGCTCACTGCGGTCCGTGCGGCCGGATTCCGCCGGACCGTGTCGCGCATGCGCCGTTCGATCCGCTCGAGTTGGTGGGGATCGCCGACGTCCTCGACGACCGCGAGGAGGTCGGGCAGGACGGCCGCGACGGTGTCGGCGGTCTCGCCGTAGTGGGTCGCCGGCGCGGCAGCGCCGAGGCCCGTTGTGCCGTCGTCGGCGTCGATCCGGACGAAGAGCACCTCGGTCTCGGTCGTCGTTCCCCGGGCGATCCCGAACGGGTACTCGAGGGGGAGCGAGCGGCGTTCGACGGCGGTCTCGAGGCCCATCTCAGCACAGCACCTCGAGCAACTCGTCGGTTCCGAAGCGGATCACGTCGGTCGCGGGGCGGTCGAGCGCGTCGGCGTACTCGTCGACGGCCTCGCGGGCTCGCTCGTCGCTCTCGAGGCTGGCGGTGTTGAGCGCCCCGGCGACGACTCGACTGTCCGCGACCGGCGCGGCGATGCTCTCGTAGAGATCGATATAGGTCTGCATCGACGGCAGCGCGACCGATTCGTAGCCGTGTACCGCGTCCTGGCCGGCGTTGTGACAGAGCACGAGCGTGTCGGCCATCGACCCGTGGAGGATGCCGAGCGTGACCGCCGAGTACGCCGGGTGGACGATGCTGCCCTGCCCCTCGACGAACAGGTAGTCGTGATCGTCGCCCTTCTCGAGGATCAGTTCCTCGACCGCGCCCGCGGCGAAGTCGCTGACGACGCGATCGATCGGCGTGCCCCAGCCCTCGATCATGATCCCGGTCTGGCCGGTCGGGATAACGGCGGCGTCGTGGCCGGCTGCGCGGGCGTCGCGGGCGAGTTCCATCGTCGTCGTCATCTTGCCGACCGAACAGTCGGTGCCGACGGTGAGGATCACCTCGGCGTCGACCTGGTCGGCGACGCCGTCGGCAACCGTGAGATCGGCCGGCGGGTTTCGAACGTCGCGAATCTCGCAGTCGTTGTCGGCCGCCAGCCGGGCGAACTCCTCGTCGTCCGCGAGGAAGTAGTGCAATCCGGAAATCACGTCACAGCCGTACTCGAGGGCCGTCCGCACGTCTTCGCGCCAGCTCTCGTCGAAGCCGCCGCCGATCGGTGCGATCCCGATCAGCAGGGTGTCGACGGCGTCCGGCTCGAGGTCGGCCATGCCGGAGACGATCGGTGCGTCCTGGACGTCGGGAACGAGGTCCGCGACGCGTCGGCCGTCGTTCGCTCGATCGAGGACGGCGACGACGTCGTGATCGGCGTACCGGAGGACGCCGAGTGCTGTCTTGGCTCGGTCGGGGAATTTCTCGTGTGCGAGAATTGCGACACGCATACCCGGAGAGAGATGAAGTAATCACTTATACTATTGGTGGCCAGTCCAGTAAAGAGCCAATACATCTAGTTTCAGTAATCAATTGGTGTCATCCGACGAGAGAAAGTGATCGGAGCGGGCGGTGATCGGCGGCGAACGACGAGTGTCGAAATGTCGGATGTAAATAGTATTAAATTAAAGACGGAGAGGGTATTCGAGAGCGAATATTGTCAATGTGTTTTTACTATTTCGTGGATACCGAAACTCTCATTCCGGTTACCACCCGATTCGACCACAACTTCGTGTTCCACCAGTTCGGACGGGTCGGTACGGGGCCGATTCGCGACGGTTCTGTCGACATCGTTCTGTGGGACCGAATCAGTACGTCGAACTGACATTGCTCGGCGGGAGTGCTGAAACGAATGACATCCGATACATCGGTTTCGAACGTCGTGCTCGTCACGGTCGACTCGCTGCGGGCGGACGCGATCGGTCCGTACGAAAGCGACCGCCACACGCCGGTCATGGATTCCCTCGCCGACCGCGGGACCGTCTTCGACCGGGCCTTCGCGACCGGTAACTGGACGCCCTTTTCGTTCCCGTCGATCCTCTCCTCGCGGCCCGTGTTCGCCGACGACGGACGGATCGGCGTCGAGGAGTCCCCGACGCTCGCGGAGACCGTCTCGGACGCGGGCGTCGCGACCGGCGGGTTCAACGCCGCGAACGGCTTTCTCACGACCCACTGGGGATACGACGACGGGTTCGACGAGTTCGACTCGTTCGTCGCGAACGTCGGCTCGAGCGTCTACAGCCGCTATCTCGCGACGCATCCCACCGTCGAGGCCTGGCTCCAGTTGGCCGCCTCGCCGGTCCGCCGCGCGGGGTCGTGGCTCCGCGGCGAGACCGACGACCGGCCGTTCCTGGACACGTCCCGACTGTTCGACGTCGAGCACGCCGCGAGCGAGTTCGTCGCGGAGACGTCGTCGCCGTTCTTCCTCTGGGTCCACTACATGGACGCCCACACGCCGTACGTCCCCGCCCCGCGCTACATCCGCGAGGTCTCGGACGACCGGGTCGGGACCCACAGAATGCTGCTCGCCCACACCCGGACCGGACTGGGGCTGGGCGTCAGCGATCGCACCCTCTCGGACCTTCGAACGCTCTATCAGGCGGCGGTCCGACAGGTCGACGCGAGCATCGGGCGACTCCTCGAGACGCTCTCGGCGAACGACCTCGCCGACGACACCGCGGTCGTTCTGGCGGGGGACCACGGCGAGGAGTTCCAGGAACACGGCCATCTCGCCCACTATCCGAAGTTGTACGACGAACTGATTCGGGTCCCGCTCATCGTCGACGTTCCCGGCACCGAGGGGGGCCGAGTCGAGGGGCAGGTCGGACTCGATTCGATCTCCCCGACGGTGACCGATCTGCTGGACGTCGAGGCCCCGGCGTCGTGGACCGGCGACACGCTCGTCCCCAGCGTCGTCGGGGACGAGTCGCCCGCCGACGACCCGGTCGTCTCGGTCACGGTCCGGGACGAGTCGGTGACGGCCCAACCGATTCCGCGCTCGCTCGCGGACGGTGACCTCCTCGTCAGCGTCCGGGATCGGGACTGGACCTACATCGAAAACGTCGCGACCGGGGAGCCCGAACTGTACTATCGGCCCGACGATCCGCGACAGCAAACGAACCTCGCGACGGAGCCGACGCCCGAACAGCGGGACGTGATCGAATCGCTCGCGCCGGTCGCGACGGCGCATGCGAACACGCTCCGGGACCGCGACGACGAGGCGACGGCCGACGACGAGGACGTCGACGAGGACCTCGAGGCACGGTTGTCGGCACTCGGCTACCGCTAACATGATCCGATCGTTCCTTCGCAGTCTCGTCGACGGCCCGTTCGCGCGCCAGCTGCGGCGGTTCGTGATCGTCGGCATCGTGGCTGCGGGGGTACAGATGGGGTTGCTCTGGGCGTTCGTCGACAGCGCCGGACTCCATTATCTGCTCGGAGCGGTGATCGCAATCGAGATCACGATCGTCCTTTCGTACGTGCTCAACAACGCGTGGACCTTCGAGGCGTCACAGAACACCGGGACCACCGAGTATCTCGCCGGCTTGCTCAAGACCAACGTCGTCCGCGGGACGGCGATTCCGATCCAGCTCGGCGTCCTCTTCGGCTTCGTCGAGTGGGTCCACGTGCCGTACCTGCTCGCAAACGGGATGGCCATCGCGCTCAGCGGCGTGTATCGGTACGTCCTCGACGCGCGATGGACGTGGGGGTCGTGATGCTCGGCACAGTCCCTCTCAGCCACGTCCCGTCGCAACGAACGGCCGATCGATCGTCCGACGGCGCGTTGAACGCTCACTCTCCTGATCACTCATGAGCGGCATACTTTCGATCCCATCGGTGCTCGTGCTCGAAATGCTGGACGGGTTCCTCGTCGGCAGCGGCGAGGCGATCGTCGAGTCCGCGACCGGTTGGGGCGGGATGGGGATCGTCTTCGTCTACTCGTTTCTGATCGCGTTCGTCCTGCCGGGCCCCAGCGAGGTCGTCCTCGTCGCGCCGCTCGAGATCGGCATGCCCCCGTGGCTGCGGCTCTCGAGTATCATGCTCGTCAGCGCGACCGGAAAGATGGCCGGCAGCGTGTTCGCGTTCCACCTCGGACAGGAGGTCAAACACTCGGGACCGATAACGCGGTGGCTACGCCGGTCCCGGTGGGACGTGCTGGCGTGGTCGGAGAACCGCACCGTCCAACTGGCACAACGGTACGGCTACGGCGGACTCGCGCTCGCCCTCTCGGTTCCGTTCTTCCCCGATACGATCTCGATCTACGCCTTCGCCGTCCTCGAGACGGATTACCCGAAATTCGCGCTGGCGACGTTCCTCGGGAGCCTCGGCCGGTTCCTCGTGACGCTCGGTCTCTTCGGCGGCCTCGTGACGGTGTTCTGAGAGGTCACTCGCGGAGCGTCCGCGACGCGACTGACCGACGGTTGCCGGCTGCCGACGCCGGTACTGATAAACCGACCACGCGTCAAGTCAGCGGTGAATGCTCGAGGGAGTCAACGTCGCGCTCGGGGTGACCGGCTCGATCGCCGCCGTCAAAACGGTCGAACTGGCCCACGAACTGCGACGGCAGGGTGCCGCGGTCCGCGGGGTGATGACCGACAGCGCACGGGGGATCGTCCACCCCTGGGCCGTCGAGTTCGCAACCGAGAACGAGGTCGTCACGGAGATCACGGGCAGCGTCGAACACGTCGACCTCTGCGGATACGACGGCTGGGCGGACGTGCTCCTGATCGCGCCCGCGACGGCCAACACCGTCGGCAAGATCGCCGGTGCCGTCGACGACACGCCCGTTACCACGTGCGCGACGACCGCGCTGGGTGCCGACACGCCGATCGTGATCGCGCCCGCCATGCACGAACCGATGTACGACCACCCCGGCGTGCTCGAGGCCATCGACACCGTCTCGGAGTGGGGCGTCGACTTCGTCGATCCCCGCATCGAGGAGGGGAAGGCCAAGATCGCCAGCGAGGACGCGATCGTCCGCGATACGGCCCGCGCGGCGGGCGATCGGCCACTCGAGGGTGCACACGTCGTGGTCACGAGCGGGGCGACCAGCGAGGCGATCGACCCCGTTCGGGTCATCACGAACCGCTCGTCGGGGAAGATGGGACGGGCCGTCGCGACGGCCTGCTACGTCCGCGGGGCGGACGTGACGCTCGTCCACGACGGTCCCGAGGTGCCCTATGCCGATGTCCGCGCGGTTGAGAGCGCCCGGGAGATGCTCGCAGCCACGCGCGAGGCCTGCGACGACGCCGACGCGCTCGTCTCCGCCGCGGCGATCGGCGACTACACCGTCGACACGAGCGCGGAGAAGATCCGTTCGGGCCGGGAACTCACGCTCGACCTCGAGCCGACGCCGAAGCTGATCGACGAGATCCGCTCGACCTGTCCCGACCTCCCGATCGTCGGCTTCAAAACCGAGACCACCGGCGACGAGGACGCGATGATCGAGCAGGCCAGGAACACGCTCGAGCGGGTCGACCTCGCGTTCGTCGTCGCGAACGACGCGAGCGTGATGGGTGCGGATCAAACCAAAGCCCTGCTGGTCCACGCGAACGACGCGGCTCGATACGAAGGGACGAAAGCCGGACTGGGTGGCGAAATCGCCGACTCGATCGCGGCGGTACTGTCTCCGAACGTGACAGATCATTAATTGTAACGCGAGTCCGTCAGGACAATTATATGGGTGGGGTTCATCCGACCGGCATAATGGATAGACGATCGGAGTTGGAAGGGAAGGGATCACCGGCGTCGGCCGGCGCTTCGAGGTGATCGAGGTGGCACAGCGACAGCGAACTGACGAGACCGATACCGGTAGTGGGGGGGCCGACGACGCTGCCGAGGACGCCGAGACCGACGACCCGCTCTCGAAAGGTGAAATATTCGAAGTCCTGCGGAACCAGCGGCGGCGCTACGTCTTGCAGTATCTCAAGCAGGACGATCGACCGGTCGAACTCGGCGACCTGGCCCAGCAGGTGGCCGCCTGGGAGTACGAGACGACGTTAGAGGGGGTGACGCCCGAACAGCGAAAGCGGGTCTACACCACGCTTCAGCAGACGCACCTCCCGAAGATGGACGAGTCCGGTATCCTCCGGTTCGACTCCGACCAGGGCGTCATCGAGACGACCCAGCGCACGCGCGACATCAGCGTCTACCTCGAGATCGTTCCCGGTCGGGAGTTCGCGTGGCGGGAACTGTACCTCTCCCTGGGTGCGATCAGTTGCGCGCTCGTCGCCGCGCTCTGGCTCGAGATCTATCCGCTGGTCCGACTGTCGAACCTGGCGTGGACGGCCCTGATCGCGGGCACGTTCACGCTGACCGCGGTCGCACACATTTACCACGAGCGGAACATGCGCCTCGGTCACGGTGACCAGCCGCCGGAACTCAGCTACAGTACCGACGAGTAGCGATCGGAGTACGGGAACGGCCGGCTGACGCGCTCGAGGCGACGATATGGGTGTCCCGACCGACCGAACGGTCGGCCGGACCGGCGCGCTGAATGTGAGCCGTTCGCATCTGTCGGGCCGCTCGCTCGTATCGTCAACTTTTACTCCGCTACCGTCCCACCGACGACATGGATCAGTTGAAGCAGTCGCTCCTGGAGGCGCCGATCATCGAGAAGAACGGGTATCACTACTTCGTCCATCCGATCAGCGACGGCGTTCCGAAACTCGACCCCACCCTCCTGCGAGAGATCGTCATTCGGATCATCCGGAAGGCGGAACTCGACGAGGTCGACCGGATCGTCACCCCCGCGGCGATGGGGATTCACATCTCGACCGCCGTCTCGCTGATGACCGATATTCCGCTGACGGTCATCCGCAAGCGCCAGTACGGGCTCGACGACGAGGTCGCGATCTCCCAGAAGACGGGCTACTCGGAGAACGAGATGTACATCAACGACGTTCGCGAGGGCGAGCGCGTGCTCGTCCTCGACGACGTTCTCTCGACGGGCGGCACGCTCGCCTCGGTGCTCACCGCACTCGACGAGATCGGTGCGGAGGTCGTCGACACCGTCGCGGTCATCAAAAAGGTCGGCGGGGAGAACGAAGTCGCCGACACCGACTACAACGTCAAGACGCTGATCAACGTCGACGTCGTCGACGGCGAAGTCGTCATCATCGACGAAGAGGGCGATCAGTAAGCAGCACCAGTAACTCGTCGGTTTCCGACCGGTAGTTCCGCTCTCCGTACTGGTTCGTGTATACTTATCACAAGGAATATGTCGCCACGATTTGAATTGTATATCGATGCCAGGAAATAGCGTCGGGTCGCGCGAGCGGCGACCGATCCGGCGGCGTTCGCTCTTGACGAGCGTGGGTCTGGTGGGGCTCTCCGGATTCGCCGGCTGTATCCGCAGTAACAGCGTCGAAGCCGACGGCCCGGCCGAGGAGTTGATTCAACAGGGGTTCGCGGCGACCGATACAGACCCGCCGTTCGAAACGACGATCGTCGTCACCGAGGGGACCGAGCGAAGCCGCGTTGCGACGCTCCTCAAATCCGAACTCGAGGACACCGGCTTCTTCGATATTTCGATCGCGGAATACAAGTGGACGACGCATCTCGATCTGTTGACCACGGCGGCCGACGAGAACAAAAACGCCCTGTTCGTCGTCAGTTGGACCGGTGGCTGGGACCCCGACGACTACGTCAACATGCTGTTTCACTCGGACAGCCACCCGCCCAACGGACTCAACGTCAATCAGTACGCCGACGAAACCGTCGACGAGTACATCGAGACCGGACTCGAGGAAACGGTCTTCGACGAACGGGTCGAGATCTACCGGCAGTTACAGGAGCGGCTGGTCGCCGACGCTCCGGTCTCGTTCGTTCGATTCGGGGAGGTGACACACGTCTGGGATGCCGACGCCGTCAGCGGCTGGCAGGCGTATCCGCTCGAGACGGGCACGTACAACGCGGTGTACGCCCCCTGGGCCGACACCTTCACCAAACTCGAGGGGAGCGCGGAACTCGTCGGCGACCTCGGAAGCGATATCTCGACGACCGACCCCGTGTCGATGAACGACACCGCCTCGAGCCAGGCGACGCAACTCGTGTACGAGGGGCTTACCGGTATCGACTTCGACGGGACGGTCCAGCCTGTTTTGGCCGACGAATGGAAGCGACTCGACACCACGCGGTATCGGTTTTCCCTCCGGGAGGGCGTCCAGTTTCACAACGGCGAGGAACTCACCGCCGCCCACGTCAAGGGTTCGTTCGAACGCTACGAGGGCGAACCGCGCGAGGCCGACGTCTTCGATTGGTACGGTGACAGCGAGATCGTCGACGACTACACGATCGACATCGACTGTCGACGGGAGTACGGCCCGTTCGAGCGGCGACTGTTCGACGTTCCGATCGTCCCGATGGCGGCGATCGACGGCGACCTCGACCTCGAGTCAACCCCGATCGGAACCGGCCCCTATCGGTTCGTCGACTACCGGGCGGGCGACGACTGTCGGCTGGAACGGTTCGACGAGTACTGGTTCGAGGGCTCGGAGACGGTTCCGGCGACGGCACCGGTCGAAACCGTGCGACTCGAGGTCATCACCGAACCGGCGTCGCGCCAGGGCGCACTCGAGGCCGGGAATATCGACGTCAGCTACGGCGTCCCGTCGGCGAGTCTCGCGGACCTGGCCGCCGACGACGCGTACGGCGTCGACCGCCACGTCGGCGGCGGGTTCGATATGCTGATCTACCCGCTCTATCGCGAGCCGTTTTCCAGCGCTGCCGTCCGCCGGGGCTGTAACATGTTGCTGCCGCGCGAGCGGATCGTCGAGGGGGTGTATAACGGGGTCGGCCAACCGGCGTACACCCCGATCTCGCCGCTGCTCGAGGCGTACGCGGACGAGGAATTGCAGGAACGGATCGCCGACGAATACGTGCGGTCGCCCTGACCTCCCCAGCAATGTCGCTCGGACGCTACGTCCTCACGCGGATCTCGGTCGCGGTTCCAGTCCTGCTTGGCGTCACCGCGCTGACGTTCTCGTTCATCCACGCGCTCCCGGGTGACCCGATCGATGCGCTCGTCGGGTTCCGGAGCGTCAGCCCTGCCACTGAGGCCTCGATTCGGGCCGAGTACCACCTCGACCGGCCGCTATGGGAACAGTATCTGCTGTGGCTGCGGAACGTGCTTGTCCTCGAGTTCGGCGAGTCGCCGGTCACCGGTCGGAACGTCGCGGCGACGGTGGGTCGTCGGCTGCCCGCGACGCTCGCCCTCGGCGGGGCAGCGTGGCTGCTCGCGCTCGCGATCGGCGTTCCCACCGGCATCGTCGCCGCAGTCCGGCGCGGCGGGCCGGCGGACGAACTCAGTCGGCTCGCCGCGCTCGCCGGGATCGCGACGCCGAACTTCTGGCTCGGCCTCGTCCTCCTGTTGGTCTTCGGCGTTCGACTCGGCTGGGTTCGCGTGATCCCGCCGGACGCGCCGCTGGCGAGCCCCGCGATGGCGAAGTTCATGCTCCTGCCGACGATCACGCTCGGGACGGCCTCGGCCGCCGTCGTCACGCGGCTGCTTCGGTCGTCGATGATAGCGGAACTCGACGCGGCCTACGTTCGGACGGCGCGCGCGAAGGGGTTGCGAGAACGAACGGTGATCCTGAAACACGTCCTGCGAAACGCGCTCCTCCCGGTCGTGACGATTACCGGGCTCCAACTCGCGTTTCTGATCGACGGTGCCGTCGTGGTCGAACGGATCTTCTCCTGGCCGGGCATGGGACGACTCCTCGTCCGGTCGATCCTGCAGCGGGACTATCCGGTCATTCAGGCCGGCGTCCTGCTCGTTGGCGTCTCGATCGTCCTCGCGAACCTGCTCGTCGATATCGTCTACGCGGTACTCGATCCACGCATCCGATACTGACCATGAGCGACCGACGACCCACCACCGACCGCGGCCGGATTCGCATCGTCGGCTTCGAGGACGCGGACTCGGATCGGCCCGGCGACGCGAACTCGAACGGTGACGGCGACGAGTCGCCGGCTGCGACCGCCGGACGCACTGCTCGTCCGACCGCCGACCCGGAGTCGCGGACCGGGCCGACAGCGGCGGCACGTAGCCCGTCCGGGACCGCACTCGAGGGACCCGGACGCTCCCGGTCCGCCGGGGCGTGGCAGCGGTTCCGCCGGAATCGGACGGCGATGGCCGGGCTGACGATCATCGCCGTCATGGCGGTGCTCGCGGTCTTCGCCCGTCCGATCGAGGTCTCGACGGCGGAGTACACGATTACGCTCCAGCCCGTGTCGCTGGCTCCGTACGATCCCGCACAGCCGTTCGTCGGCCCGGCGAACGCGCCACCGTCGTGGGACCACCCCTTCGGCACCGACTGGGCGGGCCGCGATCAGTTCTCTCGAGTGCTCGTCGGCGGCCGCTACACCCTGACCGTCGGCCTCGTCGCCGTCTCGCTGGCGTTGGGCGTCGGGGTTCCCCTCGGCGCGATCGCCGGCTATTTCGGTGGCTGGGTCGACGAAATCATCATGCGACTCGTCGACGTCCTGTACGCCTTTCCGTTCCTGATTCTCGCGATCGGGACCGTCGCGATCCTCGGTCGGGGCTTCTGGAAACTGGTGGTGGCGCTGGTCGTCACCGGCTGGATCGGCTACGCCAGGCTGTTACGCGGCGAAGTCCTCTCCGTCCGCGAACGGGAGTACGTGACGGCGGCCAGAGCGCTCGGCATCCCCGACCGAACGATCATCCGTCGCCACGTCGTCCCGAACGCGATCACGCCCGTCGTCGTACAGGCGACGCTCAACGTCGGGACGGTCGTTCTCACGGCCGCGGCACTCGGCTTCCTCGGGCTCGGTCTGGAGGCCGACACCGCCGAGTGGGGCGCGATGCTCTCTCGAGGACGGGACTCGCTGCTCCAGGGCCACTGGCACGTCACCGTCTTCCCCGGGATCGCGATCTTCCTGTTCGTGCTGGCGATCAACCTCGTCGGCGACGGCGTCAACGACGCGCTCGACCCCCACCGGGACGCGAGCGACGACCGGAGGCGGATGCGCTGATGGCGTTGCTCGAGGTCGACGATCTCGTCGTCCAGTTCTACACCGACGACGGCGTGGTCCGGGCCGTCGACGGCATCAGCTACGAGATCCGCGCGGGCGAGACGGTTGGACTGGTCGGCGAGAGCGGGGCCGGCAAGAGCGTCGCCAGTCTGGCGCTCCTCCGCCTGCTCCGCGATCCCGGCGAGATCGTCCGCGGGGAGATCCGGTTCGACGGCCGCGACCTCCGCGAGTGCTCGGCCGCCGACCTCCGGGAGATCCGCGGCAACGACATCGCCATGGTGTTTCAGGACGCCGACGCCGCGCTCAATCCGGTCTACACCGTCGGCGAACAGATCGCCGAAGCGATTCGCGCCCACGAGGCCGTCACCGATCGCGAGGCCCGCGAGCGGGCGATCGACCTCCTCGAGCGGGTCGGGATCGCGGACGCGACCGCGAGATACTCCGACTACCCCCACGAGTTCTCCGGCGGCATGCAACAGCGGGCCGTCATCGCGATGGCGCTGTCCTGTGACCCCGCCCTCCTGATCTGTGACGAACCGACGACGGGACTTGACGTCACCGTACAGGCCGGTATCCTCGAACTGCTCGCTGACCTCGCCCGGGAGTCGGAGACGGCGATTCAGCTCGTGACACACGATCTCGGCGTCGTCGCGGAGCTCTGTGATCGGGTGCTGGTCCAGTACGCCGGCGAGATCGTCGAACGCGCGTCGGTCGGGGACCTGTTCTACGACCCGAAACATCCCTACACCGCCGGGCTATTGGCGTCGATTCCCCGACTGGGCGACGATCGGAACCGCCTCGCGACGATCCCCGGGACGATGCCGAGCCTGGTCGACCCGCCGACGGGCTGTCGGTTCCATCCGCGCTGTCCCTTCGCCGAGGACGCGTGTGCCCGCCGGAACCCGTCGCTCGTCGAGGCCGCGTCGGGAACCTCGGCCGTCGACGCCGGCCTCGACGCACACCTCGCCGCCTGCCTCGAGTACACCGGCGATCTCGAGGACGGCCTGGACTACGAGGTTCGGATCCGAGACGAGAGCGAGGAAGGAGCGGCCGATCCGTGTGGCGAACGGAATCCGGAGAGTCGACGGGGTGAGACGCGGTGACGACGGCCGAGGACGCACCGCTCCTCCGGGCCGAGGGGCTCGAGACGTACTACTCCACCGCGGACGGACTCCTCGATCGAGTGCTCGGCCGCGGCGAGACGGTCCGTGCGGTCGACGGCGTCGACCTCGAACTCCGCGCGGGCGAGACGCTCGGACTGGTCGGCGAGAGCGGCTGTGGGAAGACGACCCTCGGCCGAACGCTCCTCGGGCTGCGGGAGCCGACCGGCGGCTCGGTCACGTACCGCGGCACCGAACTGACCGACCGCTCGCGATCGGCCCTGCGGGAGCTCCGGACGGAGCTCCAGTACGTCTTTCAGAACCCCACGGCCAGCCTCGATCCGCGACTGACGATCGGCGAGAGCATCGGTGAAGCCCTCGCGGCCCACGATATCGTTCCCCCCGACCGCCGCGACGAGCGCGTTCGGGAACTGCTCGAGACGGTCGGGTTGCGGGCCGGCCACGCGAACCGGTATCCGGACGAGTTCTCGGGCGGGCAGCGCCAGCGGATCGGGATCGCCCGTGCGCTCGCCGTCGAGCCCGAACTCGTCGTCTGCGACGAGCCGGTCTCCGCGCTCGACGTCTCGGTCCAGGCCCGCATCCTCAACCTGCTGTCCGACCTTCAGGACGAGTTCGGCCTCTCGTATCTGTTCATCGCCCACGATCTCTCGGTCGTCGAGCACGTCGCCGACCGCGTGGCCGTCATGTACCTCGGCGAGATCGTCGAAACCGGACCGACGGCAGCCGTCTTCGACGATCCGTCCCACCCGTACACGGCGGCACTGTTGTCGGCGATTCCCGAACCCGATCCCTGCTGGGAGAGCGATCGGACCGTTCTCGAGGGAGCGGTGCCGTCGCCGACGGAGCCGCCCGCCGGCTGCCGGTTCCATCCCCGCTGCCCGAAGGTCGTCCCGCCCGCGGCCTACGAGTTCGAGGACGACGCGTTCCGCGCCGTGATGGCGCTACGGACCCGCCTCGCACAAGCGGACGCCGACGCCGGACTCGAGGCGCTGCTCTCCCGCCCCGGTGCTCACGCGGACATCACGGCGGCGCTCCGGGACGCCTACGGGATTCCCGATCGGCTCTCCGATCCGGACGCGGACGCCGTTCTGACGGCCGCGCTCGAGACCGCCGCGGCCGGCGACCTCGACGAAGCCCGACGCCGTCTCGCGTCGGCGTTCGAGACACCCTGCGAGACGACTGCGCCGGTGTTGGAATCAGGGACGGCCGACCACCCGATCGCCTGTCATCGGTTCGACGACCGAATCGCGGGCGACGCCGAGTCGGACGGAAGCGACACGAACTCGGACGACGCCCGGCAAGGAGCCGCCGATGACTAGCCGGCCCACCGACGCACGAACCGGATGCAGAGAGCGGTCCGCCCGAAGGGCCGACCGACGGGAGGCCCCACGATGAGACGGATTTACGACTCGCGCGCGCTCGAGCGGACGAACGACGATCCGTTCGCCCCCGACGAAGACGAGGCCCGGGACGGACCGCGGACGATCGACTGGGCGGCGTTCAGCCACGCGTTCATGCCGACGGCGCTGCGCCACCGAGCGCTCGCGGTCAGCGTATCGACTGACGCGCGGCGGTACGAGTCCGGCGACCCGGTCGACATCACGATCACGTTTCGCAACCGGCTCCCGTTCCCGATCCGGCTCCGCACGGAGTCGCCGAACCGCTGGCTCTGGACCGTCGACGGGCTACGAGCGGCGTCGAAACTGCCACCGGCGGTTCCGGATCGGCCCGCCGCGTTCGCCTTTACCCGCGGCGAACGCAAGACGTTCCGACGGCAGTGGCCCCAGCGCATCCAGGTCGCCGACGACGAGTGGGAGCCCGTCGACCCCGGCACCTACACGATCGCGGTCCGGATCGCGCGGGCCGACGCGGCCGATCGCGGACTCGTCGACAGCACGACCATCGAGATCACGGATTGACGCTCCGACACCCTCGCTCGCACAACGGTGCCCGGAGACCGAACTCCGTGCCGTGCTCGTCGGTAAATCCCTGCAAAAGACGAGAGAGTTCGAACCACGGTCGCAGCGGAGCTGCTCGCTGGTTCAAACGATAACGGTGCTATGGATGGCGCTCCCGGATTCGGTTGCGCCAAAACATAGCGGGAGGTAGATTTGAACTACCGGTCTGCGGGTTATGAGCCCGCCGGAATCTCCTGGCTATCCCATCCCGCTACCACATCATACCCGAGTGCACTAGTTAAGGGTTGTGATTCGGGTGCCGTATGCGGGTTTTTACCGCTACTCCTGGTGGACCTGCCAGGTGTAGAGGCTCTCACAGGTGTAGTTGACGAAGAAGCCGACGCCGATCCCGATCACGTTCGCGGCCACGTACCAGACGCCGAACTGCCGGACCAGAACGCGCAGGACGGCCAGCGTCACTAGAAACCCGCCGAACCGGACGGCGTTCGAACGGAGGAACCGCTTTCCCAGCGGTCCCAACCCGACCTGCCCGTACTCCGCGAACGTCCACCGTTCGTTGATCGCGAAGATAATCATGATCCCGAGCTCCCAGGAGAGGATCTTCGCCACGACCGGTCCGAGAACCGTCGCCTCGACGAGCGCCACGAGGACCACCGTGTCGACGGTCGCACCGACGGTCCCCACCCCGACGAACTGGGTAAACCGCGTCGTCGAAAGCAGCGCACGAACCCGCGTCCGGATGGCCTCTGATAGGGAATCACTCATCGTCGTGTTCGATCTCGAGCGGCTCGATCGTCGTCTCCCGGGTCGCGGTCGGAGTCGTCAAGCGACGCGTCGCTCCGGACGGGTCGGGAGACGGGCGGCCACTCGCGGGACCCATTCATCCGCATGCCAGCCGTGGGAAGAAAAACGTTCTGAGACGACTCGAGGCACGGGCCGACGACCGGGCCGCGACCACGCTCAGACTGCGAGATCGCTCTTCGCTCGGACGACTTCGACGTCGTCGGCGTCGACGCGGTCGACATCGAGGAAGTGGGGCGTGAAGTTTCGCTTCTCGTAGTCCTCGTACTCGTCTTCGCTGCCGACGGTACACCAGAGCTGGACCCGATCGGGACCGTGATACTCCCCGTTTCGATTGATCCCGAAACAGACCACCTCGGAGTCACCCTCGTCCCCCTCGTACCGAACGATGGCCCCGTTGCGGATTCCGGGATCGCCGTGAATGATGAGCTGCTTCATGGACGGTCGTTCACAGGAGAGCGGATTAAACGCTTCGGACCCGGGAGTAGCCGTCCCCCGGTCGAAACGACAGCCGGCAGTAACGAGCGACGACGAACCAAACGGGTTTTAAACAGCGCTATCTTAGGCCACGGCAAGTGAGATAACTATGCAGATGCCACGCCGATTCAATACGTACTGTCCGCACTGCAACGAACACCACGAACACGAAGTCGAAAAGGCCCGAACCGGCCGCTCCTCGGGTCTGAAATGGGACGCTCGCCGAACCCGGCGGAGCACCTCGAGCATCGGTAACTCCGGTCGCTTCTCGAAGGTGCCGGTCGGCGAGAAGCCCACCAAGAAGACCGACCTCAAGTACCGCTGTGGCGAATGCGGCAAGGCCCACCTCCGGGAGGGATGGCGTACCGGCCGACTCGAGTTCCAGGAGTGATTCCAATGGCAGGAAATTTCTACAGCGTTCGATGCGACGACTGCGAGAACGAACAGACCGTCTTCGGCAAGGCCTCCTCGGAGGTCGCCTGTGCCGTCTGTGGCACGACGCTCGTGCGGCCGACCGGCGGTAAAGCCGAGATCGAACACGAGATCGTCGAGACAGTCGAGTCACGATGAAGTACAGCGGCTGGCCCGATCCCGGCGAACTCGTCGTCGGCAAGATCGACGAAATCGAGGACTTCGGTGTCTTCGTCGATCTCGAGGAGTACGAGGACAAGCGCGGCCTGATCCACATCTCCGAAGTCGCGAGCGGCTGGATCAAGAACGTCCGCGATCACGTCCGCGAGGGCCAGATCGTCGTCTGCAAGGTCCTGGACGTCGACGAGGGGTCCCAGCAGATCGACCTCTCCCTGAAAGACGTCAACGATCACCAGCGCTCCGACAAGATCCAGGAGTGGAAAAACGAGCAGAAGGCCGACAACTGGATGGAACTGGCCTTCGGCGAGGAGATCGCCGACGAGGACTACACCGCGATCGCCAACGAACTGATCGCCATCCACGGCGGGCTCTACGAAGGGTTCAAGCAGGCCGCGATCCACGGCGACGAGGCCCTCGACGACACCGATCTCGACGACGACGAAATCGCATCGATCGTCGAAACGGCCCGCGAGAACGTCTCGGTGCCGTACGTCAACGTCACCGGCTACGTCGATCTCGAGAACCCGACCGAGACCGGCGTCGACGGCATTCGCGAGGCCCTCGAAGCGGCCGAAGGCAACGGCGAGGTGCCCGAGGAAGTCGATCTCGAAGTGAGTTACGTCGGCGCACCCGAGTACCGAATCACGGTTCGAGCGCCCAACTACAAGACCGCCGAATCCCAACTCGAGGAGAGCGCACAGCGAGCGGTCGCGGCGATCGAAGGCCACGGTGGGGCGGGCGAATACCACCGCGAGCGCCGGACCGACGACGAGTAATGAAATCCGACATTCGGGTGTGCTCGGCGTGGCGCGAGGCCCACGACAGCCCGATCTATACCCTTTCCGATAGCTGTCCCGACTGCGGTGCGGACGCGGAAAACAGCGCGCCGGCGCCGTTCGATCCGAACGATCCACACGGAAAGTACCGACGCGCTCTTAAACGTCGCCGCCGCTGATACGGTATGGACGAACTCGAGATCGACGCAGTCGCCGAGGTCGAACTGGACGACCCCGTCCTCGTCGAAGGGTTGCCGGGTGTCGGACACGTCGGTACCCTCGCGGTCGAGCACTTACTCGAGGAGCTCGAGGGCGAGAGCACGCTCGTCCGGCGGCTCTACTCTCGGGAGTTCCCGCCGCAGGTCAGCGTCGAGGATGGCGTCTCGGAACTGACCTGCGCGGAGATCTACGCCGTCGAGGTTCCCGAGGGTCGCGATCTCCTCCTGCTAACCGGCGATCATCAGGCACAGAGCAACGCGGGCCACTACACGCTGACCGACGCCTTCCTCGACATCGCCGAGGCGTTCGGTGCGACCGAGGTGTACGCGCTCGGCGGCGTCCCCACCGGCGAACTCATCGAGGAGTACGCCGTCGTCGGGGCCGTCAACGACGAGTCGCTGCTCGAGACGCTCGAGGACGCGGGCGTCGAGTTCCGCGAGGACGAACCCGCCGGCGGCATCGTCGGCGTTTCGGGGCTCCTGCTCGGACTCGGCGATCGCCGCGGCTTCGAGGCGACCTGCCTGATGGGCGAGACCAGCGGCTATCTCGTCGACCCCAAGAGCGCCCGCGCGGTGCTAGAAGTGCTCGAGGACGTACTCGGCTTCGAACTCGAGTATGAATCCCTCGACGAGCGGGCCGACGAGATGGAGGAGGTCATCGGCAAGATCCAGGAGATGGAGCAACAACAGCAGATGGACGTGCCGACGGACGACGACCTGCGATACATCGGCTGACGGCAGCGACCGGCAGCGCCGGACCGAGGCACACGAGTCCTTTTCCGAAAACCGACGCGCCACGGGAGCGCTCGCTGTCGCGCGTCTCGAGTCGCTCCCGGAGAACGGTCAGTCGGCTCAGCCTTCGAGTACTTCGTAGGAAACGTCGGCGTCCCGGAGCGCGTCGGTGACGCGGCCGACGGCGTCGGTCGTGGCCACGGCGGTGACCTCGAGCCCGTGGTTCGCGGCGTCGGCTGCGACCTCGCCGACGGCGAACGTGACGTCGGGATCGGCGTCCGCCTGTCGGCAAGCGACGATGGCTTCGACGCCAGCGGCGACCACGATATCGGCACCGTCGCAGGCGTCGGTGACCGTTTCGTCGTCGATCGCGCGGCTGCCACCGGTGCGGATCGAGGGGACCTGCAGAACAGTGACGGAGCCGGGCACGAGGTCCATGACGCCTTCGAAGCTGGTGACCCCGACGTCGGTTCCGGCCTCGGCGTCGGTCGTCGCGATGCCGGTCGCGGGACCATCGTTGTCCGGCGTGGCGTGGAGCAGCCCGTCTTCGACCGTCAGTGAGACGGTCTCGCCTTCTTCGATGTCCGCGGTCGCGATGTAGGCGTCTTCGCTCATCGCGCCGAGTACGTCGCCGGTGACGTGGTCGGCGAACCGGCGGACGTCGTCGGCTGCCCGGAAGAGCCAGTCGACACCCTCGCGAGTGACGCGGTAGCGCGACCGCCCTTCCTTCTCGACCAGGCCGTCGTCGACGAGTTCGCGGATGTACTCGCTGACGGCCTGGCTCGTCACGCCGACTTCCCCGGCGATCTCCCCCTGGCTGACTGCGGGCTGGCGCTCGGCGATCTGGACGAGGATCCGGAACCGCGTCGCGGCCCGCTTGTTGTCGAGGACGTCGACCATGTAGCTAGCGTTTTCTCGAGCGACGGAAAAAGGTACGCGGTCGGCGGGTCGGCCGCCCGAACGCTCCGCTCGACCGAGCGCTCCGAGGCGTCAAGTTGATAGCGGGAGAGTCCGTCGGATTCACGTGAGTATGTCGGCCCTCTCAGCGACGACCGCCGCAACCGCGCCGGCCGTCGATTTCGTGGCGACCGGGACCATGTCACCCATTCCGGCAGTCGTCGGCCAACTCGGACTCTCCGACTGGGTCGCCTGGATCGCGATCGGGACCTTCGTCGCGGCGATGGTGCTGCAGTGGTCCGGTGCCGTCGATCCAGCACGATACGTCGCCGCAGCGGCCTGGTCGGTCTTCGGCGTCTACTGGCTCATGCTGGTGCCGTACTACTACGGCCACCTGCAGAGCCCACTCGAGACGCTGTTGGCACTCGCCGCGCTGCCGCTGTGTCTGTACACCGGCTACCTCCTCGTCAAGGGCCGGGAGTCGCTGCTCTTGCTCTCGAAGGCCGTCGCGTTCATGGGGCTGATCTACCTGCCCGCCGAGACGATCCCCGTCGTTCGCACGTGGTTGATCGAGACGACCGCGGCACAGACCCACTTCGGGATGGAGTTGCTCGGACACAGCCCCGGACTGACCGAAGGTGCGGACGGGTACATGAGCAAGTTCGACTTCGACCCCGAAAAGACGGTCACCGGTCGAACGACCTACATCATCATGGCCTGTACCGGGATCGGTAGCATGGCCATCTTCGGCGGCCTCATCGCCGCAGTCAACGCACCGCTCAAGCGGAAAGCGATGGCCTTCGCGAGCGCGATCGGCGTCATCTGGATCCTCAACCTCTCCCGGAACGTCTTTATCGGGCTGGCCTCGCCGTGGGGCTGGTTCCAGCAGGACGTGTTCGTCTACATCGCGAGCGACTTGATGGGGGCTCCCGTGAGTCGCACGTCCTATCTCGTCGCCCACAACTTCATCGCCCAAACGCTGTCGATCGGGGCTCTGCTGGGCATTACCTACCTCGTCGTTCGCATCCTCCCCGAAGTCCTCGAGCCCCTCGAGGATGTCCTCTTCGTGCTGACCGGTTCCGAGTACGACCTCGCGGCCGCGCTCGGCGAGGAGGGACGCGCCGACGGCGGGGCGGATGCGTCTCAGTCCGACCAGCGGTCGCCGCCCGACGCCGCGTCCGGGTCCGACCCCGACGATGACTGACGACATCGCCGTCGATCTCCCGATTTCGATCCACGACCGCGCCGCGTTCGTTCCCGCAGCCGAGACGCTCGTCGTCGCCGACATCCACCTCGGCAAGGCGGCCGCCTCGAGCGTCGAGGCACCGATCGACGACGGACGCGACGCCGTCGAGCGGCTTCGGGGACTCCTCGCGGAGACCGAGCCCGCCACCGTCGTGATCGCCGGCGACCTGTTACACTCGTTTTCGCGGCTTCCGCGGGGCGTCGAGCGCGATCTCGAGCGACTCGTCGAGACCGTCGAGGCGGCCGGTGCCGAGCTGGTCGTTACGCCTGGCAATCACGACACACTGCTCGAGGACGTGTTTTCGGGCACGACTGTCGAGGAGTACCGGCTGGCCGACGGCGACACGGTCGTCTGTCACGGCCACGAGCGCCCCGACGCGACGGCCGACCGCTACGTCGTCGGCCACGACCATCCGGCGCTGTCGATCGAGGGCCGTAAACTGCCGTGTTTCCTCTACGGGCCGGCGTGCGACGAGGAGGCGGACGTACTCGTCCTGCCGGCGTTTACGCGCCTCGCCGCCGGGACGACGGTCAACGGACTGTCCGGCCGGGACTTTCAGACGCCGCTGGTCCAGTCCCCCGACGCGTTTCACCCCGCGGTCAGGGACGACTCGAGCGGCGACGTCCTGTGGTTCCCGCCGTTGGGGGAGCTACGACGGATGCTGTGAACATCGAGGGGGCTCCTCCCCATAGCTGGACGGCGTTCGACGTCAGCGACCCTCGCGTTCACTGGCCGACGGTACGATCACGAGCGACAGCGTGCCGACTCGAACGCCGGTCGCATCCGCGGTCGCCACCAAGTTCTTGAAGAAATCGCTGAACGTGATCAGCAAGACCGCGGCGGTGATGATCAAGATGAGGAACGCGAAGAATATGATCGCCGCTTGTCGCCCGGTCAACGCCGTCCCTTCGAGGAAGTCGTCCATGGCCATGGCGGTTCCGTCCGTATCCCGAGTGGACGAGGCGAGCCGAAGTTAGTATTTTCCCGCTCGTCGATGACTGTCGTCGGCCGAAGCACGTCTCGGTGCGACGGCGACACCGGGACGCTGCGATTCCCGGTCGCGACCGACTCGGACGCGAGTGCGGTCACCGCGACAGGTCGTCGATCACGGCTTTGGCCGCCTGCCGACCGCTCTCCATCGCGCCCTGAATCGACGACCACTGCGTGTAGTCGCCGGCGAGATAGACCGGCCCGGCGGGCGCGCGAACGTCGGGAAGCCGGTCGTAAACCCCCGGTGGCTGGTCGAACTGCGCGAACGGGACGCGCTCGGTGTGGAGCGCCTCGAGCGCGGCGAACTGCCGGTCGGGATACCACGACTCGAGGGCGCGTCGCGTCCGCTCGACGAGGGCGGCGTCCGATGCGTCCGGGCCGCGGTCGGCGTCGCTCCCAGTCGCGGACCCGGCGCCCTCGAACTGCTCGTCGAGGTAGGTCGCACTGAGCAGCGTCGTCCCGTCGGGGGCGTACTCGGGCGCGACCGCGCTGTGTGGGACGACGTGGTTCGGCCCCCGATCGGTTGCGTTCAACAGGAGCCGCCGGCCGGTCTCGAGGTCGATCTCGGCCGGCAGCGCGTAGTATTGGGTCACACACCCCCGTCCGTCGGTCGGGATCGACGGAACGCCGGTGAGGTCGCGAGCGGTCGGCGGGTCCGTCGCGACGACGACCGCGTCGGCGTCGATCGGTCCGCCGTCGGTCTCGAGCGTGACGCGGCCGTCCACGCGCTCGGTACCGCTCGAGTCGGCGTCGGTCGCTGTGACCGACTCGACTTCGACGCCCGTTCTGATCGTGCCGCCGGCCTCGCGAACGCGGGCGGCGAGTTGGGTGGGGATCGCTTCCATACCGGTCGCCGGGACCACCGTCTCGCCGGCCGCGAGCGTCCGGAAGGTGTACTCGAAGACGCGTCTCGAGGTCGCGAGCGATCGGTCGAGCGTGATCCCCCCGTAGAACGGCGCGATGAACCCCTCGATGAACGCCTCGGAGAAGCCGCGGTCGCGGAGGAACGCGTCGATTCGCTCGTCGTCGCCGGCGAACAGGGCGTCCGGCTCGGTCCGCCGGAGTTCCCACCAGAGCCGGGCGACCCGGAGCGCGTCGCCGGCGGAGACGTACGGACTGGACAGCGTCGACGGGACGGTTCCGGGCTCCCGAAGCGGGTCCGCCAGCGTCGATCGCCCGGTCGGGCCGGCGACGGTGGCACCGGGGGCGAACCGCCGGAGGTCCAGTGCCTCGAGATCGAGTTCCGTCCGGACCGCCGGATAGGCGGTAAAGAGGACCTGAAAGCCGCGGTCGAACCGATACCCGTCGCGCTCGAGGGTGCGGACGCGTCCCCCGACCGTCCCTCGGCGTTCTACCAGCGCCACGTCCACGCCGCCGCCGGCGAGGTGCCGCGCGGCGACCAGTCCGGCGAGTCCGCCACCGGCGACGACGACCTGCGGAGTCGAGCGCATGGATGACCATCCGGCCGGCGGCGAATAAAAGGGTCGACCCAACAATGCAGGCGCGTCGACGGGCGGTCCGGCCGATCGCCCCTCGAGAGGTCGCCTACTGCCGGCGGACGCTTCGGAAACGGGCCGGGAAAACGCGGTCAGTGGACGCCGACGTACGCTTCGCGGACGTACTCGTTGTCGTGGAACTCCCCGTGGGTCCCCGACAGTTCGATCTCGCCGGTCTCGATCAGCGAGAGTCGATCGGCGTGGGTCAGCGCGAACGTCGCGTTCTGTTCCGCGAGCAGGATCGTCAGTCCCGTTTGTGCCTGCAGCGTCTCGAGGGCCGCGCCGATGTCCTGGATGATGACCGGTGCGAGGCCGAGCGTCGGTTCGTCGAGCATCAACACGTCGGGGCCGCTCATCAGCGCCCGGCCGACGGCGAGCATCTGCTGTTCGCCGCCGCTCATGGTCTCGGCCTCCTGCTCGCGGCGCTCATCTAGCCGCGGGAACAGCTCGTAGACCATGTCGAGATCCGCTCGGACGCCGTCGCGGTCGTCGCGAAACTGAGCGCCCATCAGCAGGTTCTCGTGGACCGAGAAGTACGGGAACAGGTCCCGATCCTCGGTACAGTAGACCAGGCCGTCCCTGACGATCCGCTGCGGGCGGACGGCGGCGAGATCGGTCCCGTCGTAGCGGACGGTGCCGTCGTAGTCGACGAACCCGGCGATCGCGTTGAGCATGGTCGTCTTGCCGGCCCCGTTCGGCCCGATCACGCCGTAGATCTCTCCCTCGCCGATCGACAGCGAGACGCCCTTCAATGCGTGTGACTTGCCGTAGTAGACGTCGAGGTCGTCGATCTCGAGTATTGCGTCGGTCATTGGAGTCCCTCCCCGGCGAGGTACGCCTCTTGGACCGCGTCGTCGGCGGCGATCTCCGCGGGCGTTCCCGCGGCGAGGAAGTCGCCGTTGTTGAGGACGACGACGCGATCGACGAGTTCCATCAGCCCGCCCATGTTGTGGTCGACGACGACCATCGTCATCCCGTCCTCGCGGAAGCGTTCGATCTGGGCGGCGAGTTCCCCGATTTCGGCCTGGTTCATCCCGGCGAACGGCTCGTCGAGCAGCATGAGTTCGGGCTCGGTCGCCAGCGATTTGGCGATCTCGAGCCGGCGAACGTCCGCGTGCGGGAGTTCGCTCGGCATCTCGTGGAGTTTGTCTTCGATATCGATGCGTGCGGCGTACTCGCGGATCTCCTCGTCGCTCGCGCCGCCGTGGAGCGAGCGGATACTGTTCGGGAGCGTGAACAACCTGATATTCTCGCTCACGGAGTACAGGTCGATCGGGTTCGACTCCTGTGAGACCCGCGAGAGTCCCTTGGCGACGATTTGGTGGGTCGAATCCGACGTGATGTCCACGCCGTTGAACCGTATCTCGCCGTCGGTCACGTCGTACAGGCCCATGATGCAATTGAACACCGTCGACTTTCCCGACCCGTTCGGGCCGATCAGCCCGACGATTTCGCCCTCGTCGACTTCGAGTGAGAAGTCGTCGACGGCGACCAGTCCACCGAACGTTTTCGTGAGGTTGTCGACTTCCAGAACGCTCATTCGGACTCACCTCGAACGGCACCGAGGCGGTGCCAGATCGCCCTGAACAGCCCGTCGCGTGCGAACACGAGCACGAACAGGACGATTAGCCACAGGAAGAGGTACCTGACCGGCGTCGAATAGCCGTGGAGGACCTGGTGGTTGAGAACCTCGAAGAGGAACGCGCCGCCGAGCGGCCCGAGGATCGAACTCATGCCGCCGATAACGGCGATCGCGATCATCTCGATGCTGTTGTCGACGACGACGAACGTACTCGGATCGACGTTCCCGGTAAAGCCGACCAGGAGGACGCCGCCGATCCCCATCGGCACCGAACTGAGCATGAACGACCAGAGCTTGAACTTCGTTGGATTGAGTCCCGCGGCGGACACCGCCGGTTCGTTCTCGCGGATCGCGATCAGGATCATCCCGAGGTTCGACCGGGCCATGAACGTCAATGCAAGCGCGATGAGCAGCATCGGAATGGCCATGTAGTAGTATCGCAGCATCGGGTCCCAGGTGAAGACGTCCGGCTGGCCGAACCCGGGAATGCCGCCGAGCGAACTGAACGCCGTCGTCAGCCTGTAAAACAGGAGCACGGCGACGAACGTGATCAGCGAAAAGTACGGCCCCTCGAGCCGAAGCGTCGGTAGCGCGATCAACAGCCCGACCACGAGAGCGGCCAGCACCGACACCGATCCCGTGACCCAGATCGACAGCGTCGGATCGACGTGTACGATCAGGAGGGCCGTCGTGTAGCCGGCCGCGCCGGACAGTGCGGAGTGGCCGAAGCTGATGTAGCCGGTGTATCCGCTCTGAATGTCCCAACTCATCGCGAAGATGGCCCAGATACTGGCCAGCGCCAGCGTCCGCAGCAGGCCGCCGCCGAGGAGCGGCCCGACCATCGGGGCCCAATAGCCCGCGGTGAGGAGTCCGGCGACGCTGACCGCGATCACGCCGAACTGCAGTCCCGACATCTCGCCGAAGTACGGTCCCAGCGATCGGTTGTACCCGTCTGCAACCGGATCGAGGACCCGGTCGATCGGTGCCAGCAGCCGCTCGAGCGTCCGACCGACCGGCCACAAGACCTGTCGTCGTAGCGTTCCGGCGACGCGACCGAGTCGACCCGTTACCGTCGAACAGACCGTCCCGAGGAGTAGTATCGTACTAATCATGGGCGAACTCCCTCCCGTAGAGTCCCTGCGGCATGAACAGCAGGAAGACGACGAGCACGACGAGCGAGAGGATGCCTCTGAACCCGTGCCCGACGAACGTGACCGTGAACTGTTCGAGGAATCCGATGACGTACGCCGCGACGACGGACCCCTTGATCGAACCGATACCGCCGATGACGACGATCATAAACGCCAGTGCGAGCGGGTTGAGCCACATGAGCGGCGTCGCCCCGCCGGTCGAGCCGAGGATGATACCCGCGGCTCCGGCGAGTGCTCCGGCGATGAGCCACGTCTTCGACCGGACCGAGTGAAGGTCGACGCCGGTCAACTGCGCCCCCCGCTCGCTCATCGAGGCCGCGAGGATCGACCGTCCGTCGTCGGTCTTCGTGATATAGTACCACAACAGCCCGATCGCGACCCACGAGATGACGAACCCGACGAACTGAACGATACGGGGCCGCGCGTTGATTCCGTAGGGCTCGAGGTTCACGGCGCCACTGACGAGCGTCATGCCGAGCGGCGAGCTCCCGAAGCGAATGAGGATGACTTCCGTCGCCGCGACCGCGACGATGACCGTCGCCAGAAACGTGATGACGACGTTTTCCTCGACCCAGCGAACGAGGATCTGGTAGAGCCCCCACGAAAGGAGCGCAACTACGAGGATGGTGATTGGGAACGCGACGGCCGGATGGGCCCCCTGTGCGAGGACGCCGAAGACGTAGGCCCCGGACATGATCAGCGCGCCGTGAGCGAGGTTCAACGTTCCGCCGACGCCGAAGATCATGGTAAATCCGATCGCGATCAACGCGTAGACGGCGCTGATCATCGTCCCCTGTAGCACCAGCGTGGCGATATCTCCGAGCATCGCTCACTGCATCCACGACGGCAGCTGGTGATCTGCGGTCCGGTGCTCGTCGGGGTAGACGCACTCGCTTTCCTCCGGTCCGACCCACTGGGTCACGGGGTAGTTCGTGATCGTCCCGTCCGCTCTGCGCTCCTCCCGAACGTCGTGCGGGTAGTCGGAGTCCGGCCCGTAGAAACGGAGTTGTCCGGCGACGCCGGTGACGTCGACGTCGAGCATCTCGCCGACGAAGTCGTCGAGATTGTTCCGCGTATCCGTCGTCTCGAGGGAGTCGATTGCCTCCTTGAAGACGTGGATGCCGTCGTACGTGTTGAATCCCATGTACATCGGGGCTCGAATCGGTGCCTCGTCCGCGTCCTGGTACCGACTGGAATACGCCTCGACGAACGGCTGCGTCCGTTCCGTAATGGACGTCACACCTGCGGCACCGGACTGAGCCGTCGTTTCGTATGTCGCCGCCCCGTCGTAGAGTTCGTTGTACGACGGCAGCATTCCGGAAACGTGCACGCCCTCGATGCCGAAGTCGTACTGCCCTTCGTGCCACCGCGTGAGCATATCCCCGCCGTCGATGTGTGCGAAGAACCGTAGGACGAAGTCCGCGTCCGATTCGTTGACGTCGCTCATTACCGGTCCGAAATCGGTTCCTTCGATCGACAGGGCATCCTGATACACGATCTCTAGATCGCGCTCCGAAAGCAACCCTGGAATCTGCTCGCCGAACGGTTCCGTCCACTCGGCCTGATCGCGGAGGAACGCGACCCGGTCCCAATCGTGTTGATCGTTGAGGTATGCACAGTAGTCGGCGATCGACTCGGCCTGAAAATCGGAATTGATCGGCCCGATACGGAAAACGTTCTTGTACGTGTCGTAGTCGGAGCCGGCGTAGTCGGTAACGAGACTCGGGGCAGCTGATCCGGTGATCATAAAGGGGACGTCGAACTCCGCCGTGAGATCCAGAATCGACTGGGTCGTCTCGGAGTTGAACGTTCCGATCAGGAGGTCAACGTCTTCCTGCTGGATGAGTTCCTCCGTCACGCTCTGTGCTTCGCTCGGGTCCGTCCGCGTGTCCTTCGTGATGACGGTGGCTTGTTCACCGTTGAAACCGCCATCGTCGTTGAGTTCCTCGACGGCCATGTCCACCGTCCGTTTGGACCCGATTCCGAGCGGATTGCTCATCGGTGCGAGGTGACCGATGGTGAGTCCGTCGCTCCCGCCGCCACCGAGACATCCGGCGAACGTCGTTGCCATCGCACCGGCCCCTGCAGCCCCCAGGAATCGCCGTCGTCCCACGGTTCCGTTACCAGATCTACCCGATTTGCGATTATTGTTATCGTCGTTAGCCATTGTCTGTCACTAAGTTACCGATTCTCACCCACCCCTTTCGATCCTGCCGTAATAAAGATGAGGGAAGTTAGCAAGTCACTTGCCAACTATACACGAATGTAATGTTGTCCATAACTACCCGGTCATCGACCGTCGCTCCCGCGGCGATGAGTACGGACCGATGGGACGACAGCCTCGAGATCGATCGCCCCGTCCCGGAGCCGGTAGTCGCCGTTTTCGTACGCGAGACATCCCTCGTGGCGGAGATGATCGAGATGTGCGAACGTCTCTCCGGGGCCGTGAACGATGTGAATACCATCGAGGTCGCCGAACAGGTGGGCGCTGACCGTCCAGGCGTCGGCCGGTCCGTTCGCCGCCAGGAACTCGAGGATGGTTTCGGTCCGCTCGCGGTGGTGCTCGAGGATCGCCAGTGCGCGGTCGGTCGGCTCCGAGATCGGGTCGCGGTGGCCGGGCCAGACCCGCTCGTAGTCGCGATCAGCGAGTCGCGTGAGGGCGGCCGTGTACTTCTCGAGGGGATGGTCGACACGGAGGTCAGCCCCGCCGACGTTCGGCGTGTACACCGGGAGGACGGCGTCACCGACGAACGCCTCGTCACCGCCGTCGAGTTCGAAACAGCACAGGCCGGCCGCGTGGCCCGGTGTATGGATCGTTTCGAGGGTTCGTCCGCCAACCGTGAGCACATCGCCGTCCGCGATCGGCGTCGGATCGACCGGCCGCCCCTCTATCTCCGCCGCCTCGAGAAAAGCGAGGAGTTCCGCCCGTGCGTCCTCGGGCACGCCCCATTCCTCGAGTCGGTCCCGGCGGCGGTCCTCGACGGCCGCGACCGCGGCGGGTTGCTGGGCGACCAGCGGGGCGTCGGCTTCGTGGACGTAGACCGTCGCGTCGCTTTCGGCCTGGATCTCGCCGGCCAGTCCGGCGTGGTCAGCGTGGAAGTGCGTAAGAACGATGTCGTCGACATCCGCGACGTCGTAGCCGCGCTCGGCGAGACCGTTACGGAGGTCCCGACGAACGGGGTCGGTTGCGAGTCCGGTATCCACGAGTGCAAGCGTGTCGGCGTCGTCGTCGGCGAGCACGTAGGCGTTGTTTCGACCCTCGAACTCCTCGTTGCCGAGCGAAATACGGTCCATGTCGGCTAGCGACATGCTTCCCGCTAATAATTCGCGCGATCGCGGAACGGGGCTTCCTACGAGGGGGGAGCCGACCCTCCGCTCGCCACCGTGGGGTACCTCTCGCCGGGTCACTCGAGCCCTCTCGATCCCAGTCAGCGCGCTCCCGGGATCGGGACGTGTCTCTCGAGTTGGCCTCGCCGATACTTATGAGAGACCGCGTCTCGAATGCGTACCGTATGGGAACTCCGCCGTCCACAGTCGAGACGTTCGAGTGTCCCTCCTGTGGCAACCTCGGCTTCGGTCGAGGCGAGATCGTCTGTTGCGATCGGCCGATGGAGCGGGTGACCGACGCGGATGTCGGCGTCACCCAGCCGGACCTCGACGAAGTGATGCGGTCGATCTTCGGGATGTCCGAAACCGAACTGGACATCTGTCTCTGCGTCATGGAGGGTGGCGAACAGACCGTTTCGGAACTGGCCGAGCAGGTCGAGTACGATCGGAGCGTCGTCTCCCGCCATCTCAACCACCTCGCCGATCTCGGTGTGGTCGATAAACACCGCCGACTCCTCAAAGAGGGCGGTCAGGTCTACATTTACGCGCCCAAGGACCCGGACGCTGTGAGACACGCGCTCGCGGGAGCGTTCGTGACGTGGGCTCGAGAGGCCCTCTCGCTCATCGATTCGCTGAGTCGCGAAAAGACTGAATCGATGGTCGACCGCGAAACACAGGACGCGCAGTGGCGAATCTATCAGGAGTAGCACCGCGGTGCGCCGTTCTCGACGGAGAGAGGGTATCGTACCTACTGAAACGATCGACACGCTGACCGCAACGCCGTCATGCGGTCAGGTGTGCACTGACGTTCAGTGACTACTATCAGTCCCATCCCTGAGCACGCCGTAGACGCCGCCGAGAACGAGACCGTACACGGCGTGCCAGAGCAGCGACGGCGGCGCGAAGTTGGGGACCGGCGGCGACGCGGGGGAGCCGACCGCACTGAGCCAGACGGGCATGAGGAGTCCGGCCAGCACGACCCAGATCACGACGCCCCAGACGAGACCGAGGCCGACGACGCTCCCCGTCGACTCGACTCCCAGCACGCCGGCGAGTCCGGCGAAGGCGAGCCCCAACACTGCGCCGTGAAAGACGTGCACTGCCATCCCCACGGGGACAGTCGCCGGGGGTGCCAGGAAGTACAACGACGGAATCGCCACGGCGATCACCGCATCGTTCATGACGAGCATCAACGCTCCCATGACGATTCCCCCCGCTACGCCACCGCCGACGCCTGCCATCCAGTTGCTTCTGTGTGAAATCGTTCGGACACCACGACCGGTTTCAGTGGCCATACCGAACGGAGGACCCGCGTTTTCATAGGCGTGCTGAGGGTGTGGGATGCGGACCCACGTTCGCGAAACAATTATAAGGCTATCCGTCCTGGGTCGCTCAGAGCGTCGAGTATGGGCCCACCGCTTCGATTCTCGTCGGGCTTTCCGATTGGTGTCGCGAGCGGACTCGACCGCTCGCGGTCACCGGTGGGCCGACGTCGCGGTCGCGGGCTCGGACTCGCGGGTCAGCCCTCGAGTTCGCGCCGCAGAAGCTGATTGACGTCGCCGGGGTCAGCGCTGCCGCCGGTCTTCTGCATGACCTGGCCGACGAGGAAGTTGATCGCGCCGTCGTCGCCGTTCTCGTAGTCGCCGACTGCGTCGGGGTTCTCGTCGATAGCCTCGACGACGGCCTGCTCGACCTCGTCCTCGCCGGTCTTCCCCAGCCCGTCCTCTTTGACCACCTCGTCCGGCATCCGCCCGTCGTCGAGCATCGATCGCAGGACCGTCTCGCGGGCGTTTTTCGCCGTAATCTCGTCGTCGGCGACGAGTTCGACGAGCCGTTTGATCTCCTCGAGTCGCCCCTCGATCTCGGTGATCTCGATGTCGCGATAGTTGAGTTCCCCCAGCAGGTTGTCCGCGACCCACGTGGCGGCGAGGTCGGGATCGAACTCGCCGGCGACGTCCTCGTAGAAGTCCGCGACCTGTTTCGTCGAGGTGAGCTTCGAGGCGGCCTCCTCGCTGAGACCGTATTCCGCTTGGAACCGCTCCCGGCGGGCGGCGGGGAGTTCCGGAATCGCGATCTCGTCTTTCCAGCCCGAGACGCGCAGCGGCGGCAGGTCGGCCTCCTCGAAGTACCGGTAATCCTTCTCCTCCTCTTTCGACCGCATCGAGACCGTGATCCCGCGGGATTCGTCCCAGTGGCGGGTTTCCTGCTCGACTGCACGACCGCGTTGAATGGCGTTCTTCTGGCGGGTCTCCTCGTAGGCCAGCGCTTTCTCCGCACCCTTGTGACTCGAGATGTTCTTGACCTCCGTCCGGTTCGCGGCCTCGAGCGCGTCCATCCCGATCTCGTCGGTGTCGTCGCCGTCGATCTCGGCTTCGGGGATGATCGAGAGGTTGGCGTCGATCCGCAGGCTGCCGTCGCGCTCGGCGTCGAAGACGCCCAGGTATTCCAAGACCTCCTCGAGTTCGGCGAGGAACGCCCGCACTTCGCTCGGACTGCGGAAGTCGGGTGCCGTGACGATCTCCATCAGGGGCGTGCCGGCGCGATTGTAGTCGACGAGAGTGTACTCCGCCGAATCGATGCCGCCACCGCCGCCGACGTGCTGGAGGCTGCCCGGGTCCTCCTCGAGATGGGCGCGCTCGATCGCGACGGTGCGTCGCTCGCCCTCGACGGCGATCTCGAGCGTGCCGTCCTGACAGATCGGCTCGTCGTACTGGGTGATCTGGAAATTTTTGGGCAGATCGGGGTAGTAGTAGTTCTTCCGGTGGAAGCGGGTCTCTTCGGGGATGTCGGCGTCGATCGCCTTCCCGATCTTGACGGCGGCCTCGACGGCTCCCTCGTTTAGCACCGGGAGCGCCCCGGGAAGACCGAGACAGACCGGACAGACGTTGTCGTTCGGTTCGTCGCTCGGCTCGGTCGAACAGCCACAGAAGATCTTCGTGTCGGTCTCCAGCTGGACGTGGACCTCGAGGCCGATGACGGTCACGAGGTCGCCCTGCTGGGCGGTCTGGGCAGTCATTGAAGACCGATTCGGCCCCGCAGGGGTAAAACGTAACGGGACGGACCGGCGGGCGTCGGCCGAGCGACGACTCGGTGCTGCACAACTGCGGCTCCCTTCGACGGGGCCGCGAGCGCGGCTCAAAACTACCCCGAGCTACCGCTACAGACGTTCTGTTGGAACTGGAGATACCGGTCCCCGCTTTCCCGCTCGGCTCGAACCTCGACGAGCAGGCGGTCGGCGGCCCCCTCGTGGTCCGCACAATCCGGATAGTACCGATACGTCTCCCTCGTCGCGGGCGCGTCTTCGAGGTGGACGCGAACCTGATACTCGTCGCTCTCGATGACGTCCGGCTCTCGGTGCTGGGACGCCGCGTCGTCTTCCGGCGGCGTCTCGAGTTCGAATCGGTCCCGGAACACGACCGCCTCGCTGTATTCGTCGGCGTCGGTGCGACGTAGTTCGACGGCCACCGTGTGCGGTTCCGAATCGAAGTTCAGCAGTTCCAGCGTGAGTCGTTCCGTCTCCGTTCCGAACCCGGAACAGCCCGCGAGTACCGCTGTGCTCGTCCAGCCGCCGAGGGCGAGTACTCCTCGTCGCGAGACCATCGGTCAAAATACCGTGCCGAATACACGTGTAAGTTTCTATAAATACTGGAATCCGTCCCGTCGGTCCATATGGGGAAACCGGCGTCGCTCGGCGTCGTCGCGGTTGCGCTCCGTCCGATTCCGCAGCATTCGATCCGGGATTCGACCGCAGGCGAAAGCGCAATTCGACCGATCTCCGGGCTTTTTGTCCCATCGGGGCGAACCGGATGGTGGTGTGGTAGATGGTGTCTACCAATACGAAATCGTACTGGCGACGGTACCGCTCGATCCCGATCGTTTACCGAATCGGCGCGGCGTTCGTGCTCGGATCGCTCGTCGGCCTGCTGGTCGGCGACCCCGCGACGACCCTCCAACCGCTGGGTGATATCTTCGTCCGGCTGTTGAGCATGATCGTCATCCCCATCGTTATCTTCACGCTGCTGATGGGAATCAGGCGGATCTCACCCGCGCAGTTGGGCCGGATCGGCGGCCAGGTGATCGCGCTCTACGCCGTTATGTCGGCAATCGCGGTGTTCATCGGGTTGGCAGTAGCGAATCTGGTCAACCCGGGATCGGGGCTGACGTTGGCCGAAGACGTCACGGTCGATCCGGCCGAAACGCCGGATTTCGCCGAGGTGTTGATCGGAATCGTTCCCGAGAACCCGATCGGTGCGATGGCGGAGGGCGACGTCCTCGCGACGATCTTCTTCGTCATCGTCTTCGGGCTCGCGCTCCTCATGCTCGAGGAAACCGCCGAGGACGACGCCGTTCGCCGCGGCGTCGAGTCGATCTTCGACATCGTCGAAGCCGGGACCGAGGCGCTGTTCAAGATCGTCTGGGGCGTCATGGAGTACGGCGTCATCGGCGTCTTCGCGCTCATGGCGGCCGTCTTCGGCGAGGCCGGCGTCGATGCGATCGTCCCGTTCGCACTGTTGATCGCGACCCTGCTTGCGGCGATCCTGATCCACATCGGCGTGGTCTACCTCGGTGGCATGATCGTCGTGCTTACGAGGCAGTCACCGGTCGCCTTCCTCGCTGGCTCGAAGGACGCGATCGTGACCGCCCTCTCGATTCGGTCCTCGAGCGGCACGCTCCCGGTGACGATGGCCGACGCCGACGACAACCTGCGGATCGACGAGAGCGTCTACGGCTTCTCGCTCCCGCTGGGGGCGACGATCAACATGGACGGGACGGCGATGTACCAGGGCGTCGTCGCCATCTTCGCCGCGAATCTCGTCGGCGTCCAACTGACCGTCGTCGAGCAGGTGACGGTCGTTCTCATCGCCGTCCTCGCGAGCATCGGCGCGGGCGGCGTCCCCGGTACGGGGCTGATCATGCTGACGCTGGTGTTGACCCAGCTCGGGCTCCCGCTCGAGGTGGTCGGCTTCGTCGCCGGCGTCGATCCGATCCTCGATCGGCTCCGGACGATGACGAACGTGACCGGCGATCTGGCCGTCACGACGGTCGTCGCCCACTGGAACGACGCGATCGACTTCTCGGAGGGCTCGTGGGCCGATCCGACGCGGGGCCTCGAGATCGGCGGCGACACCGCAGCGGGGGACGACTGACCCCGCCGCTTATCTGGCGTCCTCGAGTCGCTCTAACGCGTCGGGATTTTCGATACTGCTCATGTCGCCGGGATCCTCACCGGTGTAGGTCGCCTGAATGGCCCGGCGGATGATCTTGCCCGACTGGGTCTTGGGGAACTCGTCGACGAACAGCACCTCGCGCGGGCGGAACGGTTTGCCCAACTCCGCGCCGACTTGTGCGCGCAGCTCCTCGCGAAGGCCGTCGGTCTCGTCGACACCGTCCTCGAGGACGACGTAGGCGACGACGGCGGTGCCGGTGGTGTCGTCGGGTGCGCCGATGGCGGCGGCCTGGGAGACCGCCGCGTGGTCGATGAGCGCCCCTTCGACCTCGGCGGGGCCGACCTTGCGGCCGGCGACGTTGAGGGCGTCGTCGGCCCGGCCGTGGAGGAACCAGAAGCCGTCGGCGTCGGTCTGAGCCCAGTCGCCGTGGTCCCACATATCGTCGAACGTCGACCAGTACTCCTCGAGGTAGCGGTCGTCGCCGGCCCACAGTGACTTGGTCATCGAGGGACAGGAGTCGCGGGCGACCAGATAGCCGCGTTCGTTGTTCGCTTTGACGGAGTTGCCCTCGCGGTCGACGATATCGATATCCATGCCGAGGCCGGGGCCGCCGAGCGTACAGGGTTTCAGGGGCTGAGTGGGCAGGGGCATCAGGAAACAGCCACAGATCTCGGTGCCGCCGGAGATGTTGATGATCGGCGCGTCGCCGCCGCCGACGTTTTCGTAGAACCAGTGCCAGGATTCGGGATCCCACGGCTCGCCCGTCGAGCCGAGAACGCGCAGCGAGGAGAGGTCGTGACCCTCGAGCCAGTCGTCGCCGTGCTTGCGTAACGCGCGGATCGCGGTCGGCGAGATGCCGAACTGGGTGAGCTTGTGGCGATCGATCATCTCCCAGAACCGGTCGGGCTCGGGGTAGTCCGGCGCGCCCTCGTACATGAAGACGGTGCCGCCGAACGTGTGGGTCCCGATCAGCGTCCACGGCCCCATCATCCAGCCGATGTCCGACACCCAGAAGAACCGGTCCGACGGCTTGAGATCCATCCCGAAGTGGACCTCCTTGGGGCACTGAACCTGTACCCCCGCGTGGGTGTGGACGATCCCCTTCGGCTTGCCGGTGGTGCCCGACGAGTACAGCAGCATCGACTCCTGGTCCGAGGTCAGGGATTTCGTCTCGTACTCGTCGTCGGCCGTCCCGACGGCATCGGCCCACCACTCGTCGCGGTCGTCGGTCCACGGGATCTCGTGTTCGTTCGTCCGCTCGCGGGACCCGCCATGTCCCGCTCGCCCCTCGGCGGCGCTTCGCGCCCCGCTGCTCGAGCCGAGCCGGTCGAAGACGATCGTGTGTTCGACGTGGCCGGCTGCCGCGATAGCCTCGTCGGCCGCGGACTTGAGGAAGACCGGATCGCCGCGGCGGTAGAAGCCGTCGCCGGTAAAGAGCACGGTCGGCTCCGCGTCCGCGATCCGGGTGGCGGCCGCGTCCACCCCGAAGCCGGAGAAGATCGGCACCGCGATCGCGCCGACCTTGAAACAGCCGTAGAGGATCGAGACGACCTCCGGGACCATCGGCATGTAGAGGCCAACGGTGTCGCCCGTGCCGACGCCGCGCTCCTCGAGCGCGTTCGCGACCCGATTCGACTGGCGGTGGAGTTCGTGGTACGTTATTTCTCGAACGTCGCCGTGTTCACCCTCCCAGATCGTGGCGACCGTGTTGCGGCGCTCCTCGTCGACGGCCGCGTGGCGGTCGACGACGTTGTGGGCGATGTTGAGTTCGCCGCCGGGGTACCAGTCGGTGAACTGTGGCCCCTGGCTGTCGTCCCTGATCTCGTCGTAGGCCTCGTAGAACTCGATCCCGAGGTAGTCGACGATCTCGTCCCAGAACCACTCGAGGCCACTGTCGGGTTCGTCCTCGAGGTCGGTCGTCGTCCGCGCGATGAGTTCCTCGTAGTCGTCGATCCCGTACTCCTGCATGAACTGCCAGACGTTGGTCGATTCGACGAACTCCCGGCTGGGCTCGTGGGCGATCTCGTCGATGTCCGCGAGACTGGGGCTAGTAGTTCCGGGCATTGATACCCGGAGGTACGAGACAGACCATCATCAAACAACAGGTCGCCCGTCGAACGTGGGGAGCGATCCCCGTTCGACACCGCAGCTGACCGCTCGAGTGATCGAGACACGACCCGCGAGCGCCGGAGGGCTTTTTCGCGTTCGACGGCTATCGGAAGTCTATGGGTACTTCGACGCTCGAACCGCCGACTGCGAGACGCTACCCCGCGAGCTGCGCGTCACCACGTTGCTGACGGACGGTGAGGCCCGCGGGATTCGGCATCGCGCGTGACTGTGCGAAGCGAAACCGCCAGCAGGAGTCACTCTCATCGGCGGTGACGACCGACTCGCGGTATGCTGCTCCGACGGCCCGGCCGTGTGGACCCGCTCACAAGCCCCGACCCCGCGGCCGTCTCGAGCGAACTGCGCGCCGCGCTGACCCGCGATGATAATATATCTAACACTAGTCTGACGTACGTTTATGTGCCCAGACCGACCCCTAGGGGATATGTCGAACAATCGCGTCGAGCAGCTCGAATCGACGGTTGCGGAACTCGAGTCGACGGTAGAGGGCCTGACGGACGAACTCATCGAGGCGAAGGAGCGAATCCGCGTGCTCGAGTCGGAGCTCGATGCCGAGACGCCGACGCGCGTCCCCGACCGTCGGGCCGAGGAGACGGGAACGACGACGGTCGACGAGGACGACACTCCGGAAGCCGAACCCGACGAAGTCGCCGAGGCGGCGGCCGACGCCGAGGACGAGGACGACACCGTCGGCGATGAAGCGGAAGACTCAGGTAGCGACGACATCATCGTTGCGTAACTGCTGCCGACGCCGTGTGCGGGAAACCGCGGCGCGGGTACCACCGTCGACCGACGGCTGGTGGCGATACGGAGGGCTCGCAACAAGATGTATATCAAGGCGATCGTTCTCGACGATTTCAAGAGCTTCGGCCGAAAGACGAAGATCCCGTTCTACGAGGACTTCACCGTCGTAACGGGTCCGAACGGCTCCGGGAAGTCCAACATTATCGACGCCGTCCTCTTCGCGCTCGGGCTGGCTCGGACCCGCGGGATTCGGGCCGAGAAACTGACCGACCTCATCTACAACCCCGGCCACGAGGGTGACGACACCTCGAGCGGCCCCCGCGAGGCGACCGTCGAGGTGATCCTCGACAATTCCGACGGGACCCTCGAGCGCTCGCAGGTCGTCAACGCTGCGGGGAGCGACGACATCGGCGACGTCGACGAGATTCGAATCCGTCGCCGGGTCAAGGAGACCGAGGACAACTACTACTCCTACTACTATCTGAACGACCGCTCGGTCAACCTCTCGGACATTCAGGACCTGTTAGCACAGGCCGGGATCACGCCGGAAGGGTACAACGTCGTCATGCAGGGCGACGTCACCGAGATCATCAACATGACGCCCCACGCCCGCCGAGAGATCATCGACGAAATCGCGGGCGTCGCGGAGTTCGACGCGAAAAAGGAAGACGCCTTCGAGGAACTCGAGACGGTCCAGGAACGGATCGACGAGGCCGAACTCCGCATCGAGGAGAAACGCGACCGGCTCGAGCAGCTCGCGGACGAACGCCGGGAAGCAATGCGCTACCGCCGGCTGCGACGCGAGAAGGAGGAGTACGAGAGCTACAAGAAGGCCAGCGAACTCGAGGAGAAGCGCGCCGAACTCGGGGCCGTCGAAGACGAGGTCGACGACTTCGAAGACGAACTGGCGGCCCTCCAGCGCGAACTCGACGAGCGCGAGGGCAAAGTCGTCCGCCTGCAGGAGGATCTCGAGGATTTGAACGCCGAGATCGAGCGCAAGGGCGAAGACGAACAGCTCCGGATCAAAAGCGAGATCGAGGAGCTCAAAGGCGACATCTCCCGGCTCGAGGACAGGATCGAGGCCAGCGAGGACCAGATCGAGGACGCCGAGGCCGAGCGCCGCGAAGCGTTCGTCCAGATCGACCGCAAGCAGGAGACGATCGACGACCTCGAAGACGAGATGCGCGAGCACAAACTCGAGAAGGCCTCGATCAAAAGCGAGATCCAAGACCGGGAGCAAGAGCGCGACGATCTCGAGGCCGAGATCGAGGCCGTCGACACGGAGTTCGACGAACTCAAGGCCGACCTCGCGGAGCGCAAAGACGAGTTAGAGGCGGCCAAGACCGAGCGGAACGACCTCCAGCGCGAGCAGGATCGCCTCCTTGACGAGGCACGCCGGCGCTCGAACGCGATCAGCGAGAAAGAGGCGACGATCGAGGACAGGCGCGAGCAACTCCCCGAGATCGAGAGCCAGCGAGGCGACCTCGAGCGGGAACTCGAGAAGGCCGAACGGAACCGCGAGAACATCGCCGATGTCGTCGACGACCTGAAAACCGAGAAGCGCCGGCTGCAGTCCGACGTCGACGACCTCGACGACGAGATACAGGCGAAACAACAGGAGTACGCCGAACTCGAGGCCAACGCCGGCGAGAGCGGCGACTCCTCGTTCGGTCGCGCGGTGACGACGATCCTCAATGCGGGAATCGACGGCGTCCACGGTGCGGTCGCGCAACTGGGGACCGTCCCCGGCGAGTACGCGACCGCCTGTGAGACCGCCGCGGGCGGCCGGCTGGCGAACGTCGTCGTCGACGACGATATCATCGGCCAGCAGTGTATCGATCACCTCAAGTCCCGAAACGCGGGCCGGGCGACGTTCCTCCCGCTGACGGACATGAGCCAGCGGCGACTGCCGAACGCGCCGAGCGATCCGGGCGTGGTCGGCTTCGCGTACACCCTCGTCGACTTCGACAGCGAGTACGCCGGGGTCTTCTCCTACGTTCTCGGGGACACGCTGGTCGTGGAAGATATCGAGACCGCCCGTTCGTACATGGGAGACTACCGGATGGTCACCCTCGATGGCGACCTCGTGGAGAAAAGCGGCGCGATGACCGGCGGTTCCGGCGGCGGCTCGCGGTACTCCTTTACCGGCGGCGGCGAGGGCCAACTCGAGCGCGTCGCCAAACGGATCACGGAACTTCAGGAGGAACGCGAGGATCTCCGCGAGGAACTGCGCGGCGTCGAGGAGCGCCTCGACGACGCCCGCGATCGCAAGAGCGACGCGGCCGACGAGGTCCGCTCGATCGAGGCCGAACTCGAGGGGCTCGACGACGAGCGCGAGAACATCGAAGCGGAGATCGAGAGTTTGGAGGACGACCTCGCCGACCTCCGCGAGGAACGTGAATCCGTCGACGAGCGGATGAACGAGATCTCAGCGGAGATCGACGCCAAGACGGCGACGGTCGAGGAACTCGAGGGCGAAATCGACGACCTCGAGACGGAACTCGCGGACTCGAAGATCCCCGAACTCACCGACCAGATCGAGGAGCTAACGGCCGAGATCGACGAGCGAGAGGATCGGATCCAGGAACTCGACGCCGAACTCAACGAGTTGAGCCTCGAGGCGGAGTACGCGGCGGACGCCATCGAGGATCTCCACGACGACATCGAAGCCGCCCAGAACCGCAAGGCCGACCACGAGGAGTGCATCGCGGAGTACGAGGCGGAGATCGAGACGAAACAGGACGGGCTCGAGGAGAAACGCGAGGCCGTCGCGGAGCTGGAAGCAGAGCTCACGGAGCTGAAAGCCGATCGCAGCGATCTCAAGGAAGCCCTCTCCGAGGCGCGGACGGAACGCGACAAACAACAGGATCGCGTCAACACCGTCGAAAGCAAACTCGAGGACGCACGCGAACGCGCGGGCAGCCTCGAGTGGGAGATCGAAGCCCTCGAATCGGAGGTCGGCGACTACGACCCCGACGACGTCCCTGACCACGAGACCGTTCTCGAAATGATCGACGACCTGCAGTCGGACATGGCGGCGATGGAGCCGGTCAACATGCTCGCGATCGACGAGTACGACGAGGTCCGCAGCGATCTCGACGATCTCGAGGCGGGGCGGGAAACGTTGGTCGAGGAGGCCGACGGGATCCGCGACCGGATCGAGCAGTACGAGACCCAGAAGAAGCAGACGTTCATGGACGCCTACGACGCGATCGCCGCCCACTTCACCGAGATTTTCGAGCAGCTCTCGGAGGGGACCGGCTCGCTGCACTTGGAGAACGAAGCCGACCCGTTCGACGGCGGGCTGACGATGAAGGCACAGCCGGGCGACAAGCCGATCCAGCGCCTGGACGCGATGTCCGGCGGGGAGAAGTCGCTGACCGCGCTGGCGTTCATCTTCGCGATCCAGCGACACAATCCGGCCCCGTTCTACGCGTTGGACGAGATCGACGCCTTCCTCGATGCCGTCAACGCCGAGCGGGTCGGCGAGATGGTCGAGGAACTGGCCGGGGACGCCCAGTTCGTCGTCGTCTCCCACCGCTCGGCGATGCTCGACCGCTCCGAACGGGCGATCGGCGTGACGATGCAACAGGACAACGTGAGTGCGGTGACCGGAATCGATCTGAGTAGTGGGGAGGTGCCGGCTGATGACTAGCGAGGGCTCCGAGGAGCCGACGGCGACGGTGGCGGCCTCGGAAAAAGCGAGTGACACCGTCGCGAGCAAGGAGTCGTATAACGACGCTGAAAAGCCGAGCGGGGAGCAACGTGACCCGCGAGGAAGCGAGCCACGGGCCGATGAGAGCGAACTGCGACCCGACGGCGGCGACGACATCCCCCTCGATATCACCGGTCACGACGAGCGCGAGCGGCCGAGCGAGTCGCCGCCGGGGTCGGTTCTCGAGTCGCCAGCGGACGCGGACGGCGACGAGGAGCAGGCAGGTGGGTCCGCCGGCTCGGTGCTCGAGTTCACGGAGGGAGACACGGCCGAGGGCGACGACGGTGCCGAGAACGAGGACGCAGTCGAACCCGTCGAACTGCTCGTGCAACTCGCGAAGGACGGCGAGATCGATCCGTGGGACATCGACATCGTCGAGGTTACGGACACGTTTCTCGAGGCGATCGAGGACGCCGACCTCCGAACGTCAGGACGCGCGCTGTTCTACGCGAGCGTCCTCCTGCGGATGAAAAGCGACGAGTTGTTCGCGACCGACGACCCGGACGAGGACGACCTCCCGCCCTGGGAAGCGCCCTTCGCCGACGACGGGCCGATGGACGCGGGGGGTGACGACCAGGCGCACCCACCCGGATTCGATCCCGTCGAGACCCTCGAGAACGAGATGGAACGCCGCCTCGAGCGCAAGCACGCTCGCGGGAAGCCCGAGACCCTGGACGAACTGGTCCGCGAACTCCGCAGCGCCGAACGCGACACGTGGTGGAAGGAGTCCCGGAGCTACGACACGAGCGACTCGCCGACGGGGTACGACCGGGGCGTGCAGGAACTGAACTACCACTCCGGCGACGACGTCCGGGTCGACGACGAACCGACCAGCGACGACGTCACGCACACGACCCACGAGGAGGACATCGAAGCGGTCATCGGCGACGTCGAAACCGAACTCGAGGCCCACTACGAGAACGGACGCGATGAGGTACTGTACGCCGAGATCGACGCGGTCGGCGGCTCCCGCGTGATGACCTACCTCGCGTTGCTCTTTTTGGCCCATCGAGGCCGAGTCACCCTCGAGCAGGACGAACTGTTCGGCGACCTCTGGGTCAGAGACGACGCGGTGGCGTCGGACGCGAGCGAAGCGGTCGCCGGCTGAAGGGGCGTTTCGATCGTCGTGCCTCGACGCACGATCGATTCGGGTGTGTTTCGCGCCGAGTCCCTTCGGGCGAACGCGGCGAACGGCAACCTTCTATACTCGAGGCCATCAACCGGAGGCCATGCGAGACGTCTGCATCGTCGGCGGTGGCGTCGCCGGCCTCACCGCATCGATTTTCACCGCACGCGGTGGACTGGATACCCTCGTCGTCGACGGCGGGGAGTCCATCCTCGCGCGCAACGCCAGCCTCGAGAACTTCCCCGGCTTCCCGGACGGGGTCGACGCCCGCCGGCACCTTCGGCTGACCCGCGAGCAGGCCCGAACGGCGGGTGCCGAATTCGAACTCGGACGCGTGATCCGCGCCGAGCCGGTCACCGAAGGGGCGCTCGAGGAGGGGTTCGTTCTCGAGACGGAGGGCGGCGAGCCCCTCGAAGCGCGTCGCGTCATCGCCGCCTCGTGGCCGACCAGCGACTACCTCGAACCGCTGGACGTGGGCCGGATGCAGCGGGGTAGCAAACACTTCGTGAGCGTCGATGAGGGCGGCCGGACGGCCGTCGACGGCGTCTACGCTGCGGGCCGGATCGCGGACGAACCCCACCAGGCGGTCGTCGCGGCCGGCCACGGGGCGAAAGCCGCCCTCGCGCTCCTCTACGATGCCGATGTGCCCTTCTATCAGGACTGGGTCGTCCCGGAAGGGTACTTCACTGGCCGCGACCGCGAGGTCCCGCCGGGATGCGAGGAGATCGACGACGAGGAACGACGGCGACGCGACGAGCGAGCCCGGGAGACGATGCGCGAGGCGTTCGGCGACCCGCTCGACGAGGAACCGACGATGCATCCGAGCGTCGACCGGGACTGATCGCGCGACCGATACCCGCGCTCCCCTCGGGTGGCCGGGTTCGCGGCCGGTCCCCGATCAGTTCGCCGCGAGGGAACACGCAGGACTACAGAACCTCCGTTGTGCGGCCTTGGCATCCGGATAGGCTTTGAAATCGTCACCACACTCCTCGCACGTGACGGTTTCGAAGTCGGACATATTCGGTCGACGATTCGGCGTTCGAAACCGAAAACGTATCGGTGGCGGGTCGGCGACGACGGTCGCCCGTCCGCGGTTCATCGTCGCGGCCTGGTAATCGTCGCGTTCGCTTTCGGGCCGGTTTCAGCCGTTCCCCAGAGCGAGTCAGTTCCGGTCTCGATCCGACCCTTGCTGTGCAACGGACGATGCTATTATGTGTCGTGTCGTGGTGTCAAATATCATGGATGGCGTCCTGAACGAGGCGACGGACAAGCTTCACAAGTACGAATCCGGACAGTCGGACTTTCAGACGATCTGTGGCGCGACCTCGCACGTAGCGCACGACCACCTCCGGCTGGTTCCCGTCGAGCAGACCGCTACCGACGGCGACGTGAACCGGTGTGGACGCTGTTTTGCCGACGGCGACAGTTACTGACGATCGATCGGGAGTGGCTCACAACACCCGTAACTCCGTCGTCCAGAACGAGTGAACGGCGTCCTCGAGTGCCGGCCCCGGATCGCCAGTCGCGTCGACGGCGGCCGTCGCGGTCGGTTCGAGGCCCGCTTCCGCGGCGAGCGCGTCGACGATGCCGCGCTGGCCGACCAGATAAAGCGGCGTATCGGTGGCCTCACCGCCGGGTTCGTACGCGGCGAGGGCCTCCGCACACCGCTCGAGGTGATCGTCGATCTGCCCGTCCCGAATCCGTTCGAAGCGGGCCTGGGAGAACCCGCCCTTGGAGTGGGTCCCCTTGACATCGCTCTCGAAGCCGCGGTAGTCGACGCGCTCGTCGCCCTCGTAGACGCCGAGGGCGAACAGATCGGTCCGGACGAGTGCGACCGCGTGGCGACCGGTCGGCAGGAACCACTCGCGCTCGAGGGCGAACCGATCGCGCCAGGTCGCATCGAGATCGGGGACGACCGGCGGCTCGAGGGTCACGGCGAGCAGGCCGGCGTCGTCGACACAGCACAGGCAGGGGCCGTCGTCGTCGACGAGCGCGAGTCGCTCGCCGAGGACGGGTTCCAGTTCCGTGCGGACGGGCTCCGTGATCCCGTCGTCGTCCACGCCTACGGTCAGCGCACCTTCCGGTCCCGTTCGAAACGACGTGAGTCGGTCGAACACCGCCTCGAGACGCGCACCTCGAAGTTGGTCGCGGTGCCTGACGGACGGCCCGCTTTCCGTCTCGTCGACCCGTTCGAGTTCGCCCTCGAGCTGGGCGATCCGGTCCTCGAGTCGATTGATCCGCTCCTCGGCGTCCTGCCTCGCGGTGGTGGCCTCGGCCCGGCGGTCGGACTCGGCCTCGTAACGCTTCCGTAACCGCTCGTTTTCGTCCTCGAGTTCGTCGATTCGGTCCCTGAGCGATGCACGGCCAAGCAACTCGTCGAGCATCCGGCCGAACACGGGAAGCGAGCGTACTTCTAGGTTCCGGCGTTTCGCAGGTCGTCGGCCGAACCGCCGTCACCCGATGCCTGCCAGCCGCCGGCGAGGTCGAGCAACTGCCGGGCTCGGTCCCGGCGGGCGAGAAACACCTCCCGGAGCGATGGGGGGTTTCGAACGTCGGTTCCCTCGAGCATCGATTCGGGCACCGCGAGCGTGTTCGTCGGGACGTTAGCCGCCCCGTGGACCGGGAAGTGCCGGGACTCGAACTTCATCACGAGCGGCGTATCGAGGCGCTCGAGCCCGTCGCCGGTCGCGTACACTTCCTCGTTGATCCGCTCGTGTTGCTCGCTGTGCATGAGTGCGTGCTCCCCGTCGGTGGGGGTCACGTAGAGACGTCCGAGATAATAACTTCGGGAAAACACCTCGAACATGCTAACTAGTACCATGGCCTCGATGGACATAACTGTTTGCGAATACGTTTAAACAGTCGCGCTATCAGACCGTTCTCTCGGTTCTCGAGACGAGTCGGGATGGGCGATTCTCGGTGCCGAGCTATCGGGCGGTCGTCCCCGGACTGGTCGGCGTTTCGTTCCCCACGGGTCGTCGTTCGCGATTGACCGTCCTCGAGCGAGCGAAACGGTCCGAACGGTGAGCAACGGTCGGGCGGACGCGGCCAGCAGTTTGTGCTCCGTCGAGCGAGCAATAACGCGCATTCCTGCCGCCTTGAACGCTCAAAGCACTTCTCGCCGACTGACCGATCCGAGTAAACGGTCCGAACGAAGGTCCGTCTTTTTACTATGTTCCGGCCAACAATAGAGCCGATGACAACCACTCGGTCGGTCGCCCTCCTCGCGGCCGTCGTCGTCGGACTCACGGTCGCGCCGCTTGCAAGCGCCGCAGCCGTGGATTCGTTGACGGGGGACCACGCTCTCCACTCCGCTGACTCCGAGACGGCACCGACGAACGCATCCGTCGGAACGCTATTGCAGGCGACCGCGGCAGAGACGAAGGAAACGGTCGAGACAGGAATGTTCGAAGCGGCGTACGAAACCGCGGACGACGAGAGCCAGGCGGCCATCGTCGGCGACCGGACGGCCGAACTCGAATCGCAACTGCGGTCGCTCGAGGCCGAACGTGCCGAACTTCGGGAGCAACGCGCGGCGCTTTCACGCGGCGCGTATCGATCCAGAATGGCGAAATTGACCGTCGAAATCGCCAGTCTCGAGCGCTCGATCGAGCGAACAAACGATACCGTCACCGACGGTAGTATCGACGACAGCGATCTCGCGGAGCTTCGGGAGAACGCGACGCGGCTCCGAGAAAACGCCTCGGCGCAGGCCGGGCCGGACGTCGCGGCGGTCGCTCGCGGGCTGTCCGGCTCCGACGGCACCCCCGGTGTCGGAGCAGGACCGCCGGACGATCGTGGGCCACCCGCCGACAAGGGTGGCTCGAGCGGTGATCGGACACCCGGAAACGGTAATGGAGCAGGCCCTCCTACCGAAGCCGGACCCGGTGAGGGGACGGAGACCGGTTCCCCACACGGTGACGGTGTCCCCGGCGAGAGCGGGGAGACAGGAGCCAGCTCCGAGAACGGCGAATCGAACGGAGACGGAACCCCAAACCGCGCAGCAGGGGACAACGGGAACAGCCCCGGAAACGCTGCGCCGGGATCGAACGGGAACGACGATGAAAACGCTGCACCGAGGTCGAACGGGAACGACACCGGAAACGACGGGACGAATGGGGACGACGCCGAGTCCGAAGACAGCGACGCAGCTGGAACCGATACCAAGCCCGGGAACGGACAGTCAGCTGGAAACGACGACGGGGGATCGACGGAACCGTCGTCCGCCGGGTCCGGCCCACAGGGCGGCGATCGGTCGGCCGATCCCGGCAGCGGGACGGGAGGCGGCGCTGGCGGCGGGACCGATACCGGCCGTGGGTCGCGGTAACGACCCCGCCGAACTGAATCGCCCGACAGTACGGTGAGCAGACACGCTTTTCAGCGGCGATCACTAACCCTCTCTCGATGGACTCCGCCGCGTTGTTGGATTTACTCGGGAACGAAAACCGAAGACGAATCCTTCGGTTGCTCGCCCGCAAACCGTGTTACGTGACCGAAATTTCGGAATACCTCGGCGTGAGTCCCAAGGCAGTTATCGAGCACCTCCGCAAACTCGAGGAAGCGGGACTGATCGAGAGCCGCGTTGACGATCAGCGGCGAAAGTACTTTCATATCGCCCGGAACGTCCGTCTCGAGGTGACGGTCTCTCCCTATGGCTTCGCGAGCAAGAGCGCTTATCCGGCGAACAACAGCTTCGATATCACCACTTGCCGGCACCTCTCGCTCGATGTCGCCTGGGACGATGCCGACGACCTCGACGACCTGCTCGCCGCCTTGGAGGACCTCGAGCGGCTCGAGAACGAACTCTCCTTGGCCCAGCGCTGGGTCCAGGGGCGGCTCTGTGACGTACTCGACGACATCTCCGAAACGATCGGTGCCGGGCCGGAAAGTCGGATCTACGCCGATCTGCTCGCGAGCATCCGTGCCGAGCCGAAATCGGTCGACGAACTCAGCGACGACATCGACGCCCCCCGCGAAGTCGTCGCCGAGTTACTCGAGGTGATGGCCGATAACGGAGTCGTGCGACGGACCGAACGGGGCTGGGAACTGACGACGAACGGCTGAGGACGGTTCAATCGATATCCTGCGAGAGTCCGGCGCGGAGATCGCGACCGAAGTAGTAGCCGACGACGGACGCGAGGAGGCCGACGGTCGCGCCGACGGCGACCAGCGTCTGTCCGGAGCCGATGGCGGCGATGACGGCGTTGCTGAGGATCGCCGCGACGCCGCCGACCGAGACGCCGGCGACGCCAATCTCGAGGTACCGCCGCTTCGACGCGAGGAGCCCGACCGCAAAGGCGGCGGTAAACATCCCGATCGGACGGCCGGCGAACGGCAGCGCGGTTGCGCCGGCCAGCAAGCCGGCCCCGAGCACGCCCACGAGCGCGACGTACTCCTTCGGCGAGAAGTACCGCCCGAGCGAGAGTCGGTCGGTAAGCGGGGCGAGCCACGAGCGCGATGAGTCGGCCCCATCGGCCGAGCCGTCGTCGGCGGGCGTGCCGGTCGGTCCGCGATCGAGACCGGCGTGGGAATCCAGGGGATCGGCGTCGACGGACGGCGCCGACGCGCCGGCGGACTCGGGCGATGCGTCGCCGGCGTCGGTGCCCGCGTCCGAGAGCAAGCGGTCCGTCTCCTCTAAGAGGTCGTCGGTAGCGGGAGGGTCTCGGCTCTCGGTGACCTCGTCCGAGCGGTCGCTCATACGTCAATCGACGCGTGCCCACACCATGGGCCTTTCCCCACGCGGCCCAGGAGCGAGCCGTCGGTCACCGCTCCGTGGGGACTCCGACGCGAGGCGACCGCGGGATCGGCCGGAACGGGACGGCATCCACTGCTCGAGGGGGTCGATGGACGGCGTGGAAAACGCAACCGGATGGGGCTGCTTATCTGACGGAGTCGAGCAGGAGTTTCTGTTCGACCCGTTTGACCTCGTGTTGGACGTCGCGGACGGCGTCGATGTTCGCCGAAATGGAGCTAATGCCCTCGTTGACGAGGAACCGAACCATCTCGGGCTTGGAGCCGGCCTGCCCGCAGATGCTCGTCTCGACGTCGTGTTCGCGGCAGGTTTCGATGACGTCGCCGATCAGGCGCAAGACGGCCGGATGGAGTTCGTCGAAGCGGTCGGCGACGTGTTCGTTGTTGCGGTCGACCGCGAGCGTGTACTGGGTCAGGTCGTTGGTCCCGAAGGAGGCGAAGTCGATGCCCGCCTCGGCCATCTCCTCGACCGACAGCGCGGATGCGGGCGTCTCGATCATCGCCCCCCACTTCCGTTTCTCGGGATCGATGCCCGCCTCTTTCATGCAGCTTTTGGCCCGATAGATGTCCTCGGCGTCGTTGACCAGCGGGAACATGATCTCGACGTTGTCGTAGCCCATCTCGTAGAGCCGGTGGAACGCCTCGAGTTCGTGGGCGAAGACGTCCGTTCGGTCGAGCGACCGTCGAATGCCGCGATAGCCGAGCATCGGGTTGTGCTCTTCGGGTTCGTCCTCGCCGCCCTCGAGCTGTCGGAACTCGTCGCTCGGGGCGTCAAGGGTGCGGACGCGGACGGGGCGCGGGTAGAACTCGTCCGCGACGCCGCGAATGCCGTCGACGAGTTCCGAGATGTAGTCGTCGACGCCGTTCTCGGCGATGAACTTCTCTGGCGTCTGGTTCAGCGAGAGGATCATGTGCTCCGTCCGAAGCAGGCCGACGCCGTCGGCACCCGTTGCAGCCGCACGTTCGGCTGCCTCCGGGATGGAGACATTGACCTTGACCTCGGTGGCGGTCATCGGCTTGACCGGTGACTGCGGACGGACCTCCTCGACGGGTTCGGTCTCCTCTTCGGGTTCGACGGCCGAGCCCTCGAGCACGGAACCTTTGTCGCCGTCGAGGGTGACGACTTGGCCGTCCTCCAGGACCGTCGTCGCGTTGGTCGTCCCGACGATGGCTGGGACGCCGAGTTCGCGGGAGACGATGGCGGCGTGGCTGGTCATGCCGCCCTCGTCGGTGATGATCCCCGACGCCCGTTTCATCGCGGGCACCATGTCGGGCATCGTCATCTCGGTGACGATGATGTCGCCCTCGCCGACCTTGGCCAGATCGTCGAGTTTGGTGACGATTTTCGCGGGGCCGCTGACCGTCCCCGGGCTCGAGCCGAGACCGTCGACGATGACCTCGCCGGAGCCGCCCGCGTCGGCGGTGCCGGCGCTGCTGGTGCCTTCGGCGGTCTGGACGCTCCCGCTGCCGTCGGTCAGGCCCTTGGTGGGGTCGACGCTGCCGGTCGCGGTGTCGCTGTCGTCCTCGTCGATCGTCGTGATCGGTCGGGACTGAAGCATGTAGACATCGCCCCCGACGATGGCCCATTCGACGTCTTGGGGCTCGTCGTAGTGATCCTCGACGCGCTCACCGAGGTCCATGAGGGAGTCGATCTCGTCGTCGGAGATGACCCGCTGGGTGCGCTTGTCCTCGGGAACCTCGCGCTCGACGGTCTGGCCGGTCGCCTCGTCTTTCTCGTGTTTGACTTTCTTCTCGGCGACGGTCACGTCCATCGAGCGATCCTTGCGGTCGATGACGTAGTTGTCCGGCGAGACCGCGCCGGAGACGACGGCTTCGCCCAGTCCCCACGCGGCCTCGATGATCATCGTCGGGTCGCCCGTCGAGGGGTGGCTCGTGAACATCACGCCCGATTTCTCGGCGTCGACCATCTGTTGAACGACGACCGCGATGTTCACCGCGGAGTGATCGAAGCCCTGTTCCTGGCGGTAGTAGATCGCCCGCTGGGTGAACAGCGAGGCCCAACACTCCCGAACGCGGTCGAGCAAGTCCTCCTCGGTGACGTTGAGGAACGTTTCTTGCTGGCCCGCGAAGGAGGCGTCTGGCAGGTCCTCGGCCGTCGCCGACGACCGAACCGCGACGAACGCCTCGCCGTCGCCGACCTCGCCGTAGCTCTCGAGGATCTCATCGCGTAACTCGTCGGGGAAGGGGGTCTCGAGGATGAGTTCTTGTGCGCGGTCGGCGGCCTCGGCCAGCGCACTGGAGTCGTCGACGTCGACGTCGACGGCTTCGAACAGTTCCTCGTCGATTTCGGCTTCTTCGATAAACGATCGGTAGGTCCCGGCGGTTACGACGAATCCCGGAGGAACGGGCAGCCCCGCGCCCGTCAGCTCACCGAGGGAGGCACCTTTACCGCCGACCTGCTCGAGGTCGCCGGCACTGATCTCGTCCAGCCAGAGTACAGCCATCTCTAGAGAGTCCCTCAGTGGAACGAATAAAGAAGGTTGCGAACGGGCGCTCCCAGCCGAAACTCGGACCTGAGTAAATCACTCGCCGACGGGGACGATCAGCCGGGGTCTCCCGCGCTCCGACCCCGACCGCGGTCAGGCCTCGAGGATCTCGTCCTCGTCGGTCTCGGGGACGGTCATCGAGCCGTCGAGAACGGTCACGCCGCGGCCGCCGACACGGACGCCGTCCCCGAGGCGAACGCGAACGATCCCCGGCCGGTCGACGTAGTGACCCTGCTCGAGTCGAAGTTCCGCCGGCAGATCGCCGTCGAACGCGCCGAAGCGATCGAGGTACACACTGACGGCCCCGCTCGCGGTGCCGGTGACGGGGTCCTCCGGAACGCCGGCTCCCGGCGCGAACATCCGCCCGTGGACCGTCGACTCGGCCTCGAGCGCGTCGAACGTGAACAGATAGACGCCCGTCGCGTCGACGGCGTTCGTCAGCGCCTCGACCGCCGCCAAGTCGGGGTCGGCGTCGCCGACGTCGGAGAGGTACGTGATCGGGACGATCAGGAACGGGAGGCCCGTCGAGGCCACCGCGAGCGGGATGTCGTCGCTCGCGCCCTCGAGCGCGGCCCGGTCTACCCCGAGCGCGTCGGCCACGCGGCCGTAGCCGATGTCGACCTCGCGGATCGACGGCTCGTCCTGTGTCAGCCAGACCGTCCCGTCCTCGTCCACGTCGATCTCGAGTCGGCCGACGTTCGTCTCGAGGGTCGTCGTCCCGGGCTCGAGACCCTCGTCGCGGAGGTGGGCGAAGGTGCCGATCGTCGCGTGGCCACAGAGATCGACCTCCTGTGTCGGCGTGAAGTACCTGACCCGGCGGTCGGCGGTCTCGCTCGATCGTAGGAAGGCGGTCTCGCTGACGGCCATCTCCGCGGCGATCGCCTGCATCTGGTCGCTCGAGAGGCCGTCCGCGTCCGGGACGACGCCGGCCGGATTCCCGGTGTGTGGCTCGTCGGTGAACGCGTCGACCTGCAAGATACGAGTCGTCTCCATACGACGTAGGTTGGACGACCGGCGTATGAATCCTCGGTCGTGTCGCGTCCCACGGGCCGCGATCGGCCGTCAGAGCCCGTCGATCCAGTCCGCGAGATCGGCGACGACCTCCTCGGCGACGGTGTTCCGAACGGCGTACGCGAACTCCACCGACGGTCCCTCGCCCGGCATGAGCAGGTGGTCGAGCCCGTCGTACGTCTCGAACGTCGCGTCCGCCCCCTCGAGTTCGGATCGCCACCGCTCGAGGTCGTCGGCCGCGCTGACCTGAAAGTCACGGGTCCCTTGCAGGAACAAGCGCGGCGCGTCGATGCCCGCCGCAGTCCCGAGGTGGTCGTACGCTGTAAGACTGTCCCAGAACGCGCCCGGCTTGCCGAGCAGCGTTTCGGTCGGCTCGTACTCTCCCGCACGAACTCGTTCGATCTCGTCGGTCCAGGTCTCGTAAACGTCCGCCAGATCCGTCCACTCGCGGTCGCCGACGGAGACCTTGTGCTCGAGTTGGGCCAGCGTCAGTTCGTGGTACGGACGCGCCGGCGCTGCGAGGCCGACGATGCCCGCGGTCTCCCCGTCGCGTGCGGCGACTCTCGGTGCCGCTCGACCGCCGAGTCCGTGGCCGACGACGACGAGCCGGTCCGGATCGACGCCGTCGGTCGCCCGGAGCGTCTCGATCGCCTTCGCCGCGTCGTCGACGGTGACGTAATCGAGCGTGTAGTCACCAGGGTCGACTTCGCACACGGGTAGCCGCTTGTCGTACCGAAGGCTCGCGACGCCTCGCGTCGCGAGTCCCTCGGCCAGATCGGTGAACAGCTGCGTCCCACCTCGAGCGGCGTTCCGGGTCACCGGTCCGGAATCGTGGACGAAGACGACGCCGGGAACGTCGTCGCCGTCGGCGGGCATCGTGACGGTTCCCGGGAGCGAACAGCCATCGGCCGCGAGGGTGACGTCTCCGGTGGCGATCGAACTTGAGTCGACGTACGACGGCCGCTCGTACTGGTCAGCGACGCCGCAGTCGACGAGGCGGGATCGGCCGTCGACGACGACGCGACACTCGTGGTGTCCGCGAGCGAAGGCAAGCGTCACGTCAACGGCGGTAACGTCGGTTCCAGTCGTCACGGCCGTCTCGACGATTCCCTCGAACGCCCCGCCAACCGCGCTGTACCCCATCCAGAGCCGCTCGAGGCGGCCGGGATCGCCGCGTCGCTCCCGCTCGGCCGCGACGAATCGCTCGCTGGCCGCGTCGAACCGATCGGTCGCGAGGTCCTCGACGAACGCTGTCGCCGCGTCGCGGTGGGTCTCCGGGTCGTGTCCGTCTTCCTCCGTCGCGTCGGCGAGCGGATCGGCGCAGCCGGCCGCTGCCGACGCCATCGCCGTCGATACCGCCGCCAATACGGTCCGTCGTCGGGGTGCCATCGATACCGGACCGACCACGGTCTGTCGGATAAAGACGAGGTCGTTTCTCCGTGACTGTATTCGATCCCGATACGTTTCCGGGCCGCAGTCATCGCCCGGTTCCTCGAGTGCGACCCGGTTGACGCCCAGCGTCTCGGCCACGTGCTCGTAACCGACATCGACCTCGCGAATGCGATGGTCGTCTTTCAAATCCGATACTGCTCCAGCTATCAGTCCTGTGTTCACATGATCTCATCCGTGTCCCATCAGAATGAGAATAGGTAATGTGGAACAGTAATTCATATATCGGTAGTTATATAATATTATTATATGGACGATGAGAATCCAACTCGACGCAGAGCGCTACAAATATTCGGAACTGCTGCGATCGGCGGTACCATGTCTCTCGGAGCAACGCCAGTTCAGGGAACGAACGGTGTGAGTCGTCCCGTTCTGGCCAGCGGAACGCGTACCATTCGTCGGATCCCCACGGACGATGGATATATTCGGGAAGTGAAATTCGAGATCGAAGAGACGGATCCCATCTCAGTCGAAGTGCGAGACGGCGTTGTTACGACGAATACCGAGTCCGGTAGTTCTAATCCTGCTGTCGAGCCAGGTAGTACAGTTGACCTCGGGAGCGACGAAATGACGGTCGATGAACAAGCGATTGAAGTTCAGCTTTCGGAACAGACTGATGTCGATAGTGCTCTCAAGGAGACCGGATTAGATATAACCCGAAGGGATGATCCGGACGTGATCGAATATGAAGATACAACAATATTGGGGACTGTCGAGCAACATTATGCCCAGGAGATGCGGACGCGGGACGCACTTTTAGCCGACGATTCCGTCTCCACGCAGGCAGAATCGAATCCGCTGCTTGCTGCGGATTGTTCGAAATACACGTACAACGGAGACAACCCGTCCGATGCAGACGACCTCGCCGAGCGAACAGCACCGATTAATGTCGCGTGGGATACTGGAACCGATGCATCGGACATACAGGCAGAGATGCAGAATATCGGCTGGGAATCGCCATGGCCGTCCGGTGATAAATACATCCTTGAGGACGAATCCACGGTCAAGGCGCAGGATGAGCATATAAAAAAGAACATCACTCCTACTGTGGTGCCAACTCAGTATCACGTCCGAGCGTATGATCTGTCCGGCGTTGATAATTTAGCGGTTATCGGTGCGGGTCATAGAGACCCGGCGGATCACAACCAAGGCTGCGAATGGGTCGGGATCGGCTGTGATGTCAACTGGAAGGTGTCGGAGACACGCGAAGAAGTGTCGGATGACTGGTCGAACGTGTTGACAAAGTGGGCGGGGAACGCAAACGTTGACTCCGCATCGGGCAATTACGACTACATTCGGGGAGATATAAGAAGTTGATGCCAATTATACAGACTGTGGTCCTGTCTGTCCAGTAACCTCGAGGGAAGACAGGTGACCGCGTAGCAATTATCGACACGCCAGTAGTATCAAACTAGTATGCAGGGCAATATTGACCCGACATTCGGGAGCAGGCCTGTTGATGCGGGCGTCTCGGTCGCGCTTGCATCGTTTACCCTTCTAGGACTGTACGCCCTCCAGAGGCGAACCGACACGCCGAAAGGGGGCGCTGCAGCCAGTAGTGGGTGGTACGTCTTGATGTGTGCTCTGGTCTACCTTGGGCCGCGATATGTCCATGACACGTTTGCATCCGGCGTCTTCACGTTTCAGTATCTCCTCTGGGTCTTCGCGACTGTCCTTCCATTAGTGGCGCTTCAGGCCGGACTTCCAGTGTACATTTTTGCAACCCGTGGAAACGTGGGCGCGTTAGTTGGATTGTTCGCTGTAACTGTTGTCACGTTTTGGGGACTACTGGGCACGGGTGGTGAGTCGGATATCCTGATCGGATACCCTTACGCTGTATTTCCGGTCGCCGTCATCATCGTTTCAGTTACGACCGGCGTAGACATCGCTGCCCGAAAAGTAGTAAACCGGGTCAGTATTTGACCTCCACCCACCCATGAAGATGCTTACCCGGCGGGCTGTGGACGCGACGTGCCCGTTAGGGTCGAAGACCCCGTGCCAGAACGGGGGATATCAGCAATATTATAGGCTGAACAGGTGCAATACCACGCCGTTCACGGTGTGGATACGAGCCGTTACTTGTCGTAACAACTCACCGTTCAAACGCCACCCCCGAGTTTCCCATGGTGCTGGTTAAGTGGCAGGCGACCGACTGTAGAGTCGGAATCGGTCGGAACGGATCGGATTCCGAACCGTCCTTCGGAGGCGGCCTGTCCGCCCACGAAACGAGGCAGTATCCGGAACGGCAGTCGGTGAACGCACATTCCAGAAGAGTGTGTCTGTGCTGACTGTTCAAAGCGAGCACCACGATACCCCCGACTCTGCTGACACCTGCCGGCGTCCCGCTGGCAAAAACAACACCGGAACGCCACACACGGTCGAGGAGAGGGGTAACGGCGGTTTGGCACCGCCAGCAGTCCACCAGTTCGATGTGTGGGACTACCCGTGCCCGAAAGGACTGGGAGTCCGGTGACTGGACTGCGAACCTGAAACTCCTACCGCTCGGGATTCCTCCGCGTTTACCCGGAGGAGGATGTCAATCGGGTGGTACTGTTCCAGTTCGACAGGAGAGCCACCGACCAGCCGACTCTTACCGACTCCGTACGGCTATCCGCCGGGAGCGGTCACCTACCGCTAGCTGTGCGATGGACACACCCGCTGTACTGACCAATCAGTACAGTGGTTACACCATCTCGAGTGCCGGTGGCTCACTCCCTGTTCGCGACTCGAGGAACTGCTCCTCCGCTTCGGAGAGGTCGTGGTCGCGGTACTCCTCGAGGCCGGCTTGGTACCGCTCTCGATCGGTCCACGCCGCAGTATCGGGGTCGTCCGGCGTCGGGTACTCGAGGATCAGTTCGGCGATCCCGGTCGTCTCGCCGGTGTAGGCGAAGCCGGTCCGGTAGAGCGCCTCGTAGGCGAAGGGGTTGTTGACGGCGATCCGGAGCCGGTCGTACCCGCGTTCGACGGCGCGGTCCCGAACCAGCCGACAGAGTCGGGGACCGATCCCCTCACCCCGGCGCTCGCGGTCGACGGTCACGTAGCGCAGCCACAGGGTGTCCTCGTCGGTTCGGTCCTCGTTGAACGCGACGGCCGCGACGAGTCGGCCGTCGGCCGTCCGCGCTACCGCCTTGCCCGTGTTCGTCATGACGAACTTGCCGGCGTAGCTGAACCGTTCGTGATCGAGTCGGAGTTTGGGACCGTCCGGCGGCCATGCGAGCAGTTCGAACTCCACGGGAGTGCTTCGCGGGCGAACCACTACAATGCACGGGATCGGACCGTCCATCTGTCCTGAGATGCCGGTCTCCTAACGTAACAAATCCTTTTGGACCCGTTCGTGATACCGATGGCACGATGAGCAGTGAATCCGATACGATGGCCACAAACGGACTCAGCGGCTACGCCGGCTGGCTCGTCGGCGGTGCACTGGGCGGCGCGATCGGCGCGGTCGCGTTCGGCATCGTCATGTGGCTGCTCGATCCGAACGTGCTCTCGGCCGCGATCCCCGCGATATACGGCCTCGAGCCCGTCGGACCCGTCGGCTGGGGGATTCACGTCGCCCACGGGATCGGTCTCGGAATTATTTTCGGCCTGTTGATCACGCGGCCCCTGTTTCTCGGCATCCTCCGGAGCGACGCCGAGACGGACGCACTCGCCCGAACCGGCATCGTCTTTCGAACGATCGCTGCCGGATTCGTCTTCGGACTCGTCGTCTGGACGGTCCTCCCGCTGCTCGTGCTCCCCGTCTGGATGGACACGATTGGCGGCAGCGGCGGGGCCAACGCCCTCACGTCGACCGTCGCGGGCAGTCTGTTCGGCCACCTCCTGTTCGGCACCGTCCTCGGAGCGGTCTTCGTGGCCACGGTCGACCTCCACGACAGAACGGCCGAAACCCCGTTTTGAACCACTCCGGGACTCGGCTTCGATCGAAAGGCCGTCGCACATAGCGATAGCAACCACCTCTTGGCCGAGTTTGTTTTCTTCCCGTCGGCGTGTGAGAACGTGCTGCGTGGACCGCGATTCGAATACCCATCAGATGGCTGGGGCTCGCGATTTCGTTCGGTGAAGTAATGCGCGGACTGGGACTCGAACCACGCGAAGACGGTCACGGTCGCTCCGCTCGCGCGCTACGACTGTCTCTAATCCAAACCCTTCTTCCGATTGCCGTCGCTCGCGAACTTGCTCGCGACAGCAATGCGCGGACCGGGATTTGAACCCGGGCCATGAGCTTGGAAGGCTCAGGTCCTACCACTAGACCATCCGCGCGCATCTCCGCTTTTCCGTTCCACGTTTAAGGCTCTTCCTTTTCCGATCGGTCCTCGGCTAGCGATTTCGTCTCGATCCCGCCGTCACGCGGAAAAATAGCAGGTCGGCAGGGTATCGATCGCTCCGCCTCGAGAGCAACCGCCGCGACGCCGAAGCGGGGCGTTACTGCTCGAGGAGCGTGCCGGCGGAGCCGACGGCGATATCGACAGCGCCAGTTGTGATGGCCTTCAGGTTCTCGCCGACCGGAGTCTTGTTCCGGGCCCACGTGCCGCCCTCGAGTTCGAAGATCGCACCGCCGCTGCCGACGGTGTAGCCGGTGCCGCCCTCGGTTTCGATGTCGAAGAGGGTGGCATCGCCGAGGCTCTCGGAGACCCACTGACTCCCGTCGTAGGTGAAGACGGACGCGTTGCCGCCGCTAACGCGGACGTCGTCCTTCGCGTCGCTATCGAGGCCGTAGTAGGCGACGCCGGCGTCTTCGATACCGATCGGGTCCCAGGTGACGCCGTCGTCGGTGGCGAAGACCTTGCCGTTCGTATCGATGACGTGGCCCGAGCGCGTGTCGTAGCACTCGATGGCCTTCAGCCCGGAGCCGCTGCCGGGCACCTCGTAGTTCCAGGTGCCTTCCTTGCCGTTGTCGAAGCTGTAGTGAATCGCGCCGGAGTCGTCGGCCACGTACACGTCCGCTTCGCCCGCGGGACCGGTAACGGAAACGTCGTTGAAGTTCGCGGTGAAGTCGTTGGGTGCCGAGCGGTCGATCAGGTTGCCGGTGGTGACGTCGTACTCGCCGACCGCGCCGCTCGCGCCGACGATCCAGAGTCGTTCGCCGTCGTCCGTGGTGTCGACGCCGTAGAGGTCGTTCCCGTTGCCGGAGGGACCGCCCTGCAGGACGACCTCCCAGCCGTTGGCGGTGCGTTCGATGACCAATCCAGCGCCCGCGACCGCGTGGGGGTTCGTGGCCGTATCCGAGACATCGTAGAGCGTGGTGTCGACCGGGGTCTCGACGACCGTCCAGTCGGACTCAGCGGCGGAAACCGTCGCGGGGACGGTAACTGCGGCAAGCGATGCGCCTGCGACCTTCAGCGCCGAACGTCGGGTGAAGTCCGTCATAGCGCATCCGGGGCTGGTAGTGAGATATCCATAAAAGCTGGACGTTCTTCAGACGATTAACGTCCGTTCCGGACGTTTCACTCCATTTTATTCCGTTCTCACTGACTGGTACTCGGCCGAAAAACAGCGTCGTCAGCGGGCTCAAAATAGCAATTCCAATTTCCTATGGAAATTGCTCACAAGACGCGGCACGATCACCATCGCGGAGGTGCGACATGCCGGTCGTCGCTCCGCTCGGTTCGCGACCGGTGCTCAGCGACCGGGTCTCGAGTCGCCCGCGGCCTGGATTCGAACTCGACTACCCGGTCGGTTCCGCCCCCGCGACCGTCGCGTAACAGTTGCCACTCGAGAGCGCCGACTCTCGGAGCGCGAGGTCACTGTCAGCGAGGTCGGCTTCGAACTCGTCGGGAGCGTAGATGTGATAGAACCGGTCGACCGGCTCGCCGCCGGGGAGGGTCCACTCGACCGTCGTGTCGAACCCCTCAGTCGCGTCGAACCGGTCGTGGGCGGTCGACCACGCGCTGACGAGCGCGCGGCCGTCGGGGGAGAGCACTCGCGCGAGTTCGTCGAGGCTGTCCCGCCGGGCCGCCCGCGTCGGCAGGTGATGCAGCGTCGCGACGTAGACCGCGATGTCGACGCTGTTCTCGGCCAGCGGCAGCGTTGCCGCATCGCCCTGAATCAACTCGACCGCAAACGCACGCTCGCGGGCGCGGTCCCGGCCCGTCTCGAGCAGGCCGCGGCTGACGTCGAAGCCGACGACCGACTCGCAGTCGGCGGCCAGCAGTTCGGCGTGGCGGCAGTTGCCACAGCCGAGATCGAGACCGACGCCATCGCGCGCGTGGGCGTCGACGAATGCTTCGACCTCGGGCCAGGCGTACTCCCGCGTGGATGCGAAGTGAGTCGCGATCCGGTCGTAGGTGTCGCGTACGTCCTCGCGTCGAGCGACTTCGTCTCGGTTCGACTCTCGGTCCTGATCGCCGGCCATCGTCGGCTTTCCTCGGGGGACGCGCAAAAAGCGTTCGCAAAACCGCCCCGATTCCGGGATCGGTCACGATGCCCATCACGAAAGTCCCCTCCTCGCTCTCCCGTTACTTCGGACCGCCGTCCGTGCTGCCCGTCACGCGCCGTCGGTCACAGCTGCCGCGCTTCGTGGGGCGTGAGTCGACAACCACACGGCCCGGCGACGTGAGTCATCGGCCCCCGAGTCGTGACCGTGACCACCCGACTATCACAGTGGGGACACGGCGGAAAACTCGAGTGGCCGTCCGACTCGGCGTCGGCGGCCGTCCCGACCGACGCGTCCGACTCACCGTCGGTCATCGTGACACCCCGGCGGGGAGCGATCGCTGACTCGAGCGCGGACGGCGCTGGCGATACTGCTGTCGTGCGAGACGTTTATGTCTCGGTAGAATGAACTGGAACATGGCTTGCAAACGGCTCGTGTTTGGAAGCCACGTCTCGGGTGCTGCAACACCCGGGGCATTTCAACGCATGCCCCCCGCGGCGGTTTCGGAAACGTAGCTTCCATCCGGATAATGTCCGTACTGTAACTTATAGCTACTGGAATGATCGACTCCCGCGTTTCCGAACGGGTCCGCTCGAGGCCAATCCGAGGGTTCGCCGGTTCGAATGTGGGTCCGTACCGGGGTCTCGAGGAATTCGAGGGGTTTATCTATTCCCGACGGGAACTGTGGAATGCGTACGAGGGCTCGTAGATCAGGGGTAGATCACTCCCTTGGCATGGGAGAGGCCCCGGGTTCAAATCCCGGCGAGTCCATCGCTGTTTTGCCGTTTCAGTCCTTCTACTCCCCGAATACGTGTATTTGTGGGTGTTCTGAAGACTATCCGTGAGCCGATGCTTTCAGCTGCTCATTTGTGGGTCATTGTCCTGTCTATCGATCTTCGGTGAAGTCGCGTCGCTGTTCCATCTTCTCGCGGTCTGTACGCCTGTCGCTCGAGGACTTCCGAGGACACGTCACAGCGGTCGCTGACGATTTTCTCGGGGATGTCCTCGCGGACCTGGTGCGTGATCGCGCCGCGCCGGAGCGACCGCGTACTGTGATCTCGACGAGCGACGAGCTGGTCGGCGCGTCGCGCACGTCGTCGACCGTCCGGATGGTCGTCGCGAGATCGCGCGGCACCGGCGTCTCTCGGAACTTGTCACCCTTCCCGTGCCAGACGCGGAGCATCGTCCCAACGTCAGTATCGACGATGTCCTCCGGCGCAACGTCGAGGACTTCGTGTGAGCGGAGCCCGCACCGCGCTCCAAGCGCGAACGCGATCCGCTGTTGGGTGTCGTCGGCGGCCTCGAGCAGCTGTTCTACTTCGCTCTGGCTGAGCTAGACCTTCATGTCGTCGCGGTTCTCGTGCTGTTGGAGATTCATGGCGTCCGGGTTGCCTGCATTCCGGACAAGAATCGCCGGGAATCTAGTTTTTTTTCGGTGGGGCTCGAGGGGGAGATCGGGCCGATTCTGTCCGACTCTACCAGTATTCTCGGACACAAGGCTCGCGGTAACTACGTGTGCGAACTTATCGAAACCCATTTTTGACAGAAATCCATCCACTATTGTATGCGAAATTTATTGGTTGGAAAGTTAATCGGATCCGAGATGTGGAACAACAGGTGGTACGTCTATGTAGGTTCACCCGTTTTTGCGTTTCTCGGTGCCCTACTTTACTGGTTCTTTGGCGTTCACTTAGTTTCATCACCATTAGCGGAAACCGTATTAATGATTCTATCTCCAGGGGTTACAGTCATAATTGGTTGTGCGATACTCGCTGTAATTGATGAGATGTGATTCAAACGTATGATGCTCTGATATGTATCTCACCTGTACTTACCGCTGTCCTCGAGGACGGTGTTCGCGGACACGGTACTCACGAGAGTGTGGAGACTGAACACATTATCCCAACGTTGGTTGTTAGAAGACATGGATTGGGCCTTTCGCATCCGCAAGGACGTTGATCCAAAGACACAGCTTCTGATACTGCTATTAGCAGTTGCGGTTATTGCATCGTTGCAGTATTTCAATATACTCTGATTTTGGAACCGCCTCTTTGGAGCGACTGGTCTCGTTCTACACTGATCGAGACGTGTCTTCCCTGTACTTTGTCAGTGACGACAACTCGATGTATATAGCACGTGTCGTCATCGATATGGACCCGCTGCTGGTTGGAAGTGGGGTACTTAGTGGGACCGCCGGAACCCTCTCCTTCCTTGTTGAGTTATTGTTCCGATATCGGTCGCGATAACAGGGGCAGGCAGACGCGGATCGCAGCGGATTGCGTTCACTCGAGTAAGGTAAGTCGGTTCTAACACGCTCTTATATCCGGATTCTACTGAGTGGTCAAACCGTATGACGATGAATCGCGATGAGGCCACGCGGCCCTCACTGATAGCGACGTGTGAATGAAGGCCGGAATGGTTGCAGGCGGCTTCCTCGCGCCGTACCTCGTCGGCACGACAACGGGCACGATGCTCCATCGGAAATACTCGGCAGGATGCCACTTGGCGAGAATGTCGACAAACGACGCTAACCTCTCGGGTCGTACTCTCGAACTCTCGAGGTGCTTGATGAGTGCGTCAAGAACGGCGCGCTTGGGCGCGTCGTTGTCGTAGAGTGAATTCATCGGAGTCGGGCGTTCCTTTTAGCGCCGTCCAACTACAACATCCGTTTCAGAAACGTGTTTATAGTACGGTAACGACAGCGCTCACAACTCCGCCTAGGAGTAGCACAAGACCAGCACGGTATGGTGTTATCGGTCCTTCTTTGCTAACTCCGAGGATCGTAACTGGATGCAAAAGCAAGAGTGCACCGACAAGGGACACCGTCGCTGGCAGAGTAATGCCGGCAGTAAGGACTGGAACTTCCAGTGTCATGAACCAAATCCCGAAGTACAGTGCAAATATCGCAAAAGCCCGCGCACCGGGCGTCACGTCCGTATTACTGAACACCACAAAAATCGCTGCAGGCCACCACCACAGAATCACGCCAAGACCGATAGTAGCAACTGAAACGATTTACACACTGATCGCAACGCCCTCGTGCGATCAGGTGTGCAATGACTTTCAGTTGCTACTATAGCCAGAACGTCCCGAATAGTAGTCCAATCGCCATACAACGTGCTGTACTATCTACCAAATAGTACTTTTCCTGTATTGAACGGCGTCGCTGTCCGACTCGACTGTGATTCGCGGACACCACGGACGCGTCATCGCTATCCAGTTACTCCAGTTCTTCGCCGAGATGTAACAGGCGACCGGTAGGGAACTTGTGATCGACACGCACCTCGAGATCAAACGAGTCCCCGAAGCGGGCACTCACGTTCCGCACGTTGAAACAGAACGGGTACGAGATCGTCCGGTGAAAGCACGAGATCGGGATCTTCCTCGATGACTCCGACCCCGATTATTACGAGGCGTGGAAGGGACACGCTGAATTGCTATCCCAGAGTGTTGACGACTTCCTGCGTCCGGAAAACAACAGTTCCGAAACGGAATCAAACACGTTCGCCCGCCGCTTCATTTCGGTACGGACGTCGGCGCGAGATGAGACGAACTGCACAGCGACACTGCAGGCGTCATCGGCCGTGGCCGTGACGGCGAGCCAGCGGCACCCTTTTAGGAAGCAATCGCATCGATGGCGACGTGGGACGCTATCAGCCGGGGACACACGACTCATTCATCAAGTGCGAGACGCCCCGATGCGGGGCGAACAACGCGCCGGAAGGGACAGCGGAGTACGACACCGAGTGCTGGCGATGCGGTGACCCCCTCGGCGGAAAACCCGAAGTCGGCGACGAGGTCACCGTCGACATCGTCGATCGGCAGTCCGACGGCACGCTCGTCTGTAAGACCGAAAGCGGCTTCGTCCTCTTTCTCGAGGCGGACATCGCGGCGATCGAGGCCACGGTTCGCGTGACCACCGTCGAGGAGACCCATGGGGAAGCGGATCTCGTCGAAACCGGAGCGTAAGTCCGCCCGCGGAGAACCGCTCGCTCGTCGCCGACTCGAGTCGGTCGAACGACGGAACGGGAGTTAGAACAGGCCTCTGAGGAGTACCAGGGCCACCCCGGAGAGGACGATGAAGCTGAGGAAGCCGATGAAGATGAGTCCCGCCTGCCGTCCGGTGAGCGATTCGCCGTCGAGGAATTCGTCGTCCATAGGCGGTGATCGTAATTCGATCGCTTAAACGTGATGGTCCGTTTAGCGAGACGATCGTAACGAGCCGACGGCTCGCGGGTGACTCGAGCGGGAGGCGATGTGGCTGGCTGGACGGTCGAAGCGGGGGCTCTCGGTTCGGCCGCGTCCGAATCGCGCTCGCGATGGCGGGCGAGTGCTCATCTGCCCTCGGGATCACCCTCCGGATCGTCGTCCGACTCTTCGACGCGGTCGAACTCGGTCGCTCCGCACGAACAACCGTCCTGACCGATGATTCGAATCTCGCCGTCGGGCCACTGCCGGGCCGCATAGATCGATCCACACGCCGTGCACGCTGCGAGCGTCCGCGTTACGTCGTCTTTGTGTGCCATCCCCACCGAGGATCTAGCGGATGGCGGAAAGAACGTTTCCACTCACGAAACGTTCACGGAAACCGAAGCGGTCGCCGGCAGTCCGAACGACGGCCGCGGACTGGCTCGAGGGAGACGGCGTCCCCGCGTCTCGAGTTCGGTGTCGCGACGGCTCCGAGCGCGCAGTCGGATCGCCCGTCGCCGAGAACTGGCCGTCTTCGGACGTGAGACCATCGGAGCCGGGAGCGGCGGCATCCCAGTCGGCAGTCGCTCGAGGGCGAAGCGGGCACGAGAAATCGGTCCCGATCGTCGGACACGGAGCAGCGAGTTATTCGTTGAGATGGCCGCGATAGCCCTTGGGCTCGAACCCGCGCCGGCAGATTACGCGCTTGCGGCCGACGGTGATCGCACTGATCTGGTCGTCGGCTTCCATGCGGTCGATGACGCCCTCGAGGCGCTCCGACGACCAGCCGGTTTCCTCGCGGACGGTCGATTGGTCGACGCGGCCGCCGCGCTTGACGAGCAGTCTGAGAACCTTGTCCTCGTCGGGGAGGTCGCGTTCGTCGACGCCGTACTCGATTTCTTCGGCGTAGCTTAACGTTTCGTCCTCGGATTGCTCGCTCGATTCCTCCGTGGCCGGTGCGGACTCGTCCGATTGGGAGTCGTCGGTCGACCCGCTCCAGAGAGACGACAGACGAGCCCAGAGTGTATTGAATACCATCGATGGATCACGCTCCGTTGGGACTACCGCAACTTGAACGCCCACCTACCTTGATTTTATGTTTTGTACGGGTCATGAGTGATTTCCGTCGAGTACGGTGTGACTATCGTGACGGCCCCGTCGTCGAATAGCGACCCCCTTGCGAACCGCAAGTCAGTTATCACTTTCGGCGACCGACAGGCTCGCCGACCAACCCGGCTCGAGCGACCGATGACACGTCTCGGACGGGCGAAACTGCGGTCGTCACGGGGTGCCGCGCCTCACGACTCGAACGGTGAGACGACTCGTGAGCCGTCGACGGCGGGAACGATCCTCGACTCGAGCCACCGCGCCCCGTCATCGGTCGGTCGGTCCGACGGCGTCGTGGTAGGCGTCGGCGAGCGCGTCGAGGGCCTCGTGGTGGTTCGTTGTGTGAGGGGCGGTCAGCGGCGAGACGCTGATGCGCCCCTCGACGACGGCACGACGATCCGTGCCGTCGGGATCGGGAAGGGAGTCGGGGTCCATGTCGTCCCAGACGCGGTCGTGAAGCGTGACGTGGGTCCCGTCGCGTTCGGCGTCCATCTCGTAGCGCTTCGAGGGGCGCGTGATCTCGATCGGCGCGGGGTCGCCGTCGGGCAGCGGCACGTTGACGTTGAGATAGGCCGCGTGATCGAAGACACCCGCCTCGAGCGCGTTTTCGGCGAGATACGAGGTGACGCGCGCGGCTTCGGCGTACTCCTCGGCGGTCACGTCGACCTCCTTGAAGGGAGTGTCGTCGACGGGGACGTACAGCGACGTGGCGATCGCGGGCACGTCGAAGAACGCGGCCTCGACGGCCGCGCTGATCGTGCCCGACCGGCCGAGAACGTACTCACCGAGGTTCGCGCCCTTGTTACAGCCCGCGACGACCAGATCGGGATACGGGCCGAGTTCGGCGAGGCCGGCGACGACGCAGTCGGCGGGCGTCCCGTGGACCGCATACCCCAGCCCGCGCTCGTCGACCTCGACTTCGTGGGAGAGCGACCGACCGCAGGCGCTCCGGTCGTCGGCCGGAGCGACGACGGTCACGTTGGCGTGCTCGGAAAGGGCGTCGTACAGGGCCCTGATACCGGTGCTATCGATCCCGTCGTCGTTGGTCAACAGGATCTCACAGTCGTCGCTCATGTCACCCCGGTTGGCCGGCGGTGCGAAAAGCCCACCGCTTCGGGGCGCGACTCAGGCGATCCGGTCGACGATCGTCTCCTCGTCGACGACCAGGTTGTACGCTCCTTCGTCGTCGTTCCAGAGCGCGAGGACGCCCTCGAACGAGCAGACGTCGCCGTAGTCGGCCTCGAGCAGCGGCCGGTTGAGCGCCGTCTCCCTCGTGACGACGGCGTAGTGGTCGGTGTCCTCGCTGCCGTCGCTGATCTTGAACAGGGGGTTCGACCGCCCGCTCCCGCGACCGCCGTTCCCGTCGCCGTCGCTCAGCGATCGACTGAGTTTCGCCGCGACGAGATCGATCCGCTCGGTGACGTGGCGTTCCATCTCGGCCATCTGCGCCCACTCGCTGGTCTCGAGGCGCATGTCGATCCGCCGCCGGCCGTCGAGTCGCAGTTGCGCGTAGGAAAACTGCACGTCGACGTTGACGAACTCGCCGGGCGCGTGCTCGTCGCCGTCCGGCGTCGCCTCGTCGAGGCGGCGCTGGAACGCCGGGGCCTCGAGATCGGGTCGGACGTCGAACGACCACCCGCGATCCGAGGGCCGTTCGCCGGGCCAGAGCCGGACCGTGGGGCCGTAGACGGTGACTTCGCCGCGGCGGTACGTCTCCGCGTCCCCGCCGCTCTCGTCGTCGAAATCCACGGCCGTCCGTTCCCAGAGCCGCTCGTCCTCGAGGTCGCGTTCCACCTCGCGCAGGCCCACGCTGGTGTTCTTGTCCGCGGGTGCCATCGCGAGGAAGGTACCCGTCGGCGCGAGCGTTTCGAGGGCCGACCGCGCGACGGCGACGGGGTTCTCGAGTTCGCTCAGGACGTTACAGGCGAGGATCAGATCGAAGCCGTCGTCGGGCGCGGTGGGATCGAACCCGTCACCGCTGCCGGCCTCGCTCGGATCGAACGCCTCCGCGGTCGTCCGGTGGATCGTCGGGTGGACGTTCCGCCCCGTCTCGGCGAGCAACTCCTCGAGCACGTCCGCGGCGGCGCTCGGCTCGACTGCGTGGTACTCGAGCAGGGCGTCGTCGGGCAGATAGTCGCAGAGCCCGAGCGCGGGGCCGCCGACCCCCGCACCGAGATCGAGGACGCGAAGGGTGCGGTCGAGCAGGCCGCGGTCCGCGAGGTCGTCGAGCGCGTACTGGATCGCCGCGTAGTAGCCCGGCAGGTGATAGATCGCGTAGCCGGCCGCGACGTCGTCGTCGTAGTCGACGGACCGGCCGTCGAGATAGTCGGCCTTGAAGCGGCGGATCGTCGACCGGAGCAGGTCACCGGACGCGCCGGTTTCCCAATCGGGGCCGTACCGCTCGACGAGCAGGTCCTCGAGCCGGCGCTCGTACTCGGCGGGGAGGCGTTCGACCGGTCCCCGACGCGGCCGCACCGGTTCGTCGCCGACGGGGACGAACGTGCCGTCGTCCCGTTCGATCAGCCCGAGGGCGGCGGCCTCCTCGCGGAGGTGCTGTCGGACGACCGCGGGATGCGGGTTCCCCGTCACGTACTCGCAGATCTCGTCGGGGTCGATCGGTCGGACGTTACGCAGGTACTTCGCGTTCGATCGAATGGATTCGCGTTGCTCGCTCACTCGGTGTCACCCCGGGTATCGTGTCGCTCGTCGTCGCGTCGCTCCTGCCAGTCCGTTGTCGCCGCTCGGTACAGCGACTCGAGGTCGTCGGCGTCGGCGGCGGCGACCGCCGCGGCCGCGTCGGCGACCGCGTCCGCACCGTCGAACGTCGCCTGAATGTCGGCGTAGACCCGCGGCGTGCCACCGGTCACCCGTTCGACGAGTCGCCGCAACCCCTCGTAGATGGGGGTTTCGAACCCCGGCGGAACCGACTCCGCGGCCAGCGCGAAGGAAAGAACCGCGGCGTGGGCCGCCGCCTGGACCGACTCCATGGCCTCGTCGTGTTCCGCGGCGGTCGTCTCGAACACTGCGTTCCCGCGCGACTCGAGGGCCGCGAGGAGGGCGTCGGTCACGGGTCCCGATCGATCCCGAACGACGGCGATCGAGCCGGGTGCCCGTTCGGGCGCGAAAAGCGGATGCAGGCTCATGCGTTCCAGATCGGGTGCGTGACGCGCCATCGCCTCGACTGCGGGTGCCATGACGCCCGAGACGTCGATGACCGCCCGCTCGGCCCGCCCGGCCTGCTCCCCGATCGCGTCGGCGACGTGGGTCATCGGCACCGCGAGGCAGACGACATCGTACGTCGTTCCGCCCTCGAGAGCGGCGACGTCGCCGCCGACCGCATCGGCCGCGGCCGCCGCCGCGTCCGGCTCGAGATCGGCGAACGAGACCGGTGCGTCGACGGCCCCCCCGAACCACGTCCCCATCGACCCCGCGCCGACGATCAATACGTCCATCGACCGGTCCTACCTGCCGACGTTGCAAAAGCCGTTCGATCGACCGACTCGAGTGAGCCGCCGATCGCGGGCCGACGGTCGAGCGGTGGCGACTGTCTGCCAGAATATACAAGTCAATTCCACTGAGACAGGGTGTATGAACGTCGCCCAGTTGATACCAGTGTTGCTCGCAACTGGGGCTGTACTCGTCGTCCTGACGACCTATCCGTACCTGGCGACCGCGATCGCCTATCGGGACCGCGATAACGGCCTCTCGTATATCGTCTTCCTAATGGGGGTCGCGGTCTGGAACGGCCTGTTCGCCGCACAGGTGATCGACCCACGTCCGATCGTGAAAGGGTTCTTCTTCAGCATCGCGACGCTGGGCGCCATCCTGGCCGGGGTCGGTTGGCTGCTGTTCGCCAGTACGGCGAGTAGCACGCCGCTGTTGCCCTATCAAGGGGCAGTCTATCGGTTCGTGGCGCTGCTGGCCGGTCTCGAGATCGCGCTCGCGATCACCAACCCGGCACACGCACTGTACTGGGAGATCGCCGGCAGTTCGCCCGATATCCTGGCGTTTACCGTCATCGAACCGAACGTCGGCTACTGGCTGCATACGGCGTTCCTCGTCGCGCTGTTCGGAGCGGGGACGATTCTCTTCGGCCTCGCGTGGCGACGCGGGACCGACGTCCGGTACACGCGCAGTTACGCCATGGTCGGGGCCGCGACGACCGTGGCGATCGTCGGTAGCAACGTCTTCGTCGCCGGGACGGCCTCGGTCGCACCGCTGGCCGCCGGCTCCCTGACGACGATCGGCTGGGTGCAAGCCCAACAGAAACGATACCTCCAACTGCCGCGTCCGTACCGATGGATCGGGGACCTCCTCCAGTGACCGCACGCGCCGATCGGCCCCCGAAATTCGGTGGACTCGTCCCACGACGTTTCATAGCTCGAGCCCCAACCGTCCCCTATGGTACGAGTCGGGATCGTCGGTGCGGGGGCGGCCGCCGCGGCCGCGACTGCAGCCCTCGATGACGCCGCGACCGAGACGGAGATAACGGTACTCGAGAAATCCCGCGGGCTCTGTGGCCGCGCCGCGACGAGACGGCGGAACGGAATCGTCTACGACTACGGCGCGAACTACGTGAAAAACGACGACAAGCGGGTCGTCGACCTGCTGACCGAGACCCTGGACACCGAAGGGCTGGTCGACATCGCGGCACCGGTCTGGACCTTCGATAGCGACGGGACCGTCTCCGAAGGGGACGACCGCGGCGGACGGAAGTGGACCTACCGGCGGGGGCTGACCCAGATCGCAAAGCGGCTGTTCGCACGGACCGACGCGACCGTCGAACGGGAGACCCGCGTCGAGACGCTGCTCAGAACCGACGAGAGAGATGGCGGGAGCGACGCCGGCGACTGGTACCTAGCGGACGCCGACGGCGGTCGCTGGGGCCCCTTCGATGTCGTCCTCCTGAACCCGCCGGCACCCCAGACCGTCGATCTGCTTCGCTCGGCTGAGTGGGACGCCGACGTGCGCGACCGCCTCGCGGAGGCCATCGACGACGTGCCATTCCGGACGATCTGGACCGGCGTCTTCCACTACCCGTTCGAACTCGACCGACCCTACTACGCGCTCGTCAATACGGACAAAGAACACGACATCGGCTGGATCGGCCGCGAGGAGTGCAAACCCGGCCACGTCCCCGACGGCGAGTCGCTGCTGATCGTCCAGGCGAACCACGAGTGGTCGGTCGATCACTACGACGAGCCCCACGAACGGAACCGCGAGCGACTCGCGGCGCTTGCCGCCGACCTGCTCGGCGACCAGCGGGTGTACGAACCGGACTGGACCGACCACCAGGGGTGGCGGTACGCTTTGCCCGAGGACGGCGTCGCCCGCGACCCCCTGCAACTGGCCGAGGCCGAGGGGCTGTACTGTCTCGGGGACTGGGTTGCCGGCGACGCCAGGCTCCACGCGGCGCTCCGAAACGGTCTCGAGGTCGCCGATCGGATCGCGGACCGGGGCTGAGACCGGCGCTACACCGCCGACGTGACGGCGTCTATCACCGCGGTCTCGACGAAGATGACAACGTGGTCGCCGCCCTCGACGACCGTCTCGCCGCGAGGCGTGATCAGCGTCCCCGCACGGCCGATCGCCCCGACGACGACGCCGTCCGGAAGGTCGGCCATCGCGTCCTGAATCCGCCGCTCGAAGAGCACGCTCTCGGCGTCGACTTCGATCTCGAGGACCTCGGCACGGTCGGACTCGAGCATTGCGACGTTTTCCGTCCGCTGCTCGCGTGTGAACCGGGTGATCTCCTCGGAGGTGACGAGCCGAGGGTTGACGCCGACGTCGACCCCGACCGTCTCGAAGAGGTCGACGTACTCGCCGGACTCGACGAGTGCGATGGTTCGTTCGACCCCGATCCGCTTGGCCAACAGGGAGACGAGCAGGTTCTTTTCGTCGCTCTCGAGGGCGGCAACGACGATGTCGGACTCGTCGACGTGCTCCCGGACGAGGAAGTCGATGTCGGTCGCGTCGCTCTGGAGGACCATCGTTCCCGGGAGTTGCTCGGCCAGTTCCCGCGCCCGCCTGGGGTCCCGTTCGACCAGTCGCGGCTCGAGCCCCTCGGCTTCGAAGAGTCGGGCCGTCTGATAGCCCATCTCGGTCCCGCCGACGATGACGATCTCGTTTGCGTCCTCGAGCGTCGGTTCGGGCGTCAACGATCCCGCGAAGGCGCGGACGCTCTCTCGCGACCCGATGACGACGACGGCATCCCCCGCCTCGATGACGGTGTCCCCCTGCGGGATGACGATATCGTCGTCGCGCAGCAACGCAGCGAAGGTCAGCGACTCGAACCGATCGGCTTCGGACACCGTCTCGCCGGCGATGGGGCTGTCCGATTCGATTTCGAACTCGGCCATCTGAACGAGATCGCCGGCGAAGGTTTCGACGTCGTGTGCACCGGGTAAGCCGGCGATTCGGACGATCGTTTCGGCGGTCTGCAAGTCCGTACAGACCATGAAATCGATGCCGAACGCACCCCGGGATTGCTCCCAGGTACGCAGCAGGTTCGTCTTCTTGACGCGGGCGATCGTGAACGGCTCACCGACGGCCTTCGCCGCCCCGCAGATGACGATGTTGGTCTCGTCGACGTCGGTACTCGCGATCACCAGATCCGCGTCCGCGATGCCGGCCTCCCGCAGCGTCTCGATCGAGGTGCCGTCGCCCTGAATCGCCAACACGTCGTAGGCGTACGTGATCGCATCGATACGATCGGGGTCCGTATCGATGACGACCACGTTGTGGTCGTCGTCGAGGCTCGCGGCGATGTTCGATCCGACTTCGCCCGCACCGACGACGATCACGCGCATCGGGCCTTCACCCGCGGTGTGCGCTGTCTCGAGTCGGACCGGCGTCCGCACATATCCGCAGTGTCGGTCGCGAGCAGTAAGTGAGTTCGGCCTGATTCGGGACGCAAGTCGCGGGTGCGATCTTCGGGGCGATCAATACGGGGACGGGACGTGCCACCGGGCAGCCGCGAGCGAAGCGTCCGCGAGCGGAAAAGCGGCGAGCGAAAAGCCGATCACGGCATCTCGTGTACCGTCAACTCCACGTCTCGCTGACGGCCCTCGATGTCGGCAACCAGCCGCTCGACGACCGTACGGGCCTCGCCGAGCAGTTTGGGCTGGACTTTCTCGACGACCCAGTCCAGCGAGACGAACCGCGGGAGCGAGATGGCGTTCGTGTCGGCCGAATGCGGGTCGTACATCGCCTCGAAGTAGATCCGGCTCGCCGTCTCCGCGTCCGGCGGCGCGGACTCCGGCTCCGGTTCGACGCGCCACTCGCCGCGGGCGTCGATGTCGTTGACCAACCGCCACGTGAGCGATCTGGGGGCGGACACGTCGGTAACCCGCGACCGGGCGGTGTAGCTGAGCTTCCACCACGCCAACTCGAGGTCGTAGACGGAGCCGGCGTTGCCGGTTCCCTCGACCCGAACCTCTTTCAAGTGGTCCGTGTACCGCGGGTAGTCGGTAAACGACCGGACGTACGGGAAGACCTCCTCGGGCGACCGGTGAGCGAGCGTACTGAGGAGAATTCTATCCACACCGGCCGTACGACGGGTTCGAAAGTAAGGATTGCCATACTCTCGCTCGGAGTCGACCGGCGTCGCCCCGTCACCGACCGCGCTCGGTCGCGAGCGACGACGGCCCGCGTCGGTCACGACCGCGACACCGCTTCGCGTCGGTGGGCTCGCTATAGGTAGTCGCCGGCCAGTAGGTCGACGCGCTCCCTGGTCGCCTCGGGGATCGATTCCGGCGGCGTGTTGATCGTCCCCTCGAGCGCGGTCCAGGCCTCGCTCTCGAAGTCGTCGGGCATCGTTCGGATGGCGTGCTCGACGACCGCGTTGATCGCGTCCCGGTTGGCCGCCGCGTTCTCGAGGACCTCGTCCAGCGTGACTTCGCTGTCCGCCTTCCAGACGTCGTAGTCGGTGACGCCAGCGACGGTGGCGTAGCTCAGTTCGGCCTCGCGGGCGAGTTTCGCCTCGGGAACGGCGGTCATACCGACGATGTCCCAGCCCTGCTCGCGGTAGAACTCGCTTTCGGCTCGCGTGGAGTACTGCGGGCCTTCGATGCAGACGTAGGTGCCGTCCTTCTGGACGGGCGTATCGTCGGTCGCCTCGCGGGCCGATTCGGCGAGGTGGGCCGCCATCTCGGGACAGTAAGGGTCGGCAAAGCCCATGTGGACGACCATGCCGTCGCCGAAGAAGGTGGGCGAGCGGTGTTTGGTCCGATCGAAGATCTGGTCGGGAACGACCAGCGTCCGCGGCGGCAGGTCCTCGCGGAGGCTCCCGACCGCGTTCGTGGCGATGACGCGGTCGACGCCGACCGACTTGAGCGCGTAGATGTTCGCCCGGTAGGAGGCGTCGGTCGGGGGATGCTGGTGGTCCTCGCCGTGGCGCGGGAGGAAGGCGACTTCCCGCCCGCCGAGTTCGCCGAGGGTGACCGCCTCGCTCGGCTCACCGTACGGCGTCGAAACGTCCGTTTTCCGGGTATTCTCGAGTGGCAGTGCTTCGTAGATACCGCTACCGCCGATAACGCCGATCGTCATGCACTGGCCTCGTCGGACCAGCGTCGTAAACGATCTGGTTCCGTTCTCCGGATCGCTGCGACCGCTTGCGTCCATCGGTCGGCGAAGGGCGGCGCGGCCGCCGAGACGGCGTTCGAACCGTGGCTTAGCAATTGCGTTCGATCGCCACTCGCAACCGCTCCTCGAGATCGTCTTCGGTCCCGGCTCGCAGCGAGAGCCGCTCGTGGCGCTCGTCCGCGTCGAGCCGTTCCGCCAGCAGGCCGCTGCGGCGGTCGACCTCGAGCAGTAACTCGAAGCCGTCGTCCGCCGGGAGGGGAACGATCTCCAGTTCGTCGAGGTCGCCCGCGAAGGGGCCGGATCGGGGGACGAACTCGAACTCCTGGACGAAGCGGTGATCGGAGAACAGCGATTCCGTCGCCTCGCACTGTGCCGTCCGGAGCACGAAGCCGAGCGAGTCGACGGCGTCGAACAACGCCCGACGGAGCGGATCGGGCTCGATCTCGAGGGCGTCGCGGTCGTCCGGGTCGACCGCCCAGTCGATGTCGAGGCCGGTATCGAGCCAGACGCTCGTCGTCCCCATCGTGACGGGTGTGTGGGCCGGCACGTCGATCGACACGGTTCGGGTCCGCTCCTCGTCGGGCTCGATGGTAAACGAGTCGCCGACGCGGACCGTCTCGATCTTCGCCGTTCTCGTGCTCTCGTCGGTTTTGTACCGCGTCGCGAGCGCGAAGTAGATGCCGTCGATCTCCTGTGTGTCGTTGCCGCCGGTGATGTCGACGCGCGCGTCGACCGATTCCCCCGCCGTGAGCGTCGTCGGCAAGACCGTATCGACCGTCGCGGCACCGATACCGAGGCTGGATAGCACGCCTTTCATACGACGAGGGTGTCACAACCGTTGCTTATATATTTATCTCGTTGACACCACCGGACGGATGCCGCACGACGACTGCTGTCGGTCGGACGGCACCGACCGCCTCTCCTCCGACACGGAACTGCTGACGCGGACGCCGTACGTTAGTCGGCCGTAAGCGCCCACTCGTCGGTGCCGACCGACTCGAGGACGTCGCGCCGTTCCATCTCGCTGAGGACTTCGGACAGCCGATCCGGCTGGGCGATCTCCATCTCGATGCGCTCGATGCCGTGGTGTTCGCTGAGGAAGTGACGGAGTTCTTCGATCGTGAAGGACTCCTGGTCCGCCTTCTCCATCGCACTGGTGATCAGATCGACCATGTCCTCGATGAAGTTCCACGGGTAGACGACCCAGGTCCACTCCTCGAGTCGTTCGCCGACGTAATCGGGCCGGAACTCGCTGGTACCCAACAGTTGGAGGGTCGCGGTCCGGACCTCGCCGGCGTCGCGGTCGTCGACGTACTCGTAGGCCCGTTGGATCGAGCCGCCGGTATCGGCGATATCGTCGATGATGAGCACGTCCTTGTCTTCGACGCTGCCCTCGGGCATAGGGTAGCGGACGGTCGGCTCGCCGGCCTTCTCGGCGGTGCCGACGTAGTGTTCCATCTTCAGGCTCGTCAGGTCGTCCAGCCCGAGGAAGTCACAGAGACAGCGGCCGGCGAACCAGCCACCTCGAGCGAGCGCGACGACGACGTCGGGCTCGAACTCGTCGTCGCGAATGTCGTCGCTGACGTCCCGACACAGGCCGTAAATGTACTCCCAGTTGGTTATGGTACAATCGAAATCGTCCGGTAGATCGGACATCTGATGGCCACCTACCCGGTGACTCGAGCGCGGCCCCCTTAAGTTGGCTGAAACGGGCCGCGCCGCTAACGGGGGTCCCGCCGCTTCGGACGGAGCCGACAGTAATTTATAACCCAGTAATACAACCTAGTTATCGATGGCGCAGACTCAGATCCAGGCCGCCCGCGAGGGAACGGTGACGCCCGAAATGGAACGCATCGCCGAGCGAGAGAACCGCGAGCCGGAGTTCGTCCGCGAGCAGGTCGCGGCGGGACAGGCGGTCATTCCGGCAAACAAGCACCACGACGCGCTCGATGCGATGATTATCGGCCGGGAGTTCGCGACGAAAGTCAACGCCAACATCGGCAACAGCGAGACGACCAGCGACCTCGAGACGGAACTCGAGAAGCTCCACACCGCGGTCCACTACGGCGCGGACACCGTGATGGACCTCGGCACCGGCAGCGATCTCGACGAGATCCGAGAGGCCCACATCGACCACTCGCCGGTGCCGCTCGGGACGGTGCCGCTGTACGAGGCCGTCAAGCAGGCGGGCAGTCCCGAGGACATCACGAAAGACCTGCTGCTCGAGATCGTCGAAAAGCAGGCTAAACAGGGCGTCGACTACATGACGATTCATGCCGGCATCCTCGCCGAACACCTGCCGTTGACCGACGGACGCAAAACGGGGATCGTCTCGCGGGGCGGCTCGATCATGGCCAAGTGGATGGAGGAACACGGCGAGCAGAACCCGTTCTATCAAGTCTTCCACGAAATCTGTGAGATCTTCGCCGAGCACGACGTCACCTTCAGCCTCGGTGACAGTCTGCGACCGGGCTGCCTGGCCGACGCCTGCGACGAAGCCCAGTACGCCGAACTCGACACGCTGGGCGAACTAACTCGAGTGGGATGGGACCACGGCGTCCAGGTGATGGTCGAGGGACCGGGCCACGTCCCGATGCACAAGGTCGCCGAGAACGTCCAGCGCCAGCAGGAGGTCTGTGACGGCGCGCCCTTCTACGTGCTCGGGCCGCTGGTGACCGACATCGCGCCGGGCTACGACCACATCACCAGCGCCATCGGTGCCGCGATGGCGGCCCAGGCCGGCGCGGCGATGCTGTGTTACGTCACGCCGAAGGAACACCTCGGCCTTCCCGAGGAGGAAGACGTTCGCGACGGCCTCGCAGCGTATCGGATCGCCGCCCACGCCGCCGACGTGGGCACCGAACGCCCCGGCGCGCGCGACTGGGACGACGCCCTTTCCGAAGCGCGCTACGAGTTCGACTGGCGCGAACAGTTCGATCTCGCGCTCGATCCCGATCGCGCGCGCTCGTTCCACGACCAGACCCTGCCCGGCGATAACTACAAAGAAGCCCGCTTTTGTTCGATGTGCGGGGCCGAATTCTGCTCGATGCGGATCGATCAGGACGCCCGCGAGGACGGCGAGATGCAAGCGATCGAAGGCGAGGCGCGGACCGATCTCGAGTCCTCGCCGGCCGCGGAGGTCAACCGGCCGCCCGTGGGAACCCACGAGTCGGGCGCGTTGCCGCCGATGGCCGACCACGAGGGCGGCGACCCACTCGAGAAACCGGCCGACGAATAACTCGCTCAGTTCCCGCCGATCGGTCGGTATGTCTCGGTCACGTTACGTGGGTGGCAGGTCGGTGGGGGGTCGATATTCGAGAAGGTCCTG
>NZ_JNCS01000007.1 GCF_000731985.1 Natrinema altunense
GATCGGCGTTACGGCGGCCATAGCGGCGAGGTGCCTCCCGTACCCATCCCGAACACGGAAGATAAGCTCGCCTGCGTTACGGTTAGTACTGGAGTGGGCGACCCTCTGGGAACTTCGTTTCGCCGCCTCCACTCATATCGACCAATTCGGTCGACATTCACCGATCGTGGTCTAACGGCGGTTCGATTCCGCCGATCGGCATTACAGCGGCCACAGTGGCGAGGTACCTCCCGTACCCATCCCGAACACGGAAGATAAGCTCGCCTACGTTACGGTCAGTACTGGAGTGGGCGACCCTCTGGGAAATCCGTTTCGCCGCTTCCATTCATACTATCTCCCCACACAGCGCTCGCTGTGTGGTTTTTGTATTTATATCACAACCGAGATAGCATTGCCTGCTACTTGAAACCGAGGTCAAAAAATCGGAGTCGCGTCGGCTTAGACCAGTTCGATGACGTTTCCGTTCGAGGTAACGTGGAGATCGCGGCCGAGCGTGTAGCCGCGGTTGGATGCCAGTTCGACGTACCCCGAGAATCCGCTCATGTCCTGGTGGGCCGGGATGATGTGCTCGGGCTGTAGTGCATCGAGCATCTCGTAGTGGCCCTCCTGACAGAGGTGGCCGGACACGTGAATGTCGTCGTAGATGCGTGCACCCTGCATGCGGAGGAGCTTTTCGGCCTGGTAGCGCTGGCCTTCGTTCGTCGGCTCCGGGATGACTCGCGCGGAGAAGACGACTTTGTCACCGTCCTCGAGCTGGTACGGTGTTTCGCCACGGCCCATTCGCGTAAGCGTTGCTCGAGGCTCACCTTGATGGCCGGTGACGACGGGAAGGAAGTTCTCTTTCCCCTCGTTCATGATCCGCTCGAACGTCTGCTCGATGGATTGGCGATAGCCGACCATCTCGACGTCGGAGGGGAAGTCGATCCCGATCCGTTTTGCGGTCCCGGAGTAGGTCTCCATCGAGCGGCCGAGGAGAATCGGCTCGCGACCGATGTCGCGGGCGAACTCGATGAGCGATTTGACGCGAGCGATGTGGCTCGAGAAGGTGGTGGCGACGATGCCGCCGTCGTAATCCTCCATGCTGTAGAGGGCGTCGCGCAGGTGCTCGCGGGCGACGGTTTCGGAGGGCGTACGCCCTTTCTTGTTCGCGTTGGTACAGTCTTCGATGTAACAGAGGACGCCGTTGCCCTCGCGACCGATCTCGCGGAACCGCTCCATGTCGATCGGGTCGCCGATGACGGGCGTGTGGTCCATCCGTTTGTCGAGCCCGTAGACGACCGCACCCTCGGGGGTGTGGAGAACGGGGTTGATGGCCTGGACGATCGAGTGCGTCACATTGACGAACTCGAGGTCGACCGCGCCGGAGTCACCGATCGACATCGTCTCGCCGGCCTCCATCTTGACGAGGTCGTTGTCGGTGTTGAACTTCCCTTCCTCCTCGAGTTCGCCTTTGACCAGTTCGATGGTGAACGGGGTCGCGACGATGGGTGCGTCGTACCGGTGTGCGAGTTTGCTGATCGCACCGATGTGGTCCAAGTGGCCGTGGGTGGGGACGATCGCTTTGACGTCCCCTTCGAGGTCGCTCATGACCCGGTCGTCGGGGATGGCGCCCATATCGATCAGGTCGAGACTGTGCATGCCTTCGGTTCGGATGTTGTCGTGAATGAGTACCTTCGAGAGGTTGAGTCCCATGTCGAAGATCACGATGTCGTCACCGGCGCGGACAGCTGTCATCTGTCGGCCGACTTCCTCGTAGCCGCCAATTGTCGCGATTTCAATATCCATTGGTAGGGCCGATCATAGCAGTCCTGTGGACAGTCGTGCAGCCGGAATGGCTGCTGGGAGCCGCGTCCTGCAACGTGAGCCGGCTTCGATCACGTCCTCGGTGGATCGAATCGACGGCTCAGTCCCAACTGTGCCAGGGACAGCGCCTGTTTCGGTTAGTGAATCAACGACTCTCCCGACGTAAGTAGTTCTGGGTTTCAACGCGAGTTCGATGAGAGGGTCGGTCTCGAGGCGGCCATCGAGAGTGGAACGCTGGCGTTCGATCGGTACGTACACGGGTCGTATCTCCGCTCCGCGCTGTCGTCCGGGACGACGGACGGGTCCCTGTCGGCGTCGTGATGTGCCGAGCGTGAATCGACGACACTGGGCTGTGGCTCGCGGCCCGTCTCGTCGACGACCGCCCGTGGTGTTTCTGGACGGAGTCGTTATCTGCACGGTCGGACTGATCGACGCGGGCGAAGCGTGGCTGTGCGGCGGTGGGTGAGCCGCGAGTCCGTCGGACGGGTGTCGTAATAGTCTCGTGTACGTATCCCGAAGGGGTAAAGACGAGTTACCCGTCGATATACTGTTGTTCCCATTCCCGGCGCTGTTCGATGGTTTGTTGGCCGGGATCGCTGATCTCGTAGTAGTTGGTGCGGCGGTCGAGTTGTCCTTTCTCGACGAGGTCTTTGTTGACGAGCGTGTCGAGATTGGGGTACAACCGCCCGTGGTTGATTTCGCTGTTGTAATACGTTTCGACCTCGTCTTTTACGTCCTGCCCCGACGGTTGATCGGCCCCTGCGATCACGTACAGCAGGTCGCGTTGAAACCCAGTCAGATCGTCCATTTTGTACTCGGATGGACGAACGGGAACCCGACTATTTGTTATCGATTTCGTATCAACCGGTCCGAGTACGTTCAACGGGGCTAACTGAGTCATTCGTGGTACTGTCTGTCCTTTCGTCTAGTAATAGCGGCCTACAGTCGGTCGTTTGCTCCCAATCGATTTACAGCGGAGCAGCTCGACCGTTGGAACGATTCACACGCTGATCGCGTCGCTGGGCGTACGAGCAGGTCAGTGGTTGTCAGTGGATACTACAGCAGCCGTCCGCTGTTGGTCTCCCTCTCGGGTGTCGTGCTCCAGTGACGGCGGCCGACAAGCGAGTGGTACCCCTCACTGGGACAGCGGGTTCGGGCCGAGCAACGGGTCGGCGATAGCGTCCGCTGGTTGTCGAGGTGGATGCTGAAGAATGATATTCGAAGTGTGAAACCCGTTACCGAACGTAAAAAGCCGTATTACAGGCGGGTGACGTTGGTGGCGCGGGGGCCCTTGGGGGCCTGTTCGATATCGAATTCGATGTCTGTGCCTTCTTCGAGGTCCGGACCGCCAACGTCTTCCATGTGGAAGAAAACGTCATCGTCCGCGTCGTCCGTCTCAATGAAACCGTAGCCGCCTGTGTCGTTGAAGAAATCAACGTTTCCTTTCGCCATTGCAATTCAATCGAGGCCGGGGACACGTATAACAGTTGTGTTATAGGTCGTGTGTCGAAACAAAAATAATTAGTGCCGAAAGACGACGATCGGACGCCATCTCGCTCGGGAATCGGCACCTCTGTCTTCACTGTTCACTGATGGGTTGACTCTCGAGACGGTCATTAGGATGGCGCTCCGTGCTGGAGCAGTCGTCTGAGACGAGCTGATGGGCTCACTCGCGAAGAAAAGGTCCGACGAACGCAGTCGATCCCGCCCGATTCGGGGCGACTCGAACCGACTGTTCGTCCAGAGTCGGGTTCGAACTCACCGTGGTCTGTTCGGCGGGCTTTCGACTGGGATGGTCGAACGGACCCGCGAGCGGACCCGAATCCGATTCCGTCCATACTCGAGTACTCCGTGAATAGTACCGTTTAGGTGGATTCGGTGGATACGCCGTCCTATGAGTCAGACACAGACCCGTCACGGGCCGACGATCGCGCAGGTCGCGCTGATCGGCCTCTTCGTGACGGCGCTCGTGACCGCGCAGTTGACCGCGTCGAAGGTGCTCGCGTTCGAACTCCCCGTTGCGCTGCCGATCACGGGCGCGCAACTCGCGTTACCCGGAGCCGCGCTCGCGTACGCGCTGACGTTCCTCGCGAGCGACTGTTATACCGAACTCTACGGGCGTCGTGCGGGACAGATCGTCGTCAACGTCGGCTTCGTGCTGAACTTCGTCGTTCTCGCGCTCGTCTGGTCGACGATCGCCGCGCCGGCGGCCCCCACGAGCGTCGATCCCGGCGCGTTCGAGACGGCCCTGGGGGCGTCGACGAACATCGTTATCGGGAGCCTGCTCGCGTACATCGTCAGCCAGAACTGGGACGTGATCGTCTTCCACCGCATTCGGGAGTTCACCGGCCCCGAGAAGCTCTGGCTCCGTAACATCGCCTCGACGGCGAGCAGTCAGGCGGTCGACACCGTCATCTTCGTCACGGTGGCGTTCGCCGTCGCACCCGCTGTCCTCGGCGTCGGTGCGGTCCTCAAGCCCGACCTCCTGGTCTCGTTGATCGTCGGCCAGTACCTGCTGAAACTCGCGATCGCCATTCTGGACACGCCGGTCGTCTACGCTATCGTCTCGCTCGTGCGCTCGCGCGAGGGGAAGCCGGCCGAGGACGCCAGTACCGCCTAAGCGCCCACGGCTCGCAGCCACTCCCCTCATAGCCGCCCCGGGGTTTTCGGTCCGAACGGGGAGCGTTTAGTAGCCCGCTCGAGAGGGTTGAATATGGACGAACGTGTGCGCGAACACGCCGCCGTGCTGGTCGACTGGAGCGCTCGAGTCGAAGCGGGCGACGACGTGGTCCTCTCGGTGGGACCCGACGCCCACGAGCTGGCGGTCGCCGTCGCCGAGAAACTCGGCGAACGGGGGGCGAACCTCCTCGCGACCTACAGTTCGGGCGAGATCACCCGGGCCTATCTCCGGGCACACGACGGAGACTTCGACGAGAACCCCGCCCACGAACTCGCCGTCGTCGAGAACGCCGACGTCTACCTCTCGCTGGGCGGGGGCCGGAACACGAGCGCGACGGCCGACGTTCCCGGCGAGCAGCGCCGATCGTACAACGAGGCGCGAGCTGACATTCGTGAGCGGCGGCTGGGGACCCGCTGGGTCTCGACGGTCCATCCGACGCGATCGCTCGCCCAGCAGGCGAACATGGCCTACGAGGAGTATCAGGACTTCGCCTACGAGGCGATTCTGCAGGACTGGGAGTCGCTGGCCGACGAGATGGCCCAGTTGAAGGAGGTCCTCGATGCCGGCTCCGAACTGCGGCTGGTCTCGAGGGGGACCGATCTCACGATGAACATCGAGGGACGGACGGCGGTCAACAGCGCCGCGTCGGTGGCGTACGACTCGCATAACCTCCCCAGCGGCGAGGTCTTCACCGCGCCCGACGCGACCGAGGGCGAGGTGACTTTCGACGTGCCGATGACGATCCGGGGCGAGTCCGTCCGGAACGTCCGCCTCGAGTTCGACGACGGCGAGGTCGTCGACTACGACGCCGAGCAGGGTGGAGACGTCATCGACGACATCCTCGAGACCGACGCGGGTGCACGTCGGCTGGGCGAAGTCGGTATCGGGATGAATCGCGGGATCGACCGCTACACGGACAACATCCTCTTCGACGAGAAGATGGGCGAGACCGTCCATCTGGCGCTCGGGCGAGCCTACGACGCCTGTCTCCCCGACGGCGAGTCGGGCAACGAGTCGGCCGTCCACGTCGATCTGATCACTGACGTAAGCGAGGAGTCCGTCCTCGAGGTCGACGGGGAGGTCCTCCAGCGCAACGGCGTCTTCCGTTTCGAGGACGGGTTCGACGCGTAGCTCCGCCGCACGTCGTGTCCCCATGCCGGAGGCGGAACGCCCGTCGGTCGGCGGTGCCCGGGGTGGGCTCGGCTCGGTGTGGCTCCGACCGCGACGACCGAGGGTCCTGCCGGCGGTCTCCGTTTCCGTCACGCTCTCGAGTCTCGAGCCCTAACGACGGCTATGCGCGATCGGATCCGGGCCGGCGTCGCCGTCTTCAACGACGGCCACTACCACGCCGCCCACGACGCTTGGGAGGACTGCTGGCTCGATCTCGAGTCGGGGAGCGACGACGAGCAGCTGCTCCACGGCCTGATTCAGTACAGCGGCGCGGTCTATCACGCCCGCGAGGGGAACTGGGTGGGAGCCGTCGGGCTCGCGGTGAGCGGCGGCGAGTACCTCGCGGAGCTGCCGGCCGACTACCGCAACCTCCGACTCGCGCCGGTTCGTTCGTTTCTCGCACAGCTCGCGGCCGATCCCGAAATCCTCGAACGCAGGGGGCCAGTTCGAATCGAACACGAGGGCACGCTCCCGACGCTGTCGACACTCGGGTTCGAGCCGACGGCGATCGCCGCCGTCGTCCTCGCCGAGGCGTTCGGCTACGACGAGGAGCCGGTCGACCGAGCGCGCACGTACGCCCGGCAGGACCTCGAGGCCGGCGCGGACGACAGCACGTTCATCACGCTGCTGTTCGATTTCGTCCGCGAGGACGAGAATCGCGGGATCGTCTATCAGCGGCTCACCGAGCACGTCGGCAGGCGGCGGGCACGCGAGGAGGACGTGACGGGACTGTTCTGAGCGCGGTCTCCCGTCGGGACTCAAGCGATGAGTGCTACGGTTGTCCGCACGTCCGCCGAACCGCATGGTACTTATCGACGCTTTCCCTTCCATCGAACGAATGGCACAGTCAGTCCTGCTTACGGGGGCTGCGGGGCGGGTCGGAGAGGCCATCCTCGGCGGCCTCGCTGACGACCACGAGTGGCGATTACTGGATCGGAATCCGCCGACCGACGACCAGCCGGGCGAGTTCGTCGTCGCGGACATCACGGACGACGATGCCGTCCGCGAGGCGATGGACGGGATCGACGTCGTGATCCATCTCGCGGGCGACCCGCGCCCCGAAGCGCCGTGGGATAGCGTGCTGACCAACAATATCGACGGCACGCAGACCGTCTTCGAGGCGGCCGTCGACGCGGGCGTCGAGAGCGTCGTCTTCGCCTCGTCGAACCACGCCGTCGGCAACTACGAGACCGACGCGCGCACGCCCGAACTGTACCGCGAGCACGACGACTACCTGCTCGACGGTACCGAACTCCCCCGCCCGAGCAACCTCTACGGCGTCTCGAAGGCCGCCGGCGAGACCCTCGGCCGGTACTATCACGACGAACACGACCTCTCGGTCGCCTGCGTCCGCATCGGCAACCTCACCGAGGGTCACCCGCCGATCGACTACGAGCGCGGGCAAGCGATGTGGCTCTCCTACCGCGACTGTGCGCACCTGTTCGACCGCTGCATCCGTGCCGACTACGACTACGAGATCGTCTACGGCATCTCCGACAACGACCGCAAGTACTACTCGATAGCGCGCGCCCGCGAGGCCCTGGGCTACGAGCCACAGGACAACTCCGCGTACTACGACGGCGAGGAGCGGGTCGCCGAACCGGACGCCTGACCGGTCGCGATCGGACCTCGCTCCCGCATTCCCCCCGAGAGCCGGCAACCGACTCGGACGAGCCACGACGTTTTGTCGCCGGCGGTCACACTCCTATCCATGGAGTACACCACGCTCGGATCGACTGGGATGACTGTCAGCCGCATTTGCCTCGGCGGTATGAGTTTCGGGACCGGCCAGGAATGGATGCTCGAGCCCGAGGAAAGCAAAGCACTCATCGAGCGCGCGCTCGATCTCGGGATCAACTTCTTCGACACCGCGAACGTCTACTCCACGGGCGAGTCCGAGGAAATTCTGGGCGAGGCCCTCGACGGCTACGATCGCGATTCGTATGTCGTCGCGACGAAGGTCTTCGGCGACATGAACCCCGAGAACCCGAACGCGAGCGGGCTCTCCCGCAAAGCCATCGAGCAGGAACTCGAGGCGAGCCTCGACCGGCTGGGCATGGACACGATCGATCTCTACCAGACCCACCGCTGGGACTACGACACGCCGATCGACGAGACCTTGCGCGCGCTCGACGATGCGGTCCGTCGCGGACAGGTGCGGTACGTCGGCACCTCGTCGATGTGGGCACACCAGTTCGCGGAGGCGTTACACACCAGCGACGCGCTGGGCCTCGAGCGGTTCGTGACGATGCAAAACCACTACAACCTCTTCTACCGCGAGGAAGAGCGGGAGATGTTACCCCTGTGCGAGCGGGAGGATATCGGGGTCATTCCGTGGTCGCCGCTGGCCCGCGGCGTCGCGACTCGCCCCCACGAGGAGATCGAATCGACGACGCGCGGGCAGACTGACCAGTATCTGGCACAGATGTCGTACCTGCAGGGCGGCGGCGAGGAGATCAACGAACGAGTCCAGGAACTTGCCGCCGAAAAGGGCGTTTCAATGGGGCAGATATCCCTTGCCTGGCTCTTGCACAACGAGTGGGTCGACGCCCCGATCGTCGGGACGACCAGCATCGAACACCTCGAGGACGCCGTCGAAGCCCTCGAGATCGACCTCTCCGATTCGGACATGGAGTATCTCGAGGAGCCATACGAGCCGCTGCCGGTCGCGGGCCACGAGTAAGGAGAGCGCCCCGGCTGTCCGCGCTACAGCAGACCGGCCTCCGCGAGTACCGCCGCGACCCGCTCGAGGTGGGCCGCGTGTTCCTCGCCCTCGAGCCCCTGGTACATCGTCGTGATCGAGAGGAAGTCGGCTCCGAGGTCCCGCCAGGCCTGGGCGCGGTCGATCCACTCGTCTTCCTCGCCAGGCACGGCGTACAGCCGGCCGTTGAGGCCGATCTCGTCTGGGTCCCGGCCCGCGTCTTCGGCGTATTCGTAGAGATCCGCGAGGTGGTCCTCGGCCTCGTCGCCCGGCTGGAACTGGGGTATCCAGCCATCCGCGAGCCGGGCGACGCGGCGCTTGACCGGCTCGGCCATGCCGCCCATCCAGAGCGGAATCGGTCGCTGGACCGGCAGCGGTCGGATGCCGGCGTCCGGAAGCTCGTGGAACTCGCCCTCGAATTCGACGAGGTCGTCCGTCCAGAGCCGCCGGAGCACCTCGACCTGTTCCTCGATGCGCTGTCCGCGCCGCGAGAAGTCCGCGCCCAGCCCGACGTACTCGGGTTCGTTCCAGCCGACACCGACGCCCATACGGAACCGGCCGTCGGTGAACAGATCGAGCTGTGCGGCCTGCTTCGCCACGAGCGCGGTCTGGCGCTGTGGCAGGACGAGAATGCCGGTCATAAACGTCAACTCGTCGGTCCGACCCGCCAGGTAGGAAAACGTCGTCAACGGTTCGTGGAACGTGCTCTCGTAGTCGTACGGGCCGTCCCAGCCCTCCCGATCCGGGTTCACGCCGAGGACGTGATCGTAGGCCAGAACGTGCTCGTACCCCGATGTCTCGACTCGGTGCGCGTAGTCGGCGATCGTCTCCGGGTCGTTGCCGATCTCGAGTTGTGGGAGGACGGTCCCGATTTCCATACCGTTGCCTTCGACCGAGCCGAACTTGAAACGATAGCCGTGGCTGACACTCCGTGACGCCGACGGCCATCGCAATCCCCTTCCACGCCGCACTCGAGTGTTCGTCCATGTCCACGGACACGACACCGACGGATGCCGAGGCCGCCTGTTTCGAGGCCGGCATCAAGTTCGGCTCGCTCTACCACCAGTTCGCCGGCACGCCGGTCTCGCCCGACACCGCGCCGAGCCTCGCGACGGCGATGGCGGACGCGATCGAGAACCAGCCCCACTGCCGCGAGGTCACCGTCGACGTCCGAACCGACGAACTCGAGGCCGCGCTCGCCGAGTCGGCGGCCGACTACACCGAACTGACGGGCCGCTTTCTCGAGGTCGAAATCGTCGTCGACTACGAGGACTGTGTGGTCGTCACCCGTATGGAAATGGAGGACGGCTATCCGTTGATGCGACTCGAGTCGGTTCGGGAATAACCGCGTGCGACGGTCGAACTGGACGGCGTCGACGACTACAACAGCATCGGGATCATGGATCAAGGTACCGAAACCAAGTAGCTCTCCGTCCAGCACGATCGCCTGGAGTACCCGTCCTGAGCGCTCATTCGACTGCCTCCCTCCGAGCACGCAGTCGTCCGACTCTGTACTCGGTCGGTACGATAGCGGCGAGCCCGCGGGGAATGCCGTCGGCGACCTTTCTTTCGAAATCCGATTCCCGTTCGACCGATATCGATCCGCTCCCGACCGATTTCACTTTCACTTTCGGGCTATCTTTTAACCATGGTGCCCGCAAAGACGATGACATGAGCCAAGCCACGCTCGGCGACGACGAGGAACTGTTCGGCGAAGCGGCCAACGAGATGCGCGAGGACGTCGAAGCCTCGCTCGAGGCGGCCTGGGCGGCGCTGCCCGACGCCGACGATATCTGGGAGACCGACGCCGACAACGTGCTGGGAGTGCTCAACGGACTCAACTCGGCGCTCGAGGCCGGCGACGCGGAGGAGAACCTCCGCGATGCGAAGAAGTGGTTCACCATGGGACAACGCGCCGACGCCTTCGACGACGCCGCCGATCTCGAGGCGGAGATCGAAGCCCTCGAAGCGGCCATCACGGATATTTCCGCGGCCGGCGAACAGGTCGGCGAACTCACGTCGACGGTTCCGGCCCTTCGCGGAACGCTGCAGGACGCGGGTCCCGCGGCCGACGACGACGAGGAAGCGGACGCCGATGCGGACGAAGACGAGGAGTAGCTGCTCCGCCCGCCGCCGACGGCCCGCTCGCCCGTCCGCCTTCTATCGGCGCTCGGGCCGCGAGACATCGCGCTCGGCGACCGCCTCGAGCAGCCGAGCCAGCGCATCCGCCGCTCCCTCGAACAGTTCTTCACCCCGCTTGGCGTCACCGTCGTCCGGATCGCCGACGACACCGTTTTCCGTAAACTCCGCCGCGTCGTAGGCCATGTTGACGTAACTCGTCCACTCGCCCCAGCCGTCGGCCCCGCCGGCTCGAGCCGCTTCGATCCGGTCCTCGCGGATCAGTGCCGGCTCGAGGTGTCGCAGGAGCCCCGTCTCGAGGGGGCCGCCGTGGCCCATGTCGTCGCTGTGCTCGCCGACGGCCGCGAACCAGGTGAAGGGGACGACGTACGCGTCGCCGGCCCGCGTGAGCCGGCCGCCCACCTCGCGGAGCGCGTCGACGTTGCCGCCGTGACCGTTGACGAGGACGACCCGATCGAACCCGTGGTGAGCGAGGCTGGCGACGGCCTCGCCGACGTAGTCGCGGAACGTGTCCTCGGAGACCCACATCGTTCCGGGGAACTGCCGGTGTTCCTCGGCGATCCCGACCGGAATCGCCGGCGCACGCACGACCTCGCGGTCGACCCGCTCGATCCCGGCGTCGGCGATCGCCTCGGCGGTCAGCACGTCCGTCCCGAGAGGCGCGTGGGGACCGTGTTGTTCCGTGCTTCCGACGGGGACGATCGCGAGGTCGGTCTCGAGGTCCCGAACGTCCGTCCACGTCGCTGTTGTGAGGTCCATACCGGAGTATGCCGACCGTGTCGGCATGAAACCCGCGGTGGTCGACACGTTCAGGTTTCGCTCACCGGAACCGCGGACCCTGCATGTTCCCGCCCGAGCGTTATCCACGCGACCGTCGAAGTGAGACCGTATGAACCGCGGCGCTGCCCTTCTCGAGTCGATTCGCGACTTCGTCCCGCAGTGGGGTGTGGCCGTTGCCGCGGCCGTCACTCGACTCGGCGACGGCCTGCTGTTGCTCGCGCTCGGCATCGGCGCGTCGTGGGCGATCGCGTGGCGACGGGCGGGTCATCGCGGCCGGCAGTTCGCGACCGGTCGTCCCTGTCGACGGTCGGACGGACCCTGGTTCCTCGCCGTTATCGTCGGCGGCCTGGCGACGCTAACGACGCTGAAACATCTCTTTTCCTTACCGCGTCCCGAACTCGCGACGGTCGAACCGACCGTCTTCCCGTCGCCGATCCGCTCGGTGTCCAACTCGAGCGCCGGCAGCTACGGGTTCCCGAGTGGCCACGCGGTCGGTGCGACCGTCACCTACGGGCTGTTCGCGATGGTGTTCGAGGCGGGGACGCGACGCCTCCGTCTCGCGGTCGCCGGTGTGATCGTCGCCGCCGTCTGTCTCACGCGGCTCGTGCTCGGCGTCCATTACCCGCTCGATGTCGTCGTCGGCGTCGTCGTCGGGTGGTGCTATCTCGCCGGCGTGCGGTGGTTCCTCGAGCGGTCCCCGTTCGACCGAACGGCAACCGCGTTCGCACTCGCACTGGGACTCGCCGGCGCAGCGATGATCGCCAGCGGCCGTGCGGACAGTGCCGTCGCGTACGCCGCGCTCGCAGCCGGCGCGCTCGCGGGCTGGACCCTCGAGCAGTCGACATTACCGCTTGGATCGACAGCCGTCGATCGACGCCGAATAGAGCCGGCGGCGCTGTTGATCGCGGTCGTTTTCCTCGCCGTCGTCGGCGGGGTCGGCGTCTCGAGCGGGCCGTCGAAACTGATCGTTGTGGCCGCCCTTCTCGGTCTCCTGTCGGTACTGCCGGCGCTCGCCGTGTCGCGCTTGCGGATGGCCGACCCAGCGCCGTGCCGCTCACAGCGGTCTCACGGCGAACGCAGGCCGAACCCGTTTGGGTCGCCGACCCCTTCTCGTACGCATGTCCGAAGATAGCCGCGAACTCGGCGTCGAACTCGGTGAGCTACGGGAGACGCTGGAACGCGAGGAGTATCCCATCGGCCACGACGAGTTGCTCGAGAAACACGGCGACGAAACGGTCGAGATGAGCGGCAATACGACGACGCTCGCGGACCTCATCGGGCCGCTGGGCGAGGACGAGTATCGGGATTACGGCGCGGTCGAGCAGGCGATCATGAACATGGTCGGCGACGAGGCGATCGGACGGAAGAACTACAGCGACCGCACGCCACCCGCGGTGGGCGAAAAGCGGCAGGACGAGGGTGGACCGGGGCAGGACGGCCACGGGGAGCAGGAATCGTTCTAGACTGCCGGTCGGAGACGTCGACTGTGGCGTCGGCCCCGGCACCCGTCAGTCGTCGTCGCCGACTTCGGTCCGCGCCTGCCTGCGCTGGGCGCGCTCGATGAACTCCTCGGGAAGTTCGTCGATCTCGCCAGCTTGCACGCCCCAGAGGTGCGAGTAGAGCCCGCCGTTCGCGAGCAACTCGTCGTGTGTCCCCCGCTCGACGATCTCGCCGCCCTCGAGGACGAGGACCTGATCGGCGTCCTTGATCGTCGAGAGCCGGTGGGCGATGGCGAACGTGGTTCGATCCTCGGCGAGGTCGTCGATCGAGCGCTGGATGAGCATCTCCGTCTCGGTATCGACGTCGCTGGTGGCCTCGTCCAAGACGAGGATGTCGGGGTCTTTGAGGATCGCGCGGGCGATGGAGATCCGCTGGCGCTGGCCGCCCGAGAGTTTGACGCCCCGCTCGCCGACTTCAGTGTCGTAGCCCTCGGGGAGGTTCCGGATGAACTCGTGGGCCTCGGCCATCTTCGCGGCCTCGATCACGTCCTCGCGGTCCGCGTCGAAGGCACCGTACGTGATGTTCTCCTCGACGCTCCCGTAGAAGAGGAAGGTATCCTGGCTGACGTAGCCCAGCGATTCGCGCAGGCTCTCGAGGGTCACGTCCCGAATCCGTTGGCCGTCGACCCGAATTTCCCCCTCGTCGACGTCGTACATCCGCAAGAGGAGTTTGAGGACCGTCGACTTGCCGGCCCCGGTGGGACCGACCAGCGCGAGCGTCTCGCCGCCCTCCACGGTGAAGTCGATATTCTCGAGGATCGTCTCGTCGTCCCCCGACTCGCGGCGGTCGCCGTCAGACTGAGCGGCGTCGGGCCGAGTCTCCCCCTCGCCGTACCCGAAGGAGACGTCGTCGTACTCGACGCGGCCCTCGGTCACCTCGAGACCGGGGGCGTCCGGCTCCTCGCCGACCCGGTTGGGTTCGTCCATCAGCCCGAAGATGCGGGCGCTCGAGGCGCGAGCCCGCTGGTACATGTTGATGATCTGGCCGAACTGGGCCATGGGCCAGATGAACCGCTGGGTGTAGAGGATGAAGACGACGAACATGCCGGTGCTGAGGTCGCCCGAGAACGGGCCCGGTGGCCCCTCGATGACCCAGAGCCCGCCGACGAGGAAAGTGATGACGAAGCCGATCCCCGCGAGCACGCGCAGGCCGGGGAAGAACTTGATTCGCGTCCGAATCGCCCCCCAGTTGGCGTCGAAGTACTCCCTGGAAACGGCTTCGACGCGGTCGGACTCGTAGGCTTCGGTCGTACTGGACTTGATGACCTGAATTCCGCCGAGGTTGTTCTCGAGCCGGGAGTTGACCTTGCCGACGGTCGAGCGGACCTGGGCGTACTTGGGCTGGATCGTCTGGATGAACAGGTAGGTGAAGGCGGCGATTAACGGCACCGGGAGCAGGGCGACCAGTGCGAGTTGCCAGTTGATCGCGACCAGCAGCCCGCCGATGCCGAGCACCATCACGAGGAGCCGAAACAGGGAGTTCATCCCGTCGTTGAGGAACTTCTCAAGGCGGTTGACGTCGTTCGAGAGGATCGACATCATCTCGCCGGTCTGCTTGTCGGCGAAAAAGCCCATATCGAGGCGCTGCATCTCGTCGTAGGTATCGGTCCGAACGTCGTGTTGGACGTTCTGAGCGAAGGTGTTGAACCCCCAGTTTCGGGTCCAGTGAAAGACCGCCGAGAGCAGAAAGGCACTCGCGATGATCCCGATCGTCAGCCAGAACTGCGCCAACCGTCCCTCGGGGACGGTGGATGCGATGAGCCCCCCGCCGACCGGGAATGCCTCCACGTACGGGACATCCTGACGGATCACGGCGTCGATCGCGACCCCCAGCATGAGCGCCGGGAGCAGGTCCAGGATCCGCGCGAAGAAACTTGCGACGATGCCGATGACGGCAGCACCCGTGTAGTTCGACCCGTACTCGAGGAACAGCCGTTTCATCGGATTTTCGACCTCTTCGCGCTGTTCCTCGAACGGATCGTCCGCGTCCGGCTCGGCGCTATTCATTGGCCGTGCTCAGGGGTCGCCGGCAATAAGGATTATCGACGTACCGACCCACGCTCGGCGACGACCGCTCCCGGCGCGATCGGCTCGTGCTCCGCCATCGTGACGGCCTGCGTGACCGTCTCGGGGCTGCTCCAGATGATACCGCCCCGATTCTCGAGGTCGATATCGACCTCGTCCCCGACTTCGATGCCGGTCGCGTTCGCGTAGCCGCGTGGCACTTCGAGGACCCACTTTCCGCGCCCGGTATATCTGAGCTCCTCCCCGTCCTCGTCGGGACCGGGCGCGCGGGCGTGGTGGATCGTCGTGATCTCGCGATCCGCGTCGATGAAGACGATGTCGATATCGAAGTCCATCCCGCGCATCACGTAGGTCTGTTCCCGTTCCTCGTCGTGGACGAACAACATGCCATTACCCGGCTCGAGGGAGTCGTGGTCGCTCAACCCGGTGTACCGCTCGACACCGGAGTCCGCGACCGCCACGTCGACGACGGCTTTGGGGGTGCGGTTACCGTCACCGTCCGCAGTTGACTTCTCGTCGACCTCGCCATCGAAAACGCGGACCTCACCTTCGTCAGGCCCCCATGGAGCCGAGACGAGTCCCACCTGAACGAGGAGCATACCGACGAGAGACAGACCGGCGATCACGAGTAGGCCCCGCAATACGTACTCGACTGCCATGCAGGTGTCCTGCACGACGAGAGAGTAAAGGTTATTCGGACGGACCCACTCGTTGCGGATGCGGGCTCGTGGTCTAGCTGGTCATGACGCGGCCTTTACAAGGCCGAGGTCGGTGGTTCGAACCCGCCCGAGCCCACTATTGCTGGCGCGAACGATTTCGTGAGCGCCGGCAGTGTGACGAGAGGGCGGTTCGAATCAGGGAACAGCTTCGTTGTGACCGTGGTTCGAACCCGCCCGAGCCCACTTCCCGTTGGAACTATCCCACGAGCAGCGGGTGTAATCTCAGTTGCGGGTCGACCGCATCGCCCGCTCGATTTCGACTGCCTCGAGCGGTGGCGCTATCCGGATTCGTTCGAGCTGGCAGGATGTCATCGTCTCGTTCCGACGACCGAACGCAGTAGTCCCCTCGAGTCGGCCTCCTCCGTTTCCCTCTCGACCCGAGACCCTCCCGGACCAGTCACTGCTTGAGTCGTGCGACGTTTTCGCGGATCTGGCCGAGGAGGCCATCCCCGGACTCGGTCTGGAGCGCGGCGTGCAGCGTCGAGTTCTCCGGCTCGTCCTCGACGACGATCCGGAGGTACGGCTCGAGCTGTTCGAAGTTGTCCGCGAGGACGACTGTGTGATTGTCTTCGTCGTGGTCGACGACGCCGGCGTCGTCCAGTTTCGGGACGTGGCATTGGACCGACGAGACGTAGACGCTCTTGTATTCGTTCTTCGCGACTTCGTCGGGCGGCACGTCGTGTTCCCAGCCCGCGACCGTCTCCGCCAGTGTCGAGAGTTCGATCGGTTCTTCGTGTCCGCGCAACGCATAGAGGAGGTAGCGACGGCGGCGGTTCGCCAACAGCTCGAGGATGGTATCGGCGTCGAGTTCTCGGGCCTCCTGACTCGAGGTAAGGGCTGCCATAACACGATATTACCCCCCAGTGCTGAAAAGGGTGTCTTGAATATCCGAAATTCCAACAGACGGCGGGTAATCACGTATAGAGATTCCGTATCGTTCACGTTACTCGGTTTTCCGGCACTTACTTCGATCATCGGACCGGTGTCGGGTCTCCTGTAAGTGGCGTGGAACACCGATTCCGATTCGAAATCCTTTTTTATACCCTGGACGGAGAATGGAGTAGGCCGCCTTAGCTCAGACTGGGAGAGCACTCGACTGAAGATCGAGCTGTCCCCGGTTCAAATCCGGGAGGCGGCATTTCTGCTGCGAGCAACTCCGCCAGCAGCGGCAATCTATCCGAGCGGATTTGAACTAGACTGAGGTTCTGCGAGCAAAGCGAGCAGGTTCTCAGACGTAGTTCACAATTCGGGAGGCGGCATGACTTATTTCAGAGCGGTACTTTCTGTAGTGGTGATTATCTCAGCGTACTTTACAGCGTCCGGGTTGCGTGCATTCCGGACAAGAACCAACAGAGATTCGGTTCTTTCGATGATTATGAGGGAGAAACTGGCGTATTCTGTCCGACTTTCCCCGATTCGCGGACACCATCTCCAACCGGACATAGTGAACTTCTACTAATATCGAGTTGTGACACGATCCTGTTGACGGGTAGGCTGGAGCGACGAGTACTTTGTAGTCTGTCTCTCAGAGCATCAAAAGCTATATTTTTCTCCCTACTGAAGGGGATTATAATGTCCAAAGATTGGATCGGTACTGAAGACTTTGCCAGCTATATATTGTCTAAGGGGTGAACTGAATATGAGTAATACTGGAGATCAAAATCACTATATGAAATATACTAATATCGAGGATGGAATTGCAAGATTCACCCTCTACAAGAATAATAAGGCGATTCATGGGTTCAACGAGCGTATTGAAAATGTTCCTGATGAGTACGACATAGGTGATTACTTCTCTACGCAAATTAACTCTGAGGACCCTGATGAGACCGATTTCAATCCCGAGAATCTCAACTTCGATCCCGAATTAACCGAGAAAAAAAGAAAAGAGAATGAAGAAGTGATCGATGAGTTCAAACGGTTACAATCATCTGCCGAAAAAGAATTGGAAGAATGAGTGGGAGTCCTGCACAGAAAATTTTCTCACTCGATGTCGGTCAAGCAGATGCTAAACTTGTCGTCTCTTCTGATGGCACGAAGACACTCATAGATGCAGATGAGTCGAAAGTGATTGATGAATTAGATCGGGTCTTTGAGGAAGAACTCTCAATCGATAACGATAAAGAAAAAACGATTGACCACTTTATCGCAACCCACCTTCATCAGGATCACATACTTGGCCTTTTCGACCTGAAGCAATCCGGGTACAAAATAAACAGTGCTTCACAACCCAACTTAGCAAGATTTGAGGTGGGTGAAGAAAGGGGGCAGGTTGATCCGGACCTCTTTAGAAACTACATTGAAGCACTGTCTGAGCACGGTATTGCAGCAGACGATATTAATAACCTCAGCAGTGGGGATACTATTGAATCAGTCTCTGGCGAAATTCTATCACCACCAGCAAAATCGGGGACTGTTCCATTTAAGAGCCCAAAGACAGAACGCGAGCGGAATTTAAAACCTGAAAAGGCAAACGAGAACGGCCTCGTTATTAAACTCGAGTCGGAGGGAGGAAAATCGACGCTTCTTATGGGCGATATGCAAGATAGTAGCGCCCACCACGGAGAAGACTGGCTCGTCAAACAACACAAGGATGGCAACCTAGATCTAAATGCAGATACACTGCATATCGGCCATCACGGTTCTGATAAGGCTACAAAAGATGGGTACGGCGACACAAACAAGGGGAGTTTCCTTAGCGCTGTTAATCCAGATCTGGTAGTTGTATCCAGTGAATTAGAGAGTGAATATTCACATCCCAGAGATGAGGTATTGGAACGGCTTGAAGAGCATGGAATAGATGTCTTCTGGACGGGTGTCCATGGGACAATCAAACAGGAAAGTGACAAAGAAGCGGAAATAGAACAGATCCCTGAAGTTGATGCCTCATCCCCAGCCGATATTTTGGCACTGAAGTACTTCGCAAAAGCCAATGACGTGACTCAGGAGGAGATCGCTGCTCTTGAAGAAGGTTCAATCTCCGCTGAGGATCTTCCGCGAGACACACCAGAGCTCGCGTTCAAATCTGACTATCTCGAGACTGCATCCAAAGCCTCAGACACGATTCGACGCTACCCCAAAGATGCCGAGAGACTCACCCTCAATCGCTTCCCCAACGCGATGAGCACCGAATACGTAAGCGTCGACGAACACGGAGCCGAATCATCTGTCGCAGAAGGCAATGCAGATGATCTGTCGCCGGAAGCCCAACAAGTGAGTCAATCACTTGGAGCAGCCACTGAGGCGTCCCTAGAGGACATTCTAGAGCAGCGCAAGAAAGCCCTCCAGCGACTCGCTGATACGTCCCCACAGTCGATGTCTCGGTCTTCACAAACGGCGTCCACAACATCGGACCGGTCGACCTCACAAATCCACACCGGAACGAAGCAATCCGGTCAATCAGAAGAGTCTAATAAGCGAGCCCGAAAATAAACCAAATCCATCACCTGATCCGTGACTGAGCCAGCTGGTACGTCTGCTCAGAGATATCGAGTCCAAGCGAGTATCTGTTATGAAGATATTCGAGTAGTTGGCTTGCTTCCGGACCGTGATCGAACGCCTCTGGATCGTGGAGCGCAGCTGTAAGCATGATTTCGTAGAACTGTTCACCTACGTCGTCGCCCTTCTGAAGAATGATCGAATCGAGTTTGTCCGTCCGGAATTGCACGTAGGGGTCAGCGAATCGGTCCTTTGGATATTCACATGGAATTGCCGTGATGGCCGTCGCCGCGGCGATCCCGACGTGGGCATCGGTTGTCTCTACCACCACTCGTTTGAGTACGTCCGCTATCGCCAGCGTTGAGGATTCGTCAAGCCCTTCAGCGTGAGCGAGCGCACGACAGCCATACACTTTCGCGAGTCGACTACCGTCGACGATTCTGGTGAGCAACAAATCCAGGTCATATTCTACGATATCAGGCTTTGTCTCAGCCAAGACAGCGATCACCCGCATTGCATGGCCAGCAACGGTCCCACCGGACTCTACTGGTCGCGTGTCAGCCAGTAATTCTACGAGGTCTGTGCTGTAGCGCTCAACTCGTTCAGGTCTTTTCGAAGCAACCTCAGCGAAAAGTCCTAACGCCGAGACAGCTTCTGCTATGCTCCCATTCTCAATGTTCGTCCACCAGTCTTCGATTTCAGAGTGGTCTATTCTTTGAGTTTCTGTCCAGTTTTGAAGCTGTGGAATTCGATTATTCTTGTTCTCCCCTTCTGTACTATCGGTCATTAATACAGGATAGGAAATAGAGGTATGTAATTCTATTCAGTGACCTATCGAGATATATCGAGCACGAAACCGACCGAGAAAACAAGAGTTCAAAGCGGGTGTCTAATGACGGCCTCAGTTCGCACAACGTCGGCGAACTCACCCGCTTCCCGAAGCACCCCAGCATTCTCGTCGGCGAGTCGGACGAACTGTCCGATTCGCTCGAGAGCGTCGCTACTGATATCTTCGCTGTCCTCGATACGCTTTTGCAGCCGTTCGAGCCGACGGTCAGCATCGCGGGTCATCGTCTATTCAGGGGGTTATCGTATGAGAACGTAAACAACCGATTGAGGTCCGAGAGGCGGTATCCTTCACGATTCGTTACGGAGTGACCGTGATGTGGTAGACTTCGGTAGTGTTTCTCGCATCGATTTCCGGAAGATTTGAACCGGCTTACGAACGTATCCGTCACCGTCGGGCGTTTCGTTATTCACGAAAACACCGGGGGCGAAGCCGCAGCACCCATTGCCCGCGTGATGATCCAGCATATTAACTGTACGTGGAGCGTTCCCCTCGACAATGACGGTTACTACTGAATTACGGCTCCGTTCGCCCTCGCTGCCGCTCGTGGAACTCACTGCCTCACTGCAGCCCGACGAGATCGAGTGCGTACACGCACTCTGTCTTCAGTCGGACGTGCGGATATTTACCGTCCGGATCGATTCGACGGACGATGTCTCCGAGACCGAACTCGCGGCGCTCGAGGAGGTCGTGGAGGTGACGGCGCTCGGACGCACGAACGGGAAACGGATCTACCAACTCACCGTCGAACTCACGGACGCCATCTCGGAGGCGTTCGACCCCGACCGGTTCGACGGGGCACAACTGGAGCCGACGACCATCACGCCGGAGGGGTGGCACGAGAAGAAGGTGTTCAAAGACTACGAGACGTTCGCCGAGTTCCGAACGAGTTGTGAGGAGCACGGTATCCCGATCGAACTCGTCTCGATCACGTCTGACGCCGTACCGACTGCTGACTCGTCACAACACGGATTAACCGACCGCCAACACGAGGCACTCACGCTCGCGATCGCTCGCGGCTACTACGACAGCCCACGCCGAACCTCGACGGAGGCGCTTGCCGAAGAGCTGGACATTTCACAGCCCGCGCTATCGACCCTGCTCCGTCGCGCGGAGCGGCAGGTCCTCACGTCCGCACTCGACGCGCGGAGACACGTCGAGACGGTCTCCGGCTAATATCGCCTACATGTGTGTCTCGATCCGGATGTTGACGATGGGGTTGGGAACAGTCTCGAGTCGCTAACAAGAGACTCGTCGGCGTGTCGAGATCGACTCGCCGACGGACTTCGGCGAGTCGCCGTTCGACGCACCGGTCCGGACGCGAGTACGCGCCCGAGAGTCTCGATCCGGTCCACGATACTACTTAAACACCCTTTCCATATAACAGCAGCCCCAAACCGGTCGCGACCCTCGATTCGGGTGATGACAACAGCGTTCGGTTCTGAACTGGACGGGCAGGTCGCGATCGTTACGGGAGCGTCTTCCGGCATCGGGGAAGCAACGGCGACCGCGCTCGCATCGCGCGGTGCGAGCGTCGTCCTTGCCGCCCGACGCGAGGATGCACTCGAGGAAGTCGCCGCTCGGATCGAGGACGAAGACGGGGAAGCGCTCGTCGTTCCGACCGATATCACGGCTGACGACGACATCGACGAACTGGTCGAGACGACGACTGACGAATTCGGGCGGATCGACATCCTCGTGAACAACGCGGGCTACATGCCACTCGCACACATCGCGGATGCGGATCGGGAGACCCTCACGACGACTATCGACGTCAATCTCGACGGGCTGCTTACACTTACCCACGCCGTCGTTCCCACGATGCTCGAGCAAGAACGCGGGCACGTCGTGAACCTCTCTTCGGTTGCCGGACGGTTTGCGATGGAGAACAGCTCGCATTATATGGCGGCGAAAGCCGGCGTGGCCGGCTTCGGCCGGGCGCTTCGACGCGACATCGCCCAGGAGGGGATCCGCGTTTCGACCATCGAACCGGGGGCAGTCAATACGGAACTCACCGAGGACATCCCCGACGACGAGGTCAAGTCGTACGTCGAGGACTACAACCAATCGATGCGACAGCTCGAGCCCGCTGATATCGCCCGGACGATCGCGTTCGTCGTGACACAGCCAGCCCACGTAGACATCAACGAAGTCCTGATTCGGCCGACGGATCAGGTTCAACCGTAGCACACACCCGAGGGCGGCAAACTCGGCCGGCATCGGTATCGGACAGCGCCGGTGACGGTCGGTGGACGAGACGACGGCCGCCCCGGAGGTGCCCATCGTCTTGTAGACAAGATACTCCTGACCGGAGTCGTAATCCGTGATCGAAACGCCAATCATGACGGCTATTACTCACTCGAGACGTCCGATAACGGAGGCAAACCCCATCCGATGACGATTACGACCGAATTCCGCCTCGAGTCCCCTTCGCTTCCGCTCCTCGATGTCGCCGAATCGGTCCGGAGTACGGAACTAACGTGCGTTCACGGGCTCCAGCTCCGAGACGGCGTCCAGTTGTTCCTCGTCCAGATCGACAGCACCGACGACGTCTCCGAAACGGAACTCACAACGCTCGAGAACGTGAGGGCGGCGACGCTGGTCGGACACACGAGCGACGAAGCGATTTACAAGATCATCGTCGAACTCGAGGAGCGGCTCACACGCCTCTTCGACCCCGAGCGGTTCGATATCGCGCCAGTCGAACCGCCCACGATCTCGCCGAACGGCTGGTACGAGCACAAAATATTCAAGAGCTACGCGGAGTTCAACGACTATCGAACCTATTGTCAGGAACGTGATATCGAGGTCGAACTCGTTTCGGTCAGCCCCGATCCGTCTGCGATCGAGGACCCCTCACGGCACGGGTTAACGGAACGCCAACACGAGGCGCTCACGCTTGCGCTCGCTCGTGGCTACTACGACAGTCCGCGCCGAACGTCGACCGAAGACCTCGCCCACGAACTCGGTATCTCGCAGCCGTCGATGTCGAGTCTCCTTCGCCGCGGTGAACGGCAACTCCTCTCTTCCGTACTCGACTCTCGGAAAGAAGGTCGGATTCGTTCCGGCGGGGAGTGACCGTCACCGGGACGAACTCGCCTCGTCCGTCTTCCGCTCGGTGGGACACTTAAACATGCTTTCTGAATAGCATCGAATCCATGCGAGACGACACCCAACGATGAGTTGGGTAGCACCTCTCAATCATGGAGTACACAACCCTTGGATCGACCGGGATGGAGGTCAGTTCGCTCTGTCTCGGGTGCATGAGTTTCGGATCGAGCGAGTGGCAACCGTGGGTCCTCGACGAGGAGGAGTCGCGGGAGATCATCGAACGGGCGATCGATCTCGGCATCAACTTCTTCGACACCGCGAACGTCTACTCGTCGGGCAAGTCCGAGGAAATCCTCGGGAACGTTCTCGCGGAGTACGATCGTGACGAACAGGTCGTCGCGACGAAAGCATTCTTGCCCCCCGAGGAGGACCCGCACCCGAACGCGACGGGGCTCTCCCGGAAAACCATCGAACAGGAACTAGCGAACTCGCTCGATCGGCTCGGCATGGAGACGGTCGATCTCTACCAGATTCACCGCTGGGACTACGAGACCCCTATCGAGGAGACGCTGCGAGCGCTCGATGACGCCGTTCGTCGCGGGCAGACTCGCTATATCGGTGCCTCCTCGATGTGGACGTATCAGTTCGCAGACGCGCTCCACACCAGCGACCGTCTCGACCTCGAGCGGTTCGCGACGATGCAGAACCACTACAATCTCGTCTACCGCGAGGAGGAGCGCGAGATGCTCCCGTTCTGCGAACGGGAGGGGATCGGCGTGATGCCGTGGTCGCCGCTCGCGGGCGGCTACCTCACCCGTCCCCACGACGAACTCGATGCGACGACGCGCGGCGAGACGGACAAGTACATCGATCGGCTCCCGTATCGGGATGGCGGCGGTCCCGCGGTCAACGAGCGCGTGGCGGAACTCGCCGCCGACCACGGTGTCACGATGGCACAGATCGCGCTCGCGTGGCTCCTCCACAAGGAGTGGGTCACGACACCGATCGTCGGGACGACCAGCGTCGAACACCTCGAGGACGCCGTCGAGGCGCTCGAAATCGATCTGTCGGACTCGGACATCGAATACCTCGAGGAACCCTACGAACCGCTGCCGGTCGCCGGACACGAGTAACTGCGCGCCGTTCGGGCGGTCCCGCGATCGACTCGAGAGGGGAGGTCCAATACCGTCACGGGAGTCGAGCGACGGGAACTCCGTTCGATAACCGGCATTCTATCCGGGGAAGCCAACCCCTCAAGGGGGACGAGGCTGTCAATCCGATCGTGAGCAGCAACTCGATCACAAACGAGAGCGATACGTTCGAGATCGGCGGTTCGACCGTTCGTCGGCTGGGGTTCGGCGCGATGCGGATCACCGGCGAGGACATCATCGGTGCACCGGAGGACGAGGAGTCCGCACGCGAGGTCGTCCGGCAGGCGGTCGACTGCGGCGTCGATCTCATCGATACGGCGGACTCCTACGGTCCCGCAGTGAGCGAGCGCCTCATCGGCGAGGCGATCGGCGACCCCGACGACGTCCTGATCGCGACCAAGGCCGGTCTGCTGCGCAACAGTGAGGGCGAATGGCTCGCCCACGGCGACCCGGACTACATCCGCAATCAGGTCCTCACGTCCCTCGACCGGCTCCGGACGGACACGATCGATCTCTATCAGTTCCATCGGCCGGACGACGACACGCCCTTCGAGGACTCCGTCGCGACCTTCGCGGAACTCAAAGACGAGGGCCTCGTCGACGCGGTCGGCGTCAGTAACGTCTCCGCGGAACTCCTCGATCGGGCCCGCGAGCAGGTCGAGATCGAAACCGTCCAGAACCGGTACAACCTGAACGACCGCGGCAGCCGGGAGGTACTCGAGATCTGTGACGAGGCGGGGATCGGCTTCATCCCGTGGGCCCCGATCGACGGCGACGATCTGGCCGAACACGGCGACCTCCTCGACGGGATCGCCGAGACCCACGACGCGACGCGACGACAGGTCGCGCTGGCCTGGCTCCTCGAGCGGTCCGCCGTCATGCTCCCGATTCCGGGAACGTCCGATCCAGCCCACCTCGAGTCCAACCTCGCGGCCTCGCAACTCTCGCTCGGCGACGACGAGGTCCGCCGACTGACCGCGGCCGCCGACTGAAGCCCGCCGTCCGCCGGGCGTCCCTCGAGCGACCGGTCACTCCTCGAGTCGGCCGGCGATACGCCGGGAGAGTGCCGTGAGGTAGAACGAGCCCCAGATCGCGGCGACGACGGCCCCGACGACGTCGTAGACGAGATCGACGATCGTGTCGTTGAGACCGTGCTGGGCGAGGACCGCGTCGAGCCCGACCCGTTGTGCGCTTCGGTCGATCCCGAACTCTATGAGTTCCCAGACGACGCCGAATGCCAGGACGAACACGAGGATGAACGCGAACAGCATCGCGGGCGGGACGTAGATCTCGTCGGTGTGGAAGTCGATCGCCCGGACGACCGCGTAGCCCGCCGCAGCGACGATCGATGCTGAGATCGTATGTGTCATACTGTCCCACGGCCCGATCCGGGCGTACAACCCAGCCGAGCCGAGGACGTGGAGAAACACGGCCGCCGTGAGCCAGAACACGAGCCCCGACTCGAGTGGCAGTTTGGCGTCTCGCTCGAGGACGGCCGAGAGGAACGTGATCGCGAGCGCGATGGCGGCGTTCGAAACCGTCGTCAGATCGCGGCCGGCGATGCCATACAGTAGGAGGACGGCGAGGGCCACCTGCATGAGCCGCGAGAGCCGTCTGACGGTCCCGTCGGGAACGTCCAGGAGATCACGGATCAGGGACGGAACGGGGGCGGGTTCCCCGTCGGGCGACGTCTTCCGCGGCGTCGGCGGGCGTCTGGCCTCGTTATCGTCCGCGCCGTAGGACCGGAAGTAGCGCCCGAAGACGGTACCCGCGAGCAGGCCGGCGACCGCCGCGTAGGCGAAGTTATGCATCAATGCGCGGTTGGCGGCGTCCTGCGAGCGGCCGTCTAGAATGTAGTCAGTTTCGAGGGTCACGTCGGCGAGCCACTGGGCAACGTGCCACGCCCCGGCGACGGCCAGGGTCGTCAGCACGACGAGCACCACCGCGAACGCGTGGTTCATTCGTACCGCGGTAAAGCGGTCGATCTCGACGCACGCGACGAGCGCGACCGCAGCGACGGCGACGTACACGGCGATCGACGTCAGAAACGACGCACCGGAGACTGCCGCATCGATGACGGGGAGTAGGACCAAGCCCAACAGTTTCCAGGGTGGCATCACGAGCGGATTTCGGAACGCGGCGGCCGGTAGCAGGACGATCGCGACCGCGAACGCGGTAAACGCGAACCAGCGGTAGGCGTCGGAGAGCCCGTGGGCGATCGTGAGGACGACGAGTGCGCTCGTGACCAGCCAGGCGAGCACCGCGTTTCGCCGCGTTTTGTCGAACCGCTCGCCGAATCGACCGTCCGCCATATGCCCCCTACGCGACGACGCTCCTAAACGCGAGAGCATGCGAGAGCCACCGAACGGCCGGCTGTCCGTCAACTGGCATCGTCCCGGTCACGTTCGACTCACCCGCCGCCGATCGTCTTCGGTTGCGCTCCGCAAGCCGCCAACAGGCCTCTGCCACGTCGTTGGCCCGAGCCCCCGCCATCGCCCGCTCCGGCGGTCCCCGTCGAACGGGCTCGGATTCCCGCAGGAACCACGCGGGAACCGCTCGCTCGTTTCGTTCCGTACCGAAGACTGATATTTCAGCCTCCGAACGTTGTCGTATGGTCGCACACGACGACCTCGAGCACGGACGGGCCCGCGTCAACGGCGTCAAACTGCACTACGTGACCGCTGGCGACGGACCGCCGCTGGTATTGCTCCACGGCTGGCCACAGACCTGGTACGAGTGGCGGGACGTGATCCCACACCTCGCCGACGAGTACACCGTTATCGCGCCCGACCTTCGCGGACTGGGCGACTCCGAAACCCCCGTTTCGGGGTACGACAAGGACACCGTCGCGACCGACGTTCGGGTCCTTCTCGACCACCTCGGACACGGCGACGACCCGATCGCGCTCGTCGGCCACGACTGGGGAATGCCGACTGCGTACGCCTACGCCGCCCAGTACCGCGACCACGTCCGTGCACTCTGCGTACTCGAGGCGGGACTGCCGGGGATCAACGAGGACGAGAAACGCCCGCTGTGGCACACGCGCTTTCACAGCGTTCGCGACCTCCCCGAACGGCTGGTCGCCGGCCGAGAGCGGCTCTACCTCGACTGGTTCTACGGTGAGGGTGCATACGATCCCTCGGCGATCGACGACGCCGCCCGCGAGGAGTACGTCCGCTGTTACTCGCAGGCCGGCGGGCTGCGGGGTGGCTTCGAGTACTACCGCGCCTTCGACACCGACGCCGAGCACAACCGGGACCACGCGGACACTCCCCTCGAGATGCCCGTGCTCGCACTCGGCGGCGCGGCGTCTTTCCGGGACCGTCCGATCAGGGATATGGAAGCGGTCGCGACCGACGTCGAGGGCGAGATCGTCGACCGCGCCGGTCACTGGATCCCCGAGGAACGGCCGGCGTACTTCGTCGAGCGGCTGACCGACTTCCTCGCGGACGCGGCGTGAACGGCCGGGACACGAGCCGGTGGCTCGCCTCGAGTTCAGTACTGGTCTCGAACGCGGTCGATCTGACACCGGACACAGAGATCGTCGGCGAAACAGGCGATGTCGTCGTACGGGCACTCGTATTCGTCGACGTCGACGGAGAGACGGCGCTTTGCGCGCTCCCACTCGGTCTCCCAGTCGCCGATGTCCATCTCGGACGACGTGAAGACGACGGCACCGTCACGATCCAGGATCTTCGCGACGGTGACCGAGCGGTGGTTCTCTTTGACGACGGCGATCGCGTCCTGGTAGGACGGACACCGGATCTCCTCTCGTCCCGCCTGATCGTCCAAGAGACGGACGACGATGGAGCCGTCGTACTCCTCGGTCGGCTCCAGTCCATTGGTCATGGCAGCAACTGTTGGAACGCCGCGACAAAAAGTTGCACGTCGGGACCCGGACTCGCGTCTCGTCGGATTTGCCCGCTCACCGTTTGACTCGCCGCGAAAAAGTCCGGGTGCGAGAATCGAACCGTAGCCAGACGGTCGGCCTCGCTTCGCTCGACCGCTGCGACTGGCAGGGTTCGATCTCGGTCGGATTTGCGCCGCTCACGGATTTGTTCGCGGCGACAAAGTCCGGGTGCGAGAATCGAACCCGCGTCTCAGCCTCCACAAGGCTGAAGGATAACCACTACCCCAACCCGGACACGTGTACACGTTACCCTACAGCCGGTTGGACTAAAATACGTTACGACTCTCCGACGCGGTGTGGGTCTCCGTACCGCGCGATTTCCGTCCCGTGACTGCGCGACGGTCGCTCGAGACATCTGCCCCGCTCGCGACCGGGACGCTTTTCGGCGTACGGCGGGTAGCGCCCACAAGCGTGGCCATCACCGACAAGATCTATATCAAGAACCACCGGCAGCTCAGCTCCCAACTCGAGACGAACATTCCCAAGGGGGCGTTCAAGGGCGCGACGCTCGACATGCTCTTTCAGGGCGACGGCCTCGAGAAGTTAGACGACGCGACCCGCGACCGGGTGCTCGATTTCACGCAGGACTTCCTCGACTGCAACTGCGACAACAATCCCTACTGTGGCTGTCCGGAGCGGAAGTTCATCCAGTACCTCCTCGAGTTACGCGCTCAGGGGCTTGGGCCGGACGCGATCGTCGACGTGATGACCGACGACTACATGGTCTATGCCTATCCCGGCGACGTGCTGTCCTTCCTCGACAACGGCGTCCGCACGCTCGAGGCCGCGGAGGGGCTCGCTCGCGTCGAGGGTGCGGACGAGAAGTACGATCAGATTCGGCAGGCGAAACGGGAACTCGAGCGATAGGTCCGTCTCGAGGTGTGCGGATGAGTGTACTACTGTGAGCGCGTCTACCGCCCACATACGGCCATTCTGGAGGCGCTAAGCCCCGTCCGTGGTTCCTGCTGGATCGGAACCGTAACCGCTCATATACGTCGCAGCCGGCTAGCCACAAACGATGTCTCAGACGGCTTTCGAGACCATTGATACGATGCTTGCGAGCGTTCAGTCGGACGTCGATGACCCGGACCTCCGGTTCAAGCTCCGGACGTCCCGACAACTCCTTCGCTTGCTACACGAACGACACGAGGCGGGACGTGACGCGTTGGAGGAGACCGATCTCGATGAGGCGACGCGTGCGAACCTCGAACGACTCGGCTATTTGGAGTAAGCCTTTGACTCTCTCTTCTACCCGGTGATCTGAACCGTTTCGGGCCTGCGTCTCCTGTCTCCGTTCGCTATCGTAGCTGGTACGATTCGTCTTCGTCGTCTAACTCGTCGAGCAACAGCACTTCGTCTTCCTCGTCCTCGAGTCGGTCTTGCAGGTCGTTGACGTATCCTTTGTACTCGTCGAGTTGTTCCCGGAGGTGCTCGGCCTCGAGTTCGAGCCGTTCGTGTTCGCGGATGAATCGCTTCGGGACTTCGACGGTCGGCGGGAACGAGATCTCCTCGTCGGCTCCCGCTCCGCCAGCGCGGGCCTCGAGTTCGTCCTCGGGGATGACTTCGACCCGGCCGTCGTGTTCGACGAGTCGGTCGACGTAATCCCGGAAGACGGCGGACAGCGAGATATCGCGTTCCTCGGCGATCGCCTGTAGCGCCTCGAACGCGTCCTCGTTGACCCGGAACGAGATCGTCTTGTTCTTGTTCCCCATCGATACCTCTAGTCGTCGGTCACGATACTTAACCATTTGTCAGACGACTGTGCGAGCGACGACCGGGCCGTTCGTCCGGTGCTCGAGCGAGCCGGTGGGCACGCTCGAGCGCGCCGAAACAGACTCGTCCGGGAGTCGCGTTCAGTTCGTCGCTTCCGCGTCCGCGTCGTCCGCGCCCCCGACGTTTTCGAGGCTCTCGAGCGCCTGAATCACGTCGTTGCGGTAGTTGACGACGGGGGAACCGTATCGTTCACGGGCCATTTCGGCGTACTCGTTGGTCGGTGCCGTCGAGCCGCTTTCGGGCGCTTCCTGCTCGGCTTCCCAGGCCTCGAACGCCTCGATGCGATCGAGTGTTCGCTCGGCCGTTTCGACGACCCAGCGGTCGCGGGTCTCGTCGTCGACGACCGCGATGGACTCCGGTCGCAGGGAGACGTTGACCGTCCCGTCGTCGGTCTCGTAGGTGCGCGGTTTGCCGACGATGGAGACGTACTCCGGCGGTTCCGTGTCACGGAGCACCGATGCGGCCTCGGGTTGGTACTGACCGGCGTAGACGAAGAACGTCCCCGTCGGATCGACGACGCGGCCGCGCCAGTACTCGCTGTCGTCGCCGACGTCCTCGGTCTCGGTAAGGGTCCCGACCACGAACACGCGGTTCGCGCGGTCGCCCGTCGGGAGCAAGGCGTAGTTGGGTGCTCGCTCGTCGTCGCTCTCTTTGAATGCGTACGTCGAATCGTTGAATTCGGAGGCGAAGACGCGGCGGGCGACTTCGCGCGTGAGTTCGGACTGGCTCATGTTACATCGACCTCGCTTTGATCAGCAGTTCCTCGGGATCCGCCGGCCCGTCGAGTTCCTCGACGTCGTCGGCAAGCACGTACCGGCCGAAGGTGGGCCCCTCGATGCGGTAGTAGGTGCCGACGATATCCGCTCTGATCTCGTCTGCGACGACGGTCGTATCGAGCGCGTCCATCGCCATGTCCTTGGCCTCTTCGAGGCTCAATCCCGTCAGGTCCTCGGTCGCGTCCTTGTCGAAGATGACCTCGTGGGCGTCGATGCCGTCGTCGACGACGGCCTTGATGCGGAGGTCGAACTCGCCTTCGCCCTCCCCGTGTTCGTTACAGCGCCCGTTCTGCAGAACGCGGGTACAGTCCTCCTCCGGACAGCGCTTGATCAGCCCGCTGCCGCTTTGCATGTCGACCAGTGCACCCTCGATTTCGCTGGTGTCGTTGCCGACCTCGAGTTCCTCGTCGAGTTCCTCGATTACCGTCGTCGAGTTGAGTTTGACCGAGTATCGGCCCTGATACTCGTCGGTGACGACGTTGCGAAGCTCGTAGACGCCGCCTTCCTCGAGCGCGGGCAGATCGGATTTGGCCCACTTGGTGAACTTGATCGTCCCGGTCGGGTCGCCCAACAGGCCGACCTGTGCAACCGAGTCGCTGCGGGGGTCCCAGAGTTCGATGACCTTCGCGGTGAGGTCGATCCACTCCTCGGGTTCGTCGACGTCCTCGATGGTGGCCGCCTCGCTGTCGCCGCTCGAGATGTCCTCGCGCTCGAGGCCGGCCTCCTCGAGATAGTGGTTGGTGACGCTTCGCCGTGCCTCGTCCATCGGCACTTTGTACTCGTCGACGAGCGTGGTCAGGCGCTCTTCGACGTCCTCGACGTCGACGTCGAGGTGGTCCGAAAACTGCTCGTGGATGTCGTCCGCGTGTTGTCGTACGTCGCTCATTGTGTCTCGCCTCCTCTTTGGTTTCACTGGGAGGCATACGTCCGTTCGCGCCCGATAGTATTTAAAGTACCGCCACCGGAGCGAAAGTGAACGTCGGTGAAAGAAACCGCTAGGCGGCGTCGAGGGGTCGTGTGCGGGACGCCGATCAGTAGCTGTTGGCGTCGCCGACCACGAGTACGGCTTCGAGGGCGTCGCGATCGGTCCGTCGAACGGCGTCGCTGTCGACCGGGTGCTCTCTCGTCGTTCCCGCCGGTCGCCGTGTCGATCGTCCCCACCGGCGACGGGCCTATGTGCCCTGCGGTCGAACGGTGTGCCAATGCCGGATCGGCGTCAGCTCGAGCGGCTCCTCCGCTCGACGCTTCAGGAGGCGGGCGAGCAGTTCGAGGAGCTCCGGAAATCGACCGACGAACAACTCGAGGAGGCCCGCGATTCCTACGAGGTCGCGAAGAACGCTCGCGGGCTGCCGGCCGACGACGCGGGCCGGGCGAAGATCGTCTGTCGACGCTACGCCGAACAGCGGGCGGCGAAGCTCGACGCGGAGTACCGGCCGGCCTGTTACGAGGCGGACCACCCCGACTGCGAGGGGTGTGCGGAGGACGTCCGAGCCGGCCGGATCGAAACCTGGTAACCCGGCTCGATCCGTTGCCGCCCCTCGTCGCCGAACTGCTACAGTGCGTTCGCGACGTGGTCGCCCACCGTCGTGGCCCTCGAAAAATCGATTCTGCGGCTTAGCTCGAGCCCGATAGCTCGGCCTCGGCGTTCCCGTTCGGGGGCCACACCGCCCAGAGCACGACCGCGAGGACGGCCATACCACCGAGGACGAGCGACTCGAGGATCGAGAGTTCGATCCCGAACCACGAGAGCGCCGTCCGGAACTCGACCACGAACGGGACGAGGACGGCGATGACGACCAGCAGTGCGCCCTTCGAGATGCGCACTACGGCATCACCTCGCGGACCGACTCGAGGACGAGTGCGGGATCGGTTTCGATGGCGAGTTGGAAGCCGCCGATGTCGGGACCGAACAGGCCGCCGGAGTCGACGATGCTCGCGAGCGGCAGCGTGTAGCCGACGATCACGAGCACGACGGCGATCGCGGTCCAGAGCTTGAGGTTGTCGAGGACGGCCGGCGAATCCTCGGGGCCCGAGAGCGTACCGGCGTAGGTGTTTGCGGGAAGCGAGTCGCTATCGTCGTTGAACGAGGTCATGACCATGTTCAGCAGGAACATGGCCAGCGCGACGGTCAGGAGCACTGCGCCGAGTGCCACCTGTGCGTTGATCTCGCCGACGGTCCCGACGGCCGGTTCGAAGTCGAAGCCCTGGTACTGCGGTTCGGCGGTTCGGCGTGGCATCCCGAACAGCCCGGAACGGTGCATCGCGTTCGACATGAACGTCATGCCGACGAACCAGACGAGGACCTGTCCGAGTGCGAGCCGGCGACTCCACAGCTCCTTGCCGGTGACCTGCGGGATGAACCAGTACGCGGCCGCCATGAACGTCAGGGCGACCGCGGTCCCGACGGTGAGATGGAAGTGACCGACGACCCACCAGGTGTTGTGGACGAGATAGTTGATATTCATCCCGGCGTTGATCATGCCCGAGAAGCCGGCGGCGGCGAACATCAGGCCCGCAAGCGCCATCCCGGTAAACACCGGGTCGCGCCACGGGAGGGCCTTGAGCCAGCCGAGATAGCCCGTTCCGCCGCGCTGTCGTGCGCCGTGTTCCATGCTGGCAACGACGGTAAAGGCCGTCAGCAGGCTGGGCAACAGCAGGAACATCGTGTTCGTCATCGCGATGAACTTGTACCCTTCTGCGATGCCGGGATCCAGATACTGGTGGTGGATCCCGACCGGCGTCGACAGCAGCAGGAAGAGAACGAAGACCACGCGTGCAAGCGGGTCGCTGAACAGTTTGCCGCCGGAGAGTTTCGGCAGCATGATGTACCACATCATGTACGCCGGCATCAGCCAGAAGTAGACGACGGCGTGACCGAAGTACCAGAACAGCGTTCTGGTCAACAGCGGGTTGACGGAGTCGACGATCCCCAGCGACCACGGCAGCAGGAAGACGAGGATCGACAGCGCGACGCCGAGCGTACAGAGATACCAGAACAGCGTCGTCGTCAGCGCCATGAACGTCGGCAGCGGGATCCGCTCGTCGGGGTTCTCTTTCCGCCAGGCCCACCAGGTCCGGAACCAGTCGGCGCCGGCGAGCCACGAGCCGACGACGAACAGCACCAGTCCCACGTAGAACGCGGGATGGGCCTGCAACGGAGCGTAGAACGTAAAGAGGACGTCGGCGTTCGTCGGAATCGCGTCGACGACCCCGCCGAGGATCGAGACGCCGACCAGTATCGTTCCGACGACCATCATGATGTACCAGGCCCAGGTAAAGCGGATATCGACGACGCCGCGATCGAGGCTCGTCGTCACCGCCCAGGTGAAGATCCCCACGAGGAAGAAGATCGTGAAGGTGATCGCCAGCAGTACGCCGTGGGCGGTGAGGACGGTGTAGTAGTCCGCCGAATCGATGAACCGGAGGACGTCCGTCCGGTGGAGCGCCTGCACGAGCCCGAGCAGGCCGCCGATCGCCAGCGCCATGAACGAGCTCCAGAAGGCCGCCTTGATTACCTTCGCCTCTGCCGGGAACTGATCGAGATAGGTTTGACCCGCAGTACTACTCATTCGTGTCACCTCCATCCGTCTCGCTGACGACCGAAAGCGTCCCGCTTTCCTCGTGGTCGTCGACCGTGAACGTCCAGTCGTGCTCGCCCTCTCCGAGCGCGTCAGTATCGACGTCGAACGTGAGTTCCGCGCTGCCTTCGCCGTCGATGGTCACATCCCGTTCGTACTGCTGCTCACCGATCTCGAGGGTCGCGGTCGTCTCGAGTCCGTCCTGCATCCCGTTGCTCACGGTGGCGTTGATCGTCGTCTCGTTGCCCACCTCGACTTCGCGTGGCGCGTCGGTCGAGAGTTCGGTCAGATCGAACTCGTCCTCGGGGACGACGGTCAGCAGGCCTTCCATCGTGTGATGGCCTTCCCCGCAGTACTCGTTACAGAGGATGCCATACTCGCCCGGCTCGTCGAATTGAACCGTCATCTCCGAGATCTGGCCGGGAACGACCATCGTGTTGACGTTCGTTCCGACCACGGTGAAGCTGTGGGTCACGTCGCGGCTCGTCACGTAGAACGTCACTTCGCTGCCGGCCGGCACCTCGATTTCGCTCGGCGAGTACGCCCACGCCTGGGCGACGACGTTGACTTCGTACTCGTTGCCGCCGAGGTGTTCGACGCCGGTTTCGCCGAACCGTTCGTGATCGGAGATCTCGTTGGGATCGATCGACCCGGCGTCGTCGTCGATCATCGCGATCCCGGGGCCGACCGCACCGTAGGTAATCGTCGCGATAAACCCGACGATCAATACCATGGCCGCGACCAGCCATGCCTTTTCGTAGGTGTGGATATTCATGCCAGTCCCACCACCGTCAGGAGCGCCCCGACGACGGTCGGCCCGTTGCCGAGGAACTCGACGAAGTACATGAATAGCCACAGCAGTACCAGTATTAGGAAGTAGATCCCGATCAGGATCGCCGTCCCGATCGGATCGTACTCCTCGTGACCGATCTCGTGAACCTGATCGGTCTCCCTCTGTTCCGTTGCTGAAGCCATACGGAGTGGTAGGTGAGGGGGATGACTTACCACCGGCCGTGCTTCCCACTCCTTGGGAACGTCTCGTGGTTTTAACTCGTCTACGACCTCACCCACGGGTATGTTCGAGACCGCCACGCCGCGACAGGCGGCGACTACCGGATTGCTCGCGTTCATCCCGGTGATCGTTTACGGAGTGACCCACTCGCTGTTCGCCAGCGGCGTTACTGCTGTCAACCTAGTCATCATCTTCAGTTCGCTGTATATCGCCATGTCGCCGGTCGACACCGGACACGGACACGACCACGCCGGTGACGCAAACGGTACCGCGAGCTGAGCCCCGTCTTTCTCATGCTTTCAGGGTCGCTCCTGTTGGACCCGGTCTCGGCTCTGCCTGCGGTCCCCCTCGAGAGCGCCGTCTCCCTGTGCTCGGGCGCCGAGCACGTCGACCTGCTCGTTCTCGTCGTCGTCGGACTCCTCGCGGGCGCACACTGTCTGGGGATGTGTGGCCCGCTGGTGACGACCTACGCGGACCGGATCGGCTCCGCGAGCGACGCGCGTCGCGACGACACGTTGACCGCCTTCGAGGTGCGCCAGCACGCGTTGTTCAACCTCGGCCGAACGGCGAGCTACGCGGCCATCGGCGGCCTGTTCGGGCTTTTGGGGGCGGTGACGATCGCCTCGAGCGAGGCCGTCGCAGCCATCGGTAATTCCGTCAGGGGCGCGACCGGCATTCTCGTCGGCATCGCGATCGTCGGGAGCGGCCTGTACTACCTTCGGGGGAAAACGGCCGTTCCCGGTCACGATCTGCCGGTCCTCGGCTCGCTGTTCCGACGGCTGTCGGGGCTGCTCTCGAGCCGGATCGATCGGCTCGCCACGTCGCCGGGGATCGTCGGGCTCGGGGCGGTCCACGGACTGATGCCCTGTCCGATTATCTATCCGGCCTACCTCTATGCGTTCGCACTGGGGTCGCCGGCGCGCGGGGCGCTCTCGCTGGCCGCGCTCGGGGTGGGAACGATTCCGACGCTGTTCCTCTATGGCACCCTATTGACCACGATCGAGGCGGACACGCGCGTTCGACTTCACCGCGGGCTGGGCGCGGCGTTCGTTCTCCTCGGCTACATCCCGCTCTCGCACGGACTCATGCTGTACGGCATCCACCTCCCACATCCGCCACTCCCGTTTGCACAACCGTTCTAACATGGGGTACGAATCACGACCGTCGACGGACCAATCCGCACCGGAAGCCGGCTCCTCGAGCGCGCGTTCGACGCGGCCGGCCAGCGACGCTGCGACCTGTGACCTCTGTGGCCTTCCGACTCCCGCGGACCCGCTTACCGAACCGGACGGCGACGGCACGTTCTGTTGTCGGGGCTGTCTCGAGGTCTCCCGAACGCTCGACCGGGCCGACGATGCGCCCGACGAATCGGCCGTCAAATCGCGCCTGGACGAGTCCCAAGACGAGGGCGGACTCGACGATCTCGACGGGGAGGACGCCTTCCTCGCTGTCGACGGCATGCACTGTTCGACTTGCGAGGCTTTCCTCGAGACGACCGCGGAGCGAACGGAGGGCGTCCTCGGGGCGACGGCCAGCTACGCGACGGATACGATCCGGCTCGTCTACGACCCCGATCTGATTTCGGCCGACGAGTTGCCGGAACTGGTCTCCGGTCACGGCTACACCGCGTCCGACCGAGCGGCCGCGGGCGAGGAGACGGGCTCCGACGACGGCCTCGCCCCGCTCCTGCTGGGCGGGTTCTTCGGGATGATGGTCATGGTGTGGTACGTTCTCTTCCTCTATCCCACCTACTTCGGCTACGAACCGGTCGCCGACTTCGGCGGTTACGCCGGCTCCTTTCTGGCGTCGAATATCTGGGTGTTCACCTCGTTCATCCTCTTTTACACCGGCTATCCCATCCTTCGCGGGGCGTACGTCAGTCTCCGCGCGGGCCGACCGAACATGGACCTGCTCGTCGCGACGGCCGCGTTAGGGTCGTACACCTTTAGCGCGGTCGCGACGCTGCTCGGGCGGGGCCACCTCTACTTCGACGTTACCGTCGCGATCGTCCTCGTCGTCACCGCGGGCACCCGTTACGAGCAGGCGGTCAAGCGCCGCGCGACCGGTCTCCTCTCCGAACTGACCGAACGACAGGTCGACGACGCTCGCCTCGAGACCGGCGAGACGGTGCCGCTCGAGGCCGTCGAGCCCGGCGACCGTCTTCTCGTACGGCCGGGCGAACGCGTGCCCCTGGACGGCGAGATCGCGTCGGGAACCGCCGCGATCGACGAGTCGCTGGTGACCGGCGAGTCCCTGCCCGTCGACAAAGCGCCGGGCGATTTCGTCCGCGGCGGGACCGTGGTCACGGACGCCCCGATCGTCCTCACGGTCGGGGACGAGGCCGAGAGCACGCTCGATCGGCTCGTTTCCCTGCTCTGGTCGATCCAGAGCGCCCGGCCGGGCGTCCAGCGACTCGCGGACAAGCTCGCGACCGTCTTCGTTCCGCTGGTCGTCGTCCTCGCCGTCGGCGCGGCGGTCGTCTCGCTCGCGACCGGCTCGAGCCCGTCGGACGCGTTGTTGCTCGGACTGACCGTCGTGATCGTCTCCTGTCCGTGCGCGCTCGGGCTCGCGACGCCGCTCGCAATCGCCGCGGGGGTTCAAGCCGCCGCGGAGCGCGGCGTCGTCGTCGCCACGGAGACGATCTTCGAGGACGCTCCGGACGTCGACGTCGTCGTCCTCGATAAGACGGGCACGCTCACGACCGGCACGATGACCGTCGAACGCGTCCACACCGCCGACGCGATCGCGCCGGACGACCTGCTCCGGCGCGCCGGGACGCTCGAGGCGCTTTCCGAACATCCGATCGCCACCGCCGTCGCCGACGCCGCACCGGGGTCCGCGACCGACGACGACGCTGCCGGGGACGCGGTCGCGGCGTTCGAGCGGGCGGACCGCGGCGTCACCGGGCGCGTCGATGGCGAGCACATCACGGTCGGTCATCCCGACTTCCTCCGCGAGCGCGGGCTGGACATCCCCGACGCGCTCGAGTCGTGCGTCGCCGACGTTCGCGAAGCCGGTCACGTTCCCGTCGCGGTCGGCTGGGACGGCCGGGTCCGCGGTGTGATCGCCGTCGGCGACTCGCCGCGCGCGGAACTGGACGACGCGCTCGAGGCCGTCGCCGCGGGCCGTGAGGTCGTCGTCCTCACCGGCGACGAGGGACCGGCGGCGGAGGGGCTCCGCGAGTTGGACGGCGTCGACGAGGTCTTCGCCGGCGTCCCGCCGGAAGCGAAGGCCGAAACCGTCGATCGGCTGCGGGGACGCGGGACGGTCGCGATGGTCGGCGACGGGAGCAACGACGCGCCCGCGTTGGCCGCCGCCGACGTGGGGATCGCGATGGGCGGCGGGACGAAACTCGCGACCGACGCGGCCGACGCGGTGATCGTCGACGACGACCTTGAGGCCGTCGCCGAGACGTTCACCGTCGCGACGCGGACGCATCGACGGATCCGACAGAACCTCGGCTGGGCGTTCGCTTACAACGCGGTCGCGATTCCCCTCGCGGTCGCCGGTCTGCTGAACCCGCTGTTCGCCGCCATCGCGATGGCCGCGAGCAGCGCGCTCGTCGTCTGTAACTCGGCCCGATCGATCTAGACCGGACCGACGACGGAGCTTACGCGTCGTCGTCGGCCGTTACGACCCGTTCGACCGCCCGGCGCTCCCCGTCCTCGTAGACGTAGGTCGTGCCGTCGTCTTCGTCGCGCGTCCGTCGATGGCTGCCGTCGCAGAACGGAAACGACTCCGAAAGCCCACACTGACAGACCGCGATATCGCCCTTTTCGTCGTCGAGATCCGACGGATCGAGTTTCCGTGGCCCCGTCTCCTCGAGTTCGACGAGTCGTGTCATCGAACGCCTTTCGGCCCGCCGACGACAAAAGTGACCCGCCGGTCTCGAGCGCGGGACCGTCGTGGCCGCTTCCCCGGCGAGCGGTCGGTTTGGCCGTCCGCGCTGCGATCCGGTTACGGGGTCCGCTGTCATGTCCCACGCCTTTCGGGAACGACAAGGTTCTTGGTACCGGTCTCGGATATCGAAACGAGAACAGTATGTCCTCCGCCGCGGCAATGCCGACTGCGATCGCGCTCGCGGTCGTCAAGACGCTCGTCCTCCTCGTCGGCGGCGTTATCACGTTCTTCGCGTACAAGGCCTACCGGCGAACCCGCCAGCCGGCGCTTGGCTATCTCTCGCTTGGCTTCGGCCTCGTCACGCTCGGGCTAGTCCTCGCCGGAATGCTGTACGAAATCCTCGACGTTCCGCTGATGATCGGCATCCTGCTCGAGAGTCTGCTCGTACTGGCCGGCTTCCTCGTTATCGCCCGCTCGCTTTACGTCACCTGAACCCCGTTCGATCCATCGAACTGACGGGTGCCCATCCCGACTCACTCACTGCCATCCGAGCGAAGCGTCCGGTCCGAACGGCGACCCACCAAATTCTTTTGGGAATACTGGTATGTGTGATGCCGTGAAACAACCGCGGTACGGCAGGAGAGACGGCACTGAACCATGGAGCTCGACCTGCTGTCGTACCCCTCCCCCTTCCTCCCGTCCGCGACGACTCGTCCCATCGAGGTCTCGGTCCGTCCCGACCGACAGCAGCGACGCACTCCCGCGTCGATCACCCAGAGGTAAGTGAGTCCCGACTCGAGTAGCGGCCATGCAAGCCGATTTCGATCGCACAACGGCAGCCGACGGTCGCGGCTCGAGTCGTCCGTTCCAATCCACGTTCCCAAGTGATCCGTCATGAGCGGGGCCGACGAGCCCGAACTGGCCGTCGGCGCGGACGCGTTCACAGAGCGAGGTGCGGGTCTCGAGGTCGCCGTCGTCGGCGCGGGAGCCGTCGGCGCGACTGCAGCCTACGACCTCGCGAGCGAGGGGGCGGACGTGACCCTCTACGACCGCGAGTCCGTCGCGAGCGATGCGACCGGGCGAGCGGCGGGGATCTGCTACGACGCCTTCGCTGACGGGCTCGACGCCGAGATCGCGAACGGCGCGCTCGAACGGTTCCGCGCCTTCTCGGGCGACGATACGTTCCCGTTCGTCGAATGTCCCTACGTCTGGCTCGCCCGCGAGGACGACGCGGACAGGGCCGATGCGATCCGCGAACAGGTGCGTCACATGCAGGACAACGACGTCGTCGCCTTCGAAATGGACGGTGATGCGCTCGGGGAGCGCTTCGCCGCCCTGCGAACGGACGACATCGCAGTCGCGGGGGTCGCTGGCGGGGCGGGCTACACCGATCCGGCCCGGTATACGGCTTGCCTCGCGGCCGCGGCCACCGGTGCCGGCGCGACCCTCGAGACCGATACGCCGGTCGAGGTACGGACCGACCCTCCCCGCGTCGTCCGTCCGGACGGCGCGGTCCACGAGGTCGACGCCGTCCTGGTGGCCGCCGGGTCCCGAACGAAAGCACTGCTCGCGGATGCGGGGCTCTCCATCGCGATGAAACCCTACCGCGTGCAGGCGCTCGTCGCCGACGGTGACCTCGCGGAGCCGATGTGTTACGACGCGACCGGTGACTTCTACCTGCGGCCCCATCCCGACGGCTTCCTCGCGGGTGACGGTACCGAGGAACGCGAGGCCGATCCCGACGCGTACGACCGCGGTGCCGACCCGAATTTCGCGGCCGATCTCAGCGAGCGGCTCACACACCGCGTTCCGACCGTTGCAGACAGCGACCTCGAGCGGGCGTGGGCCGGGCTCTGTACGGCGACGCCGGATCGTGATCCGCTGGTCGGGGCGCTCGAGGACGGGCTCTACGTCGCGACCGGGTTCCAGGGCCACGGCTTCATGCGCGCGCCGGCGATCGGCGAGCGGATCGCGGAAGAAATACTCGGCGGGTCGGGAATCGATGCCTTCGATCCGACCCGGTTCGACGGCGACGAGACGTTCGACGTCGTCGAGGGAATGACGCTCGATCGGGACTGAGTCAGTCGTCGATGGCGACCGGTTCCGTTTCGGTATCCGTATCCCGTTTGCGGTCCGATTCGGACGCCGACTCGCCGCTCTCCGCGGTATCACCCACCGCCGATCCCTTCGGCAGTTCGACGCTCAACGTTCCCGTTTCGCTGAGTCGCGCCGTGCCGGCGTCCGGATCGACGACGGCGTCGGGCGGGAGTTCCGCTTCACCGTTCAGCGACATTCCGCGACCGGGGAACCGTCGCTCGTACCCCTCGTGGAACTGCCGGAACCGGTCGATGCGAATCTTGACGTTTCCGTCGAGGTAGCGGACCTGTACGTCGTCCGGTTCGGCTCCGGGTGCGTCGAAGACGACGCGATACGAGGAGTCATTTTCGAGAATGTCGACGGGGAGCGACCGGTGGTTCTGGACGCGGCCGTTCGCGCGACCGACCTGTCGGTAGAGCGCGCTTCCGACGGATTTCCCGAACTCTTTGAGGCTCACGGAGGGTCACCTCGGGCGGGGTGGACGGCGGCCGCGGGGACCGAGAGAAAGGTCTGAGAGTGTATGGCAGACATGGCCGTACGGACGGCTACGGCAGCCCCATTCATATCTCTTTCGTCAGGATAAAAAGAAAGGTCTGACGGGGGTGCCCACACTCGAGTCGCTCTCGTCGGGATGGGGTGCCGGACGAACACCGCTCAGAGTTCGACCCGCTCGAGGCAGTCGGTCCCGCCACAGACCGGACACGACAGTTCCGAGACGTCGAAGTCGTCGGGGACGTCGTAGGTGTAGTGGTTCTCGAAGATATCGAGAAAACAGTCCGAGGCGGTACAGACGATCTCTTCCGTCGGAGGCATATCGGCCCTTGGCGGGCCGAACTAATCAACATTGGCTTCACCCCCGGTGGCTGCAGGCATCGCGTCCGTTTACGGAGGCTCGGGACCCGTCCACGGCTGTCGGCTGCGGTCACTCGGTCGGCAGTTCCACGTCCGACGCGAGCCGACTGATCACCGCCGGTCCCTCGCGCTCCCTGACGACGAGTCCCGCGTCCGCCAGCGTCGTGAGGTGGTGGGTTATCGTGCTCGGGTCCCGATCGAGTTCGTCCGCGAGCGTCGTCGTCTGTGCCGGCCCGCGCTCGGCCAGCACTTCGAGTATCCGTCGGGTCGCCGGCTTCTCGAGCGCCGTCCGGAGCGCGATGTCGACTTCGTCGGTCGCGTCAGCCCGATAGTAACACCGCTTTCCCTGGATCTTCTCCGAATGAACCAGTGTCTCCTCCTCGAGAATGCGGAGGTGGTGTCGAACCGTCGACAGCGATACATCGGTCGCGGCCGCGAGTTCGGAGAGGGAGATCCCGGGATCGTCGCCGACCGCTCGATAGATCTCCGCCCGGGACTCGTGTGCGAGCGGATCGGAGTCGTCGAACCGGCTGTACCGGAACAGCGATCCGAGATACCGCCACCAGTCGTCGGCACTGGCCCGCTCGACGGTCATCGTTGCCAGTCGAACCGTCCCCCCGAGCGACGACTGTCCGACGACGAGCGACGTGCGTCCGACCGCCGAGGCGTTGACAGCGGTTGCCGCGAGTAGGGTCGCAAGCGCAGTCCCGGTCGCTTCGCCTCGACTCGGTGATGTCTCCGGCGGCGTCTCATCACCTTCGTCAGCGTTCGTCTCGTCGGCTGCGGTCGTCGTTACGCCGGGGTCACTCGTCTCGCCGACCGCAGCGTCGTTTTCGACGCCAGACGGGAGGTCGGTCGCGTTGCTCGAGTCGCCGGCATCGTCGGAGTCGTTCGAACCGTCTGAGGTATCGGAGGCGTCCGAGTCGCGGGGGCCGTCCGAGTTACTTGACTCGTCGGGGTTGTCGGAGGGACCAGGGGTGTCGGCAGTATCGGACTCACCAGCGGAACCGGAACCGTTGGCGGTATCAGACGGGTCGGAGTCGTCAGGGCTGTCTGAAGTGTCGGAGGAATCAGACGGGTCGAAGTCGTCGGGACTGTCTGAAGTGTCGGAGGAATCAGACGGGTCGGAGTCGTCAGGGCTGTCTGAAGTGTCTGAGGGGTCAGATGGATCGGAGTCGTCGGGACTGTCGGAAGTGTCGGAGGAATCAGACGGGTCGGAGTCGTCGGGACTGTCGGAAGTGTCGGAGGAATTAGATGGGTCAGAATCGTCGGGACTATCGGAAGTGTCTGAGGGGTCAGATGGATCGGAATCGTCGGGACTGTCTGAAGTGTCGGAGGAATTAGATGGGTCAGAATCGTCGGGACTATCGGAAGTGTCTGAGGGGTCAGATGGATCGGAATCGTCGGGACTGTCTGAAGTGTCGGAGGAATTAGATGGGTCAGAATCGTCGGGACTATCGGAAGTGTCTGAGGGGTCAGATGGGTCAGAATCGTCGGGACTATCGGAAGTGTCTGAGGGGTCAGATGGATCGGAATCGTCGGGACTATCGGAAGTGTCCGAGGGGTCAGATGGATCGGAATCGTCGGGACTGTCGGAAGTGTCCGAGGGGTCAGATGGATCGGAGTCGTCAGGGCTGTCTGAAGGGTCGGAGGTGTCAGATGGGTCGGAATCGTCGGGACTGTCGGCGGAATCAGGAGCGTCGGGCTCGTCGGGTTCGTCTGAATCGTCTTGGATCGCAAGTGACGGATAGCTGTCGTCCGCACGGTCCGTGAGCGTTTGTCCGGTCTCGAGGCCGACGGTTGCCGTCGCTCCCGCAGTGAGCGTTGTCGCGACGAGTACCGCGACGATACTCGCACGGAGTATCGATCGAAGCGCTGTTCTCCTGGTCATTATACTCGAGGGTCCGTCCGGGGTTCGTGAGCGTGGCGTCTGAACGTCGGGTCTCCGGTCGTGAGCCGAACCGGTGATCTGGCGGCACGGCTCACAGTGCACGGGGACGGATCGGCGGGCGGTACCACCGGGGGAGCGGAAACGGATGGAGACGGGCGGACGCACTGCTCGCCTGTTCGTGGACTCCTGTTCCGTCCGTTTCGCCCGCTTCGGTTGTTGGATACAATTCCTTCTCGCCGTATTAAACTAATGCAACCGGGCGATGTCGGTCGGTGACGGTCGTGCCGCGCCGGCCCCGTGACTCGCGTCTCGCCGCGTGGGCAGTGTCACGAACTCACGACCGCGCCGCGCCTGACGCGATCGACGGCCGCCGATCGACCGCTCGAGGCGGACCGGCGGCGTGTAGTCACCGTTTTATCACTCGAGGCGCTATCGGGAGCCATGACTGACCCCGAGACGCTGTCGGTGACGATCGTCGACGGCTACGTCGACGAGCCCGCACACTTCGGGGTGCCGCCGTACATCTCGACGTACCCCCGGTACGCGGCCGGCGCGCTCGTCGATGCGGGCGTTCCGCGCGATCAGATCACGTACCACACGATCGACAGGCTTCGCGAACAGCCCGACTATTGGCGGGATGTCGACGAGGCCGATCTCATGATCTACCTGGGCGGGATGACCGTCCCCGGCAAGTACGTCGGCGGCACGCCGGCCGAGCCAGACGAGGTTCGCAAACTGGCCTGGACCGCCAACGGGACGAGTTTGATGGGGGGGCCGGTCAAGTTCGGCGTCGGCGAGGAAAACGCCGGCGCGACCGAGACCGAACGCCAGGACTTAGACTTCGACTTCGTCGCCAAAGGTGACGTCGAGGCCGCCGTCCACGACCTCGTCGACAGCGGTCTCGAGGGGTTCAACAATCGAATGCGGGATCTCGACGAAGTGTCGCGGTGGGCCCAGGAGGGTGCGTTCATCGTCGAGCAGCATCCGAATCATCCGGCGCATCTCATCTGCGAACTCGAGACCTCGCGGGGCTGTGCGTATCGCTGTTCGTTCTGTACGGAGCCGCTGTACGGCAACCCCGAGTTCCGGCCGCCGCCGACGGTCGTCGGCGAGGTCGACGCCCTCTCGGACTACGGCGTCAAACACTTCCGGATCGGTCGACAGGCCGACATTCTCGCCTACGGTGGCGACGGCGAGGCCCCCAACCCCGACGCCTTGCGCCAACTCTATAGCGGCATCCGCGAGGTCGCGCCCGATCTCGAGACGCTCCACCTGGACAATATGAACCCCATCACGATCGTGAACTGGCCCGAGCGGAGCCGGGAGGGGATTCGGATCATCGCCGAGCACAATACGCCCGGCGACACGGCCGCGTTCGGCCTCGAGTCGGCCGATCCCGTCGTCCAGGAGGAGAACAACCTGAACGTCACCGCCGAGGAGTGTTTCGAGGCGGTCAGGATCGTCAACGAAGCGGCCGGGTGGCGGCCCGGCGAGGATCCCGCAGACGCGCCCACCTTCGGCGACGGCGCGCCGCGCCGACTCCCCAAGCTCCTCCCCGGGATCAACCTCCTGCACGGGCTCAAGGGCGAGCGCGAGGAGACCTACGAACGAAACCGTGCGTTCCTCCAGCGGGTGTACGACGAGGGCTACATGCTCCGCCGGATCAACATCCGGCAGGTGATGGCCTTCGACGGGACCGACATGAGCGATACGGGAGCCAAGATCGCAAACGACCACAAACAGCTGTTCAAACGCTACAAAAAGCGGGTCCGCGAGGAGATCGATAACCCGATGCTCGAACGGGTCGCGCCGCCGGGAACCGTCCTCCCGGACGTCCACCTCGAATACCACCAGGACGGCACGACCTTCGGCCGCCAGCTCGGGACCTACCCGCTGCTCGTCGGGGTGCCGGGCGAACGCGAACTGGGCCGGACGATCGATGTCGCGGTCGTCGATCACGGCTACCGTTCGGTAACCGGCGTCCCCTATCCGCTCGATCTCAACGCGGCCTCGATGAACGAACTCACCGCCATCCCCGGCATCGGCGACAGCACCGCCGGCGACATCGTCGTCAACCGTCCCTACGACTCGATCGCCGACGCCGACCTCGGGACGGCGTTCGATCTCTCCCAGTTCGTCACGACCCGATCGCTCGAGTCCGCGGACTGAGCTTTGTAGTCCCGTCGAACCACGTCGCCTGCCAACTGACGGCACGGTGTCGGTAGTTCTATTATGGAGGCGGATCTGAGGTGAAATCGAGGGTCTGCCTGTGGAAATATCTGAAAAGCTGCTGTGTCTGTTCAGTACGGACGTTTCGGAAGAGGAGGATCGTTACGTCATCGAGGTACCACGTCAGGAGGTCGAGACCGGCGATATCGACCCGGGCGAGGTCTACCGCGTCGCGCTCATCTCGCGCGAAGACGAAGAGACCGGCGACGACGACGGCTCGGCGGCTACCGCGCCACAGAGTGCACCGTCCGAGCCACAGCCGCCGGTCGACTCCGGCGAAACGCGCTACGTCGAGATCGAAGACATCGGCAAGCAGGGCGACGGGATCGCCCGCGTCGAGCGCGGCTACGTCATCATCGTTCCCGGGGCCGACGTCGGCGAGCGCGTCAAGATCGAGGTCACCGAGGTCAAGTCGAACTTCGCTGTCGGCGATATCATCGAAGACACGTTCTAACGCGGCCTTTTTGCGTCCGGGTCGGCGACGCCGACCTCGCGCAAAACCTCGACGAGAAGGGGCGGGTACGAGCACCGTCCACGCTCGGCGATATGGGTTGCTCCTGACCTTCCGAGCAGTAGATTCCGAACTGCTAATCCGACAGCGTGGCCGATGTCGTCAGTTGCACAACTCACTCACTCACTCACTTTCCTCGAGCGGCGTCCCGTCGACTCGCTTTGCCCCCTCGGAATCGTGGACGACGATCTCGCCGGGATCGGGATCGGCGGGCGCGTACTCGTCTCTGACGGCGATGGCCTCCTCGAGTTCCCGCACGGCTCGTTCCTTCAGCGCTCGAGCCAGTGTCTCGGCGTCCTCTCGAGAGATATCGCGGCCGAGTCCGTCACACTCGTGGGCGCGGACGACGCCGCCCTCGTCGCCGGCGTCGTGTTCCGCGTCCAGCGCAACGCTGTCGACGGCTTCGCCCATCGGCTGGCTGGTTCCCGCGAGCGCGATACTGAACGGGTAGGTCCGACAGATCAACGGGCGGTCGTCGTGAGCGGTACAGGCCCCCGTTCCCGACTCGTCTTCCTCGTAGAAGGTACAGTCGCCACAGCCGTCGGTCTGCAGCGCCCACTCGAAGGTCTCGCCCTCGAGTCCGTCGTCACCCGTCGAGAGCCCGTATGGCATGGGCCGAGCGACATCACGCCAGTCGTAGTCGGCGTCCCTGTCGCTTTCCTCGAGCGTGCGCACTTCGTCAGGAAAGACGGTCGCCGTGTGATCGTCCTCGGCGTCGGCCTTGCAGCAGGCTCCACAGCGAGTACACTCGAAGCCGATCGATTCGATCGCGTCCGCGAGGTCGGCAACGGACAGTTGGCGGGCGTCTTCGAGTTCGGCGTCGAGCGATTGCACGCTCGAGGGGAGGGAGTCGACGCGGAAAAGTCAGTCGCCCTCGGGTGGGGTTGCCCGCTCGCCGTCCCACGCGACACGGCCTTCGACGGCGAGTTTCCCGAGGTGGGCGCGGACCGTCGCCCGCGCGAGGTCGCGCACGCCGGCGAGATCCTTCTCGTACGCTTCGTCGAGGAGTTCGCCGATCGTCTCGGCACCGTCGATGACGGCCTCGAGCACCCGTCGTTCGCGGTCGGCCCGGTGGGAGAGCAGTCGTTCGAGGGTCGCTCGCGGGGCGTCGATTTCGGGGCCGTGGCCCGGATATAGTGCGGGCGGGTCCATCGCCCAGAGTCGACGCAGCGTCGTCACGTACGCGCGCATGTCGCCCTCGGGTGCGCCGACGACGACGCTCCCCTCGCGGACGGCACAGTCGCCACACAGGATCGGGCCGGTGTTGCCGGCCGCGATCGCGACGTGATCCGGCGCGTGGCCCGGGGCGTCGAGGAGTCGAACGCGCTCGTCGCCGAGCGGGATCGTCGTCCCCGGCGCGAACGTCCGATCGGGGTCCCGACCCGTCGCATCTCGAAACCGATCGACGCGTCCGTCACGCGCCCAGACGGTCGCGCCGGTCTCGGCCGCGTAGGCGTCGACGGCACCGACGTGATCGGGATGGGTGTGGGTGACGAGGACGTGGTCGACGGAGCGCTCCCGGACCGCGCGGTCGAGGGCATCGGTTCTGGCTGCCGGGTCGACGAGGATGGCCGATTCGGGGCCGGATTCGCGACGGTCCCGGTCGTCGTTCGGCGACGAGCCAGTCGTCCCCCGAATCAGGTAGGCGTTGGTCTCGCCGGTCGGCGCACGCGTCGCAACCGGGACGGACCACCGAGTGACATCCATGTCCGGACCGTGCGACCGAGCGGAAAAAGGCGTATCGACGGACGGCCGGTGTGCGGTTCCACCCCCCTCGTAGTAGCCACCCGCACCGAGCGGATCAGTGGTTGAGGAAGTAGACCTGTTTGCGGGCGTCTCGGAAACTGTACCTCGAGCCGACGAGCCCGACGTCCTCGAGTCGATTGAGCGCGTAGCGAACGGTGCGGTCCGGAAGCAGCGATTCCTCGGCGAGTTGGCCCTGCGAGAGCGGCGACTCGGTCTCGAGGACTTTCGCGACGAGTTTGGCACTCGGTGGGAGATCACGGAGGCGGTCGCGGTACTCGTCCTCGGAAAGGGTTTCCTCGGCGGCAGCGCCACGGTTCTCGGCTGTACTCGTGCTCATACCTACGTCAGCGGAATCGTCAGTGGTAAAGCTTCCCTATATGTGGATACGAACAATGCAGTTTGTATAAGGCATATCGATACGATATTAACACACTAATATTCCGGTGCGTTTCCGGTGTCGATCGGTTCGTGACCGCGGCGACGGCGGGCGACGAATCGGCCGACCTCGTCGGCGGACTCCAGTATCGTTTTATCCCATCGCAACAGTAGATTCGCCCAGTGTGAAAGGACAGGAGTGGTACCAAGCCGACGACATCGCCGAGGAATACGACGACAAGCGGTTCTCCCAGGGTGGCCAACTGATCGACCGCCGGGAGAAGGAGGCCGTCCTCGAGGCCATCATGCCGGTCGAGGACCGGAAGGTCCTCGAAATCGCCTGTGGTACCGGGCGATTTACCGTCATGCTGGCCCATCAGGGGGCCGACGTCGTCGGACTCGATATCTCGGCAGCGATGTTACAGCAGGGACGCCGGAAGGCCAAAAACGCCGACCTCGCGGGGACGCTCGAGTTCCTCCGCGGTGACGCCGGGCGGCTGCCGTTTCCGGACGATCACTTCGATACCGTGGTCGCGATGCGGTTCTTCCATCTCGCGGACGACCCGAAGGCGTTCTTGGAGGAAATGCGGCGGGTCTCCCGCGATCAGATCGTCTTCGATACGTTCAATCGGTTTTCGACGCGCAGTGTCTACAACTGGGCGCTCCCGATGGGGTCGCGGCTCTACTCGACGAGCGAGGTCGCGGTCCTCCTCGCGAAGACCGATCTCACCCTCGTCGACGTCGAGGACGACTTCCTCCTGCCGTACGGCCTGTACCGGTCGATCCCCAACGGCCTCGCATCGCCGCTTCGCGCACTCGACAAGGCGGTCGGCGAACTCCCGATTACTGACCACTTCGCGTCGGTGTCGTACTGGAACGCGCGCGTTCGCTGATCGAAGCGAGTGAAATCCCATCTATTTACTATCAGGGGCTCCTATCGGACGGTATGGAGCTCTCGGTAGTCGTCTCGACGCTCAACGACCGGGAGCGATTGCTGTCGTGTCTCGACGCCCTCGCGGCGCGGACGCCGTCGTCGACGGAGATCATCGTCGTCAACGGGCCCTCCTCGGACGGGACGACCGGCGTCGTCCGAGAGCGCGACGACGTCGACGTCCTGGTCGAAATCTCCGAACGGAACCCCGGCGTCTCCCGCAACGCCGGCTTCGAACTCGCGACGGGGGACGTCGTCGCCTTCCTCGACGGCGAGTACGCCGTCGACCACAGCTGGTATTCCGCCATCGACGAGTCGCTGGCCGACGAAACGGCCGTCGTCACCGGCCCCGTCACCGGCGGTCCCGTCGGGACCGATCTGCAATCACCGCGGCGGGTCGCGGGGCAGCCGGTCACCCTCTTTCACGGTAACAACGTCGCGTTCGAGCGCTCCGTTCTCGAGTCCTTGGACGGGTTCGACGAGTATCTCGAGGACGGGAGCGAGCGGGATTGCGCCCACCGCGTGGCCGGCCTCGGCCACGACGTATCGTGGTCGGCGACGATGGCCGTCCGGTGTGAGATCGGGACGGACGGCGGCCGGGCCGACCCCGACTGGGGGGCGACCTACCGGTCGCTGTCCTACCGGCTCGCGAAGAATTACGGGCCGCGACCGACCGTCCTCGCTCGAGCCGTCGGAAGCGCACTGTACGACGGCGGCAGCGGCGTTCGTCGGCTGCTCTCCGGCGAGGCCACGCCGACGGGTTGGATCTCGGACGGCACTGACGTCGTGACGAACATCACGCGCGGACTCTGGGATGGCGTTCGCGCCCGGTATACCGATCGCTCGAGCCGGCGCAACCCGAACGGACTCTCGAAGCGCCACGACCGAGCGGTCCGGGTCTACGACCGGCGCTGATCCCCTGGGTTCGATTTCGGAGCCCGGACCGGCCGCGTCGCTCGACGTTTCCCCTCTCACGTCGCCTCCCTGGGTTTCGTCTCGGCACCGACGAACTCGAACGTGTCGGGCAACTGCTCTTCGGCGTGTGCCAGTTCCCCACCGGGGACCCGTTCGCTAACGAGTTCGACGACGGCCCCGATCCGGTAGACCGCCTCGGACCGGTCGACGCTCGCCGGGCGGCTGTACGAAACGTCGAGGTCCAGATCGTCGTCGTTCAGTCGCTCGAGCACTCGATCGACGAACGTGTCGTAGTCGGAGGCCTGACCGTGGTCGGCGGCCAGCAGGTACCGATCGATCTCCATCGGGAGCGGACTCGCGATGTCGGTCGCCCCGCCTTCGCCGACGAATTCGGTATCGCTCGTGCTCATGGTGGGGCCGGGGTCGGAACTGTCGAGCGTGCACTCAAAAAACGCCGCCCGCGGATTCGCAAGGCGGCCGTCGCCGTGACGGTTTGGCCACGGTGCTGCCGCGACCGCTGCTCGCCCGGATCGCCGACGCCACCGCTACAGCCGGGCCGGTGCGAGCGCGTCGATCGTCGTCTCCGCGACCGCGTTCGAGGCCGGTTCCGGAACCACGACGATCGGGTGATCGATTCCGGTCTCGGCGACGAGCGTCCGGAGTCGGTCGCGGGCCTCGGCGGGCGTTCCGGCGACACCGAGATCGGCGAGCATCTCGTCGGTGACGGCGCTTACGGCCGCGCTCTTCTCGCCGTCGCGCCACATCTCGGCGATCCGGTCCGCCTCGTCCGGGAACTCGGTCGCGACCGCTCTACGATACCCCTCGCCGCTTCCGACGTAGTACGCGACGTGTCGCCGCAGCGTGTCGCGGGCCTCTGTCGGGTCCGCGCTGACCGCCGCGGGCACGTAGGGCGCGATCGTGATGTCGTCCGGATCGCGGTCGCGTTCCCGTGCAGCCGTCGCGACCTCTTCGAACGCGTCATCGAGCCGCGAAAACGGGATATTGTGCGGAATCCAGCCGTCGCAGAGCCGGCCGACGACGCGGCGATTCGCCGGCCCGAGCCCGGCGTGGTAGATCGGCACCGCGCTCTCGATCGACGGGAACGCCGCCGCCGCGAGCAGTTCGCCGTCGTAATCGACCGGCTCGCCGGTTCCCGCGGTGAACTCGCGCAGCAGTTCGATCGTCTCGTGCGCGCGTCGCACCGGCCGGTCGAACGCCATCCCGTGGAGGTCCTCGACCGCCGCGGCCGTACTCGTGCCGAGGCCGAGCGTGAACCGTCCGTCGGACGCGTCCTCGAGCGAGGCCGCCGTCATCGCGAGGACGGCCGGCGACCGGGAGTAGACGTTCAGGATCGCGGTCCCGATTTCGATTGCCTCGGTCCGACAGGCCATTTCGGTGGCCTGGACGACGCCGCTGGCACCCCAGAGCTCGCCGACCCAGACCGCGTCGTACCCCTGCGATTCGGCGCGAACGGCGACATCCGCGAGGTCCACGTCGCCGAAGGCCGTGACCATGAGTCCAACGTCCATGCGCCTCCCGTTGTGCTCCAATGACAAAAATCGACGCCTCGGTCAGGTTGCGGACTCCGGCCGACTGCCGGCGTCGGTTCGGCGACCCGTTCCGTCTCGCACGGTGTCGTCCGGCCGCGGTCGCGATGAACCATGGGCGGCGGTGACGCCTGTGCCCGCTCTCACGCCTCGCGACCGTCGAAGACGACCTCGCCGTCGACGAGCGTCATCGCGACGTCGATCTCGTCGATCCGATCCGGCCGCTCCCACGGTGACGCCTCGAGCACGACCAGATCGGCGCGCTTGCCGGACTCGACCGTCCCGAGCCGGTCGTCGTCGAAGCCGGCGACGGCTGCACCCCGCGTGTACGCTCGCAGCGCCTCGGTGACCGAGAGCCGCTGTCGATCCGTCGGTGCGTTCACTGCGTGGTGGACCCCCAACAGCGGGTCCAATGGCATGCAGTCCGAGCCGAACGCGAGGGGGACGCCCGCATCGAGCACCCGGCGGAACCGGTTCGTCCGCTCGCGTCGGTCCGTGCCGAGACACCGATCGTAGAGCCCGCCCTCGGCGGCCCAGCGGTGGAAGTTCGGCTGCATCGAGGCGACGATCCCCGTCTCGGCCATGCGCTCGAGGTGGTCGTCGGTTGCCAGCTCCGCGTGCTCGATCCGGTGGCGCGAGCCGCCGGGATCGGCGGTCGACTCGAGGATCGACAGCGTCTCTTCGATCGCTTCGTCGCCGATGGCGTGGATACAGACCTGATACCCCTCGCCGTCGGCGCGGTCGACGAGGGCGGAAAGCGCCTCGGGGTCGACGACCCACTGCCCGCGCTCGCCGTCGGATGCGGACGCGTCGTCTCCACGACCGGTATCGTCGGTCTCGCCCCGGTCCCCGTCTTCGTCCGCGTACGGCTCCCGAAGCCTCGCCGTCCGACTCCCGAAACTCCCGTCCGAGAAGGACTTGATCGCCCCGGTCCGGACCCGGTCGCCGCCGTCGTTCGTTCCGACGCCGACGTCGACGAGCGCCTCGAGATGGTCGCTCCAGTAGTCGATCCGGACGCGCAGGGGAAGGTCGCCGTCGGCGGCCATCTCGCGGTAGGTCCGCGGGGCGACCGAGCCCCGTACCTTGTCGTGGACGCCGGTGACGCCGCGTTCGACCGCGTACTCCGTCGCGGCCGCGAGCACCGTCCGCATCTCCTCGCCGTCGGCCGTGAGCCCCGTTCTGACCGCCTCGGCGGCGTCTTCGACGGCGACGCCGGTCGGCTCGCCGCCCTCGGTTCGGAGGTCGGAGTCGGGTAGGTCGTCGGCGAGGCGCTCGAGCGCGACCGCGTTCAGCGAGGCGGTGTGCAGATCGACCCGCATCGCGACGACCGGCCGATCCTCGCTGACGCGGTCGAGGTCCGCCCGCGTCAGCGGCGTCGATCGCGTGTCGGTCCACTCGCTTTCGTCGTAGCCGAACCCGAGAATCCACTCGCGATCCGGGTCCCGCTCGGCCTGCTCGCGGAGCAGTCGGACGCACTCGTCGGGACCGTCGGCGTCCGAGAGGTCGGCGTGGACGAGGTGTTGGCCCAGTTGCTCCATGTGCGTGTGCGCGTCGATGAATCCCGGGAGGACGACCCGCCCGCCGCAGTTGATCACGTCGGTTTCGACGCCCGCGAGGAACGTGATCTCGGACGTTCTCCCGAGACGGACGATCTCGCCGTCGCGGATCGCGACCGCGTCGGCGACGGTATCGGGCTCGGTGAGCGTGTGGACCTCCGCGTCGACCAGCAGGCGATCAGCGGCCGCAGTCATGCGAGAGTGCCCGCGGGCGAGCGACAAAACAGTTCCGTCACCGGTCCCGACGCCCGGATCGCGCGCCCGTCGGGCACAGTAGGGATCGCCAAACACCCACTCGAGCGCGTACGGCGGGCTTACCGCGCCCGCTCGAGCGCAAGGTTGACTTGGCCGTCCGTTGACCGGCTCGTATGATCGATCGCGAAGGCCGCGTCATCTTCGGCTCGCTTCTCCTGGTCGTCCTGTCGCTCGCCGGGTCGCTCGCCGTGGAGCGCCAGTTCGGGGTCGCGATCTGGGATCGACCGCTCCTCGCGTTCCTCCTGTTCGCCGGCGTCGCCGTGGCGGTGCCGCAGTTGTACCTCGCGGCCACCGACGACAACGAGGCTCGCTTCCGGAGCAGGGTCCGGTTCGCTGCGGTCGCGACGGCGACGCTCGCGATCGTGTTCGCCGCCGATGCGGACGGGGGCCGCCATCTGGTGATCGCCCTGCTCGGAACCGGCTCGATCGTCGCGCTCGTCTGTTACGAGGTGGTGGCGGACTATCGCACGCCGAGCGACGACTCCGTGACGGGAGTCCCGTAACCGCGGCGATGCCGTCGCCGTGACCGTGTGCTTCCCGGGGCAATCAGCAACTGTTAGGACCCATCACCCTCTTGGCCCATCCATGACGGACCCCGAGGACCTCGCCGAGCGGGTACGCGAGGGTGACCTTCGAATTCACGAACTCGAGGAGCACGCCGACTACGACACCGCAGCCCACGCGCGCCGGCTGTTGATCGAACGCGAGACGGGAACCGAACTCGAGGCGATCGGCGACTACGCGTTCCCCGCCGAAGAGGCGGACCCGAACATCGAGAACATGATCGGCGCGGCGCAGGTGCCGATGGGTGTCGTGGGTCCCGTCCCCGTCGCGGGTGGCGCGGCCGACGGCGAGCACTATCTGCCGCTCGCGACGACCGAGGGCGCGCTGCTGGCGTCGGTCAACCGCGGCCTCGGCGTGATCCGGGAGGCCGGCGGTGCGGACGCGCGCGTGACGAAAAACGGGATGACTCGAGCGCCGGTCTTTCGGGTGGCAGGCGTGGCGGAGGCCGCCGAGACGGTCGCGTGGGTCGAGGACAATCTCGAGGCGCTCCGGGCGGCCGCCGAATCGACGACCAGCCACGGCGAACTGCTCGATATCGAGCCCTACGTGGTCGGCGACTCCGTCTACCTGCGCTTCGCCTACGACACCAAGGACGCGATGGGGATGAACATGGCCACGATCGCGACCGGCGAGGCCTGCGAACTCGTCGAGAGCGAGACGCCTGCCTCGCTCGTCGCGCTCTCGGGAAACCTCTGTTCGGACAAGAAACCGGCCGCCATCAACGCCGTCGAGGGACGGGGGCGATCCGTGACCGCCGATGCCCTGATCCCCGGCGAACTCGTCGAAGAGCGCCTCCACACGACCGCCGACGCCATCGCCGAGGCCAACACGCGAAAGAACCTGATCGGCAGCGCCAAAGCGGGCAGCCTGGGATTCAACGCTCACGCCGCCAACGTCGTCGGCGCGGCCTTCCTCGCGACCGGCCAGGACGAGGCCCAGGTCGTCGAAGCGGCGAACACGATCACGACTATGGACGCCCGCGAGCGCGAGGACGGTACCACCGACCTCTACGCCAGCGTCTCGCTGGCCTCGCTCGAGGTCGGAACCGTCGGCGGCGGCACGAAACTCCCGACCCAGGCCGAGGCCCTGGAGATCCTCGGTCTTCGGGGCGGCGGCGACCCGCCGGGCTCGAACGCCGACGCGCTCGCCGAGATCATCGCCGTCGGCGCGCTCGCCGGCGAACTCTCCCTGCTCGGTGCGCTCTCTTCGCGACACCTCGCGAGCGCGCACGAGGATTTGGGTCGGTAGCGTCGGCAAACTCCGTGTCGCAGACGGCACATTACAGTTCGGGTGCTCTCAGCGGCTCACATCCAGTCCGCCGCATCCGAAAGATGTCTCGGCGGTGAGAATCAGTCCGGCGGAACCGAAACCGGTTAGCGCCCCGCTGATGGCTCCTTGGAACCGTCGTCGCGGCGTCGCCTCGTTCTGATCGCGATGTACCCGCCCGACAGGACGAGCAGGACCAGTCCGAGCGCGACGTGGGGTCCCGTCGATCCGAGCAAGACGAGGAGCCATCCGACGGCACCGCCCCCGTGTCCGAGCGTGAGGTCGTACTGCCCGACGCTCGCGTGGATCGCGGCGAGCGCGGCGAACGTCGCCGCGAGAACCCACGTCGCCCCGACGGCGGCGTCGATTCCGACGATCGTCTCGCTGACGACCCGTCCGTAGACGAGCAACCCGATCGCGACCACCAGCCCCCCGCCGACGACGGGTGCCTGGAGGTCGACGGTTTCTGCCATACCCCACACGGACCCGCCGTGACGGGATAGCCGTGGCGATACGGCGCCGACGGCCTACACCAGCCGGTACCGCCCGCGGCTCTCGCTGACGATCCCGCGCCGCGTCAGCTTCTCGAGCACGGCCCTGGCGTCTTCGGCCGAGACGCCGCGCTCGCCGGCGTACTCGGCGACCTCGCCCTCGGTCGGCCGGTCGAGAGCCTCGAGTGCGCCTTCGACGATTTCCTTCTTGCTCCCGCTACGGCTCGGACCTCGCGGATCGCGGTCGCCGGCCGCGTCGACCTCGTCGATGTCCAGGCCGGACTCCGCGAGATACTCGTCGTCGTCGACGACGCCGTCGGCGACCTCTGCCTCGAGGGCGGCGAAGGAGTCGAGTTCGGCGAAGGCCTCGCCCTCTCCCTGACGGTTCGCGAGCATCGACGCTCGGACGTCGCGAGCGTGGGCGGCGTCGTCGGTCTCGACGAACTTTTTGCGCTTCTCGTAGGCCCGACGCGAGCCACAGCGAGGACACTGCGTCGTCTCCGATCGCCCCTCGATGATCCAGAGGTTCGAGCACTCGCTACAGCCGACGACGGCGTACATGTCTCGCCGTGAGCGTTCGACCCTGTTTAATCGCTCGGAGTGGCGGCAAGTGACAACGTTTCTGTATGCGCCCCGCCAGGGGTGTCCCATGAGCGACGACGTGGGAATCGACACGCCCGACGAGATAGCCGGCATCGGCGATGCCCGTGCGGTCCTCGGTATCGATCGCGACGCGGACGACGACGCGATCGATGCCGCGTTCGAACGGCTCGCCGACGACGCGGACGGCGACCGGTACTGGACCGCGGTCGCAGCCCGCGAGGTCGCCCGGCTCGGCTCGGTCCGGAACGGACTGGTGATCGCCGACGTGCTTCGGCGGCAGCCGACGCCGGCCGATCTCACTTCCCTCGCCGATGCGGCGTCACTGCTCTCGTACAGTCCGCCGCCGAGCGAGTCGCGGCGACGGTCCTCCTACAACCGCGGCCTCAGTCGCACGCTCGAGACCATCACCGATCGGCTCGCAACCCTCGCGGCCGGGGCCGAGTTCGACGTCCCCGAGGGGACCGTTCGAGCGGTCGAGGTCGCGTCTCATGCCCTTCGGGAGCGGGATCTCGCGGCCGGAAAGCGGTGGGTGCTCGGGCCGGAAGCCGGCGCAGAGACGGTAGCCAGCGACGAGTCGGCCGCCGAATCCGACCCGATGCCGGACCGAGACACGCTCGTCCACGGTTGGGCATACAGCGTCACCCCGGACGGTTCGACCGAGTACTACGCCGCACCAAACGGCGACACGCTCATCAGACTGCTGACGTCGACCGCCCCCGGCGGCCCGGAGACCGGCTGTGAAGCGACGCGCATTCGGGATGGCGACGACCGGGAGACGCGAACCGGCAGATACGGCGAACTGAAGCGCCTCGTCAAGCGATGGATCATCGACCACGACGCGACCGATAGAAACTGCTGAACGTCACTGCACACCTGCTCGCACGACGGCCGTGCGAGCGACGCTCTCTCGGTTCGGTGTCCCCGTCCCGAGCCGACCGCGATGTGCGCCCGCCCCGTCTCGAGTCGAGTCCGACCGCGACGCCAGCGTACTCAGTGTGCGGAGACGTCCGAGAGGATATTCAGACAGTAGACGCCGGCGAGGATGAGTCCCATCCCGGCGACGGCCGCCCCGTCGAGGTGTTCGTCGAACGCGAGCACGCCGATGGCCGCGACACCGATGATCCCGAGCGCGGCCCACGTCGCGTAGACGATGCCGACCGGCAACTCCTCGAGCGTCAGCGAGAGCAGATAGAAGGCGAGGCCGTAGCCGCCGATGACGCCGAGACTCGGCAACAGCCGCGAGAACCCGTCGGAGAGTTTGAGGGCCGTCGTTCCGAACAGCTCCGACAGGATTGCCCCGCTGAGTATGACGTACGGGTTCATACAGCGACGTAGTTTTAGAAAACTACTATTTCTTTCGTATCGCGACGGATCGACGGGAAACCACCGGTAGCCGTGGAACTATGTGTGCCATCGTCGTTTCGCCGCTTTCGTAGTAGGGCCGTCCCGAGTTCGTTCGCAGGGCAATCAGTGGGTCCGTGAGTAGCTGCTAATAGTCACGAATACCACGGAGTTATATATTCGACTTCGAAAGAGGGACCGATGGCAACCGAGTCACGGTCGTCGGACTCGTGGAGTATCGGACGGATCGGAGCGTTTCTCGAGCGGCTGGGGCCGACGTGGCTCGCCGGCGCGATCGCGGCGGGGCCGGCGACGATGGCCAGTCTGCTGGTCGCGGGCGCGAGCTTCGGTTACGCTTTACTGTGGGTGGTCGTCCTCTCGGCCGTCCTCGGTACCGTCGGGCAGTATCTCTCGATGCGGCTGGGGCTGCTCACCGAAGCGGGAATCGTCGCGGTCGTCGAACGCCACCTCGGCTCGCGGTGGGCCTGGGTGCTCGTGATCGATGTCGTACTGGCTGCGGGGTTAGCACAGCTCGTGATTATGAAGACGCTCGCGGGCGTGACTGCGACGATCGTCGCTAGTGCTGGCGTCGGTATCGCCGCCCTGACCGACCCGCGACTCTGGGGCGTCGTCTGGGCGCTGGTGCTCGCCGCGGGGCTCGCGGGGGGTGGCTATCGCGTCGCCGAGGTCGGCGCGAAGGTCCTCGTCTCGGTCGTCGTCGTCGCGTTCGTCGCCTCGGCGTTCGTCGTCCCGATCGACCCGGCCGCGGCGGCGAGCGGGCTGCAACCCACGATCCCGTCCGGCGTCGACGGGGCGCTCGTCGCCGCGGGCATCCTCGGCGGCGCGGTCCACATCACGCTGTTGACGATGCAGAGTTACACGATGCGCGCCCGCGGCTGGACGCGCAGCGAGACCGACATCGCGACGTTCGACGTCGTCAGTTCGATGCTCGTCGCCTTCGGCGTCTTCAGCCTCGGCGTCTTCCTCGTCGCGGCGAGCGTCCTCCCGTCGGCCGGCGTCGATCCGGCGACGATCGACGGCGTCGGAGCGGCGCAGACGCTCGGTCCGGTCGCCGGCGAGTACGCCACGTGGCTGTTCTTCGCCGGACTGTTGGGCGCGGCGGTTTCGACGCTCGGGGGCAACACGATCGTTCCGCCGTACCTGCTCGCCGACAAGTTCGGCTGGGACCGGTCCGTCAGCGATCCCCGCTATCGGGCCACGATCGTCGTCGTCGCGCTCGCCTCGGCGATCGGCCCGTTCCTCGGCGGGACGTTCTTCCAACTCCTCGTCCTCACGCTCGCGTTCGGACTCGTCGGGACGCCCTTCGCTATCGCGGTGCTCCTCGCCCTGTTGAACGATCCCAGCGTCGTGCCCGAGACGAACTCGGTGCCGGCCAACGTCGGCGGCCTCGCGCTCTTCGCCGTCGCCACCGTCCTCGCCGGCGAGTTCGTCCTCGCGGAACTCGAGACGGTCGCCGAGCCGCTTTCGGCGTTCGTCGTCGCCTTCGCGGCGGCGATGGCGCTGGCGATCCTCGGCGTCGCCGGGCGCTACGGCCGCGATCGGATCGCCGCTCGCTGAGTCGGATCGCGCATCGGTCGCATCACGACGCGAGGTCAGCCCAGAACGGCGGTGATCACCGCGAAGAAGACGAGCACGCCGCCGGCAGTAACGGCGGCCGAGACCGTCAGCGGGAGGAGGAGCCGCGCGGCCGTCCGTACCGTCTCCGTCGCCGAGCCGACCGCGGTTGCGGGACCGTGAACGTCTCGTTCCATACCAGCCACGCCCACATCCTGACCCTTGAAAGTCAGTCAGACGGCCGACAGACGCCGACGCGATCCCAGCCGCGTCCGTCTCGCGTGTTACTCGAGCGGCCGGCCCGAACTCGTTTGCCGGACGGTCGTGACCTCAGTCGATCGTCTTCCGCATCTCGACGTGTGGGATACCGGCTTCCTCGAACTCCTCGCCGTAGCGCTCGTACCCCAAGCTCCGATAGAAGCCGGCGGCCCGCGTCTGCGAGTGGAGTTTCAGCGCCGTGACTCCCGCATCGATGGCCCGCTGCTCGAGCGCATCCATCAGCGCGCGACCGACGCCGTCCTCCCGGTGGGACTCGAGGACCGCGACGCGTTCGACTTTTCCCACGCCCGCTTCGGACTCGCGCAGTCGCGCCGCGCCGATCGGCTCTGCGCCGTCGTACGCGACGAAGTGGACGGCGGTCTCGTCGTAGTCGTCGTACTCCAGTTCTTCGTCGACGCCCTGCTCCTCGACGAACACCGTCCGTCGAACCGCGAAGGCGTCGTCGCGCTCGCGATCGGTCTCGGCGGCTCGGACCTCGAGATCGTCCATCGAGCGGGCGTACGGCCGCCGATGACGAGTGCGTTACGACACGCGCCGCCGACGCGTGACTCGCCGTTTGCCGGACACGTCGGAAAGAGAATCGGGAGAGTAGAACGCGTCCGAGAACCCCCTCCGGGAGGTTCCCGCGTGCGTCAGAACACGTCACGTTCTGACTGGCCGAACCGCCGGCGTCCGCCAGCGCTTCGATGTGCTTGCGGCGTCGCCGCAAGCGGACGAGAACCCCTCTACGAGAGCTTCTCGATGTTCTTGACGACTTCGTCGGCGAACTCGCTGGTGGCGAGCTTCTCGGCGTCCTCGAGGTTCCGCTCGAGGTCGTAGGTGACCTTGCCGGCGGAGATGGTCTCCTCGACGGCGTCGCGGACGAGGTCGGCGGCGTCGTCCCAGCCGATGTAGTCGAGCATCATGCGGCCCGAGAGGATCATCGCGGTCGGGTTGACCTTGTCCTGACCCTCGTACTTGGGCGCGGAGCCGTGGACGGGTTCGGCCAGCAGGAGGCCGTCGCCGAAGTTCGAACCGGGGGCGATGCCGAGGCCACCGATCTGTGCGCCGGCGGCGTCGGACATGTAGTCCCCGTTGAGGTTCATCGTCGCGATGACGTCGTAGTTGTCCGTGCGGGTCAGGAGCTGCTGGAGCATGTTGTCGGCGATGCGGTCGTTGACGACGACCGCATCCTCGGGCGCTTCGCCGTCGCGCTCCTCCCAGAGAGTGTCCTCGGTGATGACTTCGTCGCCGTACTCCTCTTCGGCGACCTCGTAGCCCCAGTCGCGGAACTGGCCCTCGGTGAACTTCATGATGTTACCCTTGTGGACCAGCGTGACCGAATCGCGGTCGTGCTCGAGGGCGTAGTCGATGGCGCGGCGGACGAGTCGCTTCGTCCCGAACTCCGTGATCGGCTTGACGCCGATGCCGACGGGGCCGTCGTGGATGGTGTTGTCGAAGCCCATGTCCTCCTCGACGAACTCCTTGACTTCCGCGACTTCGTCGGTACCTTCTTCCCACTCGATGCCGGCGTAGACGTCTTCCGTGTTCTCACGGAAGGTAACCATGTCCATCTGTTCCGGCTCGGAAACGGGCGACGGGACACCGTCGAGGTAGTAGGTCGGGCGGACGTTCGCGTAGAGGTCGAGTTTCTTCCGCAGGGCGACGTTCAGCGAACGGAAGCCGGCACCGACGGGTGTCGTCAGCGGACCCTTGATCGCGACGCGGTGTTCCTTGATCGCTTCGACGGTCTCGTCTGGCAGGTTCTCGTCGTACTTCTCGCGCGCGGACTCGCCGGCGTAGAGACGCATCCAGTTGATGTCGCGGCCGGTCGCCTCCGCGGCGGCCTCCAGGACCTTCTGTGCGGCGGGACCGACGTCGCTCCCGACACCGTCCCCGTAGATAATCGGGATGATCGGGTTGTCAGGAACCTCGAGTTCGTCCTCGGTTCCCTCTTTCAGCGTGATCTGTTCCCCCTCCTCGGGGACCTCGATCTTCTCGTAGCTCATTTCGTCTGTACGGTTCTTCGACGGGGGTAAAAGGTCTACCATTTCCATCGCGGGCCGGCAAAAGTTGAACGATTCCCTGCCCTTCTTGAGTGGCTCATCGCCCCGAAAACGCCAGTGTTGGTGGAGACACTACGTCGGCGTATGGCGGCTCTCGATATGACTTCCCATCAAATGACGGGCATACGCACAGCGAAATCGGCACGTTCGTTCGCACCCGTCGTTTGCACTCCCTCTCGACGGTGCGATTGGCGGAACGGACTCCCCGTGGCCGCCACCGCGAACCGACGTCCGCCCGCCGGGTGCGTCGTTCGTGCCCTCGGTCTCGCGGTGGTGTCACGGGACTCGAGTCGATAACGGCGGCGTTCGACGTGGATCGATGGCGTCTCTCACGCCACTCGGCTTCAGACACGCGGCGGGTATAACCCGTGGCGACTGTTTCACGGATTTCGGGGCGTTACGGGTCGTTTCCGTCCCGAACGGTCGGTTCAGCGAACCGTTCGGTTGCTGCTCGAGGGATGCCACCGTTGCCTGCGGCCGGGAGTTCGACGATCGTCGTGAGGAACATTTATTATTGACGTATCCGTGGATCGAACCATGTTTCGAGCGCCGCAGTACGCCTCGAGTCGGTGTCCGCGTTGTGACGTGACGTTGTCGAGCGTGCAAGGGGTCGTCGCCTGTCCGGCGTGTAACTGGGTCGATGGGGAGCCGACGACCCGCTGAGACGGCTGCGAGTCGTCCCCAGCGTTCGTCGGAGAGACGGAACCTCTTTTTGTCGACCCATCCAACCCCGGGATATGGCCGAATCCGAGGTGGACCTCGAGTCCGAGCAGTACGAAAAGCACCGCGAAGCGGGGGCGATCCTCGCGCAGGTACGTGAAGAGACCGCCGAGCGCGTCGAGGTCGGTGCGAGCCACCTCGAGGTCGCCGAGTGGGCGGAGGACCGAATCCGGGAACTCGGCGGTCAGCCCGCGTTCCCCGTCAACATCTCCGTCGACGAGGAGGCAGCCCACGCGACGCCGTCGATCGACGACGAGACGACTTTCGGCGAGGAGATGATCAACCTCGATATCGGCGTCCACGTCGACGGCTGGCTGGCCGACACCGCCATCACCGTCGATCTCTCCGGCAATCCGGAACTCGCCGAGGCCTCCGAACAGGCCTTGGAGGCCGCGCTCGAGATCGTCGAACCCGGCGTCGGGACCGGCGAGATCGGGGCCGAGATCGAAGACGTCATCGACGGCTACGGCTACAACCCCGTCGTCAACCTCACCGGCCACGGGTTGGGTCACTGGGAACAACACACCTCGCCGAACATCCCGAACCGCGCCGTCTCGCAGGGGACGACGCTGGAGGTCGGCGACGTCGTCGCGATCGAGCCGTTCGCGACCGACGGCGGCGGCAAGGTCACCGAGGGTGCGAGCGAGGAAATCTTCTCGCTCGAGCGCGAGGGCACGATCCGAAACCGGCAGGCCCGCGAGGCCCTCGAGCAGATCACCGACGAGTTTCGGACGCTGCCGTTCGCGACTCGATGGCTCGAGACGGACCGACCCGAAATGGCGCTGCGCCGACTCAAGCGCAACGATATCGTCCACAGCTACCCGGTGCTCAAGGAGGACGACGGCTTCCTCGTCAGTCAGAAAGAACACACGCTCATCATCACCGAAGACGGCTGCGAAGTGACGACCGAACGGTGACCGTCTCGCTGCGGTAACGACAGCGACCCACATTCGCCGCGGATGTCGGTATATTACAGGACAGCTGTGATCAGCATCGTCTATCGTTGGCCGCCGCTATCGTCGTCTTCGACTGTAACGAGGCGAGGAGAAAGTCAGAAGTGACGCGACGCCCACTCGCGATCCCGTCGGTTATCGCCGTTTACGAGGGCTGTAGAGGGCGAGCATGAGTGAGACTCACTCGCTCATAGAACTCCCACATCTAGTCACCTCAGCGGAGGGCCCGCCATCGACGAGCGCCCTGTCCGGCGGGGTCCGACTTGGACCGGGCCCGAATAGAGCACTCGTATTCTCACCACTCGTTACGCGTTGTTCATCCGCTGGCTCGAGCGGTTGCCACATCGTTGACACTCGCTCACGCGGTAGGGCTCGCGGGAGAACTGTGCGTTTTCTTGCTTGAGGCTTTCAGTTCTGATCTGGACGGACACCTCGTGGAGCGTTTCTAAGCCACACTCCTCGCAGTACTCGGTCATCCCGTTGACGGAGTCATCAGTCGTTGCCATTACCGGATTACTTGCAGTAGCCCTATCTTAAACCCACGCTTCATTTTGTGCCGTGAGCCGTCAAAACCGCACGAGGGCGGCGACCTCGTTTCGAGATCGTCTGAGAGCGTTCGATACCGTTTAGATCCGTCTTTCGTGGCTTTATAGGGAAATTATGAGTCACTGTTGCATGGATTTACCGACGAATTACCAGTTCGTTCCGGCCCGAGTCGGCGGACTGAAACGCTTTAGGGGCACCTCGAGTGGTATCGAACATGGAACAGGTGTTCGCACCGTGGCGAATCGAGTGGATCAGACGCGACGAAACGAACCCCGATATCGAGGAGTGCGTCTTCTGTGAACTCCCCGATCTGGACGACGATCGGGAGAACTTACTCGTCGCGCGAAGCGAGCACGCGTTCGTCATGCTGAACAACTATCCGTACAACCCGGGACACCTGATGGTAATCCCGCACAGCCATACCGGCGAGTACGCGGCTCTCGCGGAGGATGTCCTGCTCGATCATGCCTGCTTGAAACAACGGACGTTCGACGCACTCGAGGCCGCCCTCGAACCGGACGGTTTCAACGCCGGCTTGAACCTCGGTGATGGGGCCGGTGGCTCGATCGACGACCACCTCCACACACACGTCGTGCCGCGGTGGGAGGGCGACACCAATTTCATGCCCGTGCTCAGCGAGACGACGGTGATCGTCGAGGCGCTCGAGGCGACTTACGAACACGTCCACGACGCGTTCGCCGCACAGGAGGGGACGACGGTCCCCAGCGAGGGCGGTGCCGTCGTCGTCGAGTAACGGCACCGCTCGCGGGAGGACGATCCATGGCCCCGACAGTCGGGGACTCGCTCGAGCGCCGCTGGACGGGTGGATCGGTCCCGCCGGCCTTGCCGGCACGCGGGCCGGTCGACGGGACACTTTTGATGACCGTTGCCATGTGTTATAGTGGCATGGACTACGAGGTAGTTCACACCGACGACGTGCCGATGACCGATCTCTCCGCGGTCGACGAGATCCCGCCGGACCTCCGTATCCGCGCGCTCGACGACTTCTTCGACACCGACGCGCTCAACCTCAAACTCTGGTACTTCGAGCCCGGTGAGGAGATCCAGTACCACGCGCATGCCGAACAGGAGGAACTGTACTACGTCCTCGAAGGCGAGTTCTCGCTGAAACTCGGCCGGTCGGGCGAGGAAACGTACGTCGACGCAGGCCCGGGAACGTTCTGGATCGCCAAACCGGAGGTCGGCCACGGCCACCGCAACGTCGGCGACGAGGAGGGCGTCGTCCTCGCAATCGGCGCACCCGCGGTCGAGGACCCGGGACTCGATCCCCACGGACTCGACGACGGCGACTAGCCGTGGCGAGTGCCCGACCCGCGTCAGGCGTAGGTCGCCTCGAGATAGTCGAGGATGCGGTCCGACTCGGCCATCGTCACGCCGGTCGCTTCGTCGACGACGACCGGCACCTGTCGCTGGCCCGAGACGCGCTTGACCTCGTTGCGCTTCGAGTGCAGTCCCTCGACCCAGACGCTCTCGTAGTCGACGTCGAGTTCCTCGAGTCGATCCACGACGTGTTCACAGTACGGACAGCCCTCGAGACGATAGAGCGTTACCATACCTCGCGGTACGGGTTGGGTCGGCAAAAGCATACGTCCTGACGCGTCCGATACCGGCGGCCCGTTCGGCCGCGGAACGGAGTTTTTTGTAGTCACGTGACAGTCCTCGCGTATGCCACCGAGCGAGGGTGAGACCGTGCCCGACTTCGCGTCGCTCCTCTGTGACGGCGAGACGTTCCGATCGACGCCCCTCTCCGACGCGCTCGGCGCTCGCGGCGGCGTCGTGGTCTGTACCGGCTTCGCGTTCAGCGCGATCGCACGGAACTGGTGGAAGCGCTTCGTTCGCGCCGGCTGGGACGAGTTCGACGGCGTGCCGGTACTCGGCGTGAGCCGCGACGGTCCCTACGCGCAAAACGAGTTCCTCCGCTGGCTGGATCGACCGGACTTCCGGTTCTTCGCGGACGTCAACGGCGACGTCAGCGAGGCGTTCGACCTGCTCGGCGAGCGGTCGCACATGGCGAACGTCTCGACGCCCTGGCGCTCCGCGTTCGTGCTCGACCCCGATCGCGAGATCCAGTACGCTTTCGTCGCTGACGACTGGATCTCGCCGCTCCCCGTCGCGGACATCGGGACCGCCGTCGCGGACCTGTAGACGAGACGGTCTCGAGTCCGGGAGGCCCCGCAGTCAGGGCTCACAGTACAGCAGTCGTCCGTTACACGTACACTCGATCCGAAGCGGCTCGTCGTAGGTTACCGAAACGTGGTCCATCGCCCGGACGTAATGTCCAGGGGTTCCCGTCCGTGACCGCTCGTTGAGTTGTGAAAGCAGTCCGGCCTCGTGCAACTCCTCGACTTTCCTGTACGCCGTCGACTGGGGGAGATCGAGGGCCTCGGAGATGTCGCTAACCGTCGCCGGCTCCTCGACGTATAGAAACACCGCTCGCGCGTCGTCGTCGCTGAGCAGGTCCATGATTCGGTAGGGGTCACACCCGAGTTCGCCGTCCCGGTCGATCCGCGGGCACCGACTCGGTTGGTCGACTGTGTCGCCCATATGCCACGATTCGGTCTGTCCTTACTTTGCTATCGGTCCCTATTCCCGAGAACTGGGAGCCGTCACTACCGATCGGGTCACGAGGCCGCGACGCTATATCGGCTTCCCGAGCGCGTACATCGTCTCGTGGGCCGTTACCTCGAGATCGACGAAGTCACCGGGTGCGATGCCGTGATCGCTCGCGTTCTGGACGATGAGCTGTCGGTAGGCGGAGTCGCGGCACTTGACCGAGTCGGCGGTACCCTCCTCGACGACGAGGACGTCTTCCCGGACCTCGCCGACCATGTCCGCGTAGGCATCGGCGACGAGATCGCGTTTGACCGCGCTCATCTCCTTCGAGCGCTCCTTTTTCACCGTGCCGCCCAGCCCCTTCATCTCGGCGGCGTCGGTTCCCGGCCGCTTCGAGAAGCGAGTGACGTTGATCTTCTCCGGACGGGTCTCGCGCAGCAGTGCCATCGACTGCTCGTGGTCCCGATCAGTTTCGGTCGGGAAGCCGACGATGAAGTCCGTCGACAGCGTCCAGTAGTCCAGGTAGTCGTCGAAGGTCTCGACGACTTCGACGTACTCCGCGACCTGATGCTGGCGGCGCATGTCGCCGAGCACGTCGTCGCTGCCCGACTGGACGGGCGCGTGCAGGAAATCGTAGAGTTCGTCGTGCTCGGCGAAGACGGCGGCGAGTTCCTCGCGGATGCCGTGGACGCCCTTCGGGTTGGCCATCCCGACGCGGACCCGGAAGTCGCCGTCGATCTCGCAGATCGCCTCGAGCAGCCGGTGGAGTTTGCGGTCGCCCTCGTCCCAGCCGTAGACGCCGGTGTCCTGTCCGGTGATGCGGATCTCCTTCGCGCCGGCGTGGATCAGCGCGCGGGCCTTCTCGACGTTCTCCTCGATCGAGGGGGAGTCGATCTTGCCGGTGGCCTGCTTGGTGATGCAGTACGAACAGTCTGACATACAGCCCCGCGCGATCGGGAGAATGCCGACGACGCCGTCGAGGATGGGCTCGGCGTCGGGCGTCGTCGTCGGACACTCGCCGTTGGTGACGGCTTCGGGAACCTCGTCCCAGTGGAGGACCTGACCGTCGACGTCGGCGCGGTCGAACTCCTCGCCTTGGGCGAGCGCCATACAGCCCGTGATGAAGAGATCGGCCGTCTCGTCGGCCAACTCCTCGGCCCGCCGGAGCATGTTGCGCTCGGTCTTCTCGACGACCGTGCAGGTGTTGAGGATGGCGACGTCGGCCTCCTCGGCCCCGTCGACCCGGTAGTGGCCCGCATCGCGGAGCCGGCGCTCGATCTCGCGGCTCTCCCCGCGGTTCGACGTACAGCCGTAGGTTTCGATGTGATACCGGGCCATTCGCTTGAACCGTTCTCGGGGCTGGGAACGCAAAAACGCGACGGATCGGGGTCGTCGGCGAGTAGCCAGTGTGACAGTCCCCCTCCTCGATCACCGCTCGTCCGCGTCGCCTCCGTCGGCCGCCGCCTCGAGCACCTCCCGTGCCGACGGCGACCCTCCGACGACCGTCGGCGGCGGGCTCCCCGTCGCAACGTTCGCGACGCCTACGGGACTCGTCACATGGGGACGACGAGCAGTCGCGCGAGGACGAGCACCGTGGCGATCGCCCCCAACATCACGAACAGCGCGTTCTCGAGGTCCGGATCGCCGGGCTCGATCGGCGTCGACCCGGCTTCGGGCGCGTGCTCGTCCGCATCGGCCGCCCCCGGGCCCGGGCCGGAGAGATCGATCGGGATGCGGTCGCGGCCGCCGTCCGACTCGTCACCGCCCGTCGGACGGTCGGCTGCACCCCACTCGTCGCTCGAGTCGATGTCCACAGACCCGTCTCCCGGTCCAGCGCCCGGCTCCGTCCCCGAGGGATCGTTCCGTCGGTCGTCGGTCGCGTCGTCGTTCCCGGGGGCCTCGTCTGGCATACGGGGCCGTACTCGGTCCGTCGTCAAAAACCCGTGGTCCCGTCGCGGACCACCATCCCGCGGACGGCTCAGAGCCGCTCGGTTCGGTCCCCGATCTCGCCGCCGTAGACGATGCCGCGCTCGGCGTCGATGGTGACGATCTCGCCGTCCTCGAGGTCCCCGATCTCCGCATCGCTGATCATTGGCAACTCGAGTTCGCGCGCCACGAGCGCCGGGTAGCCGGTCATCCCCCGCTCGGCGTTGACGATGCCGCCGAGTCGGCTCGTGTCGCCGGCGAACTCCGCGTCGAAATCGGCGGGGAGCGCGAGGATCGCGCCGTCGGGAACGCCCGAGAGGTCGCCGTCCGTCACGCGGACGACGGGGCCGGTCGACCGCCCCTCGACGACGACCTGGCCGGTCGTCAGCGCGTCCGCGGCGACGTGGACCTTCAGCATGTTCGTCGTGTTCGCCCCCTCGAGATCGGTCATCATGCCACAGAGGACGACGACGGTATCGCCGCTCTGGGCGACGCCGGCGTCCAGTGCCGCCTGCACGGCCTTCTCGACGACGGCGTCGGCACCCTGATCCGAGACGGGCGCGTACAGCGGTGTCACACCCCACGTCAAGGCGAGCTGGCGGCGTACCGTCTGGCTCGGCGTCGAGGCGACGACCGGCACGCCCGGACGGTACTTCGCCGTTTTCAGCGCCGTGTAACCGGACTCCGTCGCGGCGACGACCGCGTCCGCGTCGATGTCCCGCGCCAGGAACCGCGCGGAGCGCGCCAGGGCGTCCGTTCGCGCTTCGCCCGACGCCGGGACCCGCTGCTCGAGCAACTCGGCGTACTCGTTCGAGCCCTCGACCTCGCGGACGATGCTATCCATCGCGTCGACGACCTCGATGGGATGGTCGCCGACCGCGGTCTCGGCCGACAGCATGACTCCGTCGGTGCCGTCGAGGACCGCGTTGGCCACGTCGGACGCCTCCGCGCGCGTCGGCCGCCGGGCGTGGACCATCGAATCGAGCATCTCCGTCGCCGTGATGACCGGCCGTCCGGCCTCGCGACACTTCCGAATGATGCGCTTTTGGATCATCGGTACGTCCTCCATCGGACACTCCACGCCGAGGTCCCCGCGCGCGACCATCACGCCGTAGGCCGCGTCGATGATCTCGTCCAAGTTCTCGACCGCGCCGGCGCGCTCGATCTTCGCGATGATCGGGATGTCCGCACCCTCCTCCTCCAAGACTTCGCCGACTTCGTAGACGTCCTCGGCATCCCGGACGAAACTCGCCGCGACGAAGTCGACCCCTTTCTCGGCCGCCAACTCGAGGTCCGCGCGGTCTTTCTCGGTGACGACGTCGAGGTCGAGTTCGACGCCGGGGACGTTGACGCCCTTGCGCCCGCTCAGTTCGCCGCCGGTGTCGACCCGCGCTCGAACCCCGTCGCCGTCGTGCTCGAGAACGGTCGTCTCGATCAGTCCGTCGTCGAGCAGGACGCGGTCCCCGGGTTCGACCGCGTCGATCGAGACCGAGAGTCCGACCGTCTCCGGCGTCGCCGTCTCGCCCTCGACGAACCGGATCTCGGAACCGGTTTCCAGCGTCACCGTCTCCCCGTCCGGCAGCGGTGCGGTTCGGATCTCCGGCCCTTTCGTGTCGAGCATGATCGCGACGGGCTCCGTCCGCTCCTCGTCGACCGCTCGGACGCGATCGATCAGGTCGGCCCGATCCTCGCGGCTGCCGTGGCTCGCGTTCAGCCGCGCGACTGACATGCCGGCCGCCGCGAGTTCTCGGATCGTCTCCCGATCGCTCGACGCCGGCCCCAGCGTACAGACGATTTTCGCGTTTCTCATACCGGTAGTTAGCTCCAGCAGTGCCTAAAAGATGGTCACTTACTCGCGTCCGAGTACCTGTCTCGTCGTCCCGAAGCCGATCCCGTCAGCTGCCACGTCAACCGTTTTCCGCGGATCGCCCGTTCGAACCGACATGCCCACTTATGCGACGCTCGTCAACCTCGCAGATCGGGACGTCCAGAACGCACAGGACCTCGCGACCATCTGGGGCGACGTCCGGACGGAGTTCGAGGAACAGGGTGCGGACCTCCGGGGACTCGTACGCCGCCCTCGGCGAACACGACTTCATCATCCTGTTCGAAACCGACGACACCGAGGCGGCGTTCAAGTCGGCGCTGACGCTCCACCGCCACGGTCTCGAGGGACAGACGATGCGGATCGTCGATACGGACGACTTCTCGAACATCGTCGACGAGATCTGAGACCGGCGACTCTCGGCCAGCACGCCACGGGCAACAGTCGCGGCGAGGCCGACGGATAGTCCCCGTCGACTGCCTCAGTCCGGCGACCGCTCGAGCAGGCGGGTCACGCGTTCGCCGCTGACGACTTCGGGGATGATGACCTCGTCGGCACCGGCCTCTTTCGCGACCGACTCGTACATCTCCTCGCCGACGCGAACGAGGGTTTCGGGTGTGTCGGTCGCCGCCCCGCTGACGACCGCGATCTGAATGTTGACGTTCGAGTCGTCGATCGCCGCGACGAGTTTCGTCGCACGCTCGACACCTGCGGCCCGCAGTGTCCGTCCCTGTCTGGCGTCGCCCTCGACGAGCAGATGGCCGTCCTCGCGGGCGCGTTTCGCGTTGTCCTCATCGATCTCGATGACGACGACCGTGCGACCCGCCTCGGCGAGTCGATTGGCGATCGTCCGCCCGAACATGCCGTAGCCACAGACGATCACGTGGTCCTCGCTGGTATCGATTCGTCGTTGCATCGTTGCTCGTGAGACCTCCGTTGGAATCCCTCCGCCGAACGTCTCGGTGACGACCGTCTCGCCGATCCATAGCCCCGAGAGGACGAGTCCGACCGTCACCACGATGGCGTAGGCCTTCGTTGCTCGCTCGGGGCCGGCATGGTCCCGAAAGTGCAGGTCGATACTCGTCAGATCGAGCAGCCAGAACGTCGCCTCGAGGAGGCCGACACCGCCGAGAACCGAGAGGCCGACGACGCCGGCGACGACGACCGTGGCGAAACAGCCGATCGGAACCAGTGCGTGTCGCAGGATCGGGAGCCCTGCGAACTGGGAAACGATCCCTCGCTGCACACTCGTTTCTCGGTACCAACTCGCATATATCTGTGCGTCAGCACGGCCGGTAGTCACGCCGCTCGACTGGTATCCAGTCCTCCAAACGGCGTCGACAAAATATCTGGGATCAGGCCGCGGCTACTGGATCTTTTCGCCGAGCGCGGCGTCGCCGTGGGTCGTCAGCAGATCCGCCTCGTCGCCCGCCGCGAGGATCATGCCGTTCGACTCCACGCCGAACAGCTCCGCGGGCTCCATGTTCGCAAGCAGCACACACCGCGTCCCCGGCAACTCGTCGAGGTCGTGGAGTTGCTTGATCCCCGCCACGACCTGGCGGGTTTCGAAGCCGATGTCGACCTCGAGACGAGCCAGGTCGTCGGCACCTTCGATCCCCTCGGCCGCTTCGATCCGTCCGACGCGGATGTCCAGGTCTTGGAAGTCCTCGAATCCGATCCGTTCCTCGAGCAGGGGCTCGATGTTCTCGGTGGCTGTCATGGTCTCGGCTTCGTCCCCGGCGGTGTCGTCGCTTTCGGTTTCCGTCCCCTCGTCGTCGGCCGCGGCGGTTGCGACGCGTTCCTCGAGTTTTGCCGTGAGTTCCGCGACCCGGTCGTCCTCGATCTTCTCGAAGAGTTCGCCCGGTTCGTCGAAGGTCCGCGGCGGGGCCTCGAGCGCGTCCTCGAGACGGGCGTCCGCGATCTCGCCGTCCTCGCCGATCTGTGCCCACAGTTCCTGGGCCTTGTCGGGGGTGATCGGCTCGAGCAGGACGGCGACGGCCTTGGCGATCTGGACGCAGTCGCGGATGACCTGTGCGGCCCGGTCGGGGTCGTCGTCGGTGAGCTTCCAGGGCTCGTTGCGCTGGATGTACTCGTTGCCGAACTGGGCGAGCCGTGTCGCGGCCTGCCCCACCCCGCGCATGGAGTAGTCGTTGACGTTCTCGCGGACCTCGTCGATGGCGGCCTCGATGCGCTCGCGGACCTCCTCCGAGACGGCCGTCTCCGGCGTCCCTTCGTAGTTGCGGTAGGCAAAGAGCAGCGAGCGGTACCAGAAGTTGCCGACGGTGCCGACGAGTTCGCCGTTGACCGTCTCCTGGAAGGCGTCCCAGGAGAAGTCGACGTCCTGCTGGAGGCCACCGGTCGTCGTCAGGTAGTACCGCAGCAGGTCCGGATGGAACCCTTCGTCCAGGTACTCCTTCGCCCAGATCGCGCGGTTGCGGCTGGTCGAGAGCCCCTTGCCGTTGATCGTGATGAAGCCGGTCGCGGCGACCCCGCGGGGTTTGTTGTAGCCCGCCCCCTCGAGCATCGCCGGCCAGAAGATCGTGTGGTGTTGGATGATATCGCGGCCGATGATATGGACGATCTCGCCGTCGTCCTTCCAGACCTGCTCCCAGTCGAACGCGTCGGTCCCGTCGCGCTCGGCGTACTGCTTCGAACTCGCGATGTACTCGATCGGCGCGTCGACCCAGACGTAGAGGACGAGGTCGTCGCCCGCAGTGTCGTCATCCCCGTGGGGGTAGTCGATCCCCCAGTCCATGTCCCGCGTGATACACCAGTCCTGAAGGCCGTCTTCGATCCACTGGCGGGGCTGGTTGCGCGCGTTCGAGGTCCCCTCGAGACCGTCCAAAAAGTCGGTGAGGAAGTCGGCAAACGCCGAGACCTCGAAGAACTTGTGGGTGCGCTCGCGGTACTCGGCGGGGTTGCCCGTGATCGTACTCGTCGGGTCCTCGACCTCGCCGGGTTCCAGGTGGCGCTGACAGCCCTCGTCGCACTCGTCGCCGCGGGCCTTCTCGCCGCAGTAGGGACAGGTCCCCTCGACGTAGCGGTCGGGCAGGTACTGGTCGGCATCGGGATCGTAGGCGACCTGGATCTCCTTTTCGTAGACGTACCCCTCGTCGTCCAGCGTCCGGACGATCTCCTGGGTCAGTTCGGTGTTGGTCTCGTCGTGGGTGTGGCCGTAGTTGTCGAAGTCGACGTTGAACTTCGGGAACGTCTCCTCGTACTGCTCGTGCCACTCCAGCGCGAAGTCCTCGGGGTCGACGCCCTGCTGTTCGGCATTCACGGCGACCGGGGTGCCGTGCATGTCCGATCCACAGACGTAGATCGAGTCCTGCCCCAGCGTTTGCAGGGTGCGGTTGAACGCATCGGCACCGATGTACCCCCGCAGGTGACCGATGTGCAGGTCGCCGTTGGCGTAGGGCAACCCGCAGGTCACGACGGCGGGGTTCTCCGTCGGAAAGTCCTCGTGGCTCATGCTCGTCACGTTGCGCTCGCGGGCGTAAAACCCGCCGGTTTCGATCGCTGCATGTGCTCCTCGGATCGCATCTCGAGTACTGGTTGTCGAACGATCCGAAGACGCGAATGCGAGCCTGATCTGAGAAGCTGCCGTCCCGACTCACGGTTCGACACGGCAGCGTGGGAAAGAGACGCCGTCACGCCGGCGACTCTGTCCGAGCAGAGTCGCGGACTGACGCTCCGAGACGATCGTCTTGATCGGCATCATCGTTCGTCGGGGAGCGCGTTCGTGTCACCGTTGCCCGCTGTGCTGTCCAGCTACTGCTGTGCACTGCCCACTAGTCCTCGAGCCAAGAGCGGACATTATTTCATATGCCCAACGAAACAACTATTGCGACGAAGTCAGAAGAGTAGCTATCAACAATGGGGTTTCGGTCATCGAGACGCTCCCGAACGGAAGCTTCGTCTAACACGACGACCTCAATTAACTCGTCGAGTGTGCGAGAGTCCAAGTCACACTCTGCCGACGACATCGTGACCGCAAATCGGCCCTCGAAAGCATCACGGGACACGGGCATGGACGCGCAGGAACGGGAAAATGCGCTCTCGGTTCGCCGGAGCACCGTCGCCGCGCATCGGGATGGGCCAGCCGGTGACACGGACACGCCTGAAAGCGTTCGGAACGTCATTGCTTCGCCGGGCCAGTCGCTGGATACGTCGATTCAGCGCGCGATGGAAGACCGGATGGGGGACTCGCTTGGAGACGTGCGGGTTCACACCGGGCCACAGGCGGCCAAGGCGTGTGAGGCCATCAACGCCCGTGCGTTTACCGTGGGGAATCACATCGCGTTCAATCACGGTGAGTACGATCCCTCCAGTCCGGACGGTCAGCACGTGCTTGCCCACGAACTCGCGCACGTGCGCCAGCAGACTGGTGGGGCGGTGTCGATGCTCCCCCAAGAGAATCTGGAGTTAGAGATCGATCCTGAGCCACAGTTAGAGCGCGACGCCGAGGAAACCGCACAGCGCGTGATGGAGGGTGGTGAGTTGGGCATTCAGCGAATGAAAGAGACGGAGGTACACGTACAGCGGATGGGGCTAGGTGTGTTCACTGGCTCGGGGACGAGCGAAGGGCCGATCGAGCAACTCCGGAGTCACGTCGAAGATGCCACAGCGGCGGGCGAGGAAAAAGTCGACGACTTGACGACCAAAACATACCGACTGACCAGAGACCAATTGCTGGACATGGTGGAGTCTGTCGAAACGCCGAAAGGACTAGCTGACTACCTCGAGCACCACGATATCGACGTAGCAAGTCGCATTCAGGACGCGGCGAGTAGTTCAGTCAAAGGTGCGACAAAAGGGTGGACAGTGGGATCGATGGCTGGCTCCCTTGCCGGCCCCGTCGGTGCCGTCGCCGGTGGTCTCCTTGGCGTACCGTTAGGAGCGTTCCTCACGACCAAATTCGGTGAACAAACGGCCGGCAAAATTCAGAACGTGATACGGAACGTACTCGGACTCAAAACCGACCAAGAGTTCGATTCCGAGGACTGGACCGGCTCGGATAGTGAGGAGGTGAACTTCTAACCATGCATGGTGAGATCAAGAAAGAGACAGATGATGGGTTCGGCTTGCTAATCATCGACAACAACGATGTTGAGCACAAAATAGGAGTCCAGTATAGTGGAGGGATTGACGGCCACCTTCAAGACCGTTATCCAGACAATCCGGGTGAGCGCACACACAGCCAGGGTGAACACGTCGGCCACGCTCGCAAATACGCCCAGTACTACGTGGACCAAGAGACGGAGCACGACACGCTACCGTGGGACATCGATGCGGAGCGATTCGAGACGGTCCGGCAAGCGTTGCAGGAGCTCTCGATCGGGAACATCGAGACGTACTTCGGTGAGTTACTCGAGCAGAGCCTGAGTCATTACGCGGACGATCCGGACGTCGACATCGGCAATACCACACGCCCGCAGTCGCTGCCCGCGGAGATGATCGGCGGTGACGATGCCGTGATGTACAAACAGGAGATTTACCTCGACGAGGACGACCGGATCGAGGCGACATCGGGCATCGGGATCATGTACTACGTTGCCAGAGGGGACCGAACGACAGTCTGGCACGGTGACGCACCGGATCGAGAGCCGGATGCCAGGGTGGAAGTTTTTCCCGCGCCGCTGGTCGATCCTGCACCGTTTCGGGATTATCTCGTGTACAACCTCCGGTGTCAGATTCGTGATTGCTATCTCATGATGGGCATGGAACCACCCGAAGCGTACAAAGTGCTCGGGCACGGCCAGTACCGCTTTACCGGCAAATACGATAGCTTTGACCTGTATCCGCCGTATTACGACTTCAGTGCAGAGATACCCGGGTACAGTCACGAGTTCCGACCCGATCTGCCGATCACCTGGGACGAACTCGGGAGCATCGTCAGCTCGGAACGCGAGCAGTCGCTGTTCGACCAAATCAAAGGGTCACTGTTCAGTAGGTGAGCGCGATGGGCTCTCGGTCTGCATCGCGGAGGTAGAATCGGAAACGGGCGCCCCCTCCAGTGCTGTCCAGATTCATGCTGGGCCACAGATGACCAAGGCGTGTGAGACCATCACCGACCGTGCGTTTACGGTGGGGAATCACGTCGCGTTGAACCACGGTGAGTATGATCCCTCCAGTCCGGACGGCCAGCACGTGCTCGGCCACGAACTCGGCCCGCTTGATGCGGACGACGACCGTCCACCGAAGCCCGAGTCAGACGGTCTCCATTCGCTTTAATCGTCGCTCGCGACGGGGACGCTCGCGCGCACCTCGAGCCGGTCCAAATCCCCGACGAACGAGGCCAGCATCTCGCGAGTGACGTGGGGCATGCAGACGATCCGCAACTCGTCGGTCGCGGTCCGGGAGAGTCGCCAGCCTTCCGCCCGCAGGGCGTCGAACGTCGACCGCGGCACGTCGGCCGCCACCAGCGGTAGGGTTGGATCGGCTACCTCGTAGCCGCGTTTCTCGAGGGCGTCGGCGAGCCACTCGGCGTTGTTCTGCGAGCGGACGTACTGCCGGCGGTATCCCTCCGGCCACAACTCCTCCATCGCGGCGACGGCGCTGGCGACGCCCGCGCCCGAACGGGTGCCGGTCAGCGTCGCCTGGGACGTCGACTCGAGGTAGGGCGTATCGACGGCGAGTTCGTCGAGCAAGGCCGCATCGCGGACGAGCAGTCCGCCGGCGGGGACCGCTGCCTGCCCCATCTTGTGGGGATCGATCGCCATCGTATCGATCGCGGCGTGGTCGAAGTGCCAGTCGTAGTCGGTAAAGGGAAGGACGAAGCCGCCCCACGCGGCGTCGACGTGGCACATCGCACCGACCGATCGCGCGATCTCTCCGAGTTCCGGAATCGGGTCGACCCGGCCGTACTCGGTGGTTCCCGCGACGCCGATCACCAACGCGGTGTCCTCGTCGACCGACGCGCGGACGGCCTCGAGATCGGCCCGCTGCCGGTCGTCGGTCGGGACGATCCGCAGTTCGACGCCGAGCAGGTCGGCGGCCTTCCGGAAACTGAAGTGGCCCGATTCCGGCATGACGACGTTCGGCGTCCGGCCGTCGGCCCGTTCGCGGGCGATCCGGACGGCCTGAATGTTGGCTTCGGTGCCGCCGCTCGTGATGTAGCCCGCCGGGTCGTCCAGCCCCGCGATGTCGCCTAACAGATCGATCGCATCGTCCTCGAGCGCCGCGACGGCCGGGTAGGTGCCGGGATCGCCGGGGTTCGTCGCGAGAAACCGTTCGGCCGCGTCGCGCGCCGCCGGGTGGGGGTCCGTACACATCGAGGAGAGGACCCGGTCGAACGCTTGCGGCTCGATTTGCATATCACGTATGTAATCGGTCGTGGGTTTATTTGTTGTGTTTGGCGATGTTTCTCGCGGCCGGTCGTTCGTTTCGGGTCGTCCCACCGGTGTCCCCGACGGTGCAAGCCACGTCGAACGAACCCGACGCGAACGCGGGCGGTTCGACCGTCGACGCCGAGGCAGCGATCGTTTCATGACAATGTTAATAAAACGTCGACTTGAAACCCCCAGCAATGATTTCGACAGTCCCTCGAGCCGTCGAACACGGGGCCACCGCTGTCGGTGTGCTCACCCTGTTAGTGTTCGGATTCGCGCAGGGACGGGAAATCCAGCAGTACTCGCTCGATCTGCTCGTCGTCTCCGTACAGGTCGCGTTCCTCGATGCGCTGTCGTCGATGGCCGTGTTCACGTGCTTCGTGGCGATCACCGGCCTGTTGCTGGTCCGCGAGGTGTGGTCGTCGCGTGACGCCATCGAGCCGGTGACCGACGGGCCGCGGCTGACCGCCATCGTCCCGGTGTACCGCGATCACGACGTGCTTGAGACGAGCGTCGAGAGCCTGCGTGAGAGCGCGTACGACCCCCTCGAGATCGTCGTCGTCGCCGAACCAAACGACACGCCGACCCTCGATCGAGCCCGCGAACTCGCGAGCGCCCACGACCGCGTCGAGTGTCTGGTCAACGGGTCTCCGGGGTCGAAAGCGGGCGCGATCAACGACGCCGTTCGCGAGACCGACGCCGAGTATATCGCGGTCTTCGACGCCGACGAGTCGATCACCCCCGCGTTCCTGCCGCGGGCGATGGGCGCGTTGCGCGGGGATGTCGACGTCTTCCAGGGCCGTCGGATTCCGCGGCCGAGCGGCGTCATCGAGACGATCGCCTACTGCGAGCGGGTCGTCTTCCACGCGAGCTACAAGCTGGTCGAACTCTCCGGTTTCGCGAACTGCCGGAGTTCCTCGACGGTGCTGACCCGCGAGGCGTTCGACCGGGTGGGCGGCTACGACGACATGCTCACCGAGGACCTCGACTTCGCTCACGACTGCTATCGGGAGGGGCTGACCGTCAGACAGGCCCGCCAGTGTACGAACACGATGGAGGCACCCCACACCCTGCGCGACCTCTGGGGACAGCGGAAACGCTGGCGCGTCGGGCAGATCGAGGTACTCCACGCGACCGCCCTCGAGCTACTGAACGGGGACATCGACCGCCGCGGACTCGTCTCGATCGGCCGCATGTGCTCGAGCCTGTTCGGCTGCCTGTTCACGCTCGCGCTCACCTCGAAATTGCTCCTGTTGCTCGTCTTGGGCGTCGAATCGGCGTTTCTCGTCCTGGCGACGCTCCTCGTCGCGACCATCGGCGGCGTCGCGTGGCGCGACGCCAGCGACGGCCGGATCGACGGCCTCCGCTGGAGCGTCGTCCTTGCACCGCTGCTCTACCCCGCCTTCGGCGTCCTGACGCTCAAATCGCTGCTCGAGTACGGGCTCAGTTGGGACGGAACCTGGTACCACGTCGACAAAACGGGGTCGTAGCTGCGGGACCGACGGGGTCGCGAACCGGCCGACCGCCGTCCGACGGAAAGCGTGCCTTCAAGTCCGCCGCTGCGCAACGCCATCACATGAACCCAGGCGACCGCGTCCGCGTGGATCGCGCGGACCGTACGTACGAAGGCGTGTTGCTCCCCTCGAGCACGGACGACCAGCTCGTCGTGAAACTCGAGGGCGGGTACAACGTCGGCGTCGACCGGGACGGAGCCGACGTGGAGGTCCTCGCGGAAGACGTCTATCGGATCGACGGCACGGACGCCGCCGGCGGCGACGAGGGCGACGCGAGTTCCGAAATCGAATTCGACGAGGACCTGCCGACGATATCACTGATCTCGACCGGCGGGACGATCGCGTCGACGGTCGACTACCGGACCGGCGCGGTGACGGCGCAGTTCGACGCCGAGGACGTGCTGCGGGCCGTCCCGGACCTGGCGGGCCGGGCGAACTACCGCGGTCGCGTCGTCGCGAACATCCTCTCGGAGAACATGGAACCGCCGATCTGGCGGGACCTCGCCGACGCGGTCCACGAGGAGATCGAGGCCGGTGTCGACGGCGTCGTCGTCATGCACGGCACCGACACGATGCAGTACTCCGCGTCTGCGCTGTCGTTCATGCTCGAGACGCCGGTTCCGATCGTCTTCACCGGCTCCCAGCGCTCGGCCGACCGGCCGTCGTCCGATAACGTCATGAACGCCGTCTCGGCCGTCGAGGCCGCCAAGAGCGACTGTGCGGAGGTACTGGTCTGTATGCACGCCACCGAGTCCGACGATGTCTGTGCCCTCCATCGGGGGACGCGCGTGCGAAAAAACCACACGTCCCGCCGGGACGCCTTCGAGACCGTCGGCGCGGAACCGCTGGGCGAGGTCGACTACGAGACCGAGGCGGTCAGCTTCCGGCGCGACTACCGACGGCGTGGCGACACCGACCTCGAGATCAGTCCCGACCTCGAGAGCGACGTGGCACTCCTCAAGTTCACGCCCGGAATGGACCCCGCGTTCCTCGACGTCGTCGACGGAAGCGAGGGGCTGATCATCGAGGGAACCGGTCTCGGCCACGTCCACACCGATCTCATTCCCCGCATCGAGGAACTGATCGAGGACGGAACGACGGTCGTCATGACTAGCCAGTGTCTCGAGGGCCGAGTCTGTGACCGCGTCTACGATACGGGACGGGACCTGCTCGAGGCCGGCGTCGTCGAAGCCGGCGATACGCTGCCGGGGACGGCGAAAGTGAAGTTGATGTGGGCGCTTGCAAACAGCGAGCACGTCGCGGAGGCGATGGGGACCGCTCTGGCCGGCGAGATCCAGGAGCGGTCGGTCCCCTGGGAGTAGATCGCGGTCGCTCGGGTCCCGACGTTGGGACCTCCTCTCCGTCTGCGAAATTCTTTCCCGTCTGCCGACATCATCTAGCGCTGTCCAACGAATAATGACAACCAATACAAATTTCGCGTCTCCGATCGAGATCCGCCGCGCGACTCCCGACGACTACGAGGCCGTCGCCGACTTCACGAGCGATATCTGGCCCGACCGGGGCGGCGACTACATCCCGCGGGTCTACCACGACTGGCTCGAGGACGGCCCCGGTCAGGGGAAAAAGACTTTCCTCGCGGAAGTCGACGGCGAGGCCGCGGGGATCGTACAGGCGGTCATGCTCTCGCCCGACGAGGCCTGGTTCCAGGGAATGCGCGTCGCGGCCGAGTATCGCCGGCAGGGCGTGAGCCGCCGGCTGAACGAGGCGTCTTTCGAATGGGCCCGCGAGCAGGGAGCGACCGTCGGCCGCGTCATGGTGTTTTCGTGGAACGCGGCCTCGCTGGGTGCGGCGCGGACGAGCGGCTTCGAACCAACCACCGAGTTCCGCTTTGCGACTCCGGACCCCGATCGCGACGCGGAACTGCCCGACGAGTACGCCGTCTCCACCGATCCCGCGACTGCATGGCGCTACTGGACCCACAGCGATGCCCGCTCGCATCTGTGCGGGCTGGGACTGGCACCCGAGGAAACCTGGGCGATGCGGGAACTCACGCGGGCCGATTTCGAGTGGGCGGCCGACGAGACGGCCGTCCTCGCGCTCGAGAGCGGTAATGGGCCGGCGGGAACGGCCGTTCGGATTCGGACCGTCGAACGGACGATCGACGACGTGGTTGGTGACGGGCGAACGGAGACGCGAGCCGAATACGCCGTCAGCGCCTGGGACGATCTCGAGGCGGCGCGGGCGCTCTTCGCCGCGATCGCGAGAGACGCTGCCGAAATCGGTGCCGACGGGACGCGCATCTTACTCCCCGAAACGGCGCGGTTCGTCACCGATGCCGCCGCGACGGGTGCCGAACTCGCCGACGAGCCGGATATCGTGTTGTCGATCGATCTGGCGTCCTAAGGATATCGACTCGAGCCCGGGTGGTCGCTTCGGTCACCGATTCACCGCTCCTGTCTCGAGCGAACAACCGATCAGCCGCCGCTGACGGGCGGGAACAGCGCGAGTTCGTCGTCCGCGTCGAGTACCGTTTCCATCCCCTCCTCCTCGACCAGGACGTTCGTGCCGTTGCGCAGCACGTTGATCTGCGATCGCAACTCGCCGTCCTCGAGCACGCGGTCCTCGAGTTCGGGTGTCGCTTCGAGCAGCGCCTCGAGAGCGTCCCCGACGGTGTCGCCGGCCGCGGCATCGACGGTCACGTGTTTGTCGCCCGCACGTTCGGCGAGGTCGGCGAACAGTTTCCACTCCGTGGGCATACGTGGCGCTATCGGTGCCGACGGCAAGTAGCTACCGCTCCCGTGCCCGGTTTCAGTTCCGCTCGGACGCCGAACCGGAATCGCGGTCGGGGTCCACGCTTTGCGCCGTCATCTCGATCAGTGTCCGCTCCGTCACCCGACGAAGCGCCTCCGGCCGGCCAAGCACGTAGGCCACGTCGCCGGCGGCCAGTCGCAGGTTGCCGGCCGGCAGCGGCAGATGCTCGTCGCCGTCGCCCGCGGCGGTCTCGCGCTCGAGCGCGAGTACCAGCACCGGCAGCGACTCGATCGGGACGTCCACGAGCGGATCGTCGGCCTCGAGCGAGACGGTCGTGACCGTCTCGTCGGCCGCCCGGAGCAGTGAAACGAGGTCGCGCTCGGCGTCCGGACTGCCGGGCAGCGTCACGAGCCGATATCCCTGCTCGGGGTCGAGATCGCGGGCGTCGTCGGCGTCGAGGGCAATGGTCGCAGTGTCGTCGACGGTCGCGCGCAGTTCGCCGCCGGCGACCCGCCTGGCGGTCCCGCCCTCGTCGTCGCGCTCCCAGATCCGAACCGCGTCCCCCGGGCTGGCGTCGGCCGCGGGATCGCCCGCCAGCGCGACGGCGACGGTCCCCGGTGCGAGCGTCGGCCCGATCCCCGCCGGCCGACTCCCGACCGCGAGGTAGTCCACCGTCCCGTCGGCGGTGAGGTCGACATCGACGTGGCCGATCCCGAAGTCGCGCTCGAGGCGGGTGATCAGCCGGTCGCGCAACTCCTCGTCGGAGAGCCGGCGCGGGAAGAGCAACGTCTGGCCCGCGAGGTCGGTTTTCACCGACTCGTCGACGGGATCGTAGCCGTCGATGTCGCCGATCTCCGCCGGCAGTTCGACCGTGACGACGCGGCCGGCCGAGCGAACGAGTTGCGTGACTTCGGTGATCGTCCGCGGGGTCGCGACCACGAACACGTCCAACGCGAGGTAGTCGCCAAGCCGTCGTCCCGCGTCGGCCGCGATCGCGCTGGCGACGAACGCGGCGACGGTGTAGACGGCGGTGGTCGGCTCGGTCAAGCCGGTGTTCCCGATGATCGCCTGGGACAGCGCGCTCTGGGTGTTCAACCAGATCGCGACGAGGGCGACACCGACGAGGACCGCGATGCCCTCCGGGATCTCGTCGGCGCTGTACCACCGGTAGAGAAACGCCACGCCCGCTCCGGCCCCGGCCGCCAGCAGGGCGAACGCGAGGATCCGAACGAGCGCATCCAGAAGCGTCTCGGTCGGGACCAACTGGGCGACGACGAGGGCTAACACGACCGCTCACCGCCGTCCATGTCGCGGCTGAACGCACGGGGGAACCGGCTCATCTCGCGATCGCCTCCACGAACGTCTCAGTTGCGTCGTCCGGCCCCGCGACGAACGCCTCGTCGCCGGGCTCGAGTCGGCGTTCGATGCCGGGGCCGAACACCCAGCCGCGGCGGCGACCGCTCGTCTCGTTGCCCTGCCGTCGCACGGCGAGGAACGTCACGTCCGCCGGCGAAGCCGCCGTCTCGAGGGCGGCGGTCTCGTTGTCCGCCCCGGTCACACCGACGGTGAATCTGCGGATGGCGTACCCCTCGCGTTTGACCAGCGCGAGCGCCTCGAACTCGCGGCTCGTTCCCCGGGACCGTACGACGAGGCGCGGCGACTCGCCCTCGAGAAGGGGTTTCACGTCCCGTCGAGCGACGGCGAGGGTCACGCGGCCCGGGCCGCCGGCGGTCGCCGTGTTCGGTTTCGCGTCGGCGCTTGCGGGTTCGATGGCGTCCCCGCCGTCGGTCGCCATCTCGTCCGGCGTCTCGGGGCCGGCGGCCGCCGCGCGGTCGCCGTCGATATCGGTCCGGGCGCTCAGGACCGTTCCGTTGATCGAGCGGTCGCCGACGCGGACGGTCACCTCGTCGCCGCGAGCGATGCCCGTCGGGACGAGGGTCGCGATCGAGACGGCGCGTTGGCCCGCCGGCACGCGTCGCGAGAGGCTGCCGGACGGCGGCGCCGCGGTGATCGTCGCCCGCGCCCGTTCGTCGATCGCGACGTCGATATCCGCGAGGTCGTGGTCCGTTCGGAGCCGCTCCTCGAGTCGAGCCTCGAGTTCCGAGAGGGGAAGGTCGGCCGGCAGTCGCCACGATCCTGTCTTCAGTGTCCCGCGGAGGGCGGGCGAGAGCGGCGGGTAGCCTTCCATGTCGCGGACCTCGCCGGTCGGGCGGACCGTGACCTGTCCGACCGAGCCGACGAGTTCGACGACATCGGCCGAGAGGGTCCGCTGTCGCAGACGGGTAAACGAGAGCCGGCGCGGGAGCTCGGCACCGAGCTTGTCGCCCTGGTTGTGGGCGTAGAGCGCGAGCATGAGGACGATCAGGACGGCAATGAACAGCCGCGGCGACTGCGCGATCGTCGGTTCGACGAGCCCGAGCAGTCCACCCTGGACGCTGGCGATCGACAGCGCGAGGACGACGACACCGAACCCTGGCAGCGTGACGCCGGTGAAATACCGCACGAGAAAGCCCAGCGACCCGGCGACGAACGCGGGGACGATCCCGGTCAGGAGCCCGAGATAGAGCCCGAGCAGGACTTCGATCAGCAGGTCGACCGGAAGCGATTGCATTGTGGGACCGTGGGCCGGCCTCGTTAAATCAGCACCGACACCGGCATCGTGACGGCGGTCCGACGGGGATCACCGTACCGGCGGCGCACCCAGACGGAGACGTTTAACTAATGCCGTCGCACAGCGGTGTGTATGGTCGACCGGTTGCCTCGAGCGCGCTTCCCGGAGAACTGGCGGCGAGTGGCCACGACGCGGATCGCCGTCGTGCTCGTGTTGCTCGTCGCCTTGCTTTCGGTCGCCACCGCGGTCATCAACATCGGGACCGAGACGGTCTATGGGCCGCTCGCGGAGTACGTTCCCGACGCCGTTCAGGACGCCGCCGGTTTCACCGGCGCACTCACCGGGTTCCTGATGGTCGGCAGCGCGCTTGCGCTCCGGCGTGGACTCAAAGCGGGGTGGCGGGCGACGTTCCTGCTCTTGCCGCTGACCGCGGCGCAGGGACTGCTCCAGACGAGCCAGTACTCGGTCCCGCTGGTCGTCCTCTCGCTGGTCGCGATACCGATCCTCCTGCTCACTCGCGACCGGTTCCAGAAACCGCTCTCGCTGACCACGACCCAGATCGCCGCCGGATCGGCGCTCGTCGGCGTGCAACTGTACGGCACCATCGGCGGCTACGCCCTCCGGGAGCACTTCGACGGCATCAACACCATCCTCGACGCGTTCTACTTCACGCTGATCACCTCGAGTACGGTCGGCTACGGCGACGTGACGCCCAACCCCGAATCGGTTCAGGGGCTGTTGTTCACGATGACCGTGCTCGTGCTGGGCGTCGCCAGTTTCGGTATCGCCATCGGTGCACTCGTCGGTCCGCTGATTCAGGACCGCATCTCGAAAACACTCGGAAAGATGAGCGAATCACAACTCCAACTCCTCGAGGAGCATCTCCTCGTACTCGGCTACGGCGAACTGACGGAACCGATCGTCGACGAACTCGCCGACAGCGGTCGGAAGTTCGTCGTCGTTACCAACGACCGCGAGGCCGCGACGCGACTCGGTGAACGGGATATTGCGGTCGTCACCGGCGATCCCAGCGACGAGGACCCGCTCCATCGCGCGAAGATCGACCGGGCGAGCGCGATCCTCGTCGCCACGAACCACGACGCCGAGGACGCGCTCGCCATCCTCACTGCCCGCCAGCTCGCGCCGGATCGGCGGATCGTCGCCGGCGCGACCGACCGCGAGAACGTCAAGAAACTCGAGCGAGCCGGCGCTGACACGGTGATCAGCCCCTCGATGCTCGGCGGGCACCTGCTCGTGCGATCGGCGCTCGGCAGCGACGAAAGCGATCTGATCGATCGCATCCTCGAGCGGGAGTAAGCGTCATCGCCGACGGCCGCGGTGGACGATCGCCACGTCGGTCTCGAGGTCGCTGAGTTTCCGGAACGTCGGCGGGGAGACGAACCGCGAGGCGGCCGAGCGGTCGGTGCTCGAGCCGACGAAGCAGACATCGTAGCGGGGGGCGGCCCGGCTGAGGTAGGGCGCGACCGCTGCGGTGACGACGTGGGTCTCGAAGCGCCCCGAGAACGCGTCGACGAGGTCGGCGAGCGTGCTTTCGGCCGTCCGCCGCCGCGATTCGCTGTCGATACAGGTACAGACGCTGACCGGCCGCCCGGGCTCGCTCACCCGAATCGCGAAGTCGAGCATCGCGCGAGCGGTGTCGCCGGCACCCCGGACCGCCACGAGGCTGTCCCGCCAGCGGCGTCGTGGGACGCCGGTCGACCGGAACGCGATCACGTCGATCTCGCTGTCGAACAGGCCCGTGATGAACGACGAAAGACCGCCGCTCTCGCGTTCGGCGTACGGCGTGACGATGAGATCGCAGTTTTGCTCCCGGGCGGCCTGGAGCACGAGCCCGGCCGAGCGGCCCCCGTCACCGGCGACGACCACTTCGCAGGGAACGTCGTACGCCATCTCGAGATCCGCGGCAAGCGACTCGAGGCGGCGTGCGGCCTCGGTGGCAGCGCGTTCGGTGCGGTCCGTCTCGGCCGGCCGATCACTCTCGGGGCGGTCCTCGGACTGTTGCTCGACGCTTGTCTCGTCGATCACGTCGAAGAGCACGACCTTTCCGGCGTCGTGTGCTCCGGCGATCGACGCGGCAAAGCGGGCGACCGTGTCCTCGCCGTCGCCCAGCGGGACGAGAACGTGGTCGTCCCCGCTGGTCGTCTGGTAGAGGTAGCGCGCTCGTTTCTCGTAAAAGCGGTTCCGCCAGAGGACGAACGCGCTCGCGACGAACGCACTCGAGACGACGATGCCCAGGACGTAGGCTACCTGTGCGTTCCCGGTGACGAGGACCAGCAGCGCGGTCGAAAACGCGGTCGGCACATCGAGGTCGAGCGCCCAGGTACACACCCCGGTGAAGAAGACGCTGAGGGCGGCCCCGGACGCGCTAGCTCCGCCACTGCTCAGCCCGATCGCGGCCGCGAGTACGACTGCGAGCCACCCGCAACACGCCCCGACGGTCATCCCGCCGACGAACGCCCACGGCGTGGCGTGTTTCCCTTCCGGATCGGCAAAGAGCGTGTACGTGCCGGAGGCCAGCGGCGGGAACAGCAGAAACGAGACCGCCGCGGTCATGTTCGCCAGCCACGTCACCGCAGCGATCAACAGCGGAACGAAGACGAGCACCGAGAGCTGCAGGAGGTTTCCCGTGTGCTCGAGCCACCGCACGAACGCGTCGAGTTCGCGTCGCTCCAGTCGACGGAGTCGCCTCGCGAGCGCGCGGAATCGAACCCGCACCTGCTCGAGCATGGGGCATCGTTGCTCGCGGCGCGAGGAAAACCGTTCGGCTCGGCTCGAGAGCGCGTCGACCGGGACACACGCGGACCGGACCGACTGTGCGATCCGAGATCGGCCGCTGATCGAGTCTCATCCCCCGTCGGGAGAGCGGCTCCGGAGGAGGTGGTGGGAGAGGACGCCGCCACAGAACGCGGTCAGGCTACCGGCTACGAGTGCCGCATCGATCACTCGCGAAAGTACATCCGTGGGACCGACGCTGATCGTGAGTGCGACGTACGCGTTGAGTGCGAGGTACGTGGTCGGCAGGAAGACGACAACACACAGTAGCCCGGCGATAGTCGAACGCGTGAGATCGCCGTCCGGATTCAACGAGGCCATTTAGTGAGCCGTTATCGTCCTGTCACTAAATATATCCGACAGAGGGACGACGTACGGGGGTCCGCGTCCCGCCGTCGATAACCACTGCTCGAACCGAGAGACCGGGTTCCCATGCGGTTCCCCGCGCCCGGCTACTCCGGTGCGCCCTCGAGAATGTCGACCCCGCTCGAGGCCCCGATCCGTTCGGCACCCGCCTCGAGCATGGCCACGGCGTCCTCGTAGCTGCCGATTCCACCGCTGGCCTTGACGGGGAGGAAGTCACTCATGAGTTCGACGTCGTCGACCGTGGCCCCTCCGTCCGCGAACCCGGTCGCGGTCTTGACCATCGCGGCGTCGGCCGCCGCCGCGGCCTCGCAGGCGCGCCGTTTCTCCGCGTCGGTCAGGAGCGCGGTTTCGATAATCACCTTGACCGGAATCGGCACGGCGGCGACCAACTCCCCGAGTTCGTCCCTGACCGCGTCGTCAGCGCCCGCTTTCAGCCGTCCGACGTTGATCACGATGTCGAGTTCGTCCGCGCCGTCCTGCCAGGCGGCGACTCCCTCCGTTCGCTTCGCGTCGGGCGCGTGCTGTCCATGCGGGAACCCGATCACCGTCGCGAGAGTCACGTCGGGAGCGTACTCGGCCGCCAGTTCGACCGCGTACGGCGGAATACAGGCGTTCATGCCGTACTCCGTGGCTTCGTCGAGGACACGCCGGACGTCGGCGGGGGTCGTCTCGGGACCGAGGACGGTGTGGTCGATCAGGGGCGCGAGTTCGCTGCGATCCATATCCGGGCGGACTCGCCGGACGGGCAAAAAGCCGCCCGATCGTCTTCGACTGGTACCGTTCGTGACCGACACTCGACCCGCGGTGTTGCTGCGATCTCCGCTCGTCGAGGGACGGACTCGAGCCAGCGGTATCGCGTCCGACCGGTGCCGCGAGCGACGCCGACTCGTCCGCTGACGGGTCCACACGGGACCGACCGACAGCATCCTTTTCAGCGCCGGCGTGTAACTCCCCGGCATGGCCGATGCCGAACCCGGGGTCGTCCCGGCCGTCGAAGCCACTGCCGACGATATCGCCACCATGGAGATTCGGGGCGCGGCGACGATCGCCGACGCGGCCGCCGCGGCGCTGGCGACCCAAGCCGAACGCTCCGGGGCCGAGAGCCCGGCGGCGTTCCGACGCCAGCTACGAGCCGCCGCCAGAACGCTCTACGAGACCCGGCCCACCGCGGTCAGTCTCCCGAACGCCCTCCGGTACGTGCTCCGCGGGATGGACGGCGAGACCGTCGCCGACCTCCGGGCGTCGACGATCGCCCGCGCCGAGGCCTTCCGTCGGGACCTCGAGCGCGCCCAGGAGACGCTCGGCGAGATCGGCGCGAACCGGCTCCGGGATGGCGACGTCGTGATGACCCACTGCCACTCGACGGACGCGCTGGCTTGTATCGACGTCGCCCTCGAGTCGGGGAAAGCGATCGAAGCGATCGTCAAGGAAACCAGGCCGCGCAAACAGGGCCACATCACGGCCCGACAGCTCCGGGAGTGGGGCGTTCCGGTGACCGTGATCGTGGACAACGCGGCCCGCCGGTACCTCGACAGGGCGGATCACGTGTTAGTCGGGGCCGACAGCATCGCGGCCGACGGCAGCGTGATCAACAAGGTCGGAACGAGTGGGCTCGCGGTCAACGCCCGCGAGCGGGGCGTCCCCGTCATGGTCGCGGCCCAGACGATCAAACTCCACCCGGACACGATGACGGGCCACACCGTCGAGATCGAACTGCGCGACGAGCGCGAAGTGCTCTCCGACGAGGAGCGAGCGACGATCGTCGGCGGTGGGGACGACGACGAATCCGCCGCCGAGGACGACGGCCTGACCGTCGACAACCCCGCCTTCGACGTGACGCCGGCGCGGTACGTCGACGCGATCGTCACCGAGCGCGGCCAGTTCCCGCCGGAAAGCATCGTGACACTCATGCGAGAGCTCTTCGGCGAGACGACCGACGAACCGTGGACGGCCTGAATCGGCCGCAAATCGACGAGCTGCGCTGTATTCGCCGCCGATCGGACTAGAATTTTTCACCGGGCTGAACCTTCGATAATCGGAAAGTGTTAGTTTCTGGTGTGAGCTATTGGCCCTATGGTATTACCCGAGGGGTTCGTCGTCCCGCCGTGGTACCTGCTGGTACCGGTTATCGTCATCCTCGGCAGCATCATCGCACTGCTGTGGGCGCTCGAGCCGCCGGTGACCGACCGGACGGTCATCGCCTTCGCGCCGTGGATGATGTTCGGTGCGACGCTCCACGTCCTCTACAAACTGGCCGCGTTCCCGCCGAGCATCGAGCCGTTGTTTACCGCGCCGATGGTCTATGCGGTGACGGCGACCGTCGCGGGGGCCGTCTGGATCGTCGCCGTCTTCCTCCACGTCGGCGGCCTCCAGCGGACGATCCCCCGGTTCGTCGGCATCGCCGGCACGGCGTTTTTCACCGTCTTCGCGACCGGCGCGCTCCTGCTCGGCCTCGAGACCGGGACCATCGCGCCCTTTTGGCCGGTTATCGGCGTCGTCGCCGCCGGCATCGTCACCGCGGTCGTCTGGCTCGTGGTGAGTCTCTGGGTCACCGACATCGCGGCGACCACGGGCGCGACGGGCGTCCTCGTCGTCTTCGGCCACGCGTTGGACGGCGTCACGACCGCGATCGGATACGACGTCCTCGCGGCCGGCGAGGACGTCCCGCTTTCCCTGTTGATCCTCGAGGCCGGCGAGGCGCTGCCGACCGCCGAGTACATCGGTGCCGGGTGGCTGTTCGTCCTCGTCAAGGTCGTCCTCGCGGTGGTCATCCTCGGTCTCTTCCGCGAGTACGTCGAGGACCGACCCCAGCAGGCCCGGACCGTCCTCGCGTTGGTCGCCGCGGTCGGGCTCGGACCCGCCGTTCACAACACGCTGTTGTTCGCGGTCGGCTGAGCGCCCCCTCCCGTCGGGCGTCCGTCCGTCGTCACCTAGGTTTTTGCCGCGCGCGGTCGTCGTCCCACTGTCATCGAATGGATTCGGTTACGGTACTCGCCGCCGGACACGTCAACTGGGACGTGACCCTCCGCGTCGACAGGTTCCCCGAACCCGACGGCGAGGCGTCGATCCGATCGCAACGCCAGTCCGGCGGCGGCAGCGCCGCCAACGTCGCCGCCGCACTCGCCGGTCTCGAGGTCGAGACCGGGCTGATCGGCAGCGTCGGCGACGACGATCACGGCCTACTCGCCCGCCGTGAACTCGAGAACGCGGGCGTCTCGCTGTCCGGCGTGCGCGTGGTCGAGGGGGCCGAAACGGCGGTCAAGTACCTCCTCGTCGACGAGACGGGGGAGGTCGCGATACTCGGCAACGACGGGGTCAACGAGGCGGTCACGCCCGACGATGTCGACCCGGAGCGGGTTCGGTCGGCCGATCACGTTCACCTCACGGGGCAACGGCCGGACACCGCCGCTGCGATCGCCCGGATCGCGAGCGACGCGGGGCGGACCGTCAGTTTCGATCCCGGCCGCCGGCTCGCGGACCGGGAGTACGGCGAGGCGCTCGCGCTCGCGGACGTCGTCTTCGTGACCGAGCGGGAAGCCACGGTGCTGTTCGGGGACGATCGGACCGACGCGGCCGACGGGAGCATCATCGTCGTCACTTGCGGAGCCGACGGGGCCGAAGCGTACACCCCGGACCGGACCGTCGTTCACGCGGGATTCGATGTCGATCCCGTCGATACCGCCGGAGCGGGCGACGCCTTCGCCGCCGGCTTTCTCGCGACGTGGCTCGAGGGAGCGGATATCGACCGTGCGGTCGCGTACGGGAACGCCTGTGGGGCGCTGACTGCGGGTCGCGACGGTGCACGGAGCGCGCCGACGGCCGCGGCCGTCGAGGACGTTCTCACGGAGCGGTCGTAACCGATGGATTCTTATGAGCCGTGTGAACGGGGGCCAGTACCGCAGTCACGCGATTCTCACCGGGTGTCGTCTGACGGTAGTTATATGCGTGGGGACGTTGGCCACCTGAGTGAACAGTCACGATCCCGTGACTGAGAGACATGACGGAAGGAAGGGTAAACGACTCGAACGGATGCGGCCTCAGACGGCCGGTCCGGTACGAGCGACGAGCGGACGAACCGCCGAGTATCGCCGCTGCGATGGCACTGGCCCGGTATTACGGTGACGACGCCACCGGGACCAGCACGCAGCTCTACGAGTACATCGATCCGGACGCACTCGACAGCCTCTTCGCCGAGACGAACCGCGGCGATACCCGGACGACAGGGCTGGTCGAGTTCGAGATCGACGACGCGGTCGTTACGATCCGTCCGGAGCGCGTCGATGTTCGTCCGGCCGAGTGAGATCGCGGGCGTAGCCGCCGTCGAGCGGGAGAAAGGGGTGGCGTCGAGGATCGCCGGTCGCACCGATCGCTGCGTGGCCCTCCCTCGAACCTTTTTTGCCACCGCCCACGGAACCCGACGGTATGGCGACGCAGCCACACTTGTTGGTCGACGACGGCGACTTGACAGACATCGCGCTCATTCCGGGCGATCCCGGGCGGGTCGATCGCATCGCCGACCACTGCGACGAATCGGAGACGATCGCACAGAACCGCGAGTACAAGGTCGTCAACGCCACCTACGAGGGTCGGGAGCTGACGATTTGTTCGACGGGGATCGGCTGCCCCTCCGCCGCGATCGCTATCGAAGAGCTGGCAAACGTCGGCGTCGAGACGTTCATCCGCGTCGGCACGACCGGCGCGCTCCAGTCGGGTATCGAGATCGGTGACATGATCGTCGCGACCGGCGCGGCGAAAAACGAGGGGACCTCGAAACGGTACGAGGCCCCCGAGTACCCCGCGGTTCCGGACTACGACGTGCTGTCGGCGTTAGCGGACGCCGCCGAGGCGAACGACGAGGACGTCCACGTCGGCCCGATCGCCTCCGACGACGCCTACTACGCCGAGACCGACGCGGCCGTCGACGACTGGGAGGCCGCCGGCATGCTCGCCGTCGAGATGGAGGCCGCCGCCGTCTTCTCGCTGGCCCGCCGCAAGGGCCTGCGCGCCGGTGCGATCTGTACCGTCGACGGGAACCTCGTCGAAGGGACCCAGAAGGGAACCGCCACAGAGGACGACGAACTCCCCGAGAAGGCCAAGAACAACGTCGGCCGCGCGATCGATCTCTCGCTCGAGGCCGCGACCCACCTGTAACGGATCGACGCGAGCCGGTCGTCGCGAGTCGAGCGACGGCCGTTACTGCTCCGCTCTCGAGCGACCGAACAGCCGTTCGCGAAGCGATCGCTCGGTCGGCCGCTCGGCCGGTGAGGAACACCCCACCGACACCGTGCGTCGCGCTGTCGTTACGCCGCCGTGAGCCGTTCGGCCAGCGTCGTCGTCCGCTCGGTCAGCGTTTCGGTCGTCTCGGAGGCTCCCTGGAGCCGGTCGTTGATCGTCGTGAACAGTCCCTCGAACGCGAGGGTGCCGTCGTCCTTGCGCCACGCCGCCGTCTCGCGGGCCGTGAGCCCACAGGTCGCACACGACTCGCCCTCGAGCGACTCGAAACAGCCCTGACAGCGCTCGAGGCCGATGGGGACCGTTTCGCTCAGTGCGACGACCTCGCGGAGTGTCGACTGGAGGTCCGCCGCGGTGTCCGAAAACGCCGCGAGCGCGCGCCGGGTCGCCGGCTCGTATCCCTCGTCGTCGAGCGCCGCGAGTCGCTCGAGTCGGGCGTCGACGACGGCGATGGCGAGCAGAATGTCGCGCCTGGTTCGGCGATACTCCGAGACCGAGTCGTCGACGGCGGCGTCGGTCCCCGTTTCGAGGGCGGACTCGAGGGTCGACGGGAGCGCCGTCGCCAGCGACGCGAAGTCGGCGACCGCCGAGATCGTCGTTCCCTGGAGTCGGGTGGTCTCCCGGACGAGGTGAAACAACTCGTCGGTCGCGATCGGCTCCGTCGCTGCCGGCTCCTCGAGCGTCTCGAAACACTCGTCACAGACGGTAACGAGCGCACTCTCGTGGACCTGCCCCTCGAGCGGGATGTCGCCGACGGGGTAGGCTCGGAGCGTCGCCGGATCGTCGCCGCCGTCGGTCCCGCAGTGGCGACACGTGAACGCGTCGCGGTCGAAAACGGACTCTCGGTCGGCACGCCAGTCGCGTGAAGTCACGGGCGAGCGAAGACAGCGCGGCGACAAAAACGCTCCGACAGTCGCGCGGCCGACGCCCGTTGCTATCCCGCTCGGCGAGTGCGAAATATTAACACACCGCCGGTCGTACCTCGGCCTATGAACGACACGCCGGACGACACGGACCGACCGGAAGAATCGGCCGCGGCCGACGGGGACGAGTTCGACTTCGAGCGCGCGTACGACCGCGCCGACCTCGCCGCCGTCTTCCGCGAGTTCGCGACCGCCTTCGAGTCCGGCCGCCCCGTCCGCCTGACCGGCGCGGACCGGACCGCTAGGATCGCCGTCCCGGAGCGGGTCGTCGCCGAATTCGAGGCCGAGTACGCTTCCGACGCCGACCCGCCGGTCGGCGAACTCGAACTCGAACTCGAGTGGGACGACCCCGAAGGCTCGAGCGTTCGCCTCTTCGACCGCGATTCGACCGCCGACACTGCCGAGTCCGCCGCAGCCGACGGGACCGACGGAGCCGACGAGCGCGGTACGGAGGCGGACCCGACGGCCGTCGATCCCGCGGCGGCGGTGATGCCCCTCGACGTGGATGCGGACCACGACGCTGGGACGGACGGCGTCGAGACGGCCGAGACGGCGGTGACGACCGACGGGGAGACCGACCGACCGGACGACTCGGGCCGGACCAGCCGCTTCGAGGTCTACGAGGACAAGGCGGGCCAGTGGCGCTGGCGGCTCGTCCACTGGAACGGGAACATCGTCGCCGACAGCGGCGAAGGGTACAGTTCGCGATCGAACGCCGAACGGGCGGCCCGGGGCGTCATGCGCAGCGCACCGACGGCGAGTATTCGGCGACTCGAGTAGACGCGCCGTCGGCGAACTACGGCCGAACGTCGTCGGCCTCGAGATCCACGTCGAGCTCCGCGGAGTGGTCGACCCGTTCGTACTCGAGTATGGGCGTGGTATCGTCGGGGACGGCGTTGTACTCCCGGAGGAATCCGACGATACCGCGCTTGCCGCCGAAATCACCGCGGTACTGCCGGAACAGTCGCGGGACCGTCGCGGTGTTCGCCGCGTCGTCGTAGGTGACGTTTTCCTCGAGGAACCACTCGATCGCGATGTCGAGTTCCTCGTCGACGTCTCGCGGCGAATAGACCGCGATCGGCGGGCAGTGCTCCGAGCTATGACCCAGCGCGAAGTGCACGCGCGGGTCGCAGTCGGCGAGTCGGAACTGCCGTTCGAACGAGGAGGGGAACAGCCGAGGGAGGTAGCCAAAGCCCCACGGCTGCTTCGAACTGCGGAGCAGCCCGTGCTCGATGTCGTTGAGGCTCAGCCAGACCCCGCCCACGGGGATCTGGTCGCGCGCGAAGAACTTCCAGCTGTCGAGGAGCCCGCCCTCGCCCAGGTCGGGCTCTTCCTCCTCTAACAGCAACTGAGCGTAGGCGTTGTAGCAGTTGAGCCAGAAGGAGAGTTTCTCCTCGCGACTGGCGAGTGCCCGCTCGAGTTGCGATCGCTCGACCGACGCCAGATGCTCCCGCAGCGGGTCGGCGTCGCCCTCGGTCTTGACCGTATACAGGAGATCGGCCGAGAGCGAGAGGGGATCGAGCTGGGTCGACATTCGGGTCGAAATTCACCGAGCAGGCTCTTGAAGCCGTGTGACGAATTCACACGACAGTCCGGTGTGGGAACAGGTCCAAGCCGTGGTTTTATGCCGACGTGTTCGAAAATAAGCAGCGTGAATCTCAGCAAGGGGTTCCTCCTCGCGCTCATCGCTGTCTTTGCGTACCTCTCGTTGTTGCTCGTCCTGCCGTTTACCCAGTACATCCTGGGTGCCATCCTCATCGCGTACGTCCTCTATCCCATTCAGGAGCGCCTCGAGCAGCGCGTGTCGCCCTCGATCGCCGCCGGCGGACTCGTCGCGCTCGCGATCGCCGGCTTCGTCGTCCCGCTGCTCGTCGTCGTCGCGGCGGTCGCCAGCGACGCCCGGCGGCTCCTCGAGCAGGTCAACACCGACTCGCTGGAGATGGCCGAACTCGAGCGGGCGATCGAGGAACAGACCGGCCGGACCGTCGACCTGCCGTCGGTGCTCGCCGACGCCGCACAGAACGTCGGGTCGGTGGTGCTCGGCCGTTCGACCGAGTGGTTCAGTGCGATCACGCACGTCCTGGTCGGGTTGGGACTCGCCGTCTTCCTGCTGTATTACTTACTCAAAGACGGCAGCGAGCTCCTGGCCTGGATGCGGGAGCTGACGCCGCTTCCGGGCGACGTTCAGGACGACTTCTATCGGCGGCTGGACGAGGTCATGTGGGCCGTCCTCGCCGGACACGTCCTGATTGCGATCATCCAGGGGACGATCGCCGGACTCGGACTCCTCGCGACCGGCGTTCCCAACGCCGCGTTCTGGACGTTCGTCATGATCATCCTCTCGCTGATCCCGTTGATCGGATCGTTCATGGTGTGGGGGCCGGCCGTGATCTACCTCGGACTGACTGGCGACCTCCTGCTCGCCGCCGGGTTGTTCGGATACAGCGTGATCGTCGTCGGCCTCTCCGACGACTACCTCCGGCCGATCGTCGTCGATCGCTACGCCGAGCTCAACCCCGCCGTCATCATTCTCGGGGTGCTCGGCGGCGTCTACGCGTTCGGCGTTATGGGGCTGTTCTACGGCCCCGTCGTCCTCGGCGCGCTGATCGCGACGCTGTCGGTCATGAACGACCACTACGACCGCCTCGAGAACGAACCCGGAATGCAGTGACTGGCCGGCGAGTCGCGGCCCTACTGTGGCTCCCGTGTCCCCGCGAGTAATTCGTCGACGAGCCGCGTGAACCGATCGACGAGCCGATCGGGAACCGTCGGCGTCACCGTCGTCAGTAGTCGCCCCGTCGCTTCGGGTTCCGCGAGTTCGAGGACGACGCGGTTCCGCTCGTCGTAGCGCTTCTCGACGAGGCCGTGATCGACCAGCCGGTCGACGTGATACTCGAGCGTGCTCCGAGCGATATCGAGGGCGTCGGTGATCGCTCCGGGGCCGGCCGGTTCGTGCTCGATCAGGTAGACGACGATCTCGCGGGCGGTTTCCCGCCGAAACAGTGCCAGTGCGGCTCGCTCCCACTCGTCGTACGTCGGCGGGTAGTAGTGGGTCCGGCCGTAGAACTCCTCGCGGACGAGTCGCCCCTCTTCGCGCAGCAGTCGGACGTGGTACTGGACCTGTCCCGGCGCGAAGTCGGACTCCCTGACGAGTTCGTTGAAATGGACGCCGGCGTTCGCGCCGACGTGTGTCCGAATCCGTTCTCGAGTATCAGTCATGGCTCTCCCTTAGTGGAACGTACCCGTCGCTAGTGCCGTGGTGCATATAACGGGTTTCGCGCGTTCCCAGCCCCCGGGAACGGCGGCGGCGAGGCTCGCAGGCGATCCCCGACGGCCGCTGTCTTCGCGGTCTCGGTCGCCCGAGCGGGAGCCCGCCGTCTCCATCCCACCGGCCGCATCGAAACACCGCCGTGTGACCGACGCTTTTGGCGGTCCCAGGTGCTGTCACGAATCGGACCGCAACACTCCGCCGCGCTACTCGCTCGAGCGACGCGTCTCGACGGCGGTCCCGGAGAGGTTGACCCACAGCATGCCTTCGCCCATCTCCTCGTAATCGAACGTCGCGCCGACGACGGCGTCGGCACCGACCTCCCGTGCCTCGGCCTCGAGGTCGGCGATCGCTTCCGTCCGTCCCGTCTCGATCTTCTTCTCGTAGGACCCGCTCCGGCCGCCGACGACGTCCCGGATGCCGGCGGCGATGTCGCTGACGACGTTCGCACCGATGACCGCTTCGCCCGAAATCACGCCGCGATACGCCGTGATCTCCCGTCCCTCGAGACTGTCCGTCGTCGTGATCGTCACGTCTGCATCACTCATACGGGGGAGCGTACGCCCGAGTGAGGGATAAACCGGGAGGAGGAGTTACAACGTCGGCACATCGAAGTCAGATATATGTATCCGCGTTCGGGCTGACTCGAGCGCGGTCGCTGCCGGTCGGAGAACACCGAAGCGAATAGGTGGGTGTCCGCCCCAGTATGGGTATCGATTCATGGTGCTTGCACTGTCGGTCGCCAGCGAGTGGTTGGACCCCCAACTCGCGCCGGTCCTCGTCTGCGTGATCACGCTCGCGGCGCTGGGAACGACGGTGTTGTTCGTCGCCGGCGTCGTCGCCTACTCTCGGCGTCGGACGCTCCGCTATCTGTTGATCACGGTGGTCCTGGGCGTGCTCGTGGTCCGTTCGGTAACCGGGCTGGGGACCGTTCTCGGGCTCGTCCCGATGACGGTCCACCACCTCGTCGAGCACGGTTTCGACTTCCTGATCGCGGTGCTGGTCCTCTATGCGGTCTACCGGAGCGGGCCGGCAACCGACACGCCCGCTCCCGAACCGGGCGATTCTCGGAACGACTGAGCCGATTCATACCGATCGCACGGCCGTCGTCCGGGCGGGGAGACAGCGACGTGCGGTGACCGCTCGTTCACGCGCTCGAGCCGTCCGATCCGAGTCGATCGTGTCGCCCGTCGTGAGATATAAGTTCTCGGAGGGGCCGCTACCGGTATGTCAGTCCCCGACGCCGCGACGACGGTGGCAGCCGTCGTCGACGAGATCCGCTCCGCAGTCGTCGCCGATCGCACCGTTCTCGAGGAGGTCACCGCCGGCGTGCTCGCCCGCGGGCACGTGTTGCTCGAGGACGTGCCCGGAACGGGCAAGACGCTCACCGCACGGTCGTTCGCAACCGCGCTCGGCCTCGAGTTCTCCCGCATCCAGTTCACGCCCGATCTGATGCCTGCCGACATCACCGGTTCGTACGTCTTCGAGGAAGAGACGGGCGAGTTCCACTTCACCCCGGGTCCGGTGTTCGCGAACGTCGTGCTGGCCGACGAGATCAATCGCGCGCCGCCGAAGACACAGTCCGCGCTGCTGGAGGCGATGGCGGAGGGGCAGGTGACCGTCGACGGCGAGACTCACGAGCTTCCCGACCCGTTCGTCGTCATCGCGACGCAGAACCCGGTCGAGCAGGAGGGGACCTTCGAACTGCCGGAGGCCCAGCGCGACCGTTTCATGATAAAGACATCGCTCGGTTATCCCGACGCCGAGGGAACGCGCGAATTGATCGACCGCCGGGCCGACCGCGACCGGCCGACTCCGACGGTCGAACCGGTCGTCGACCGGGAGCGAGTGCTCGAACTCCAGGCCGTTTCCGAGGGGATCGACGTCGAGGGTCCGGTTCGCGACTACATCGCCGCGATCTGTCGGTCCACGCGGACCGACGGCCGTGTCGACGTCGGCGTCTCGCCCCGCGGCGTCCAGCGGCTGTTCGAGGTCAGTCGCGCCCGCGCCGTCCTCGAGGGCCGCGAGTACGTCGTCCCGGAGGACATCAAACGAATCGCCGGGCCCGCGCTCGCCCATCGGCTCGTGTTGACTCCGGACGCGACCGTCGACGGCGTCTCGCGACGCACGGTTATCGACGCCGTCCTCGAGCAGTGTGACGTCCCGGCGATGGACCCGCAGTCAACGGACTAGGACCCACGTGCCGCCCACGACCGCGGCTACGGCGACGATCACGCCGGCGGTCGCCGGGACCGACAGCGTCGGTGCGAGCACCGTCGCCCCCGCCATCCCGAGCGCGCCGACGGGAACGCCGACGGCCGCGACGCCGCCGCTCCAGCCGAGTCGCACGAGCTGTGGCCGGCGGGATGCCTCGGACCCGATCTCGCGAGCCAGCGTCCGTCCGTACCGACCGACATCGTACGCGAACAGCGCGGCCGCGATCGGGACGAACGTCGCCACTCCCGCCCGCCCCGTCTCGAGGCCGAGCGTCGCGGTGTCGACGCTCGCCCCGCTGACGACGCCGCCCGCGGCGAGCGCGGCCGCGACGGCGGTTTCGGGATTCGTGGCCTCGCTCCGTCCCACTACGCCCTCGTAGAGCCAGGCCACAAGCCAGCCGACGCCGAGTACGGCCGCCGCCGCGCCGAAGAGCGTCGCCACGGTCGTCGTCCCGATGCCGACGACGCCGATCGCCGCCCCGAACGGCAGTCCTACGCCCGATAGCGAGCCTGCGACGATCGCGACCGCGGCGTTCCGTCGGCCTCCCGTCTGTCTCCAGACGCTTCGAGCGACGACCGCCATCGCGACGCCGAGGAGCGCCGCCCCCGTCACGGCCGCGAGCAGCCCGCGGACCGCGGCGCTGCCGGTGACCGCTTCGACGACTGGCTCGAGAGCCGGGACGAGTACCGACCCGATCGTGAGTATCGAGAGCCCGCCGATCGCGATCACAGTTGCGACCGTGACGAGCGTCGCGAGCGCGTTTCTGCTCGTGACGTACGAATCGTATCTCGAGGGGACGGTAACCGCCGCCGGCGGAACGACGAAGAGGACAGCCACGATTGCGGCGGCGGCGACGACGAGCGCGACGAGCAGTCCGGAGATGCCGTCGCCGGTGAGCCACAGCGCCGCGACGAGCGCCGCCTGCGTCCCGCCCGCCGTCTCGATGCCGATCGCGACCAGCGCACTCCCGCCGGCGAGGACCGACGCACAGAGCGCGGCCCCGCCCGTTCGCATGAGCGCGACCGGCGTCGGCTGGCCGATGACGACGCCGCAGACGGCGGTGGCGAGGGTCGCCCCGACGACCGCCGAGAGCCCGGCGACCGGCGTCCCCGCGAGCCCGACGGTCGCGATGCCGGCGAGGACGACGATCGGTAGCAGCGCGGCCCCGACCGCGACGCGACGGTCGGAGCCGTCGACGGCCCCGACCGCGACTGCGAGACCGAGCCCGATCGGGACGCCGGCGGCGACGATCGGTTGGGAGACGGCGAGCGCGAGCGCACCCACGAGAGCGGCGAGCACGAGTCCCCGTGCAATGGTCGTCGGCAGCCGGTGGTCGGGCGGGCTCATCCGGTCGTCACCTCCCCGACGACGGTGCGAAGTACCACGCCGAGCGATCGCTCGCGGTCCCAGTCGAGGACGCGAGCGCCGGTCGCACGCGCTCGAGCGAGTCGCGTCCCGCGCTCGAGAGCCGTCAGCCGCGTCGCGGTGTCGGCAGCGTCGGCAGTGACGTCCGGGGAGACGACGCGAACGTCGTACCCCCGCGCCCGAAGCGCCTCGACGAGCTCGAGCGGGTCGTCGTCGACGAACGAGGAAAACAGGTACACCTGGGCGTCACCGGGAAGCGACCTGAGGAGGGCGGCGGACGGGTCGCCCGTCTGTGAGCGGGCGGCCGCGACGTAGCCGGGCACCCGCATCGCGTCCAGCAGGGCCGTCGCCTCCTGCCTCGTCGCGGGACCGGTTCCCGGCGGGACGCTCGTCAGCCGCTGCTCGTAGATGCCGACGATGCCTGTCGGATGGCCTGCGGCCACCAGCGCCTCGAACGCTCGCCCGGCGGCGTCGGCCGAGCGCTCGACCGCCGGCACCCGCTCGGTCGTCGCCGCGCGGAACTGGTTCGGCCGCGCATCCACGACGCAGACGATTCGCGTCGACCGCTCGGCGCGGTACTCGACGGTCGCCAACTCCCGCGTGCCGGCGTACCGCCGCCAATCGATCGCGCGTACCGGATCGCCCGGCTCGTACTCTCGAACGGCGTGGAACTCGAGGCCGCTGCCGCCCTCGTCGGTGGGCACCTCGCCCGCGTACTCGTTCGTCCCGTCGCCCGGCGGCACCGTCTCGACCGTCGGCGAACAGTGGAGCGCATCGTCGCCCTCGACGCCCGCCGTCCAGGTTTCGGCGACCGTGCCGGTGAGATCGCGCGTTCGCACCGTCGCGTCGTCGAACGCGTGCTCGCCCCGCCGGAGTTCGACCTCGTACTCGAGTGTCGCCGTTTCGAGGGGCTCGAGCGTCTCGCAAGCGCGCGGCGAGCCGGAGACGACCGGCAACGCGTCCGGAACGCCGTCGACGACGCGCAGATCGACGACCGTCTCCGAGCCGGCGTTTCGGACGGTCGTTCGCACGGTCGCGGTAGCTCCCGGGCTGGCGGGTATCGGCCCCTCGCCCTCGTCGGCGTCGACGCCCTCGCTCGAGGCGTCGTGAACCGTCACGCGGCGACGGACCCGGACCATCGTCGATCGGTCGCTTCCCAGGACGGCCGCGGCGACGTACCACAGCGGGAGCGTGGCGGCGGCAACGAGGAGTTGACTCCCGACGGTAATTCCCAGCCCGGCGAGCGCGACCGTCGCGGCGACGGCCCAGTCGCCGTCCGCGAACCGGTCGACGGTTCGATCCGTCATCGATCCACCTCCTCGTTCCGCACCGTCCCGTCGTCGATCCGCTCGATCGCCGCGAGCGTGCGACGGACGCGGCGGTGATACGCCGCCCCGGGGTCGACCGCGGCTCGCAACCGTTCGCGGGGCGGCTGGGACAGGTCCTCCGCAAGGAACGCGGCGGCGATCGGATCGTCGGTCCACGTCCCCGTGCGAACTGCTTCCCGGGCCGCGCCGGCCGCGAGGCCGCGTTTCGTCGTGACGACGCGAACCGCTCCGTCGGCGAGCCGTCGGCGAACCGTCGCGGCCGACTCGTTTCGACGACAGCGGTATCGACCCTCCCCGGCGGCGAGGAGAGTCCGCGCCGTCTCGCGACCGACCGGGTGCTCGGTTACGGTGGTCGCCGCTTCCGGCGGCGGCCCCTCGACTAGCTGCGAGCCGTCCGACCGGTCGGCGGTCCACATCCACCTGCACGCGCCGACGGCGAGGACGGCCCCGATCGCCGGAAACAGCGCCGCGAACGGATACAGTAACACGGTGAGCGTCCGGACGGACGGCAGAAAGCCGCCGAAGACCACCACACCGATCGCCAGGGCGGCCCCGGCACCGACGATGCCCACCGCGATCGCCTCCGGATGGATCGCCTCGAGTCGGGTCAGCAGTCGCTGCCACGGCCCCGGCGACGAGCGCCGACTCATTCCGACCCCTCCTCGTCGGGCTCGTGATCGAGCAGTTCGCGGGCCATCGCGCGCGCCGCCGCCACCCGGTCCGGAGACGCCTCGCGACCGCCGTACTCGACGTCGCGAACGATCGCGACCAGCTGACGCACGTTCTCGGCCGGGAACCCGGCGGCGAGCGCGTCGCGGGCCACTTCGCCGGGGGTCGCCGTCTCGCGGTCGTCCACCTCGAGTCGGTCGAGGAACGCGTGCCACGCCGCGCGGATCTCGGCGCGCGGCCCGCGTGGCGCGAGCGGGGCGGCCGCGAGGTCGGGGCCGTCGTCCGCGGGCTCGTTCGACGCGTCGGAATCGTCGTCGCGGGTTCCGAACACGGCCGCGAGTATCGATCCGTCGCTGCCACTCGACGACCGACTGAGCGACCCGAGCGACGGAAGGGTCACGAACGCGCGGCCGATCGACGAGAGGGCCGGCCCGAGCGACGGGAGCTCGCGACCGCTCCCGCCGAACTCGAGGCGCGGCAGCGATATCGCCGGCAGCGATACCGACGGCCACCCGAACTGGCCGATGCCGTTCACGAACGCGCCGAGCGCGTCGGCCAGCGCCCCGAACAAGTCCGCGAGCGCGACGAACAGATCGGTCGCCCCGCCCCTGCGTCCCCGCTCGGCGTTTGCAACCAGTCGGAAATAGGTCACGACGCCGCCGATGACGAACCCGGGGACGAACACGACGACCGCCGTCAGCCGGAGATAGAGGTTTCCGACGGTCGCCGTCGCGTGCTCCTCGCCGACCGCGACCGTGACGGTCGCCTCGTCGTCGATCGGCAGCCAGACGTGGGTCCGCCCACCGCTGCCGGTCGTCGCCGTCCCGCCGCTCTCGAGGGAGACCGTCGCGTTCGAAACGCCCGTTCCGTCGGCGGACACCTGGACGGGAGCGGGCGAGCCCGGGAACAGGAACGGCGAGACGAACTCGACCCGCGGTTCGGCGACGTCGACGGTCCGATTGCCCGTTACCGGACCGCGTGCGACGTACAGATCGACCGGGCCGGCGGTCTCCGGCAGCCTCACTTCGGCTTCGCCGTCCTCGTCCGTCATCCCGACGGCGTCCCCGTCGAGGGTCACCGTGGCGTTGGCCACCGGTGTCTCTCCGACCGTCGCTTCCAACTCGAGGTCGCGGTCCGGTGCCGCCCCGCTGTGTGTGGTGATCGTTACGTCGGTCGCCACGTCGACGGTCCGCGAGCGGTTGTCCTCGGGAACCGCGACGGTCATCTCCTCGGCGTACGGCACGGTGACCGTCGCGCGGCCGATCCTGTCGACCTCCGCGACGGGCTCACCGTTCACCGTGAGCGTCTTCCCCGACGCGAACCCGCTAAAGCCGACATTGACCGTCACGTCGTTCCCCGGCTCGACCGCCCCGTCGATCTCGATCTGGTCCCCGTCCGTCGGCTGTGGCTCGTTCTCCGACTCGTTCCCGTCCACCTGCGGCGTCGTGTTGAAATCCGGCCGGTCTTCCAACGCCTCCCAGTCGCCGGCGACCGGGTCTCCGTCACCGCCAGCGGCGGGATTCTCGAGCCGCGGATCGGCTGCGGGGAGCGCGGTCGCAACCGCAAGCAGGCAACACAGGCAGCCGACGACGAACAGGAGTCGGCGCGCCCGGGTCACGCTCGCCCCCTCCGTTCGGCCGCCATCTCGGAGAGTCGCCGGACGCGGTCGTCGACGGGCGGGTGCGTCGCGGAGCCGTCGTCGACCGGCCCCGGTGGCGTGGCGGCCTCGAGCCACGAGGTCACGCGCTCGCGGCGACGGGCATCGGTCGTCGGCCGACCGATTCGGGGCAGCGACGACGTATCCGCGCCCGTCACGGGGTCCGTCGGGACGATACACAGCGCGCGAGTTTTGGCGGTTCGGAGATCCGTCTCGGGCGTTCCGGTCGTCTCGGAGAGGGTCACCAGCGCGCTCGCAAGGGCCATCGGGTTACCGGTGATCCGGGCGGCCGCGGCGTCCGCTGCGAACTCCCGGCTCCGCGAGAGCGTACGCGTCGCCCAGTCGGCGACGGCGGGGAACACCCACAGCAGCGGTGCGACGAAGACGTACGTCAGTGCCACCAGTGGGAGGAACCAGTACAGCGCGATCCGGCCACCGTCCGACAGTTCGCGCGGTTCTGCCAGCGCACGGCGGGCGAGTCGCGCCGCGTGGTACGCTCGATCGGCGGTCTCCAGAAACAGCGTCGTAATCGTCATCAGCGTCACGTCGCGGTTGGCGACGTGGGCGATTTCGTGGGCCAACACGGCCTCGAGTTCGTCGGCGTCGAGACGGTCGATCAGCCCCGTCGTGACGACGATCGTCGCGTCGGTGAGTCGGCCGACGGTGTAACAACTCGCCGTTTCGTCGGCGACGACGCGGACGGCCGGCTCCGGAATATCGGTTCGCATCGCCAGCCGTCGGACCGTTCGGGCGACGGCGTGGTCCTCGTCGCCGGCACTGCCGTGGGTCCCCGCGAGAACGCGCTGGTAGCCGTAATACGTCTGTGCGGCGAGGAAGCCGACGATCAGTACCAGCGCCGTGAGCCACGAGACCGGCAACCGAACGAGATCGAGTTCGACGGCCCCGTGCTGGAGGAAGACGATCGTCCCGCCGACGAGCCTCGGCACCAGGACGCCGTACGCCCACAGCAGCGCGAGGACGAACACGCCTGTAACCGCGACGAACACGCCGAGGACGGCACCGATACGCAGGCGAAGGGTCATGGAGGGCGTTCGGTCGAATTCCGTCCCGCGGGCTCAAAAATTTTCCCCGAACGTTTCGGTCGGGTATCGTCTTCCGCCCCCGATCGATCGCTCGGCCGCCGCGAACGCGACTGCCGAGGATCGCCGGTCGATCGACCACCGACTCATCGCTGTCGGAACGGTCGCGGGGCCGAGACGCGATCCTCCCATAGGCTGTCGATCCGAACGGTACCGTGGCGCTGACAAACATTTAATTCGCGCGAGGCTATAGCGCTAAGTATGGTCGAATCCCTCGTGGGGAACGTGCCGCTCCTGCTCTTGGTCGTTGGTCTCGTGTTGATGGTGCTCGAGGCCATTTCGCCGGGAGCTCACCTCATCGTTATCGGGATCGCCTTGGTCGGTGCGGGGTTGATCGGCGTCCTCTTTCCAAGTCCGCTCAGCCCCATCATCTTGGCGGGTCTTACCCTCCTGATCGGGCTCGCGGCGGCGTACGTCTACAACGAGTTCGACTTCTACGGCGGGAAAGGCACCGCCCGAACGACGGATTCGGATTCGCTGTCCGGCGTGACGGGCTACGTCACCGAGACGGTCACGACCCGCACCGGCGAAGTGAAACTCGACGAGGGCGGGTTCGCCCCCTACTACAGCGCGCGGACGACCGACGGGACGATCGAGGAGGGAGAAGAGGTCATCGTCATCGATCCCGGCGGCGGGAACGTCCTGACGGTCGAATCCGTCAACGCGATCGGCGAGGACGAAATCGATCGTGCGCTCGCACGCGACGAGGCAACGAAGGGAGCCGATCGGGAGGCCGCGGACGGCGGCGGCGAATCCGTCCCCGACCCGGAACCCGAGACCGAAACGGAAACCGAGAACTCGGGGTGAGAAACGCGAGCGGCCCCCAAATGTTGTCGAAACAAGGGAACGCTTTTCTCCCCACCGCCGTAAGGCCGAAATATGGTGGTCCAACTGTTCCCAATGCAAACTGCCGGCGGTGCGCTGTTGCTCGTCGGTGCTCTCGTCCTCGTCGTCGTCATCGTCGCGTTGCTCAGCGCGATCGAGATCGTCGATGCCTACGAGAAACGCGCCCTGACTGTCTTCGGCGAGTACCGCAAACTGCTCGAGCCGGGGATCAATTTCGTCCCGCCGTTCGTCTCGAACACGTACGCGTTCGACATGCGTACCCAGACGCTGGACGTGCCCCGACAGGAAGCGATCACGCGAGACAACTCGCCCGTGACCGCCGATGCCGTCGTCTACATCAAGGTGATGGACGCCAAGAAGGCGTTCCTGCAGGTCGACGACTACAAGAAAGCCGTCTCGAACCTCGCCCAGACGACGCTCCGTGCCGTGCTGGGTGACATGGAACTGGACGACACGCTGAACAAGCGCCAGGAAATCAACGCCCGCATCCGCGAGGAACTCGACGAACCCACCGACGAGTGGGGTATCCGCGTCGAAAGCGTCGAAGTCCGCGAGGTCAACCCCTCGAAGGACGTCCAGCGCGCGATGGAGCAACAGACCTCCGCCGAGCGGAAACGCCGCGCGATGATCCTCGAGGCGCAGGGTGAACGCCGCAGCGCCGTCGAGAAAGCGGAAGGTGACAAACAGAGCGAGATCATCCGTGCCCAGGGTGAAAAGCAGAGCCAGATTCTCGAGGCACAGGGTGACGCGATCTCGACTGTCCTGCGCGCCCGCTCGGCCGAATCGATGGGCGAACGCGCGGTCATCGACAAGGGGATGGAGACGCTGGCCGACATCGGCCAGGGCGAGTCGACGACCTTCGTCATGCCTCAGGAACTCACCTCGCTGGTCGGCCGCTACGGCAAGCACCTCTCGGGTAGCGACGTCGAGGCGGATGGCCACGAACTCGAGAGCCGCGAGTTCGACGACGAGACGCGCGAACTGATCGGGCTGGACGATATCGCCGAGATCATCGGCGAGATCGACCAGGAAGCGGACATGGACGTCGAAGCGATGGAACAGGAAGCGCAGGCGATCAAGGAAGGGAAGGACCCGGCCGAGATATCCGATCCCGACGAAGTCATCGAGGAGATGGATCAGGACTTCCAGAGTCAGGCCGACGGCGGTACCGAGATGGCGGCCGACGAGGACGGATCGTCCACGGGCGACTGATCGGTCGGTTGTCGACAGTACCGACGCGTTCCCAACTTCATTTTTGTTCGAGGGAAGCGAAACCCGAACAACGATTCGGCTGTCCCATCCGTTAGTATCTGACTAACCGATTCTAGTCGATGCACAACGGGGAGCGAAACCTGTTTTACGGGTCGCCCCGTTGTGGGTGGTAGGTAGTTATGACATCGCCCGATGGGGTCGACGACGACAAACGAGCGACCCTGCGCCGATTCGCCGCGCTCGGTGCTGCTTCTCCGCTGGTCGGCCGCGCGGACGCAGCGGCCGCTGACACGGGCGAAAGCGACGCGCGCGATGCGATCGCCGGGTATCTCTCGACGACGCCCGGCGCGCACTTCTCCAAGATCCGCGACGATCTCCGACTCGGGACCGGCGAGACCCAACACCACTTGCGGCGACTCGAGGACGTCGGTGCGATCGAGCGCTATCGCGACGGCGACTACAAGCGGTTCGTTACCGCCGGCCGGTTCGACGACTTCGAGAAACGGGCCCTGGGATATCTCCGCCGGGAGACGCCCCGCGGCATGCTGATCGAACTCCTCTTGAACTCCGAGACCACCGCCGGCGACCTCGCCGCGGCCCTCGACGTCTCGGCACCGACGGTGAGCAAGTACGCCGGCGAACTCGAGGAGGCCGGCCTGCTCTCTCGGGACGACGGCTACGCGGTCGAACGGCCGGAAACGGTGCTGGTGTTGGTCGTCCGCCACGCGGATTCGTTCGGCGACCGGGCTCGAGCGCTCGCCCGGAACGCGGATCAGTTCCTCACGTACGAGGGATAAGCCGGTGTCTCCCGCTGTAAGAGCATCTTACTCCGGTCCAACGAGTGACGACACGTCGGCCAGCGATGCGAGTTCGTGTGTCGCGTTCCGTGGCCGCTCCCGGTCGCGGTTGTGCGGCCGTCGGAGGAACGCGGTCTCGAGACCCGCCGCTCGGCCGGCCGTTACGTCCGTCCGGGAATCGCCGACGTAGATGCCGTCGGTGACGCCGAGGGTGTCGAGCGCGTCGTCGATGTAATACGGGTCGGGTTTGCGCCGCTCGTAACCCTCGAACGTGGGGTCTCGACCGCGGACGACATCGAAGTCGAACCCGACGTAGTCGGCGACGAACGCGGCTGTCTCGTGGCGGTTGTTGGTGACGAGGCCGATCGTCGTCCGTTCGCCGAGGTCGCGAATCGCATCGATATCGTCGTAGGTGCCGCGCTCCCCCGACCGGAGCCGGTCGTGGGTTCCCCTCGAGGCGTACGTTTCCTTCAGTTCCCAGAACCGGTCGGGATCGATCCCGAGTTCGCGGCAGTGCGTCTCCATCCGGTCGTAATCGTGATTACGAAAGTCGCGACGCTGGTCCGGCGTCGGGTCGATCCCCAGATCGGCGAGCGCTGCGTCGGCGGCGGCAGCGTACACCTGGGGGGCGGTCCGCGGCCCCTCGAGGATGACGCCATCCATATCGAACAGTACCGTCGTCATACCCCAAGACTGGGGCTCGTGAGAAAAGAGCGTTCGGCGTCGCGACGGCCGTCGCTGGCTACTCCTGACGATCGGTAAAATACGAACAGCGCCCACTGCGTCGCCGCCGCGGGGTTACGTATCGACTTTCCAGGTCGTGCTCGAGGAGTAGCCCCATTTTTCGATCTCGATATCGTAGTCGCCCTCCTGAAGGGCGGTGATGTTCGAGCCGACCTCTTTCGCCGTCATACCGAGCTCGTTGCCGATGAGGCGGGATTTGAAGTACGTCTTCGTCGCTGCATTGTTCCGGAGGTACTCCAGAATCCGCCGTTGTTTGCTCGTGAGGTCGGGGGCCATTGCAGTGCTCATACACGATCGGACGACAGGAATACCCTTAGGGGGTTTGGTACGCGCGGTTAACCCGTCGCTGTCGTGCGCTTTCCGCCGGGAGTAAGAGACGAATAACCGAGCGGAAAGCTTTCGTTGGTACGGCCAGTTAATATATATCAATTCGTGAGTGTCGTTTGTCCGTGACCGTCTCGGACGCCGGGGTTCGACCGGCCAGTTCGGGCGTCGATCGGCATCCTCGGTGCCGATCAGTCGTCGCCGTCGTAGTAGTTCGTGACGAACGGTCCGAACGCGGACGCAACGGCCTCGCCGAGCGCTTGCGTTCGGTTCGTCAGCCCGTCCGTGAGCACGCCCGCAGCGCCGTCGGCCTCGGCGATACCGTCGGTACCGAGGCGGTCGTCCATCACCGGTCCCAGTTCGGCCCCGTCGGCGACCCGTTCCGCGATCCCGTCGGGTAGACGCAGCGTCGGCCCACTGCCCCGCGCCGCTCGGTCGCCGTCCGTCACGGCCCCCCACATAATCAGGGACAGTCCCGGCGTCCCGTCCAGTCGGGCGACGCCACCCTCGAGCCCCACTCCGTAGTCGGCGTCGGTCGCCGCGAGCGCTTTCCGGGCGCGGTTCTCCGCGCCGGTGACGGTCTCCTCGATCGACCGCGGCTGTTCGGCCACGCCGGAATCCACGCCGACGGCGGTCACGGTCGGCTCGTAGCGCTCGAGCGTTCGTTCGACCGCGTCGATCTTGACGGGATTCGTGCTTCCGACTGCGAGTTCCATACCGGTCGTTCGGCGGGTGCCGATTTGGGGACTGCGTTTCCGACCGGTTTTACTGCTTCAATGTTGCTATCCATCATGCTCTTTCGCCCGAATTACTGGTTTTCGCGGGATGTGGGACCGAGATTCCGAAACCCTTAACCCTCGAGTCTCTGAACGTGGGAGGTAACGGAACCGTCCGGGCTTTTGCGATCGGTTCGGCCGGGCAGCAATCGCCATCGTATGACTAACGCACCATCGAACACGAGAGTACGACGTAGCGAACCCGAAACGAACGAACAGGAGACCGAAAGCGAGGAACAGGACCTGGCCTGTCCCGAGTGTGCGGGCAATCTCGTCGTCGACGACGAACACGGCGAGACCGTCTGTGAGGACTGCGGGCTGGTCGTCGAGGAGGATTCCGTCGACCGCGGCCCCGAGTGGCGCGCGTTCGACGCCGCCGAGAAAAACGAGAAGTCCCGTGTGGGCGCGCCCACGACGAACACGATGCACGACAAGGGACTCTCGACGAATATCGACTGGCGCAACAAGGACGCCTACGGCAACTCGCTTGGCTCGCGCCAGCGCGAGAAGATGCAGCGCCTGCGCAAGTGGAACGAGCGCTTCCGGACCCGCGACTCCAAGGAGCGCAATCTCAAACAGGCGTTGGGCGAGATCGATCGGATGGCCTCGGCGCTGGGGCTGCCGACGAACGTCCGCGAAACGGCCAGCGTCATCTACCGCCGCGCCCTCGACGAGGACCTCCTTCCCGGCCGCTCCATCGAGGGCGTCTCGACGGCCTGTGTCTACGCCGCTGCCCGGCAGGCCGGCGTCCCCCGGAGTCTCGACGAGATCGCCGACGTCTCCCGCGTCGAGAAAAACGAGATCGCGCGCACCTACCGCTACGTGGTCCGCGAACTCGGCCTCGAGGTCCAGCCGGCCGATCCCGAGAGCTACGTCCCCCGGTTCGCCTCGGGACTGGAACTCTCCGACGAGGCCGAACACCGTGCGCGCTCGCTGCTCCAGAACGCCAAGGAAAAGGGCGTCCACAGCGGTAAATCGCCGGTCGGCCTCGCGGCCGCTGCGGTGTACGCCGCCGCACTGCTGACCAACGAGAAGACCACCCAGGCCGCCGTCTCCGACGTCGCCGACATCTCCGAAGTCACGATCCGCAACCGCTATCACGAACTCCTCGAGGCCGAGGAGACCATCGGGATGGCGTAAGGACGGCGCTTGCTACACGGAACTCGCCGGACCGATATCGTTTTTGCCGCGCTCGCTCGCAGTTGGTCCCAATGGGACTCCAGTTCGACTCGTTCGTCCTCGCAGCGTCGACGGCCGCGCTCGCCGACGAGCCCGCGGCCCGCGAGCACGCCGACGCGATCGAATTTCGAATGGATCTGGCCGACGACCCTCTGGCCGCGCTCGAGGCCTACGACGGCGAGTTGCCGATTCTGGCGACCAATCGGGCCGTGTGGGAGGGCGGCAAGGCTCCAGCCGAGGGGCGACTCGAGGCGCTTGCCGAGGCGACCGCGGTCGACGCCGTCGGAGCGATCGATCTCGAACTCGAGTCGATTCTGGACGGGGAGGCGACGGCAGTGCTCGAGACCGCCCGCGACCGGGACGTCTCGATCGTCGCGTCGGCCCACGACTTCGAGGGCACCCCGTCTCGGGACGCGATGGTACGGACGTTGACGGAGGCGGGCACGTACGCCGACGTCGCGAAACTGGCCGTCACGGCCGAATCGACGGCCGACACACTCGCCTTGCTCTCGGCGACGGAGCAGTTGACCGCTCGCGGGGAGTCCGTCGCGACGATGGCGATGGGCGATGCCGGACGTCACACGCGGGCCGTGGCCCCGGTGTACGGGTCGAAAATCGGGTACGCACCCGTCCACCCGGCCGATGCGACCGCGCCCGGGCAGTACGATCTCGAGACGCTGGCGGGGCTGGTGACACGCCTCGGCTGAGAGAAACATAACGAGAATCGGAATGTTAAGGGCGACCGATCCCTACCGTCCTCACATACAATGACATGGTTCCGTGCGCTCCTCGCCGCCGGTCTCTCGGTGATAATGCCCGGTGCAGGCCACGTCCTCGTCCGGGATTGGCTCCGCGCCGCCCTCTTTGCCGGCCTCTTCCTGTCTGTTAGTGCCGTCTTCTTGCCGATCGATCAGTTGTCCGCTGTCGGACCGATAACGAGCGTCAGCGACGTCAACGCGTACGCGGATGTCATGGCCGAAGAGACGGACGTGATCGCACAGTTCTTTCTCTCGTTTATCGCCCTGTTCGCCGCGATCGATGCAACCTTTCGTGCGCTCGGCCACTCGCCCGGCGGCACCGGCGGCGCTGAGGGGCCGACCTGCCCCGAGTGCGGAAAGGAAATCGACGAGGACCTGCAGTTCTGTCACTGGTGTACGACGCGGCTCGAGCCGGCGGAGCCCGAGTCGGAGACGAACGACGTCTGAGTCCCCCGTCTCGGCCGGCGATATTACTTCTCGATGATGCTCTCCTCGACGGCCTCGCCGAAGTGACGAGCCGTGTCCTCGTAGTACAGCAGGATCTCGTCACCCGATTCGAGGTCCGTCACCGCTTTGCGCCCCTCCGACGAGGCGACCTTGATCGTCTCGGCGTTCTGGAGCAGGGTTTCGACCCGATCCCCGCTCTCGGTTTCGAGAGCGATCCGGAACATCGGGCGTTGCTCGATCTTGACGCGGCCGACGATGGCCTCGCGAGTGTTCCCTTCGAGGTCGACGACCTGGACCTCGTCGCCGCTCTGGAGCTCCGAGAGGTACTTGGTGCCGCCGTCGGGCGTGCGGACGTAGGCGTGGACCGCGCCCGCGTTGACCCGGAACGGGCGGGACGCGACGTAGGGCGATTCGGCGGTTTCGCCGTGGACGAAGACCAGTCCGCGGGCCATCGAACCCACGAGCATGCCCTCGTCGTGTTCGAGTAAGGTGCCGGTGTCGACGCAGACTCGATCGGCGCTGCCGGCCCGCTCGATGTCGAGCACTTCGGCGGACTCGAGGTCGAGGCTCTCGCGTGCGGCCTCGTCGCGGACCTCGACCGTCTTCCGGATCTCGTCGGGGTCGTCGGCGTCGAGTAAGACGGCGTCGGACCCGATCTCGAGGGTCTCGAACGCGGTCTTTGCCTCCTCGGCGCTGGTCACGCCCGCCACGAGATCGGTCTCGTCGCCGATGCGCGCGATCAAGTTCTCGAGGGGGATGATCGTCCAGTCGTCGCCGATGACGATCGTGTGGTCGGCCTCCTCGGCGGCGGTCTCGGCGAAGCGCTCGTACTCCGTCCCGAGGATGCGGACGTACGCGCCCCGGTCGAAGTCGCCGTCACGGCGCAGCGTCGAGAGGTCCGCCGACCCCGAGAAGTCCTCGGGGAGGTCGATGGTCGCGTCGCCCTCGCCGTTTTTCCCGACGACGATGGCGTCCGCCCGCGTGGCGGCGTCTCCCGTCTCGTCCTCGGCTTCGTCGATGTCGTCGACCAGGGTCACGTTTCCGTCGGTCCGAAACGCCGCGACGTTGATGTCGCCGAGTTCGCGGACGCGCTCGACGTCGTCCTCGTCGACCAGTACCCAGTCTGCGCCCGCCTCGAGCGCGGCGGTGATCCGTGCCCGACGGTCGTCCCAGTCACCGACGGTATCGTCGGCTTTTACCCAGACAGCTCGCGTCATGAATCGACGGTCGAAGGGAACCGGCTTGAACGTGGCGAATCGGGGAGGGACGACGCAACGACCGCCGAATACCGGGCGAATCGACGCGAGCCGCCGGTTCGCCGCTCGTCGCGACCGTCACCGCCGTCATTCATTTTCGGATAGTATCGGTACTCTCGATAGTAACGATTGTACGAATACTTTCTCAGAAGTTGATAATACCCGTCCGGACGATCGGTTTCGTATGGGTCAGCGCCACCTCGAGAAGAACGATGAACCGACCATCGACTGCGCCGCCCGTCGACTCGGGGTGGATGCCGTCGTCGACGTCGCCCGAGCGGCGTTCGACCACGCGGGCGAGCTGGCGACGCTCGAGTGCGGCCACACCGCTGCCGTGCTCGGTGCCGTTCGCCTCGCCGCTCGCCGCACCGGCGTCGGCGAACCCGCTCCCGAGCGGTTCGCGGAGTCGTTCGACGTCGATCCGGAGCGGGTCGCCGTGGCCGACGAGGTGCTGGCGACGTATCTGAGTCCGCCCGCCGATCGGGACGAGATCCGCTCGCTGCGCCGGACGCTCGTCGTGGCCCGGGAGGTCCGGGCCGCGGTCGAGCGCGGTCGGAACGCTGGTCCCGAGCTTCCGGGCTCGCACCTCGCTGACGCCGCGCCCTTCCTGCTCGCTCGCGCGAGCAGCCACCTCGATTCCCGCACCGACCGCGAGTACCCGGGGCTCGAGACGGCGGCGCTTCGTGACCATATCGAGCGCCTCGAAGCCGACCTCGAACTGGCTCGGCTCGGGACGAAACTGTACACGCTGGTCGCCGAGGACTGAGGCGCCCGGGGTCTCCCCGGCTGACGCCCGTGCCCGCTATCGTGGCTCGCCGCCCTCCTCGATGAGTTTGTGTCGGAACGCCCGGTAGGCGTTTTCACCCCGCGTCGTCAACTCCACCACGCGCCGCCGACCGACCGATTCGATCGTGACGTAGCCGTCCTCGACCAGCGGCTCGAGGACGTGGGTATCGAGCACGCGGAACGCCCCTTTGTCCTCGCCGGAGCGCTCGTCGGGGGAGCGACGATCGGCCATGAAGTCGAGTTCTCGATCGCGAGCGTACTCGATGAGGTCTTTCTTCTTCGGTGGGGCCGTCCGATCGTCGTGGTATCCCTCCCACGCGGCCGGGTCGGCGAGGAACCCCATGATCGCTACCTGATCGCGTGTCGGCGATTCGATCGGGTAGGTCGGCACCTCCTCGATCTCGTCGAGGCCGAACGAGACCGGCTCGTTCGTCCCGTCGTGGGCGTACTCCGACGGCTCGACGTAGTAGGCGTGAGCGTCCGTCGAGACGTCCATGCACGCGATCGTCGCGCCGATCGCCGGGATCGTGCCGGCTCCGGAAACGTTGACGTACACCTGGTCGTCGGCGTGCACGTCGGCCAGCGTCGTCACGTCGCCGAGCACCGCGTACACGTCCGTGAGGTCACACTCCCGGGTTCGGACCTCGGGGACGATCGACTCGAGTTCCGATCGCAACTCCGCGTGATAGTCGGCCGCTGCCGTCGCGTTTCGTTCGCCCGTTCCACCGTCCGTCCTGCTCGGTTTCCCACCCCGTCGCCCGCTGCCCGCGTGCTCGTCTTCGAGCAAATAGACCAGATCTGCTCGCTGGTTCCTGATCGGCTCGAGGATCCGATCGAACTCGTATCCCAGCGGCACGACGTGGACTCGCTTGACGACCTCCATACGCCGACAGACTCGTCAGTAAAAATAACTGCTACGGATCGCCGGTCGGACTCGAGTCGAATCGCCGCCAGCCGGCAGTTTCGACCGATCGGCCGACCTCCCGTCCGAGCGGACATGAACGGGGACGGGAATTTCGGCTCACTCACCACGGCGGCCGGTGTAACGTCGCCTGGAAACCCCAATCGGCGAAACGTTCAGAACGCCCGAGACCGTACAGGGTTTCAGATGGCCGCCTACGACGCGATCTGTTTCGATCTCGATGCGACCCTCTGTGAATCGACACAAGACCCCACGACCCTGCTCGAGTCGACCTTCGAGCGCGCCGGCTACGAGCCGTTCTGTACGCCCGCGGACCTGCGGACCGTCGTCCCGGACCTGCCGACCGCCGAGACGGACCGCGAGTTCTACGAGCATCTCTTTACCGCCGTCGCGGATCGCGCCGGCGTCGATACCGACGTTGCGCCCGCGCTCGCGGCGGAATACCTCGCGGTTCAGGACCCGACCGCCGTCGACTTTCGCCCGGGCGCGAAAGCGGCGCTCGAGCATGCCCGCGACCGAAGCCGTGTCGGACTCGGGCTCATCACGAACGGCGGTCGAAAGACACAGACGCGGAAACTCCAGGCGTTGGGCATCGCCGACGCCTTCGACGTGCGCGTCTTTACGGACCCGAGCGCCGGGATTCACCCAAAACCCAACGCGGCCCCCTTCGAGCACGCGCTGACCGACCTGTCCGTCGCACCCGACGCGGCGATCCACGTCGGCGACTCCCTCCACGCCGATATTGCGGGTGCCAACGCGATGGGACTCGACTCGGCCTGGCTCGATCCCGGCCGCGAGGGGGCGACCGGCGAGCACGAGCCGACCTACGAACTCGCGTCGCTCGAGGCGTTCGAGACGATCGTCTGAGGCCGGACGGTTCCGACGGTCGAGACGGCGTCGCCGTTATCGGTCGGGGAGGAGATCCGTGTGCACCACGGCCCGATACTGCGTGTCCGTCCCTTCCTCGAGTCGCTTGAGCAGGGCCGCCGCGTCCGGGAAGCTCTCGGGGAGTTCGAACGCGTCGGACGCCGCGTCGTCGCGTTGCTTACAGAGCTTGACGAACGCGACCAGCGCGTCGTAGGTCCCGCTGCGGGCGTAGACCACGCCGATGTCCCGCTCGAACCCCTCGCGCCAGCGCTCGATCACCGGTTCGACCGCGCGCCGCGGCCGTCGCATTCGCTCGGCCAGTTCGTCGGTGTCGATGCCGGTGTCGCCCTCGCCGGTCAGGTCCTCGAAGGCCGCCTGCATGTCGTCTGTTTCGGCCTCGAGCGCCGGCGCATCCGCTTCCGCCTCGAGCAACTCGGCGAACGCCTCGAGTTCCGCGCGGCGGACCGCGACGGGGTAGACGAAATCGTGGGTCTCCTTCGGGAGCGTGTACGACTTCGCTGCGACGCCTTGCTCGCCGGGACCTGACTTGCCCAGCATTAAGTCGAGTATTCCCATACTCGAAACAGGTATGGTCAGTCGAATAAGCCTTCCGCGCTCGACTAGTCGTACGCGGGTGCCCAGTGCGGGAGCGATGACACGCCGTTCGTCTCCGGGTGTGGAATCAGGCTGCCCGCACTGGAGCGATGCCCTCGTACTCGAGATCGATTACCACTCGTCGCCGAGCGCCGCCTTCGTGCCGCCGTAGCCGCTCGCGGTTTTCCACGTTCGTCCGCTGTCCGTATGTTCGACCGCGTACGCGTCGCCGCAACTCCCACAGCGGTACTGCTCGGGCGATCTCACCGGTTTCGACGCGCGATGGCGGGTGGCTCGCCAGTCGCAGTCGACCGCGAGACACCGCAGAACGTACCGCGGCTCCGTGAACGGCTCGCAGTAGCGCGGTGCCTCGAGCGCCGCGGCCCGCTCGCGGAATCGGTCGCCATGATCCGATTCGCCGAACCGCTGGAACTCCCAGGCGTGGACGAGTTCGTGGCGGACCACTCCCGCGAACGTGGACCAGTCGTACCGCTCGTACGCACGCCGGGCGAGGACGATGGTCGCCATCTCGCGGTCGGCCCGCCAGCGACAGCGCCCCGCTCGCCGCCTCGCCCGCGGCGACACCGTCCACTCGAGGCTCTCGAGGTCGACCGCGAGATCGGACCCGTCGACGACCTCGCGGGCGTGCCGCCGCGCCCTGGCAATGATCTCGTCCGCGAGCGTGCGTTCCTCGCCGTCGGTCACGGACTCGAAACGGGAGCGAGACGCCGAAACCCTTCCGATCGAGGTCGCTCCGGACCGATGCCGGAGCCGTCGCGCTCGACAGCGACGAGACGCCGCGCGGTCGTGTTAACAACATAGGCGAAGAATTTTGTTATGATTAGCATAGAAAACGCCGATTAATAGCAGTTGAATTAATAACACTGCGCTCCGAGTCTGACCCACGATGGGTCGGAACGAGTCGACTCGCTCTCACGACGGCCACGGGCACGGACACGACCACAGCGGGGACACGACGAGCAGCCGCAAGCTCGCCGCCGTCTCGCTGATCAACGTCGTCGGCTTCGTCGTCGAACTCGCGGGCGGACTGGCGTTCGGTTCGGTCGCGCTCATCAGTGACGCCGTCCACATGCTGTTCGACGCGCTCGCGTACGTGATGGCCTTCGCCGCCGCCTCCATCGCCGAAGGATACGACAACGGAGAGCGCTGGTCGTACGGTCTCCACCGCCTCGAGCCATTTGCCGCCTTCCTCAACGGCCTGTTGCTGCTGCCGATGGTCGGGTTCATCCTCTGGGAGTCGTATCAGCGATTCCTCGATCCCATCGCGATCGGGACTGGACCGACGATCGCCATCGCGATCGGGGGGCTGCTCGTCAACGTCGGCTCGGTCGTCGTCCTCCACGGCGACGCGATGAGCCTCAACGAGAAGGGGGCGTTCTACCACCTGCTCGGTGACGCCGGCGGCTCGATCGCCGTCATCGTCTCGGTGCTGGCCGTCGAGGTGACCGGTATCCGCGCCGTCGACCCGATCACCGCGGCGCTGATCGCCGCCGTCGTGGCCTGGTCGGCGATCACCGTCCTGCGCGGCAGCGGCGAGATCTTCTTCCTCAAGACGCCCCTCGAGAGCGGCGAGATCCGCGCCCACCTCACCGAGATCGAGGGCGTCGACCGCGTCGATGACTTCCACGCGTGGCAGATCTGCAGCCAGATCACGGTCGCGACGGTCCACGTCGAAACCGGCGTCGAGACGATGGCCGAGGCCGAGACGGTCGTCGGCCGCGTCCACGACGCACTCGACCGCCACGGCGTCGATCACGCCACCGTCGAACTGAGCCCGCGGTACGCCGATCGGGACGTCTACCTCGATACGCACTGTCACTGAGGGCCGGCGCGTCGCGAGCGCCGCCGCTGTAGACCGGTCGAACGCACCGGGAGAACGAGAGAATCAGGCCTCGAGCGCCAGTCCCGACTCGGCCAGTGCCTCGTCGGTCGAGAGATCCTCGTGGACGACGCCGGAGACCGCCCGCGCGATGGCCGCCGGGGTTTCGTGCTGGAAGACCGATCGGCCCATGGAGACACCGGCACCGCCGGCGTCCATCACGCCGCGGACCATTTCGATCGTCTCGCGGTCGGTCCCCTTCGAGCCGCCGGCGATGACGACGGGCAGCCGCGTCGACTCGACGACGTGCTGGAAGCTCTCGGCGTCGCCGCTGTACCCCGTTTTGACGATGTCAGCGCCGAGTTCCTCGGCGAGTCGAACCGCGTGGCCGAGCGCTTCGGGGTCCGTCGAGTCGACGCCGGGGCCGCGGGCGTAGGCCATCGCGAGGACCGGCATGCCGAACCGCTGGGCCTGCTCGGTGACTTCCGAAAGCTGGCTGATCTGGTCGGGTTCGTAGTCCGAGCCGACGTTGATGTGGAAGGAGACGGCGTCGGCACCGACCCGGATAGCCTCCTCGACGGTCCCAGTCATGCGCTTGTCCTGCTCGTCGGGACCGATCGTCGTCGAGCCGTTGAGGTGGACGATGTAGCCCTTGTCGTTTTTGTTGTCGTGGACGCGCGGCGCGATCCCCTTCTGCGTGAGCACCGCGTCCGCCCCGCCGCTCGTTACGCCGTCGATCGTCGATTCGATGTCTTTCAGTCCCTGGACGGCACCCATCGTGATACCGTGGTCCATGGGAATGATCACGTACGATCCGTCTGTCCCGATCCGGTCGAGTCGTGCGTCGATTCCTGTGGTCATTGCGGGAGTGTAGCAAGCTTGCAGTTATGGCTGTTCTGGTTCCGGCTGTTTCTCGTGATCGTCCGTGATAGTGTCCGCACCGCGGCGTGCGCCGCGTTTGAGTTCCGCGGCTTTCGCCTCGAGTGCGGCGGCCGCGTCGCTCGAGGCAACACCCCGGGACGCCGTCTCGGAGCCCGTCGGGCCGTGTGCAGCGATGATGTCGACCAGGGCGCTCCCGACGATGACGCCGTCCGCGCCGGCATCGACGATTTCGGCCGCGTGGTCGCCCTCGCTGACGCCGAACCCGACCGCCTTGGGAACGTCGTACTCCGAGAGCCGCGCGAGGCTGTCGTGGGTCGCACCCGAGACGTTCTCGCGTGCGCCCGTCGTCCCGAGACGCGCCTGGACGTAGGCGAAGCCCGACACGTGAGACATGATCCGGTCTAAGCGCTCGCCCTCGGTCGTCGGCGCGATGATGAAGACGAGATCGAGCCCGGTGTCGTCGCAGGCCTCCCGCAGCGGATCGGCCTCCTCCGCGGGCAGGTCGGGGACGATGATCCCCGAGAGACCGGCCTCGGCGGCGCGCTCGACGAACGGTCGCACGTCGGGCTCGGCACCGTACTGGAGGATCATGTTGTAGTACGTCATCACCAGCAGCGGTGCCTCGGTCTCGAGGTCGGCGACCAACTCGAAGAAGCCCTCGGGGGTCGTGCCGGCCTCGAGCGCACGATTGATCGCGGCCTGGATCGTCGCTCCCTCCGCGACCGGCTCCGAGAACGGGAGGCCGAGTTCGATCAGGTCCGCGCCGCCCCGGTCGAGTGCCTCGACGTACGCTTTCGTGTCCGCGAGCGAGGGGTCGCCCGCCGTAATGTAGGTGATGAGCGCGGGGTGGTGCTCCCTGATCGCCGCTTCGACGTCGCTGTCGTACTCGTCGACAGGCGACCCTCCGGCGTCGGTCATCCGTCGAACACCTCCACGTCCGGCGCGGCCTCGAGATCGCGGGTCTCGGTTTCCTCGAGTACGGTCTCGAGGTCCTTGTCCCCGCGGCCGGAGACGTTGACGACGACGAGGTCGCCGAGGTCCTCGTCCCGCGGCCGTTGCCCGCCTGCCGTCTCCCCGGCCGGTCCCGCCGCGCGCTCGAGATAGCCCAGCGCGTGACTCGATTCGAGCGCCGGAATGATCCCCTCGAGCCGCGAGAGACGGTGAAAGCCGTCGAGCGCGGCTTCGTCGTCGACGGTCGCGGGCACGACTCGTCCCGTCTCGACGAGATGCGAAAGCTCCGGCCCGACGCCGGCGTAGTCGAGACCGGCGCTGACGCTGTGGGATTCGACGATCTGGCCGTCGGTTCCCTGGAGGAGCTTCGTCATCGCGCCGTGAAGCACCCCGTCGGTTCCCGTCGAGAGCGTCGCGGAGTTCGGTGCCAGACCCGCGTCCTCGTCGATCTCGAGGCTCGAACCGCCGGCCTCGACGGCGTGGAGGGCGACCTCGTCGTCGGGTACGAAGGCGTGGAACGTCCCCATCGTGTTCGAGCCGCCGCCGGCGCAGGCGACGACGCTGTCAGGGAGCCGACCCGCCTGTTCCCGGATCTGCGTTCGAGTTTCGTCGCCGATAACTGCCTGGAAGTCCCGGACCATCTTCGGGAACGGGTGCGGGCCGACGACCGAGCCGATCACGTAGTGGGTCCGCTCGACGGTCGTCGCCCAGTCGCGCATCGTCTCGTTGATCGCCTCCTTCAACGTCCCGCTGCCGGCCTCGACGGGGTTCACGTCGGCCCCGTTCATCCGCATGCGGTAGACGTTGGGGCGCTGGCGATTGACGTCCGTTCGACCCATATAGATCTCGCAGGGCATGTCGAGATGGGCCGCGGCCATCGCCGTCGCGGTGCCGTGCTGGCCGGCCCCGGTCTCGGCGATGATCCGCTCTTTACCCATGTATTTCGCCAGGAGAACCTGTCCGAGCGCGTTGTTGAGCTTGTGAGCCCCGCCGTGGAGGAGGTCCTCGCGTTTGAGGTAGATCTCGCGGTCGTAGCGCTCGCTCAGGCGATCCGCGCGCTGGAGCGGCGTCGGTCGGCCGCCGAAGTCCCGCATTCGCTCGCGGAACTCGTCCATGAAGCCGTCCTCGTTCTCGAGGACGTACCGCTCGTAGGCGTCCTCGAGTTCCTGCAGGGCCGGCATCAGTGCCTCGGGAACGTACTGGCCGCCGTAGTCGCCGAACGTCCCGGCCCGCCCGGATTCACTCTCGTCGTCGTGTTCGTGTTCCATGCTCATGTCTGGCTGTCTCCGTCGTGGTCCGTCGTCGCGGACGCCCTCGTCGAGTCCGCGGCGTTCATCGATTCCGCTCGAACGAGCCGTCGCGTGTTCTCGGTTACGTCGCTATCGCCGCCGTGGTCCATGATGGCGCTGCCGACCAGCAGGGCGTCGGCATCCGCCTCCCGCATCCGCCGGACGTCGGCCGGCGACGACACCCCGCTCTCCGCGATCAGCGTTACGTCCTCGGGGACGTCGGGTGCGACCGACTCGACGGTTCCGAGATCGACCTCGAGGGTCGCCAGATCGCGGTTGTTCACCCCGATCAGGTCCGTACCCGCTTCGAGGGCGGTCTCGAGTTCGTCCCGGTCGTGGACCTCCACGAGGGGCTGCAACCCGCGCTCGCGGGCGGCCGCCACGAGGCCCTCGAGATCGTCGACGAACCTGGCGATCAATAGGAGCAGGTCCGCTTCGACGAGGTCCAGTCCGTCCTCGTCAACCACGAAGTCCTTCCGCAGGACCGGAACGTCGACGGCCTCCCGAATCCGGGTCAGCGCCTCGGGCGAACCGCCGAAGTGGCTCGGCTCCGTCAGCACCGAGATCGCCGCCGCGCCGCCCGCGACCATCGCTCGAGCCAGTTCGACCGGATCGTCGTCTCGAGTCCCTTCGGCCGTCGGACTCGTCGGTTTCACCTCCGCGATCAGTGGCACTCGCCCGTCGGCCTCGGCGTCGGCCAGCGTGTCGGCCAGCGGGCGCGCGTCCACGTCGACGACGCCCTCACCGCCGGCACGCTCCCGTGCGGCCGCGAGTATCGACTGCACCGCGGGGGCGAGCTCCGTATCGGAGTTCATTATTGTACATCGACGTACTCATATGTACATAAGGCTTGCGTCACGTCCCGATCTTTGCCTCGAGAACGACGCCCTCGACGCGGTTGGACGTGCGGGAGAACTGGAGCCGCCGCCTTCCACGGTGACGGTCCGTCGCCGGTCGACCGGACGGGGGACCGTCCGGCGGTCCCGGCGACCCCGCAGCGCGGACGGCTCCCCGGTGTTTCGGCCGGTCACCCGTCGATGGCGGCGGCAGTCATCGTCGCTAACGCCCGATAGTAGGGTTCGCGCGTTTCTCGCTCGACATCGTCGAGGAACTCCTCGATCCACAGTCGCGGATGCTCGTCGAGGAACCGTTCGCACGTCTCCGGGTCCTCCCGTTCGAGGAGATACGCGGCGAACTCGAGTTCGGTCGCGATGTGGTCCGGCAGGTCCGGCCACTCCGGCTCGAGTCCGAGCCCGTACGACCGGTACCACGTGACGACGGCGCGCGTCGATGGCCCGAGCACTGCGTCGTCACCATCTCGATAGAGGCTCTCGTAGGGCGGACACACGGGTTCGGCCGGACCGACGAACAGCCGCGCGTACTCGACGCGGAGGTCCTCGACCGAGGTCTCGGCCACCTCGGGTTCGATCCGTTCGAACGTCCCGTCCGACACCGCCGCGAGGAGGTCCGCGGTCGGCTGTCGCCAACAGCGAGCCAGCACCGAGTACCCACCTGCCAGTCGACCGCGGTCGTCACCCTCGAGCACCGAGTTACGCATCGCCGGTCACCTCCGCATCGGCTTCGTCCTCGGGACGACGGCCGCCGTCGGTCGCCACAGGGTCGGCCGTCGTTGCAGTCGTGTCGTCCCGCTCGGCGCTGACTGGGGTGCGGTCGTCGGGCTGGATCGGAACGACCCGAAGGCCGAGCGTCACGATCAGCGCGCCCACGGCGACGAGACCGACTGCGACCATCACCTCGACGATCGTGGGGGTGTAGCTGCCGGTCGTCGCCCAGATATCCGCCTCGAGTCCGGTGTAGTCGGTTCCGGTCGTCACGCCGGGTGCGGCGTCGATGTTCAGGTCGTGATACCCGGTGAATATCAGGTACACGCCCTCGAAGAGGATGCCGACGATCGCCGCGACGCTGGCCACGAAGACCGCTTTGATCCGACGACGGAGGGACGGCACGGCGAGCAACGCGATCGGAAGCACGCCGCCGATGAGCGTCCACAGCCAGAAGTGGATCGTATCCCCGACGAGGAACGCGCTTGTGATCGACCAGAACTCGAAGTGCGCCGCCCACGCGTGGGGCAGTCGTTCTGCCGCGACCAGGTAGACGACGTGGACGGCCACGAAGATACCCAGCAATTTCCCGAGTTCCGGCACCAGTTCCCGCGGGAACCGAAACCGCGTGAACCGGTCGACGAGGATGCCGGTCACCAGCAACAGCGCCAGCCCCGACACCAGCGCTTTCATGATGAACATCGGCGCGACCAGCGGGTTGAACCAGTCGCCACGGCCGATCTGGGTCGCGAAGATCCAGCCGGTCACCGAGTGCAACCCGACCGCAAGCGGCATCGCGATCGCCGCCGCCCAGAAGGCGCGTTTGCGGTCGCGTTCCCGGCCCGCGGGCGTGTCCTCGACGCCGAACGCCAGCCGCGACCCCATCTTCGCGAGGTCCCGTCTGGTTAGCAACCAGAGATACCCCACGTTGAACAGCCCGTAGAGGAGTACGATCCCGAAGTCCCAGACCATCGGCGAACGGGGGTCCGGCGACGTCAGGAAGCCGGTCACTCGGCTCGGACTCCCGAGGTCCGGCAGGATCAACAGCCCGGCGACGACGATACACCCCAGGCTCAACAGCACGCCCAGCGCGGCCAGGCTGTCGTACCGCTTCGAGTGGAAGAACTTCGGCGCGCTCGAGATGATCAGCCCCCCCGCCGAGAGGCCGATGAACAGGACGAACAGCATGATGTACAGTCCCCAGGAGAAGACGTTGTCCATCCCGGTGACCGCAAGCCCCTGCTGGAGCTGATACGCCCAGGCACCGAGCCCGGCCACGATCAGCACGCCCAGCAGGGCGAGCCAGGCTTTGCCCCGCGTTCCGAAGCGGGGAACGACGACGCCGGCGTCCGACGCGGAACTCATTGGCCGTCACCTCCGTCGGTCGCGACGCCGTTGGGGTTCCCGACGTCTTTCTTCTCGGTTCCCTCGAGTTCGTTGCCGCTTCGCGTTCGACCGGGGCTCATCTCGCCGCGGATGTAGTAGGTGTTCGGATCGGTCTCGAGTTCGTCCAGGAGTTGCTCCGTTTCGTATTTCTCGACGTATCGCGAGGCGGTACTCTCCTCGTCGTCGAGGTCGCCGAAGATGCGAGCGTCGGCCGGACACGCGACCGTACAGGCCGGGTCGAGGTCCTCCTCGAGCCGGTGACTACAGAAGGTACACTTCTCGACGACGCCTCGCTTGCGCTCCTCGACGTTGCCGGTCCCGTCGGTGGGCAGCGTCTTGGGGTCGTCGAAGTTGAACACCCGTGCGTTGTACGGACAGGCGCTCATACAGTACCGACAGCCCATGCACTTGTCGTAGTCGATCTCGACGATGCCGTCGTCGCGTTTGTAGGTCGCGTTGACCGGACAGACCTTGACGCAGGGGGCGTTGTCGCAGTGCTGGCACGCAAGCGGCAGATGGTTCATCGAGAGCGTCCCGTCGCGTCCGTTTTCCGGGTACGAGCCCTCGGGTGTGTCCATCGCGTCGCCGCCCTCCGTGAGGATGCGGTTCCACTGTTTGTCGAGCGAGACGTTGTTCTCCTGGCTGCAACTCACCGCACACGCGTTACAGCCGATACACCGCTCGAGGTCGATTACCATGCCGTAGTCGGTCATCAGTTGTCACCGCCGTTCGGGTACCCCTCGAGCCAGTCGGCCGACTCGGGGGCCGTGTATTTGCTCGTGTCGATGTCTTTCGGTGCGGGTTCGACGTCCGCTCGAACGTCGTAGAACGCGAAGGTCGGGGCCAGATCGTTGACCTCCATGTGGGTGAGATCCTGGTGGCTCCCGTGAACGTAGTCGTCCGTCCACCAGCCTTGATCGATGTTGATCAGTCCGGGTCGCATCCCTTCGTTGTAGCTGGCGCGGACGACCACCTCCCCGCGGTCGTTGTAGACGCGGACGTAGTCGCCGTCGTCGATCCCCCGGTCTTGGGCATCCGACGGATGGATGTCGAGGGTCGGTTCCGCGTTGAACTTCCGGATCATCGCGTTGTCCGCCCACTGGGAGTGAATCCGCCACTTGGAGTGTTTCTGCATGAAGAGCAGCGGATACTCGTCGGCGAGGTCGTGATCGGCGGCGGTTCTGTCCTCGATCGGCCGCGGGAGGTCGAGCACCGTGCCGTCGTCCTCGACCGGGTGGTCCTCGTCGTAGAGTTCGATCCGCCCGGTGTCGGTCGGGAACGGATCGGTGTACTTGATCCCCGCCGCTTCGTCCTCGACGCGAACGTTCCCCTTCCGGCGGAGTTCGTCGAAGTCGAACCGATCGTCGTTCGACGCGATCTTCCTGAGTTCGGCGCGCTTGTCGTCGAGGAACAGATCGTCGTACCCGAGTTTGTCCGCCAACTCCGCGATGATGTGGTAGTCGTCCCGCGCATCCCACAGCGGCTCGTGTGCCTTCGTCCGGTGTGAGATGTGCGGATGGGACCCCCACGCGTCGGTGATGTCCTCCCGCTCGAACCAGTGGGCCGCCGGCAGGATGATGTCCGCGTGCTGGACCGTCGGCGTCCGATGGAAGTCCGCCATCGCGAACATGTCGACGTTCTCGAGGAGATCGTGCCAGCGCTGGCGGTTCGGGAACTGGTTGGCCAGCATGTTCGACTCCATCCCGTAGATCGCCTTGATCGGGAACGGCTCGCCGTCCTCGAGCGCGGCGGGGACTTCGTGCATTGACAGCGACTGCGTTCCCGGCGCGCCGTCGGGAGAGCCGTACTCGCCGCTGTTCAGCGTCGTCCCGGAGGGGTGCTGGGCGTGGATCGTGCCCGACTTCCCGTAGTCCCCCGTCAGCGCCAACAGGATGGCGTAGGTCTGGCCGAAGACGTGTCCGTACTTGTACCGGCCGAGCGCGTAGCTCGGCGCGATCCCACCCGGGCCGCGGGTCGCGAGCCATCGGGCTGCGGTTTTGATGTCGGCCGGATCGAGGTCGGCGACGGACGCCACCGTCTCCGGCGAGTAGTCCGCGACGTGCTCCTCGAGCAGCGACAGCCCGGTCGTCGCCTGGATGCCGTCGACCTCGTACTCGCCGAACAGTTCGACCGCCGCGTACGTGTCGGGCTCGAGCGGCACCGGCTCGCCGGTTTCGGCGTGGATACCGACGACCCGATCGTCGTCGGCATCGCCCTCGAGGTCCCGCATCCGAAGCATCTCGTCGGTGTCCCCGCGGACGAGCGCGCCGGCGGTCGTTCGCTCGCGAAGGAACGCGTCGTCGTAGGTCCCTTCGGCGAGGACGTCGTGGATCATCGCGAGCGCGAGGTGGGTGTCCTTCCCCGGTTCGATCGGCAGCCAGAGGTCCGCTTTCGACGCCGTCGTCGTGTACACCGGATCGACGACGACCAGTTTGGCACCGCTTTCGATCGCGTCGAGGACTTTCGAAGCGTCGTTCTGGAACTGACTCTTGAAGAGATCGGAGCCCCAGACGATGATCGTGTTGGCGTTGACCCAGTCGGCGGACTCGTTCGTCGGCGGGAGGAAGAACCCGTGTCCGGTGATCCGGTTGAATCCGACGCCGACGTTCGAGTCGATCGACCAACTCTGTTGGGTCCCGCCGAACATCGACGCCAGCCGGCCGAAGATCGTGGTTCCCATACCGTTGTCCCCGGATCCGGTGTGGAAGAACACGCTCTCCGGCCCGTACTCCGATCGGACGCGGCGCATCTCGTCGGCGACGTACTGCAGCGCTTCGTCCCACGAGACCTGCTCGAATTGGGCGTCCTCGCCGCGGCCGCCCGGATTGGGAGCGTCGGGTTCCCAGTCGGCTCGTACCATCGGGTACTTCAGGCGCTTCGGACTGTACACGCGCTGGACGTGTGACTGTCCGAGGAGGCACCCCCGTCGATACCGTTCGTCGTCGGTCATCTGCGGTTCGACGAACTTGATCTGTCCGTCCCTGACGTGGACGTTGAGAGGACACTTGCCCCGACAGTTCGGCGCACACGCCGTATTGAGTACCTGCGTTTCGTCGAACAGACCCTCGACCGCGGCGTCCGTCTCGTCCCGCGTGAGCGATTGGAGGGCGCTGTGCCCGCCAAGCCCCAGCATACCGGCTGCTGCCCCGGCCGAGAGGAGCACGGACCGCCGACTCACGCCGGCCCCGTCCTGCTCACTCATCGGCATCACCCGTGTCTATCGGCCGGTCGTCGACGCCGAACTCCTCGAGCACGGCGTCGTGGTACTTCTCGTGGAACTCCGCCTCCGTCATGCGGCCGGTACTGACCCGGACCGCGTCCCTGCTCATCTCCTTGCCGAGCTTCGGATCATAGGGGCCGTCCGCGAGGAGTTCGTCGGCCGTCTCCTCCCAGACCGCTGCATCGATACCGACCGCCTCGTCGTCGATCATCCGCGTCTCGTCTGAGTTTCCCATCGTGATCCCTCCACGTTCGGCTACGAGCCGCGAGGCCGAGCACTCGCGGGCAAATAGTTTCGTCTTTTATAAGCAGCAGCGCGGTAGTCGATGGCGATCCCGCCGTCCTCGCAGCCGAAACTCCCCGCGACAACCGGGCTACCCTTCAAGCAGGTCGAGCAACAGTTTCGATTCGGCGGCGCTGAGTCGCTGTGAGAGCGTCGACTTCGAAATCCCGAGCCGGGACGCCAGCGCCTCGAACTCGATCCCCCGCGGATCGTCGTAGTAGCCGGCTTCGATCGCCCGCGTTAGCGTCTCCTGTTCGCGCTCGGTCAGCAGCGAGAGATCCGCGGTTCGCACGTCGGTAAACTCGTCCGTGTCGGACGTCGTGAGTCGTCGCAACGAGACGTGGTCGACGACGTCGCGTAACTCCGCGATCAACTCCTGTAACGTGTCACGGTCGGACAGATACGTCGTCACCACCGTCGCGCCGTCCTCGACCGCTCCGAACAGCGGAACACACTGATGGCGACGAAAGACCGCACACGGACAGGACTGGTCGACGGTGGTTTCCGTCTGCGTGACCCCCGTCGCCTTCGTCCCGGCATCCGAGATGACGTAGCACGTATCGTTCATGATCTGATGCCGGACCATCGGCTCCTCCTGGGTCCCCTCGAGAATGCAGTCCGTTCCGGCGAGATCGAACCGGATTTCGGCCCGGATCTCCCGCTCGTCACCCGGTGTCCCAACGGTCGTCCCGTCTTCCTGTGCGTTCATAGCTAGAGTTCGGAACATCGGGGACAAGAGTCCGCGCGGAGTTCTCAGACGCCAAGAACCATCGGAAGCGGCTCCGCCGTCACGCCGCGATCGGCTCAGCATCGGTCGCGACCGTAACCACGATGTCTTCGACGGCTCGGCCGGCGAGAGGGACGACCGTACGCTTTCGACGTGGGCATGCAGCGACGCCCCTCGGAGTCGCTGCGATCCCGACGGCGTCGGAGGCTGATCCGCCGCACGGGCGACGCCGGACCGGCGGCTATTCAAGTCCCGACGGGCTACGGATAGCTATGGAGGACGTTACGGACGCTGGAATCTACGCGCGGGAATCGCCGTATCTCGACCGGTACGTCCAGCTCGGTGTCGCCAGCGGACGGGTGCTGAGCGTTTCGTTTCCGGACAGTCCAGACGACGACGCCGAGGACGACCATCCCGTTCTCGATCGGATCTTCGACTACCTCGACGGCCTCGAGGAGATCACCTTCGAGGACGTACAGGTCGCGATGACCATGCCGACCGACCGGCGGGCGGTCCTCGAAGGGGTCCAGGGGATTCCCTACGGCGACCAGATCTCCGTCGAGACGCTCGCCCGGATGACGTCCGGGCTCGATCACGAGGACGAGGACGACATCATTCTCGTCCGGACCGCACTCGCCGAGAACCCCGCGCCGCTTTTGCTCCCGGATCACCGCGTGCGCGACGGCCCGAGCGCCGCGCCGCCGGACGTCGAACAGAAACTGCGATCGCTCGAGGGACTGTAACCGGCGGTCAGTCTCAAAACCCCGACCGGTCGACCGTTTCCGGCGCTTCGAACTCGGTCGCCAGCTCGAGCAGTTGGACCAGAATCCGGCCGGTCGCACCCCAGACGGTGTAGCCGTTCACGCGGAAGTAGTGGATGACGATCTCGCCGTAGTAGGGATGAGAGCGACGCTCGTACTCGTAGTTATCCGGATCGAGCAGCCCCGACAGCGGGAGGACGACGATCTCGGCGACTTCGCTCTCGTCGCGGACGTACTCCCGATCGGGGACGTGGGCGACGAACGGCGTCACGGCGTACTCGGTGACGGTCCGAATGTCGTCGAGTTGCCCGACCACTTCGGCTTCGCGTCGCTCGAGGCCGATCTCCTCGTTGGCCTCCCGGAGCGCCGTCTCGAGGATCGTCTCGTCTTCGGGCTCCGCGCCGCCCCCGGGAAAGCTCATCTGGCCGGGGTGTTCGCCGAGGTGGTCGGCTCGCCGGGTAAAGAGCAGGGCGTCCTCGCCGTCGCGGTCGACGACCGGCGCGAGGACGGCCGCGTCGTACTCCTGGTCGCCGATCTCGGTCGGCTCGTAGTTCGCGACCGGATCGAGCAGCAGTCTCCGGTCCGTCATTCCTCGAGCGCGTCCTCCAACCGCCGTCGTTCGTCCGTGAGATCGACCGGTGCCCACGCCTCGACGTCGTAGCTCACGTCGATCAAGGTCTCGATCCGCTCCGTCTCGCCCGCGGCGACGGCCTCCTCGGCGGCCTCGAGCACGCGTTCGCGGACCGTCTCCCCCAGCGCCTCGCGATCGGGGGCTCGCGGCTCGATATCGAGGATGTGTGGGACGTCCTCCGCGTGCTCCGGCACCGTCGGAAACGCCGTCGGGCCGGCGATTAGCAACGCCTCGCCGTCCGCGTCGGGGGCGTACCGAACGAGCGCGAACGACTCGAGTGCCTCGTCGATGGCCGCCGTGAGGGCCGCGTCCTCGACGGTCCGTCCGTCGGCCCGGTAGGCGGCCTCGGCGAGCGCCCGCTCGAGTTCCCCACGGGTCAACCCGCCGAAGAGGTCGACCACGCCGGCCAGTTCGTCGGCGGTCGCGTCCATACGCTGCCCAACGGCCGATGGCGGGATTAGTCTTGCGAGCCAACGCGGCGCTCCCGCCAGGGGCGGGCGGCCGCGAGCACGTCGGCCGGATCGAACGGGGCGTCGGTCCACCGCGGCAGGCGCGTGTCCGGCCCCGGCGGTGCGATCGAGTCGGCGTAGCGCGACATCTGGTCCCGCTCGTCCGCGGGGTCGTACGCCAGACCGTTGAACGCCGCGTCGGCGCGGTACTGGTCGATCAACTCGTCACCGGCGGCTCGGTATCGCTCGGGGAGGGTCTCGTACGCGGGGTCGACGCCGTGCTCTTCTACCACCCCCAGGAGGGTAGCCGCCACTTCTCGGCTCATCCCCTCGAGTCCGGTGTCGCCGGCGACCGCGCGGTGGTCGTGTTCGTGGCGACCGAGGTCGACCTGTGCGGAGCCGTCGAAGCCGGCGATCTCGTAGGCATCGCCGAGCGTGCCGACCTCGAGCCCCCACGCACGCGGCGCGCGAAGCCGCCGGGCAAGGCGGGCACTCGCGGCGAACTCGCCGGCGAGCGCGTACCGGAACGCACCGAGGTAGTCGACGATCGGCGCGTCGTTGGCGTCGGCCAGGGCTCGCAGCAACGGTTCGTAGAACAGTCGGCAGAGCCGCCCGTAGAGCCGGTCGCCTTCGACGCGCGCGTAGTATCCCTTCGCAAAGTCGAAGTCCATCGTCAGCGGTGCGAGCAGGCGCTGGACGTGTGCGGCCTCGTAGCTGCGCGCGTCGGCGTCGTGGACGACGACTGCGTCGGCGACGTCCGCGGCGGGTCCGAGGGCGAGCCAGACGTCCCGTCCCTTTCCGAACCCGCCGTCCAACCCGGCGTCGGCGAGCACGGCATCGACATCCGGCGCGTTACACCACAGGACCCGTGTCGGCAGTGCGAACGAACCGAGCCAGTCCCGAAACGGTCCGATTCGGTCGGCGTCGGCCCGAACGGGGACGAAAACCGCCGCGGGTGCCGGCTCGAGGCGCTCGAGTTCCGCGAGGACGCGCTCGGCGGCGGGGCTCTCGTGCTCGCGGCCGGTCATCGGGACGACGACGGCCGTGTCGGCGACCGCGGCGGCAGCTTCGCGGGCGAGGTCGCCACCCATCCCCGCGTCCCCGTCGCCGAACTCGTGGAGCGTGGCGATCCGCTCCTGGACGTACTCCATCGGTGGGGTCTTCGAGCGGACCGGTAAAACGGCCACGGATGCGGCCAGATACCCCGTCGGCGGGACCGGATCGAGGGCGCGGTCGTCACCGAACGCCGAGCCGAGTCGAGACCGGCTAAAGCACCGGTCTTTTTCTTCCCCTCCTGCCTACAGGGCGAACATGAACTCAGTCCGGAAGGCGCTTCGCGCCGGCGACCTCGAGAAGGATACCTACGATCGGCTCGTCTGTGGCGAGTGCAAGAAGCCGCTGAAGACCGAAAACGACCCGGACGAGATCAAGACGGTTCGCATCTGTCCGGACTGCGGCGCGGAGTGGAAGGAGATCCGCTAGGCGGGAGCGCGGCCGGCTAGCGCTCGCCCGCCATCGCGGAAAAGAGTCGCTCCTCGAACTCCGCGCGGCTGATCCCGTCGGAGGGGCCGATCCCGTTCATGTGGTCGACCGAGAGCTGACCGCCGCCCATCCGCGCGTGGCCGCCGGCGCTGGCCATCGGGATATCGCTGATGGCGTGGCGCAGTGTCTCGCCCATGTGAACCCGGTCGTCGCGCGACCGGCCGGAGAGGTGGATCGTCCCGTCGTGTTCGCCGTAGACGACGACGGCCGTGACGCCCTCGAGATGCATGAGCTCGTCCGCGGCCTGGGGAATCGCGTCGACATTACCGATCTCGCCCACGTCACAGACCGCGAAGGGACCCTCGATTCGCTTTTCGGTGATCGCCGTCGCCTTGACCTGCAAGACGTCGTCGCTGACCTGCGGGTTGGCGATCCGGTCGAGCAGGTCCTCGTCGATCCCCGAGAACAGCGCGGCGCAGGCATCGAACTCGGCCCGGGAGCAGCCGTTGGTCAAGTGGTTCGTGTCGGACTGGATGCCGTAGAGTAGCCCCGTCGCGAGCTCCGGCGAGACCTGAACGTCGCCCGAGCCGTCCTCGTCGGCCATCGACGCGTCGATATCCGTCAAGTACTCGACGATGATCGTCGACGCCGCGCCGTAGTCGGTCCGGACGTCGGTGAACTGCGTCCCGGCTCCGTTGCCGGGGTGGTGGTCGACGACCGCGATCGGTTCGACGGTCTGGGCACCGGTAAAGCCCCGCGGCGTGTTGTGATCGACCAGGACGACCGGGTCGGTGGCGAGTTGGGAACTCGCCTCGATGGACTCGAGGTCCAGATCGAGGACGGTCCGGAACGCGCGGTTCTCCTGATGGCGGATCTCGCCGGAGTACTGCAGCGTCGCGTCGGTCTCGACCGAGTCAGCGATCCGCGCGACGCCCATCGCACACGACATCGCGTCCGGATCGGGATTCGGATGCATCAACACCGTCACCTCGTCGTGTGCGGCGAGCATGCGTCGAAGACGTGCACCCGGCGGACGACGGAACCAGCGAACCACCCACCACCCACCGAGGACGAGGCCGACGACGGCGAGAACGAGAAGCGAGAGAACGAGCGGCTCGAGGGACCGGATCGAGTCGGCAAGCGACTCGGTTACAAGCGGGGTCGCCCCGACGACGGGACCGTCGATCGGGACGCTCCGATAGCTCATATCGAGTGATCAAATCGAACCACCAAGAAATTTCCCCCGATTCCCCGGGTCACGGCGGGAATACTCAGCTAACTAATCCGTCGGTATCGGGCCACTGAAACGGCTTACACGCCGATCGAAGGCTTTGGATCGGGCGGACGCCGAACGTATCAACCGTTCCGATAGGTCTCGATCGCGTCACGGTACCCCTCGCGGTACGTGGGGAAGGCGAACTCGTAGCCAAGCGCTCGGAGCTTCTCGTTCGAACAGCGCTTGCTCGTCAGGATCCGGCGACGGCCCGCCTCGGAGAGATCGTCGTCCGCCAGTCGGTCGGCTTTCGTCCGCTTCGGCGGCCGCTCGACGTTACACTCGTCGGCCAGCCAATCCGCGAACGCCCACTTCGAGACCGGCTCGTCGTCGACCACCTGAACGACCTCGCCGCGAGCGAGACTCCCCTCGAGCAGGGAGCGAACTGCGCCGGCGGCGTCGTCCCGGTGGACCATGTTCAGATAGCCCTCGGTGACGGGGCCGTCGAGGTAGCGCTCGAGTCGGTAGCGGTCGGGGCCGTACAGCCCGGCGTAGCGCGCCACGGTGCCGTCGAAGCCGTATTTCGCCGGCAGTTCGAGGGCGATCCGCTCGGCCTCGGCGAGCACCTCCGTCTTCTCGGTGGTGGGCTCGAGCGGCGTCTCCTCGTCCACCCAGTCGCCGTCGTGGTCGCCGTGGACGCCGGTCGAGGAGGTGTACACGAGTCTGTCGGGTGTGGTCTCGCGTTCCCCGAACGTCTCGATCGCCGTTCGTAACCCGTCGACGTACACGTCCCGGGCGGCCTCGGCACCTCGTCCCCCGCTGCTCGCGGCGAAGACGATCGCGTCGCCGTCGGGAACCGCTGCGAGCGCGTCCCGATCGGTGATGTCCGCCCGCACCCCCTCGAAGCCGGCGGCGTCGATCCGCTCGACGCCCTCCTCGGATCGGCGGACGCCGATCGGCTCGTGGCCTCGCGAGGCGAGTTGTCGGCCGAGCTCGATGCCGACGTACCCACAGCCGAGAATTGTAACCTTCATAGCTCGACTCGTGGCCGGCTCTACATAATTTCACCGCTCGAGGCGACGTTCCGTGTCTTGCACCGTGAATCGTCGCCCGAATCGCCGGCTGGCCGGTGAACGTATCCGTGGACGGCGACGCAGCCGACGGAGAGTGATTCAGCGGGCCGGCCCTTCTCCGGAGTCAGGGCGCGCCGTCCGCGATCACGTACTGGATGTGGACGAACTCCCCGAACGACATTGGCGCTCGCCCTTCGATCTTCTGATGGATTTCCTTTGCGTCCAGGTCGATCTCGAGGTGACTCTCGACCGCGTCGACATCGAGGACCGCCGTCGACATGCCCAGTAGCAGGTGCTCGAGCGCCATCGTCACGATCGTCTCCGGGTCCGGTGTCCCCTCCTCGAGCGACTGGATTCGGGCGGCCTGCTCGAGGGTCAACGCGGGCGACTCGCCCGCGGCCACCGCCTCGAGCGTCTCTCGCTCGAGGTCGGTTTCGTCGGCGACGGCCTCGGTGCCGCGATCGTCGACGATCGTTGCGAAATCGGCCTCGTACTCGGCCCGGAGGTCGGCGGGCGAGTCGGGAACGGTCATCCGCTGGTCGTAGAACATATGCGAAGGGACGGGAATGGCGTAGAAAGGGATTGTGACATTCCCGTTGGTCACGTGCCGCCGTCCCCGGGCGACCGATGCTCCGTATCGACGACGGGTGGCGGCCGGTCGGTGGGCCGATTCGACCCTACGACCGGCGTTACTCGTCGCCGCCCGTGACGGCCGTCGTTTCGCCGGTCGTCGATGCGGTCTCACGGGGCTCCGCTCGCGTCTCGGACGTTATCTGCCAGCCGGTCACGCCCATACAGAGGAGCACGAGTGGCGACAGGAAGCCGAAGAAGTAGTACGGCGCGTACGACAGCGTCGGGACGCCCAGCGTTCCGGCCATGAACAGGCCGCCGCTCGACCACGGGATGAGGACCGCGGTCGTCGTGCCCGATGCTTCGACGGCACGCGAGAGGTTCTCCATCTTCAGTCCCTGTTCGCGGTAGAGGTTTCGAAGGGACATCCCTGGGACGACGATGCTGATGTACTGTTCGGCCGCGAGGACGTTCATCGAGATCGCGGAGAGGACGGTGACGCCGGTGAGGCTCGCCTCGCCACGGCTCAGTCGGCCGAGGTGGTGTGCGAGAACCGCGAGCACGCCAGCGCGCTCGAGTAACCCCCCGAGCGAGAGCGCGGCGATCGCGATCGTAACGATCCACGCGCCGCCGAGTAGGCCGTCGCTCTGGAGCAACCCGCTTACCAGTTCCATCCCGGTCTCGGGAGCCGTTCCGGACTGTGCGACGGTCCACGCCGCGGCGAACCCGGTCCCCTGGATGCCGACGGAGGTGAGGACGCCGGCGAACACGCCGACGCCGAGCGCCGGCAGCGCCGGCAGGCCGTAGATAGCCAGTCCGAACGTCAACACCAAGGGCACGAAAACGAGCGGTGTCACGACGTACGTGCCCTGAATGGCACCCTGGATCTCCGCGATCCGTCCGGCGGGAATCGTCCCGGAGGCACGGAGGCCGAGGATGGCGTAGAGCGCGACGGAGAGGCTAAACGCGATGAGCGTCCCGAACCGCATCGCGTTGATGTGATCGTAGAGGTCGGTGTTCGTCACGGCAGCGGCGAGGTTCGTCGTGTCCGAGAGCGGGGACTGCTTGTCACCGGTGTATGCGCCGGTCAGAATCGCGCCGGCTGTCATCGGCATCGGAATGCCGAGTCCGGCCCCGATACCGATGAACGCGACGCCGAGCGTCCCCGCGGTCGTCCACGAGGAGCCGACGGCGAACGTGACGAGCGCCGCGAGGATCGCGGTCATCGGCAGGAAGATTGCCGGTGTGAGCAGTTCGAGCCCGTAGTACATCAGCCCCGGAATCGTCCCCGCCTGAATCCACGTGGCGATAAGCGCATAGACGACGAACATGATGAGGATGACCTGCATCCCCATGAGGAGGCTATCGGTAATTCCGTCGTACTGGTCTGCCCACGACAGGCCGAGGTGGTACCGGGCGAACAGCCCGGTAAACGCGATCCCCCAGAGGAGCGGGAACTGCGGATCCAACTCGAGCAAGACGATCCCGACGCTGAGGAATCCGAGCATCGCCACGACGGGGACGAGCGCCGCAAGCAACGACGGCCGTTCCTTGGGATCGATATCCTCGAACAGTTGCGGCTCGAGCGCTACCATCGGGTCACCTCGTGCCCGATCCGGTCACGATCGAGTCGAACCGACGACGGGAACCGCTGTCGACGTGTGGCCGATCGATCGGTGTCGGCAGTGCCCCCCGCGTCCGGAACGGCGTCCACGCGGTCGGGCCGTCTCGTGGACGATCCCGTCTCGAGCCGGGGTATCCGTCGTCTCGGTGTCTCGGTGCGATGCTGGGCGCGCGTCGGGTGGGTGATGCTCGCTACCATGTAAACAACACTCGTGGTTCAGTCCAAGTAGTACTGGTTTCCATACGGTCAACTATTTATGTACCGGCTGTCAGTGTGGCGCGTTCGTCCCGACGAACCCAGTCCGGTTGTATATCGGTTTCCGTTCCGCGCTCGCCATCGCGCCGAGTGACAGTCCGTGTCCGCAGACTGTCGGCGGCATCGGCTCGAGTGGCGTTGCAGTCGGCACACGAAAGCGTCCGAACCGCGTCACCGTACTCGCGACCGCGCTCCAAAACGAGAGTGTCATAGAACAGTTCGCATACCTGCGATGGAGGTATCCCGATTCGATAAGTACAGGCGGTCTACTCGGCGACCACCTCACGAAACGCTTTCCGTTGCCCATCTCATAGCGTGGATATGTCCACGACCGTCGCAACACCCGACGCGGACGAGACGTGTACGTACTGTGGCTCGCGGATTTTCGACCACGACCCGATTTGTGTACGCGACTGTGACGACAACTGTGGATCGCCTATGTACTTCTGTAACTATGCTTGCCTGTCGGCGTACATCGACGAGAACAATCGCACAACGGGCGATACCTGTGAGTGGATCCCCGACGAAAGCGATTGTTGCTAATCGGGCGTCTCGATAGGTTTGCACACCTCGTATCGGCTCTTCCACTATCGTGAGGGGTGTACTCAATACTGTGTGAAGACTTCTATGACACCCTCTCCAAAACAGGAAAAACAAGCGTCGAAACGCATGGTTCGGCGGGACGGCGTTCGATGGACACGCCCGACGGGAGCGCCGCTGATCTCACGCCACGCCGTCGTCGAGGTCCCGTTCGATGGTCGCGAGCAACTCGTCGGAACGGATCAGGTCCGCCATCGTCTCGATGTCGTGGTGGATGGGGCGATCCGTCTCGAGGTGCGGGACGTGGTCGCGGATGGTTCGGTGGGCGGCCCGCGTCCCGACGCCGGGAACGCGGTCGTCGACGAAGTCGAGCGCCTGGGCGGCACAGGCCAGTTCGATGCCGACCACGCGTATCGTCCGATCGACGGCGTCGCTGGCGACGTGAGCGCTCTGGGCGCTCATGCTCACGTGATCCTCCTGGTTGCCGCTCACCGGAACGCTGTCCGTCGACGGGCGGCCCTGCGTCTGGATCGTGCTGACGAGGTCCGCGGCCGTATACTGGGCGATCATGTAGCCCGACTTGAGGCCGCTGTCGGCGGTCAGGAACGGCGGTAAGTGCGGCTCCTGGACGTTCGGATTGAGCAGCCGATCGATCCGCCGTTCCGCGATCGACGCCAGGTTCGCGAGGGCGCTCGTCACGTAATCCAGCCGCAACGCGAGCGGCTGGCCGTGGAAGTTACCGCCGGACAGCACCGCCGCCCGATCGGTGCCGCTCGCTCGGTCGTCGGCCTCGTCGGCGGGGAAGACGAGCGGGTTGTCCGTCGCACTGTTGAGTTCCGTCTCGATGGCCGACCGGAGGTGCCGAATCGCGTCGCGGACGGCCCCGTGAACTTGCGGGAGACACCGGATCGAGTAGGCGTCTTGGACCCGGTCGCAGTTCCGGTGGGATTCGACGATTTCGGAGTCGCGCGTCAGCCGGCGGATGTTCTCCGCGCTCGTGGCCTGCCCCTGATGCGGGCGGACGCGCTGGATGCTGGCGTGGGCGCTCGCCGTGGTGCTCATCGTCGCTTCCGTCGTCATCGCCCCGGCGACGTCCGCCATCCGCATCGCCCGCTCGGCATCGCGGACGACGAGTGCGCCGATCGCGACGGTTAGCTGCGTCCCGTTGATCAGTGCCAACCCCTCCTTCGGCCGGAGATCGAGCGGCTCGAGGCCGACACGGGCCAGCGCTTCGTCGCCGGCGAGGCGGTCGCCGTCGACAAGCGCCTCGCCCTCCCCGATGACGACGAGTGCGAGGTGTGCGAGAGGCGCGAGGTCGCCGCTCGCACCCAGACTTCCCTTGGCCTTTACGACGGGGTGGACGCCGTTGTTGAGCATGCCGACGAGGAGATCGACGACGCGTTCGCGGACGCCGCTGTATCCCGCGACGAGCGCGTTGAGCCGCGTCACGAGCATCGCCCGGATCTCCGGCTGCTCGAGGTCCCGACCGGTGCCCGCGGCGTGGCTTCGGACGAGGTTGTGCTGGAGGGCTTCGATCTCGTCGCCTGGAATCCGTTCCTGCACGAGTTCGCCGAACCCGGTGTTGACGCCGTACACGGCCTGTCCGGAGTCGACGATGTCGACGATCCGCTCGCGGGACGCACGGACTCGTTGCCGTGCCGATTCGGGAACCGAGACGGTGGCTCCCTCGCGGGCGACGCGTTCGACGCCCGCCGGCGTGAGCGAGCTCCCGTCGACGACGACGGCGTGGTCACTCACGGTGGACCACCTCGCCGCCTTTTACGACGGTTCGAACGGTCGACACGCCGAAATTGTACGGGAGATGCTGGTAGTCGTCGACGTTCGCGACGACCAGATCGCCCGGTGCGCCCTCGCACAGCGTCCCGGTCCCGTCCGTACGATCGATGGCGGCGGCGGCGGTCCTGGTCGCGCTGCGGATCGCCGCGGCCGGTCGCATTCGCATGCCGTTACAAGCGAGATCGATAGCGAACTCCATGCTCTGTGAGTAGCAGTTCGGGTTGAAATCCGTTGCAATCGCCACCGGTACGTCGGCCGCCTCGAAGGCCGCCGCGTCCGCGTACTCGGCTCCAAGCGAGAACGCCGTTCCGGGGAGCAAGACGGGTGTGACGCCTGCCTCGCCGAGCGCGGCGATATCGTCGTCGGTCGCCTGCAACAGGTGATCGGCACTCGTCGCCCCCAGGGAGGCAGCCAGCTGGGAGCCGCCGAGTCGCTCGAACTCCTCGGCGTGGACCTTCGCTGCCAGACCCGCTTCTTGTCCGGCCTCGAGGACGCGGCGGGACTGCGCGACCGAGAAGACGCCCGCTTCACAGAACACGTCACAGAACTCGGCGAGGTCGGCCGCCGCGACCGCCGGGAGCTGCTCCTCGACGACGCGATCGACGTAGTCGTCGGCTGTCAGTCCCTCGGGGACGGCGTGGGCCCCCATAAACGTCGGGACCACGTCGATCGGGTGTCGCTCGTCCGCCGTGGCGATCGCCTCGAGCAACTTCAGTTCGGTCTCGACGTCGAGCCCGTATCCGGATTTCACTTCGGCCGTCGTCGTCCCGTGGGCGAGCATGACGTCGAGCTGTGCCACGAGGTTCTCGACGAGTTGGTCACGGGACGCCTCGCGCGTCGACCGAACGGTCCGCAGAATGCCACCGCCGTCCTCGAGTATCTCCTGATACGACGCTCCCTCGAGCTTCGCGGTGAACTCGTCGGCACGGGTCCCGCCGAAGACGGCGTGCGTGTGCGGATCGACGAACCCCGGGAGTATCGTCTGGCCGGTCGCATCGATACTATTCGCTGCGTTCTCCGGCGGATACGCACGGGTGATTTCGTCGGTCGGTCCCGTTGCGACGACGACGCCGTCGTCGATCGCGACGGCCCCGTCCGGGATCACCTCGAGCGCGTCGTGCTCGGTCGGCGTCGCGAGCTGGGCGGCGTTGGAAACGACGAGATCGGTCATGCTGCCCACCCCGCGAGGGCGTGTGCGACGGTCCGCGCCGCGGCATCGACGGTGCGGCCGCTCTCGTCGAGCGGTGGCGCGCATTCGACGACCTCGAAGCCGGCGAGTCGGTCGTCGGCCGCGAGGCGACCGACGATATCGAACACCTCTCGTGGCAGCAATCCGCCGGGCGTCGGGGCGCTCACACCGCAGTAGGGTGCGTCGAGAACGTCGATGTCGACGCTACAGTAGAGCCGGTCGACCCCCTCGAGCGCAGCCAGCGCTCGCTCGACCGCTCCGGCAGGATCGGCCGCCGTCTCCGTCGCGGTGACGACGGCCCCGCCGCGCTCGCGGACGAACTCGTGGTAGGCCGTGCTCGTCTCGAAATGGCGCGCGCCGAGACACGCGTAGCCGTCCAGCCCGGCCTCGTGTAACTGGCGATAGGGCGTCCCGCTGGTCGGGCCGTCCCGCGTCTCGCGGACATCGAGGTGGGCGTCGATGTTGACGACGCCGACGCTGGCGTCCGCGAGCAGCGGGGCGACGTTCGGATAGGTGAGCGAGTTGTCACCGCCGAGGAACACCGGCAGTGCCTCGCGCTCGTGTATCGCTGCCGTGCGCTCCCGGATCGCCCGCTGGACGTCGGCGACGGAGCCGTCGGGAATCGGCACGTCACCGAGGTCGGCGACGTCCCGGACGGGACCGCTCCCGAAGTGATGGGTCTTCACCCCCGACAGCGACTCTCTGAGTGCACGAGGCCCCGCTGCTGCCCCAGCTCGGGAGATGACCGCCCCGTCGTACGGCTCGCCGACGAGGACGGCATCGAACGCGTCGGCCTCCTCGAGCGTCGTCGCGGTAACGACGTCGCCGAACTGCTCGTCGGCGGGGTCCGACGACGGTCCCGACCACGTCGGTGGGTCGATAAACGAACTCATTCGTCCTCCCGCATCGGCACGTGGACGTCCGACGTTGCGGCCTCATCGAGTGCCTCGTCGTAGCCGGCGTCGGCGTGGCGGATGACACCCATCCCGGGGTCGGTGGTAAACACGCGCCGCGCCTTCCGTGCGGCGAGGTCCGAGCCGTCGAGAACGACGTGGTTGTTGGTGTGCAAGGAGTTCCCGATCCCCACGCCGCCGCCGTCGTGGACGCTGACGATGTCCGCGCCGGCAGCGCAGTTGAGCAAGGCGTTGAGCACCGGCCAGTCGGCGACGGCGTCCGAGCCGTCGCGCATGGCCTCGGTCTCCCGGTTCGGGCTGGCGACGCTGCCCGCATCGAGGTGGTCGCGCGTGACGACGACCGGGGCCGAGATCTCGCCCTCGGCGACGAGGTCGTTGATGTGCAACGCGAACCGTGCGCGTTCAGTCAGCCCGTCGTCGGCCTGGTAGCCCAGCCAGCAGACGCGGCTGGGAAGTCCCTGGAAGGAGACCTGCTCCTGTGCGAGGTCGATCCAGCGGTGGAGTTGCGCTTTGTCCGGAAACAGTTCCTTGACGGCCTCGTCGGTCCGATGGATGTCCGCCTCGTCGCCGGAGAGGGCGACCCAGCGGAACGGCCCCTTGCCGCGGCAGAACAACGGCCGAACGTACGCCGGCACGAACCCCGGGAAGTCGAAGGCGGTGTCCAACCCGCGGTGTGTTTCGACCTGGCCACGGATGTTGTTCCCGTACTCGAAGGCCACCGCACCCCGGTCCTGCATCGCCAGAATCCCTTCGACGTGGCGCTCCATCGTGTCGAGGCTCTCCGCGACGTACCGTTCGGGATCGGACTCGCGGAGCGCGTCGGCCTCGGCGACGGTGTAGCCGCTCGGATAGTAGCCCTCGAGTTCGTCGTGGGCACTCGTCTGATCGGTGACGATCTCCGGCACGAACTCCCGCTCGAGGAACTCGTCGAACATCTCCGCCGCGTTCATGTGGAGCGCGATCGAGCGCGGTTCGCCGGCCGCCGCAGCCTCGCGGGCCAGTTCGATCGCCTCGTCGATGTCGTCGGTCTTCTCCATGCAGTAGTCCGTCTCGAGCCGCCGGTCGATGCGCCGCTCGTCGACCTCGGCTGCGATACAGACGCCATGGTTCATCGTCACGGCAAGGGGCTGTGCACCGCCCATCCCGCCGAGGCCAGCAGTAGCGGTGATGGTCCCCCGGAGTCCCTCGCGGTCGGGGAAGTGCTGGCGTGCGACCTCGGCCAGCGTCTCGAAGGTCCCCTGGATGATCCCCTGCGTGCCGATGTAGGCCCACGAGCCGGCGGTCATCTGCCCGTACATGATGAGCCCCTTCGACTCGAGTTCGTGGAAGTGTTCCCAGTCGTCCCAGTTACCGACGAGGTTCGAGTTCGCGATCAATACGCGCGGTGCACGTTCGTGCGTTCGAAACCGCCCGACCGGTTTCCCGGACTGGACGAGCAACGTTTCGTCGTCGTCGAGGCCCCGGAGTTCGTCGAGGATCGCGTCGTACGCGTCCCAACTCCGCGCGGCGCGGCCGGTCCCGCCGTAGACGACGAGGTCTTCGGGCTCCTCTGCGACCTCGGGATCGAGGTTGTTGTTGAGCATTCGCAGGGCGGCCTCCTGTCGCCACCCCTCACACTCGATGTCGGTCCCCGTCGGAGATCCCTGGTATTCGCGCCAGTCCGACGACGGCTCGCCGATTTCGTGACCGGTGTCGTCTCGTGTCATACGTCTAGCTCTCACGCTAGCGAACGTGAAATCCTGTCACTCTCCGCTTGGCCAATATTTTTTAAGTAAACCGGGCGAACGTGCCCTATGTACAAGGCGGTGTTTCGGATCGAGAGCGACGATCCGTACTCGAGTTCGACGGCGAACAACGAGACGAGCATCGAGTTGTGGTGTAACGATCACTGTGACCTGCTCCACGTGACCGGGGACCAGCAAGCCGACGTGGAGGCCCAGGTGGCCGCGGAGGTCGGCGTTCAACAGCGGATCGAAAACGGCAGTGACCGGACGATAATCACGGAGTCGTGTCTGAAACAGTACGGGGACGACTATATCGAAGCACCGCTTGCCGCCAACGATTGTCTACTCTTGCCGCCGTTACGGTACGAGAACGGGGCGAAGGTCGTTCGCGTCCTCGCGCTCACCGCGTCGAACCTGACCGCGTTCTACAGCGACATCGCGGCCGACTCGATCGTGACCGTCGAGTCGAAAAAGGAACTTCAAACCGTTCGATCCGAGACGCCGGTCCTGTCGGTCGACTCCTTTCTGCCGACGCTCTCCGACCGCCAGCGCGAGGTGTTTCTGACCGCCTACGAGTGGGGGTACTACGAGATCCCGCGCGGGACGACGACGGCCGACATCGCGGACGCGCTGGATCTCAGCCGTCGAACCGTCGACCACCACCTCAGACGCGCCGAGGAAAAGATCGCGGACGCGTTCGCCACGTACCTGTAGGGGCTGCGTCCGAGCGCTCGGGTCCGTTCACTGCCGCCGAACCCTTCACCCGATCGGAACTTTCAACAGACCACCATCATATGTGACTTGCATGAAAGTAGCCCTGATCGGAGTCGGCCAGGCTGGCGGCAACGTCACCGAACGACTCGCCCGGTTCGACGCGGACATGGGTTTCGAAGCCGTACAGGGGGCGCTGGCCGTCAACTCGGCGGAAGCCGACCTCGAGTCGCTGCAGTTCGTCGAGACGCAACTGATCGGTGCCGACCGCGTGAACGGGCACGGCGTCGGTGCCGACAACGAACTCGGGACGGAAGTGATGCAGTCGGACATCCAGCAAGTACTGGACGGCCTCGACGGCCGCGTCACGTCGAAGGCCGAAGCCGTCTTCGTCGTCGCCGGCCTCGGCGGCGGCACCGGGAGCGGCGGCGCGCCGGTCCTCGTCCATCACCTCCAGCGGATTTACGATATCCCTGTCTACGCGCTCGGCATCCTACCGGGACGGAACGAGGGCGCGCTCTATCAGGCCAACGCTGGCCGCTCCCTGAAGACGCTCCTCCGGGAGGCCGATTCGACGCTGCTGATCGACAACGACGCCTGGCACGAACAGGGCGAGAGCATCGAGAGCGCCTTCGAGACGATCAACGAACGGATCGCCAAGCGGGTCGGCCTGCTCTTTGCCGCCGGCGAGGCCGTCAACGGCGTCGGCGAGAGCGTCGTCGACTCGAGCGAAGTCATCAACACCCTTCGCGCGGGTGGGGTCGCGGCGCTCGGCTACGCGACCGAGGTCGCCAGCGAGGACAGCGGCGAGAACATCACGAACACGATGAGCGTCGCTCGACAGGCGCTGTTGACGGGAACGAGCCTGCCGGACGCGACGACGGCCGACTCGGCACTGCTCGTCATTGCCGGCCGGTCCGACGCGATCCCGCGCAAGGGCGTCGAGCGCGCCCGCCGCTGGCTCGAGGACGAAACCGGGAGCATGCAGGTCCGCGGCGGTGACTTCCCCATGGACAGCGACCGACTCGGCGCGCTCGTCTTGCTCGGCGGTGCGGAGCGTTCCGACCGGATCGAGGCGTTCATGGAGCGCGCCCGCGAGGCGAAAGACGCCCAGGAGGCCGAGGCCACGGACCACGCCGAGGAGTTCGCCGACGATCGTCTCGAAAACCTCTTTTAGCGCGTTCACCAGTCGATTACCCGTCGGATCGCCGACGCCGATTCGCTCGCGGTCACGTCACGAGCGGTGCTGTCGCCGATCGATTGGCCGACCCGTGTTTATATTGCCGACAGCAGCCGTGGCACGATCCAACACGGGGAAAGGAGGCCCCTGCTAACGGTTTTCAGGGGTATCGTGACCGGTACCTTTAAATTATAGGGGACAGTAGTACCAGTCACCAGAACGCCACCGGGGCGCGTATCGCTCGACGATCGATGACAGGAAATCTTATTCACCGAGGTTTCGCAGATCGTGAGCAGTCGCTTCGAACGGTCGAACGGCTTCTTTCGAGTTACTCGCCGAGCCGTCGGCGACCGACTCGCGTAGCCGTCCGACGGGTTCTCCGGTGCGGGTATGGCACAGAGGTTTGACTAACATGGTAGACGAATCGAAGAACATCGAACTGACAGAGGACGACCTAGAAAACAAATCGAAAGGACAGCTCATCAAAATGGCCGGTCAACTGCGGGACCGGCGAAACGAGCTGAACCAGATGGCCTCCGACCGGGCTTCCAAGCGCGACGACCTCAACGCGAAGACTCGCGAGAAGGTCGACGAGGCCCAGGAGCACCGCGAGAAACGCGACGAGCTCAACGAGCAGGTCCAGGAACACAAGGAGAGCCGCAACGAGCTCAACGCCGAAGCCAACGAGCTGTTCGACAAGGTCGAACAGCTCAAGTCGGACATGGAGCTCGACGAGGGGAAGGATCTCGAGGAACTCGAAGAGGAGATCGAGGAGCTCGAGTTCAAACAGCAGACCGAGGTCCTCTCGAGCGAGGACGAGAAGGAACTCATCGAGAAGATCGAGAGCAAGCGCGAGGAGTACGAGGAGCGCAAGCAGAAACTCGATCAGAACGAGGATCTCGAGGAACTCGTCGAGGAAGCCGAGGAAGTGCGATCGGAAGCCTCCCAGCACCACCAGAAGGTCACGGAACTGGCGGACAAGGCCCAGGAACATCACAACCAGATGATCGAGGCCTATCGGGAAGCCGACGACATCCGTGACGAGGCCGACGAGATGCACGAGAAGTTCGTCGAGGCCCAGGAGGCCGCCGACCGCCACCACGAGGACTTCGTCCGCGTCCAGAAGCGCCTGCGCGAACTGGACAAGCAGGAAGAAGAGGAGCGCAAGTCCGAACGCGACAAGAAGAAAGAGGAGGCCAAAGAGGAGGCCGAGGAAATCTATCAGAAGTTCAAGGAAGGCGAAACCCTCGACACCGAGGACCTGATGAAACTCCAGAAGACGGGACTGCTCTAAGTCGATTCCGTCTACCGCGATTTCTCTCCCCGAATCTTCGGGGTTTTCGAGCGTTCGGACAGCGACTGCTCCCTCGCGGCACGCCCGAAAGGCGGCCGGCGATTGTTCTCCGGTCGCCGGACTGACGTGATGGACTTCGTGACGTTCTCACCGCGTGTACTCGGATCGCGCTCTTTTGCCCGGTCGCGTTTTTGATACCACCGCACTCATGACACCGACCGAACGGCGAGCGGCCGAGCGGACGGCCACACGGGAACGGCTCACGGCGTTTTACGCCGCGTTCAACCGCGTCGTCACGGGCCGAGACGGAGCGGACGAACTGGCACCGATACTCGAGGCTGGCGTCGTCTGGACCGACGCCACGACCGGCGACCGCGCCGGGCGAACGGAGACGGGCATCGACGCGGTCCTCGAGAACGTGGTGCTGGCGACGGGGCAACGGGTCGGGCATCTCCAGGCGCTCCCCGAGCGGTTCGTCGACGCTGGCGAGCGGACGATCGTAACGGGTGCCTACGTCGGAACGGTCGACGGTCGCGCCTTCGATGTCCCGTTCGCTCACGCGTTCGCCGTTCGAGACGGGCGGATTCGTCGGTGGACGGCCTACAGGGACCCCACGCTCGAGCGGAGCGTATTCGACGCCTAACGCCGCGTCTCCCGATCGAGCCCGGAGCGGCGATCGACGCCCCGAATTATTCGATCTATAACAATGCAATAAGCCCCCCAGCTACCGATTATGCAACGTCACAGGGACAACGCGAGCGTGCTCGTGCCCGGGATCGACGCACCGAGCACCGTTGCCTGTCTCCGCTCACTACACCCGCGGGGCATCCGGACCATCGTGGGTTCGGAGTCACGGTCGACGCCGGCGGCCAGTTCGGCCTACCGCGACGAGTTCGTCACGCTGCCGGACCCGGACACCGAACTCGCCGCGTACGGGGATGCGCTGCTCTCGCTCGCCGAACGCCCGACCGTTCGGACGATCGTTCCAGTCCGTGAGGAAGACATCTACGTGCTCGCAAAGCGCAAGGCGGCGTTCGCCGACGAAATCGCGACGCCGTGGCCCGACTTCGAGACGCTGCGTCGAGTGCAGGACCGCGTCGAACTCTTCGCAGCCGCCGAGACGGCCGGCGTCGGTACGCCCGAGACCGAACTCCTCGATCAGTGGACCGACTGGAGCCGTGAGACGATCGTGAAACCGCGCTACACCGTGGCGTCGCCGACGTATCTCGGGGCACGGTTCGAGGACGCGGAGATCGGTTCGACGGCGTACCAGCGGCCCGGGACGCCGCCGGACGAGCAAGCGGTCGTCGAGAAACGCGGTCATACCCCGCTCGTTCAGGAACGGATCGCCGACTCGCGGGAGTTCGGCTTCTTCGCGCTCTACGACCGCGGCGACCCCGTCGCGACCTTCCAGCACTGCCAGCGTCGCGGCTGGAAGTACTGCGGCGGCCCCAGCGCCTACCGGGAATCGGTCCACATCCCCGAACTCGAGACCGCCGGGCGCGCGCTCCTGAGCGAACTCGAGTGGCACGGGCTCGCCATGGTCGAGTTCCTGCGCGACCCCGCGGACGGCGAGTTCAAACTCATGGAGATCAATCCGCGGTTCTGGTCGTCGCTGCCGTTCTCGGTTCGGGCGGGAGCCGACTTCCCCTACTACTACTGGCAGTTGGCGATGGACGAGCCGATCAACTCGGAGCCGACCTACGAGGTCGGGCTGGGTGGCCATCTGTTACGTGGCGAACTCAGTTACCTCCACAGCGTCGCGACCGAGGAGTACCCGCTCGTCGACCGGCCGTCGCTCGGGACGGCTGCACGCGAGGTGGCGACGTCGCTCGTCCGCCAGCCCCGGTTCGATTACGCGGTCGCCGACGACCCGGTGCCGTTCTTCCAGGACGGCGTAAACCTCGTCCGGGCGTGGCTCGAGAGCCGCTCCGACGGGGGGCCGCGAACCGAAACCGAGCGGGATGTCGAGGTCGGGACCGATACGGAGACGGAAATCGGCGGCGACGGCGCGGACCCGACCGAGACGGGGTCGGCTGCGGACGGCGATCCGACGCGATCGGCACAGACCGATGGCGGGCCCCGGTCCGACTCGAGGCGGCGCTGACGGAGTGGACCCGCGGGTATCCGATTGCGACCGCGAACGAAGTGTGCGTTCGCACGTTATCTCGAGGGAATCGACTTCGAGGACGAGTCCGGGAGCCACCGCTCGAGCGTATACCTGCCGCCCGTGGCAAGAAGGATGCCCGAAAAAAACGCTCCGAGGACTTCGAACCACGCTCCGCTGGAAACGAGTATACCGAGGATCCCTCCGCCAACGGCAGCTAATATCATCCGGAGTATCGCGCTATCCCACGCGCACCCGGTGACGGCACTGACCGTTCCGAGACCGGCCGCAACGAGGAGAACGTCCATATTCGTCTCGATTCTCCCGAATCGACCGGTGATGGCAGCATACGCTCCGAGGACGAACAACCCGCCGCCTGCGACGAATAGTTCTCTCTTTCGATGGTCCATCGATTAGTAATACTGTTTGCCGTTGGTTAAAACCATCTAACACGTTTTCTCTCGGAACGTCAACGCTTAACGGGACCCGCTCCCAGGTATCGGTATGACTCGAGGTGCTGTCCGTGGTCAGTAGCGGCGGGATGGATCGACTCCTGACGGTCGTCCTCGGTGGGCTCGCCTCCGCGGTGGTCGCGATCGCCCTGTTCATCGTCTACCCGGAGACGCTGACGGACCTGTTGGGCGTGCTGGTCGCGCTCGCAGCCGTCCTCGTCGGCCTGCGGTTTGCGAGCAACGCCGCCGATTCGCTGTATCCGGCCTACGACGTCGCCGAAGTCGCCGTCGAGGGGCCGATCAGCCGAGACGGCGGTGGCGGGCCGCTCCCCACGACTCCGGGCGCGACGCCGGCCGACGACGTCGTCGAGCAGATCGATCGGGCGAACGAGGACGAGAGCGTGCGGGCGCTCCTCCTGAAGCTGAACACGCCCGGCGGCGAGGTCGTCCCCAGCGACGACATCCGCCTCGCAGCCGAGCGGTTCGACGGGCCGACCGTCGCCTACGCGACTGACGTCTGTGCCAGTGGGGGCTACTGGATCGCCAGCGGCTGCGACGAACTGTGGGCCCGCGAGGGATCGATCGTCGGCTCGATCGGCGTCATCGGCTCCCGGGTCAACGCCAGCGACCTCGCCGAGAAGGTCGGCCTCTCCTACGAGCGGTTCGCCGCCGGCGAGTTCAAGGACGCCGGCACTCCGCTGAAGGAACTCGAGGAGGAGGAACGCGAGTACCTCCAGGGCTTGATCGACGACTACTACGATACCTTCGTCGAGCGGGTCAGCGACGGCCGGGATCTCGATTCGGAGTTCGTCCGGGACACCGAGGCCCGGATCTACCTCGGCGAGGAGGCCCACGAGATGGACCTGGTCGATCATCTCGGCACCCGCCGGGAGATCGAGGCCGAACTCGCCGACCGCCTCGACACCGACGAGGTGACGGTCGAGGAGTTCGAGCCCGAACGGCCGCTGATGGCCCGCGTCGGCGCGGGTGCCCAGCAGGTCGCGTACGCCTTCGGTGCCGGAATCGCCGGCCTCGACGACGGGCGCGGGTTCCGACTGCGGAGCTGATTTCGACGCGTTCGCGGGGCCGCCGCGATCGTTGCGGTCGTCGCGGCCGGTGTGAGCACCGTTCGACGGCCGAACGGGTTCGGATCGGCTATCGCCGCGACCGTCTCCGAACGAGTAAGTGGTTTTATCGTCGCACAGAATGCATCGCCTACCGTGACAACGCTGGTCGTCTGTCTCGACCGGACCGACGATGTCGGCCGGAAGACCGGTCTTCGGTCGCCCGTCGTCGGCTGGGAGGCAGTCCGCGCGCTCGTGACCGACGTCGGCCTCGCGGACCCGGAGGACTCGGGGGTCAACACCCTGCTCGAGTCGCTCCGGGTCGCCCAGAACTTACGCGACGAAAACGAGGAGGTCGTCGTCGCGGTCGTCTCGGGGGACCACGAGTCGATGGTGTCGGCCGATCGAGCGGTCGCCGAGCAACTGGACGACCTCATCGCCGAGTACGATCCGGAGTCGGCGGTCGTGGTGACCGATAGCGCGGAGGACGAACGGCTGATTCCGATCGTCGAGAGCCGCGTCCGGGTCGACTCCGTCGATCGAGTCGTCGTCCGGCAGGCCCGCGACATCGAATCGACCTACTACCTGCTCAAGCAGTTCCTCGCCGACGAGGAACTGCGACAGACCGTCCTCGTTCCGATCGGGTTGACCCTGCTGGTCTTCCCGCTGCTCGCGACGACGGTCGGCCCTGCACAGGGTGCAGCCGCGATCACCACCGTCATCGGCCTCTTCCTGCTCTACAAGGGGTTCAACGTCGACGAACTCCTGGCTCGAGCGGCCCGTCAGACACAGGAATCGCTCTACTCCGGGCAGGTGTCGGTCGTCACCTACGTCGTCGCCGCGGGGCTGACGTTCGTCGGCCTGTTCGTCGGCGCGCTCGGCGTCTCGAACCTCGGGGAGACGCCGGGAGTGGTGATCCCGGCGACGCGGTTCGCCTTCGATAGCATTCCCTGGCTGGCGATGGCCGCGCTGACCGCCAGCGCCGGCCGACTGCTCGACGAGGCGATCGGCGACGATCCGATCCGGAGTTCCTTTCTCAATCTCCCGTTTATCGTCCTCGCCGTCGCGCTGGTCGTCCGCGGGTTCTCGGCGTACTTCCTCGAGCAACAGGGAGTGATCGACCCCTTCGTCGTTCCCGCAAACGAGTTCGGCATCGTCTCCAACAAGCGGTTCGTGATGGCTGCGGGCGAACGCCTCGCTCTCTTCGTCGTCACCGCGATCCTCGTGAGCCTCGTCGGGGCGCGTGTCGCGGCCTCCCTTAGCGGCTCGAGCGAGGCCGCCGAACGGGGCGACGGCGGTTCGGAGACGGCACTCGCCAACGGCGGGCAGGCGGGGACGGACGGCGACCGCGAACCTGGGTCCGAGACCGATGGAGTCGCGGACGCCGCGACCGACGCGATCCCGGAGCGGCGCGACCAAGAACTCGCGGACGGCGGGGCCGACGCGAACGCGGACCCGAACGGCGACGATCGGGACCGGTGACCCGTCCCCGACACGGTATTCATTTACCCGCGCCGAGCGACCACCGACTATGAGCGACGCAGACGGTGCGTGGGTGAGCCTCTTTTCGGGCGGCAAGGACTCCGCATGGGCGCTGTACCGCGCTCTCGAGGCGGGGCTGCCGGTCGAGCGACTGGTCACCGTCCACCCCGCGGGCGACTCGTACATGTATCACGTTCCCGAAACGGAACTGGCCGCGCTGGCCGCCGAGAGCATCGGCATCGAACTGCTCGACGTCGAACCCGACGACTTCGCGGTCGACGCGGCCACTGATTCGGGCGCACAGGGCGACGCCGAACTCGAGCCACTCGAGGCCGCGCTCGCGGACCTCGATCGCGACCTCGCGGGCGGTATCGCCGGTCTCACGGCCGGAGCCGTCGAGAGCGAGTATCAGACGAGCCGCATCCAGGGGATGTGTGACCGGCTGGGCTGTGATCTCTTCGCTCCGCTCTGGCAGGAAGACCCCGCGGAACTGGCCGACGCGATGCTCGCGGCCGGCTTCGAGATCGAAATCATTCAGGTCGCGGCTCACGGACTCGACGAGTCGTGGCTCGGGCGGACGCTCGATCGCGACGCTATCGCGGACCTCGAGACCCTCCACGAGGAGTACGGCGTCCACATTCTGGGCGAGGGTGGCGAGTTCGAGACGTTCGTGGTGGACGGACCGCACATGGACCGCCGGATCGCCCTCGAGTACGAGACGGAGTGGGCGGGGACGCGGGGACGATTGCGGGTCACGGACGCGCGACTGGAGTAACGGTCCTCGCGGCGTCCGTCACGGACCACACTGCTCCGATCCTGGCCGCCATCGTCGAGACGACCGATCGACGCTCGCCGGTATGCCAGTGCGTCCCCGCCGATGCGAGGTTACCGTTTCGATCCGTTCGTGATCGTCGTGTGGGCACCGATGAGAGCCCCCGCGAGGTCGAGATCCTCGATGTGGGTCCCCTGATCGATGATCGAGCGCCGAATGTCGCCGTTGCGTACCGTCGCGTCCGGGAAGATGACCGTGTGCTCGAGATCGGTGCCCGTCAGCGTTACGCCGTCCATGACGTGGACGTTCTCGCCGATCGTGGCGTCTTCCAGCGTCGCGGAGTCGGCGACCAGCGAATCACCGTCTAGGTGCCAGGCGACGGCGTCGAGGTAGCTCTCGGGAGTGCCGATATCGAACCACGCGCCCTCGAACGTGAAGGCGTAGGTGGCTTCGCGGTTCTGGAGCCACTGGACGAACCAGCCGGGCTCGTCGGGGTTGTTGCCGTCCTCGAGATAGGTCGGGAGAAGGGACAGCGAGTCCTGGGGGAACGCATAGCAGGCGATCGAAACGAGCGTGCTCTTCGGATCGTCGGGTTTCTCCTGGAAGTCGACGACGCGGTCGCCCTCGAGTTCGACGAGCCCGTAGGACGTCGCTTTCTCGCGGGAGCCGACGTCGTAGGCGGCGAGCGTGGGTGCTTCTCGCCGCTCGAAGTCGTCGAGGAACTCGGCGATATCGAAGCTGATCAGGTTGTCGCCGGCGATGACCAGCAGGTCGTCGTCGACGTTCTCGCGGTCGATCAGTTGGGCCAGGGCACCGACGACGCCGAACTTGTCGTCTTCCTCGGTCGTCTCTTCGATCGATAGCTGCGGCTTCTCGAACTCGCTGTCGGCGAGGTGAGCCTCGAAGTCGGGCGCGAACCGCTTGTTCGTGCTGACGTAAACCTCCTCGATCCGATCGTCAGCCTCGAGTTCCGAAAAGATCCGATCGATGACGGTCGATTCACCGATCGGGAGGAACATCTTGGGCCGATGCTTGGTAATTGGCCACATTCGCGTCGCGTACCCGCCTGCAAGGACGACGGCCTTCATGGCCCTGACTTCAGTTGGTGCCGGTAAGTTACTTGCCCTTTCACTGGGGCTCGCACCCCGCACCAGCCGGGTCGTCGAATCGCGACGCGGCTGTCGGATCAACGGACGTACTGCCGTGAATATAAGTGCGAAACCCGCGTGACCCAACGTATGCGCCAGGCCGACGAAACGACGCGACAGAAACTCGCCGACGCGCTTCGTGCCGAGCCGGCGACGCCGAGCGAACTCGCGACCCAGTTCGATCTCACGCCGCACGCGGTGGTCCGGCACGTCGAACACGTCTCCCAGTCGGTCGACGGAACGGACGAACGGCTGCTCGTCGCGCCGCCGACCTGTCGGGACTGCGGGTTCGACGACTACGACGACCTGTTGAACCTCCCTTCGCGGTGTCCCGACTGTAAGAGCGAGTCCGTCGACGAGCCGACGTTCACCATCGAGTGAATCGGACGGCCATCGCCGACGGACTGTCAGCACCCTCGATAATTCAGTCTCCAATCCGATACTAATATTTACGGCGCAGGCGAGAACCCGATACGAACTCTCGAGCGAACGGCGTCGACGCGGCCGTTCGACGGCGACCGTCGTCCGTTCATCGCCGCGGCCGTTCGACTCGAACCCACGGAACACATATGACTTCCAGATCTCACCCGGAGCGTAATTGCGCCGAGTCCGTACAGGCAGTGCTCGACTGGCTCGACGGGCACGACGGGGTCGACGCGTCGACCGAGTCGCTCGACGGCGCATTCGCACTCCTGGCCGACCAGCGCCGCCGCCTGCTGCTTGCCGTCATGTGGACCTACGGTGAGGAACTGACGCTGCCGGACGCGGCCGAGGAAGTCGCCGTCCGCGAAACGGGGCGCAAGGTGACGAACATCCCGGCCGAGCGGGTCAGAGAAGTGTATCTCTCGCTCTACCACGACCACCTGCCGCGGCTCGTCGACGCCGGCCTGCTCGAGTACGATCAGGAACGGGATCTGGTCGCTCCGGACGCGGTCTAGAACTCCACGTTCGAGGTCGATACCCGGTCGAGATCGTCGCTCTCGAGCGGCCCGGGACCGACGAACTCGTAATCCGCGTCGGTCAGGTAGACGTCGCCGTCCGAGACGGTGACCTCGAGATCGGTGAGGTACGCCCCCTCGCAGGGACCGAAGGTACAGCGTCCGGAGTCGGCCGCGAAGTACGCACCGTGGTTCGCACAGACGAGTTCGCCGTCTCGCATCGGTGCACCCGAGCCCTTGTCCAGTTTGATGTGCGTGAGATGCTGACAGTAGTTCAACCAACAGGCGATCCCGTCGGCGTTCGGGTCCGACTCCGAAGCCGTCCGGTCGTCACCGTCTGTCGCCGCCGTCCCGTCGGCGACGAGAATCGCTTCCCGTTCGTCGCCCGAGTCGTCGGCGACACGAAAGAGGAACGTCGAGTCGTCGGGAACGTCCGCGAGCGCCGTGATCCGTCCTGCGTCCATCACCAGCCGGTTACCAGTCGGACGCCCTGAACGTTACGACCGCCGGCGCACGCCGTCTGACTGAAGTTTAACTTTTGCAGGCTAAGTCCCCGTCCTCAAGGAGCAACGCAGACCGAAGGTCGAGTAGCGCAGTAGGACAGGGAT
>NZ_JNCS01000008.1 GCF_000731985.1 Natrinema altunense
CCCGATTGCTCGTGGAACGTCGTTCCACGCTGTTGACGCCCGCTGTATGCGGGGAGGAAGGCCCCCTTGACAGGGCTACACGCGCTGAACAGCACGTCCTTGGTCACAACTGGACGGCGACCGTTGACGTTCCGCGCGAAAGCGTACTTGAGAACCGAGGAAACGCGCAACCCGAATATCCACTTCGTGGATTCCCGCGTCGTTAGGCGCGGGAGGATGTCAATCGCTTCGCGCCGCCTCGACCGCGTCGACGAACGACGCCGCGGTCTCTCGAACGCGATCCATGTCGCCGTCATCGACGGCCGCGTCGTCGATGATGGCACCGCCGGCACCGACGGCCGCCGCGCCGGCGTCGAAGAAGTCAGCGACGTTGTCCCGCGAGACGCCGCCCGTCGGAACGATGTCGATGTCGCCCAGCGGCCCGGAGAGCGCGCCGATGTGATCCGGTCCGACCGTCGATGCGGGGAACAGCTTGAGGAGGTCTGCGCCGGCTTCCATCGCGGTCACGGCCTCCGTCGGCGTCATGACACCGGGTGCGACGAGGACGCCGTGCCGGTTACACGTCCGCACCACCGCCGGCTCGACGTGTGGCGAGACGACGAACGACGCACCCGCATCGATTACGGACTGCGCGGTCGCTGCATCGAGGACAGTCCCCGCGCCGACGACTGCGTCGGTATCGGCGAGTTCCCGATCGACGGCTGCGATCCGCTCTGCGGCACGCGTCCCGTCGGCCGTGATCTCGAGCACGTCGACCCCGGCGTCGTGGATCGCACGGGCGACCGGAACGATTTGCTCCTCGTCGATACCGCGGAGGACCGCGATGACGCCGCCATCGACGATTCGGTCCCTGACCGTCTCGTTCTCGGTCATTCGGTTCCCCCTCGCATGGTGACCGCCGTCCGGTGCTCGATCGCCGGCCGCATCTCAGTGAGACGTTCCATCGTGCCAAGACATGCGCGTCCCGTCGACAAGAGATTTACTCATACCTGAAGTAAGCGCCCGCCGATGGCGGTCGCTCCTCGGCCGGGAGGCGGTTCGACGCGGCGTCCGCCGCCGATCACCGATCGGTGAGCGCGACGACGCTCACGCTTCGTCGAACAACTCCTCGCCGTCGACCATGTGCTCCTCGACGACGTCCATATCGAGCGTGACGCCTAATCCGGGCTCCTCGGGGATTTCGATGTAGCCGCCCTCGATGACATCCTCTTCGACGAGGTCCGCCCACCAGCCGAGTTCGTAGGAGTGGTATTCCACGGCCAGCGAGTTCGGAATCGCCGCGCCGACGTGGGCGCTGGCGACCGTCGCGACCGGGGAGGCGACGTTGTGCATCGCGACTGGGACGTAGTACATGTCCGCCAGATCGGCGATCTTGCGCGTCTCGCGCATCCCGCCGACCTTGGGCATGTCCGGCGCGATCATGTCGACCGCCTGCTCCTCGAGCAGGCGGCGCTGGCCGTGTTTCCGGTAGACGTTCTCGCCGACGGTGATCGGCGTCGATGTCGACTGCGTGACTTCACGCTGAACGTCGTGGTTCTCCGGCGGCACAGGGTCCTCGAGCCACCAGACGTCGTACTCCTCGAGTCGCTTCGCGAGACGCTTCGCGCTGCCGCCGGAGAACGTCCAGTGACAGTCGAAGGCGACGTCCGCACGGTCACCGACGCGCTCGGTGACTTTCTCGACGATCGTGGCCTTGTGTTCGATCTCGGGGTTCCGGAGATGACGGTTCGCGCGGTCCTTCTCGTGACCGCTCGGCACGTCGAGGTCGAACTTCAGGGCGTCGTAGCCCAGTTCTTCGACGACGCGCTCGGCCTCGTCGGCGCAGGCCTCGGGATCGGCTTCCGCCTCGGTGTGGCAGTCGCAGTAGACCCGCATCTCGTCGCGGTACTTGCCGCCCAGCAGCTGGTAGGCCGGTACTTCAAGGATCTTGCCGGCCAGATCGTGTAAGGCGACCTCGATGCCCGAGATCGCGGTGACGGTGACGCCGCCGATCGAGCCCTCGCCGGACATTTTCTGGACGAGGTGCTCGGTCAGCCGGTCGATGTCCAGCGGGTTCTCGCCGACGAGAAACGGCGTCATTCGCTCGATCAGTTCCGGGACGCCGGCACCCCAGTAGGCTTCGCCGGTGCCGACGGGGCCCGCGTCGGTATAGATCCGCACGAGCGTCCACGGGAAGTTGCCGTCGACCATCGTCGTCTGAATATCGGTGATCTCGACGTCCCGGTTGCCGCCGCGTTCTCGGGTAACGCCCATCGTTTCCGCCGAGAGGTCCCGCATCGTATACTCGGCGTTCGGGTCGTGTAACTGTGAGTAATCGACTCCCATGGTTAGAAATTCACTCCGAAGGTAGTAATAGTTTATACCTTCTCCGGCCCGACCCCGGTTACCTACTACACGGACAGTGAAAGCAATGAATCCACTGCTTGCGACGGTCTCGTCGTTCCCTCGAGCGAGACAAACCGACCGCCGCCGGCGTTACGGCTGCTCGAGTTCGGCAGCGACGTCCTCGAGAGCGACATCCAGCGCTGTCGTCGCGGCGAACGCGGCCCGTTTCTCCGCCGTTCGTCGCGCGATCGCCTGCGGGCCGACGGCGAGTTCGATCCGGGTCACGTTCTCGGCGGGGGTCGAACTGCCGAGTACCGTGACGGGGCCGATCTCTCGGGTATTTCGGACGTGCGTGCCGCCACAGGCCGACACGTCCCACGGGGTTGCCGCGCCGTTCGAACCGGCGAGACGGGACCCGCTCCGCCGGTCGTTCTCGTCCCCGATCGTGACGAGTCGGACCCGCTCTCCCTCGACTGCGGCGTCTGCCCCGGCGTCAAGCGCCACCCCTTCACGATCCCGTGCCCGCGAGAGCGGCACGTCGTCCCACGACACCGGTCGGGACTCCCAGACCACGCGGTTGACCGCCTCGTCGAGCTCGAGCAGCCGCTCGTCGTCGACGGTCGCCGTCGTTTCGAGGTCGACGTGAGCCGTCTCCGGGCCGATCTCGAGACCCGCATCGGTCGCGTCCTCGAACAGTCGCCGCGCGGCCCCGACGAGAACGTGACTGGCGGTGTGGGCCCGCATACAGTACATCCGAAAGGACCAGTCGACCGAACAGAGAACGCGGTGCCCCGGTCGAATCGACGGGTCCTCGGCCAGTACGTGCACCTGTTCCCCGTCGACGAGTCGGACGTCCGCGACCGTGATACCGCCGATCGTCCCCCGATCCGCCGGCTGTCCCCCGCTCGCGCCGTAGAAGTGACTGCGCTCGAGTCGGACCCGTCGCCCGTCGATCGCCGTCACTTCGGTCTCGAATCGCGTCGCGTACGGCTCCGCCGCCGCCCGTTGGCCGGTCATTGCGTTGATTCCGTCGGCAGTGAATAAAAGTCTGCTCGCCGAGACCGTCACCACGGACCGCGGCGCTTACTCCGCGAGGGTCACGTCCAGTCGGTCCTCGAGGGCTTCGATCAGGCCGCCGCCGACCCCGGCCTGCGTCGCGCGTCCCTGTTCGATCGCGAGGACGTCTTTCGCCGGCGCGTCGAGTTCGTCGGCGAGCTCCTCCCGCTGGAGGCCCGCGTCCCGGCGTGCCTCGACGAGCGCATCGCCGTAATCCGAGACGAGATACGGCAACGGGTCGTCGTCGTAGTTGGTCCCCTCGCTTTCCCAGTGTTCGGAGTCGCCGTCCCAGACCGGGTTCGCTTTGGCGACGTTCTGGGCCGCCTTCTGCTTGCGGCTCGGTTCGTCGTCGGAACGCGACGCGCGATCGCTTCGATCCCGGGTTCGGTCCTCGCCGCGTGGCTCGGAATCGTCGTGTGGCGCGCAGTCAGGACAGACCTCGAGTTCGGCTCCCGCGACCGATGCGAGCGTCAGCGAATCGCTCTCGGCACCGCAGAGTTCGCAGTTCGTCCCGCCGCCGCTACCGGACGAACCGGTCGAGTATTTGGCCATGCGAGCGTTTGGCATCTGTCGCATTTCAACTGTTCGGTACCGCGTGTGTCCGTGGGGCGTCGACTCGGAACACGTCCCGAGCGCGCTCGACGGGAGCGGTTCGGAGTCACCGACCGAACCGTTTCATGATCGTCACCCGCAGCGGGAGCCACAGGCCGCCGACCAGCGGGAGGACGACGAACGCGATCAGATCGACCGGAAGCGACGTATAGCCGGCCGTGACGGCACCGAAGCCGGCGAGCGGCGCGAAGACGGGGAACACGTAGAGATACGACGGCGTCCAACCCCGTCCGCGTCTGGTGTGGCGGACGACGACGCCGAACAGCAGCGGCATGAGCACCGCACCGGCCAGCAGCGGGCCGCCGACGAGCGTCGCTGCTACCGCGACGGCGAGGGCGACGACGATCGTCTCGTCGATCGTCAGCGGACTCCAGGTGGTCTCCCGACGGCCGACCCGGACGGCGAGCAGCGAAAGGAGTGTGAGCGCGACGAAACCCGCCAGCGCGCCGTACCACAGCGGTTGCTCGAGCGGCGGCGCCACGAACTCGACGCCCCGAACGAACGCGACCGTCGTCTCGAGCCCGTGGCGACCCTCCGTCAGCACAGTGCCGATCCCAGTCGGATCGGCACCGGTCGCGAGCAGTTCGGTCCGGAGCGATCCGAGAGCGGCGGCGTTCTCGAGACCGAAGTGGCCGAGGCCGGCCACGTAGACGAGGACGGAAAGCCAGAGCAGCGGCAGCGAGAAGTTCTGTCGCCGCCACCAGCGCGCGAGCGGGCTCCCGATGCCGGCATCGGTCCCCGATCCGGAGCCAGTCGCGGACCGGCTGGACCGCCCGGTGTCGCCGGCCGTCCCGGCGTTCGACGAACGGGTTCGCCGACTCGTACCTGCGCCGGCACCTCCGGACCCCGCTCCGGTTCCGGAGCCGGTCGCGTTCGAGGTGCCAGTCGAGGCCGTTCCGGTTGCGGACCCCGATCCGCTCGAGCCGGTCGTCGCCGACGATCGACCGCCGGTTCTCGATCCGGACGCCGCCGAACCGGCCGTCGTCGACGCGGAGGCCGTCTCGGATTCCGAATCCCTCGGTTCCGTGCCGCTCGAGTCGTCGTCACCGTTGTCGTCGCTCTTCCAGACGTCGGGGGAGGGGAGGCCGCTGGTTCGCTTCGCGACGTAGTCCTCGTGGCCGAGTCGGTCGTAGGCCTGCCGTTCGACCGGATCGCCGAGAATATCGTAGGCCGTTTGTACCGCAGTAAACTGCGCCTGTGCGCGATCGTCGTCGTTCAGATCCGGATGGTAGACGCGAACCTGATCGCGATAGGCGTCTTTGATCTCGTCCTGGGAGGCGTCGGGCGGGATCTCGAGAAGATCGTAAAAGTCCTCTGTCATGTAATCAGACGGGTACTGTGGTCTGCTGTATTGATTGTCGGGGTGGGGTTATAATTTCAGCGTTCTTTCCGATTCGGGAACCCGTCTCGCGGCTCGAGGACGGCGGCCGGGCGGCCGACGGCGACCGGCCATCGCTCACCGGAAATCCGCGAGCGACGACTGCCCGGCCGGCCGATCCCCGCGATCGGAATCGGGGGCCGTATCCGCCGCCGATCCGTCGTCGGCGGAGACCGCGTCGGAGTCGGTTCCAATACCGTCCGCGTCCCGCTCCCAACTCTCGAGGCTCGCCTGATCGGCGGTCGCGAACTCGAGGTTGGCGACCCGGACGCCGAGTTTGCGGACGGGTGCGTTCTCGAACTCGGTGAACAGGTCCCGCGCGATGCGATCGACGAGATCCGGGTCATCGATCGGGCCCGGCAGCGACCGCTCGCGCGTGTTGACGTCGTAGGGCGGCGTGACGGCCTTGACGCCGATGGTTCGGTACAGCGCACCCTCCCGTCGAGCGCGGTCGGCGACGGCCGCCGCGAGCGTCTCGATCAGTTCGTACTTCGGGGTCGGCGCTTCGACGGGATCGGCGAACGCCGACTCGCGGGAGAAGCTCTTGGGGTCGCCTTTCGGCTCGACGCGGCGGTCGTCCTCGCCGCGGGCGCGGTCGTAGAGTTCCCGGCCGCGTTCGCCGAAGCGATCGACCAGCGGCTCCGGGTCGGCGGTGGCCACGTCACTCGCCGTCTCGAGGCCCATCTCACGAAGCTCGCGGGCGGTCACGGGGCCGACGCCGTGAAGCAGGTCGACGGCGAGCGGCGCGAGAAACCCCTGGACGTCGCCGGGTTCGACGACGGTGAGTCCGTCGGGCTTGTCGAAGTCGCTGGCGATCTTGGCCGTGCTCATCGTCGGTGCGACGCCGACGCTGACGGTGACGCCGACCTCCCGTCGGATGCGGTCCTTGACGTGACGGGCGAAGCCGTCCGCGACCTCCCAGGCGGTCCGCTCGGTCACGTCGAGGTAGGCCTCGTCGATGCTCACCTCGCGGACGACGTCGGCGCAGTCGTGAAGGATTTCCCGGACGTCGGCCGCAACCGACTCGTAGTACTCCATGTCGACGGGCCGGTAGTAACCGGTGTCCCCGCGCTCGAGGTCGGGATCGTCGAGCACCCCGTCTTCGAACGCCGCGCGTCTGGGGAGTCGCTCGAGGGCCGTCGAAATGGCCTGCGCGCTCTCGACACCGAACTCGCGGGCCTCGTAGCTGGCGGTAGCGACCGCACCGTTCGTCTCCCCCGCCTCGTAACCCATCCCGACGACGAGGGGCTCGCCGCGGAGTTCGGGGTCGCGCAGCCGCTCGCAGGCGGCGTAGAAGCAATCGGCGTCGACGTGGCAGACGATACGATCCTCGTCGTCCTCGCCCTCGACGCCCGGCAGTCGGGGCCCGTCGGACATTCGTCTACCGGCCGATTCGTCCGAACGGACGTGAACGTTGTGCCCCGAGTCGGGACGACGTGGCTCATCGTCGGCGACGGCTACAACTCGTACGCCATCATCACCTCGTCGACGTACTCGCCGTCGATCGTGTAGTGGTCCCTGCGGATCGCCTCGGTGTCCCAGCCGTGGACGGTCAGGAACTCGAGGGCAGTCTCGTTGACGACGGGAATACTGTTGTAGACTTTCCGATACCCGTTCGCTTCGGCCCACTCGACCCCTCGCTGCAGGAGTTTGCTCCCGATCCCGTGGCCCCGATAGGCCTCGCGGACGCCGACGGTCTGTTGGGCGACCTCCCGGACCGGATCGACCTGCTGGAGATCGAGGTGGGTCCAGCCGACGACATCGCCGTCGACGGTTGCAACGAAGAATCGCCGAGACCGCACCGTGTTGTGTCTGGTAACGGCGTTTTCGTACAACAACTGTTCGGCGATCGTCTCGGCGACGACGTACGTCTCCTCGGCCGTGACGTCCCGAATGGTATCGACGAGTCCGTCGAAATCCGCCTGTCGAGCGGGCCGAACGGTCACGGTGAACTCGTCGAGGTCGTGTTTCTCGACGGCACCGAACTCGAGGGCGATCCGAAGGGTCCCGTCCTCCTCTTCGAGGTAACCGTCCGATTTCAGTTCCGCGAGACACGCTCGGAACTCCGCGGCCGGGAGGGACATGATATCGGGCAGTGTGTGCCGTTCGACGGTTCCGTGCCGCTCGACGTATTCGTAAATACGTCTGCTGGCTTCGGACGCAAACGTCGGCCGTTCAATCGCGTCCATACGTTCGATACGCACGCCGTCCGCTTATTCCTTGTTCAGTGCTATCGTACAACTATCGATCGCCGATGGTTCCTCCCGGGTCGAGATCCGGTGTCGGCGAGTCGGCGTCCCGCGGAGGGACGACCGGCGCGAACGCGAACCGGTACCGTATCGGGGTCTCAGTTGCACTCTCGACAGCGATTCCCGCAGTTGGTACACTTGAAGTCCTGCGTTGGTAGCGTGTCATGTTCAAATACGCTGATGCCATGCAACGGCGAAAGCTCTCTGCCACTCATCGGGAATTTCCGCTTTAGCGTTACTAAAACAGTTCGAGAACGACATCGATCAGCGTTTTATCTCCTGGAAAACGCCTTCCATGCTGTTCCGATTTCCGTGACGTTCGAATCCGAAATCGAGGCCATGTCGAGAGCAGGCGTCTTGGAGCAGTGTCGCCCCATCGACGAGAAACACGGCGGCATCGAGATCGTGTTTCTCGCGTAGTTGTACCATTTCGAATCCTATTTTTACTGAATAGTACTGTCGGATTATGAAACTACGGATGCAGTAACGCAATCCTGGGGTTTATCACCATCTCATTGTGACATTCGATTCAATGACCGTCCGAAATCGAACGTGTGACCCACCGGGGTGGCTGATATCCAATAGACTGCTAGGATCAGTGAAAGAGCGTGTGCTATGCGGTGGTGAAGCCGTATGAGCGCCGACGAGGAACTCGCGAAGGACCTCGGACTCCTCTCGGCGATCGCGATCGGTATCGGCACGATGATCGGGGCTGGAATCTTCGTGCTGCCGGGCACCGCCGTCGCTCGAGCGGGTCCACTCGCGGCATTGACGTTCGTCATTGGTGGCGTCACCGCACTGTTCACGGCACTATCGGCCTCGGAACTGGGGACGGCGATGCCCAAGTCCGGCGGTGCCTACTTCTATATTAACCGTGCGCTCGGACCGCTGTTCGGGTCGATAAGCGGCTGGGCAAACTGGCTTGGGTTGGCGTTCGCGTCCGCGTTCTACATGTACGGCTTCGGCAAGTACGTCAACGAACTCGTCGTCGCTTCGACGCTCACGCTCGGCCCGGTGACGGTATCGGCGGTTAAGGTGATCGGGCTCATCGGGGCAGCGCTGTTTATCACTATCAACTACATCGGTGCCAAGGAGACCGGCGGCCTCCAGATCGGGATCGTCCTTACGCTACTCGCCATCCTCGGTGTCTTCACCGTCGTCGGCCTCCTGAACGGGAACCTCGAGTCGTTGCGACCGTTTGCGCCGCCGGGGACGGCCGAACAGGTACTCCCGGTCACTGCCATCGTTTTCGTCTCCTACCTCGGCTTCGTCCAGATCACATCGGTCGCCGAAGAAATCAAGAACCCCGGCCGAAACCTCCCGCTGGCGGTTATCGGGTCGGTCGTCATCGTCACCGTCGTCTACGCCCTGTTTCTCGTTGTCTTGCTTGCGGCGGTGCCAAACGACCTGGTGGCGAACAATGATGCGGCCGTCGTTACGGCTGCCCAATCCCTCTTTGGCCAGTACAGCGTCTTCGGCTTCGGTTTGGGGACGGTCGGCTGGGGGTTGCTGTTGCTCGGCGGCCTGCTCGCGACGGCCTCGAGCGCAAACGCATCGATCCTCTCTTCCTCGCGAATCAACTTCGCGATGGGACGCGAGAAGATTATCTCGCCGTCAGTCAACGAGATCCACCCACGGTTCGGGACGCCGTACAAGTCGATCCTGATCACCGGCTCGCTTATTATCGCCTTCCTCCTCTTTGGCAACCTCGAGTTCCTGTCGACAGCCGGCTCGGTGCTGCATCTGATCGTCTACGGGTTGTTGAACGTCGCGCTGATCGTCATGCGAGAGGCCGACCCTGCAGATTACGATCCCGACTTCGAGGTTCCGCTCTACCCCTTTGTTCCGATTATCGGGACGGTTTCGTCGTTCGCACTGATCGCGTACATCGAACCACGCGTCATTCTGCTCTCGTCGGGACTCGTCGTCTTCGCAAGCGTGTGGTACCTGCTGTACGCGCGCCAGCGTGTCGAAAACGACGGCGTCTTCGCCGGCTGGATCCTCGACCGCTCCGAGAAGATGCCCGATGCTGCAGTGGCAGCGGCTGACTCGATCCGACCGACTGCCAGTGTTCCGGACGGGGGCGATTTCCGCGTAATGGTTCCATTGTCGAACCCACGAACCGAAAAAGAACTCATCACACTCGGTGGTGCCATCGCAAAGCAACGTGGCGGCACAGTTCATGCAGTTCACATCGTGCAGGTACCCGACCAGACGCCACTCGAACGTGCCGAGCAGAACGAACGGATCAACGCCGAATCAAAGAAATTACTCGAGCAGGCACGGACCGACGCTGAGACATTTAGTGTTCCCGTCGAGACGCAGACAGTGCTTTCACACCGGTCGTTCGAGGAAGTCTTCGACGCTGCCCGTACCTTCGACGCTGATCAGGTCGTCATGGGCTGGGGGCCCGCCTCTCATGGCCGTGCCGAATCGCGTCTCGATGAACTGACCCATGATCTCCCCTGTGACTGCCTGGTACTGAGAGAGCGCGGATTCGACCCCTCGCATATCCTATTGCCAACTGCTGGCGGCCCCGACTCGGTGCTCGGTGCAGAGGTTACCCAGTTGCTTCGCAACGAGTTCGACTCCGACGTGACGGTCCTACACGCTCTTTCTGATGACGAGACCATTGAAGGGGGCGAGGAGTTCCTCGAAGAATGGGCCGCCGAAAACGGGCTCGCTGACGCCGATCTGGTTGTCGATGATCGAGACGTCGAGACCGCTATCGGCGATGCAGCCACGGATGCAACCCTCGTCGTGATCGGTGCGACCGGGCGCGGGCTGTTGTCCCGATTGGTCCGCGGATCGCCGGTCTTAGATATCCTCGAGGATGTCGAGTGTTCAGTGTTACTCGCTGAGACGGCTCGCAAGCGGACCCTGCGTGAACGTCTGCTAGGTATTACGAAACAAGAATAACGCCCCAGTCACCGCAGTGACAGACTAATACTTACGCAAATTCGGGTACGAAAACCTCGCAAAATATAACGAGGGGATCGGAGTGGCACGGCCAATATTATTGGTTTAATTGTACTCTCGCCACTTATTTTTACATTCGGTACATTTGAAAAACCTCGTCGGCGGCTCGTCGGCGGAAGCGGTCTGTTTGAGCGTGTACCACGCTTCCTCGGCACCGCACTCGTCACAGATGACGTCCGTCGCCTTCGGTTTGCCCTCGAAGTTCGCTTCCTCGCTGGACTCGATCACGTCGCCGTCGGTCTGTGACTCCGTCGTGACGAACGCGTCTTCCTGTTCGCGGTCCCGCTCGCTCGAGGCCCCGCAGTCGTCGTTCGTACAGACCATTTGATCGCCCCGCGCTTTCATCATCGAACCGCAGTCGTCACAGAATTGCATACCGGTCACGTACGGACTCGGTACGCAAAAATACTCCAGTCCCCCGTCCGACGCCGGCGTCCGGCTCCAGCGTGCGCGCTTTCGTGGGTTCGTCGACCGCGAACGGACGGTTCGCGACGGGTTCGCCCGCCGTCTCGAGGCGACGGGCCGAGCAAATCGTACCGCCCCATCCCGATGCTGTGCGCTCCGATCCGTCCCCGTCCTGTTTCTACTGGCCATCGCCGGTCGTCCGGACCCGAGCCCCGGTCCCCGCCGGCGCAGCGAGGACGACCGTTCCCTCGAGTCCGCGATCCGCGAGCACGTCTCGGGCGGCGGCCGCGGCCTCGTCGGTGTGGGCGGCGTTGGTCACGCCGTAGACGACCGGCCCCCACGACGACTGGCCGACCCCCGAGAGGACCGGACAGTCCTCGAGCGATTCGACGAGTTCGCCCGCGGGCGGCCGGAAGACGCCCCCCTGGGCGTCGGCGTACCAGGCACCGTTCTTGCGGCCGATTTCCGCGATGGCCTCGCCGAAGGGCTCGAGGCGGCCCGCGGCGGCCGCCGGCAGCAGTTTGCGGGTGACGACGCCGGCGATTTCGTCCGCGATGGCCGGATCGGCGCGTTCGACGACGGCGCGCATGCTCGCGTCCTCGTCGTCGCCGCTGCGGCCGGGGTCCGCGTCCGGAACGACGACCAGAAACCGCCACTCGGACGGCAGGTCGTGGCGGGCGACGACGGGTGGTACCGTCCAGTCGCCCTCCGCCGGCGGTTCGGTGGTAAACCGAGCGGTCGGATGCCCGGCGTCGACGACGAAGCCGCCGCCCTCGAAGGTTGCGACGCCGACGCCGCTGCGACCGCCCCTGCCCATGGCCGGCGCGCGCTCACGGACCCGCGGTTCGAGGCCGTGCGCTCGCGCCGTCGCCGTCAGCACGGCGAGCGCGAGTTGGGTCCCGCTTCCGAGGCCGACGTGGCGGGGCAGGGACTCCTCGAGCGTGATCGTGACACCGGAGACCCCGAGTACGTCGACGGCGCGGTTCGCGTAGTCCCGGAGCAGCGGATCGGCGGCAGCGACCGAGGCGGCGGGCTCGGCGGTGACGGTGACCCGCGGCTCCGCGAGCCCGATACCGATCCCGCCGTAGAGTCGCTCGCGAGCGAGCGAGAGGTTCTGGAAGCCGACGTGGAGCCGTGCCCCCGCGCTAACGGTCGCGGTCGTCATGATACGCCGCCTACGGAGGCCCCCGGGAAGGGGGTTTCGACGGTGGCAACGACTGAGACTGCCGAAACTGCGCTGATTCGAGTCGGCGATGGCGACCGATCCCGACAGTCGATCGCGGCTGGCTCACTCCGGGCCATCCGGACGGTATTCCCCAGGGCCGTCCCGAACCGGTTAGGCAGCACTGCTCGCGACCGAACAGCTGGCCGAGAAAGGGTAACTTATACCTGTGGGAGTCAAGCTCAACCCATGAGCAGCGACGACGAGTTCGACTACGGAAAAGACGAGCAGTTGCGGAGTCGCGAAGTGACGGAGGGGCCGGACAAGGCCCCCCACCGCGCCATGTTCCGTGCGATGGGGTTCGACGACGAGGACTTCGGCTCGCCGATGATCGGCGTTCCGAATCCGGCGGCCGACATCACGCCGTGTAACGTCCACCTCGACGACGTCGCCGACGCCGCGCTCGAGGGAGTCGACGAGACCGGCGGCATGCCGATCGAGTTCGGGACGATCACCATCTCCGACGCCATCTCGATGGGAACGGAAGGGATGAAGGCTTCGCTGATCTCTCGGGAGCTCATCGCCGACTCCGTCGAACTCGTCTCATTCGGCGAGCGCATGGACGGGCTGGTCACTATCGGCGGCTGTGACAAGAACATGCCCGGAATGATGATGGCCGCGATCCGGACCGATCTGCCCTCCGTCTTCTGCTACGGCGGGTCGATCATGCCCGGCGAGCACGAAGGCCGGGAAGTCACCGTCCAGAACCTCTTCGAAGGCGTCGGTGCCGTCGCCGACGGCGAGATGAATCCGGACGAACTCGACGAGATGGAGCGCAACGCCTGCCCCGGCGCGGGCTCGTGTGGCGGCATGTTCACCGCCAACACGATGGCGTCGATCTCCGAGGCGATCGGCTTCGCGCCGCTGGGCAGCGCCAGCCCGCCCGCGGAGGCCGACTCGCGCTACGAGGTCGCCCGCGAGGCCGGCGAGATCGCCGTCGAAGCCGTCGAAGCGGGGCGGAAACCCTCTGACTTCCTCAGCGAAGCGTCGTTCGAGAACGCCATCGCCCTGCAGGTCGCCGTCGGCGGCTCGACCAACGCCGTCCTCCACCTGCTGGCGATGGCCGCCGAGGCCGGCGTCGATCTGGACATCGAGACGTTCAACGAGATCAGCGCTCGGACGCCGAAGATCGCCAACCTCCAACCCGGCGGCGAGCGCGTGATGAACGACCTCCACGAGGTCGGCGGCGTCCCCGTCGTCCTGCGCGAACTGCTCGAGGCCGACCTGCTCCACGGCGACGCGCTGACCGTCACCGGCGAGACGATGGCCGAGGCCATAGCGCGGATCGATCCGCCCGCGATCGAAGACCTCGACGCCGACTTCCTCCACACCGTGGCCGACCCGATCCACGAGCGCGGTGCCATCCGCATCCTCACCGGCAACCTCGCGCCCGACGGCGCGGTCATCAAGATCACCGGCGAGGACCACCTCCACCACGAGGGGCCGGTCCGGATCTTCGAGCAGGAAGAAGACGCGATGGCGTACGTCCAGGAAGGGAACGTCGAATCCGGCGACGTCATCGGCATCCGCAACGAGGGGCCACGCGGCGGTCCCGGGATGCGCGAGATGCTCGGCGTCACCTCCGCCGTGGCGGGCCAGGGCCACGCCGAGGACGTCGCCCTGTTCACCGACGGCCGCTTTTCGGGCGCGACTCGCGGGTTCTCCATCGGCCACGTCGCCCCCGAGGCCGCGGCCGGCGGCCCCATCGCCGCCCTCGAGGACGGCGATACGATCACCATCGACATCGACGACCTCGAACTCTCCGTGGACCTCTCCGACGCGGAGATCGAACAGCGCCTCGCGGACCACGACCGACCGGAACCCCAGTACACCACTGGGGTGTTGGCGAAGTACGGCCGTGACTTCGGGTCGGCGGCCAACGGTGCCGTGACAAACCCCGGCGTCAAAGACGAGTAGCGCGGTCGACGGCGAAGAGGCGGCCCCGCGCGATCCTCCACTCGCAGGGACCCCCTTCGATTTCCTGCACGAGTCTTTCCCGCCTTTGTGACCCACTCCCAGATAGAGCGACGGATGTGTAAGTACTGCCTCGAGTGTGACTGGCAGGCCAGCACCGCTGACGGCTACACCGAAAAGGAAGTGTCCGAGAAGGCGATCGAGCACTTCGTCGAGACGGGGCATACGGTCGATTCGCTTCGGCTGCCGCCGCCGACGGCCGTCCTCGAGAACTAATCGCGTGCCCCCCGCCGCGGCGTCGGCGAGTCGAAGCGAGTGCTCCGAGCCGTGCGGCCACGCTGCGTGTCAGTCCCCTCGCCGCTCGAGGATCCGCTCGATGATCAACCGCGTCGAGAGCAGTTGCTCGTCGTCGGTCTCGCGGCCGCTCGCCCGGCGAACCTCGCAGTCGATCCCCCGTCGCTCGAGTTCGGCCGCGATGGCCTCGTCGTCGTGGTGCTGGTCGTGACCGAGCGCGATCACGTCGGGATCGATCTCCTCGATGGGAACGAAGATGTCCTCTTCGTGGCCGAGCAGGGCCTCGTCGACGGCCGCGAGCGCGCCGACGACGTCGCGGCGCTGGGTCGCCGGACAGATCGGCGTCTCCTTGTGATCGACGTTGGCCTTGCGGGCGACGATGACCGACAGTTCGTCGCCCATCGCCGCGGCCTCCTCCAGATAGTGGACGTGGCCGGGGTGGAGGATGTCGAAGGTACCCTGCGCGATGACGGTCCGTGTCATCCGTCGGCCCCTCCTGCTGTCGCCGGCGGTTTCCGCGTCGATCCCGTCGTCGGTCCGGTCGTCACTGATGGCATCGTCTCGAGCATAGCGAGTCTCATCGTCGCAGTTCCTCGTCGATATCCGCCTGTGTGAAATCGAAGAAGTCCTCCGTATCGGGCAGGTCGACATCGATCACGTTCAACGTGGTCGGCTGGCCCTTCGAATCGAACGCCTTCCAGTCGGTTCGGCGGTAGGGCGCGCCGATGATGACGTGGACGCTCCCGCGGCCGAACGTATCCAGATCCGCGTTGCTGGGCCTGATCACCCCGTTGGGGTGGGAGTGGATGCTCCCCAGCGCCTTCACGTCGTTCGGAATCTGGTTCGTCTTGACGGTCGCGCTGACGCTGTTGGTCTCGGTCCCGGGGACCACGAGCACGTCCGTGATGACCAGGCCATCCCGGTCTAACCCCAGGCGATCGGCCTCGGTTCCCCGGAGAAACCCCATGTATTCGTTCGGGTGGGTCTCCTCGGAGGACTCGAGGGCGAACTCGAGGGTCTCCTCGGCGATACCGAGGATCTCGCTCGAGCGAAACAGCGCGTCGAACAGCCCCATATCCCCACGTGCGGCCTTGCGGTTGCTAAACGTTCCGATGCACCGGTTGCCGCGAGCGCTGCGCGGTCGACCGGTCGGCGACAGCGGGCTGAGTCCACGATTCGAACGTGTTCAAGTCCGCTCGAGACCGCCGATGAACCGAGTCAGTTTCACACATATACAATCAATCAGAAGACATATGGACGTTCTCCGGCCACTATCGAGCGATGTCTTCCCGCCGCTCGGTTCTCGCTACTGGCGTCGGCATCTGTTCCTCCGGGATTGCCGGTTGTGTATCGTTGCCCTGGCTTCGTGAACCGGACGGAGCCGACTGGTCGGCTTCAGTCCCCGAGCCGGGTGCCTTCGCGTCACCAGTGACTACCGAGGGAGTCGTCGTCGCGGGTGGCAGCCGCGACGGTGGTCTCGAAAACGGGCAGCTGGTCGCGTTCGATACGGAAACGGGTGATCAGCAGTGGGAACACGAGTTCGGTCGGCCGACCGGTCTCCTCGCCGCCGACGGTACCGTGTACGTCGGCGAAAAACGGGAGTCGGGGCAGTCGCGGATCTCCGCTTTCGATGCCCGGACGGGGACACGACGGTGGCGGCAGACGGTATCCAATCACTCGTCGGCGATGGCCGTGGCGAACGGAACGCTGTACGCTGCAAACGGCGGTCTCGCCGCGCTCGAGACCGCCGACGGATCGGTACGATGGGAACAGTCCCACGTCCCCGAAACGGGTTTTACCGTCGTCGCCGCCCCGGACGACCAGCTGGCGGCCGACGATCACGCGGTCTATTTCGGTGACGCGGACGGAGTGGTTGCGATCTCACCCACCGACGGGACCACCACGTGGAGTTGGCGACCGGCGCAGTGGGAGGCAACCGCTGTCGGCCCGGTTCCGATCGACGACACGGTCTACGTCGGCGGTGGCGGTGATGTCGTCGCACTCGACGCGGCGGACGGGTCCGGTCGGTGGCGGACGCCGTTCGGTCGCGGTGCCGAGATCATGGGGGTCCACGCAACCGACTCGTCGTTGCTCGTCGCAGAGTCGACGGACGACGCCCCGTCGGATACGTTCGGAACGGTGTACCAACTCTCCGCGGCAGACGGCAGCGAACGGTACGAAATGCGGTTCGACGCACCCGTCACTCGAGCGGCATCGACGACGGCGATGTTCGTCGTCGGGACGGCCGACGGAACCGTGACGTGGACCGACGGCGCGTCGTTCTTCGCTCGGCCCGAGACATCACTTCCGACCAACGGCTTCGGACTCGGTGCCGCCGGCGAACAGGCGTTCGCCCAGACCAGCGACGGAACGCTTTGGGCCCTGTCTCCCCCCGAGTGAGATCCGGTCAACCCTCGAGCACCGCTCAGCGGAGTCCGACCGTACGGGCCGGTGATCGACTCCCTCGAGCCCCATCGCTTCTTGACAAGGGTTATACGCGACCACCCCAAACAGCGAACCAAGATGACGCGTGACTCCGCCGGGGAACCCGGCGCAGACGACGGGGATTCCGTCGTCTACGATCTCGCTTCCGATTGTACCGCCGACGATGTCGAGCACGGCCGCCCCTATCTCGCCGAGATCAACGGTATCGTCGACTACGGCGTCTTCGTCGATCTCTCCGACTCCGTTTCCGGTCTCGTCCACGAATCCGTCCTCGAGGGCACGTTCGCCGTCGGCGACGAACTCGTCGTCGAACTCGAGAGCGTCCGTGAGAACGGCGATATGGCATTCGAACCCGTCGATATCGACGACTATACGGTCGACGATGTCGGCCACGACTACTCGCTGACCGGCACCCACCGCCTCGAGAGCACCATCGGCGACCAGATCCACCTCGAAGGGACGGTCACGCAGGTCAAACAGACCGGCGGGCCGACGATCTTCCACGTCGCCGACGAGCAGGGCGTCGTCCCCTGTGCCGCCTTCGAGGAGGCCGGCGTCCGGGCTTACCCCGCGATCGAAGTCGGTGACGTCGTTCGCGTCACCGGGACGCCGGAACACCGCGAGGGATCGGTCCAGATCGAGGTCGACGGCCTCTCGAAACTCGAGGGCGAGGACGCCGAAGCGGCCCGCGAGCGACTCGAGGACGCCCTCGAGGAGCGCGCCGAACCGCACGACGTCGAGCCCCTGATCGACTGGCCGGCGTTCGAAAAGCTTCGGCCGAACCTGGAGGAAGTCGCGCAACTGCTCCGGCGGACGGTGCTCGAGGGCCGTCCGATCCGCGTCCGCCATCACGCCGACGGCGACGGGATGTGCGCCGCCGTTCCCGTTCAGATCGCGCTCCAGCGATTCATCGCCGACGTCCACGAAGACGAGGACGCGCCGCGTCACCTCATCAAGCGGCTGCCGGCGAAAGCGCCCTTCTACGAGATGGAAGACGCCACGCGGGACCTGAACTTCGCGCTCGAGGACCGCGAGAAGCACGGCCAGCAACTGCCGCTGTTGCTGATGCTCGACAACGGCTCGACGGCCGAGGACGTGCCGGCCTACGAGACGCTGGCCCACTACGACATCCCGATCGTCGCCGTCGACCACCATCACCCCGACCCGGACGCGGTCGGCGACCTGCTCGACGCCCACGTCAACCCGTACCTCCACGACGAGGACTACCGGATCACCACGGGGATGCTCTGCGTCGAACTCGCGCGGATGATCTACCCCGACCTCGGCGAGGAACTCCGTCACGTCCCGGCCGTCGCGGGCCTCTCGGACCGCTCGAAGGCCGACGCGATGGACGACTACCTCGAGTTGGCCGCCGCGGAAGGCTACGACGAGGACCGACTGCAGGACGTCAGCGAGGCGCTGGACTACGCCGCCTTCTGGCTGCGCTACAACTCCGGCGACCAGCTGATTCAGGACCTGCTCCAGGTCGACAGCGACGACGAACAGCGCCACCGCGAACTCGTCGAGTTCTTCGCCGACCGCGGCCGCGAGGAAGTCGACGAGCAACTCGACGCTGCGATGCCCCACCTCGAACACGAGACGCTCGAGAACGGCGCGCACCTCTACCGGATCGACGTGGAGAACTACGCGCACCGCTTTACCTACCCCGCGCCGGGGAAGACCACCGGCGAGATCCACGACCGGAAGATCGAGGAGACCGGCGATCCGGTCATCACGGTCGGCTACGGCCCCGACTTCGCCGTGCTTCGGAGCGACGGCGTGCGACTGGACATCCCGAACATGGTCTCCGAACTCGAGGCCGAAATCGCGGGCGGCGGCGTCTCCGGCGGCGGACACCTCGTCGTCGGGTCGATCAAGTTCGTGACCGGCAAACGCGAGGAGGTCATCGACGCCTTGGTCGAGAAGATGGCCGAGGCTGACATCGACGAAGCGCTCTCGAGTGCGGCACCCATCGACGACTGAGACCGGCCGATCGTTCGTTTTCGGTTTTCACAGTGGAGAGCGATAGCTATCGTCTCCCCGTTGATCGGTTCGGGTGTTCGCATCGATACGACCGATTACCTCCCCGTATCGGGTTCGAGCTGCCGTTTCAGTCCTTCGAAAGATCGCGACACGGCAATGACGGACACGCTCCTTCAAATCGTAGTAAATTTTTAGTGTACATATCGGGAGGTGCGTGCTAGCATGGTTGATGAAACATCACACCAAGCATTTTCACAGTATCGACGGCGGGGACTACTCGGTGGCCTGACATCGCTGTTCGCGGCGACGGCCTACTCGGTGAACGTCTCGGCGGACGCCGCTACGCCGGTCCGCGATGGCGACGATTCGGCGACGCAGACGGTGTCCTCGCCGGACGGGAGTGTGACTCTCACCGTTGACACCGACGACGGAACGCCGACATACAGCGTCTCGTTCGAGGGGACGACCGTCGTCGACCCGTCGCGACTTGGCTTCGAGTTCCGGAACCAGCCGGCGTTCGGCGTCGGCAGCGACGCGGTCGACGTTACCGTCACCGGCAGTGATCGGACGACGGTCGATACGACGTGGGAACCGGTCTGGGATCGGTACGACGAGATCCGGGAACACTACACCGAACTCCGACTCGGACTCGAGGAGACTGGAGAACCGGGTCGGGGCGGCATCCTCGAGATACGCGCGTTCGACGACGGCCTCGGGTTCCGGTTCCGCTTCGACGAGCGCTTCGGCGATCCGTTCGTCGTCACGTCCGAGCGGACCGAGTACGACTTCGCGGACGACGCTGAGTCGTGGTGGATCCCCAACGATTACAACAACTTCGAGGTCGAGTACGAGGAGACCCGACTGAGCGAAATCGGGTCGACGCTCGAGTCGGACTTCGGCGGGAGGTTCGACGGCGTCCACACGCCGATGACGATGCGGACTGCGGACGACCACTACGTCAGCGTCCACGAGGCGAACCTCGACGACTACGCGTCGCTGGCGATCGCGCCACGGGAGAGCGGTGGCACCGCCTTCGAATCGACACTGGCACCGCTGCCCGACGGCACGAAGGTGTCCGCGTCAGCGCCCCACGTGACGCCGTGGCGGACGATCCGACTCGGCAGGCGACCGGGCGATCTCGTCGAATCGAACCTCATCGTCAACCTCAACGAGGACTACAACGACGACGTGTTCACGCAGGGAGTCGACTGGATCGAGCCCCAGAAGTTCATCGGGATCTGGTGGTTGATGATCACGGGCCGCGCCGACTGGGAGTATCGGGGACCGCGGACGGGTAACCACGGCGCACAGACCGGCCGGGCGAAGCAGTACATGGACTTCGCGAGCGAGCACGGCATTCCGGGCGTGCTCGTCGAAGGGTGGAATCAGGGCTGGTCGAGCTATCCCGGCGACGGGAGCGAACTCGACTTCACCGAGTCCTACCCCGACTTCGATCTCGAGGGGATCACCGACTACGGCGCGAGCCTCGAGCCGCCGACCCAGATGACGATGCACAACGAGACGGCGGGGGACTTCCGGAACTACGAGTCCCAGATCGACGAGGCGTTCGGCCTGTACGACGACCTCGGAATTCGGTCGATCAAGAACGGCTACGTCGCCGATGACGGCGACTTGGCCGGTGAGGGATACAACCACCACAATCAGGTGCTGGTCAACCACCACACGCTGGTCGCGGAGACGGCGGCGGCCAACCGGCAAATGCTCGATATCCACGAGCCGATCCACCCGACCGGTCGCCGGCGGACCTACCCGAACCTGATGACACGCGAGGGCGTGAAAGGCCAGGAGTACGACGCGTTCGGCGACGTCAGTCCCAGACACCACGTGACCTTCCCGTTCACGCGAATGCTCGGCGGTCCGGTCGAGTACACTCCCGGAATCTTCGACACGGAGTCCGGCTCCGGCGGCATCGAGACGACGCGGGCCAAACAGCTCGCGATGTACCCGACCTACTTCAGCGGCCTCCAGATGGTCGCGGACCTGCCGAGTTCGTATCTGGCCGACCGGCCCGCGACCCTCGAGGTCAGCGAGGTCGCACAGGCACAACACGCCGACCTGGACGGCTTCGTCACGCGGTCCGAGTGGGCCAACGCACAGGGCGAAGAGTACGTCCCCTTCGACGCCAGCAGCGCCGACAGCGGTGCGGCGGCCACGTGGACGCTCGAGGACGCCGACGCCGGCGAGTACGACGTTCACCTCCGGGTAGCGAACTACGCGGCCGACAACGGGCTCGAGGAGGGCGTCGACGCGACGGTCACCCTCCGGGTCGACGACGAGCCGGTCGAGCGGGTGTCGATTCCCGGGACCGACTACTGGGACGTCTGGACCGCGACGGAGACGACCGTCTCGCTCGAGGGCGGGAACGCCGACCTCTCCCTCGCGCTGACCGACGCGGACGCCGGCGGTTTCAACCTCGATTCGATCGCCGTCACGGAACCTGGCGAGTCGATGCCGGAGCCCGAAGAGCCGCCGATCACCGGGCCGACAGTCCCCGCGTTTCAGTTCATCGAGGACGTGCCGGCAGCGGGCTGGGACGATACTCGAGTCCTCGACGCCGCGATCGGGGACTACATGATCACCGCCCGGCGGAAGGGTGAGGAGTGGTACGTCGGTGCGATGACCGACGAGCACGGCCGCGCGCTCGAGGTGCCGCTCGACTTCCTCGAGTCCGCGTCTGGCCGATGGCGCGGCCACGAAACGGGGAAGGGAACGGGTCACGGCGAGGGGAGAGGTTCCAGAAAGGGTCACGAGCGGAATCAGGGCGGCGGAACGGGCCATACGAAAGGGAAGTACGTCGCCGAGGTCTACTCGGACGGCATCGACGCGAGCTACGACGGCGATCTCGAGGCCGTTCGCATCGACGAGGCCGTCGTCGACGAGTCCGCGACGCTGCTGGCGTCGACGGTCGGCTCCGGCGGCACCGCCGTTCGGCTCCGCCCGGCGACGGATGCGGACCTCGAGACGCTGCCGAGGTACGAGCAGCCCTCGCAGGAGGTCGACGTCTCGATCGACGAAGAGACGTTCGTCCGGGAGCCATTCATCACCGCGACCGGCTCTAACGATGGCGACTACATCGGCGGGACGAACGTGGAACTCGTCGTCGACGGCGAGGTCGTCGGCGTCGAAAACGTCCGGTTCGCACCGGGTGCGACCGACGAGCCGTTCGCGTTCGGCGCGACGATCGACGCCGCGGGCACCTACGACGTGACCGTTCGAACGCTCGAGGGGGACCCCCTCGCCAGCCGAACGGTAACGGTAACGCCGCCGGAAACCGTCGCGTCGTTCGACGATCCGAGCGGCGACGACGACGGCCCCGGCGAGTACACGTACCCGACCGCCGACGCGTTCGCGGACGGCGTCTTCGACCTCCGAGCGTTCGAGGTGACCCGGATCGAGAGCACCGTCCAGTTCGCTTTCGAAGTCGAGAATTTGACCAACGCGTTCGGTAGTGATCGCGACTTCTCTCCGCACATGTTCGTGCTGTGGCTCCGCGATCCGACCGCCGGCGGCGGCAGTACGGGCGAAGTCGGCGACCTCGGACTGGCCGCGGACTTCGAGTCGGCGTGGCACTACCGCCTCGAGGTCAGCGGTTTCACGAAGAGCGCGGTCGATGCGGGTGGAAATCCGTTGACGGATAACGACGGAAACGAAATCGCCGTTCGAGACGACGTGGACCCCGACGCGAACACCGTGACGCTCTCCGTCGACCGGGCGGCGTTCGGCGGGACCGATCTCTCGGCGCTGGAAGCCGTGGCGATGGTCCAGTCCGAGGATCGGGGCGCGCTCCGTCCCGTCGTCGAAGACGCCGAGGAATACGTTTTCGGCGGTGCTATCCCCGGTGCGGCCGAGAACGCACCGCGCGTGATGGACCTCGTGACGCCCACGGACGTCGGCCGGGCCGAGGCGCTGGCCTACTCGTCTGAGAGACGGGCGACGCTCCCGTTCGTCCCGCTGAGCGACGGCTGATCCGACCCGGTCTGCTGACGCGTGGTTCGTCGCGACGACCGCGCATACGGCGATCGAATGCCGGGCCGGTTCGGGCAGACGCAGTGGCGACGAACGCGCGTCGAAAAACGATCTCCAGTCGTGTCCTATGCCACCGTCTCGAGCAGCCGAATCCGTCGCTCAGTCGGCACCGTGACGCGGCGTGTAGCCGCAGTCGGCACAGACGAGCGACTCGTAGCGGGTTGCGAGCGTCCCCGAGCAGTCGGGACACTGATATTCAGCTTCGGGCGAACGTTGGGTTATTGCCATACTAGGGGCGAAGAACTGGGCGAGTATAAACTCGCGTATTATGGCAGTTGAACACTACCGTGTGGGTAGAACACACAGCGATACAACGGCGCACCAATACCGGAGAGTACAGTTCCGTCCGCGAGCGGAGACCCGATCGCTAGAACTGGTAGCGGCGTTCGTCGTCCATCGACGGATACTGGTCGGCACCGGTCATCTCCTCGAAGGTCATGCCGGAGAGATACTCGTCGTACGTCACGTCGTAGGCCGACCGGAGTTGGAAGTCCAGTTTCCCGCTATCGACGGTCGACTGAAAGAGCATGTGGATCGCCCGGCGGACGAGTTCGTCCGTCTCCTCGGGCTCTAATGCGGTTTCGAGCAGGGCGAGTTCGTTGCGCGTTTCGCGGTCGAGCGAGACGGTCAGGTCGTCGCCGAGATCGCTGTACGAGTCCGTCACCGCATCGTTGAGATCGTCGAGGCTCATACGGGAGGGGACTCGAGCGGATCGGATAGGCTTTTCGTGGTCGTCGCGTCGGCGATGTCGACCCGGCGGGGCGCTCGCGCGGGACCGCCACCAGTAAGGCATCCCAGTCGCTAGCGGGACCGATGAGTGACGCCGAGGCACCGGCCGACGAGTGGACCCTGCCCGACGATCCGAGGGCCGTTCGCGAGGCCCTGATCGAGTGGTACGAGGCCGACCACCGCGACTTCCCGTGGCGACGGACCGACGACCCCTACGAGATCCTCGTCAGCGAGGTGATGAGCCAGCAGACCCAACTGGGCCGTGTCGTCGCGGCCTGGGAGGCGTTCCTCGAGCACTGGCCGACCACCGCCGACCTCGCCGACGCCGACCGCGCCGATGTCGTGGGGTTCTGGACGGACCACAGTCTGGGGTACAACAATCGGGCGAAGTACCTCCACGAGGCCGCCCAACAGGTCGACGACGAGTACGGCGGCGACTTCCCCGAGACCCCCGAGGAGCTACAGGAACTGATGGGGGTCGGCCCGTATACGGCCAACGCGGTGGCGAGTTTCGCGTTCAACGACGGCGACGCCGTCGTGGATACGAACGTCAAACGAGTGCTCTACCGGTCGTTCGACGTTCCCGACGACGACGCGACCTTCGAGGACGCCGCGAACGACCTCATGCCCGAGGACCGGTCGCGGGTCTGGAACAACGCGATCATGGAACTGGGCGGCGTCGCCTGCGAGCAGACACCCCACTGCGACGAGGCCGGCTGCCCCTGGCGCGAGTGGTGTCGCGCCTACCAGACCGGCGACTTTACCGCCCCCGACGTACCCACACAGCCGAGTTTCGAGGGGAGTCGCCGGCAGTTCCGCGGCCGCGTGATCGGCACGCTTCGAGAGTACGACGAACTCGAACTCGATGCGCTCGGTCACCGTATCCGCGTCGACTACGTGCCCGGCGGCGAGTACGGCCGCGACTGGCTCACGGAGCTGCTGACCGATCTCGAGTCGGACGGACTGGTCGCCCTCGAGCGCGACGCCGACGGCGAACACGTCGCCCGGCTCCGGCGCTAACGCGACCGAGCGGCCGTCGAACACGATCCGGCCGACCCCGTTCGTGTCCACCGTATCGGTGTCGGGAACTTCGAGCGACCCGCCGTTCCCGATCGACGACGCGGGCGACCGCTTCGACTGACGACCTACGGGTGTTCCGTGTGACGGCGATATCGAGTTAGAAACGTCGGTACCGACGCTATCGAGCGGATGAGAGCCAGCGGCAAAACGGCAACCGGTGGCGGGTGCCGTGCATTCCCTAGCGGCCAGTTTCCGATGTGTGGCCTATCGGAAAAAGTGTCCGATCTCACTTGTACGTGCCCGAAAATTGCAGGGAGTGAGAACGTTGACGTGCGGTGATGGCCGTTCACTATCGTTGGTTTCCTGCCGGCTCGAGATATTATACTACATCGATACTTTTTGGGAAGGTGAGAAAATACGATATTGTGAATTTCTTAGTAGAGTGGCTGAGGGGCACCTATACCGCGATAGATTGTCAGATTTGACCATCGAGTAGAAGTGACAATCACTGGAATTGGGTTGCGGGAAAGGCTACCGGTAACCAAACCCGTCTATACGTCTTTGTGGTTGAGTTCGGTGATGACCACAGTCGTCGAACTCGGGATTTCGGCTGATCGACTCGGACTCGCCCGCACGTTCGATCGCGTGTCGGCGTTCGAATTCCAGATCGGCGGCATGATCGGTGGTTCCCCACCGCTCGTCTGGGTGAACGGCGGGGATCGAGACACCGTTCGGCGAGCGCTCGAGGCGGACCCGTCGGTCGACGTGATCGCGAGCGTTGCCGACGACGGCGGGAAGGCCACGACCGATACCGGGACGACTACCGACCCGAACGATCGCTGGCTGTTCCGACTCGAGTTCGGGGACGGCGTGAAACTGTTCGAGCAAATCGTCACGGAAAACGACGGCGCGATCCTGACGGCCCGGGGTCGGGAGGGCCGATGGATGGTGAAACTGCTCTTTCACGACCGGGAGTCGGTATCGGCGTGTCATGACCTCCTCGAACAGTACGAGTTCGGAGCCGACGTCACCCGAATCAGTGGTATCGACGACCTCGCGAGTGCGCAGACGCCCCTGACGGAAACGCAGTACGAGACGATTTGCAAAGCCCACGAGCTCGGATACTTCGACGTGCCGCGGGGAGTGACCCTCAAAGAGTTGGCGGCGGAACTAGACATCTCACACCAGGCGCTGTCGGAGCGGCTACGTCGGAGTCACGCTGCCCTCGTCAGTGCGGAACTGTCCGATCGAAGCGCACCGATGGAAATCGACCCCTGAGACGCGGTAGCTGACCGTCGGCGTCTCGGTGAATCACCGTTCATTCTCTGTGTTGATGATCATACGACTCGTTTTCCCAGTATTTTAGACATTATCTATTATGAATCTGCCAAAGTGGCTGCATTTGTGCCAACAAATAGCCTTATTACTGAATACAACGACAATTAGATGTCGGCATGATGCCGACCGATCGGCGCACCGAGCGTACCGTAAACGCCGGTGGATCACCCGTGCTCACGTCCGGTGTCGCGGTCGCTCGTGGCTGTGTGACCGCGACACTACCGGACGGCTGCTGGGTCGTCTCGCGACCCGGTCCGCTTTTCGCTCCAGCGGTAATTTTCAATTCGAATACTGGTCCGTAGTTTTATCTGTTGAGCTGAAATACACGTCCTCGAGAGAGAAGTGATCGGACGAAGCCCAACGGGAGCCATCGATGAGGCCGCTCGAGCGGTCGAGCAGGGAACCCCGTCGGACTTGTCGTTGGACGACGTCTACCACCTCCTCCAGACGAAGCGCCGTCGGGACGTCCTTCGATACCTCCGCGGGGCGGACGGACCGGTTCGGTTGCGCGAACTCGCCGAACAGGTCGCCGCCTGGGAGCAGGACACGGCGGTCGAGAACTTGAGTTCCGACGAACGCCAGCGGGTCTACATCTCATTGTACCAGTCGCATTTGCCGAAACTCGACAACCACGGGATCGTCGACTACGACAAGGATCGTGGCCGAGTCGAAGCGACTCCGCGGCTCTCACAGTTGGATTCGTATCTCGAGCCTCCACGGGAGACGGGTGCGCCCGACCGGTGGCCACAGCGATACGCGGCGACAGTCGGCCTCTGTGCGCTGCTGGTCTGTGGCATCTGGGCGGGGATCGTTCCGATCGCCGGCCTCGCCGGCTCGGGGATCGTACTCGCCGCGGTGACCGCCGTCACGGTCGTCCACGCGTGGTCGACCGGTGTCTTTCGCCGGTAGTCTTTCGACGCTGGGTGCGCTCCGTCCGCGAGAAGTCGATCGCAACACTCGAACACGGGAGCCAGACGACGACCGTCAGTCGGCGCGGGACGTGGCTGCCGTGGTCGGATCGGCGGACCGCTCGAGGAGCCGATGGGCGTGAACGGCGACCGAAAAGTCCTGCGGGCTCGGGAGCGCACAGGCGAGCCAACCGATCGCCGCAGCGGCGGTGATCGGTGTTTCGGTCGTCATGTACCCCGCGGCGGCCAGTCCGAAGACGGGGATCGCGAGGAGGAACGGGGCCAGCGCCGCGAGCCGCAGCGTCCACGGGGGTTCGCCGCCGGTCGGACGGGGAGTGACGGCAGCCCAGGGGCGGGTCGTCAGGAGCGCGAGGAGTCCGTCGGTCCGTCCGGGGAGGTAGGAGACGGAATACTCGACGCGTGCGAGTCGCAGAACCACTGCGTGGGTCCACTCGTGGGCCACCAGTCCGACTGCGACCGCGAGGGTGAGCGCACAACCGGCAACCACCACGTTCGATCCGATCATTGGAGACGCGAGACGGGTAGAGCCCCCGACGACCGGGGCACCGCCCATCTCACGCATCGAGTGGATGCCCCGCCGGGAGAAGTCCCCGCGCCTGTACCAGTTGTCGTCTTAAGTCAGGACCGTCGGCAGCGCCGCTTTCGGTCGGGACCGCGTTCCGTCGGTTCTGAACATCATCCGCTCCGCGGAGCGCGGCCCGCGGGTGTCGCTCGGCCAAGCATTAAGTATTGTCGAGTGGTAGCGCGTGTCATGGCATCGAACAATGCTCTCGAGTTCGGTCATGCGGACCGCAAAGAAATCTACGAGTACGTCGAGCGACACGGAGCGGTCGACCCCGAGGAGACGCGAGAGCAACTCGGACTCGATCCGAGCGGGTTCCGCCATCACGTCGCGATCCTCAAGCGGGACGGCCGAATCGAGGCGGCAGACGGGACGCTCAGGGTAACGATCGACGCGGGTGCCGAGGAGGAGTACGTCTCCGCGGACCTCGAGTTCCACATTCGACCGGCCCGACAGGAGGACCTGACGGGTATCGTCGGTGCGATCAGACGGGTCGCCGAGGAGAAGACCTACATCGAAGCCGAGACCGTCGCCGACGAGATCGACCACGAGGAGGCGCTGCTCCGACACAACGAACTCCAGTCGCGGATGTTCTTCGTCGCCACGGTCGAGGACGACGTCGTCGGCTGGGTTCACCTCCACGCCCCGGAGATAGAGAAGTTGAGCCACACCGCCGAACTCACCGTCGGGGTTCTGGAGGACTACCGCGGCCACGGCGTCGGCTCACACCTCCTCTCACGGGGCCTCGAGTGGGCCGGGTCGAACGGCTACGAGAAGGTCTACCAGAGCGTGCCGTCGACAAACGAGGAGGCGATCGCATTTCTCGAGGAACACGACTGGGAAACCGAAGCGATCCGCGAGGACCACTACAAACTCGACGGCCACTACGTCGACGAGGTGATGATGGCCGTCGAACTGTAGCTCTCTCGGTTCGATTCGTCGGGTTTCAGGCGCGCCTCCGTCAGTCTCAGGTCCTTCGTCCTCGCTGCAACCGCGTCGCTCGCGGCGACCGGCACCGGTCGAATCGAAAGACAATTCCTGTCGACGGCGCTACGCCAGAGCATGCTTTCGATCGCACTTGCCGGGAAACCGAACGCCGGCAAGTCCACGTTCTACACGGCGGCGACGATGGCGGAGGTAGACGTCGCCAACTACCCCTTCACGACGATCGACGCCAACCGCGGGGTGAGCTACGTTCGGACCGAGTGTCCCTGTCTCGAGCGCGAGGAGCGCTGCAACGCCGAGAACTGCGAGGACAGCAAGCGCTACGTCCCGATCGAGTTGCTGGATGTCGCTGGCCTCGTTCCCGGCGCTCACGAGGGGAAGGGGCTGGGCAATCAGTTCCTCGACGAACTGACGAACGCGGACGTGATCGTCAACGTCGTCGACGCCTCCGGCGGCACCAACGAGAAGGGCGAACCGGTCGACATCGGCGACCACGATCCGCTCGCGGACATCGACTTCATCGAGGAGGAGATGGACCTCTGGCTTGCCGGCATCGTCGAGCGCAACTGGGAATCCGTCGAGCGCAAGTCCCGCTCGCCCGATTTCGACATCGATGACGCGCTCGCAGACATGCTCTCGGGCTTTGGCGCGTCGCCCAAACAGATCGCGATCGTCCTCCGGGACCTCGACTATCCCGACGATCCGATCCAGTGGGAGGACGACCACCGCGAAGCGCTGGCCCGTGATGTCCGCCAGCGAACCAAACCGATCGTCGTCGCGGCGAACAAGATCGACGTCGCACCCGCGGAGAACGTCGAGCGCCTGCTCGACCTCGATAAACCGGTGATCCCGACGACCGCGGAAGGCGAACTCGCCCTGCGCCGGGCCGCCGACAACGATCTCGTCGAGTACGATCCCGGCGACGAGACGATCGCGATCGGGGACGGCGTCAACGACGCCCAGCGTGGGGCCCTCGAGGACCTCGCGGACACCATGGCCGAATGGAACGGCACCGGCGTACAGGCGGCGCTGGACCACGCCGTCTACGACCTCCTCGAGCACCTCACCGCCTACCCGGTCGAGGACGCTTCGAAGTGGTCCGACGGCAGCGGCAACGTCCTCCCCGACGCCTTCCTGTTGCCCGAGGGTTCGACCCCGGTCGATCTCGCCTACAGCGTCCACTCCGACATCGGCGACGGCTACCTCCACGCGGTCAACGCCAAGTCGAACCGGGAGATCGGCGAGGAGTACGAACTCGAGGAAGGCGACGTGATCAAGATCGTCAGCACGGCGTCGTGACGACGGGCGCGGAGGTCGGCGTCCGCGAGCGGTCGTCGATCCTGCGCGGCCAGCGCGAGACGGTCACGGTCAAACTCGATTGGAAGCCGCCAAAAGCGACGGCGGGTACCGAAGCGGCCGAAGCGGAGTCGCGATCCCGCCAGCCCCGGTTCTCCGGCCGAGCGATATCGATGCTAACGCGAACTATCGCGACCGCTGTCGGGTAGGGGCGTGCTTTTCTTCGATGACGACCTACACCCCGCATGACTCCACGTCACACGGGCGTTTCCGAGTCCCGACGCGACCGAGAAACGGCGGCACGGTTAGCTACCCTCGAGGACCGACTCGAGGCGGCCGAGCGTCAGCAGCGTCTGCTTCGGACCACGGTTGCCGGGCTTGTACGGGAGGTCGGCTGCTCGCTGGGCTGCCAGTGCAGTCGTTGTGAGGGGAGCTACACGTTTGTCAAGGATGGGAGCATGTACTGTCCCCGCTGTGGGGACCGGGAACCCCTATAAGGCGTTCGATCCGTGGGCGGCTCCCGCCCTCGAGCCCTCAGACGAAACGGCCGACCGGATCGAACCGGACGGCGGCCACGAGGACGGCGAGAAAGACGTAGGAACCCCGAATGAGCAACATGGTCGCGAGTTCGGGATCGGCCCGCCGCGCGACGGCGGCGACTGCAGCGAAGGCCAGCGCAGCGAGCAGCGTCGTCAGCGGGAAGACGCGAGCGACGGCGAAGCCGACGACGGCCGCCAACGCGACGGCCATCAACCCGTACGCGATATCGTAAGCACGACTGGGGCCGACCGCCACTGCAACGGTTCGCTTCTCGATCGACCGGTCGTAGGCGTAGTCCTGTGCGTCGTCGATCACCTTGACCCCGGAGAGCAGCGCGAGGAAGACGACGGCGAATCCGAGCGGGACGGCGGTGATCGTTCCCGCCTGCACGTAAAACCCACCGAGGATCGAGAGGGCGATGCCCAGCGGGTAGCCGGTCGTCGCCGTGACGGGGTTAGTATCGAGTTGAGGTGCATGGTGGTAGGCGATCAACCACGTCGGGACGACGACCGCCAGCACGAGGGCGTCGACCAGCGCCGCGAGCAGGAGACAACAACCCGCGAACGTCGCCGTCGACGCCGCGAGGCCGACCCGACAGCCGCGTTCGGTCAGCGGGTGGTCGTCGTCCTCCCCGCGGACGTGGAAGTCGACGTAGCCGTCCTTGACGTGGGCCGTGTAGACCGCCGCGAACATCGCGAGGACGTGGACCGCCGCGAGAACCGGATCGACGCTCCCCGCGAGGATCGCGCCGAACAGCGACGCGGCGATCGGCGGCGTCATGAAGACGGGATGGATCTGCGACCAGTACGCTCGAGCGACCGCGCCCGACCCAGTCCCGTCTCTCGCGAGGGCCATACCGGGACGACAACGAACTGACGGATAATACCCGGGGCGGGCGCTGGGTTCCGAAACACACAATTTGATGTGGTGTGCCGTACCACGAGCGTGCATGACGGACGAGTATACCGGGGCGGATCTCTTCACTGACGCGCTGGAAGCCTACGGGGTCGACTACGTCTTCGGCAATCCGGGGACGACCGAACTGCCGATCATGGACGCGATCGGCGACAGCGATCTCGAGTACCGCCTCGGGCTCCACGAGGACATCGCGGTCGGGATGGCCGGCGGCTACGCCCAGCGGCGACGGTATCACGCCCACCACGACGACTCGATCACGCCGGTCGGCGTGGCGAACCTCCACATCGCGCCGGGGCTGGCCCACGGGCTCGGCAACCTCTACGCGGCAAAGATCACCGGCGCGCCGCTGGTCGTGACCGCGGGCAATCACAGCACCGACTTCCGTCACGAGGAGCCGATACTCTCGGGCCGACTCGCGGACATGGCCCGCGAGTACTGCAAGTGGTCCGACGAGGTACTCGACGTGTCGGCGCTGCCGACGATGCTCCGGCGCGCGTTCCGCGTCGCGATGACCCCGCCCACGGGGCCGGTCTTCCTCGGCCTCCCGCTGGACGTGATGCTCGCGGAAACCGACGCCGAGCCGGACCGGTTGGGCCCGATTCCGAACGCGGGCAGCGGCGATCCCGCCCAACTCGAGCGCGCGGCCGGCCTGCTAGCCGAGGCCGACGAACCGGTACTGGTCGTCGGCGATCACGTCGCCCGCTCCGGGGCGGACGCCGTCGCCGCAGCCGTCGAGTTGGCGGAAGCGACCGGGGCGCGCGTCCACGGTGAGATCCTCTCGTGTGAGGTCGATTTCCCGACGGACCACGAGCAGTGGGTCTCCTATCTGCCGACCAGCGAGGAGGCCGCATCCACGCTGCTGGACACCGATACGATCTGCTTTGCCGGCGTCTCGACGAACACGACGCTGACCCGCCACGAGGAGGCGCTGGTCGATTCCGACACGACCTGCATCCATCTAAGCGACGACAGTTGGCAGGTCGGGAAGAACCAGCCCGCCGACGCGGCCGTGATCGGCGATCCGGGGCTAGTCATGCAGGGGATCACCGAGCGCGTCCAACCGAAACTCTCCGAGAACGTCGTCGCCGACCGCCTCGAGGCCGTCGCCGAGATCGCGGAGATGGTCGAGTCCCGGATGGCCGGCTCCGGCGAAGCCGAGGGGGACGACCCGCGGGCCTCGAAATCCCAGTTGGTCGACGCGATGGAGCGGGTCGCGGGTGACGCCGCGATCGTCGACGAGGGCGTCACGTCGAAGTACGCCATGCTGACGCGGTGGGATCTCGCGCCGGAGCAGTACATCTCGAACAAGGGCGGCGGTCTCGGGTACGGGTTACCGGCGGCGGTTGGGGCCGCCGTCGCCGAGGAACAACGCGACGAGCCCCGCGACGTGGTTGGCTTCATCGGTGACGGGTCCTACCAGTACTATCCCCATTCGATCTACAGCGCGGCTCGTTACGGGCTGGACCTGACGGTCGTCATCTCGGACAACCGCAACTACCGTATCCTGAAGGACAACACGCTGCACATCATGGGCGGCGAGGAGTCGGACTACGAGTTCGTCGGGATGGACTTCGATCCCGCAGTCGACCTGGTGAAAAACGCCGAGAGCCACGGTGCGCGCGCCGAACTTGTCGAAACGCCCGACGAGATCGAGGACACGCTCGAGGCCGCACTCGCCCGCGAGGGGCCTGACGTACTCGACGTGCTCGTCCACGACTGAGTCCCGTCGCGCAGTTTACGCGAGGAACTGGCGATCGTGCTCGCTCATTACGGCTCGAGACGTGTCCGAGAACGCGGCGACGTAATCCATGTTGAGGACGGACCAGGAGTCGTCGACTGGGTCGGCGGTGTCGCCGACCGCTCCCTGCTGGGTCGCAAACTGGTGGTTCCGCGGCGTGTTGCTGCTTTCCCGTGCCGAATAGCCCGTGGCCATCACGGTGATCCCGTGGTGGGTGAGCCAGCCGCTCGCATCGGGATGGTCCTGTGCGCCACAGCTGTGTGCCCGCACGACCGGCGAGGGATCGTCTGCGGTCGCGTCAGCCGGGTAGTGTGGGAAGTCGGCCCAGCCGATGACCGCGTGGCCACACTCGTGTGCGGCGAAGTTCCGCCGCAAGTCCTCGGGCGTCCCGATCCCGAACCCGAGACCGGCCACGATTTCGGTGTTGACGTAGCCGTACGCACCGGGTTCACCGTCACGCCCCCCGTCGTGTCCCGCATAGGATCGCATCGCACCTGCGGACGTCCGTCCGTCCCCGATGACGAACAGCGTGATCGTTTCGGGCGTCCGGTCGGGCCGAAGCCCGGCGTCTTCGATCGCATCGAGGGTCGCGGTATGTGACACCGAAATCCCGAAGTCGGCGACCGAATCCTCGTCGGTCGTTACCGTCGCCGTCCCCTCGGTTGCGTCCGTCCACGTGTCGGCGAACAGGGACGCTCCCTCGACGATAGCACTCATCGCATCGTCGGTCGAAGAGACCGACTCGTGACGGATGAGCTCGACCGTGAGGCCGCCCTCGCCGGCGTCGGCCGATCCGGTTGCGGGGACGACGGCGGTGCCGGCGGCTAGACAGGCACTCGATAGGAACTCCCGACGTTTCATTATCGAACTCGATTCGACGCGAGACGTATAAACATCGGTGGCCGAACGGGTGGACAGCGAGCCGTTCGCCGCTCGAGCACGGCTCGAGCGTTCCAGCCACGCTCACCGCTCCGCCTCGGTGAGCCGCTCGCCGTCGGCCGTTTCGGGGAAGATCTTCCCCGGATTGAGCGTATCGGTCGGGTCCAGCGCGCGTTTAACCGCCCGCATGGCCTCGACAGCCCCGGCCCCGTGCTCCGGCTCGAGGTAGCGTTGTTTTCCCTCGCCGATGCCGTGTTCGCCTGTCGCGGTCCCGCCGAGTTCGATCGCGAGGGCGACGATCTCCCGGTAGAGGTCCTCGCCGCGGGTGCGGTGCGCGGGGTCGTCCGGATCGACGAGGACGCTGTAGTGGAGGTTGCCGTCGCCCGCGTGCCCGAAACAGGGGACGAGGAGATCGTACTCGTCGGCGAGGCGCTTCGTCTCGCGGACGATCTCGGGGTAGGAGCTGATCGGGACCGTCACGTCGCCGGGGTGGAGCGGCTCGAGATCGGGGTCGTACGCCGAGACGGCGTAGGCCATCTCCCGGCGGGCCTGCCAGAGGGCGGCCATCTCGGCGTCGTCGTCGCTCATCTCGAAGCGACCGACAGCGTGGTCCTCGAAGATCGTCCGGCAGAGATCGATCTCCGCCTCGACGCCGTGGTTCGCGTGGAACTCGAGGAAGACCATCGGCGCGTCGGGGAGTTCGCTCCCGAGATACTCGTTGGCCATCGTCGCGCTCAGTCGGTCCACGAGTTCGATTTTCGCGACGCCGACGTCGGTCCGGACCGCGTCGAAGACGGCCTCCACGGCGTCGTCGAGGGTTTCGAAGATGGCTCGTCCGCCGCGAACCTGTTCGGGTCGGCCGGCGAGTTCCAGCGTCGCTTCGGTGACGACCGCTAGCGTGCCCTCGCTGCCGACGATGAGATCGGTCAGGTTGTAGCCGCTCGAGGTCTTGATCGCCCGCGAGCCCGTCTCGATGACGGTGCCGTCGGCCAGTACCGCCTCGAGACCGAGCACCCAGTCGGCGACTTCGCCGTACCGGACCGTCTGCATCCCGCTGGCGTCCGTCGCGATCATCCCGCCGATCGTCGAGATGTCGCCGGAGGAGGGCAACGGCGGGAAAAAGAGGCCGTCCCCGGCGACGTACTCGTCGATGTCCGACCCGATGATCCCCGGTCCGACGTCGATCTGGAGGTCCGCGGGCCGGTAATCGACGACCTCGTCCATCCGTGTGAGATCGAGGCTGATGCCGCCGTGGGCGGGAACGGCGTTGCCCTCGAGTCCGGTCCCCGCGGCGTAGGGCGTCACCGGGACGCCGCGGTCGGTCGCGGCGGCCAACACTGCGGATACGTCGGCCGTACACGCCGGCCAGACGACGGCGTCCGGGAGCACGCCCCCGTCGTCGATTCGCTCCGCCCCGTAGTCGGTCGCGTGCGATTCCCGCCGCTCGTCCGCGACGGAAATCCGGTCGGCCGCGAGGGGGAGATCCTCGAGAAACGAGCAATCGTGTGGCATATACTCACATTGTCTACTGATAGTATCAACGTTTCCCACATGCAATCCCGCTCGCGGCGCTCTCGTGAGTCCGGGCATATATATCGCTTCTATCCACAGGGATAATCATGATGGCTAACATAGATAAATTATAATAATACTTTACTGGAAGTAAGGGACTCAATCGTATGCCAGAGCACAATGGCACACGGCACCGGACGGATCGACGCGGCTTTCTCGAGAGCATCGGCACCACCTCGGTCGCTGGCGGCCTCGCGGGGATTCTCGCCCAGCGCGATATCGTCCAGCCGGTCGCCGCGGAGTCGGCGACCGATCGGAGCGTCTTCGCCGTCGACGGGGCAGCCGATCCCGACGCGACGTTTCCGCAGTCGGTGGCCAGCGGCGGGCCGACCTCGAGCGGCGTTATTCTCTGGACACGGATCGCCCCCAGCGCGGTCGTCGCCGAGGAGCCGGTGGGTGTACAGGTCGCGACCGACGACGACTTCGAGGACGCGGTCTACGAGGGAACGGTACCCGCCGATCGACTCTCGAGCGCACACGATTACACGGTCAAAGTCGACCTCGACGGGGTCCTCGAGTCGGATCGGCGCTACTACTACCGGTTCGTCTACGACGGCGTCACGACCCGGACCGGTCGCTGTCGGACGCTGCCGGCGGCCGGCGCGAGCCCCGATTCGCTGTCGTTCGCGGTCCTTACGTGTCAGGACTACCAGAACGGGTACTACGGAGCCTACCGCCACATCGCGGCCGAAGACGTCGACTTCGTCGTCCACCTCGGCGATTTCATCTACGAGTCCGCCGACGGTGCCTACACCTCGCCGACGACGGATATCAAGGACGGGCGCGACATCGACCTCCCCAGCGGTGGCGATCTGGCGGAGTCCCTGGCCGACTTCCGGACGCTCTATCGGACCTACAAGGGGAACGAATTCCTCCAGGAGGGACTCGAGCAACACACGGTTATCCACGGCTGGGACGACCACGAGATCGGGAACAATCGATACTGGGACGACGAAGCGGACGCACCGGTGTTGCCGGACATGGACGGCGGCGAACGGCCCGAGCGGGCGATGGAGATCACGGCCGACGGCATTCAGGCGTGGGTCGAGTACGTTCCCGCCCGCGTCGAGTTCGATCCGAACGAGTCGGCACTGCAGGATCAGCTCCGACTGTGGCGGGACCTCCAGTTCGGCGACCTCGTCGATCTGACCGTTACCGACGAACGGCTGTATCGCGACGGGCCGCCCTGCGGCGACGCACGGATCACCTGCACGGAGGAGGAAGCCCAGGGGCGGACGATGCTCGGCCGCGAACAGAAACAGTACTTCAAAGAGTGGCTCAGTGAGTCCGACGCCGTCTGGTCGGTCTGGGCCAACGAGGTGCTGACGATGCCACTGACCATCGGCGACAACTGGTCACAGATCGAACTGCTCCACGACTCGTGGGATGGCTTCCAGTACGAACGCTGGGAACTCATGCAACACGTTGCGGATGTCGATCCGCGTAACTTCGTCGTACTGACCGGCGATCTCCACGCGTCGCTCGCCGGCTACGTGAAAGCCGGCTACGGCGAGATCGAGCCGCTCCAGACGTACGACCGTATCGGTGTCGAACTGATGACTCCCGCCGTTACAAGCGTCAACGCCGCCGACGTGGTGGATTTCCCGAGCGACTGGGACGACGACGCCCTCGCAGGGCTGACCAAGGGGCAAAACGACCACCTCGAGTACGTCGACTGGCATCAGCACGGCTACGCCGTCGTCGAGTTCACTCGCGAGCACTGTACGTACACCGTTTACGGCGTCAACAAGGACGCCGACCCGCAGGATGCCGAGCGGTCGACCCTCGCCCGATATCGCACCCCGGACGGCGATCCCGCGCTCACGGAACTGTAGGCACACGGTCGGTGGGTCGCCTCGAGCGGTCCGCCGGCGCTGCGACGATCGGCTCGTCGCCGTGCGATCGGTCGCGCGTGCGACTGGACGGAAACGCTACAGTTTTATGTGAGTGCGTGACGCGGTGGATGGTGATGAGAGCGCGATCCACGACTCGCGTGCCGAGACGGAGGAGGTGCCGATGAACGCCGAACTGGATCTACTGGTCCGACTCGGTGACTACGACGAGCCACAGGGTGTCGCCGATCGCGCCGTCCAGGCAGAAGCGCTCGGATTCGACCGGATCACCGTCGGCGAGACGACCGGGTGGAACATCGTGCCCCCGCTGACGCTGGCCGCCGACCGGACCGAGGAACTGGGCATCTCCAACGACGTCATCTCGCCGTACGGGCGAACGCCGTCGATGCTCGCCCAGACGGCGCTCACGATGCAGGCGGCCGCCGACGGCCGTTTCCGGTTCGGGATCGGTCCGAGCTCGCCGGCGATCACCGAGCGCTGGCACGGCCAGGAGTTCGACCGCCCGCTCCGTCGGACCCGGGAAGTGATCGAGATCATGCGGGGGGTCTTCGAGGACGGCACTCCCTCCTACGACGGCGAGATCTTCGAGATCCCCGGTCTGGACTACGAGCGCGGGCCGAGCGAGAACCCGCCGCCGATCGACGTCGGGACCCTCGGCCCCAAGGCCACCGAGATGGCCGGCCGCTTCGGAGACGGGTGGGCCCCGCAACTGTTCACGAAAGACGGCCTCCGGAATCGGCTCGAGGACTTGGAACGCGGGGCCGAACTCGGCGGTAAAGACCTCTCGGACTTGCGAGTGGCCCCGATCGTCCGCGGCATCGCCTCGGCGGACCGCGAGGCGGCACGGTCGAAGGCCCGCAGCACTGTCGCCTTCCTGCTCGGGGCCTACGGTCCTTACTACGGGAACTCGGTCGCCGAGCAAGGGTATCCCGACGTCGTCGACGAGATCCGGGCCGCTTGGGAAGAACGAGATACCGACGCGATGGCTCGAGCCCTGCCGGAGGACGTCCTCGACGAACTGGCTCCCGCAGGCACGCCCGACGAAGTCCGCGAGTGGGTCGCGGACTACGGCGAGATCGAAGGCGTCGACGCCGTTCGCGTCGGGTTCGTCAACGGAATGACGGAGGAGGACAAGGAAACGACGATGGAAGCGGTCGCCGACCTGTCCTGACCTCGTCCGAGAGTCGTCTCTCCGCTCACGCTCACGGCATGCACCCGCGGCTCTACGGTTCGATGACGAGTTTGCCGAGGACGCTATCGTTCACGACCGCCCGCTGTGCGTCGGCCGCCGCCTCGAGATCGTAGGTTCGCGCCACCTCGATCGAGAGCGCGCCGGTCTCCATGAGGGAAGCGACGCCCCGGAGCGGCACGCGGAGATCCGGCGTGTTGAACATGCTCATGAACTGGTAGGAGACGTCCTTCGATCGGGCCACACCGTCGTTCGAAAAGCCCGGGTCGGGACTGTTCTCCCCGATGCCGACGACGCGAGCGCCCGTTGTGGCGACGTCCGCGTCGAACTGCAGGTAGTCGTCCAGCCGATGGTCGAGGATCGCATCGACGCCGCCGTCGGCGGCCGCTCGGACGGCGTCGGCCAGGTCGTCGCGGCCGTAATCGAGAACCGTCTCGGCCCCGTACTCGGCGAGCGCGTCGTGGTACTCGTCTGCTGCGGTCGTGATCACCCGTGCGCTCACGGCAGCCGCGATCTGGACGGCCGCGTGGCCGACGCCGCCGGAACCGCCGTGGATCAGACAGTACTCCGCCGGTTCGAGGTCGGCGTGGTCGATCAACGCGCGCCAGGCAGTGACGGCAGCGACGCCCGCGGCACCCGCTTCGGTTACGTCGACACCGTCGGGGAGGTGAATGACGCGATCGGTCGGAACCGTCGCGTACTCGGCGTAGGCTCCCTGAAACCCACCGTTTCCGATTCCGGTGCCGTAGACGCGGTCACCGTCCTCGAAGTTCTCGACCGTTGGCCCCGTCTCCACGACGGTGCCCGCGACGTCGACGCCGGGCGTGAACGGTACGTCGACCGGCGTGTACGACCCGTCCCGGAAGTAGGTATCGACGGGGTTGACACCCGCGGCCGCGACCTCGAGCAGGAGTTCGTCCGCGGCGGGCTCGGGTCGGTCGACCTCCTCGACCTGCAGTACGTCCGCATCGCCGTGCTCGTGAAGGCGTACAGCTCGCATCTCGTTCGTATCCACGAAGCGGGACGGTAAAACGGTACACCCGACGGCAGGGACTCAAGGCCGGTCGCCTCTCGACCGGCGACGAATCCGCGGGACGACTGTCGACGACTCTGCCGAACCGCTATCGAACCGCCGTCGTGGCGGCGTCCATAATCTCGAGTGCCTCCTTCAACTCCTCGGTCCCGGTCGCATAGGAGAGGCGCGCATACCCCTCGCCGTTCGACCCGAAGGCCTTGCCGGGGACGACGACGACGCCCCGCTCGAGCACTTCGTCACACCAGCCCGCGGGGACCTTCGGCATCGCGTAGAAGGCCCCCTCGGGCGTGGGCACCTCGAGCCCGGCGTCCGTGAGCCCGTCTAGGACGAGATCCCGCCGCTGCTCGAAGGTATCGACCATCTCCTGGACCGGCTCCTGCGGGCCGGTCAGGGCGGCCTCGGCGGCGAACTGCGCGGGCGCGGAGGCACAGGCCTGGCCGTACTGATGGACCCGGAGCATGCGCTCGATGCGGCGGTTGGAGCCGAGGACCCAGCCGAGCCGCCAGCCGGTCATCGAGTAGGTCTTCGAGCAGGCGCTGACGACGACGACGTTGTCCGTTTCGGCGAACTCGAGCGGCGAGTGGTGCTCGGCATCGAAGACGATGTGTTCGTAGACTTCGTCGGAGAGACAGAGCACGTCGTGCTCGTCGGCGATGCGGGCGAACTCCTGCATGTCAGCTTTGCTCTGGACGGCTCCGGTCGGGTTCGCGGGGCTGTTGACGATAAACGCCGCCGTCTCCTCCGTGATGGCGTCCTCGACCGCCGCGGGGTCGAGCGTCAGGTCGTCTCGCAACCCGACCGGCTTCGGCGTTCCGCTGGCGATGTGAGTCAACGCGTCGTAGGAGACGAAGCCGGGATCGGGGAAGAGTACTTCCTCGCCCGGATCGACGTGGGCCTCGAGCGCGAGGTGTAGCGCTTCGCTGCCGCCGGCGGTCGCGATCACGTCCGCGGGGTCGATCTCGAGGCCGTAGTCGCGGTCGTACTTGGTCGCGATCGCCTCCCGAAGCTGGGACGTGCCCTTGTTCGAGGTGTAGGCGTCGGCCTGCCCGGACTCGATCGCCTCGATGGCCCCGCGGCGGGCGTGGGCGGGCGTCGGGAAGTCCGGCTGACCCAGCCCGAGGTTGATCGCGTCCTCGTCCGCGGCCTCGAACACTTCGCGGATTCCGCTGATCGACACCTGCTCGACTCGAGTTGCGAATTCGGTCATGGCTAAACGGGAGGTGCCGATCCCGATAACTCTTGATGTGTTTGCTGGTCTCGATTCACATGATTGTATTGTCACGAATGTCCACTAATAGTGTCTATAAATTTGAAGGTTGCGTAAGGAATATGCTACTCTTCTCGAATTGATGGGATAATGACTCACTCTCGACGATCGTTGCTCGCCGCGGGTGCGACCGGGACGATCGCACTGACCGCCGGCTGTCTCGGGTTCGTCCTCGGGAACGAACCGCTCGAGTTCGCCGCCGACCGCGTCGCTCCGACCGACGAGATGGTCGCGGAGACCGGGTATGAGGAACGGGCGGTCGAACAGCGGACGATGGAGCGCTCCGAGGGCATCGGCGGCATCGAGCGCGACTTCGAAGCGTCGCTCTGGACCTCGAGCTATTCGAAGTCGGTCGATTACATGGGCCAAACGCGGGAGGGAAGCGTCTTTACTGCCGTCTCGGTTCCGGGAATGGAAGTCGCCGGACAGTCGGTCAACCCGCTCGACGAGATGTCGAACGAGGAACTACTCGAGGAGTTCCTCGGCCGGGTCGATAGCACCCGTAGCAATGTCGACAACATCCGACACCAGGAGTCGTTCGCGCTCGATATCCTCGGTGAGAGCCGGGACGTCGACAGCTTCGTCGGGGAGTCCGAACTCGATGGCGAACCGCTCGACGTGGAACTCACACTCGCGTCGTTCGATCACGAGGACGATCTGCTCGTGTTGCTCGGCGTTCTCCCGGAGCGTCTCACCGAGGAATCGGCGAACGTCGAATTACTGATGGAATCGGTCGAACACCCGGCCGAGACCTGAATCGGGGCTCGCCCGATGGCAGCCGGCGAGAACCGACGAAACGGCGTTAGTAGAACTCGCGAACGAGGTCCATCGCGTCCTCGGGTGCGCCGTCCGGAATCTCGGACATGTCCTCGGTGACGCCGTGTTGTTCGTGGTACGGGACGGAGTTTTCGTCCTGGTACATCACGCCTTGGTACTCCTTGTCGGCGTCGAGGATGACTTCCTTGGCTGCCTCGTAGTCGGTCGGGTCGTGGTCCTCGTCCTCCTGGAGGTCGACCAAGCTGTCGCGGAAGTAGTCGTAGGTGTCGACGTCGTTGAACGTGACGCACGGACTGAAGACGTTGACGAAGCCGAAGCCGTCGTGTTCGATGGCCTTCTGGACGATTTCGGCGTGTCGCATCGCGTCGGAACTGAACGACTGGGCGATGAACGAAGCACCCGACGCGAGCGCGAGCGCGAGCGGGTTGACCGGCGGCTGTTTGGGGCCTTCGGGGGTCGTCGAGGTCTCGAAGTCAGACCGCGAGGTCGGCGAGGCCTGCCCTTTGGTCAGCCCGTAGATGCGGTTGTCCATGACGCAGTAGGTCATGTCGACGTTCCGGCGGACGGCGTGGACGAAGTGACCGGCACCGATCGAGTAGCCGTCGCCGTCTCCGCCGGCGACCATGACCTCGATATCGGGGCGGGCCATCTTGACGCCGGTGCCGACCGGGAGCGCACGGCCGTGAACCCCGTGGAGGGCGTAGCTGTGCATGTAGGTCCCGATCTTGCCGGAACAGCCGATCCCGGCCACCACGAAGGTATTGTCGGGATCGTTGCCGGTGTTCGCGAGGGCTTTCATCATGCCGTTCATCGTCCCGAAGTCGCCGCATCCGGGACACCACGTCGGCTGCTTGTCGGATTTGAAGTCGGTGAATCGTACGTCGGAGCTCATTATGCTGGTACCTCCTCGGAGAGTTTCTCGGTGATGTCGTCCGCGAGTTCGTCCGCCTTGAAGCGGACACCCGTGTACTTGTTGATGCGCTTCACGCGGGTAAGCACGTCGTGTTCGATCACGTCGGCGAACTGTCCGGTCGCGTTACACTCCACGACGATCGTGTCGTCGGCGGCCTCGATCTCCTCGGTCAGGTCCGGCCGCGGGAAGATGTAGGGCACCGAAATGACGCGAACGTCGATGCCGTCCTCCTCGAGGTAGTCGAGTGCTTCGACGAGCGCCCCCTCGTTCGAGCCCCACGAGATGATGAGATTGTCGGCGTCGGCATCGCCGAACTCGCGGTAGTCCCAGTCCTCCTCGTCCCGTGCGGTCTCGACCTTGCGGTTTCGCTTGTCGACCTGATGGACGCGCTCGTCCTCTTCTTCCGTCCGGCGGCCGAGTTCGTCGTGCTCGAGGCCGGTGGACATGTGAGCGGCGTCGGTCGTGCCGGGGATGGCGCGGGGGCTGACGCCGTCGTCGGTGACAGCGTGGGCGCGGAACCGCCCCTGCGAGTCGAGCCACTCGTCGACTTCGTCCTCGTCGACGAGTTTGCCGCGATCGATCTCGACCTCGTCCATGTCGAAGGCCTCGGGCGGGAACGTCTGTTCGGTGACCGACATCGCCAGATCCGAAACCAGGAAGACCGGCGTCTGGTACTTCTCCGCGAGGTTGAACGCCTCGACGGTCTTCCAGAAGCACTCGGTGATCGACGTGGGGGCGACGACGAACCGCGGGACCTCGCCGTGACCGCCGTACAGCGCCATATTCAGGTCGCCCTGTTCCTGTTTCGTCGGCATCCCCGTGGAGGGGCCGGAACGCTGTACGTCGGCGATGACCAGCGGCGTCTCGCTGGTCGCGACCAGACCGAAGGTCTCGGTCATGAGGTCGACGCCGGCACCGGACGTCGCGGTCATCGACCGGGCGCCGGCGCGTGCGGCTCCGAGCGACATGTTGATGGCCGAGAGTTCGTCTTCCGCCTGAACGACGTGCCCGCCGTAGTCCTCGATACGCTCCGTCAGATACTCCATGATCGACGTCGCGGGCGTGATCGGGTAGCCGGCGTAGAACCGACAGCCGGCCGCGAGCGCGCCCATCCCGATCGCCTCGTTGCCGTTGAGCAGGACGTAATCGCTGTCGGTCGTCTCGATGTTGTAGCCGAGGTGGTCCAGATCGTAGTTCTCCCGCACGTACTCCTGACCGGCACGGGCGGCCGCCTTGTTGTTCTCGACGATCTTCGAGCCCTTGCCGCCGAAGCGCTTCTCGAGGGCTTCGTCGAGGTACTCGACGTCGAAGCCGGTGATCTCACACGCGGCACCGAGCGCGACGATGTTGCGCATGATCGCGCCGCCGGCCTCCTCGGCCAGCGACTTCAGGGGGACGTCCACGGCGGTCATCTCGTCGGGGATCTCGGCTTCCCAGGACCGCTCGCCGTCGTAGATGATGGCGCTGCCCTCGTGGAGTTCGTCCAGGTTCTCGTCGATCGTCCGCTGGGTGAGCGCGACCAGAATGTCGAGTCGGTCGACGACGCTCTGAACCTTGTCGACGGAGGTCCGAATCTTGTAGGCCGTGTACCCCCCGCGGATCCGTGATGCGAAGTCTTTCGAGGTGAATACGTGCCGTCCGGCTCGGGCGAGTGCCTGAGCGAAAATCTTGCCCGTGGAGTCGATTCCGTCCCCGGCCTCGCCTCCAACCGCCCAGTTGAGGTCCTCAGCCATGTTATGATGGGCCTTGCCCCCCATAAATGAAAAGGCTTCTGAAACCCCACCCGGATGAGTGTAACAACGCGTGATCTGTTCAATAGTACTAGCCAGTTTCCGTTAATCGTTGTGGACTCCGGCGGGAGGCGTATCGAGGGACAGCGATCGACGCCGGGGAGCGAACGTGACGAGTTCTCACCGCCGTTTTCACGGGTAACGGCCGTACGGGAGGTCGACCCACCGTCGCCGACGGAACGGAACGTCTTTTCAATCGGCCGCCGAACGGCTTCGACATGGAAGGGACGCCAGTCACCGTCGAATCGGTCAGTGAAGTCGGTCCCGATACGGTCACGCTCGAACTCGAGACGCCCGACGGGTTCGACGCCTTGCCGGGACAGTTCGTCTTGCTCCGAGCGGCACCCGACGACGAGGCGATCTCGCGTCACTATACGCTCTCGTCGCCGTCCGTCGGGGCGACGTTCGAACTCACCGTGGGCGTCGATCCCGACGGCGATCTCTCGCCGTGGCTCGCCGATCTCGAGGGGGGCGAGACCGTTCACGTCGAGGGACCGTTCGGGCGGATCACCTACGAGGGTGAGACCGATATCGTCGCGGCCGCCGGCGGCCCGGGAATCGGCCCCTCGATCGCCGTCGCCGAAGCGGCCCAGGACGCGGGCCACGACGCCGTGGTGATCTATCAGGCCGACGAACCGGCCCACACCGAGCGGCTCGAGGCGCTCGCGGATGCGGGCGCGACGGTCGTCATCGTCGGGGCGGACGCCGACGACGAACTGGCCGACGCGATCGCGACGCACCGCGAGGCAGGTCAACTCTACGCGTTCGGCTTCGACGACTTCGTCACGTTCGTCGCCGAGGCGATCGACGACGCTGGCGGGGATTCCGACGAGGCGTTGATCGAGAGCTTCGGCTAACGCGCCGTCCCGATCGGAGCCCACGGCGGACCGGGGCACTGGTCCGACGGCCCGCCACCGGAATCCCAGGGCCGGTCCAACTGGGGGACAGCGAGCTCCGTCCCACCGCAGTGGTCTTCGACAGCGTCCCCGAGTGCGGGGGCATCGTGCCGCCATTGCTCCGATCGCTCTCGCGGGTCCTCTCGATCTGGATTCAACAGCGTCGTGACAGTCACGTCCTGCAATCACTGACAATTCCCCGTCCGATAGGTTCGCGTCCCTGACAAAGGTGTTTATTCCGCATCGTGGTGGGATCGCGTATGCGACGACGAAATCTCCTCGCCGGCACCACTGGCGCGGTCTGTATACTGGCCGGCTGTACGGGTTCGACGTTCGACCGACTCCGAACGACCCGCCCCGGAACCGACGATGACGACGCCGGAACCGACGCGAGCGACGAGACCGACCGGGACGCCGCCGAATCGAAATCGGACGACGCGATCACGGTCGGTGATCCCGACGACGCCCCGTTTCTCGGCGCGCATCCACCGCACGAACTCACACTCCGCAACGAAGGCGAGTCGGACCGGACGGTCTCCGTTACGATCACGACCGACCAAGGGAGCGGGGACAACCGAGCCGATAGCACGGTCGACAGCGGCGACGATGCACTGCTCGAGCGCGGTTTCGATCTCTCGGCGAGGGAGGAACTCGTGATTACCCTCGTCGAGCCGCGGTCGTACGCGATTACCGTCACGACCGGCGACGATGGCACGAGCGAGTCGACCGTCACCGACGGCGTCAGCCGGCGGCCGTTCGACTGTCTCCGCTCCCGAACGACCATCACGCTCCGCGGGACCGACGTCGAAACGGCGTCGAGTTCGACGACGATCCCCTGTCCGGACCCCGACGTCGTCGACGCATCGCTCGCGGTCGGCGAGGGGCAGTGTGCGGGCCGAACGGACCGCGAGCGAGCCACCGTCGAATTCACCGACGAAAGCGTCGTCATCGCGGGCGCTCTCGGCACGCCGACGCCCTGTCACGACCTCTCGCTCGCCGAGCCGACCTACGACGCGGACCGCGATCTTCTCGCGGTCACCGTCGCCGTCGGCACCCAGGCGGCCGCCAACTGCATCGACTGTCTCGGGATCGTCGGCTACGATGCGCGGACCGATCTCGAGGGGCGGTATCCCGACACCGTCGCGGTCCGCCACAGACGCCGCGACGAGACGCGACGGATCACGACGGCCGAGTCGCCGGCCGGCGAGTAGACACCGCCGTCAGTGTTCCACGAGTTCGATCAGGATGCCGCCCGTATCCGCCGGATGGAGGAACGCCACCGAGTGCCCCCACGCACCCGGCCGCGGCTCCTCGTCGATCAGCGCTACGTCGTGGTCGCGGACCGTCTCGAGGGCTCCCTCGATGTCGTCGGTCGCGAGCGCGAGGTGATGGATGCCCGCCCCGTTGTCCTCGAGATAGCGCGCGATCGTCCCCTCCTCGAGGGGCTCGAGCAGTTCGAAGTAGCCGTCGCCGCAGTCGAGGAAGACGACGCGCATGCCGTCGAACTCCTCCTCGTGGGCGATCTCGAGGCCGAAGAGGTCGCCGTACAGTGCTGCGAGAGCCGTCGCGTCGTCGGTTGCGATCCCGGCGTGATCGAAGTGCATCAGGTTGTCGTCCTCGGGACGACCGTGTTATTGTTGTGATTTTTCGTGGCCATCGGTCGTCTTCGAGACGGGAGTGGGCCCCGACTCGCCAGCGCCACACTTCCCGGTTCTGGGCTGACCGGTAACCCGAGCGCCTACATCGCGCCGCCCGGCTGATACTCACCGAACTCGTCGCGCATGACGTTACAGATCTCGCCGACCGTCGCGTAGGCTTTGACCGCGTCGATGATGTACGGCATCAGGTTCCGGTCGCTCCGTGCCGCGTCGCGCAGCGCCTCCAGCGCCGCGTCGACCGCTTCGTCGTCGCGCTCCTCGCGGGTCTCCTCGAGACTGTCGATCTTGCGCTGTTGGTCCGCCTCGGTGACCTCCTCGACATCCATCTCGGGGTCCTCGTCGACTTCGAACTCGTTGACGCCGACGATGATCCGCTCTTTCTCCTCGATCTCCCGCTGGCGGTCGAACGCCGTATCCTGGATCTGGCGCTGGACCCACTGTTGCTCGACGGCCTCGAGCATGCCGCCGCGGTCGTCGACCTCGTCCATGATCTCGTAGGCCTCTTCCTCGACGTCGTCGGTCAGCGATTCGACGTAGTAGCTGCCCGCCAGCGGGTCGATGGTGTCGGCCGCGCCGGATTCGTGGGCGAGGATCTGCTGGGTGCGCAGCGCCGTCCGGACGGATTCCTCCGTCGGCAGGGCGAGCGCCTCGTCCTTGCCGTTGGTGTGGAGACTCTGCGTGCCACCCAGCACTGCCGCCAGCGCCTGGTAGGCGACGCGAACGACGTTGTTCTCGATCTGCTGGGCGGTCAGCATCGAGCCCGCGGTCTGGGTGTGGAACTTGAGCTGTTTGGACTTGGGGTCGTCCGGGTCGAAGCGCTCCTCGATGATGTCGTGCCACATCCGGCGGGCCGCGCGGAACTTCGCGACCTCCTCGAAGATGTTGTTGTGGCCGTTGAAGAAAAAGGAGAGTTGGGGCGCGAACTCGTCGACGTCGAGGCCGGCCTCGATCGCCGTCTCGACGTACTCGATCCCGTTGCCGAGCGTGAACGCGAGTTCCTGGGCGGCCGTCGAACCGGCCTCGCGGATGTGATAGCCCGATATCGAGATGGTGTTGAACTTCGGCGTCTCGGAGGCACAGAAGTCGAAGATGTCCGTGATGATCCGCATCGACGGTTCCGGCGGGTAGATGTAGGTGTTGCGCGCGATATACTCCTTCAGGATATCGTTCTGAATCGTCCCGCGAAGCTCCGAGCGGTCGACGCCCTGCTGGTCCCCCACCGCGATGTACATCGCCAGCAGCACCGACGCGGGGGCGTTGATCGTCATCGAGGTCGAGACCTCGTCCAACGGAATGCCGTCGAAGACGGTCTCCATGTCGGCAAGCGAGTCGATCGCCACCCCGGCTTTCCCCACCTCGCCGGCGGCCATGGAGGCGTCCGAGTCGTACCCCATCTGGGTGGGCAGGTCGAACGCCATCGAGAGTCCGGTCTGCCCCTCGTCGAGCAGGTAGTGGTAGCGCTCGTTGGTGTCTTCGGGCGTCGAGAACCCGGCGTACTGGCGCATCGTCCAGAGCCGACCGCGGTAGCCCGTCGAGTAGACGCCGCGCGTGTACGGCGGTTCGCCCGGGTTCCCCAGATCCGCCTCGTAGTCGAGATCGCCGACGTCGTCGGGCGTGTAGAGTCGATCGACCTCCTGACCGCCCGTATCGGTCGTGAACGTTTCCTTGCGCTCGCCGAACCGATCGAGGACCGGTTCGACTGCCGCCTCGTGCCACTCCGCCTTGTTGGCACGGATCTCCTCGAGTTCGTCGGGGTCGAACATTATGATTATCGTGGGTCGGGCGGGGCTTCAACTTTGATGAACACGTCAAGCTTCGCGGTCGCGTCGTCGACTCACGAACCCGTCGACTCACACGCTGTCGCCCGGGTCGTGTTGCCGTGCCATCCGCGACGCTTCCTCGGCGTAGCGTTCCCGCGTCGTCGGATCGTCGACGCTCCCGAGCGCGTCGGGCGAGACGAGGAGTCCGGCTTTCGTGTCTCGAGCGGGGCCGGTAAAGCTGGTCAGCGCGCGCTCCCGACGGTGGTATCGCCGGCCGTCCTCGGTCGCGTAGACGAGAATGATGAGGTTGAGTTCGTCGTCGCCGTACGTTCGCTCGACGAGCCAGACGGGAACGGCGTCGTCCTCGGCGGGAGCGCCGTCGTCTGACCCGTGGTCGTCGGAATCGCTGCGGCCGGCCGTCGAATCGGATCGGTTCGCGGTCATGAGTGTGTTCGGAATCGCCACAATCGCTTATTTCTCACGGCATCGATGGCCCGAACATGTCCAGCGAGCCATCGGGGTCGCCGCTGTCGGCCGACGATACGGGCGATCGGCGTCGAGCGGCCCGTTACGTCGCGCCGTTGCTCGCAGTCGGGGTGGTAATCCTCGGACTCGTGCTCTGCTGGGGGTTGGACCCGCTGTGGGCGTTCGCCGTCCTCCCGCCGATGCTGTTCCTCTCCGGGATCGCCTGGGTCGCGTTCCGATACGGCTTCGACGAGCGCCCCGCCGGATCGGGACCGAACCGGTGAGGCAGGACGGGCGGGCGGTCCCATCGCCGTCATCTACTGGCCCGTATCGTACTTGTACGTCGCCGAGTCCGGATCGATACCGAAGTCCTCGGGGGACTCCGCCTCGTCGGCGTCGTCGCGTCCCTCGGGGGCGTGCTTGAACGCCTTCCGAAGCCGATCCGGCATTCGGAACTCCGCGACGTCGATCGCCAGGGGCACTGCGTCGGGATCGATACCCTCGCGCTTGTCCGCGAGGCGGTCCCGGAGGACCGCCGGCAGGTCGGACTCCTCGATCCGCTGGAAGCCGAACTGGGCGAGGTAGGCCCCGTCGCCGGTCAGGACGTAGACGGTTTCGAACCCCTCGTCGCTGGCGTACTCCACGAGTCGTTCGATGATGTGGGCTCCGACACCCTGCCCGCGCCAGCTCTCGAGGACCCCGATGCTGGTCAGTTCGCAGACGGCTCCCGAGTCCGCATCGGTCTTGTGGATGCGGATGCGACCGAAGCCGGCCTTCTCGCCGGACTCCTCGTCGATCGCGATGACGTAGTCACGGGAGCGAAACGCCGTCTCGTCGAGCCCCATCGACTCGATGTGATCCAGCAGCCAGACCTCCTCCCTGTTTTTCGCGTCCCGAACGTACATGGCCCGACGTAGGAGGTGTGCAGCAAAAAGCGTTTGTGGGTTGCCAGTACGTCGGCGACGCTCCCGCCGTCACCGGGTTGGGATGCTACCACGTTGGTCGGAACGCACACCGACTGTTAGGCCTCTCGAGCCTGAGCACGATCGCGGTCGTGTCGTGCCCGTTCGAGCAACCGCTCGATCCGGTCGTCCGTCGGGGGATGCGTCGAGAGTAATCGCCGCCACGTCTCGTCGTCGCCGGTGTGGACGTACAGAGGAGCGAGCAATCCCGCAGACGGGTCCGCGGTGCGCTGGATCGTCCGGAGCGCGCGAGCGAGTGCAACCGGCCGTCCGGTAAACGGTTGCAGCCCGCTCGTCGGCGGCGTACTCCCGCCGCCGCGAGTGAGCCCGAACGGCCAACGTCGCGAGGAGCAAGTAGATCACGACGCCGCCTTCGATGAGGCCCAGCAGCCGGCCGACGACCGTCCGCGACCACGACTACGGATCGCCTCGGAGCCACGCGACGGCTCGAGCGACCCCCATAATCGCCACCAGCAGCGGCGACAGTAGCAGGACGGCGAGCCCGGCGATCGTCCGGAAGACGCTGTAGGCGAGCGTCTGGACGAAGGCGTCGTACCGCTCGAGGTGGGCGAATTCGTGTGCCACGAGCGCCTCGAGTTCGTCGAGCGAAAGCAGCCCGAAAAGCGACCGATCGAGGACGATGACGCCGCCGCGTCGACTGCCCAGCGCGAAGGCGTTGGGCATCGGCAACCGCGCGATCGCGACGGTCGGCGAGTCGACGCCCATTCGCGACTCGAGATCGTCGAGCCGGTGGTAGAACCGTGGCGCGTGCGATCGCGGGAGTTCGACCGCCTCGAGCCGCGAGAGCAACTGGGTCGTCCCGTACCGGTAGCTCAGATAGCCGCCCACGAGACCGACGCCGATGACAACGAGAAGCGTCGTCCCGGGATCGGGTGCGGAGGCCCGGAGCACGGACAGTGCCCAGTAACTGATCGCCGCCAGCGGAAGAGACCACAGCAGGAGCAGACAGCCGACCAGCGCCATCAGCAGGCGCGTTCCGGTACCGCGTCGACGAGGAGGATGTCTCGGGTCAGTTACGGCCGGGCGACTGAAACGGCTATCGAACGCGAGTCACCGTCGGGACCAGCCCCCCGCGACTACCAGTCCGATGGCTTGTCGTCCGCTCGCCGGGTTCGACGTCGACTCGAGCGTGTCACCCGCGCCCGGACGGCGGTTGCGACGATCACACCGAGCGAGGCGACGAGCAGAAACGAGCAGAAGTACCACGGGTTCGCCTGGACGACGATCAGTCCCCTCGTGGTCCCGGGCACGATACCGAGCGCCAGCAGATAGAACGCGGTGAGGAGCGCGAGCGCAGGCCGACGATAGCCGTGCCAGTAGAGCACCCCGACGAGGACGCCCGAGAGCAGTCCGAGTTGCCCGGAATGGAGCTCGGGGATGGTGCTGAAAATCGACGACAGGACGGTTTCGACGGTCGCCATGCGTTCGGCTCTCTCCCGCGGAGCCGTCCTATGCGTTCCCCTGTATCTGGACAGCTACTATAGCGGGTCGCGACGCGTCGACGGGAGACGCCCGAACCGCCGTCGGCGCGCTCACTCGAGGACCGACGGAAGCCGACAGCGACGGGAGGCGGTAGGTCGGGTCCACGTCCGCTTCGGGTGGCTCCGTTCCGGGCCGGGAGAGCAACACCGAATCGATGCCCGCGTTGTCGGCCGCCCGGACGTCGACGGCTCGATCGCCCACGTACAGCGCGGCGTCCGCCTCGAGTGTGTCCATCGCGGCCTCGATGTTCGTCGGGTCGGGCTTGCGTCGGGCCAGCCCGTCGGGAGTCAGGGGGCAGCCGTAGACGGTCTCGAACAGCGACCGGAGCCCGAACCGGTCGAGCAGCGTCGAGACGACGGTCGGGTGATTGTCGCTGACGATGCCGAGGGGGTGCTCGAGCGACCGCACCGCGGCGATGTCGTCGTACGCGGATCGCAACCCGCGTTCCACTTCCTCGAGTTGGGCACGGACCATCTCGCGGGCGGCCTGGGCACAGAACACATCCGCCTCGATGCCGAGGCCCTGACAGCGGTCGGCGATCGACTCGAAGTCGCCGCCCATGAGTTCCTGAAACGTCTCCGCCGCCGGACCGGACCGGCCGAGTTTCTCGTACGTCCGGCCGAGAGCGTCGGAGAGGCGCTTTGACGACGGTGTTTCGACGACGACGCCGTCGAAGTCGAACAGGACCGCATCGTATGCCATACTGCGCGAGAATATTCACTCGAGGAGCATAATGCTATTGCGTCTCGACCGGCAGCGAGAACGCCGACGAGCGCTGGAACGCGTCGCAGAAACGGTACGGGCGCGATCCGAGAGTGATCGCTCGAGAACGGGTGACACGAGGGCGACCGAGAACCGAACGGTCGGTGCGGCCGCTCACGAATCGAGGGGCCGCTTCACGGCCCGGGATTGCCGTCTCACCGGTTACGACGGCGTCAGCCGATCCCACAGCGACTTCATGTCCTTCGCCGTCGCCAGCGTCTCGAGTTCGCGGAAGGCGGATTGCTCCTCGTCGTAGTTCGACTCGAGGGGGCGCTTGACGTCGTCGCCGAGTTCGAGTTGCTCCGCGATCGTCGTTAGCCCCTCGTAGGCCGTCATCTCGACGCGCTCGGTCATCATGCCCGCGTTCAGGTAGACCATGTTGAGCAGTTCGTCGTCCTCGATCTCGGCCTCGAGTTCGCGTCGATCCTCCTCGAGCCCGTCGAGGATGGCACACTCCCGCGCTTCCGCGGGTCGATCGAGCGCAGCGAAGACCTCCTCGATGCGCTGAATCTGTGTCCGCGTCTCGTCGCGATGGTCGGCAAACCCCTGGCTCATCCGGTCGTTGGTGGTGTCACGGGCCATCTCGTCTAGCGTCTCGACGAGTTCCTGTTCGACGTAGTACTGTTGTGCGAGCTTGTGGACGAACAGCTCGTGGAGATCGTTCATTGCCATACCAAAACTCCCACCGAGAAGTCGCTTAGTCGTGTGCCCCGAACACGCAGGCGCGGCGCGACGGCTGGTTTCACTGCCGCCCGTCGCCGAAACCCGAACCAGGCCCCGCCTTTCTCCGTCCGATTACGGCGCGTCGTCCGGCACGTCGAAGTCGTGGAAGTGTTCGCCCTTCTCCTTGCTGAGGATGTCCAGCGCCGCCGACGCGCCGTCACCGGCGGCGATGACCGCCTGCCACTCCTCGTCTCGGACCATCGCGCCCGTCGCGTACAGGTCGTCGATGCTCGTCTCCGTGTCCAAATCGACGTCGACGGTCCCGTCCTCGGCGAAGTCGATCGCGAGGTCCGCCGCCATCGAGCGGTCGGCACCGGTCGCCAGCACGACGTAGTCGGCCTCGTACTCGCCGTCGTCGGTCTCGAGCCGGAAGCCGCCGTCGTCCGATTCGACGTCGAGCACTTCCTCGCCGACGCGCACGTCGGCTCCGCGGTCGCTGACCTGGCCGCGCGCGAGTTCCATATACTCGCTGCCGTTGATGCTCCGAATGCCGGGATAGTTGAACAGATGGGCCTTGTGCATCCACGTCTCGTCGGTGTCGAACACCGTCGTCTCGAGGCCGTTCTTCGCGGTGAACAGCGCTGCGCTCAGTCCGGCGGGGCCGCCGCCGATGATCGCGACGTCTGGCATAGCCGGTGTGACCACGGACGACGGGATAAAAAAATTCCGACGGCGAACGCGAGCGTCTCGAGCGCCGGACAGTCACGCTCGAAGACGCGATCCTGACGGGCTGGCAAGCGCTGGCACACCCGTTCGGACGGCCACCTGTCAGGTTTCGCCAGCGGTTACGTCGAGTTCGAGTCGGTGGACTCCCCGATTTCCCCGTCGCTTGCGGACCCGGATTCGCTCCCGTCCGGCACATCGGCCTGCATGTGGGACGTGTCTTCCGGCGGGCTCCGATCGGGCTCGGTGTCCTCGACTTGCGCGGGCTCCGCCTGTTCGGGGTCGGGTCCCGTGGCCTCGCTCGCTTCATCCGCCAGCGACGCCTCGGAGAGGTCGACCGCGACGCCTTCGTCGGACTCGTCGTCGTACCGCGGGTCTCCCGGTACTTCGTCACTGAGGGAGGGTTTCACGCGCGGCTCCTCGCCGTCCGCCGTGAACCGAACCGCGTCTTCGCCGGCTCCCGTCATCGCGTCCCCATCGGGGTCGGTCGGCACCCCGCGCGGATTCGTCTCGGTCCGGTTCGTGAGACCGTGTCGCTCGCGTGCACTGTGGGCATCGTCGGCGACCGTCTTCATACTCCTGTCCGCTCCGGACCGACCGCCGTCGTCGGGAACGGGTTCCTCACGGGTGGTGGACCCACCGCCGTTCGACCGTCGCTGCCGGAGTCCGATCCCGATCAGCGTCGTGCCGATCGCTACCCGTATCGCTCGAGCCCGGGTTCCCGTCGACGACCGAGCCGCACGGACGAGCATCGCACAGCCAGCGAAAACGGCGACCGAACCGTTCCGTACGGCTCGAATCAGTATCGGAACGGGTCGCATCGCGTGGGGCCGTCCGTTCTGTTCGGCACTGCTTTCGCCCTCGGTTCGCGGAGAGGGGTCGGATCGAGTGGGTGTCATCGTGTTCCTGTGGTGCTGAGTCGGTCGGTCGTCCCTTCGGTTTCGCGTACGACTCCATCATTGTTGAATGCTACCACAGCAGAGTCGAACCGCCGTTCCTGACGAGCCACCGCCTCGAGTCACTCGAGCAAGCGCCATCACCCCTGACCGCTTTTTCCCCGGGTGTGGATAGCACGAGTCGCTGATCCCTATGTCAGACGACACTCCCGAATATGACTCCCCGCGGTCGGAGTCGCTGTGGCTTGCCACGACCCCAGCGACGGATTACGATCCCTTCGAGGGCGGGCTGGACGTCGACGTCGCGATCGTCGGCGGGGGGATCACCGGATTGAGCGCGGCGATCAATCTGCGGGAGTCCGGTCGGCGCGTCGCGGTCCTCGAGTCGGATCGGATCGTCGAGAGCACCACCGGGCACACGACGGCGAAACTGACCTCCCAGCACGGACTGCTCTACGAGACCCTCATCTCCCGGTTCGGCCGCGAGAAGGCGAGACAGTACGCAAACGCCAACGAGGCGGCGATCGCGGAGGTCGAGCGCCGCGTCGACGACGCGGCCATCGACTGCGACTTCCGGCGAACGGACGCCTACACCTACGCGGCCTCGGCCGCCGATCTCGAGCGGGTCCGCGACGAGGTCGATGCGGCCCAACGAGTCGGACTCCCGGCGTCGTACGTCGAGGAGACGCCGCTGCCGTTCGACGTTCCGGGTGCGGTCCGGTTCGAGGAGCAGGCGGCGTTCCATCCCCGGCAGTACCTGCTCGCGATCGCCGAGACGATCCACGGGGACGGCAGCTACGTGTTCGAGGAGACGCGCGCGCTCGATATCGACCCCGGGTCGCCGTGTCGCGTCGAAACGGAACGCGGTGACGTGATCGCCGACGACGTGGTCGTCGCGACGCAGTTCCCGTTTTTCGACCGCGCCGGCTACTTCGCACGGATGCACCCCCACCGCGCGTATCTGCTTGCGGTTCGCATCCACGGGACGCCCCCGGCGGGGATGTACTACAACACTGCGTCGCCGCCGGCGACGATGCGGCGGTACCCGGCGACCGAGGGGAGCGCGGACGACGAGAACGAGACGCTCCTGATCGTCGGCGGACAGAGCCACAAACCCGGACTCGAGGGGGTGCCGACCTCCGAACGGTACCGCCGGTGTGAGGCGTTCGCCCGCGAGCACTTCGACGTCGCGTCGATCGAGTACCGCTGGTCGACGATGGACTACTCGCCGGTCGATCGGGTCCCCTTCATCGGACGGATCGATCCGTTGACCGACCACGTCTACGTCGGCACCGGGTTCAACGGCTGGGGAATGACGACCGGTACCGCTGCGGGGATGCTCCTCGCCGATCTGATCGTTACGGGATCGAGCCCCTGGGCCGACGTGTTCGATCCCCAACGGCTCACGCCCGGCGCGTCCGCGAAGCGCTTTCTCGCGGAAAACGCCAAAGTCGGGGGCAGCTTCGTCGGCGACCGGATCAAGTCCCTTCTTGCGTCGCTCGAGGCGCGCGGGTCGGGCGGCATCCCCGATACCGGAGAGGCTCGCGTCGTTCGGCGAACGGATCAGCCGCTCGGGATCTATCGGGACGAGGAGGAGACGGTTCACGCCGTCTCGGCGACCTGTCCGCACATGGGCTGTCTCGTCCGGTGGAACGACGCCGAAGCGACCTGGGACTGTCCCTGTCACGGCTCGCGGTTCACCCACGAGGGCGAGGTTCTGTCGGGACCCGCCGTCGAGGGGCTGCTGTACCGAGAGCTCTGATCGGGTCCGACGATCGGCGGGACTCGCCCGCCGTCAGGGGAGCGACACCGCGTCGAGGTCGATCCGGTTCGGCTCGGGGACCGACTCGGCGGATGCGCTCGAGACGGCGTAGCTCGCCCGCTCGCTCGCGGTATCGTCGCCCGGAAGGACGATCACGGCCTTGGCTAACAGCGGCGCGATCACGCCCGCCGCGATCGTCCGGGGATCGGACAGGGGCGTGCGAACGACGACACGGTCGTCGGCTTCGAGACCGGTTTCCGTGACGACCTCGCGTGCGGCCTCGAGCAGTCCCTCGTGCGTAACCGGCCGCTCGCCGTCGGTCAGGATGACCGTTTCGGCATCGATCGACAACGGCGGGAACGAGGGGTTCTCGCTCCAGAGGCCCGCGTCGAAGTGATGGATGTCCGGCGCGTCGGGCTTGTCACCGTAGCCGACTCGTTGCGCGCCGCGGGGTAACTCGTAGTCCGTGAACCGGTCGACGGGTGCGACGAGAGTCCGGAAGTCGTCCTCGTCGGTGAGATCCGCCGGCGGGTCGAATCGGGTCGTTCCCTCGAGTAGCGTCGTCCCGAAAAAGGCCAGCAGTGCGAGGGGGCCGTCGCCGACGACCCCGACGGTGACGCCGTTGCGAACGCCCGCGTGCCGCAGGAAGTTGCCGGCTTTCCACGAGGTCGTACATATCCAGTGGTAGTCGTACTCCCGCCCCGTCGCGTCGACGAGCGCGATCCGATCGTCGCGGAGTTCGCGGGTCAGCAGACCGTCGACCGTCCCAGCGTTCATACTGAACACTCCGTCCCGGGGCCGAAAAAGCACGCCGACTCGCCGTGACGGGCTGCGCTTATGCGTCCCTCATACGACGGGCTCAGTCGTCCGCGGCCACCGGCTCGGCGTGATCGATATCGGTCCCGAGACACTCGAGGAACGTAGCGAGCCACTCGGGATGGTCGGGCCACGCCTGTCCGGTCACGAGGTTCCCGTCGCGCGTAACGCCCTCCGCCCAGTCACCGCCGGCCGTTCGGACGTCCGTCTCGAGCGCCGGATAGCCGGTACAGGTTCGGCCGTCCAGGACGTCCGCGGCGGCGAGGAGTTGGACGCCGTGACACAGGCACGCGACGGGTTTGTCTTCCGCGAAGAAGTGCCGAACGTGCTCGAGAACTGCGTCGTAGGTGCGGAGGTACTCGGGTGCGCGGCCGCCCGGAACGACCAGCGCGTCGTACTCGGCCGGATCGACGGCGTCGAAGTCGTGGGTCAGTTCGAACTGGTGCCCGGGCTTTTCGGTGTATGTCTGGTCGCCCTCGAAGTCGTGGATCGCCGTCGGGCAGGTCTCACCGGCTTCCTTCTCCGGACACACGGCGTGAACGTCGTGTCCCACCATCTCGAGGGCCTGATACGGAACCATGACTTCGTAGTCCTCGACGTAGTCGCCGGCGAGGAGCAGGAGTTGTTGTGCTGGCATTGTAATCCATGCGGTGGTTCGATCGCAACGCCCATAACGTGTGGTGAACGGTACCGTGACACTCAGGTCGCCGGAGCAAACCCGTTCGGTTCGGCAGGGCGGCGGGGACGAAACGCGACTCAGAACGCCCGCTTGATCTTCTCGAAGAAGCCTTCGGTCACTTCGATCTCGTCGCCGCCGGCTTCCGCGAAGGCCTCGAGCGCCTCGCGCTGGTCCTCGTTCAAGCTCTCCGGAGTGACGACTTGGACCTGCACGTAGAGGTCACCCTGCCCGCGACCGCGGAGACGCGGCATGCCCTTTCCTTCGAGGCGGAAGGTCTCGCCGCTCTGGGTCCCCGCTGGGATCTCGAACTCGGCAGCACCCTCGAGCGTCGGGACTTCGACGGTGTCGCCGAAGGTCGCCTGCGGGAACGAGATCGGCAGCCGGTACTGGAGGTCGTCGCCCTCGCGTTCGAACTCGTCGTGTTCGCGGATCGAGACGTCGATCAGCAGGTCGCCGTGGGGACCGTTCTCTGGGCTGGGCGCGCCCTCGCCTTCCATTCGAAGGGTCTGGCCCTCCTGAATGCCCGCCGGGACTTCGACGGTCAGCGTCGCCTCGGTGCGGACGTAGCCCTCGCCGCGACACTCGCCGCAGGTCTCGGAGTACAGCGTCCCCTCGCCCTCACAGCGGGGACAGGCCGTCGTCTGTTGGACCCGACCGAGCGGCGTCTGCTGGACCTGCGTCACCTGCCCGCGACCCTGACATTGCGGACAGGTTTCGGCGTCGGCCTCCGGCGGATGACCCTCGCCCGCACAGCTCCCACACTCCTCTGGTCGTTCGACGGTGAACTGCTTTTCAGCCCCCTCGTAGGCCTCCTCGAGATCGATCTCGAGTTCGGTCCGCAGGTCCCGTCCTTTGCGCGGCTGCCGGCGGCCGCGTCCGCCGCCACCGCCACCGCCGAAGACCTGTTCGAAGAGGTCGCCGAGACCGCCACCGCCACCCATACCGCCACCGCCCATGCCGCCGAACGGGCCGCCACCCATGCCGCCGGCACCGCCGCCCTCGCTGGCGTCGAAGCCGTGTTTTTCGGCCTGTTCGTAGCGGTCGTGGCCCATCCGGTCGTAGGCCTCGCGCTTCTCCTCGTCGGTTAGGACCTGCTTTGCCTTCTGGATCTTCTTGAATTTCTCCTCGGCATCGGGGTCGTCGCTGACGTCCGGGTGATACTCGGTGGCCTTCGACCGATACGCCTGTTTGATCTCCTCGGCAGACGCGTCGGGGCTCACGCCGAGAACGTCGTAGAAGTCCTCGCTCATTCGTTGTGCAACCGATACTCGGTTGAGCCACTTGAAACGAACGTTCCATGGAGCATGCGACCCAGTGCGCTCGTGTCCTATCAGGAGCGACCCCAACCACCGCTGCAGTTCACTGCCGTCCGGTTGCAACAGTGGCGAGGACTCGTTCGCCGTGACACGATCCCTCAGATCGAACTTGTAAAGAGGGACTCGTCGTAGTCATCCGTCACATCAACGGCCGCCCGTGATACGAGATGTTTGACAATCTCGATTCGGACGCGTACCGGTCGCCATACCGGACTGCCCTGTTCTAACGTCGGGAACGAAAGACCGCAGCGGCTGAACGCGATCAGGACGGTGACCGATACAATGACTCTCAAACGAAAACGGGGGTTAGCCGTCGATCCATACATACCAGATGACTGTTGCGAAGACGGCGGCGAATACGAACGAGGTCCCGATCGCGTCCGCTACGGATCGGCCTGTGTAAATTCCAGTTATGAACGACGCGGAAAAAGTAACGGAAAAATAGACTATCGTCTTTCTGACTCGAATCGAATCGAACCCGTCGTTTGGCTGCTGATCCGACATCGGTAGTTGGCTCACTGGTGGATTCGTTGGTGGTTCTACACGTCGTGTGGCAATCAATCATGCGGTCGAAAACGAGAGCCGATTAGCAGTACCCTCTTTCTTTCCGAGGGTTGTCGTGGGTATGGCCGCCCATTCGAGAGGCTGGCTCGACGAACGCAAATCAACAGCGGGCCAACGCGACTCGGCGGCCGGATTACAGTCAGCACTCGTCCGCCGGTTTCGAAACTACAAGTGAGAAGTAGCTCGTTACTCCTCGTCGTCCTCGTCGAAGTCGACGTCCTCGAAGTCGGCGTCGACGAACTCCTCGTCCTCGCCGCCGGCAGCGCCGGCGTCGGGACCGGGGTTCGGACCGCCGCCCATGCCGCCGGGGCCTGCACCGGCACCGGCCGCACCGCCAGCACCCGCAGCACCGCCGGCAGCGCCGGCACCGGCCTCCTGCTGGTAGATCTGCTTGCCGATCTCCTGCAGTTCCTCGCTCAGGGCCTCGGTCGCGGACTCGATGTCGTCGGCGTCGGCATCGTCGTCGTCGATCGTCTCCTCCAAGTCCTCGATCGCGGCCTCGATATCGGCACGGAGGTCGTCGTCGACCTGCTCGTCGTTCTCCTCGAGCAGCGTTTCCGCGCGCTGGATCGTCGCCTCGGCGGCGTTACGCGCTTCGATGCGCTCGCGCTTTTGCTGGTCTTCCTCGGCGTGTTTCTCGGCCTCTTCCTGCATTTTCTCGATCTGCTCGTCGGAGAGACCGGCACCGCCCTCGATGGTGATCTCCTCGGTGGTGCCGCTGCCTTTGTCCTCCGCCGAGACGTTGACGATGCCGTTTTCGTCGATCGAGAAGGACACCTCGATCTGTGGCGTACCGGCGGGGGCCGGCGGGATGCCGGTCAGGTGGAACTCGCCGAGCAGTTCGTTCTCTTCGGCCAGTTCGCGCTCGCCCTGGAAGACACGGACCTGTACCGTGGTCTGGTTGTCCGCTGCGGTGGTGAACACCTTCGACTCCTCGGTCGGAATCGTCGTGTTCTTCTCGATAAGTCGTTCGAAGAGCCCTCCTTTGACCTCGATCCCGAGCGAAAGCGGCGTGACGTCGAGCAGGACGATGTCGTCGACCTCGCCGCCCAGGACGCCGCCCTGAATCGCCGCGCCCAGCGCGACGGCCTCGTCGGGATTGACGTTCTTCTGGGGCTCTTCGCCGATGAGTTCCTCGACCTTCTCGGAGACCTGCGGCATTCGGGTCGAGCCACCGACCAGGAGGACCTCGTCGATGTCGTCCTTGCTGTAGTCGGCGTCCTCGAGTGCCTGCTCGGTCGGCTCGACCGTGCGGTCGATGAGGTCGCTGGTGAGCGATTCGAACTTCGCGCGGGTCAGCGACTCCTCCAGGTGGATCGGGCCGTCGTCGGTCGCCGTGATGAACGGCAGGTTGATCTCGGTCTCCTTGCGCGAGGAGAGTTCGATCTTGGCCTCCTCGGCGGCGTCTTTCAGCCGCTGGAGTGCCTGCCGGTCCTCGTGGAGGTCGATCCCGTGTTCGGCCTCGAACTGGTCGGCGAGGTAGTCGATGATTGCCTCGTCCCAGTCGTCGCCGCCGAGATCGTTGTCACCGTTGGTCGCGACGACCTCGTAGACGCCGCCGCCGAGATCGAGAATCGAGACGTCGAAGGTGCCGCCGCCGAGGTCGTAGACGAGCACGGTCTGGTCGGAATCGTCGTCGAGGCCGTAGGCCATCGACGCGGCGGTCGGCTCGTTGATGATGCGCTCGACCTCGAAGCCGGCGATCTCGCCGGCGTCTTTGGTCGCCTGGCGCTGTCGGTCGGAGAAGTACGCCGGGACCGTGATGACGGCTTTCTCGACCTCGTCGCCGAGATAGTCCTCGGCGTCGCGTTTGATCTTCTGGAGGATCATCGCCGAGATCTCCTCGGGCGTATACTCCTCGCCCTCGATCTCGACGGTGTAGTCCTCCTCGCCGATGTGGCGCTTGATCGACGCGATCGTCTTTTCGGGGTTCTGGATCGCCTGGTTCTTCGCCGGTTTCCCAACGAGTCGCTCGTCGTCGGTAAAGGCGACGACGGAGGGCGTCGTCCGTTCGCCTTCGGCGTTGACGATGATCTCCGGATCGCCGCCTTCCATCACCGCGAACGCACTGTTCGTCGTCCCCAGGTCGATTCCGAGAATTTTGTTGCTCGCCATCGTGGACGGGTATTGTGCGCACTTTGTTTTAAAGGTTACTAGCTGAACGACGAAGCCGAATAAAATACGACTCTGCCGGCGTACAGCCTCGCTCGCGACAGTTGGCTCGCAGTAAAAATCAGCGTCGATCCGGCGTTCGCTCGAGCGGTCGGTACTCGACGAACCCGGGCGTTACTCGTCCGCTTCGTCGGCGGAAGCGTCCGTCCCGTCGGCGGTGACTTCGCCGCCGAGTTCGATTGCGTCGTCCTCGGCGTCCGTCGAATCGCCCTCGGCCGTCGCGTCGTCGTCCTCGCCGTCCCCGTCGGTCGACTCGGCGGCGTTCTCGGCGGCTTCGTCACTGTCGCCGTCGGCGAGGTCGCCGTTCGAGACGGTCACCTGGGCGTTCTGAATGACCTTGCCGCCCATCTCGTAGCCGGGCGTGTAGACGTCGGCGACGGTTCCCTCGGGCTGGTCGCTGTCGACCTGCATCATGACCTCGTGGCGCTGTGGGTCGGTCTCGGTCCCGGGGTCGGGATCGATCTCGGAGACGTTCTCGTCCTCGAGAATCCGATCGAACTCGCGCAGCGTCATCTCGACGCCGTCCCGGAGGCTCTCGGCGTCGCCGCTATCTTCCTCGAGAGCGCGCTTGAGGTTGTCGCGGACGCCGATGAGTCGCTCGACGAGGTCCTCGGTGGCGCGATCTTTGATCTGTTGTTGGCGCTTTTTCGCGCGTTTCTTGTAGTTCTGGAAATCCGCCTGCTTGCGCTTGAGCCGGCTTTCGAGGTCCTCGATCTCCTCGCTGTACTCCTCGAGTCGCTCGTCGCGCTCGTCGACGGCCTGCTCGTACTCATCCAGTTCGTCCTGAAGGTCGCCGATGGTTTCGGCCTGTGACTCGATGCGCTCCGTGAGGTCCTCGAGTTCCTCGCGCTGGTGTTTGACGGTCCCGTTGAGATCACGGGCCTCCTCGACGATGGAGCCGACCTTGCGGGCGAGTTCGTCGTCGTACTCCGTGACCCGATCGAGCACGTGCTGGATGTCCTCGCTCGTTTCGGGCGCGTCGTCGGCGTCGCCGCTCGTCTCGGTATCCTGTTCCGCGTCGGCGTCCGCGCCCGTGGCTGCCGATTCCGCGTCGGCCGCCTCGGGAGTCGGTTCCGATTCCCCATCCGTCGACGCCGCGGGGCCCACGTCGGTCGTCTCGCCGTCGTCGGTGTTCTCCGCGGACGGGACACCCTGGGCTGACGTGTCCGTGCCCTCGTCTTCGCTCATATGCCAGTCAACGAACAGCGGTAATAAAAGGGTTGAGGTAGCCGGATCACGGTGGCCGAGCGGGACCACGGCGTTGCCGTGCAGGGGTGATGACCGTGCTCACCGGTTCGACGGCCGGTACCGATGGGGCCGCTGCGTCGACGGAAAGCATCATAACAATTGTGTCCGTTCTAGAAGTATGAGTCAAGATAACAGGGAAACCGTCGCGGACGTAATGTCAACGCCGCTGGAGACGATTTCGGGAGATGCGACGGTCATGGAGGCCACGAAACGGATGCGCGAGACGGAGATCAACGCGTTGGTCGTTCGAACCTCGCCGCGGGCGATCATCAGCAGTACGGACGTCCTCGACGCCGTCGCTGCCGGCCGAGACGTTTCGGAGTTGACCGTGTCCGACGTGATGACGACCGACGTCGAGACCGCCACCCCGGACCTCTACATGGAAGAGGTCGCCGCGATGATGACCACCTACGGTATCAAACACCTCCCGGTCGTCGACGACGACTACGTCGGGATGGTCTCCTCGACCGACGTCACCGCCCATCTCTCGTAAGGTCGACCCCGGAGGTAGTTCGCGGTCCTCGAGCGCGCTGCTCTCGAGACTACCGACACCGGACAGTATTTGTATGCCCTGCCCCGACTGTGGCCCGTGACGAGGGCAGCGAGCGGCACCGAGACCGCGATCGAACTCCGGTACGAGGACGGGACGATCCGAATCGACGGCCTCAGTGAGTCGTCGGTCCCGCCGTCGACGCTCCGACCGTCGGTCCCCGCTCTCGAGGCCGACTCCCGAACGAACGGTTGGCGGGTTCCCGCCGGCAGCTACGCCGATTTGCGGGCCGCCATCGCGGAGACCGACCTCGCGGTCGACGATCGCGTCCTCGACCTCGCGTCCGTTCCGGCGCTCCGGTCGGCGTACGAACTCCGCGACTATCAGGCGACGGCGCTCGAGACCTGGCTTGCGACCGACCGCTGGGCCGACGGCCCCGCTCTCGAGTCCGTCGGGCGAGCGCCCGCCGGGGTCCTCGAACTCCCGACCGGCAGCGGGAAGACGGTCATCGCGCTGCAGGCGATCGAGCGGCTCTCGGTCCCGACGCTCGTCGTCGTCCCGACGATCGACCTCCTCGAGCAGTGGGAGCGCGAACTCGACCGCGAGTTCGACGTTCCGATCGGGCGCTTCGGCGGCGGGGAGCAGCGCCTCGAGCCGATCACCGTCTCGACGTACGATTCGGCGTATCTCAAGGCGGATTCTGTCGGCGACCGATTCGGTTGCGTCGTCTTCGACGAGGTCCACCACCTCGGCGGCGAGGGGTATCGCGAGATCGCCCGGCTGCTCGCCGCGCCGGCGCGCCTCGGGCTGACCGCGACGTTCGAGCGGCCCGACGGGGCCCACGAGGTCATCGAGGAGATCGTCGGCCCGCTGGTCCATCGGGTCGACGTGGACGAACTCGCGGGGGACCACCTCGCGAACTACGACGTCAAGCGGCTCGCGGTCTCGCTCACCCCCGAAGAACGTGCGGAGTACGACCGCACGCAGGGAATTTTCACGGAGTACCTCGCGAAGTCGGGCATCGACATGCGGAGCGGTTCGGACTATCAGGAACTCGTCAAGCGATCCGGCACCGATCCCGAGGCTCGCGAGGCGCTGCTCGCCCGCCAGCGCGCGCGGGAACTCATGCTCGGCAGCGAGAACAAACTCGAGGCGCTGGCGGGGATTCTCGACGACCACCGCGGCGAGCGGACGATCGTCTTTACCGCCCACAACGACCTCGCGTACGACGTCAGCGAGCGGTTTCTGATCCCGACGATCACCCACCAGACCGGTGCCGCGGAGCGCCGGGAGATCCTGGAGCGCTTTCGCGAGGGGACCTATACCCGGATCGCGACCTCGAACGTGCTCGACGAGGGCGTCGACGTGCCCGATGCAACCGTCGCCGTCGTGCTCTCCGGCAGCGGCAGCGAGCGCGAGTTCACGCAGCGACTCGGGCGAATCCTGCGGCCGACCGCCGACGGCGGACGCGCGCTGCTCTACGAGGTCGTCAGCGAGGAGACAGGGGAGGTACGCGTCGCCGATAGACGGCGGTAACGATCCCCTCACCGGCTTCCGGGAGCCGGTCGGCCGACGGTTCGGTCGGCATCGATCGGTCCCCGTCGATGCGGGCGGTCGTCCCGCGGCCGACTGCAGCGCTGCTCGGGTTGCTGGACACCGATCGCACTCGAGACGGCGTCGCTGGCGGCGACGGGAGCGAAACGCGATCGGGTATCCGCGGTCGTCCGTCCGGAGTCTCAGTCCGAGACCGGCTGCACCTCGGCTTGATCGGAGCGGGAGGCGACGTAGCGGGCGACTTCGATGTGGGTATGGGTTTCGACGAGGTGATCCTCGAGCGTCCGGTCGAGTTCGAGCACGTCGCGGCAGATCGGACACTCGACCGGCGGTTTGAATACCATCTGTTCGTCACTCTCCGCCCGGTCGAGGGAAATCGATACAGCATGCATATGCCCGCGGATCCGTAATCGCGGCCGGTCGGGACGGACTCGAGCACCGCCGCGGTCGACGCGTCGTGGACGTCCTGCTGCCGGACTGTCGGTTAGTACCGTACGCCGGCCGGGCCGATGGACATCACTGAGACGGCGCGAAACGTCAACCGCCAGGACAGCGGTGGTTCGGCCGGGACGGTGGGAGACGCAGCGCAAAGGCGTTTCCTCGAGCGGGTCGTACTCCGGCGGGATGACTGAGGACCCGCCGACCGACTGGCAGTTCGAGACGGTGTTTGCAGACGCGCTCGAGGCGGTTCCGGACGAGCAGTTCGACCGCGACCGATTCGTTCCGGGCGTCGGGCCGCTGTCGGCGGCCGTCACGCTCGTCGGCGAGGCACCGGGGAAGCAGGAGGTCACGCAGGGCGAGCCCTTCGTCGGACGGGCGGGGCAGCAACTGGACCGCGCGCTCGAGGCGATCGGCTCCGACCGACGGGATCTGTACGTGACCAACCTGGTGAAGGTGCGACCGCCGGAGAACCGCGACCCCCGCGCCGACGAGATCGAGGCCTGGCGGCCGGTGCTCGAAGCCGAACTCGAGCGCGTCGATCCGGCCGTGCTCGTCCCGCTGGGGAGTTTCGCGACGGGCGAACTCCTCGAGACCGACGCGACGATCACCGACCTGCACGGGCGGGCGTTCGAGCGTGAGGGGCGGACCGTCGTGCCGGCGTTCCACCCGGCCGCGGCGCTGTACGATCGCAGCAAGGTCGACGCCGTCGAGTCGGATCTCGAGACCGCTCTCGAGGCAGTATAGTGTCCCGGCGTTCGGTCCACCGGCGGTGGGCGCTTTCGTCCCTGCCTCAACTCCGCGCCGGGTCGCTCGTTGCGTCCATTGATGACGTTCCCGCACGTACTGTCCCCCGATGACCGATGCGTAAGTCCCATATCGCGGTTCTCGACCGTCTCGTCGACGGGGAGACGGCCGTCCTCCTGCTCGAGGCCGAGGGAGACGTAGTCGGCGAGCGAACCGTCGCCGTCGAGACGCTGCCCGAAACCGGCCGCCACGAGGGTGCCGTCTTCGAGGTGATCGTCGCGGAGGACGCGCTGCTCGAGGCCACGTACCGGGCGGATATCGAACGCGAGCGTCGGGAGTCGACGCGGGAGCGGTTCGATCGGCTGTCGGAACGGCTGTCGGACGCCGATCGCGGCGAGGAGTAGCACCGCTCGGCCGGAAGCGGAATCGAACGGGAGGGGAGGCCGAACCGGGATGGTTCGGGGGGATGACAGGCGGCGACTACGTCCGTGTGGACCGCAGTGTGCCGCCAGTGCCATCTTTCACGGGGAGTGCATTAGCAATGGTGCCAAACTGTATCGGTGGGTGACTCGTTCGTCTCCGTCCGGTTCGATCCCTTCTTCCCTCGACCGCGGTACGGACCGGCTGGACGCGATCGGGATGGTCCAATGGATAGCTTCAAGACGGTTCTCGAGCCAGGAACGGCTATGCTACGATCGTTCGACGGGACGGAACCGCAGGTAGCCGACTCCGCGTACGTCGACGACGCCGCGGTCGTCATCGGCGATGTCGTCATCGAGGCGGACGCCAGCGTCTGGCCGAACACGACGCTGCGCGGCGATCACGGGACGATCGTCGTCGGCGAGGGGGCCAACGTTCAGGACAACGCCGTCCTCCACGAGGCGACCGAACTCGCACCCTACTCGACGGTGGGCCACAGCGCCATCGTCCACGACGCCACCGTCGCCGAACGCGCACTGGTCGGGATGAACGCGGTCGTCCTCGACGGCGCGCACATCGGCGAGGGGGCCGTCGTCGCCGCCGGCAGCGTCGTCACCGAAGGCACCGAGATCCCGGCATCGACGCTCGTCGCCGGGACGCCCGCAGAACCGAAAACGGAGATCGAAGATGCCCACCTGCAGGCGACGGCCGACCGGTACGTCGACCTCTCGACGGAGCACGCTGAGACGTCCGAACGGCTCGACTGACGCCGGTCGAAGCCGACGTTAGCGCGTGCGCTCGTCGTCGCCCACACCGGAGACGACCTCGCGAACGTCGTCGACGCCCGCCCGGCGAACCACGGCCCGGGCCGGATCGCGCGCGCCGGCGAGGTTGTCCGAGTCGCCGTCGAGGACCAGCAAACGGGCCTCCCGCCCGGGTTCGACCAGCCCGTACTCGAGACCGGCGATCTCGGCCCCGTTGATCGTCGCCATCCGGAGGATCTCGGCAGCCGGCAGTGTGGAGAGCTTCGCGAGGAACTCCATCTCGCGGAACATCGACGGCGAGTTGAGCATCACGTTGTCCGTCCCCAGCGCGAGCGTCGTCCGCTCGTGTAAGTCCTCGTAGGGCGACAGCCCCACGTCGGTCACGAGGTTCGAGCGCGGGCAGACGACGATCGGTATCTCGCTGTCCGCGATCCGCTCCAGGTGAACCCGTTCGGGGTGAACCATGTGTACCAGGAAGTCAGGATCGAGGTCCAGCGCCGGGTTGATGTCGCTCTCGTCGACCTCCCCAGCGTGGATGCCGAACGGTTTGCCCGCCTCGCGCGTCGCCGTCCGCTCCCGATCGAAGCTGTCGTCGTTGGCCCCGCTCGCGCCGAACCCGTCGCCCGCGTGCATCGCGTCGATCGACCCGCGTGCGAACGACAGCGCGTCGATCGCGAGGTCGCTCGCGGCGTCCTCGAGCGTTCGGACCCCCTCGACGCCGCCCTCGCGGAAGTCCAGACAGGCCGCCGTCCCGGCCCGTTGCATGAACTGCAGCGACCGTCGCATCGCGGCGGCGAGGTCGTCCTGCGAGGCGTCCCGCAGGAGCCGATGTTTCAGACCGTCGGGCGGCGCGACCAGTTCCTCGAGCGAGAGCCCGCCGCCGGCCTCCTTGGCGATCGAGTCGCCGATGTGGGTGTGGGCGTTGACGAACGCCGGCAGAATGATGTCGTCGCTCTCGACCGGCGTCTCCTCGACCGCCTCGATGCGGCCGTCGTCGTCGATCACGACCCGCCCCTCGACGGGCTCGAACTCGCGGCCGCGAAGGATCGTTCCCGTTCGTTCCATACGCGTCAGTTCTCGGTCAGTGCCTTCAACGGTTCGGGGTGGGATCGGGAGACGGCTCGCAACTGCAGTCATCGCGTCGGTCCTCCATCGAAGAAGCAGGGGCGAGCCTGCATCGGCTCCCCGGCCGTCCCGTCGGAGACGGCGGCCGTCACAGCCGTCGGGCACCGCTACTCGACGAACTGATCCAGGGTCGCGTCCATCCCGTTCCGGGCCTCGCTGACCAGCGCCCCGTCGATGTCCAACCCGAGTACGTCCACCGCCGCCCGCCCGACTCGGTCGCGCAGATCGCTCGGCGAGTAGACGCCGAGTCGCCACTGGGAGAACTGGGCCGCCCGCAGCGCCTCCACGAGCGGCGACTGCTGGCCGAGTTGTCGGATCTCGCCGTTGACCATCACGCGGGTCGTCGATTCGGTCATCGACGGGCGACTCGGCACGTCGAGGATGACGTGTGCCGGATCGACCCCCGCCCGATCGCCGATCTCGCGCTCGAACTCGCGGATCGTTCCGTGCTCCGACTCGATAATCCCCCCGGGGACGTCGTTCATCTCGGCCCACACCGCCCGCTTGAACAGCTCCCGCTGGTCCAATCGCCGGGAGAACTCGCTCGTCGCCGCACACGATCGCAGGGCCGCGATCAGATCGTGATCGTCCATCCGCTGGAGGGTCTCGGCGTCGATGTCCGGCTCGGACGCCTCGAGCAGTCGTTCGGTCGCCCGGCGGAGCATCGCCTTGCTGATCCGGGCGACGCTGTGGCTGTAGACGGTCGGGTTCATCAGCGCCCGCGCGACCAGCAGGCTCTCGGCGGTCTGGACGTTGCCCTCGTCGAGGACGAGTTCGCCGTCGGCGAAGGTCAGTTCCCGGACCAGCCGGCCGTGATCGATCGTTCCGTAGGGAACGCCGGTGTGGTGGGCGTCGCGCACCAGATAGTCCATCCGATCGACATCGAGTTCGCCCGAGACGAGTTGGCCGAACCGGCCCTCACCGGCGACCAGTCCCGCGACCGCCTCGGGTTCGAGGTCGTGCTCCCGAAGCACGTCCCCGACGGCCCCGTCGGCGAGCAGGTCGTCGACGTCGTCGTGGTAGCGCCCCGTTCGACGGTAGGTCAGCGACTCGAGGTTGTGGCTGAACGGGCCGTGACCGACGTCGTGAAGCAGGGCGGCGGCGTGAATTCGGCGGGCTCGTCGCCCCTCGATCCCGAGTCGCTCGAGGGCTTCGCAGGCGAGATGATAGACGCCGAGGCTGTGTTCGAAGCGAGTGTGGTTGGCCGAGGGGTAGACCAGGGAGACGGTGCCGAGTTGGCTGATGTGTCGCAACCGCTGTACCGCTGGCGTATCCAGCAGATCACGGGCGACGCCGTCGACCTGAATGTGATCGTGGACGCTGTCCTTGATGATCTTCATTGGTTTCTGTTGGGCCCGTTCGTACAAAAACTGTCGTCCCCGGGTGTCGATCCCGTCGACTGCGTTGCCGTCGTCTCCGACGGACCGATTACGGCGACACCCACTCCCCGCGGTCGTCGCTGCGTTCGATCGCGTCGAGTACCTGCTGGGCGGCGAGCCCGTCGTCGAAGTTCGGCTCGAACTCGTGTCCGTTTGCGACCGCGCTGAGGAACTCGTAGTTCTCGTGGACGAAGGTGTGTTCCCAGCCCAGCACGTGGCCCGGCGGCCACCAGTGGTCGACGTAAGGGTCGCTCTCGTCAGTGACCAGGATCGTCTCGTAGCCGCGGTCGCCCTCGCGGAGCACCTCGAGTTCGTTCAGGCGCTCGAGGGAGAACCGCAGACTTCCGTTCGAGCCGTGGATCTCGATCGTGTGGTCGTTCTTGTGACCCGTCGCGAACCGCGAGGCCTCGATCGTCCCCATCGCGCCGTTTTCGAACTCGAGGTGCGCGGCGTAGGCGTCATCGACCGTAACCGGTCTCGTTTCGTCGTCGCCCTCGACCGGCCGTTCGTCGACGAACGTCTTCAGGTGCCCGCTGACCCGTTCGATCCCGCCGGCGAGGTCGTCCGAACCGACGAGAAAGCGGAGCAGATCGACCGTGTGCGCCCCGAGATCGCCAAGCGCACCCGACCCCGCGAGTTCCGCGTCGTTGCGCCACGACCACGGGGCCTCGGGGTCGACCAGCCAGTCCTGCAGGTAACGGCCGCGGACGTGGCGGATCTCGCCGAGGTCGCCGTCCTCGAGCAACGCCTTGGCGTACTGGATCGCGGGCACGAACCGGTAATTGAACGCACAGCCGGCGGGTACGTCGTCGCCCGCCGTGCGCGCCGCCTCGGCCATCGCGTCCGCCTCCTCGAGCGTCGGCGCGAGCGGCTTCTCGCAGAAGACCGGCGTTCCGGCCTCGAGCGCGGCGACCGACGGCTCGCGGTGGACGTGATTGGGACCGAGATTGTAGAAGACGTCCACGTCGTCGATGACCTCGACCCAGTCCGTCGAGATCGACGCGAACCCGAGACGGTCGGCGGCCTCGGTAAGCGCGTCCTCGTCGCGACCGACGAGGACGCTGCGTTCGATCTCGGGCGCGTCCGGGAAGAACATCGGCAGTCGCGCCATCGCGTTCGCTGTGTGCCTTGCCCATGAACCGATAGCCGAGCACGCCGACCTCGAGCGTCATGGGCGGTCGTTCATCGCCCTCGCAGTTAGCGCTTTGCCGTGTATCGACGGCACCGAGCCGTCGGTCGAGTCGACCACGTGCGCCCAGCGGCCCCTCATTGACGATCGCCGCAGCCGCACGCTCGGAGTGAGGACCAACGCGAGCGGGCGTAGCTTACTCGAAGCCGCCGCGGTGGAGCGTTTCGGCGAGCGGCTTGCGGTCGCTCGGTTGCTCGCGTTCCTGTAACTCCTCCGGGAGCGTTTCGGGGGGTGCGCGCTCGCCGATCGCGACCATCGCCTCGACCGCGTACTCGTCGGGGACGTCGAGCACGTCGGCCGCCTGCTCGTAATCGAACCCGGCCATCCCGTGGACGGCCAGCCCGCGGCGTGCACCCTCGAGCGCGAGGTTCTCCCAGGCCGCACCGGTATCGAAGGAGTGGACGGGGGCCGGTTCGCCGTTGTGGTCGAAGGTCGTCTTCGAGACGATGACCGCGAGGACGGCAGCGTCGCTCGCCCACGTTCGGTTGTTTTCCGAAAGGAGATCGAGGAACGTCTCCCACTCGTCGTCCTCGCGGGTCGCGTAGACGAACCGCCAGTGCTGGTTGTTGAACGCGGAGGGTGCCCAGCGGGCGGCCTCGAACAGCGGGAGGTACTCCGCCTCGTCGAGCGGGTCGCCGGTCATCGCGCGCGGCGACCAGCGGTTGACGAACAGCGGATCGATATCGTGGTCGGGGTCGCGGTGTTCGGCAACTTCGTCACTGAGTTCGCGTCCAGTCTCGAGGGTGTCTTGCATCGACCGTTTATTTGTGCGCCATCTATGTATATATTATCGGACGAACGGGTTACCAGGTAACACTCGTGTCCGGTTCCTGGCGTTTGAGTTACCAGTGTCGCCGCCGACACGGTGTGTGGTCCCTCGAGAGGGCAGCGGCCTCGGCGACGGTCCCGGCCGACGAGCGCCCCGACCGAACGCAGTGAGGGGACGCCGGTCAGTCGTCGGCCGGCGTCGGCGCACCGCGCTCGACGTCGATCTCGCCCGCGTCGAGGTCTGCCTCGACGTTGCGGGCCGCCTCGACCATGTTCGCCATCTTTCCGTAGGCGACCTCGCGGGGCAGCAGTTTCACGCCGCAGTCCGGCGAGACGACGAGTTGTTCCGGCGGCACGACCTCCAGCCCCTTTTTGATGTTCGCCTCGATCTGCTCGACGGATTCGACTTCCGCGACGTGGGCGTCACAGACGCCGAGCGCGAGGTCCTTGGTGAACGCGGGGTCCTTAAAGACGTCCAGCTGGTCGTAGTCGCCGTTGGCGAGTTCGAGGTCGAACTCGTCGACGGGGAACTCGAGGATCTCGGGGTAGATCCGGGAGTAGTCACCGTAACAGACGTGGAGGCCGATGCGGACTTCCTCGGGGATGTCGACGACGATGTGCTCGAGCGCTTCGCCGACGATGGCGTGGTCGTCGGGCGTGGTCGCGAGCGCGGGCTCGTCGATCTGGATGTATCGCGCGCCGGCGTCGACGAGTTTCTCGATCTCCTCGTTGACGAGGTCGGCCAGTTCGAGGGTGAGTTCGTCGTCGTCCTCGTAGGCCTCGTTGAACGACCAGTTCGCGAGGGTGTACGGCCCCGTGATCGGGACTTTGACCGGACGGTCGCTCGCGTCGGCGGTGAACTCGTACTCGTCGACTAGCCACGACTCGTCGTACTCGACCTCGCTGACGACGCTTGGCTTGTCGAAGTAGTTGTGGCCCCAAACCTTCACGGGGCCGTTGAACTCGTAGCCCTCGATGCGGTGGGCGAAGAATTCGACCATCTCGTTGCGCCGCATCTCGCCGTCGACGACGACGTCCAAGCCGGCGCGCTCGTGTTCGTCCGTAATCAGGCGGGCCGCGTCGTCTTTCGCTTCCTGCCAGTTGTCCTCGTCGAAGTCGCTGTCCGCGTCCTCGTACAGGTCCTTCGCCCGATTGAGCCACTTGGGCTTGGGGTAGGAGCCGACGACGGTCGTCAGCAGGAAGTGGTCGTTGTCGTGATCGGCCGGTCGGAACTGGTCTTTGTTCTCGTTGGTCATGCTGCGGTCACCTCCGCGAGGTCCGCGGCTTCGGCAAGGGCCTCGAGTTTTGCGACGTACTTGCCGTACGGCAGGTAGAACGTCTCGGTGTTCGTCGTCAGATACACCGTCTCGAACTCGGTGACGCCGAGTTGGCCCTCGACCCACTCGGTTCGGTCGCGGATCGCCTCGGGGTCCTCGACGAGCGTGTTCTGGCCGTCCGCGAGGCCGAGCGCGACGTCGTCGGTCGTGCCGTACTCCTGGATGTTGTAGAGGTTGTCGTCCTGGTTCGCGACGAAGTCGAAGCCGACCGCGTCGATATCGGCATCGAGCAGGTGTGCGTAGACCTTCTCTTCGAGTGCGCCCCAGTAGGGCTGGACCACGACATCGGCGTCGGTCGCGCTCGCGACCCGATCGATCGCCTCGCTTGCACGCGCGTCTTCCCCGTCGGCGGGCGGGTTCTCGACCAGCGAGGGCTCGAGCAGGACCAGCGTCTCGTGAGCCGGGAAGGCGTCGACTTCGCCCTCGAGAAACGCCGCGATCGCCGCGAGGAAGTCGCCGTCGTCGCCGTAGTGCTCGTCAGTCGCGAGATCGGAAAGCGAGTACGGGCCGGGGAGGACGGCCTGCAGATCGTCACTGCCGGTTCGGTCCACCGTCGCCTCGAGTTCCGATGCGACGTCACCGGTCGGCTCGAGGTCGTCGGTGACGACCGGCTCCCGATAGAAGTTGTTGTTGTCGTAGTAGCGAACGATGCCGCGGGTTTCGACGGCGTCGGCGACGGCCAGCGGGTGGGCGAGCATGTCGTCCCAACGCAGTTGGCCTTCCACGATGCGGTCGAGGCCGGCATCCTGCTGGACGCCGATCACGTCTTTACGGGCGTCCTCGTAGGCCGCAGTAATCCCGTCGCTCTCATCACCGCTGATGAGATCGTGTTTCTGATGGCCCTTGAGATCGGAGAGGTCGTCTTTCGCCCAGTCCGGGAGCGGATACAGCCCCGGCGTGGTCGAAACGTACTCAGTCATCGTAGACCCGGATAGGCTATACCGACGCTTAATATTTTCTATCCAATTTAATGTCCTACAGTAATTCGAATGATATCCTGACAGGGAGGCAAGCGTGTTGAAAACATCAGCAATATGTATTTTGGCACTGTTTAGTTGGTCGTGTTTAGTTTGTAGCATTCTGCCAGACGGCGAAGGCTTGAAGCCACGATTCTGCGGTTGATGGTTTAGCCTGGCTGAAACAGTTTGAGAACGAAAAGGTACGGCGTTTTATCTCTCTAAAGAGACGTTCGACAGCATTCCGATTTCCGTGTTTTTCGTATCGAAATCGGAGTCCGTGTCGACGGAGTGCTGTCTAGAGATGCTGTGCGCCATCAACGAGAAACACTGTGTTGTCGAGACCGTGTTTCTCGGTCAATCGATGGAGGAACGCAGCGGCAGGATCGGTACCTCATCGTCCGACCACTCCAACATCAAGAATTAGTCGTGAGTCTAAGTCTATTGCAGCGTACACCCCAAGACCAGTCGCCGTTAATCTTGATAGCAGTCTCGTCAACCGCGACCCTTGACGGCTTCGCCGTCCTCAGAACGCTAAGCGTTCTGATGGGCCGCACGAGAGCAACGCTCTCGTGGATGTCGGCGAGTCGTAACTGCTGTCAGCTAACCTATGTACCCAATCCCAGACCGCTCCATGTGATCCCTCAATGCCTAATTCAGCGAGAGTTGTTGTTGTCTCCCGAAGAGAATAACCGGTCTGATAGAGGCGGACGGCGAACGCCCTGACGGGCGTCGCCGTTCGCTCATTCTCCCAAGATTCTTCTAAATCTGCTGTATAGCTCTCGTTGAGCAGGTCTGTGAGCATTTTGCCCAAGAAACTCAATGACCTGCTCACTTCTCAAACGGGCTCAACTAGACAGTGCCAGATATAATTATACATTTTAAAGTCTACCCTTCATCCTCAGTATTATCTATCTGTTCTTGGCGATGTACCCTTAATGCTGATTTCACTGCCAAATACACAGCCATATATATCAGACTGAATAATATGATCATGGTTATCACAAGATCTATTATCGAAATACTGGATATCATATATGAATTGTATGTGTATTACCACATGAAAATATTTTCGTTGGATGATCTACCGTCTGGGATCTTATGTAGTGGATAAATCAATCACAGAACCAAATTTTTCATATGACCTATTAGTACAACCATGAATAGGGACAATAGCATCACAATACATTACTTCAAGATCAACGTCTAAAGTGACATATTGGGAATCGCCCGGTAGATCATCCCATTCTGCTACAGAACCAGTTGTATGTTTGCTAGCCTCAACGGATGCATCACTACTCTGTGACATAGCATAATCCCATGCAGCCTTATCGCTAGTTGAATTATCTGTCATCTCAGTATCAGGACCACTCATAGGTACTGAGAGGCCTGCCCCAGCATACGTCAGCGTGATAGAACCACCACTTTTCCCCTCTCCTTCTTCTGCACTCCGGTCCGTTATTGTGGGACTTGGTACTCCTGAGTCATTATTGTCCCAACGATGTGCTAAGTCTAATTCGTGTCCATATCCACCTAAACTGGTGTTACATTCCTCACTAGCACCAGGATAGGTAAGTGCTCTAGTCATAACCCCTCTATTATCATTATCCAAGCCAGTCTGTGTAAAACCTTCATAAACAGTCGTCATAGTTCCGTCTGGGCAACTACCAGAGTCATGGGTGTTTCGTACTGTTCTCACCCATTCTTCATCATAGTCAACAAGTGACGCCTGAGTTTGCGCTTGGGTTTGGAGAGATGCTTGATCTTGAGTAGTTTCCAAGTTTTTCATCGCTCGATTATGTCTTTCTTGAATGATCTCCTTTTCATCTACTTCGCTAGATGCTGTCTGAACCTCAGAATTTGCTTTATCATCCGGCACTGTTCCGAAATAGATTCTTGGTACGCCATCTTCGGCAATCGTATGAGAATATGATACGATACTTTCCCCTTCACGTGGGTTGATTGTTGCTACATCTGTCTGTTTAGAAGACTGCTGCACAGCAGCCTTCAAGCAGTCCTCCTGCTCATCCTTGATCTCGTTTGGATCTATCGGAGAGTCAATCGTGCCTGTTAATAATGCGTCTTCTGAGTCGATACGTTCTTCAGCAGCCACATTACCAATCAGTGGTGCTGCAATAGTAGTTGCGCCAAGTGATTTTAAGACTGTCCTTCTATTTACGATTGTTTCTCCATTGAATCTTATCTATTATACATATTGTTTTATATAACTAGTTGCCAGAATGATGGTGGTGGTTATTAGAATATTAATAGAGATAGGATCTTATCGTGTCCGTGCCAAACTGTCAATGTAACTCGAGCACCGTCAGCGTCTCGAAGGGGAACGACTCGTCGGCGACGGCCACGGCGCTGAACCCGTGGTCGCCGGCCTCTTCGACCACCCCGTCGACCCCCGTCAGACTACTGACGAGCAGGTAGACGACGCCGTCGGGTGCGAGCACGCGGCCGACACGCTCGAGGAAGGGATCGATGACGGCCCGACCGTCCTCGCCCCCCGAGAGCGCGTGCTCCATCCAGTCGTCCCACTCGTTTTCGGGATCGGTCGGCAGATAGGGCGGGTTGAAGGCGACCGCGTCGAACGTCCCGTCTCGAAACGGCGAGACGAGATCCGCCCGGACCGTCTCGACGCCCTCGGTGCGAGCCTGGCGGACGGCGTGTGGGTTCAGATCCGACGCGACGACTCGAGCGTCCGTCCCGTCGGCGATCCGTGCGGCGACATAGCCCGAACCGGTGCCCACCTCGAGCACCGTCTCGTTCCCCGCGAGGCGCTCGCAGGCTGCCTCGGCCAGCAGCTGGGAGTCCTCGGCGGGCTGGTAGACGTCCGGTTCGGCGTCGCGTCGCTCCTCGAGCGTCATTCGTTCTCCTCCAGTGTCGTCATACGGTGTTCTCGTGCTGTCTCGTCGCGTCCGTCGGCTGTCGGTTTCTCGTCTGCGATCCGGAACCCACCAGTCTCGGCTCGCCCGGAGAGTTCGCGCTGCGGGAACGGGATCTTGATGTCTTCGCCCTCGAAGGCCCGCTTGATCGCATCGATCGCGGCGGTCCGAGCCATCCAGTAGCGTCTGGCGCTCGGTTTGTCGATCCAGAACCGCACGCCGAGCACCACCGCGGAGTCACCGAAGGACTTGCCGACCACCTGCGGCGACGGCGCGGACAGCACCTCGTCGATGTCGGCGACCGCGTCCTCGGCGAGGTCGGCGGCCCGTTCCACGTCCGTCCCGTAGTCGACGCCGACCTCGACTTCGAGTCGCAGGCGACCCCGTTTCGAGCGATTGGTCACCATACTCGAGGCGATCACGTCGTTGGGGATCATGATGTACTCGCCGTCGAACGACCGGACGCGGGTATTGACGATCGAGATGTCGGTGACGATCCCCTCGTCGTCTTCGATCTCGATCCAGTCGCCGATCTCGAAGGGGCGAGCGAACATCAACACGAACCCCGCGAGCACGGTGCCGAGCGTCTGTCTGGCGGCCATCCCGAGGACGATCCCGAGGAAGCCGGCACCGACGAGCAGGCTCCCGAGGTCCTCGATCCAGATGCCTAAGATCACGACGAGCGAGACCGACCAGATGAGCACCTGCGAGAGGCGGTTGGTGACCTGCCGCTGGTGCTCGGTGACGGCCGCCGTCGAGTCCATTACCTCCTCGATCACCCGGCGGACGAACCGCGTCACGATGACCGTCAATACGAGCAAAATGAACGAAAAGACGGCGCGCGGAACGGCGTCTCCGCCCGGGTCGAGTTCCGTATAGAGCCGTTGAATCTCGTCGGCACGACCCCACACGCCCGTGACGACGGCGGTACTGACCGCACACGCGCTGATGAGCAGCGCCATCGCGACGACGTCGGCGTACAGCGGCCGCGCTCGCTCGGCCACCCACGCGTGAATCCGCTGATAGGCGAGCAACACGGCGACGACGAGGCCGACCGCTCCGACCGACACCGCGATTTTGAGGGTCGTCGTCGGAAACAGGTCCGACAACCAGTCGAACCCCGTCACTAATCCGAGCATACGTTCGTCTCTCGAGTCCGTCGGCCGCGCAGCTTTGTGTATCCGTTGGTTGGTTCGTTCCGTTCATCGACCCAGTGAACGGTCTCCCCCGGAGTCGCAAGGGGGCTTACTCGTCTCCGGGTTCACCGACGTCTCTCGCGAGTTGCGCCAGCGCGGCGAACTCGGCGGGAGCCATCGCCCCGGCCCGCTTTCCCAACACGTCCTCGTCGGCCGCATCGACGACCGCCTCCGGCTCCGCGAGCCCGGAAATGTGGGCCGTGTTCCGGATGGCGTTGCGGATCGTCTTCCGTCGCTGGGTAAACAGCGCCTTGACGAACCGCAGGAAGAACGCCTCGTTTTCGACCGCGTAGTCGGGGTCGCGCGGAACCGCTCGGACCACCGCGCTCCGAACCGCCGGCGGCGGCGAGAACGCCTCCTTCGGGATCGACTCGACGAGTTCGACGTCCGCGTAGTGCTGACTCGAGACCGAGAGCCGGCCGTACTCCGAGGTACCGGGGTCGGCCACCATCCGCTCGGCGAACTCCTGTTGGAACATCAAGACGAGCGGCTGCCTCTCGGGGAAGAGTCGAAAGGCGATCTCGCTCGAGACGCCGTAGGGGAGGTTCGACACCGATGCGGTAAAGTCGGGCAGGTCGATCTCGAGGGCGTCGCCCTCGATGACGGTCAGCTCCCCGGCGTCGATCTCCTCGGCGAACTCCTCGCGCAGAAAGGCGGCGAGTTCGCGGTCCCGCTCGACGACGGTGACCTCGTCGCCCACCGCGAGCAGTCGATCCGTCAGCGCGCCCGTTCCGCCGCCGATCTCGAGGAGGTGGCTCGTGTCGGCGTCGGTTTCGTCGAGATAGGTCGGCAGGCGGTCCAGCACGCGGTCGTCGACGAGGAAGTGCTGATCGCGGTTTGGATCGCCGCGGACGCCGGCCCGGGCGATCAGTCCGTCTGGATCTCTCATTGCCGACGCTTCGGCTGGGGCCGGTGTAAACGCACCGTCTCACACGTCCCGTTCCGTCGGCGCACCCGTTCCCGGCGGCTGTTCGAGTCGCCTGCGGACGCCACGCTAACGGGTTTTCGTCGGGTACGCGCTCGTACCCGTTGCCGCTCCGCGGTGCGTTGGGTCGCGTTACTGATTCTGCTCCTGCTCGCGTCGACCCACGAACGTCTGATACTTCAGGTCGTCATCGCGAAGCTCCTCGAGAATGCGGTCGACGAGGATCTCGTCGGGATCGTGCAGTCCCGAGACGCGCTCGGACAGGTCGTCGAAGCTCTCGAAGGGCTTTCGCTTTCGCTCGTCTAAGATGCCGTTGCGGAGCTTCTTCCCGATCCCCGGCAGCAGGTTCAGCTGGTGGAGTCGCAGCGTGATCGGCTGGGCGTCGTTGTAGAAGTCGACGAACCGCTCCTCGTTCTCCTCGACGAGGTCGGCGACGACGTACTCGAGTTCCGATTGGGCGCCCGACGAGAGGTCGTCGTACTCGACGCGGTGGCACTCGGTGACGACCCCCCGCTCGGCGGGCGGTTCGACGACGACTTCGCTACCGATCGTGAGCCGCTCGTCCTCGTCGAACGCGACCTGATAGAGCTGGAAGTCCTCGATCCCGACAGCGTAGCCTGCCGGTGACTTCGCGTACTGCGGTCGGCCGTCGTCCGACAGCCCGTGTGCCAGATAGTCCAACACGACCGCGCGCCGAACGTCCGTCTCGTCGCCATCGGCTTCGCTCATTGGTTTACGCTACGGCGACGGCGTACTTAAAGAGTCGGCTCGCTTTCAGACGACCGAACATCGAAGGGTTCCGTCGCGTCCGCCCTCGAACCGTCGACCGATTTCGACTGGCGGTCGTCTCAGGCGTACTTGGCGACGACGTTGAGAATCTCGTCGAGTTCGTCCCCCGACAGCGAGTACCGCTGCTGTGCGTACACCGATCGGAGCTCGTCCCGATCCCGCGGCAGCAGATTGGCGATCTTGTAGGCCGTCGGCTCGTCGACCTTTTCGATGTCCTGCAGGTCGTCGACGAGCGCCTGGGCCTCCTCGGGCTCGAGGACGGCGAATCGGTTCGCGTGTTCGATCGCTCGCGCGAGCTCGTAGCGAAGCTCGCGATCCTCGTCCATCGCGCGTTCGGCTTCGATGTCGGCGAGCAGCTCCTTCGTTTCCGAGACCGTCAGGAACTCCTCGTCGACGATCTCTTTGAAGATCGTCATCCTGCGGTTAGATCCGGCTCTTTTCCTGGTTCTGTGCGCGCATGTGGGCGGCGGTCACGAGCAGCGTTTTCTCCTTCCCGCCGTCGACGATCTCGACCTTGAAGGCGTCGCCCTGTTTCCCGACGACCTCACCGGTGCGACCGTCGAATCGCGGGTGGAAGCGACCGTTCGGGGTGCTTGGGTCGATCTTCAGGTGGACTTTCTCCCCCTCCTCGTACTCCTGAATCGCACGCTGTGGCGGCGAGGTACCGCGGTCTCGAGGATCGTTCGCGAGCTTTCTCCGGGTTCCCTGACGAGGGCCATTAGATTTCGGCATAGTCGTACGACCGCTTTGTCCGGTGACGGTTATAAAACACACGTATTCCACCCACCGGTTTCCGCCGGGGGTTGGGCGTACTCCGCCCGCACGATATCGGGTGTGGTAGATCGGGGTACCGCCCCCCGAACGTGCGGGTTCCGGCCCGCTCACGCGTGGAGGAAACTCATCGCGTAGAACAGCGACCGCTCGTAGACGTCCGGTTCGATCGAGAATCCCAGATGCGAGCCGATGTAGGCGTTGTTGAAGTGGCCGTACCGCGGCCCTTTCAGGATTCGCAGCGTCAGCCGGGGGTCCATCTCCATCCGGACTCGTCGCCGATCGGTTCGCTCCGGGAGCCCCTCGACGATCTCGTGGTCGCCGCCGTCGGCCGTAAACCGCAGGTACTGGTCGTCGACCAGCGAGAGGACGACCTCGGTCTCCGACTCGAATCCGATCCCGCGGCGCTTCGCGTCGAAGTTCTCGTAGGCCGCGGGCACGTACTCCCGGAACTCCGCCAGCGTCGGCATCGGGTCCGACTCGTAGGTGAACTCTCGGTCCGCCAGTTCGGTATCGATATACTCCCGGCGCGCGTCGGGATCGACGGGCTCGTAGGGGGCGGATTGCTCGCCGGCGGCGACATCGAACCAGTCGCCGCTGTTGAGGAGCACACACTCCGCGTCGTCGCTGACCCGGTCCTCGTCCGCGAAGTAGTCCCGCGCCTGCGTTCGCGTCGACCGCGCGACGTACTCGTTCAGGTCCGCGAGGTCGCCCGCGAGCGTGTAACTCCCCGCGAAGGGCATGTAGTAGTCGGGCTCGAGCAGCTCGAGGAAGCCGACGGCGTTGTCCAGAGACTGGAGTCGGCGTTCCTCGCGTTCCGCGAGCAGTTTCTCGTGGGAGTAGTCGATCCGGCCCTGCGGATAGCCGCCGGCGAAGGTGTACTGCAGCATCGCGAGATCGATCTCGCCGTACTGCTCTTTCACGCGGTCGGCGGCGTGTCGGGACATCGGCCAGCGACAGTCGTTCAGATTGAGGACGGTGTACTCGCCGTCGTCGAAGACCGCCATGGAGTCGATCTGCGTCGAGCCGTCGATACCCTGTGTGCTCGCGTCCTCGGCCATCCACGGACAGGCGAAGTGGTTCCCACAGACCTCGGGATCGCAGTCGTCCGACGCGAGTACGTTCACGTACAGGTCCCCGCCGAGGTGAACCCGCTCGTCGTGTGGGAGTTCGCGGACGTCGAACCCGGCCGCTTCGACGTTGTGTTTGAGGAAGTCCCAGTTGTAGTCGTGTATCAGAACCGGGATGTCGGAGTCGAGGCGCTCGAGCGTCTCCCGGTGGCAGTGATCCGGATGAATGTGCGAGATGTAGATGTAATCGACGTGGTTGAGGTCTTCGGGCTCGAGTTCGACTGGGGGGTAGTGTGCCCAGGCACCGTAGAACGCGCCGTCGACGATCCAGGGGTCACAGAGGACTGCCGTGTCTTCCGATTCGACGAGAACGGTTGACGACTTGATGTGCCGAACGCGCATATGGCGTGAAATGACAATCGAATAGATATACGCTCGCAGGAGCTACACAGTATGAGAACGAATCCGCCGCCGAGAACGAGCGGGGTCGAACCGCGGTCGCGGGACCGTCGATCCCTCGGCCGAGAGAGCAAGAGTAACCCCGCTCGATTTCGTTGGGGTCGGTATGGACGACGACTCCGACCGACGAATCGAGACCAGATCGATCCACGCCGGCCAGACCCCGGACGACGAAACCGGCGCGCTGATGACCCCGATCCACGCCAACTCGACCTACAAACAGGACGCCCCCGGAGAACATCGTGGCTACGAGTACTCCCGGACCGGCAACCCGACCCGAACGGACCTCGAGGCGAACCTCGCGAGCCTGGAACACGCCGAGTACGGCCGGGCCTTCGCCAGCGGGATGGCCGCGATCAACACCGTCCTCAATCTGCTCGAGGCCGGCGATCACGTCGTCACCGGTACCGACGTCTACGGCGGCACCCACCGCATCTTCACGCAGGTCTACGAGGACTACGACGTCGAGTTCTCGTTCGTCGACATGACCGACCTCGACGAGATCGACGCGGCGTTTCGCGAGGAGACGGCACTGCTCTGGCTCGAGACGCCGACGAACCCGCTCATGTCGATCGTCGATATCGCGGGCGCGGCCGAAATCGCCCACGACAACGACGCGCTCTGTGCGATCGACAACACGTTCGCGACGCCGTACCTCCAGCGACCGCTCGACCTCGGGGCGGACATCGTCTCCCACTCGCTGACCAAGTACCTCGGGGGCCACTCGGACGTGGTCGGCGGCGCGCTCCTGACCAACGACGAGGAGTTAGACGAGCGGTTCGGCTTCTACCAGAACTCGGTCGGTGCGACGCCCGGCCCGTTCGAGTCCTTCCTCGTCCTCCGGGGCACCAAGACTCTGCCCGTCCGCATGGACCGCCACTGCGAGAACGCCCGCGCGATCGCCGAGTGGCTCGACGATCACCCCGATGTCGAGCGGGTCTATTATCCTGGCCTCGAGTCCCACCCCGGCCACGAGATCGCCGCCGAACAGATGGACGACTTCGGCGGCATGCTGAGTTTCGAACTCGACGCGACCCTCGAGGAAGCGAGCGAGGTCGTCTCGAACACCGAGGTGTTCACGCTCGCCGAGAGCCTCGGCGGGGTCGAGAGCCTGATCGAACAGCCCGCGCCGATGACCCACGCCGCGATTCCCCGCGAGGAGCGCATCGAGGCTGGCCTCACTGACGGTCTGATCCGTGCGAGCGTCGGTATCGAGCACGTCGACGACCTGATCGCCGACCTCGAAGGCGCGATCGACGACGCTCTGGCGTAACCGACGCGAACGAGGCCGGCATCTTCGGGGTCCCGACGACCGCAGTCCAGCCGCGTGGCCGTCCAAACGGCCAGTGAACTTTATGTGGTTGCTCCTCGAGTTTATCCATGGTCCTCGGGACGGGAGTCGACCTCATTCAGGCAATCTACGCGATCGTCGCCGTCAATAGCCTCGTGCTCGCCGGCGTCCTCTACCGACACCGCGAGCGGATCGGTGCGGTCCCGTTGCTCGTGAACGTCCTGGCGACGGGGCTGTGGGCCGCGTCGCTGTTGGCCAGAACGACCGTCGACCCGGGGAGTGCCCTCGCCCACGCACTGTTAGTAACCCTCTTTCTGGGCGTCGGGCTGTATCTGCTGACGCTGCTCGTGTTCACGCTCGAGTATACCGGACGGGAAAAATATATCCGACCGTCGACGATCGCGATCCTCTCGATCGAGCCGATACTGGTGCTCGGCTTCGTCGCTGTGAATCCCGGACAGCGGTTCTTCGAGGTAGTCGACGGAACCGTCGAGTGGGGGATCGTGTTCTGGGGTCATATGGTCTACGCCTACGCGATTCTGACCGTCGCCACGGTGTTGATCGCCGGACTCCTCTATCGCTCACAGTCCCTCTACCGGGGCCAGACCGCCATGCTGGTCGTCGGGACGGTCGCGGCCTGGGCCGCGAACGCCCTCTACGTCTTCGGCCCCGTCGACGTCGAAATCTCGCCGGTCGGGTTCCTCGTGACCGGAGCCCTGTACGCGGTCGCGATCACGCGCTACCGACTGACCGACATCGTCCCGATCGCTCGCGACCGCGTGCTCGCGAACGTTTCGGACGCCGTCTTCGTCGTCGACGAGCAGGATCGGTTGATCGATCTGAACCCCGTCGGTCGGGACCTGCTCGCGGACATCGATTCGTCCCCGATCGGAGCGGACATCGACACGCTGCTGGCAGGTCGGCCCGAACTCAGGGAGGGCTACCGGGGCCTGACCGCGACGCCGACGCCGGGTGACCGCGAGTTCGAACTCAGTGACGGCCACTATCACTTCCGGACGACGCCGATCGAGGACGACCGGGGTCGTCACGTCGGCTGGCTCTTCATGATCCGGGACATCACCGACCGCAAGCGCCGGGAAGCACAACTCGAGCGACAGAACGAGCGCCTCGAGCAGTTCGCCGACCTGGTCTCCCACGACCTTCGCAATCCCTTGAACGTCGCGAACGGCTACCTCGACCTCGCTCGGGAAGCCGACGACGACGCGGCGTATCTGGAGGAAATCGAGCAGTCCCACGACCGGATGGAAACGATCATCGAGGACGTCCTCACGCTCGCTCGCGAGGGAGCAGACGTGACCGACCCGGAGCCGGTCGCGCTGGCTGGCATCGCCGGCCGGGCGTGGAGCGGCGTCGAGACCGGCGCGGCATCGATCGCGATCGACGCCGACGTCACGATTCTCGCCGATCCCGAGCGGACCACCCGACTGCTCGAGAACCTGTTTCGCAATGCGATCGAGCACGGAAGCGAGCGTGAAGACGGTGCCGACCTCGAAATCACAGTGGGAACGCTCGCCGATACGCCCGGCGGCTCGGTCACGGGGTTTTACGTCGCGGACGACGGTGTCGGGATTCCAGCCTCAAAGCGCGAGCACGTCTTCGAGGGCGGCTACACGACCGACGAGGACGGAACGGGGTTCGGGCTCGCGATCGTCACCGAAATCGCGACGGCCCACGAGTGGACCGCGTCCGTCACCGACAGCGAGACCGGCGGTGCCAGGTTCGAGTTCCGCGGCGTCGAGACGACCGCGGACGCGTCGGCCTCGAGCGACGGTTCGGAACCCGACCTCGAAGCCGACTCGTCAGGGCCCTAACCCGGTCGCGGACTCGCTGGGTTGCTCACGAGGTGGACACGGTCCCGTCACTCGTCTCGGGTGCCTCCCTCCAGGTAGTACTGAATCCGGTCCCGGCTCGACTCGGCCACTTTCACGAACTCGACGACGCGCTCGCCGTCCTCGCGGCGGTCGGACCGACGGTCGATCGTCAGCGACTGGTCGTCCAGATGCTCGAACAGCGCGTCGAGCGCGTCGGGATCGCCCCTGACGGTGTGGCGTTCCCCGACCGGATCGCCGTCTCGAACGTCCCGAATGGTCGAGACCATCGGGAGGAGGATCGACTCGCCGAGGTCTCGCGCGCGCTCTCGGAGGCGGTCGTCGGAGTCGCCCGACTCGACGGCCTGAAACGCGTCACGAACGATCCGGGAGAAGACGAAGTCCCGACCGTGTTCGAAGGGCAGCGAGAACGCGTAGGCGAGTTCCGCGTGGTGCTGGGATTCCGTCGTGTACTTGACCATCGACTCGCCGTCCGCGGATTTGACGACGACGCCCTCCCGTCCCGCCGCATCGAGTTCGTCGATGGCGTCTCGAACCGTCTCCACGGCGGCGGACGGCTCCGAGCGGCCGAACCACCGCGGCTGGCCGACGCCGTACTCCGCACAGAGGGTCCGTCGGTCGGCCACGGGAACGGGATCGCCGGACTCGCGGTCCCGAACGTCGAACACCCGGAACTCGTGGGAGTCGATGCCCTCGTAGTCGTGGGTCGTGTAGGGCGTCTCCGGCCCGATCAGTTCGGTACAGAGGACCTTGGTCGGATGCTCGGCGAAGAACGCAGCCAGCGGGAGCCGATCGCGCGCCCGTGCCGTCGTATACGGACAGACGTAGCCGCTTCTGGTGAACGCGAGGGGGGCATCACCGTCGCCTCCGGCGACCGCGATGCGGACGTTGAACCCGTCCAATTTCTCCTCGATGGCGACGCTATCGGTCCCTTCGAAGAACGAGGGAAGACCGGGATCGAGCACGAGGACCCGCGGAACGCTTGGATAGCCGCGGACGACGGCATCGCTCTCCTCGACGATGACCGTTCCGCGCTCGACGCCGTGGCGGGCGGCGGTCAGCACGTGGTGGGTCCGGCCGCCCACCGACCGCTGCTCGAAGTGTTCGAAGAGGTCGGCGGGCTCGTCGGTGGTGGCCCCGAGCCGCTCGAGGGAGTCCTCGCGGTCCATGCGTCGTTCGACCACGTTCCCGGTAAAAAACACCGGGCCGGGTGTCGGTCGCTCGCGGAGACGATCGGGCCGGCCGGCCGAGAACCGGCCGTGCCGGGACGAGGCCTATGTAGCGCCTCGTGTAACGTCCGCCCATGCCCGGGGAACTGCCGCGCCAACAGTTCGTCCTCGACACGTCGCTGTTCATCACCGAGGAAATCAGGCGGGACGACGACTCGCTCGAGGACGCCGTCGTCCGGCTGCTCGACCGCATCGCGACCGCTCGGCTCGAACTCAACATCTCCTGTTACGTGCCGCCGTCGATCCACGACGAACTCGCGACGATGTTACGCGAACGCGCCGTCGACGAGGCGGTGTTCTCGCGACTCGACACGTGGGTCGTCCGCAAGAGCCCGGACCGGTACGGCGTCACGATCCCGGCGGACATCGTCTACGACTTCATCGACGAGATGAGCGATCGGGTCGACCGCGGTCTCCGCGTCTCGGAGGAGGCGATCCGCGAGGTCGAACAACTCGATCCCGAGGCGCTCGCCAGCGGGTCGAACGACGACGGCCGCGAGGAGTACATGACCGACGCCGATCGCATCCTCTCGGATATGCGCGACAAGTACCGCCGCGCGCTCCGCCAGGGCGTCCTCGACTCCCGCGAGGATTTCGACCTCCTGATCCTCGCTCGTGAACTCGACGCCGGCGTCGTCACTGAAGACCGAGGGATCATCTCCTGGGCCGACGAGTTCGGCCTGCGCTACGTTCGGGGCGGGCAGTTCCCGACGCTGCTCGAGGAGTACCTGCGCGCGGCCGGCGTCGAGGACGGGGCGTGAGTTACACCTCCGCTCGTGGGCGTCTCGAGTCGCGCCGCCCGATCGACGAACCCGCGTTGCGCGGCGGATGCGGGCCGTTGTGGTCGGCTGCAATACTCGTCGTCCCCTCCCCGTCTTGATTGCCGCGGAGTCGCTGCTGTCCCGATTCCCGGCCGTCGCGTCGACGCTGCCGTCCGCAGCGACCATGCTCGGGTCGAAATGAAGACAAAGGGAACAGGAACCTCAAGTCACCGTAACACGAAGCCAGATCGGCAATGCAGGCTGGTTCGATCTCTGTCAGGGTAGCAGGGACGCAGATCGAGTCGATATATCGGTCACTCACGAGTGACTGGCTCAGATGTCGCTTCGCTTGGAAAGACGCGGCGTATCGTATATTTTAATCCGATGATGAGAGAGAGCGCTACTCCGAACGCATACGAGATGAGGTGAGCAACCACCAGTCCATCACCTGCTGGCGGGTTGACAAACCAATATATGCAAAAACTTACAACAAACAATGTTACTCCAGCGATTACGCCGATAACGAATGAGCTAATGCTCGTATCGTTCACCAGTGTCCCAAGCAGTACCGTAATTCCGAGTGCCAAGGGTGCAAAGAAGAACGCAGACCAAAATACCAGTTCAAGGAATAGATCTATATTTGGGAAGATATTTCTGAAGTCCCCGAAAATACCTAACAGAACACTGGTCCCTAGTATATAGAGTGCAAACACTAGCTCGCCGATTCGGGTTCTTTTGGTAGTAATAACGTTCTGTGCCATCTATTATTCCCATCTATCTCCTAATATTTGAAGATCGGCATGGGTCGGTAGTAGATTATTAGCAGTAGTAACGAACGCGGAAAGCGTTAATTCTGCCTACTCTGTCGTGAGGCTTTGTACTCGCCGCTCAGCGAAGTTGACACATGAGCATAAATATCAGCATTGGCGAACTCAATGAAGTAGCCATGAGTGTTTATATCGATCACTATACGGGTAACTCGGAGGTGCAACCGACAGTCGCCGTGGCCGTGGCAATAAAAAGACGCGATCAACTGGCTCGTCGCTTCGCCGGCGAGTTACTCGAAGTGGTCGAGGCAGGTCTGGTACTCCTCTTCGGCCTTCTCCCAGTTGACGACGTCGAAGAAGGCGTCGATGAAGTCTCCGCGGTCCGGACCGTAGTCGTAGTAGTAGGAGTGCTCCCAGACGTCCAGCGCGAGCACTGGATGTGCGCCCCAGAGCGCGCCCTGGTCGTGCTTGTCGACCGCGACGTTGCGAAGTTGCTTCGCAACCGGATCGTACACCAGCAGTGCCCAGCCACCGGCGGCACCGGCAGCGGCCTCGAACTCGCCTTTCCAGCCCTCGTAGGATCCGAAGTCCTCCTCGATGCGGTCGGCGAGGTCGCCGTCCGGCTCGCCGCCGCCGTTGGGGGACATGTTCTCCCAGAACAGCGTGTGGAGATAGTGACCACAGCCGTTGTGAGTAACGTTTTTGAGGGCACCGGGCGTCGAGCCGAAGTCGCCCTCCTCGCGGTTCTCCGCGAGGGTCTCCTCGGCGGCGTTGAGGCCGTTGACGTAGCCCTGGTGGTGCGTATCGTGATGCCAGGTCAGTACCTGTTCGGACAGTGCCGGTTCGAGCGCGTCGTAATCGTACGGGAGTGGTGGAAGTTCGTGATCAGTCATAGTATGCACCTCACGTTCCGTATCGGTATCTCGCCTGTTAAGTTTTGAGGAGTGAGACGATATCACACCTCATAAAGGCGCGGCCGTCCTGTCTCGTGATTTCCCGACACTTCGGTGAACGAACTACGGACTGCGTATTAAACCTTTCAGCAACGTCCTTCCGAGCGTCTTCCGTCGCGCAAGCGGGCGTGACAGTCCCGTCCCGACTCACTCGAACTCCTTGTGGTGGGCGTGCTCGAGCCACTCCTCCAACGACGGTTGGTTCCAGTACCGCACCGTCTCGCTTCGTCGATCGTGTTCGAGGACTCCCGCGTCCTCGAGTTTCGGCAGGTGGACGTGCTGGAGTTCCAGTTGCACTCCCGTTCGTCGATCCATCGAATCGGAGTCGGCCGTCGAACCCGTGGGCGACTCCCCGTCGGCGTCGTCACACGCCGTCGCCTCCTCGAGGGAAATGACGTTTTCGGTAAGGTTTTCGATCGTTGCGACGCCGTCCGGCCGGTCGTTGAGATCGTAGAGGACGTATCGCCGCCGACTGTTCGACAGCAGGTCGAAAACGAGGTCCAGCGACGGCGGTACGTCCGCTGTCAGTGCGGTCGCCCCCTCCTGTTCACGCATCCACGAACCACCTACCGTGTGTTACCATTCGAAACCACCAAGAGTGGTTTCAATAGCCGACACATTAGGCCTTACGTCTCCCTAGAAAAATACCTGTGTTATATCCACAGGTAAACACTGAGATTATAACCATCAAGTCGTTCCGCTCTCGTCTTCGAACGACCGGTGCTGAAAACCGTTGCGGCGGAAATACCGCGTTCGTTCCGGAACGACAACGCGTCCGATCGCGTGTCAGGCCGCCCGGAAGGGGCTGCCGAGTCGAGTTGTCGAGCCGTCGTTCCATCCGGCCGCCACACTGAGGCGGCTCGGAACGCCGGCATTCGACCGGCCGTTCGCAGACGGCGACTGCGGCTCCGAACGCGAGACGAACGCAGGCACCCGATCGAGAGATCGACTGTCCGTTCTGTCGGCACTCTCGAGCGAGTCCGTCGGAGAAGGTTCGATGAACCGACTCGGCCTCGTCGTCCCGCGGGCCGGTTGCCCACAAGCGGGGAGGCCGCTACTGCGGCGGCGTTACTCGTAGAGCCACTCGGCGTCGTGCTGCTCGTAGTCGATCAGCTCGTCGTCGTCGAAGTGGATCGCGATCTCGCGTTCGTTCGCTCCCTCGTCCTCGTGGTCGGCCGCGTGAACGACGTTCCGGCCGAGATCGAGCGCGTAGTCGCCCCGGATCGTTCCGGGGGCGGCCTCGAGCGGGTCAGTCTCGCCGATCATCTGTCGGACCTGACGGGTCGCGTCCTGGCCCTCCCAGACCATCGGGACGACCGGTCCCGAGGTGATGAAGTCCACGAGGTCGTCGTAAAACGGCTTGTCCTCGTGTTCGCCGTAGTGTTCCTCCGCCCGTTCCCGAGGCATGTTCTCGACTTTGATACCGACGAGCTTGAGCCCGCGGTCCTCGAGTCGAGAGACGACTTCGCCTACGAGGCCGCGGGCGAAGGCGTCGGGCTTGACCATCACGAAAGTGCGTTCGTGATCGCTCATGCCTCTTCAGCCTCGGTTTCGGCGTCTTCGGTTTCGTCGGTCTCCTCGACCGTCTCGTCACCGGCGGGCGCGTCCTCCTCGTCGTCGGCCGCGTCGGCCTCCGTTTCGAGGTCCTCCTCGTCGTCGGCAGGCGTGTCCGCCTGAGCGGGACCCTTGCCGCGACGACCCTCCTCGGTCCACTCGAGATCGCGCGGTTCGCGCCCGAGCTTGTAGTTCTTCTCCGCTTTGGAGTCGACGAAGTGGAGCACGGTGCCGTCGTTTTTGACGTACATGATGCCCGTGCCGGGTTCGATCTCTTCGCCCGTGTAGTCGCAGGTTCGTTTCTCGACCATTATTGTCCTCCGATGGAGTCGGCCTCGCGAGCGGTCTCGCGAAGCTGGAGTACGTCCCCTTCGCGGACCGGCCCGAGGCAGTTACGGGTGATGATGCGTCCCTGGTTCTCGCCCTCCTTGATCCGGCATTTGACCTGCATGGCTTCGCCGTGCATGCCGGTCTTGCCGACGACCTCGATGACCTCGGCGGGCGTCGAGCCGCTTTCTTCCTCTTCAGCACTCATCTCTGATCACCTCAGTCGAGATCCTCGACCTTGTCGGCGATGTCCTCGACGTCGTCTGCTGCCTCACCGGCGTCGACGACCGCCGCAGCGGCCGAGCCGACCTCGAGGCCGGCGGCGTGGCCGACGTCGTCCTGGGTCTCGATGAAAACAACGGGAATGCCTTTCTCCTCGGCGAGTTCGGGGAGATGCATGACGATCTCCTCCGGGGAGACGTCCTCGGCGACGTAGACGAGCTCGGCGTTGCCGCGCTCGATCGCCTTCGTGGTTTCGTTCGTTCCTTTCTTTACTCGTCCGGTGTCTCGTGCGACCTCGAGCGCCTCAAGCGCGTCGTCGGCGAGGTCGGCTGGGATGTCGGTGGTTACGTAAACTGACATTGGTTGTTCACCTCTCCTACACGTGGGCTCGCGCTCCCCTGCCGTCCGGGCACTGGGTACCCGTGCCGGGCCGATCCCGGCGGAAGTCCTGTGAAGCTAGGAGCATCATCAACCCCGCGTAGGGTGTACACTCGAATAGCGCTGCCCCCCTTAAAAGCGTGTTCAAACGGATGGCGAAGTGAGACACTTCCGCACGGGCCGGATCGTTCCGGATCTACGTACTGTTCGGATCGGTGTCAGTATTCGGCGGTCGTATTCGATCGGCCCGACCGAAACGGGTTCCACACCGACGACGCTGCCGAGGAGCAACCGGGCTCGAAAGCTTATCTGAACGCGGCTTTCGCGGCTTCGACGAGGACCTCGGGTTCGTACTGATGGGTACTCACCGGCGGGACATCCCGGTCCACGTCCAGCAGGTCGTAGACGGCAGTCATCGCGGACCGCACCGAATACTCGACGGTGAACACCACGTCCCGGGGCTGCTCGGCGAACTGTCCGATAAACGCCAAGTTGTTCGATCCCGGTGGGACGACGTCCGGCCGGTCGCCGGCGGTCCGCGGCATGAAGTGGCTCGTGATAAACGGCATGTTGCAGGGGATACAGTTCGCGTCCTCGAGAACGGACGGGAGTTCGTCGAGGTAACCGAGGTGGTAACAGAGTTCCTCGAGGATCTCCTCGCCGGTACAGTCTTCCATCTTTTTCTCGACGTGATTCCCCTCCTCTTCGGGGAACAGCCCGTATCCCCAGAAGACCTTCACGTCGTCGGGCTGGTCCGCGAAGTGGGGCTGGGCGGCGACGACGATGGACATCAACCAGTTCGACTCGGTGAAGGTGATCAACCCGTTTCCGGGCGCTTCGCCGGTGACCTCGACGATGTGCTCGAGGAGGTCGGGCTCGTGGAGCGTGACGGTGTACGACGGCCACTTCGTCTCCGGAACGTTGTCGGCGAACGCCGACGGTGTCCCGAACTCGGGGTTGTCCTCGACGATGTTCTTCCACAGTTCGAAGGACGCCCCCGTCGTGTTCAGTTCGGGCGCTTCGGTCATCGATCCGAGATCCGAGCCGTCGGTCATCGACCCGTTGGTCACGAAGACGAGGTCGGTCGGATCGACGTCGATCGTCTCGGTGGACCCGTCCGACTCGTAGTGGATCGTTTCGACGGTCTTTCCCTCGCGGCCGGGTACGATATCCATGTCCGTCACTTCACAGCCGCTCCGGAACTCGACGCCGTGGTCTTCCAGCCACCGCCGAATGGGTCGGACCATCGAGTCGTACTGGTTGTACTTGGTCCGGTGGATCCCCTCCATGGTGTTCAGCCGGGGAAACTCGTGCATGAAACGGTGCATGTACCGACGCATCTCCGCGACGCTGTGCCAGGGCTGGAAGGCGAACGTCGTGGCCCAGATGTACCAGAACGGCGTCTCGAAGAACGAGTCCGAAAACCACTCTTCGATCCGCGTGTCACCCAGTTGTGCCTCGGGTGTCAACGCCAGTTGGAGTAACGAGAGTCGATGGTCCATTTCGAACCCGTACGACGAAACGTCGAGCACCTCCTGCTCGTCGCCCAGCAACCGTGCGACGGCGTACGTCTGGTGTGTCTCGTTGAACTCGTCCATCACGTCCTTGACCGACCGTTCCCGGTCCTCGAGCGACGGGATCGACTCCAACAGATCCCACGTACATTCGTAGGTCGGATAGTTGAACATCCGGCCGCCGCGAATGACGTACCCCTCCTCCGGCGAGCCGGCCCCGTCGAGCGCCCCGCCCATCACGTCCAGTTTCTCCAGCACGTGGACGTTCTCGCCCGGCAGTTCGCTGTCGCGAACGAGGAACGCGGCCCCGGCGAGGGAGGCGATCCCGCCGCCGACGAAGTATGCCTCCCGGTCGGAGCCGTCCCGCCGTCGGGTCCCGTCGTTACTCATGCGACTCGTCCTCCGTGCTCTCGCCCGTCGTTTCGGTGTGTCGGTGTGGCCAGTACGCTTTCGTGTTGGTGTCCATCGCGAATCACATTAAGACAGTTGACACGAGCGGTATTGAATACGGTCCGTGATTCTCACGGACCTGAAATCATAAATCGATTATATATTTTCGGAGTCGACCGTCCTAATCGGCAGCGCCTCTCTGCAGCGTTTCACCGGCTCGGTAGCCGCACGACGGCCGTCGCCGGTCCCGGCGGCGGGGTCCGCGCATGCGAGATTAATTATATGCGAGCACACAAAGCGGCCCTATGAACGCGGATGCGGATGTCGTTTCACTCGCACGGGCACTCCACGCGGAAGCCGAGCGTGCCAACGAGCGACGGATGCTGGTTCTTGCGGGCAGCCGGAACCGCGGCTACGATCGTCTCGAGTCGATCCTCGATGCCCTCCCGGTCCCGATCACCGGCACGACGCTCGTCGGACCCGAGGATCGACTCCGGTGTGAACAGCGCCGACAGGTCGACGCGAGCGACCTCCTCGGGACCACGCGGGACGTCATCGCTGTCGACGGTCACGACGAACTCCAGCCGAACGCGCTCGGCAAAGTCACCGGCGCGGTCGACGGCGGTGGCCTCCTCGTCTTGCTGACGCCGCCGCTCGAGGCGTGGCCGGAGCGCCGCGGTGCGTTCGCCGACTCGCTGGCCGTCCCCCCATTCGACCTGGACGACGTTACGGGGCGATTCAAACGCCGCCTCGTCCGGACGCTGCGGGCCCATCGTGGCATCGCGATCGTCGACCTCGAACGGGACCGATGCGAGGCCGACGGACTCACCGACCCGGCCCCGCGGCTGGCGACGGAGCCCCCGACTCCGCCCTCGGACCACCGGTTTCCGACCGCCGCCTACGAGGCGTGTCTCACGGCCGATCAGGTCGACGCCGTCGCCGCCTTCGAGTCGCTTCGCGGGACCGAGCGGGCCGTCGTGCTCGAGGCCGATCGCGGCCGCGGGAAGTCGAGCGCCGCCGGGCTGGCCGCGGGAGCGGTCGCCCTCGACGGCGAGGACGTGCTGGTAACCGCTCCCGCCGCCCGGAACGTCGCGGAACTGTTCGATCGCGCGGGAGCGCTCTGTGAGCGACTCGGGGGTGACGCCGCGACCGTCGATTCCCGTCAGATCGAGACGGCCGCCGGCGGTTCGATCGAATTCCGCGAGCCGACCGCGGCCGTCGACACCCTCGAGTCGGCCGACATCGTCATCGTCGACGAGGCCGCGGCATTGCCAGTCGCGACGCTCGAGTCGCTGCTCGCGGCCGACCGGATCGCCTTCGCGACGACAATCCACGGCTACGAGGGCGCGGGGCGGGGCTTCTCGGTCCGATTCCGGGACCGACTCGCAGAGAGCGATCACGCGGTCACCGACTGTACGCTGGTCGAGCCGATCCGGTACGCGGCGGGCGACCCCGTAGAGGTGTGGGCCTTCCGCGCACTGTTGCTCGACGCCCGGCCGCCGGTCGACCAGCTCGTGACCGACGCCACGCCCGAGACGGTCGAGTACCGGCGACTCGAGCCCGACGCGCTGCTCGCGGACGAGCGACTGCTCCGAGAGGCGTTCGGCCTGCTCGTCCTCGCCCACTACCGGACCGAACCGAACGACCTCGCGCGCCTGCTCGATGCACCCAACCTCACTGCCCGCGCGTTACTCCACGACGGCCACGTCGTTAGCGTCGCCTTGCTCGCTCGCGAGGGGGGCCTGCCCGCGGACACTCGCGCGATGATGTACGAGGGCGGCCGCGTCCGCGGCAACATGCTCCCGGACGTGCTGACGAGCCAGTTGCGCGACGAGGCGGCGAGCGAACTCGTCGGCCGTCGCGTCGTCCGGATCGCAACCCACCACGCGGCCCGCTCGCGGGGCTTCGGCTCGCACCTGCTCGAGCGCATCCGCACGGAGTTCGCCGCCGGGAGCGGTGACGACGACGACGCCGCCGGCGTCGACTGGCTGGGAACCGGCTTCGGCGCGACGCCCGGCCTCCTCGAGTTCTGGCGCGAGAACGACTACCGGACGGTCCACGTCTCGACGACGCGCAACGACGCCAGCGGCGAGTACTCCGCGCTCATGCTCGCGCCGACAAGCGACGAGGGCCGGGCGCTTCACGACCGGCACGCCGACTGGTTCGTCCGCCGGGTCGCCGCGCTCAGTTCGGACGCGCTCGACGACCTCGCGCCCGACGTCGCTCGAGCGCTCCTCCGAAGCGTCGACGCCGACGCCGGCCCGCCGCTCTCGATAACGGCCCACGAGTGGCGGGTCGTCGCGGGTGCCGCCTACGGCCCGGGACTGTTCGACGTCGATCCCGGGCCGTTCAGGGACCTCGTCGTCCGCTACCTCGTCGACGATCCCGACACCGTCTCCCTGACGGACCGCGAGGAGCGGTTGCTGGTCCTGCGTGCCCTCCAGGGCCACGGCTGGGAGACGGTCGCGGACCGCCTCGGGTACCACTCCACGGGACAGTGTATGCGGGCGCTCGGCGACGCGTTCTGTCCGCTGGTCGACCACTACGGACCCGACGCGGCGCTCGAGGTGCGAGCGCGATTCGTCGACGAGTAATCGCCCGTGGCCGTCCGAACCGGAACGCGGCAGGCAGTGGCGCACGCCGATTGCGGTGTGCCGCTGGCTCCATCTCGAGCGCCGGCTCAGAACAGCCGTCGGAGCAGCCACTCCGGAGCGAGAGCCACGAGCCACGCGATGGCCCGCCATCGCCGCGTCACGTAGGCGTGAGCCCGCTTGTGACGGATCGCTCGAGCGATCTGCTCGGCTGCCGTCTCGGGCGAACACTCCCAGAAGCCGCCAAGCGAGAGCTTAGTGTCGACGAACCCCGGCTCGATGGTCGTGATCGTCACGTCGGTGTCCCGATCACCCACTCGATAGCGAAGTCCCTCGAGATACCTCGAGACGTAGGCCTTGGAGGCGTTGTACGCCGGCGCGTCGCCGTTACCGACGTGGGCCGCGACCGACGAAATCCCCACGAGATGGCCGTCGGTCCCGCTTGCGGTCCCCGACTCGCGCTCGAAGTAGGTCATCGCCGCCGTTGCGAGGGCGGTAAAACCGCCCACGTTGACGGCGACCGTCTGCCGTTCGGGCTCCCACTCGAGGTCCGGATTGACTGTCGCGACCCCGGCGCTGATAACGACGAGGTCGACCGACGGCATCGCCTCGGCCAGTTCGAAAAAGCGGTCTCGAGCCTCCGCGGAGTCGGTGACATCCATCGCCGCGACGTACGATTTGGTCGGCAGGTCCGCGCCGACCTCCTGCAGTCGCTCCATCCGCCGTGCCGTCAGGCCGATCTCGTAGCCGTCCGCCGCGAGTCGCCGGGCCAGCGCTTCCCCGATGCCCGACGACGCGCCGACGATGATCGCACCGCGAGCGTTTGCCATAGCCACACGTTCGGAGGGAGCCACCTAATGCTACTGAAGGCGGTAGGCCTTTGCCGCGGTCAGTCGTGCCCCCGATATGGTCGATGCCGTTCTCGTCGTCGCCATCGCGTTGCTCGTGGGGGCAATCGTCGGCGCAGCCGTCCCGATGGTGCCAAGCGGCCTGCTCTCGCTGGCTGGCCTCGTCGTCTACTGGGTGGGAGCCGGAGCCGCGGAACTGAGCGCGCTCACCTTCGCCGTCCTCGTCTTCATCGCCGTCGTCACCGCCCTCGTAGAGTTCTTCGGCGGCTCGATCGCTGCCCGGGCCGGCGGCGCGTCCTGGCTGACCACCGCCGTCGCCGCCGTCGTCGGTCTCCTCTTGATGGTCGTCACCGGCCCGCTGGGGCTGCTCGCCGGCCTCTTCGGGACCGTTTTCGCCCTCGAGTTCGTCCGAAAGGGGGAACTCGAGGGCAGCGCGCGCTCGGCGGTCTACACGACCGTCGGGACCCTGGCGTCGACGGCGGTCCAGGTCCTGCTGACGGCGTCGATCCTGCTCGGGTTCGTCGTCGCCGTTTTCCTGCTCTGAGCACCGGAAAGACTGAATCCGCGAGCGGCGTTTACGCGACCGAATGGAGTGTTCCGAGTCCGACTGCGAGCGTCCAGCCGCGGTCGAGTTACATGTACCCTGGGACGAGAACCGGCTCGTCTGTGCCGCCCACGCCCGCGTGCTGGGTCAACGGGACGGTATCGTCGCGGACCCGCTTCCCGACCGGAGCGAGGACTTGCTCGAGTGAGATCGCGTCGCCGGGCGCGGCTACTGGCGGCGGACGACGGCCAGCGCCGCGAGTCCGCCGACGACGACCGCGAACCAGTAGGTAGTCAGCCGATAGAGGAGCGCGACCGCGTAGGCGTTCGCCGAGGACAGGCCGACCAGGGCGACGAGGAGCGCGGTCAGCGCGACTTCGATGCTTCCGAGCCCGCCCGGCGAGGGAACGTATCCGGCGAGCATGCTCGCCGAGACGGCAAACGAGACGACGACGGGGTCGACGGTCAGCCCGAGCGCGCGCCCGGCGAGGAACAGCGGGAGGACGAACAGCGTCCAGCCGAGCACGGAGAACGCGAACGCCCACCCGAGCGCTCGAGGGTCGGCGGCGAGCCGATCGAACGCCGCCCGCAGCTCTGCCAGCCGCTCTCGAACGCCGTCGACCGTCAGCCTGGGGACCAGTCGGCCGATCGGTGCCACCAGTTTCGTCAGCGACCGTTCGACGGTCGCCCGGAACCGAATCGCGACCGTCGCGACCGCCAGTACGCCCGCGGCCGCGACGACCAGCCCGCCGGCGACCGGCGCGAGCGCGGTCGGGAGTTCGGATCGCCAGACGAGGACGCCCAGGCTGAGAAGCGCCATCCCGACCGACGCGATCAGGTTCAGCAGATCCGCGGTGACGACGCTCGCGAGGCTTTCCTCGTAGCTCGCCGCCGTTTCGCGGGAGAGCACGTACGCGATGAACGGCTCGCCGCCCGCCTGTCCCATCGGCGTGACGTAGTTGGCAAACGTCGCCGCCGCGTAGGTCACGAGCAGCGTCCGATACGACTCGTCGACGCCGGTAACGCCGAGAATGACCTGCCAACTGCGCGTCCAGAGACAGAGACACAGACACATCGAGCAACAGGCCGCGAGGAGCCACCCAGGACTGGCCGTCGCGAGCGCACCTCGCACTTCGTCGACGCCGACGCCCGCGGCGATGACTGCCAGCAGCACGCCCGCGACGGCGAATCCGGCGGCGATCCGTCCCACTTGCGACCGGGACACGCCGCTCGGGGTCTCCTCGGTCGCCGTCACGGGTCGCGGGCGGTCGCGCCCTGTGGTCGGTTCGATCGGCGGGGCCGGGCGACCTCGAGACCGCGCCGCGTTGCTGCGATCGAACGCCCCGTACATCCGTCGGCGATGCCGTCGCTGGTCGAACTCTCGCAGCCGACTATCGGCGGCCGTGACATGTTCTACTACCCGTGACTGAGGGCGGCAGTACGGTTCTTTCGGTGCGCGTCCGGCGGCGGCGCGGGCGGGACGTCAGGGGTGTGCGTAGTACGCGACCGTCTCCGCGTCCTCGCCGTCTCCCTGCCGGTCGATCCGCGCGAACCCGACCCGCTCGAACTGGACCATGTCGTCGGCCACGAGGTCGCCGACGCCGGGTTCGGCGTGCCCCGTCACGTCGCCGTCCATCGTTCGCATCCGGACCGGGACGCTCCCGTCGGCGGGCACCCAGTGGACGACGTCGACGCCGCCCTCCCGGACCACGTCGATGTCGTCGGCGGTGTACCGGAGGACGCCGTCGTCGAACCGGAAACAGCCGAACCCTTTCAGCCAGATGCGCTGTTCCCCGTTCCCGTCCGCGTCGGGAATGTCCCCGGCCTCGAGCATGACGGAGTCACCGACGGGAATCTCGCGAACCCCGCGGTCCTCGTGGTTAGGGTGCAGCGGCGGGGTCGCTTCGGCGGGCGGGTCCCCGGCGAGGGGGACCTGATTGCCGTCGCGGACGAAAAAGCGGCGGTCGGTCTCCTCGTCGATCAGCTCCCGGTTGTTCGCGTAGATCGAACTCATCGCGAGGTCGACGTCGGTGGTCGAGGTGCCGAGGCCGGTCATCGCCTCGACGATCGCCTCGCCACGGATGCCCCGCCGGCGCAGGCTCTTGAGCGTCGGCGCTCGCGGGTCGTCCCAGTCGTCGAGTTTCCCCTCGTCGATCAGTTCCGAAATGGTCGACGTGCTCATCTTCACGTCGTAGTCGTCGAGCTGAACGTGGCCCCAGTGGACCACTTCGGGGTACTCCCAGTCGAAGTAGTCGTAGACGAACCGTTGGCGCTTCGCGGAGTCCTGGAGATCGATCCCGCGGATGATGTGGGTGATTCCGATCAGGTGGTCGTCGACCCCCGACTGGAAGTCGAGCATCGGCCAGCAGCGGTACTCGCTTGCCTCCTCGCGGGGGTGTGGCGTGTCGATCATCCGGAAGGCGACCCAGTCGCGCAGCGCCGGGTTCTTGTGTTCGATGTCGGTCTTGACCCGCAGCACCATCTCGCCGCTACTGTACTCCCCAGCGATCATGGCCTCGAACTCCTCCGTAACGGTCTCTCCGTCTTTGTCACGGTGCGGGCAGGGCTCGCCCGAATTCTTCAGCTCCGAGAACGCCTCGCCCGAACACGAGCAGGTGTAGGCCCCGCCCATCTCGATCAGGTCGCGGGCGTGGTCGTAGTACGTCTCGAGCCGGTCACTTGCCTTGTAGGTCGCGTCGGGTTCGAAGCCGAGGTAGTCGAGATCGTCGAGGATCGCGTCGTAGGCCTCGATATCCGGCCGTTTGGTCTCCGGATCGGTGTCGTCGAACCGGACGCAGAACCACCCATCGTAGCGCTCGCGATAGGTGCCGATGACGGCGGGCATCCGAGCGTGGCCGACGTGCCACGGGCCGTTCGGATTCGGGGCACACCGCATTCGGATCTCGTCGTACTCGTCGGCGTTAGGCAGGTCCGGCAGATCGTGTTCGTCTTCCTCCTCTTCGGCCTCGATCTCGGCGAGTTCCTCGGGTGCGAGGTCCTCGAGACGGGCCCGTTTCTCCTCGTAGTCGAGGTCGTTGACGCGACCCACGACGCCGCCGACGATGCCGGGGACGGCGTCGGAGTGCTCGCGGAAGGCCGGATTGTCGCCCATCAGCGGCCCCATCACGGCACCGACCGCGGCGTCGCTCTCGTGTTTGACGGCGTTCAACAGCGCGTGCTTCTCGGCTTCGCGCTCGACGCGCTCGCGTAACTCGTCTTCCATTACCGAGCGGTATTCGCGCCCGGCCCAAAACCCTCGCGATTCGGGGTGTCCTTCCGTTCCGCGTTCGCAGTCGAACACCCTCGTTTCGGCCCACTTGCCGAGCATCGCCGTCGGGTCGTACCAGCGAGACGCTACGCGTCACACGCGTCGCGACGGGCAGTCGAAAAACGGTGCGGTCAGCCTGTCGACCGGCCCGACTGCGCCGGTTCTCAGTAGCCGCGCTGAATCAGGTAATCCGCGAGTTCACAGAGCAATTCGCGAGCCTCGTTGTCCGGGACGACCTCGAGGCGGTTTTTCCCCTGTTCGACGAGGTCGCGGGCCGTCTCGTTGGCGTAGGAGATCGATCCCGCCGCCTCGAGTTCGGCGACCGCGTCGTCGATCTCGGCCTCGGTGACCGCATCGACGTCGTCGGTATCGACCAGGCCGTCGACGTCGACGCCCTGTTCGCGGGCGTGCACCGTGATCAGCGTCTGCTTGTTCTCGACCAGGTCGCTGCCGCGCTGTTTGCCGAGTTGCTCGCTTGGCACCGTCAGATCGAGGACGTCGTCCTGGATCTGGAACGCGCGGCCGATGTCGAGCCCGTAGCCGTAGAGCGCGTCGATCGTCTCGTCGTCTGCTCCCAGCAGGATTGCGGGGAGACACGCCGAGGCGGCGTAGAGCACGGCCGTCTTCTGCTCGACCATCTCCAGGTACTCGTCGGGCGAGACGTCGATGCGTTCCTCGAAGGTGACATCGAGCGACTGTCCCTCGCAGATCTTCGTACAGGTCGTCGCGAGGACGTCTAGCGCCTCGACGATGCGATCCGGTTCGGCGCCCGTCTCGAGCATGATCTCGAAGGCCTTCGAGTAGAGCGTGTCACCGGCCAGAATCGCCGTCTCGAGGTCGTACTCCTCGTGGACGGCGGGGACGCCGCGCCGGAGGTCGTCGTCGTCCATGATGTCGTCGTGAATCAGGGTAAACGACTGGATGACCTCGACGCTGACGGCGGCCGCCATCACGTCGATCGGCCCGCTGTCGTCGAGCGCGGGGAACGAACGGTATGTCGCCGACAGCGGCTCGACGTCGGCCAGCGCCTCCGCCGTCGTCAGGAGGACCGCCGGCCGCAGTCGCTTGCCGCCCGCGTCCAGCAGGTATCGGGACGCCTCGTAGAGTCGTTCGGGTCGCTTGATCGGCAACTCCTCCGGAATCGCGTCGTTGACCAGCTCGCGGCGCTTCCGGACCGCCTCGAGCACCGCCTCTTCGCGTGCCTCGGGGCTCGTCATATCAGTCGACTAGCTGGATGAGGTTCCCGTTGCGCGTGACGTGGAGGTCTCGGCCCATCTTGTACCCCTCGCTCTCACAGAGGTTGACGTAGCTCGAGTACCCGCTCATGTCCTGGTGGGCCGGGATGATGTGCTGGGGTTGCAGCGCATCGAGCATCTCGTAGTGGCCCTCCTGGTTGAGGTGCCCCGAGACGTGGATATCGTCGTAGACGCGCGCGCCCTGCATGCCGAGCAACTTCTCGGCCTGGTAGCGCTGCCCCTCGTTGGTCGGCTCCGGAATGACCCGTGCGGAGAAGACGACCTTGTCGCCGTCGTCCAGTTCGTACGGCGTCTCGCCGCGGGCCATCCGGGTGAGCATCGCACGGGGTTCGCCCTGGTGGCCGGTGACGATCGGCAGGTAGTTCTCCTTGCCCTCGTTCATGATCCGCTTGAACGTGCGGTCGACGGACTTGCGGTGGCCGAACATCCCCAGATCCGAGGGGAAGTCGACGAAGTCCAGTCGCTCCGCGGTTCCGGAGTACTTCTCCATCGACCGCCCCAGCAGGACCGGCTGGCGGCCGATATCGTCGGCGAACTCGACGAGCGACTTGACACGAGCGATGTGGCTCGAGAAGGTGGTGGCGACGATGCCGCCGTCGTAGTCCTCGATGCTGTAGAGGACGTCACGGAGGTGTTCACGGGCGACCGTCTCGGAGGGCGTACGCCCCTTCTTGTTCGCGTTGGTACAGTCTTCGATGTAACAGAGGACGCCGTTGCCCTCGCGACCGATCTCGCGGAACCGCTCCATGTCGATCGGGTCGCCGATGACGGGCGTGTGGTCCATCCGTTTGTCGAGCCCGTAGACGACCGCGCCTTCGGGGGTGTGGAGAACGGGGTTGATCGCGTCGATGATCGAGTGCGTGACGTTGACGAACTCGAGGTCGACCGTTCCGGAGTCGCCGATCGACATCGTCTCGCCGGCCTCCATCTTGACGAGGTCGTTCTCGACGCCGAACTTCTGTTCGCCCTCGATCTGCTGTTTGACGAGTTCGATCGTAAACGGCGTCGCGACGACCGGCGCGTCGTAGCGGTGTGCCAACTTCGAGATGGCACCGATGTGGTCCAGGTGGCCGTGGGTCGGCACGATGGCCTTTACGTCGCCCTCGAGGTCGCTCATGACCCGGTCGTCCGGGATTGCGCCCATGTCGATCAGATCGAGGCTGTGCATCCGCTCGGTTTCGACGTTGTCGTGGATCAGGACCTGCGAGAGGTTCAGACCCATGTCGAAGATGACGACGTCGTCGCCGGCACGAACGGCAGTCATCTGCCGTCCGACTTCTTCGTAGCCGCCAATGGTTGCGATTTCGATTTCCATGATTCGTAGCACTGAAAGCCGCTGAATGGACTCTCATCGAAACGGTCCGCGGACGCCTAGTCGTACGGCCCCGGCGTCTTGCAGCGCGTCGGCCATCCCGCTATGCGCTCGGTGCGACGGCGGTTCCGTCTTCGATAGCTCGCGACCATCGCAAGCCCCGAACGCACTTGCCCGCGGGTTTCGCTAGTGTCCTGTACACGCCCGGGTGTTAAAAACGCAGTGGGTTGGATCGTCGGCCGAGACACCGGCCGTCTCGGCGGTTTCCAGCCGTTCTGACGCCGATCGCCGAGCCCTCTCGGACACCGCAATTCATTTGCCGGTCGCCTCGAAACGGGTGTCAGTAACGATGCTTTCGGAGGGACCGTCGTGTACGTAATCATCGTCGGTGCTGGCGAGGTCGGCCGTTCGATCGCCGCGAACCTCGAGGGGGCCCACGACGTGGTCGTCGTCGACCGCGACGCCGACGTGGTCGAGGAGCTCACCTACTCGCTGGATATCCTCACGATTCGCGGCGACGGAACCGATCTCGACACCTTGCGGGAAGCCAACCTCGAGCAGGCGGATCTGGTGATCGCCTGTACGGACAACGACGAGACCAACGCGGTCGTCTGTGGTGCGGCGAAGGCCGCCACGAACGCGTTCACCGTCGCACGGGTCCGCCGCCGGACGCTGCTCGAGACGTGGCAGGAATCGCAGGGTGCGTTCGGCGTCGACTTCATGGTCTGTACCGATCTGCTGACCGCGCGAACGATCTTCCGGATCTCCGGACTGCCGAGCGCACACGACGTCGATACGTTCGCGAGCGGGCTCATCCGCATGGCCGAGTTCGATATTCCGGCGGCCAGCCCGATCGCGGACCGAACCGTCAGGGAGGCCGACTGTTACGATTCGCTCACTTTCGCCGCGATCTTCCGGGACGACGAAATGGTCGTCACCCGGGGCGACACTGTCATTCGGGGCGGCGACCGGGTCGTCGTCATCGGGAGCCCGGACTCGATCAACGACTTCGCCGACGAGGTCGCGACGATGCCCGAGGAGGCCGAGGAGGTCGTCATCGTCGGTGCCAGCGAGATCGGGTACCAGACCGCCCGCGAGTTCGAGGATCACGGCTTTCGCCCGCGTTTGATCGAGCGCGACCCCGACCGGGCCCGCGAGGTCGCCGAAGCGCTGCCGAACACGATGGTCATGGAGAGCGACGCGACCAACGCCGAGTTCCTCGCCCGCGAACACGTCGGCGAGGCCGACGTCGTGATCGCCGCCCTCGACAGCGACGAGAAGAACCTGCTCGTGTCCCTGCTCGCCGAGCGGATCGGCGTCGACCGCACCGTCGCGATCATCGAAACGCCCGAGTACGCCGACCTCTTCGAGACCGTCGGCGTCGACGTCGCCGTCAACCCCCGCGAGGAGACCGCCGAGGAGATCATCCGCTTTACCCGGACCGACCACACCGAGAAAGTGGCGATGCTCGAGCACGACCGCGCGGAGGTCATCGAAATCGAAGTCGGTCCGGACAGTGTCCTCGTCGGGCGGGAGATCGCCGACGCGACCGACGACTTGCCGCCGGGCGTCGTCATCGGTGCGATCTCGCGAGCGGGCGACCACATCACGCCCCGCGGCTCGACGGTCGTCCAGCCCGATGACCACGTGATCGTCTTCGTCGATGCGGCCGTCCTCGACGACGTCATCGAACTCATTTAGAACGGCCGGTCCCTGCTGTCGTGTCGGACCGCGTCTCGAACCGTCCCGAACCTACTCAGTTACTGATGCCGCGATAGACGACGTACGCGACGAAAAACAGGACGTACGCGATCGCGATGCCGGTCGTCAACAACGACCGGCCGACGATTGCGATCCCGACGATGAGAACCGGCCCGATGAGCAAGAGCGAATCGAAGACCCGGTCGTTGGCACCTGATTCGAACACCTCTTCGACGATCGGGAGGTCGCTGAGCTTCATTGGTAGAGCCCCCCGCGGCGGAAGACCGCCCGCAACGTGACCAACACCGGAATGATCTCGAGGCGGCCGATCCACATGTTGAACAGGAACATGAGTTTGCCGAGCGTCGGCAGCGATTCGGGGCCGGTGATCCCCGCGGAGAGGCCGACGTTGCCCTGTGCGCTCGCGACCTCGAAGATGACGTTCTCGAGCGTGTATTCGCCCTGCGGGAGGATCACGAGGAGGATGAAGATCCCGATCGCGAGGAAGGTCGCCCACAGCATCGCGATGATCGCCGCTTCCTCGAACTCCTGACGGATCTCCCGTTCGTTGAGACGGCGACCGTTGATGTTCAGCCGCCGGACGGCCGTCTCGGGGTAGAAGACGTCCGAGATGCGATGCCGAACGCCTTTCAGGAGCGTCAGCGCCCGAATCAGTTTGATTCCGCCGACCGTCGAACCGGCCGCGCCGCCGATGACCATGCCGAAGGTAACGGTGAGTTGGGCCTGGGCAGACCACCGCCCGAGCGCGACGTTGGTTGCGTCGACAGCGGTCTGGAAGCCGGCACAGGTCGCCGCCGAGACGAACTGGAACGAACTGTATCGGAACGCGGTAAACAGCGAGTCGTACGTGTCGCCGGCGTATACGAGCGCAGTCAGCACGAGCGTGCCGAGGCTCATGTAGATGAACACCCACCGGGTCTGGAGGTCCGCATAGAGGTTCCGCAGATCGCCCTGCAGGATGAGGTAGTGGACCGGGAACGCGATGCTACCCAACAGCATGATCGGCAAGAGCGCGAAGTCGATGGCGGCGCTGTCGTAGGTGGCGATCGAGTGATCTTTGATCGAGAACCCGCCGGTCGACAGGCCAGTCATCGCGTGGTTGATCGCGTCCCACAGCGGCATGCCGACGATCCAGAGGAGCAGGATCGAGACGAACGTAAAGAGGATGAAGATCCACCAGATGGTCTGGACCGTCGAGACGATGCTCGGGTGGATGCGCTCCGAGCGGGCCTCGCTCTCGTAGAGCGTCAGCGAACCGCTCCCGGGACGGGCGAGAATCGCCGTCGTGAGGACGATTACGCCTACACCGCCGATCCACTCGATGAACGAGCGCCACCACTGGAGGGTCCGCGGCAGGACTTCCTCGTTGTCCGTCATCGTCAGCCCGGTGCCGGTAAAGCCGCTCATGCTCTCGAACAGCGCGTTGATCGGATGCGTAAACGCTGCGAGTGTCGGCGTTTGCGACGGCTCGCCGAGGATCGGTGGCGCGAGTTCGGCCGACCACGCGATGAAAAAGAACGGCAGCGCGCCGAAAATCGCGACGCAGAACCATCCCAGCGCGGCGATGATCATCCCGTGGAGTTTGCCGGGCTTGGTCGCCCCCCGGAACCGCGAGGTCAGGAGAGACCCGATCGCAAGCGGTAACAACCCGGAGACGAGCAGTGACGGAATCGCGTAGTACTCCCCCCAGATGAGCGGGATGAGGATGGACACGAACAGGAGCCCGGCCAGCGCCTGAAACATGCGCCCCAGGTCCCGCCCGATCGTTTTCGTCGCCTCGTTCATCCGTCACCCTCCGTCCGACTCGCGTCCGGGGCCGTTCCGACCGCCCGATTCCGTGCTCGAGACGGGAGACTCGGCGGCGACCCTCGGAGCCGCGCTCCGCGTCGTCCGATCATCATTGAATCCGATCTTCCGAGTGGCCGAACACGTCCGTGAGCTTGGGTTCCGCTCCGAACGCCGAATAGACGGTGAGGAGGTCGTCGGCCTTGATCGTCGTGTTCCCACGCGGCGTGATCGGTGGGTCCTCCCCTTCGCGCTCGATCGCGACGATGAGGACGTCCTCGGGGAGGAGTCCTTCGTCCGCGGCCTCGATGAGCGATTTCCCGTCGATCGGTGCGCCTTCGGTGACTACGATTTCGAACACCTCCGCCGTCTCCCCGATCCGCATGTAGTCGACGATCGCGGGACGAGCGACCGCTCGATAGAGGTATTCGGCGATGAGCTCCTGCGGGTTTTCCATCGTGTTGACGCCGATCTGGCGAAACACGTTCATGTGCTCCGGATCGTGAACCACCGATACGATATTGGGGACCCCGTGTTCCTGGGCGAGCAGACAGACCATGATGTTGGTCGCGTCACGGTCGGTCGTACTGATCATCGCATCGGCGTTCTCGATCCCGGCGTCCAGCAGCGCATCGTGAGCCGTCGCATCGTCGTTGAGTACCAGACAGTCGTATTCACCGGCTACTCGGTCCGCCCGCTCGGGATCGTTCTCGATGACGACGACTTCGTTTCCCGATCGGGTTGCGATATCGATCAGCGGCATCCCGATATCGCCCGCACCGACGATGACGATATACATTGCGTCGGTGTTGATACGTGACCATTGAAAATATATCGCTTTAGTGACCCTGATCGAGCCCTCTCGACTCGAGCAGTCACCGGCGGGAGAGCCCTCCTTCGAGCGATCGTGACGGACGACCGAGCCGCGCTACCGTGACGTCACTTCCAGGGTCGGTTCCGTTGCTGGTGCCGCGTCGCTCGCTCTTTGGACTCCCCCAGGATTCGTTCGGTCGCCCACCCGGCCCACAGGAAGACGACCGTCATGAAGACGGCCGTCTCGAGCCGGACGATCGACCCGTACCGGACGGCGAGGACGAGGGCCATGATCGCCACCGCGGCGGCGACGACGCCGAAGACGTCGTAAAACGAATGCGGGTGGCGAACGCTTGGTAATCGAACGCTCATAGTGTGTTCTACGCACGGTTCGTATATAGATCCTCGTCTCGGGGACGGGGACCGACGGGTGCGACGCGAACCTGGTCGGACCCGCGTCACGTTTCCAGCCGTTCCGAACCCGAGTCCCCGTCGCGATGGAGGCTCGCTTACGATGGATTAATACGACCTACTCCAAATGCCGTTAATACCGTGACCAGACGCAACCCTTTCAGCGGGGTGTTTCTATGAGGATCCGCGCCGATTGGCGCGCCAGTGTCGCGCTCGTCGGAACCGTACTCAAGTACCTCTCCATCCCCCTCGTGATTCCCCTCGTCGTGGCGCTCATCTATACCGAACCCGTGTTCCCGTTTCTCGCGACGATCGCGCTCACGATCGCCGTCGGCCACGGCCTCGAGCAGCTGCGCCCGGATCCGGACTTGCAGGTCCGGGAGGCCATGCTCTTCGTCGCGATATCGTGGTTGGCCGTCGCGATGATCGGTGCGGTTCCCTACGTGATCGCGGGTTGGGGAACCGAATCGACGCTCGCACATCCCGTCAACGCCCTGTTCGAGTCGATGTCCGGCTTTACGACGACCGGGGCGACGGTCCTCGGAAGCATCTCGCTCGAGGATCACTCCCACGCGATCATGATGTGGCGACAGCTCACCCAGTGGCTCGGCGGGATGGGGATCATCGTATTGATGGTCGCGATCCTCCCCGAACTGGCGGTCAGCGGGGCACAACTCGTCGAGTCGGAAGCGCCGGGACCGCAGTTACAGAAACTCACGCCACGCATCGCCGAGACGGCGCGTATCCTCTGGCTCGTTTACTTCGCTTTTACCGTCGTCTACATTGCTATCCTCTACGGATTCCATCTGGCGGGGATGGCCGACAACATGACCCTCTACAACGCCATCGCCCACGGGTTCACGACGCTCCCGACGGGCGGGTTCTCGCCGGAGGCCGACAGCGTCGCGGCGTTCTCCGCGATCGTCCAGTGGACCGCCATTCCGTTCATGATCATCGCCGGGACCAACTTCGCCCTGTTCTGGCACGTCTTCAGCGGCGACGGCCATCGCTTCGTTCGGAACTCCGAGTTCCGAGCTTATATCAGCGCAATTGCCGGTTTAACCGTCTTGCTCGCAGGCATCCTCTATACGGGTGCTGCACCGCCACTCGGGGACCTCGGCGGCGTGACGGCGGGTGTGTTCGAGAACTCGTTGCGACAGAGCGCCTTCCAGATCGTATCACTGTTGACCTCGACCGGCTACGCGACCAGCGATTTCGCCGACTGGAGTTCGACGGGCCAGATCGTGCTCCTCTTTGCGATGCTCGTCGGCGGCTGTGCCGGCTCGACCGGTGGTGGTGTCAAGGTCGTCCGATGGCTGATCGTGTTCAAGGTGTTGCGTCGGGAGCTGTTTACGGCCTCCCATCCCGAGGTCGTCCGACCGATTCGACTCGGCGGCAATATCGTCGACGAAGACGCGATTCGTGGCGTTCTCGGGTTCTCGTTCATGTACCTGGTCATCTTCGCCCTCGCGACGCTGGTTATCGCACTGGACGTTAGCCGTGTCGCCGCCATCGAGGAGTTCACTGCACTCGAGGCCTTCAGTGCCAGTCTCGCGACCATCGGGAACATCGGCCCCGGATTCGGGTTCCTCGGGCCCTTCGGCAATTACAACGACTTCCCGATCCCGTCGAAACTCCTGATGGTCTTCCTGATGTGGATCGGCCGCCTCGAGATCATTCCCGTCCTCGTCATGTTCACCGGCGGCTTCTGGACCCGCTGAAAACGCCTCGCCGTTTCTTCGCCCGCCTCTCCGCTTCCGCGCTCAGTCGATCGTCGTCCCCGGGTTCTCGCCGTCGAGGAACGACGCGAGCGACTCGCAATCGAAGACCGACGCCGCGGCCTCGAGATCGAGCAGCGTCCGCACCTTGCCGGCCATCCCGCCGGTCACGTCGGTCGCCTCGCTGGCTCCGAGCACGTCGGCGACCGTCTCGAAGTCGTCGATCCGGTCGATGACCGTGTCCTCGCCGTCCAGTACGCCGGGCACCGTCGAGCAGAGCCCGACCCGATCGGCTTCGAGGGCGCGGGCGAGCGCCGCGACGAGTTCGTCGCCGCTGACGACGGTCGCGCCCGCGCCGGCATGGGCGATCACGTCGCCGTGGAGAACGGGGACGAACCCCTCCGCGAGCATCGTTTCGACCTGTCCGGTCGGCAGCTCGAGGGTTCCGTCGCCGTCGCGGTGGGCCGTCGAGAAGGGGTGGACCGGCACCGCCTGCACGTCGCGCTCGAGCAGTCGCCCCAGAACGAACCGGTTCAACGTCGTCATCGCGCCGTGGATGTCGAGCGCCGCGTTCGCGTCGTGCGTTCCTTCGGTCGTGGTGACGCCGTGTTCGCTGGCGTTGTGGTGGCCGAAACTCCCGCCGCCGTGGACGACGACGAGGTCCGCGCCGCCGTCCGCTCGTGCCGCCGCGATCGCGTCGGCCGCGCGCTCGAGGGCGTCCCCGTCGAGGGTCTCCGCGCGATCCTTTTCGGTGATGACGCTGCCGCCGAGTTTCAGCACGATCATTCGAGCCGTTTCACCCCGGTTTCGGCGAGTTCCGCGCGGAAGGCGTCTTCACAGCCCGGGGTAAAGGAGAGGGCCGTCTCGGTCTCCGGCGTCGGGTCCAACGCGGCGATACAGCCGCCCCCGCCGGCCCCGATGAGCTTCGCGCCGTACGCGCCCGCGTCGCGGGCCGCCCAGACCATCGTATCCAGGGAGCGCGAGGAGACGCCCAGCGCCGAAAGCAGGCCGTGATTGAAGTTCATCAGTCGGCCGAGTTCCTCGAGATCGCCGTCGGCAAGCGCCGCCTCGCCGTTGCGCACGACGTCGCCGATCGCCTCGATGGTGTCGGCAGCGAACCCGTACTCGTCGCGCAGGGATCGGACCCCTGCCACCAGTTGCCCGGTGTCGCCCGCACCGCCGTCGAACCCGATCACGATCGGCAGGTCCGGTGCCGCGAGCGAGCGACAGTCGTCGCCCTCGACGCGGACTGCGCCGCCGGTCGCCGAACAGAACGTGTCCGCACGCGAGGCCTGCCCGTTCTGGACCTGGTACTCCGTTTGATAGGCTCGCTCGGCGAGTTCGTCGGTCTCGAGGGTGATGCCGAGTTCGCGGGTGGCGGCGTCGATAGCCGCCACGACGACCGCGGCCGACGACCCGAGTCCCGCGCCCAGAGGGATGTCGCTCTCGATGGTCACGTCGAACCCGACCTCGTCGTTCCCGGTGACGTCCCGAACCTGCTCGATCGCGCCGTCGACGTACCCCATCGCGGCATCGAGCAGCGATTCCGAGACATCGATGTCCGGCCCTTCGTCGGCCGTCCCGTCGTACTCGACGGTAAAGCCGTCCAGACTGAGATCTTCGGCGTTGACCCGGAGTTTCCCGTCGTCGCGTCGCTGTACGCCGACCCGCGCCCGTTGCTCGATCGCACACAGGACGGTCGGCTCGCCGTAGACCACCGCGTGCTCCCCGAGTAGATACACCTTGCCGGGAGCGCTCGAAAGTGTCATGCCCGGCCGTTCGTCCGACGATGGTTAATAGCTATCTTTGTCGCCGTCCGGTGGTCATCGGGCGGCCGCGGTCGGATCGGAGGCGGACTTATATCCCTGCAGTCGAACGTCGGTCGTATGTCGCTGGTCTTGCCGAGCGAACTCGTCGTCGATCGGTTCCTGCCGACGGTCCGGGCGATGCTGGCCACACGCCTCGCCGAGCGCGGACTGACTCAACGGGAGATCGCCACCGAACTCGGCGTCACTCAGGCCGCGGTCAGCAAGTACGTCGGCGGCGACAGCGGCGGTGACGATCGCTTTCGCGACGATCCGGAGACCGTCGCCACCGTCGACCGCATCGCGGACGGACTGGTGGCCGGCGAGATGGACGGCTACGACGCCCTCGCCGAACTCCTCTCGCTCGTCCGTACCCTCGAGGACCGGGGTCCGATCTGCGAACTCCACGAGGAGGAGATGTCCGAACTGCGCGGGCTCGGGTGCGATCTGTGCGTTCGCGGCCTCGATCCCGACGTGCGCGCCGAACGGGAGGTTCTCGCGAACGTGCGGACGGCTGCACGAACCCTCGCCTCGACCCCCGGGATGGCCGACTTCGTCCCGAACGTCGGAACGAACGTCGGAATGTGCCTGCCCGATCCCCGCGACGAGACCGATGTCGCCGCGGTTCCCGGCCGGATCTACGCGATGGGTGGGCGGATCGAAATCCCCGCGAATCCGGAGTTCGGCGCGTCGAAACACGTCGCGACGGCAGTCCTCGCTTCGAATTCGGTCGGCTCCGATCGCCGTGCCGCGATCAACATCGCCACCGACGACGACCTGCTCGCGGCCGCGCGGACGCTTGCCATCGATCCCCTCGAGTTCGACGCCGACTACGAGGACCGCGGCGCGCACCTCCGACGCCGGTTCGCGGACCACGGAGCGGTGCCGGCCGTCGCCTATCACCGCGGCGCGTTCGGTATCGAACCCGCGACGTACGTCTTCGGTGCGACGGCCGTCGACGCCGCCGAACTGGTCGGGGACTTGCTCGAGGAAGCGTCGTCACCGTGACGACGCCGTATCACCGTCTCTCGCGCTTTGCCGCTCGCGGTTCGATCGAACACGCGTCAATCCGCTCCCACGGTTACGACCGGTCGCTCAGTAGTGAACCGACCGTCCTGACCCGATCGCGGCGGATCGCGCCCCGGCTCCCGTGTGAGAGCGGGGGCCGTTAGCGATTCCGTTGCTTTCGCTGACGGCCGGAGTACGGACGCGATCTCCCGTTGTTGTCGCGCCGCTACGCGTCGCAGGGGGACGAGAAAACGAACAGTGTCGACCGCGGCCGAATTAGACGCCGCTCTCGAAGTCCTCGAGCGAGTAGGACGGCTCGGCACCGCGTCGATCGAGAACCTCGTTGGCGAGCAGCCAGTAGACGACCGAGAGGGCCTTGCGACCCTTGTTGTTCGTCGGGACGACGAGGTCGACGTTACTGACCTGGTTGTTCGAGTCACACATCGCGATAACCGGGATCCCGACCGTGATGGCCTCCTTGACGGCCTGGGCGTCGCCGATCGGGTCGGTGACGACGAGGACGTCCGGCTCGATGTAGCCGTCGTACTTCGGGTTCGTCAGCGTGCCCGGGATGAAACGACCGGTGCGGGCGCGAGCGCCGACTGCCTCGGCGAACTTCTCCGCCGGGAACCGACCGTACTGGCGGCTCGAGGTGACCAGGATCTGCTCGGGGTCGTAGTTGGCGAGGAAGTCCGCGGCCGTGCGGATACGGCCGTCGGTTTTCGAGATGTCGAGCACGTAGAGCCCGTCGGTTCGGACGCGGTGGATAAACCGGTCCATGTCCGTGGTCTTCTGCTGGGTCCCGATGTGGACACCAGCGCCGAGGTAGTCCTCGACGGGGATGAGGAGGTCCGCCTCCTCGTCGGGCATGACGTCGTCGTCGAGGGTCGGACCGGCGTCTTCCTCGTCGGCGTCGTCGGCTTGTTCGGCGTCGGCCGCGGGTGCTCCCTCGGCGTCGGCGGGCTGTTCGTCTACTGGCTCGACGTCGTCGGCGTCGGCGGCGGGGCCAGCCCCTTCGGCTGGCTCCTCGTCGATCGCCTCCTCGGCGGCGTCGAGCCCTTCCTGGGTTGCGTCGTTCTCTGTCATGTCGCGTCGTCTGCGATTCGAATAAGCTCGTTGAGCTTTGCGGTTCGCTCGCCGCCGACGGCACCCGTCTTGATGAAGGGAGCGTCGGTCGCAACGGCGAGGTGTGCGATCGTCGCGTCTTCGGTCTCGCCCGACCGATGGGAGACGACCGAGTCGTAGCCGTTCTCCGTCGCGAGTTCGATCGCGTCGAAGGCGTCCGACAGCGTCCCGATCTGGTTTGGCTTGATCAGGATGCTGTTGGCCGCGCCGCGATCGATCCCGTTGACGAGACGGTCGGTGTTGGTGACGAACAGGTCGTCACCGCAGATCAGCGTCTGATCGCCGACTTCGTCCGTGAGGTCGGCGAAGGCGTCGTAGTCGTCCTCGTCGAGGGGGTCCTCGACGTAGACGAGGTCGTACTCCTCGACCAGATCCGCGATGTACGCGATCTGCTCGTCGGTGTCGCGGCTCCGGTCGCTGTACTCGTACGTTTCCGAGTCGGAATCGTACAGCTCGGCACCGGCGACGTCCAGTCCGAAGCCGATGTTGAAACCGACCTCGCCCTGGACCATCGAGACCGCCTCGGCGACGATTTCGAAGGCCTCGCCGTCGTCGATCGACGGTGCCCACGCGCCCTCGTCGCCTTTGCCACAGGGAACGTCGCGTTCCTCGAGCAGGTCGGCGACGGCGGCGTGGACGGCTGCGTTTGCGAAGACGGCGTCCGCGATGCTGGGTGCGCCGACGGGTGCGGCCAGGAACTCCTGAATGTCGGTCGCGTCGGCGGCGTGTTCGCCACCACCGACGACGTTGCCGAGGGGAATCGGGAAGCCGTCGCCGCGGAACGTCCCGCCGAGGTGCTGGAACAGCGGGGCACCAAGCACGTCGGCACCGGCCTTCGCGGCGGCCATCGAGATTGCGACCGCACTGTTGGCACCGATCTCCGAGAAGTCGTCGGTCCCGTCGGCGGCGTGGAGCGCGGCGTCGACGTCGCGCTGATTGCCGGCGTAGACCTCGCCGACGAGTCGGGGAACGGCGTGTTCCCGAGCCGCGGCGATGGCTTCGCTCGGCGGCCGCTCGACGGCCTCGTACTCGCCGGTGCTGGCACCGCTGGGTGCCGCGGCGCGGCCGAAGCCGCCGCTTTCGGTCACGACATCGGCCTCGACCGTCGGATTCCCGCGCGAGTCGAGGATCCGACGGAGCCGGATGTCGGTGATGAGCGTCATTTCCGGTCGTACCCCCGCTTGACGGTAAACGGCAGCACGCCGGCGTCGTACTCCTCGGCGGCGATGAGGATCGGTTGGGTCTGCTCCGTCTCGATCAACACCGGCGCGCCGTAGGACACCTGCAGCGCTCGCGCGCCGAGGATGCGTGCCTTCTCGTAGCGGTTGTGCTGTTGTTGTTGCATTGTTACTGGTACGGGGAGACGACGTCGACGAGGTCCTTGTGACTGACGAGCATGCGCCGACAGCAGTAGCGGTCGACACCGAGCTCGTCGAGCACCTTTTCGGGGTCCTCGTCGCCTTCGTTCGCTCGCTCGTCGAACTCCTCCCAGTGTTCGGCGACGACGTTACCACAGGTGAAACACCGGACCGGTACCATCATGCGTGGATCACCTCAGCGGTAGGACTTCTGGTAGCGCGCCCGAGCGCCCGGGCCACCCCATTTCTTCGGTTCGGACTGGCGAACGTCGTTGACCAGCAGCGAGCGGTCGAACTCCATGAACGCGTCGCGGAGTTCGGCGTCGTTCGAGTGCTGGACGATCCCGCGCGCGATGGCGGTCCGGACGGCGTCTGCCTGGCCGCTGATGCCGCCACCCTCGACGCGGACGTCGATGTCCATCTCGCCGCGCAGGTCCTCGCCGACGATGCGGAACGGCTCGAGCATCTTGAGCCGGGACATCTCCGGTTCGACCAGTTCGACGGGCTGGGAATTGATTCGAACGCGACCCTCGCCTTCGCGCACCGTGGCGCGAGCGACGGCTGTCTTTTTCTTGCCACTCGTATTGGTTACCATGTGACGTTAGCACCTAACTGTTCGGACACTTCGTGTAGGTGGACGAAGCGGATGTTCGACAGGCGATCCAGCGACGTCCCCTCGAGGACTTCCGACTCGTGGTCGTCGTCGCCCTCGTAGGGGTCGCCGACGTAGACGCGGACGTTGTCGAGTGCCTCGCGGCCACGGGGTTTCTTGTACGGCAGCATCCCGCGAACGGATCGCTTGAAGATCGTGTCCGGTCGCTTGGGGTAGTAGGGCCCGCGGTCCGAACCCATCTGCAGCCGTGTGCGGTACGTCTCGAAGATGTCTTCCTTGTCGCCGGTGATGACTGCCTCCTCTGCGTTGACGATCGCGACGCGGTCGCCGTCCAGCGCGCGCTGGGCGACCTCGCTTGCGACGCGACCGAGGATACAGTCACCGGCATCGACGACGAGATCTGCGTCGAACTCTGCGAGACTCATCGAATCACCCGGACGTCTGCCCCTTCGGGGTTCTCTTCGAGCGCTTGCTCGAGCGGTACCGATTCGCCGACCTGATCGATCTTCGTCTCCGCGGACGAAGAGAAGTTGACGGCGGCGACGGTAACGTTCTTCTGTAGTGCGCCGGAGCCCAGCACCTTGCCGGGAACGACGACAGTCTCTTCTTCGCGTGCGTATCGCTCGATGCGGCCCAGGTTTACCTCAGCGTGGGTGCGCCGGGGCTTCTCGAGTCGATCCGCAACGTCTCGCCAGACATCGGCGTCCGCTTCGCGGGACGTCGACTTCAGCTCGGCGATAAGATCGTTGAGCCTCGGATTAGTCTTGCTACTCATTGGTATCCTCCAACTGCTAACTGATCGGCGACGCGAGGAGCCGCGCCGTCGACTGTGGAATCGAAATTGTTGTACTGCCGAACGGGCCGTGTCGTGAACCGGCCGGAGACCGCCCGACCGCTTTCCGACTGTCGTTCGGTCGTAGAGAAGTGATGCAGGGAGCAGGATTTGAACCTGCGGACTCCTACGAGACAGCGCCCTGAACGCTGCGCCGTTGGCCTGACTTGGCTATCCCTGCTCGCACTTCCGTCTACCCGTCGCCCCTTCAAACCCCTTTCGATTCCGTCGGACGCGCGATCGCCGGTCTCGTCGTTCACGGCGTCGGCGAGCGGCGCGTCCTGAGTGGGTTTGGGGCGTCGGTTCATATCTACAGCTGTACTGCGTCTTCGAGTTCGGTCGCGCGTTCCGCGATCGTGTCCGCGGCCCGCGTGACGAGTTCCTCGATGGGGAACGAGCCGTCGGTTTCCACGTGGAAGACGAAGGCGTTCGGCACGTCCTCGATCCGGACCTCCTTGCCCGGATACCGGTTCGAGAGGTCGTGATCGAACTCGCTCGTCGACACGAGTTCGCCGTCGTCTTCGATGACGCCGCGGATGATCCGACTCTCCTCGTCCTCGAACTCCGGCAGGTCACCCTCGACCTCCACGCGCTGGAGGTGTCGGTAGCCGACCGCGACCCCGCCCTGATGTTTGGCGTGGTCTTTCCCGCGGTCGATGACGGCATCGGCCTCGGCCTCGAGGCGTTGGCCGTCCTTGAGTTCGATGATCGGGACGTTCTCGTCGGCGGGTTCGACGAGATCGTCGCTGGAAACGAGGTCGCCGGAGTACGCGGTGGCCGGCCCTTCGACGTCGATCGAGAGCGTGACGGTCTCGTCCTCGCCGAACTCGCCGACCGGCGGCGTCGTCAGCGGGACGAGGCCGAGTCGCAAGGCGAGTTGCTCGTCGAACATGACCGACGAGTTCTCGACGAACCGGACGGTATCGATCGCCATCGTCGGCACGTCGGCGACCATCGCTCGACGGATACCGTTTGCGAACCCGGGTGTCACGCCGCGAACGAGGAACCGCGCCTCACGATCCTCGCGTTCGACGAACTCGACGTCGTACTCTGCACTCATGGTCTAGTAGCCGCCCTTCCCTTTGGGAGCGCGCGATCCGTCGTGTGGGATCGGCGTGACGTCCTCGATGCGCCCGATCTCGATGCCCGAGCGGGCGAGCGCACGGATCGTCGCCTGTGCGCCCGGACCGGGGGACTTCTGAAGGTTGCCACCGGGACCGCGCACGTGAACGTGCAGGCCCGTGATGCCGGCCGCTTTGACCTCTTCGGCGACGGACTCGGCCATCTGCATGGCCGCGTACGGCGACGCCTCGTCGCGGTTCTGCTTGACCGCCGTCCCACCGGAGGACTTGGCGATCGTCTCCGCGCCCGTGAGGTCGGTCACGGTCATGACGGTGTTGTTGAACGATGCGTGTACGTGGGCAATGCCCCATTTTTCGTCGTCCTGACTCATGTTACTGACCCTCCGCGCGTTCGGGGTGGAGATCGTCCGCGAGCGGGCTGTTCTCGTCGAAGGCTACCAGGTCCTCCTCGTCGATGTCGACGACGTAGGAGGGAACGAGGTGGCGCTGCCCGTCGACCACGATGTGGCCGTGCGTGATGAACTGACGAGCCTGCTGGGTCGTGTTCGCCAGCCCATTGCGGTAGACGACCGTCTGCAGTCGGCGCTCGAGGATGTCCTCGATCTCGAGCGACAGGATGTCGCCGAGTTCGTCGGTCTCGTCGAGGATGCCGACACGTTTGAGCCGACCGAGGAACTCCTCGGAGCGGCGGACGACGGTGTCGTCGTCCTGGGCCTGGCCGAGCAGTTCACGGGCCTCGCGCCGGTAGGAGCGAAGCTCGGACTGGGCACGCCAGAGCTCTTCCTTGTTGGAGAGCCCGTAGCGGTCGACGAGGGAGTGTTCGGAGGCGATACGTTCACCCTGGTAGGGGTGGTTCGGCGTCTCGTATTGCTTGGTGTCAGTGCCGAGTGGCATTATTCACCCTCGCCCTCTTCTTCGGCGGCCTCTTCGGCCTGTTCTTCGCGGATCTCTTCGACGTTGACTCCGATGGTGCCCTCCGTACGACCGGTGGACTTGGTTCGCTGACCGCGAACCTTCTGGCCGCGCTTGTGGCGCGTGCCCTTGTAGGAGTCGATCATCTTCATCCGGTTGATGTCGTGCTGTCGAGTCAACTGGAGATCGTTGCCGATCTCGTGGGTCGTTTCGCCGCTGTAGAAGTCGTCCTGACGGTTGTTGAGCCAGTCCGGGACTTCGTCGGCGTAGTTCTCGACGACTTCGATGACGCCATCGATGACGTCGTCGTCGAGCCGGCCGAACGTCGCCGTTCGGTCGACACCCGCTTCCTCGGCGATGAGTCGGGCGGTTCGGCGACCGATCCCGTTCATCTCCGTGAGCGAGCGCTCGACGGACTTCGTCCCATCGAGGTCGGTTTGCCCGATGCGGACGAAGTATCGAAGATCTTCGTCGTCTTCTTGTTCTTGAGGTTCTTCGGCGCTCATGTGTCGTGTATCTGTGTCTGGTCTGCCTGCGTTGCAAATGACTGGCGGGAAAACGCCAGCGAAGTGTCCGACGTTGTGGCGGGGATTCGAACCCCGGAGGCTTGACGCCACATGGTTAGCAACCATGCGCCTTGGGCCGCTTGGCTACCACAACACCGTTCGTCTATCATCGCCCTCCCGGACTCGGGGATCGCTCCCCTGCACGTATTGCACCCGAACTTACCCCCGTCTACTACTTAAGGGCAACGAAAGGGCGTGACGGCCCGTGTGTCCCTCTCTCCCGTGTCACACCCCTCGCGTCGACGAGCGACCGGGCGACGACTGCAGGCGCGGAGGGGCTACGCGCCGGCGTACTCCTCGATGTACTTCTCGTTGATCTCCCACTGACCGTCGTCGTTTTGGACCATGTACTCCCCGTAGTAGGGGACCCGATCGGCGACGGTATCGCGGAACGCCTCGCGGATCTCCGGTTTCGTCATCTCACCCATCGACTTGAGGTCGTCGTTGCGGTTGAGACAGCCCTTGAGGTAGCCCTCGTGGGTGACCCGAACACGGTGGCAGTTCGCACAGAAGGTGGGGTTCTCGACGGGGTCGACGATTTCGACCATTCCGGACGAGTTCGACGAGCCGTCGTGCGCCTTGCTCCCGCCGACCCAGTACCGTTTCCGGTCGTGCATCTCGCGGTGTTCGATCTCCGTGGCCCGCTCGGCCAGCCAGTCGTGGACGCGCTGGATGTCGATGTTCCATTCGGGCTTGCCCGTCAGTTCGGGCATGTACTCGATCAACTGCAACTGGAGCCCGTCGTTGTCCGCGACGTGATCGACCATCTCCGGCACGTATCCCGCCGTGTGCTCGAAGACGACCATGTTGAGTTTGACCGGGTCGAGCCCCGCGTCCAGCGCCGCCTCGACGCCCTCGAGCACCTTCTCGTAGGCCCCGCTTTTCGTCACCGCGGCGAAGTCCGCCGGATCGAGCGCGTCCTGGGAAACGTTGACCCGCTCCAGCCCGGCGTCGACGAGTTCCTCGGCGCGGCCGGGGAGGAACGTCCCGTTCGTGGTCAGCGAGATTTCCATCCGATCCGGGGTGCGCTCGATGATCTCCGCTAAATCCTGCCGCAGCATGGGTTCCCCGCCGGTGAACTTGACCGCGTCGACACCGAACTCGGCGGCGACCTCGAGAAACCGGACGACGTCGTCGGTCGACATCTCGTCGTCCTGTGGGTCCATCGGCCCGCGAGTGTCCCCCAGCCCCTCGTTGTGACAGTAGACGCAGTCGAAATTACACCGATCGGTGAGGGAGACGCGCACCCCGGTGACCTCCCGCCCGAACTCGTCGGTGAGCATGCGTCCGAGTTGCAGACGGATCCGCTTAAACGCGCCGGGAATTCCGATGCCGCGTAACCGATTTCGGTTTGCAGGCCCTGTCAACCCGCTATAATGAGTGCCGACGCCGACCGGTCGGAGATCGCCGCGCCGCCAGTGTCGAACAGCGGATCGGTCGCGGCGTCGGGTCGCGCACTGATCGGCGGAAGAGCTACGACGCTCGCGCTCGAACCGCGGGCCATGGACGAGGACATGCTCGAGGACCAGCGACGGCTGGTCGAACTCATCGAGGCGGAGGGCTGGGACGTGACGGACCTCGAGATTTCGGCCTACGACAGCCCGTGGGCCGACGAGGATGACCCGGAAGCGACGGTGACGATCACCGCGCGGAAACCCTACGAGAGCGAGGGCGACGATGGGGACGAAGACAACCCGTACCGGCTGCAGTAAACGGACCGTAATCGGTGCCGATCGTCTCCTTCCGCCGAGTCGAACGGCACGGAGCCATCGTTGCGGGATGGGAACGTCGCGGCGCGGTCCCGACTAGCCTTTGATGTTACAGACGGGGAACGTCCGCGCGACCTTGTCGCCGATGCCCAGTTCGTCGGAGACGCGGACGACCTCGTCGACGTCCTTGTAGACGCCCGGCGCTTCCTCGGCGATCGTGGCCCCGGACTGGGCCTTGACGTGGATCTCCTGCTGGTCCGCGAGGTCCTGCTGGACGTCGCCGCCCCAGAACTCGTCTTTGGCCTGCGTGCGGCTCATCAGCCGGCCGGCACCGTGGGCGGTCGAGCCGAAGGTCAGATCCATCGAGTTCTCGCCCCCGCGGAGGACGTAGCTGCCAGCGCCCATGCTGCCGGGGATGATCACCGGCTGGCCGACGTCGCGGTAGGCCGACGGGACTTCGGGATGGCCGGCGGGGAACGCCCGCGTCGCCCCCTTGCGGTGGACGTAGAGTTCACGCTCTTCCCCGTCCGCCCCGACCGTGTGGGTCTCCTTCTTCGCGATGTTGTGGGCCACGTCGTACAGCAGTTCCATCTCCATCTCCTCCCACGAGCGATCGAACACGCGCTCGAAGACCTGTCGCGTCCGATGCATGATCAGCTGGCGGTTGACCCACGCGAAGTTGATCGCCGCGTTCATCGCGCCGTAGTAATCCTCGGCGAGTTGCGAACCCGCGGGCGCGGCCGCGAGTTCCTTGTCGGGCAACTGGTCCAGCAGTCCCTGGTGCTGCTGTTCGATCTTCCGCAGGTAGTCGTTGCAGGTTTGATGCCCCAGACCGCGGGAGCCACAGTGGATCAACACGACGATCTGGTCTTCCTCGAGCCCGAAGGCCTCGCCCACGTCCGAATCGAAGACGTCGGTCACGCGCTGGACTTCGAGGAAGTGGTTGCCCGACCCCAGCGAGCCGATCTGGTTCTTCCCGCGGTCCTTGGCTTTCTGGCTCACTTTGTCCGGGTCCGCGCCCTCGCGCATCCCCTCGTCCTCACAGTGCAGCAGGTCGTCCTCGACGGCGTGGCCGTTCTCGAGCGCCCAGTCGACGCCGCGGGCCAGGATTTCGTCGACGGTGTCGACGCCGGCCTCGACGATGCCGCCGCCGCCGAGCCCCGACGGAACGTTGGCGAACAGCGAGTCGACGAGTTCCTCCTCGTGGCCCCGCACCTCGTCGTAGGTCAGGTTCGTCCGCATCATCCGGACGCCGCAATTGATGTCGTACCCGACCGCTCCCGGCGAAATACAGCCGTTTTCGGCGTCGAGCGCGCCGACGCCGCCGACCGGGAAGCCGTAGCCCTGATGCCCGTCGGGCATGCAGATCGCGTAGTTCGTGATTCCCGGCAGGTGCGTCGTGTTTTTGATCTGCTCTAAGGTCTTGTCCTCCTCGATCTCCTCGAGCAGTGCCTCACTCGCCAGTACTCGCGCGGGGACGCGCATGTCCCCTTCCTGGGGAATCTCCCAGACGTACTCGCGCACCCGCTCGAGCGTGATGCCGTCGGCGTCGAAGGTGGTCATACACGAAACTCGACCCGCGGCGATGAAAGGTGTTCGTCTCTTCAACGTCTTCGACAGTCTCTACCACTGTCGGATCGCGGGGCGCACTTCGCTTACGCGGGCTCCAGTACCCCGTCGGCGCGTTCGTCGGCCCAGCGAGTCTCGAGCCATCGATCGACGGCGTAGGGGCCGCTTCCGGTGATGAGCAGGACCGACGCCAGGCCGAAGAGGCCGACGTGGGCGAGGACGGGATCGTCGGGCAGCGCGAAGAGCGTGAGCGCGAACACGCCGATCGCCGTCGCTGCGCTCGCCCGCGTGAAAAACCCGACCAGAAGCGCGAGACCGAGCCCTACCTCGGCCAGCCCCGCGCCGAGGACCCACAGCGCGGGACTGACAGGGACGACCGCCGTCAGGTCGTATCGGCCGACGACCGCGAGCGCGATGCCGGGTCGCAGCAGCTTCTGGCCCAGCCCGAGGGAGACGAACGTACAGCCGAGACCGATGCGAACGACCGTCGGCACGAAGGGACGGTACCCGCGAACCCGCTCCTGAAACGCGCGAGCGCGGTCGGAGACCGGATCGAACCGGCCGTAGACGGTCCCCGAGGTGCCGGCGACCCGCTGGAGAACGTGATCCGCGCTCGGTTGCCCGCTCCCGATCAGGACGACGGCGAGCATGCCGCCGACGTATTCGAGTTGCAACAGCAGGATCGGCCGGAGCGCGAGACCGACGAGGTAGGCAGCGAGCGTGACCAGCGCGACGACGCGCGTCGCCAGGCCGAACAGGAGGAGGAAGCCGAGCGCGACCTGTAGAAGCCGCAGTTCGACGTGGAGCGCGGGACTGATGAAGTAGCCGCCGAATCCGGCACCGATCAGCGGGATGCCAAAGGAGATCCGGAGCAACCAGGGAACGAACGGGGTATACTCCCGCATGGCAGTTCGGAACGCGGTGAGATCCCGCTGTAGCGGGCGAACGAGAAAGTAGATCGCGATCGCGACGGCGACGGCGAACGCACCCGCCAGGAGCGGACCGACGACGAACGGATCGCGCAGCGACTCGGCGAGGAACTCGCCGACGGCGACGTCGCGCTCCTCGTCGACGACGTACTCTTCGTGAGCCCGGGCCGACCCCATTACCGCACCCGGTGCCGCGAGGAGAGCCACCACTGCCCCGACGAGTCGCTGTTTTCGAACGTGTCGGCATCCGTCCCTCATCACCGTGCGGTACGGTTCGGAAGGTGAAAATACGCCCACCCAAAATACGCCCTACTCTTGATCGACCGCGTGTGCGTCGACCGCGCGAAGCCACAGCCGGTCACACGTCGAAGACGACGTACGCCTCCCAGCCCCCGTCGTCGCCGTCCGTGCCGGCGCGCTCGAGGCGCATCTCCGAGTACGTCACCGCCTTTATCTCGCGAGCGTCGATTTCGGAGAGCGGAACGCCGCGGGCGCTGGCCTCGAGTTGCCACTCGTCCGCGCCGCCGTTCGCGGCCGACGGGGTCTCGATCGAGTCGACACGGTGGTCGACCGGGAGTACCACCCGAACGTCTCGCAGATATATCAGTTCGTCGAGGTAGTCGAACAGCAGCGCCTCGCTGTTTTCGGCCGTCACGGCGAGCGAAAAGCGGTCCCCGGCATCGTCGATCTCGTCGCACGAGGCGGCTGCGAGACCGTTTGCCACCGCCGCGAAGACCGCCTCGAGCGAGTCACCGGTCGCCGCAACCGCGACATCGGCCGTGTGGTCGCGTAGTTCGTACCCCATTGGGGGCCGTTTGTTCGGCTGGGGTCCTATGCCCGTCGTTTCGAACGCATCGCATCCGGCACGGTTTGCAGGCCGAACCGAGGGACGCCCGGACGTGTCGGCCGTCTGCGACGGTTCCGCGCGTCGACTGCCGGTGGAATTATATTGACGACGCTGGTAGACTGTCATAGTGAGCGTCAACATCGACAGTCGCGTCGTCGCACCGGGGAGCGACGATTTCGTCGACGACGCCTGGCAGCTAAAGGAGGAGATCAACCGTCAGGAGGATGTGCTCAAACAACGGTACGACTTCTTTACGGACGCGTATCGACGGTCGAAGGTCCACTGTTACGTCCAGGACGGTGCTCTCATCGGGTTCGCTGCCGTTCGACGCGACGGCTACATTCTCTTTCTGGCGGTAAGTCCGGACGTCCGCGGTGAAGGGATCGGCAAACGGCTCGTCGCCCACGTCGCGGACGATCACGACACGATAACCTGTCACGCTCGGACGAGCAACGAGAACGCGCTCCAGTTCTACGAACACCTCGGCTTCGAGATCAAGCGCCGGATCGACGACTACTACGAGGACGGCGGCGATGCGTACTACCTCAAACTCGGTGCCGACGTCGGTCTCGCGGACCGGATTTCCGATCTGATACGGCGCTGAAGCGGGCCGCTACTGATTGCCGAGACGGAATCGGACGGCCGGAACTACTGTACGGGATCGTCTCGAAGGGTTCCCGCCACGAACGCCCGTCGAAGGATCGTCAACAGCAGGTACGTCTCGTACTTCTGGCTTCGACAGTGCTCACAGGGAGCCATCCCGTCGGCGATCCGCTCCAACGCGTCGCCGTGGGTCGTCTCGAGGTCCGCGACGAGCGCTGCGATGTCGGGCGCGAGGTCCCGCGCCATCGAGTCGACGGCCGCCCGTGCGTCCTCGGGTAGCGCGTACGAGAGGACGATCGTATTCGCGCGGTAGTACTTCGTCGTGCCGCCGTTTCGTTCCTCGAGACGGGCGACCTCGACGAGGCCGGCATCGCGGAGTTCGTTGACGTGGTGGCGCACCGTATTGAGCGTCCGATCGTACCCCCGTCCCGCGAGTTCCGCGTCGATCTCCGTTACGGAGCGCGCCGTGTCGGCGAGCATGTCGAGGATCATCGCACGGACCGGTTCGTCGACGGCGCTCGAGACGTTCGTGTCCCGGACCGCGATGTCGTCGATCGTCACGTCCGACGTGAATTCGGGCATCGGTTACCCGATCGTTGGACGGCGATCCGTATAAGTCGCTCAGACCGCGCGACCGTCTAGACGAGTCGTTTCACCGGTGGAAATAGCTGTGATAGAACCCAAACAAGTCATTTGAGTGATGTTTTTGTGGGCGGGGTTCGTAGTCGTATTCGAGCACCGATGACCCGGATCACCGAATACTGCGTCACCGACTTCGATTGCCCGACGTGTGCGAGCCACGTCGAACGAGCCCTGTCGAAAACGGACGGCGTCGAGCGCGCCGAGGTCCACTACACGACCGGTCGCGTCGAGATCGAGTTCGACGAGACGGCCGTCGACGCCGATCGCCTCGAGCGAGCCATCACGAACCAGGGGTACACGCCCCGTCCCCGGTGACCGACCGTGACCGTCACGCGATACGTCCGGTCCCACCGAACGCCGATCGTCGTCGCGGCCAGCGGCCTGTTGCTCGCCGTCGGCTGGAGCGTCGGCACCGCCCACGACCTGCCCCGAGTGAGCGCGGCGCTGTTGCTCATCGCGGCGGTCGTCGGCGGGTACGACGTCGCGAAGAAGGCCACCTACACGCTGCGTACCGGAACCGTCGGGATCAACACCCTCGTCACGCTGGCCGCGCTCGGGGCGATCGGCATCGGCGAGTACTGGGAGGCCGCCGCCGTCGTCTTCCTGTTCTCGCTGGGCAATTACCTCGAGGCGCGGACGATGAACAAGACCCGGTCGGCACTCGAGGAGTTGCTCGAGATGACCCCGGACACGGCGCTCGTCCGCCGCAATGGCGCAACCGAGGAAGTCCCGGCTCACGAGGTCGAGCCCGGTGAGACCGTGATCGTCAAGCCAGGCGCGAAGATCCCCGTCGACGGTGCGGTCGCCGACGGCGAGCGCAGCGACGAGTCAGAACCCCTTCGAGCGAGCGGGGAGCCCGTGAGTACGGTCGATCAGGCTCCCGTCACCGGGGAGAGCGCGCCCGTCCCCAAGGCCGCGGGCGACGAGGTATACGCGGGGACGATCAACCAGGCGGGTGCCCTTGAGGTCGTCGCGACCGGCACCGGCCGGGATACCACCCTCGAGCGGATCATCCGCCGCGTCGAAGAGGCCCAGGAGGCGACAGCGCCGACGGAGACGATCATCGAGCGGTTCGCGACCTACTATACACCCACGATCGTCGTGCTTGCGGTCGGGTCCTACGCGATCACCGCCAACGCCGTGACGGCGTTGACGCTGCTCGTCATCGGCTGTCCCGGCGCGCTGGTCATCGGGCCGCCGGTCAGCATCGTCAGCGCCATCGGGTCGGCGGCGCGCTCGGGCGTCCTGATGAAAGGCGGCGAACACCTCGAGACCGCCGGCAAGATCGACTGCGTCGCGTTCGACAAGACGGGAACGCTGACCGAAGGCGAGCCGACCGTCTCGAACGTCACGGGCTTTGGTCTCGACGAGGACGCCGTGCTCCGCAACGGGGCCATCGCCGAGAAGAAGAGCGAGCACCACCTCGCGGACGCGATCCTCGCGGCCGCCCGGGACCGTCACGGCTCCGTGCTCGCCACCGACGGCGGTGCCGTCGAATCCGCTGCCGGCGACGTCGACCTCGAGCGGGACGCGCCGCCGATTCCCGATCCCGACGAGTTCGAGGTCGTCGCGGGAAAGGGTGTCGTCGCGAGCCATGACGGGCGGCGGATCGTGGTCGGGAACCGCGCGCTCCTCGCCGACCGCGAGGTCGACGTATCGGACCGGATCGCCGCCCAGCTCCGCGAGTACGAGGAACGCGGCGAGACGGCCGTTTCAGTCGCTATCGACGGCGAAATAGTCGGCGTCATCTCGATCAGGGACGAGCTCCGCCCCGCCGCGGCGGACGTCGTTGCGGCGCTGCAGGACGCCAATGGACTCGATACGCCTCGTTCATCGAGCCCTGCGCCCACTCCGTTCGCGCGGGACGCCGGCGTCCGAACGGTGATGCTGACCGGCGACAACGAGCGGACCGCTCGCGCCGTCGCCGAGACGGTCGGAATAGACGACTACCGCGCGGCACTGCTCCCCGAAGAGAAACAGACGGCGATCGAGTCGTTCCAGCGGGAGGGCCACGTCGTCGCGATGGTCGGTGACGGCATCAACGACGCGCCGTCGCTGGCGACTGCCGATGTCGGAATCGCGATGGGCGCGGCGGGGACCGACACTGCCATCGAGACCGCAGACATGGCGCTGATGGCAGACGAGTTGGCGCGCATTCCCTACGCCGTCGGACTCAGCAAGGCCACCCGGTGGAACGTCGCGGAGAACGTCGCCATCGCGGTCGTGACGGTCGGCCTGCTGCTGGCCGGCGTCTTCGCCGGCTACGTCCACATGGCCAGCGGCATGCTCCTCCACATCGGCAGCGTCCTGCTGGTCATCCTCAACGGGATGCGGCTGTTGCGGTACTGACAGCGGACACGGCTCCCCGACGCCGCCGCGAACCGAACCACACGAACGATCAACACGACACATCGATCCATCCATGAGCAACCCCACCCACGAATCCGACCCCACGAACCGGGACCGAACCGACTGGAACGTCGACTACGATATCGACCCGATCCGACTGCGAGACCCCGCCGCAGAGGCCCTGGCCGTCCTCGAGCCCGGCGATCCGATCGTCATCACGTACGCGGACGTGGTGAAAGCGGCGGGCCACTCCTGTCCCACGGCGGCTGGCGCGTACCGGATCGCCAAGGCGGGCCTCGAGGCCCTCTACCCCGGCGATGAACTCCCGGTCCGCGGCGACGTCGAGGTACTCGCCGGCGGGCCGCAAGACGACCCCGCCTACGGCGTCACCGCGCGCCTGCTCTCGTACGTGACGGGTGCCGCGGGCGAGGACGGCTTCGCCGGACTGGCCGGCGGCCACGGCGGCCGGAAGAACCTGCTCCACTACGGTGCCATCGGCACCGACGGCATCGTCTTCGAGTTCACGCGCACGGATACGGACGAAACGGTTCGGGTGACCTACCACGTCGCGGACGTTCCATCCGGCGGCCCGGCCGTCGACAACCTGCCGAAACTGATCGACGGCACCGCGACCGACGACGAACGCGAGGCCTTCGCCGCGGACTGGCACGGTCGCGTCGACGCGGTCCTCGAGGGTGATCGGTACGTGACCGTCGATTCGCAGTCCGGTGACTAACAGTTGCTGAAAACACGGTTATTCTATTCAGCAGGACGCCTTGCAAGTCTGCCCCTATTTCGATTCTTCGTTCACTCATCGTTGAACGCTCTCACGGAGCGATATAGCACGGGGTACATCGGCTATCCGTATCTTCCAATTATTTGTTTTCGCAGACAGCTTCTTGAAGATCCTCAAATAGGTCTTCTCGGTTCTCAGCCAGAATCTCGACATCCTCACTAACGTTTTCGATTTTCGTCCGGACACGACTCACTACTCTGTAGCGGTAGTTGTCAGAAACGTCTGCCTCACCCTTGATGATTTCACGCTCTCGGTCGGTGAGGATTCCACGATACTGGTCATCTACCATATCCTGCCGTTGGTCGGCTTTGGCCATAGTACCTGTTACTGCTTACAGTTACTCAATTACTCTTTGCAGTAATCATGACTGTTTTCAGTAATCTATATGTGACTACAATCAGTAACCTCATCGTGTGGAAGCCCGGCTCCTTGGGGCATAACCTGACGTAGGAAACGCCCGCCTGCTGGAACAGGCGAGCCGGGTTCCCATCGGCGAATGAAGAACCCATGTCAACGAAGGATTCCGTTGGACTTCAGAATTCCGGCACGACTGCAAATGAAGAAGTCGGATTGCCAACTCCTGTGATCGAGGCACGGAAAACCGTGCAGGAGGGTCTGTGATGCAGCGCCGTCAGTTCCTCGCAGCTGCGGCTGCCCTCGCCGCGCTCCCTCAAACGGCCAGCGGCGACTCGCCCGCTCCGCAGGAGATCGTCGAAGAACGGAGCGTGACCAACGACGGGACGTACTCACTCACGGACTGCGGTTCCGTTCTCGGCGGCCTCAACAATATCCTCGTCACGGCCGATATGAACGACGGGCCGCTTGAAGTAGAAGGCGTCAACGAAGAAGGCGGCTGGAGCGGCGTCGGGCTCCGATGGACGTCCGGCCCCATCGAGGTCGGCACCGGCCTCGACCTCGACGACGCCCGCGACCTCGCCGCCCGGCTAGTGGTTGCCGCTGATGCAGCGGAGGGGCAATTCGATGACTGACGACCCTCGTGTGACGGCGCGCATCGTCTATGGGCCGCCGAGAGGACCAGCGGAAGCAACAGCAGACGACGAAGTGGTACGTTCACGCCTACCTGCACGCTGATGACCCGACGGATCTCCCGCTCGGCGAGGACGTGCTGGAGGGCATCCAGTTCGGCGGAAAGCGCAACTACGGCTACGGTGAGGTCGAACTGAAGGACACGCAGATGGTCGACCTCGACGAACTGGACCACTCGCGGCTCGAAGGTGCGGAGACATACCTCATCGAGTTGGTGATGCCGTTCGTGCTGAAGTCGGAGTACCCGGAGACGAACAACCGTCCTGTCCCGTGGTGATGGGCCGAGAACTGCGACGATCTCCGGTTCCACGAAGAGAAGATACTATAGTAGCAACTGAAACGATTGACACACTGATCGCAACGCCCTCGTGCGATCAGGTGTGCAATGACTTTCAGTTGCTACTATAGAGCAAGGCGAAGTGTTCGATCTCGTGACGGTGGACCACGGGCAGGTCGTGAAGTACCTCAGCGACCGCCCGGTCGAGACCGCAAAGAACGGCCTCACGCGGGTCGGATCGCACTCCCAATACGGCTTCGGCGAACTCCGAGTGAAACCGCTCGAGGAACAGTAGCATTCGCAGTGCAGACTGAATACAGAAATCGTATTACCAACAACTGCTAAGCGAGCGCGGCGCGAAGCAACACGGGACACGAACCGCTCTCGGTCGGGTCCCCTGTGTCGTCCCCCCACGAGGTCGAACATTCGGCAAGGTTATACGCACCCATCCACGACTACCCGAGTCGTATGGAGGAGCGAACGAGGGCCTATCTGCGGGGGCGATTCCGCGACCACTATCGACGGACGGAGATCACGCCGCCGCCCGCTGCCAACGAACGCGAGTGGGGGTACATCCCCTGGACCGACGGACCGGACACGACGATGGTCCGCCACCGTTCGCTGCTCGAGTTGGGCGACCTCTCCGAATTCCTCGTTCGAAAGCGCCCGCGACACGTCTACTTCTCCGCGGGACGCTTTCGCGACCCCGGCGCGAGTTCGATGCACGAGAAAGAGTGGCAGTCCGCCGATCTCGTCTTCGACCTCGACGCCGACCACCTGCCCAGCGTGACGCTGGGCGAGGACAGCTACGGCGAGATGCTCGCGAAGTGCCAGGACGCCCTGCGTCGCCTGCTCGAGTTCCTCGAGAACGACTTCGCCTTCGAGGACCTCGAGATCGTCTTCTCAGGCGGTCGCGGGTATCACGTCCACGTCCGGGACGAGAACGTCCTGCACTTAGAGCGGGAGCACCGCCGCGAGATCGTCGACTACGTCCGCGGCATCGGCCTCGAGTTCGACGACTTGATCGAGACCGAGACGGTGGCCGGGTTAGGACGGAAGACCCCGACGGAACGGCGCACGCTCCGGATCGAGGGCGGCTGGGGCGCTCGGACCCACGATCACTTCATGACGTTCGTCGACGAGTTGCTCGAACTCGAGGAAGACGCCGCTCTCGAGCGACTCCAGTCGTTCGACGGCATCGGCGAGGGGAAGGCCCGGGCCACGCTGAACGCGGCCCGCAACAATCGCGAGCAACTCGAGGCGGGCAACGTCACCGTCCACACCGCCGTCGCGCAGTTGGCCGAGCGGTTCACGAGCCTGGCCGTCGAGCGGGACAACGCGCCGATCGACGAACCGGTCACGACCGACACGAACCGACTCATCCGCCTCCCCGGCAGTCTCCACGGCGGAAGCGGGCTGAAAACGGTGCGACTCGAGCGCGACGAGATCGCCGACTTCGATCCGCTGGTCGACGCCGTCCCGGAGACGTTCGAGGGCCACGAGATCACCGTCGATGTCAGTGACGGCGGCGAGGTCGAACTCGGAGGAGACACCTTTACGGTCTCGGAGGGAGACCAGTCATTACCCGAGTACGTCGCCGTGTTCCTGATGGCACGCGGCCGCGCCGAGAAGGAGAAAGAATGAATTTAGACGAACTGCGTTCGGTCCAGAGCAAGGAGCGCCAGAAGGACAGCCTCCAGAACCTGCGCCCGTCCTTCTATCAGGAGGTCGGCGAGTACATCGCCGATCTCGAGGACGAACGCGACCGCGTCGCCGAGCGGGCTGACGACCCCTTTTCCTCGCCCGAAGTCAGTCGCCTGACCGACGAGATCGAGACCGCCAAGGACGTCGTCGAGGCGATCTACGAGCGTCGGATGGGGAAACTCGTCAAACAGGCCAGTCTCGCGGCGGCCGGAATGCCGGCCGACGACGAGGGCCTAACTGCCGAGGAAGGCGATCTGTTCGACGATCTCGTCGAACGCATCGGCTCGAACAAGAGCCGCGTCCTCGACGTTCTCGAGGGCGTCGAGGAACCGGTCACCGAGACGGACGCCGGCGCTGGCTCGCCGCCCGCGTCCGATGTGCCGCCGACCGCCGACGCCGGCGCTCCCGAGTCGCGGGCCGAGACTCGGCCGACCGGTGACGCGACCGCGGACGACGCACCGCCGGCACCGCCCGACGCACCGTCGCCGGCCGTCGACCCTGCGGCAGACGTGGCCGCGGACGCGGCCGACTCGAGCGGCGTCTCCCCCGCAGACGTCATGGGCGGGGCCGAGCCGTCGGTCGGAGCGACTGACGGAACGGGGGCGGATCGAACCGACGGCACCGGCCCGGCGGACCAGCCACCGGGTGCGGCGTCCGATTCCGGTGCCGACCGTCCCGTCGACTCGCCGGCCGCGGACGCCGATGCCGCGCCGGCGACCGACGAGGGTCGGGACGCGGCCGCCGGGATCGATCGCACGACCGTTCGGATCACCAGCGATATCGGTTCCATTCTCGGCGTCGACGATCGGGAGTATACCCTGACGAGCGACGATGTCGTCACGCTGCCGGAGCAAAACGCGGCCCCCCTCATCGATCGAGAGGCCGCCGAACGGCTCGAGTAACCCGCTTTCGGTACTCTCTCTTTTCGCCGTCGGTCGCCGCCGTGTGAAATCGTAACGTATACACGACGGGTCGCTAACTCGGATGCATGCTCGACGTCGGCGACGAAGCACCGGAGTTCGAACTGCAAAACCAACACGGCGAGACGGTACGCCGCTCCGATTTCGAAGGGCAACGGCTCGTCGTCTACTTCTATCCGCGGGCCAACACGGACGGCTGTACGACCGAAGCCTGCGGATTCAACGATACGCTCCCGCAATTCGAGGCCCACGATGTCGCGGTCGTCGGTATCAGCGACGACCCCGTCGACGACATCGCCGACTTCGCGGCCGACTACGACCTCGAGTTCGACCTGTTGTCGGACGAGTTCGGTGAGGTCGCGACGCTGTACGATTCGTACGGCGAGAAACAGATGTTCGGCAATACGTTCGACGGCGTCTTTCGGAATACCTACGTCGTCGGGCCGGACGGACGCATCGAGGCGGCCTACGAGGGCGTCTCGCCGGACGGGCACGCCGACACGGTGCTCGCCGACCTCGTGCCGGCGGATGTCACCCACTGACGCGGGCAACGGCAGGGACGCGTGACCGCGGCGGGCGACCTTACTGGAAGGTGCGTCCGAGCTGCTCGTCCTGTCCGGGCTCGGCCTGCTGGAACTCGTCCTCGAGTTCCTCGTACTGCTCGCGGGTGTCGGGGGAGACGCTCGGGTTGACCTCCTCGAGCGCGTGCTCGAAGTGTTGCTTGCCGATGCGGACGTTGCCGATGGTGTCGTCCATTTCCTCGGGCTCGACCGAGTTGATGAACTCGCGGCTGGCGGCCATCGAGGCCTCGCGGCAGACCGCTTCGATGTCGGCACCGACGTAGCCCTCCGTCTCGCCCGCGAGCCACTCGAGGTCGACCGATTCGGCCAGCGGCTTGTTGCGGGTGTGGACCTCGAAGATCGCCTTGCGGGCGTCCTCGTCGGGGACCGGCACGTGGACGTGCCGGTCGAGGCGACCCGGACGGAGCAGGGCGCTGTCGATCAGATCCGGCCGGTTGGTGGTGGCGATCACGACGACATCCTCGAGTTCCTCGAGCCCGTCGAGTTCCGTTAGGAGCTGTGAGACGACGCGTTCGCCGACGCCGGAATCACCCTGACGCTGGCCGCGTTCGCCCGCGATCGAGTCGATCTCGTCGAAGAAGATCACGGTCGGAGCGTTCGACCGAGCCTTCTCGAAGACTTCGCGGACGCCCTTCTCGGACTCGCCGACGTACTTGTTCAGCAGTTCGGGACCCTTGATCGAGATGAAGTTCGACTGGGCCTCGTTGGCGACGGCCTTCGCGAGCAGGGTCTTCCCCGTGCCCGGCGGGCCGTACATGAGCACGCCCTTGGCGGCCTGCATGTCCATCTGCTCGAACACCTCGGGGTAGTCAAGCGGCCACTGGATCGTCTCGCGAAGCTGCTCTTTGGTGTCGCCCAGTCCGCCGACATCGTTCCACGTGACGTCGGGAACCTCGACGAAGACCTCGCGCATCGCGGAGGGCTGGATACCCTTGAGCGCCTCCTTGAAGTCCCGCTCGCTCACTTCCAGCGAATCGAGGACGTCGGCGTCGATCTCCTCGGACTCGAGGTCGAGTTCGGGGCGGATACGACGGAGCGCGTTCATCGCGCTCTCGCGGGCCAGCGACTCGAGGTCGGCTCCGACGAAGCCGTGCGTACTCTCGGCGTACTGATCGAGGTCGATCTCCTCGTCCAGGGGCATACCGCGGGTGTGGACCTGCAGGATCTCCTTGCGGCCCTCCTTGTCGGGGACGCCGATCTCGATCTCGCGGTCGAAGCGACCGCCGCGCCGGAGCGCGGGATCGATCGCGTCGACGCGGTTGGTCGCGGCGATGACCGTCACCCGGCCCCGTTCCTCGAGGCCGTCCATCAGCGAGAGGAGCTGGGCGACGACGCGTCGTTCGACGTCACCGCCGGCTTCCTCGCGCTTGGCCGCGATGGAGTCGAGTTCGTCGATGAAGATGATCGAGGGGGCGTTCTCCTCGGCCTCCTCGAAGACCTCGCGGAGCTGTTCCTCGGACTCGCCGTAGTACTTCGACATGATCTCCGGTCCGGAGATCGTCTCGAAGTTGGCGTCGATCTCGTTGGCGACGGCCTTGGCCATCAGGGTCTTCCCCGTGCCCGGCGGACCGTGCAGGAGGACGCCCTTCGGCGGCTCGATCCCCAGCTGCTGGAACAGCTCGGGGTGGCGCATCGGCAACTCGATCATCTCGCGGACCTGGTCGAGTTCGTCGTCCAGACCACCGATGTCCTCGTAGGCGACGTTCGGGACGCCCTCCGCGGACGCGCCGCCGCCGGACTGGACCTGTTCGGCGGGGGTCTCGGAGATCTCGATGCTCGTCGAGTCCGTGATGACGACGGTGCCCGACGGCGAGGTGCTCGCGATCTTCAGCGGCACCGACTGGCCGGAGCTGGCCATCGGGCCGAACGAGAGCGAGAACGGAACCGTCTGGCCCTCGGTGACGGCCTGGCCCGAAAGCTTGTCGCGGACGAGCGGGCCGATGTCACCGCGAATGCGGAGGTTCTGCGGGAGCGCGACGGTGACCGATTTCGCGGGTTTGACGTCCGCGGGTTCGATCGTGACGTTGTCGTCGATCCCGACGTCGGCCTCCTGTCGCAGGCGGCCGTCGATACGGACGATGCCGCGTCCCTCGTCTTCGGGGTAGCCGGGCCAGACGCGCGCGACGGCCTGGCCGTCGCCCGAGCCCGTGATGACGATGTAATCCCCGTTCTCGAGGTCGAGTTCGTTCATCGATACGCGGTCGATCGCGGCCAGTCCGCGACCGGCGTCTTTCTGTTTGAGTGGTTTGACGGTGAGTTTCATAGGTTCTCCTCCAGTTCGACAGTGAGAACGCCGTTTTTCATAAACGTGTGCGGGTTCGTGGCGCCTGCGGGGAGTTCGATCTCGTACTGGTCGTCGGCGAGGACGACGATGACCGTGCCGTCGACGACGTCGACCGATGCGTCGGCCTGTTCGGTACCGAAGTCGACAGCCATCACCGTGCTGTCGTCGTAGTCGTACCGACGGGCTACCTGCCCCTCCTCCGGGGTGAATTGGTCGAGAGTCATGCTGTAACTAACCCAAGGTAAGCACTGCTACTATTTAAACCCTTCGCCGAATAATCGCATGACGGCGAAAGGGGTATCGATGAAGTGCTTGTTCGCAGTTCACGGCGAACCCTCGACGCGTATGCTCGCGTCGACCGGGACGGGTGGCGAGAGGGCGGACGGAACGAAGTCCCGTTGCCGGCGGTCGCCGTCGAATCGAGTCTTTATGCCCGTCCCCGGTGTTGCGTTGCGTATGGAAACAGTAACGCACCACGGTCGAGAGACGGCATACGATGTCGTCGACCGAGGCGGGGATGGACCGCCGATCTGTTTCGTCCACGGGAGCGGCGGATCGAGCGATATCTGGGCGGGCCAGCAGTCGCTGGCGACCTCCCATCCGATCGTCACGATGGATCTCAGCGGCCACGGCGACTCGGACGACATCGACGCGAGCGCCGGCTACTCGGCGCTGTCGGCCTACGCCGACGACGTGCTGGCCGTCGTCGACGCGACGGGTTCGAAACTCCTCGTCGGCAACTCGCTTGGCGGTGCCGTCGTCCTCCAGATCCTGCTCGAGCGTGAGTACGACCCCGAAGCGGCCGTGCTGACGGGAACCGGTGCGCGACTCGGCGTGCTCGAGGACCTGTTGACCTGGCTCGAGTCCGACTTCCAGCGGGCGGTCGAGTTCCTGCACGGTCCGGACCGGCTCTTTCACGACCCCGATCCGGCGCTCCGGGAGCGATCGATGGAACGAATGCACGAGACCGGACGGGCGGTCACGAACCGTGACTTCTTGACCTGCCACGGGTTCGACGTCCGCGACCGCGTCGCCGAGATCGAGACCCCGACGCTCGCGGTGTACGGGGAGTACGACCAGCTGACGCCGCCGTGGTTCCACGAGTATCTCGCGGACGAAATCGACGGGGCCAGCCTCGGCGAGATCGAGGACGCCGCCCATCTGGCGATGGCCGAGCAGCCCGCTGCGTTCAACGGCGTCGTCGAGGACTTTCTGGCGGGGATCGCCGACGATCGAAACGGAGACTGAGACTGCGACGCGGCGAAAACGGTCGCCGCGATGGTCCCCGAGCGGACGGCGCTCTCCCGTCCCCCGTGCCGCCCGGGAGACGAGCGAGTCCGTGGTCGCAATGATCTACGCGCTGATACCGCGCCGCCGATCTCGAGGCGGGTGCTACGCCATCGTCTCGAGGGGATCGGTCGGGGACTCGACCGGCGGCCGCTCAATAGATGTCCTCGAGGTCGCTCTCCTCGTGGCTGTGTTCGTCGGCGGGGAACTCGCCGGACTCGACAGCCGAGACGTACGCTCCGATCGCGGACTCCATCTCCCCGCGGACGTCGCCGAACTGCTTCGAGAACGAGGGGGACCACTCGCTGAGGCCGATCGCGTCGTCGACCACGAGCACCTGCCCGTCGCAGTCCGGCCCGGCACCGATCCCGATCGTCGGGATATCTAGCGCCGCCGTTACGTCCGCCGCGAGGTTCGACGGGACGTGTTCCAGGACCAGCGAGAACGCGCCGGCGTCCTCGTGGGCCGTGGCCAGGTCGAGGATGCGTTCCGCGGCCTCCTGATCCGTCCCCTGACGGGGATAGCCGCCGTACTGGTTGACGTGCTGGGGCGTCAGTCCCAGATGGGCCATCACCGGAATCCCGAGTTGGACCAGTTTCTCCGTGAGATCGACGGTGTGGGGTCCACACTCGAGTTTGACCGCGTGGGCGTCTTCCTCCTTGAGCATCCGGCCCGCGTTCTCGAGGCTCGCCGCCTCGTCGACGCCGACCGAGAGGAACGGCATGTCGGCGACGACGAGGGCGTCGTCGGTCGCGCGAGCGACCGCACCGGTGTGCCGAGCCATGTCGTCGACGGTCACCGGGAGGGTGGTTTCGTAGCCCAAACTGGCGTTTCCGAGGCTGTCACCGACGAGAATCACGTCGACGCCGGCCTCGTCGACGATCGACGCCGTTGGCGCGTCGTAGGCCGTCAGCATCGTGATTGGTTCATCGCCAGCCTTCGCTCGGAGATCCCGTACGCTAGGCATACCCACAGATTGGGTGCCCACGATTAAACGTCGTTGTTCTTCGGCGATGACCCGGCGTCTCGACAGCCCTCGTGCCCGCCGTCGGGCACACCCGGCGCGCTTAAGAGGGACCGGTCGTCATACTCACGCGTGCCTGAACGCGTCGAAACGACCACGCCGGACGGAGTCGATTACGGCTGGGTGATGCAGACGACGTTCGTCGCCACCATCCTCGTCGGAGCGCCGCTGGTCGCCGTCCTGTCGGCGACCACGCCGCTCCCCACGTGGGCCGACCGCGTCGAGTTCGCGATCCGGGTCGGCGCTCCCGTCTGGTTAGTCACGTCGATCGTCGTCTTTGCGTACGCCAGACGAAACCAGACGTAGCCGACTCGAGTACCCGAGCGGGGGTTCGGGGTCAGACACCGGACGGTCCGTCGCCGACGTACTCGAAATCGGTCCCCGCCCGTTCTGCGGTCCGCCGGTCCCGCGCGGAGTCACCGACGAACAGCGCCCGCTCGGGTTCGGCCTCGAGTTCGCGGACCGTCGCGAGCAGCGGTTCCGGGTCCGGCTTCCACGTCGCGACCGTATCGCGGCCGACGACGGCGTCGACCGCCATCGTCAGCGCGTGTTCCTCGAGCGCGATCCGACACGCCCGTTCGCAGTTCAGCGAACAGACGCCGGCCGGCGGCGATCGCTCGAGCAGTTCGTCGGCGCGGACGAGTCGGCGTGACGTTCGCGCCCCGTCGTGTTCGTGGGTCGCGATGGCCGACTCCACTTCGGCGGCCAGTCCGACCTCGTCCGCGGCCTCGAGCATGTCCCAGAGGCCGTCGCTCGGCGGCTCGACGTTCGCGTTGTCGTACACCGCGCGGACGTCGACGGCGACGGCGTTCCAGTCGACATCGAGATCGACGAGCGTGCCGTCCAGATCGTAGACGACGGCGTCGTACTCGGTCACGGCCGCCGATACGAGCGGCAGCAGAATAGGGACTTCGGTCACGGCCCCGCCGGCCGAGGGATGGGAGGTAGATCGCCGGCGCTCGAACGACTTCCATGCGATGATTGCGCGAACGTTTCAGGGGTTCAGAAGGTTAAAGGAGGCAACCACTGAACGGTCGGGCATGCGAAGACGCGAACTGCTCGTCGGAAGCGGAACCGCCGCGGCCGTTGCTCTCTCCGGGTACGCGGGCGCGGTCGCAGACGACGCCGCCGACGCCAGCCAGTCGGGGCTGTCGTCCGATCTCGAGACCCTCCTCGAACTGTTCCCCGCAGAATCGGCCCTCGACACGACCTATCGCCGACTTCAGTACGTCCGCCTCGGTGAGACTGATGGGTCCGAATTCGAATATCTGACTCGACAGATCTCGGAACACGCCGCCGAGATCGATGGCGAGTTCGATCTCGACGCGGTCTCCGCGGCGGCTTCAGTGATTGCGGGTGACGGTGACTTCGGACTGAGCGCCGCGTCCGGCTCGTTCGACCGGCTGACGTCGGACGACGCTGTCGAACGCGGTGACTGGCGGATTGGACCCCTCGACAGCGATGCCGCGTTCGCGTCCGCCGACGGGCGTCTCGTCGTCGTCTCGGTCTCCGAGCGGGATCCGACCGACGTCGCCGAGACGGTTGTCGACGCCGCCACCGGCGAGACGGACTCCGTGTTGGTCGATCCCGAGGCGACTGCGCCGGTCTTCGAACGGCTCGAGGATTCGAACTACGTCGTCTTTCTCCCCAACCTCGATGAGGCACGCCACCTCGAGTTCACCGACGAGGTCGCGTCACTCGCCGTCGGATTCGATCAGCCCCGGGAAACGGATTCGGAAACCGTCGAGTCGGAGTACGTCTTCGAACCCGCATCGGACGCCGCCGTCGACGACGACTGGATCACCGAGCGCCTCGAGGGCTTCGAACAGGGCGAGGTCGTCGAGACGACGGTCATTCAGGAAGGCGCGTTCGTCCACGTCGACGCGGTTATCGACCAGCCGCCCGAACGCGATCGTGATGCGGCCCCCGACGCGCGCATTCGCGTTCGGTCGCATGCAGACGACGGGCTCGCGACCATCGAACACGTCGACGGCGAGTCGGTCGAGACCGCCGATCTCGAGGTCTGGGTCGACGGCGAACTCGCGGACGTGCAACTCGCCGACGATCGGGACTCGTTTTCCGAGGGCGATGTCGTCGAACTCGAAACCGGGCCGATCGCCGACGTCGGACTGCGATGGATCGACGAGAGCGAGGACGTCTACTACTATTACGATCGGACGCTCGTCGGGTCGGAGTCGTTCGAGTCGACCTACGACGCCGAGACGGAGACCGCGGAGATCACGTACGTCGGGGAACTCGCGGCCGATCCGGACCGTCTCGAGGTGGTCCACCGGAAAAGTGACGAATACCGGAGCGATCGACGGCCCGACACCGACCGGTCGGCCGTGACGGACGTGTCGGGATCGCTCACTCGGGGCGATACGATCACGGTCGACGACGTTACCCACGGCGATCGAGTCTCCCTCGAGTTGACGGCACCACCCAACCCGAACCACGGACAGCAGCCGCTGGCTCATGTCGCCGTTCGGCCGCCGCGGCTGTCCCTGCGTCGCCACGAGGGAACTCTGATCGTGCGGTATCACGATGAGCGGGAACACGACGCCGATGACTTTCGGCTGCTGTTCGACGACGAACCCGCCGACGTACAGTTCGCCGATCGAACCGATACCCTCTCGTCGGGTACCGAACTCGAGTTCGGCGAAGTCCCGCACGGTACCACCGTCGCCGTCGAGTGGCTCGAGCCCGACGACCCGGCCGTCATCGAAGAGCGGGTTCTCCGCCCCGACGCACACGTCGATATCACGTACGACGACGAGGATGGGACGGCCGTTGTCGACTACAAGCAAGGGGAGGAAATTCCAGCCGACGACCTCGAGCTACGGATCAACACCGAGCCGGCGGCCCGGCAGCCGGCCGACGAATACGAGACGTTCGCACCCGGTGACGACATCAGCACGGCTGTCGCTCCGTTTGCGGCGGTCAAACTCGTCTGGACGGGTCCCGAAGACACCGAAGACGTTCTGGATCGGACGTTCGTCGGTCGGGGGTCGTTCGATGCGACCTACGATCCCGACGCCCAGACGGTCGAACTCGTCTACACGGGCGAGCAACCGGCCGACCCGTCGGCGCTGTCGATCGACTACACCAGCGGCGATCGATCTCGGTCCGATGACCGGAAGGACCTCGAGCACTTCTCCCGGGAGTACGACACGCTGACTGCGGGCGACAGCGTGGTGATCGACGACGTGGCGGCCGACGACCGAATCACCGTCATGCTGGTGCAGAAGGGGGACAACTTCACTTCCAGTCGCTCGATTTACCATTTCACGCCGGTTCCGCGACGGGTGTTTACGTTCGAGGATCGGGCGGACGGACTCGTCGCCGTCTACCGCGGGGAAGACGACCGCGACGCCGAGACCTTCGAGTTCCAGGTCGACGGGGCGCCGAGCGACGTCCAGCCGGCCGATCGGTACGATACGCTGACGGCCGACGACGAGATCGAACTGGGGCGCTTCGATGCCGGAACCGAGGTCACCGTCGAATGGGTCGCTCCTGATGACCCATACGAGATCAGCGATCACGTCGTCCTCCCCGACGCCGATTTCGACATCGAATACGATGCCGAGGAGGAGACGGTCACCGTCGAACACGCGGGCGGCGACGAGATCGATGCCGCCGACCTCGGTGTCGTCGTCGAGCCGTCCAGCCTCGAGCCGCGCGGCTGGGAGGATCAGGAGACGGTTTCGAACGGAGATACCACGACGATCGATGTCGACAGTGATCGGGAGCCGAACATGGTCTCGATCGTGTTCGGAGAACGAGCCACGATCGGTTACAAACGGATCGACGAGTAGCGTCCGTCCGGATCGAACCGGTCCCCCGTTCCAGCCCGCTTCCGTGTCGGCCCCGCTCGTCGCCCGGCCGACGATTGCCGGCACACTCGTCGTCAGTCCAGAGTCGCCATTTCGCCCGTCGGGTCGTCCAACTGCTCGCCCGCGAGCACGCGGTTTGCCCGGCGGAGCCGCTCGGAAAGCGCCTGGTGGGAGATGTCGAGTTCGTTCGCGAGCTCCTCGAGCGAGATCTCTCGGGGAACGTCGTAGTAGCCCTGCCGGTAGGCCTCGGCGATGGCCTCCCGCTGGGGCTCGGTCAGCGCGGCCGTCGTCTCGAGGGCCTCGTCCTGGCCGGCCTCGACCATGCGCCTGACGTCGATGCGGACGCCCCGTTCCTCGATGTCCGAGACGGCGGTCGAGAGTTCCTCGCGATGGGGAAAGAGCAGTCGAAGCGTCCACCGGCCGTCCGATACCTGCGCGTCGAGTACTGTGCCGCCGTGTGTGTAGACGCACCGACAGACCGACGCGACCGCCTCGGTGTACGTGAGCCGGTAGAACAGGTCGCCGGCCTCGGTATCGGCGAGTAGCCGGCGATACTCGTCGACGGTCGGGTCCGTTTCGAGGGTCGCCTCGAGTTCGGTTCGGTCGACGTTCGAGAACCAGACGAGCGGCACCGTTCGGACCGGCCCCTCCGCGACGACGCTCTCGACGCGGACCTCGAGGGCCGGGAGTTGCTGGACGGTCTCCGCGAGTGCGAACTCGTCCGTCGAAAGCGAGAGTTCTGCGATCGTCGTCATTGGAAACTCACCTCGGGACGCTGACTCGAGTCCGGTCGGCTGCCGATACTGCTGTCGTAGCGGGTTGTGGACTCGACTCGTCTCATAAGTATCCAGCCGATCCGCTCGCGTCGGCGATCGTGGTCGTCCGGATCGTGCTGCTAGAAGGGAGGACTCGAATACGGTTGATGAGCCGGCCTTTGTATTCTGGCAGTTTAAGTTCGCACGTCACCCGAGACGAGCCAGTCGGTTGAGCGCGTACGCCGTCTGGAGCACGTCGACGCTCTTGCCGCGATCGAAGACGAGTTCGTCCGTCTCGAGGACGTGTTCCAAGGTGTCCTGCGAGGCGTGTTCCGGGGCGGCGGCGATGCCGGCGTCGTTGTCGGCGGCCCACTCCATGACCCGGAGATCGCTCTTGGAGTCACCCATCACGAGCGCGAACGGGTCGTCGACGCCGAGAACGTCGAGCGCGCGTTCGACGCCGACGACCTTGTTGAGTTCGAGGCTGCCGATCTCGGCCGCGTCGGCCTCGTAGTAGGCGACGTCGATGCGATCGAGGACGGCCGCGAGCGAGTCGGGCACATCCGCGGCGTCGAGGGCCGGATACGCGCCTTCGCCCTCGAGCACGGCCCTGATTTCGGGGTCTTGCGCGGCGTAGAAGGCGCGGGTCCAGTCCGCGACCGTCTCGCCAGCCAGTTCCGTCCCGCCGTTCGCATCGTCACCCGCCGTCCCGCTGCCCGCATCGCCCGCGTCGCCTCCGTCAGCCTCGAGCGTCGTCCCGACGGCGTCGGCGAGCAGGTCCATGAGATAGACCAGCGCCTCGTCGATGATCTCGCGGGCGTCGGCCGAGCCGGTTTCGTAGTTGGGTTTCATCGTGACGTTGAACTCGTTGCCCTGGAGGTGACAGCCGCGGCGGAGGTCCTCCGGCGCTTCGGGCAGGACCCGCGAGCGAACGTCGTCGAAGACCGTCCGGATCGACTCCTCGAGGTCCTCGTAGAGCAACTGCTTCGTCTGTGCACCGTGTCCAGGGGTGAACACGCCCGTCCCCGCTTCGTAGACGATCGAGAGGGACCCCGAGTGGACGATTTCGCTGCCGAGCCCTTGAATCGCAAAGCCCTTGACGTTTTCCAGGGTCTGGCCCGTACAGATGACGATCGGGACGCCGGCGTCGTAGAACTCCGTCAGCATGTGCAGCGTGTCCCGCGGGATCTCGTTGTCCGTCCCGCCTGCGGACCGCAGCGTTTCGTCGACGTCTAACACGAGGACGTTGACCGCCCGGCCGTACTTCGCCTCGAGATCGAGCGCCGTGAAGGCCTGATCGCGGGTCGCCCGCGCGGCGATCTCAGCGAACGTCTCCCCGGCCGCGAACGACGAGCGGATCTCGTCCTTGCGCTCCTCGAGTTGCTCGGTCGCCTCCTGCCAGTGCTCGAGGGCGACCCGCGAGTCGACGGCGGGAAAGACGTCGACGAACTCCTGGAACTCCCGTAACGTCTTCGTGTCGTACTCGTCGTAGAGTTGATAGACGAGGTCGTATCGTTCCATGTGGCCTACAGGCATGGGCAGGCGGATAACCGTTTCCAGTGGCGGTCGCGTCCGGAGGGGCGTCCGGTCCGTTCGTGCATTGGTGACAGTCCTGTCATCGTCTGTGAGGTATTTACTCGAGTAGGAATAAATATTTATCATCATGGTTCCTACTGGGTCCCATATGAAAGCCATCGCAGTTACGCCCGGGGCGGGCGTCCCGGAAGTCGTCGAGCGGCCCGTTCCCGACCCGTCTCCCGGCGAGGCGCTCGTTCGGATCTGCCGCGTGGGAGTCGACGGGACCGACTACGAAGTCATCGACGGCACCCACGGCGGCGTCCCCGACGGCGACGACCGCCTGATTCTCGGCCACGAGGCCGTCGGCATCGTCGCGGACGCGAACGGAACGGCGCTCGAGGAGGGCCAGTACGTCGTGCCGACGGTTCGACGACCGCCGCCGGGTGTCGAGACGAACGCGTACTTCGAGCGCGGTGAGCCCGATATGGCACCGGACGGCGAGTACGTCGAACGCGGGATCGTCGGGGCCCACGGGTTCATGGCCGAGTTCGTGACGAGTCCGGCCGACTGCCTCGTTCCGATCCCGGCCGACCTGGCTCCGATGGGCTTTCTCGTCGAACCGATCAGCATCACCGAAAAGGCGATCGAACACGCCCGCGCGACCCGCTCGGCGTTCGACTGGCAGCCCGCATCCGCGCTCGTTCTCGGGACCGGTTCGCTGGGACTGTTGACTACCGCGATGCTCACGGAGACACTCGAGTACGACCGCGTGTACTGTCTCGGCCGGAAGGATCGGCCGCACCCGACGATCGATATCGTCGACCGACTTGGCGCGACGTACATCGACTCCCGGGAGACACCGGTCTCCGAGATCCCCGCCGCCTACGAACCGATGGATCTCGTCTACGAGGCGACCGGCCACGCGAAACACGCGTTCGAAGCGATCGAGGCGCTGGCTCCCAACGGCGTCGCCGCCCTGCTGGGCGTCCCCGGTGACCGGACGTTCGAGGTCGACGGCGGGCACCTCCATCGCGAACTCGTGCTCTCGAACAAGGCGCTCGTCGGCAGCGTCAACTCGAATCGGGGACACTTCGAGGCGGCCGTCGATACCCTCTCCGCGCTTCCCGACTGGGTGCTCGCGGAGATCGTCTCCGGCGTCTACGACCTCACGGACCTCGAGCGAGCGTTTCCGGAGGCGATCGCCCCCGTCGCGGCGGCCGGCGGCGGCTCGACGGTGAGACCGGATGACGATACGACTATAAAAACGGCGGTCGAATTCGAAGACATATGAAAAACGTTGACGACCTCATCGAGAGTGCGGCCGAGCTGGCGGCCCGCGGCCTCTCGAAGGGTGAAATCGCGGACGAGCTGAACGTCTCCCGGGAGACCGCGAGCTGGCTCGTCGAGCGCAGCAGCACGCCCGCCCAGTCGACCGAGCAGCCGTCCGGCCCGCCGGCAAGCGGTGGCACCGGGCCACAGGACATCCACGTCGACTGGTCCGCGATCGGCCGGGACAGCAAGCGAATGAACGCCATCGCCTCGGCGATGGCCGACATGCTCGCCAAACACGGCGAGGACATCGACCTGACGATCGGCATCGAGAAAGCCGGCGGCCCCATCGCCACCCTCGTCGCCCGTGAACTCGAGACCGACCTCGGGACCTACACCCCCGCCAAACACCAGTGGGAGGAAGGCGACATCGACGAACTCGGCGGGACGTTCAGCCGGAACTTCGCCGGCATCCGCGACCGCGAGTGTTACATCGTCGACGACACCATCACCAGCGGCACCACCATGCGCGAGACCATCGAGGCGATCCGCGCCGAAGGCGGCAAACCGCTGGCTTGTGTCGTCCTCGCCGATAAACAGGGACTCGAGGAACTCGACGGCGTCCCGGTCTACTCGCTGTTGCAGGTCATCAGCGTCGGGAAAGACGAGTAGTCGACCCGTATACCGTTGAAACGGATCACACACTGAGTCCCGCGATGGCCGTGCGATCAGGTGTACAGTCCCGTTCGGTGACTCCTATCGACGCCGACCGGATCGACCGAACGCTCCTCTCACAGCTGTATTCCCGGCCAGCAGCGGGCCGACTCGAGTGAGACGCCGGTCTCGTCACTCGAGCGAGAACGCCTCGCGTGGCGGCTGGACGGCCGACACTCGCAGGAAAAATGACCGCTCCGAAGCGGCGAGGCCCTAACCGTGAATGCCCATCGCTTCGATCTGCTCTTGATACCGGTTCCGGATCGTCACCTCGGTCACCTGTGCGACGTCGGCGACCTCGCGTTGGGTCTTCTTCTCGTTGCAAAGCAGTGACGCGGCGTAGATCGCGGCGGCGGCGTATCCGGTCGGCGACTTGCCCGACAGCAACCCTTCCTCGGCCGTCTTCTCGATGATCTCGTTGGCCTTGGTCTGGACTTCCTCGGACAGTTCGAGTTCAGAACAGAAGCGCGGGACGTACTTCTTCGGGTCGACGGGTCGCATCTCGAGGCCGAGTTCCTGCGAGATGTATCGATACGTGCGACCGATCTCTTTGCGTTCGACGCGGGAGACTTCCGAGATTTCCTCGAGACTTCGCGGGATCCCTTCCTTGCGACAGGCGGCGTACAGCGCGGAGGTCGCGACGCCCTCGATCGAGCGCCCGCGGATGAGGTCTTCCTTGAGCGCGCGCCGGTAGATGACCGACGCGACCTCGCGGACGGATCGCGGCACACCGAGCGCGGAGGCCATCCGATCGATTTCGCTGAGTGCGAACTGGAGATTGCGCTCGCCGGCGTCTTTCGTTCGAATGCGTTCCTGCCACTTGCGGAGCCGGTGCATCTGACTGCGCTTCTTCGACGAAATCGAGCGGCCGTAGGCGTCCTTGTCCTTCCAGTCGATGGTCGTCGTCAGTCCCTTGTCGTGCATCGTCTGGGTCGTCGGCGCGCCGACGCGGGACTTCTCCTGTCGTTCCTGGTGGTTGAACGCCCGCCACTCCGGGCCAGGATCGATCTGTTCTTCCTCCACGACGAGCCCACAATCTTCACAGATGAGCTCACCCCGGTCGGAGTCCTTAACGAGATTATCCGATTCACACTCGGGGCAGGCACGTACCCCCTCCTGATCCTCGGTCTCGTCCGTCTCGCGCGTTCGCTCCCGCTGGCGGGTGGACCGTGTCATCGCACTTTTATAGTAGTATCACCACGATATATAAATGTTGGGTAAGGTATTTCGGACACTACAGCTCATCCGTCGAAAACGACCAGTAGACGGGTTGAAAGCCGAAGTTTACGATCCGAAACCGGAACGACTTTATCCGGGACTGGCCGATCACGGAGACGAATGCCGGTCATCGAGTGCGACGTCGAGGCGGCTCGCGACCGACTCGAGGCGGCGGGCGTGA
>NZ_JNCS01000009.1 GCF_000731985.1 Natrinema altunense
AGATCGACCTCGGTCGCATGGACCAGGTCTTCTTCATCACCCGCAACCCCCTGATGCCCCCGGTCGCCAAACTCGACGAGGAGCAGGCTGCCGTCGCCTTCATGCTCGGCGAGTCGATCCAAACCAGTGCGGGCGATCCGTCCCGGGCGGGTGAGTCGATCCGCGTCGTCGGGACCAACCCGTTCATCATCGGCTCCGAGGGAGAGGAGGGGAACATCTTCCACGAACTGATCGACATCCTCGATGTCGACTGTTACGTCATCAACACGGGCTATCTCGGCGATCGATCGGCGGATATCGGCGTCACCGAGTCCGTGACGATCCTCACGGAGGCCGCCCGCGGCACTATCGAGTGGACCCACGACGAGCGGATGGGGCTGACGATCCCCGAATCCGTCCCGGGACTCGATGTCGACGACTACTACGTCCCCGACCACGTCGACGACTACGAGGCGGCGCTGGCGGACCTGCGAACCGACCGTCGCGAGTACTTGGCGCAGTTCGACGAACTCCGCGAGGAGATCAGGGACGCCGTCTACTGATCGATCGCGTCCCGCACGTCCCGGTGCACGAACGATACTCCCGGTTTTCAGACCCGTTGCGATCCCCGGAGGGTGGCAGTACTTGCCGCACACGCACAGCGTTATATGTGTCGAGTTCTCACGGTTCGGTAATGAGTACCCAAGTGCGGAAACCGACCGCGAGAATCTGTGAATCGTGTGGTCGAGGTGAACAGTGGGACGAACGCCTCGAGGCCTGGCAGATCGCCCGCGACGGCGGCGAGAAACAGGTCGGCAACCCACACTGCATCCACGAGTGGGACATCACCGGCACCTTCACGCCTGTCGACGCGACCGACAGTTAGCCGATGCGCCGCGGGCGACGATATGGACGTTTTTCACCGACTGGTTCGTAGCGCTTTCCATGCCGACCGTCTACATCACGGCACCGCCCGAAGCGGCCGACGAACTCGCCGAAACGCTGGTCGAAGAGCGACTCGCGGCCTGTGTCAACCGGCTGTCGACGACATCGACCTACCGCTGGGAGGGCGAACTCCACCGCGACGACGAAGTCGTGTTGCTCGCGAAGACCACCGACGACGCCTACGACGCCCTCGTCGACCGCGTTCGCGACAGCCACCCCTACGACGTCCCCTGTATCGAGCGCTTCGACGAGAGCGACGTTCTCGAGTCGTTTGCGGCGTGGCGAACGGAACGCGTCGACTGACGGGACGGCACCCGTTCGGCCTGCGTACGGCAGACGGTCACAGACGATGACTGCCCGAATTAGCAACCCTTAAAACTCGCGCACGGGTTATCACGGGTATGGCTGGAACCATCGAAGTGCTCGTTCCGGGTGGCCAGGCCAACCCTGGCCCACCACTCGGTCCCGAGCTCGGACCGACGCCCGTCGACGTGCAGGCCGTCGTACAGGAGATCAACGACCAGACCGAAGCGTTCGACGGGACCGAAGTCCCCGTCACCGTCGACTACGAGGAGGACGGCTCCTTCGAGATCGACGTCGGTGTCCCGCCGACGGCGGCACTGATCAAAGACGAAGCCGGTTTCGAGACCGGGAGCGGCGAGCCCCAGAAGGACTTCGTCGCGGACCTTTCCGTCGATCAGGTCAAGAAGATCGCCGAGCAGAAACACCCCGACCTGCTCGCTTACGACACGATCAACGCCGCGAAAGAAGTCGTCGGAACCTGCGCCTCGATGGGCGTCACCATCGAGGGCAACGACGCTCGAGAGTTCAAGCAGCGAGTCGACGACGGCGAGTACGACGACGTGCTCGCCGGCGAAGCGAGCGCCTGAAGGCGGCGCAGCGAGTACTTCTCCGTTCTCGTGGACGGCCGGTAGCGCTGACGACACCGTTTGGCACACCGTGACGGCCGGCCGGTTTCCGTGTCCCCTCGAAACTGCCGTCACCGACAGTATCGGTCGGTAGTATTGACGTTCGCGCTCGATGCCGGCGGATGGAGGACAAACGAAACGGCCGTCGAGCCGACGATCCGGAGCAGGGACGCAGTTGGGACGGCTACCTAGATCTTGTTCGCGGGCGGGACGGTCCGATCGTCGGGACGGGTCGTCCCGGACGCTCCGAATAGAACCCGAATGAACGCACCGGTTCCGAGCGTCCCGGCCAGCCCGACGAGAGCGACGGTGGCCGGAAGCGACAGTCCGGCAGCCCCGCTCGCGAGCGCCCCGACGAGCAGCCCGGTCGCGAGCCGGTCGTCACCGAGCCGCGCGGCGACGGTTCGGCCGATCGCGACGCAGCCGATCGCCATCGCCGCCGGGAGGACGACCGCGCCGAGGATCACCATCGGAATCCCGAAGAACGTCCCGATGTCCGTATCGACGATCAGGTATCCCGTACTCGCGAGTCCGCCCACGACGAGGAACCCCGGGATCCCGACGCAAAGCGAGATGATGGGGCTCTGGCGTGATTTCGACACTGCCCGTCTGCTGCTGTTCTGTGCCAATCCGAAGACGACCATCGCCACGAGGGCGGTCGCGGCGAACTGAACGCCCATCCGAACGAGGGGCTCGAGCGAACGATACGCCTCGAGTTCACCGCCGGCCGGTGCCAGCACGGCGACCGAACTGATCCCCGCCCGACCGATGATAGTATATAAGTCTACTGGCCACATAGATGCATTATACATTGGCACGTATAATAGAGTTTTCGGTTGTTGTGAGCGTGAATAATACGTTACTGTGATGAAACGAGGTGGGAAGAACGCGGCCGCGTGGCTGTCCGTCTCGCCGAGACGGTCCCCGCGGAGACGACGGACGGACCCCACCGCGAGCCGAGCGTACTGGTAGTTCGACGGGTTTAAGTTCGGGTTGGCCCTCGGTTCAAGGGAGACAGGCATCGCCTGTTTCACTGACCCGTAGGAGCAGTCCTGCGTACTACGGAGGTGAACGATGGCAGATTCGGATATTGAAACAGCAGTAGCGCGCGCACTCGAGGATTCGCCCGATCGGAACTTTACCGAAACGGTAGACCTCGCGATCAATCTGCGCGACCTAGACCTGAACGAACCGTCGAACCGCGTTGACGAGTCGATCGTCCTGCCGGCCGGAACCGGCCAGGAGACTCGGATCGTCGTCATCGCCGAAGGAGAGACCGCAGTCCGCGCCGAGGAGGCCGCGGACGAGGTGCTTTCGGTGGACGACGTGGCCGATCTGGACGACGACGAGGCCAAAGACATGGCCAACGAGACGGACTTCTTCATCGCCGAAGAGGCGATGATGCAAGACATCGCCCGGCACCTGGGTACCATTCTCGGTCCCCGAGGGAAGATGCCGGACCCGCTCTCGCCCGACGACGACGTCGTCGAAACCGTCAACCGGCTCAAAAACACCGTGCAGCTTCGCTCCGGCGACCGACGAACGTTCCACACGCTCGTCGGTGCCGAAGACATGGACGCCGAGGACATCGGCGACAACATCGACGTCATCCTGCGTCGCCTGCACGCCGACCTCGAGAAGGGGCCCCAGAATATCGACGCCGTCTACGTGAAGACGACGATGGGGCCGTCCGTGGAGGTGGCCTAGAATGAGCGCACAGGCTGAACGCAAAACCGAGAACCTTCCCCAGTGGAAGAAAGAGGAAGTCGACGAACTCGCACGAATCATCGACGAGTACGAGAGCGTCGGCGTCGTCGGTATCGCCGGCATTCCCTCGAAGCAGCTCCAGGACATGCGTCGCGACCTGCACGGTACTGCCGTGTTGCGCGTCAGCCGCAACACCCTGCAGACGCGTGCCCTCGAGGACGCCGGATTCGGCGACCTCGTCGAGCACATCGGTGGTCAGGTCGGCATCATCGCGACGGACGAGAACCCGTTCTCGCTGTACAAGGAACTCGAGGCGTCGAAGACGCCCGCGCCGATCAACGAAGGCGAAGTCGCCCCGAACGACATCGTGATCCCCGAAGGGGACACCGGTGTCGACCCGGGGCCGTTCGTCGGCGAACTTCAGGGTATCGGCGCGAACGCGCGCATCGAAGACGGATCGATCCAGGTCATGGAGGACTCGACGGTCCTCGAGGCCGGCGAGGAAGTCTCCGCCGATCTGGCAAACGTCCTCAATGAACTCGGAATCGAGCCAAAGGAGGTCGGGCTCGATCTGCGCGCCGTCATCGCCGAGGGCGTGCTCTTCGATCCGGAGGACCTCGACATCGACGTCGAGGCCTACCGGAGCGACGTGTCGACGGCCGCCGCCCGCGCTCGGAACCTCTCGATCAACGCGAGTTTCCCGACCGCGACGACGGCCCCGACGCTCATCGCCAAGGCGACGGGCGAGGCCAAGAGCCTCGGCCTGCAGGCCGCCATCGAGGACGAAGACCTGATGCCCGACCTCGTCAGCAAGGCCGATGCACAGTTGCGTGCGCTCGCCGGCCAGATCGACGACGAGGAGGCGCTTCCTGACGAGCTTCAGGACGTCGCGGCTCCCGCCGAACCGGCGGCGGCCGACGACGAGGACGAATCGGCAGACGACCAGACTGACGACGAGGCCGAGACCGAAGACGCCGAGACCGACGATGACGACGAAGACGACGGCGACGGCGCGGCCGGTCTCGGCGAGATGTTCGGCTAATCAACGGAGGATCCAACAATGGAATACGTATACGCTGCACTCATCCTGAACGAATCGGACGAAGAGATCAACGAAGACAACCTGACGAACGTGCTCGACGCTGCCGGCGTCGACGTCGAGGAGTCCCGAGTCAAGGCGCTCGTCGCCGCGCTCGAGGACGTCGACATCGACGAGGCAGTCTCCGAGGCCGCTGCCGTCCCCGCCGGCGGGGCCGCCGCAGGCGGTGCCGCAGGTGGCGAGGCCGCTGCCGACGACGCCGACGAGGAAGAAGAGGCCGAGGAGACCAGCGACGTGCCGGACACGACGGACGACGACGACGATGACGACGAGGCCGACGGCGAGGGTCTCGGCGAACTCTTCGGATAACGCGTCCCGTCGATCCGGTTTCGACGAGTTTCCAATCCCGATTTTTATCGATGCTCGGCGACGAGTGGCAACGCCGCCCGCGGGGACGCGGCGGATCAGGACTCGATCGCTCCGCCGAGCCGAGACATTATAACGGAAGGCGCGGCCACAGTCGGCGATGCCCACCCCAGTCGAGGTCGTCGCCGAGCCGATGCTGACGCTCCAACTACTCGCGTGGGTGGTCGCCGGCTCGCTGCTGGGGTGTTGTAGCGGGCTCGTTCCCGGCGTACACGCCAACAACTTCGCGTTCTTGCTGGCCGGGGCCGCGCCGTCGGTCCCCGCGCCGCCGCTGTTCGTCGGCTGTGCGATGCTCGCGGCCGGCGTCGTCCACACCTTCTGTAACGCCGTCCCGGCGATGGCCCTCGGCGTTCCCGATGCAGAGATGGCCGTGACCGCACTGCCGGGCCATCGGATGGTTCTCGAGGGGCGGGGCTACGAGGCCGTTCGGCTCTCCGCGCTCGGCAGCATCCTCGCCGTGATCGCGGCGGTTCCGCTGGCCGTTCCCGTCACCTGGGCCGTGACGGCCGTCTATCCGACGCTCCGGGCCCACCTGTCGCTCGTTCTTGCGTTCGTCGCGGTCGCGCTGGTCGCCTCGGAACCGACGTGGCGCGGCCGGGTCGGTGGGCTGCTCTCGTTCGCGCTCGCGACCGGCCTCGGCGCGCTCACGCTGGATCTCGCCACGGACGCCCCGCTCGAGGCGGGTGGCACGCTCGCGCCCCTTTTCGCCGGCCTCTTCGGCGCGCCGGTGTTGATCGACGCGATCCGGGGCAGCGGGATCCCGCGACAGGAGAGCGACGGCGTACGGGCCTCGCGACCGTTCGTCGGCGTCACCGCCGTCGCCGGCGCGCTTGCGGGTGCCGTGGTCGGCTACCTGCCCGGAATCACGGCGGCGATCGCCGCCGTCGGGGTGCTGGCGCTCGTCCCGAACGGAGCCAGCGACCGCGGCTACATCGTCGCGACCAGCGGCGTCGACACGTCGAATACGATATTCGCGCTCTTCGCACTGGTCGCGATCGGTCAGCCCCGAACCGGCGTGATCGTCGCGTTCGAACGGACGGCCGCGCCGCTCGAGGTACCGATCCTGCTCGCCGGCGTCGTCCTCGCGGGGCTGATCGGGTTCGCGGTCGTGATCGTCGTCGGCGACGCCTATCTCGAGGTGATCGGCCGGCTGACCTACTGGAAGGTATCGGTCGCCGTCCTCGCCGTCCTGCTCGCCCTGTCGTATCTGTTTACCGGCCCGGTCGGTATCGGGATCTTCGCCGTCGCGACCGCGATCGGCCTGGTGCCGGTTCGGGTGCGGTGTCGCCGCGTCCACCTGATGGGCGTACTGATCGGGCCGCTGATGCTCGGCCTCTGATCCGTTCGCCGTCCTCACCGTCAGTCGTCGCTGGTGGTGGCATCGCGAGCAGCCGCGACGAGCGCTTCGACGCGCTCCCGTGAGACCGGAGCAGTCGTCTCGCCACCACGTTTGAGTGCGGTGCCGACGATGACGCCGTCTGCATCCGCGTCGAAGCACTCGGTGACCGTCTCGCTCGTCACGCCGCTCCCGACGAACACCGGAACCCGATCGTGGTCCCGCTCCGCGAGCGCGTCGGCGACGCGTTCGACGTCCGCGAGCGAGGTTTCGACGCCGGTTCCAGCTCCGGAAACGATGACGCCGTCGGCCGCGCCGCGCTCGACCGTCTCGAGGGCCGTCCGCTCGATATCTCGCTGTCCCATCGGCGTCGCGTGCTTGACGTGGACGTCCGCGAGGATGGCCACGTCGGCCCCGATCCGATCGCGAAGCCGGAGCGTCTCGTGGGCCCGGCCCTCGACGAGACCTTGATCGGTCGCCGCGGTGCCCACGTGGACGTTGACCCGGACGAACGCGGCGTCGGCGGCCGCCGCGATCGACAGCGCGGCGCGGGCGTCGTTGCGGAGCACGTTGATCCCGACCGGCACGTCGACGGCGTCGGTCAGTGCCGTCGCGACGGCCGTCATCTCCGCGACGACGTGTTTCGGAACGTCATCGGGATGGAACGGCGCGTCGCCGAAGTTCTCGAGGACGATGCCGTCGACGCCGCCCGCCTCGAGCCGGGTGGCATCCTCGAGTGCGCGGGTTCGGACGGCCCGGCGGTCGCCGTCGAAAGCCGGTGCGCCGGGGAGCGGCGGGAGGTGAACCATGCCGATAACGGGGCGGTCGGCGTCGAATCGCTCCGAGAGTGCTGTGGCCGTGGCCATATCGATGCTGGGTGCGAGCCGAATAAATGAGTGCGGATCGCTCCGCCGGACGAGACACGTTGTACTGACGATCCGGCAAGCCCCGCTCCCTCCACGGCTGTTTTTTCGGCGGCGTGGTAACGTTTTGCCGATGACAGACGTACTCGCTCCGTTATCATTGCGCGACCGTGAGGCGGAAAACCGGATCGCCGTCTCGCCGATGTGTCAGTATTCGTGTGAGCGCGACGGGCTCGCGACCGAGTGGCACCGCGTCCACCTCGGAAGCCGGGCCGTCGGCGGTGCCGGCATCGTCATGACCGAGGCCACGGCCGTCGAGCCGGCCGGCCGCATCACGCCCTACGACCTGGGGATCTGGAGCGACGAACACGCGGCCGCGCTCGAGCCGATCACCGAGTTCATCCGCGACCAGGGCGGGCTGCCCGGAATCCAACTCGCCCACGCGGGTCACAAGGCCAGCAAGGAACGGCCCTGGGAGGGCCACGTCCCGATCCAGCCCGACGGGACCGACCCCCACGGTGCGTCCGGTTGGGAAGTCCTCTCGCCGTCCCCCGACGCTTACCCGCCGTTCGACGGCGACCGGCCGGCGATGCGGAAGGCCGACCAGGACGATATCGAGGGCGTCATCGAGGCCTATCGCGCGGCGGCCGAACGGTCGCTCGAGGCCGGCTTCGAGATCGCGGAGATCCACGCGGCCCACGGCTACCTGCTCCACGAGTTCCTCTCGCCGGTTACGAACACCCGCGAGGACGACTACGGCGGCAGCTTCGAGAATCGGACCCGGCTGGTCCGAGAGGTCGTCGCGGCCGTCCGCGAGGTCTGGCCCGACGACAAGCCGGTCTTCGTCCGCATCTCCGGTACGGACTGGCTCGACGACCGCGAATCGTGGGACATCGAGCAGTCGGTCCGACTGGCGAACGACTTCGCCGATCTCGGCGTCGATCTGGTCGACGTGAGTTCGGGCGGGCTCCACCCCAAACAGTCGATTTCGGGCGGCCCGAACTTCCAGGTGCCGCTGGCAGAGCAGGTCCGTGAGGAAGCAGACGTCGCCGTCGGCGCGGTCGGCGGTGTCACCGAACCGGAACAGGCGGACGCACTGGTCCGTAACGGCCGCGCCGACCTCGTACTCGTGGGCCGGGAGTTCCTGCGCGATCCGTACTTCGGCCTCCGCGCAGCCGACGACCTCGAGCGTGACCCGGACGCGGCAGCGAACGCGTGGCCGGCCCAGTACCGGCGCGCCGCACAGCGGTAACGCGATCGACTCGATTCCGGGTTCGAACCGGTCGAAAAAGCGGAACTCGAGTTACGTTCCGTCGAAGCCGTCCAGCCATCCGGTGACCGAGGACTGTAACGCGCCCGTCGTCGTCCCGATATTCAGGAGTTGGTAGCCGTTCGCGGTCTTTTCGTTGACGTCGTCCATGCCGAAGCCGAGTCCGCCCACCGGGACGTCCGCCTCGATGGCGGCCGACCGGATCGTCTCGACGGCTTCCTCGACCTCCGGGTGATCGAACTCGCCTGGATGGCCCAGCGAGACCGAGAGATCGAGCGGGCCGATGAAGACGAAGCCGAGTTCGGGGACCGCGAGGATATCGTCGAGGTCGTCGAGAGCGGACTGGGTCTCGATCGTGACGCCGACGACAACGGACTCGTCCTCGCTGGTCACGTAGTCGTCGGTCAGTCCCCAGCGGCCGGCACGCGGGTTCGCCATGCCCCGGCGGCCGGGTTCGCCGTCGTACTCGAACCGACCGGCCCGAACCGCCGCTCTGAGTTCCTCGGCGCTGCCGACTCGCGGGAGGAAGACGTTTCGAACGCCGGCATCGAGGGCTTTCCGTACCAGCGACGGGTCGGTATCGGGGAGCCGAACTAACAGCTCCGTCTCGGTGCCGTCAACTGCGCGCAGCAGTTCCTCCAGCCGGCCCGCGTCCCGCGGACTCGGGCCGCCGTGCTCGAGGTCGATCCAGACGAAATCGACGCCCAGCGCCGCGTAGAGTTCGACGACCGTCGGGCTATACGTGTTCTCGAGGACGCCGAGGGCGACCTCGCCGGACTCGAGCGTCTCGCGGAGCGCGTTGCCGCGCGGTGTCTGACTCATACGGCCGAAAGTCACGCTCGCCCGCGACTAAAGTCTGCGGCCACCGGCGTTCCCGGCCTGAACCGAAGGGTCGAAACACCGTCGAAGGGCTCGAAAAACAACCGCGGACGGCCACGTCAGTCGTCCGTCCACTTGATCGAACAACCCCGGGAGGGCTGCCACTCGAGGTCGACCGGGTCGTCGGCGAGGACGGCGTCGATCGCCTCGCGGATGTGGTACCGGCTCGGCTCGTCGTCGGGGTTGGGGGCGTCGTCGAGCCGACCGTGGTAGACCAGTCGGAACGCACCGTCCTCGCGCGCGAACAGGAACGGATCCGGCGTACAGACCGCGCCGTAGGCGCGAGCGACCGCCTGGCTCTCGTCACGGAGATAGGCGTCGTAGTCGACCCGGCCGTCGTCGACGAACGCCCGCATCTGCTCGACGGAATCGTCGGGGTACTCCTCGGCATCGTTGGGGTTGATCCCGACGACCGAGACGTCGTCGTACTCGGCGGCCAGTTCGTTTAGCAGGTCGAACTTCGCCTGCGCGTACGGACAGTGATTGCACGTGAACACGACCAACAGCGCCTCGTCGTCGGCGAAGCTCTCGAGCGAGTACGTCTCGCCGTCGACGCCCTCGAGTTCGAACGCGGGAGCGGGGTCGCCGGCCTCGAGTTCCGAGTCGGACTCTTTGAGAACCATGGCCGACCGTTCGGGTCGTTCAGCCTTAATCGTCACGTTCGGGGCAGTCGGGTTCCATGGGCAGTTCAAGGCGCGCGGCCGCTGGCATCGCGCCCTATCCGAACAGCTCCGCGACTGCCAGAAGTACTCCCGGAACGACCAGCAGGGCGACCCCGCCGACGAGCAGGGCGAGCGGGACGACCAGGCTGATGTCTGTCAACAGCCAGAGGGCGAGTCCGCCCAGGATGGCCAGCAGGCCCACCAGCCGGAGCAGCCAGACGAACAGCCCCTCGAGCTCCGAATCGGCGACGACATCGGCGAGTTCGAGTACCTCGTCCATGAGTGTTCGCAACTGGCCGACGGATTCACTTAATTCCGGCGACAGATGTCGCGAGTCGATCCTCGCGTTCCCCGTGACGACTTACATATTTGTACCCCCGGCCGCATCGACTGGGTATGAAGACGCTCGAGGTCACCGACGAACAGTATGCGTTCATCCAGCACCTCCGCGAGGAAATTTCCGAATCGGTCGTCGGCAAGTACGGGTTCGTCCGCGAACAGGACGCCGTCCAGTTCCTGGTCGACAACCTCGACGAGGAGATCGAGATCGACGCCGACGAGTTCGACTCCTCGGCGACCGACGACGTTTCGGCATCCGTCGGTGCCGCCATCGACGGCAGGGACGATCCGACCGAACTCGAGGAAGTCTCCTACGTCGAAGGCGACGCCGCCGACCCGCCGGCCGACGACACGGGAGACGCCGACGGCTCGAGCGAGACGAGTCCGACCGACGACGCGGACGAGACCGGAACTGAATCGGACGACGGCGACGCCGACACGGACGCCGACGACGGCGACGATGAGGACGCAAGCGATGGCGATGGTTCGGCCGACGACGGCGACGGCTCGGCCGACGACGACGACATGTTAGACGAGATGATGAGCCTGCTCGAGACCCACGACGACAAGTGGAGGGAATCGGACTCGGCGGACTACCGGTATACGGTCGACCTCCCCGACGGCTCGTCGGAACAGGTCCAGACCAAAGACGACGTGCGGGCGTTGCTGTTCAAGAATTATCGCTGATACAGCCGGGACAGCGCCGTCTCGCCGGGTTCCATCGCGCAGCCGAGGGATCGTCGGTATCGTGACGCGAGTCAGGTGAGCGGCCGCTCGAGTGTGGGCCTGCGACGGAGCGCCCTCGTATCGCGTTCCGAGAACCGATCTCGCTTGCGGGACTGCCGTCGGTCGTGGGTGCGTTCGGTCAGATCGCTCCGTTGATGATGTCCGCGACTTCCTGTCGATCGAAGAGGTGTTCGTCGCCGGTCACATCGCCGAACTCTTCTGGGAACAGTTGCTTCGCTGCTCGTTCCGTCAGGAAGAGGTTGTGAATCGGGCCCTGATTGAGGTAACCGCCGCGATACACGCGCCCGTTCTGTACGGCAGTGAGTTCACTCCCGACGGGATGGCGCTGCATATAGTCGAGAACCGTGTCACGGAATTCCGTCGCGGACTTCCGCTCGTGGCCGCGGATGAGGATCACAGCAGGATCGATTTCGAGCAGGTTCTCGTAATCGAGTTTTCCCCGGTTCGTGGTGCTGAGATTCTCGGTTCCGGTCCCCGCCAGCGCGTCGTGGATACCGAGGTCCCGCCACTGTTTCTTGCTCGTCCCCTCGTCGTCGAGCCGGTACGGTGAGAACGTCTCCGGCTCTTCGGAACCCTCGAACGTGAGGAAGACGGACGGGCGGTCGTCGGCCGGTGGGAGCCGCTCCTGCACCGACGCGATGAACGCGGTGTGGAGTTCGCGAAACGCCTCGTAGCGATCACGCTGTTGGAACACTGCCGCTACTTTCTCGAAGGCCTCGTACAACGTGTAGTAGCGGTAGTCGTGCCATTCGTCCGATCGACGGAAGATCAGGTTGCCGACGAACGGCGCGACCATCGACGTGATTTCGTCGATATCCGCATCGTCCCACCCGAACCAGTTGATGAGCATCTGTGGGTCGTACAGGTGCACGTCGCTGTCGAGTTCGTAGAACTCCTCTTTGGTCCGGACCTCCGGATAGGACTCGAGGACGTCTCGATCGACTGTGACTCCGGGAAGTTCGTCGTACACGTCGGTGTAGTACCGATTCGCTCCGCCGAGCCCCGCTAATCCATCAGCTTGCCCCAGTGCGACGGCCATATCCGCGTATCCGCCGTCGTACGCGACCCAGCGTTCGGGTACCGTCTCGAAGGTGACGCTTCCCATCGGTTCCATCGACACCGAGTACGAGTCGCTCCCACTTGTCTCGCCCTGCTTGCTCTGGTCGGCCAACTCTGAACAGCCGGCGAGGGAAACGCCGGTCGCGAGCGTTGCGCCGTATTTTAGCGTGTCTCTGCGTGTCGGGACATCGTGTGTTGTCTCATCCATCCCCATGATTTTAGGCCGGCCTAAAATATGATAAACGCTCCGATTATTAGGCGTGCCTAAAATTACGGTCGACGGAACCGCGCGGTGTCTCGAGGGGACTGGGCATCGCACCGGTTTCACCGGCTTGACACCCCACAGCGCCGCGTACGGACCATCCATTGCGAGCACCTCGTCGTGGGTCCCGTCCTCGACGACCGTCCCCGCGGGCCGCCGGCCGGACAACGTTAAACCTTTACACACGCTCGCGCTTTCACGCCGTATGAGCGAACGCGAGGTGCTCGAGTTGCTTCGTGAGAACGCGCGCTACTCCACGGCGGATATCGCGCGAATGACCGACCTCGAGGAACGCGAGGTCGAGGCGACCATCGAGGAACTCGAGGCGGCGGACGTCGTCCGGGGCTACCAGGCGGTCGTCGACTGGGACAAACTGGAAGACGAGCGCGTCCGCGCCGAGGTCGAGTTGAACGTCACGCTCGACCGCGAGACGAGCTACGACGACATCGCGGAGCGCCTCGCGCGGTTCCCGGAGGTCAAAGCCCTGCGGCTGATCAGCGGCGACTACGACTTCGACATGGAGGTCGAGGGCGATTCCATCCGCGAGGTCTCGCAGTTCATCAGCGAGAAGGTCGCGCCCGTCCCCGAGATCACCCAGACGGTCACCCACTACGTGATGGCCTCCTACAAGGAGAACGGGATCGAACTCGGCGACGGCGAGGGGGACGATCGCCTCTCGTTCTCACCCTGACCATGACGTTCGAACTGTCAGACCGCGTGCAGACGGTGCCGCCCTCGGGCATTCGGCGCTTCTTCGAGATCGCCGAGGAACGCGACGACGTCATCTCGCTTGGCGTCGGCGAACCCGACTTCGCGACGCCGTGGGCGGCCCGCGACGCCGCGATCACGTCCTTAGAACAGGGGAAAACCTCCTACACGGCCAACCGCGGGAAGCGAGCGCTCCGCGAGGCGATCGCCGACTACGTCGCCGATCGGTTCGATCTGGGGTACGGTGCCGACGAGGAGATCATCGTTACGGCGGGTGCGAGCGAGGCGGTCGACCTGGCCTTCCGGGCCTTCGTCGACCCCGGCGACACGGTCGCGATCGCCCAACCGGCCTACATCTCCTACGAACCCGGCGTGATCTTCGCCGGCGGCGACGTGTTGCCGGTGCCGACCAAGGAGGAAGACGAGTTCCGACTCACCGCCGAGGCACTCGAGGCGGCCGGCGCGGCCGACGCGGACGTGCTCGTCCTCTGTTATCCCAACAACCCGACGGGCGCGATCATGCCCGCCGAGGACCTCGAGCCGGTCGCGGCGTTCGCCCGGGAGCACGACCTGACGGTCCTGTCCGACGAGATCTACGCCGAGTTGACCTACGACGGCGAGCACACCTCGATCGCGACGCTGCCGGGGATGCGCGAACGGACCATCGTCTTCAACGGCTTCTCGAAGGCCCACGCGATGACCGGCCTCCGGCTGGGCTACGCCCTGGGTCCCGCCGATGCCATCGGTGCGATGAACAAGATCCACCAGTATACGATGCTCTCGGCCCCGACGACGGCCCAGCATGCCGCGCTCGAGGCGTTGGATTCCTGCGATGACGACGTCCGGGAGATGGTCGCCCAGTACGACCGCCGCCGGCAGTTCGTCCTCTCGCGGTTCCGCGAGATCGGGATGGACGTCTTCGAGGCCAAGGGCGCGTTCTACTGCTTCCCCGAGGTCCCCGAGGGCTTCACTGCCGAGGAGTTCGCCGAGGCAGTCCTGCGCGAACAGGGCGTGGCCGTCGTCCCCGGCGACGTCTTCGGCGAGGGCGGCGCGGGTCACCTGCGGATCTCCTACGCGACCGGCCTCGAGGACCTCCGACGGGCGCTCGACCGGATCGAGGCGTTCGTCGAAGAACACACCTGAAACGGGAGTGACCGGCGTCGCTGCTCGCGACCACGTCTCCCGACCGTCGGTCCACCGGGAACGCCGGCCACGCACTATCGGTGTTACTGAAGACCACTGCACACCTGACCACATGACGGCGCTGCGGTCAGCATGGTAATCGGCTCAGTGGCTCCGATAGTGTGACGATCACGAACAGTTTTCCCGATCGCCCGCACTCTCGTGTACATGGTCGACTATCGTCCCATTCCGGACGAGCGGGACGTCTTTCACGAGTACCGCAGCTACGCGTTCAGGCCCGAGGAGGGGGTGCCGGCGTACGACCCCGACGAGCACGAAACGCCCCGCGCGACGCTCGGGTCCCGTCGCGGCGTGTACGAAGCCGGTGCGGCCGACGACGCGGAGCCCCGGTGTGTCTGTCGGCACTACTGGCTCGAGTCACGCGTTCGCGACGAAAACCACCGAACGGCCGGGCTCGCGTCCGTCGCGACGCCACCCGAGCACCGCCGACGGGGGTACGTCCGGCAGTTGCTCGCCGACTCGCTCGCGGAGTATCGCGACCGTGACATCCGGTTTTCCGTACTGTGGCCGTTCAGTTATCGGTTTTACCGGCAGTACGGGTGGGACACGTGCAACCGGATCGTCACCCACGAGTGCGAGCCCTCGGTGCTCTCGTTTGCGACCGCCGCGGTCGATCGGGATGCGGGGTCGATCCGCCGATTCGCGGCCGACGAGTTCGAGTCGCTCAGACCGGCCTACGAAGCACACGCCGACCGATACGCGCTGGCCCTCGAGCGCGACGCGGACTGGTGGCGGTATCGCGTGTTCGCCGGCCACGATCGGGACCCGTTCGTCTACGCGTACGAACGTGACGGGCACGTGCGGGGCTATCTCGTCTACACGCTCGACGGCGAAATGGGCGACCGGACGATGGCCGTCTCCGAGTTCGTGTCCGCGGATCGCGATGCCACCCTATCGTTGCTGTCGTTCTGTCACGATCACGCGTCACAGGTCGAGCGCGTGCGGCTTCGCGCTCCCGCGGCCCTTCCACTCCGCGATCTCGCTCGAGACCCCGACCGGATCGAGACCCACGTCGAGGACGGGCCGATGGTCCGCATCGTCGACGTCGCGGAAACGCTCTCCGCACTCTCGGACCCGGCTCTGGACGTCGATCTGACGATCGCCGTCGAGGACCCGCTGGCCGAGTGGAACGAGGGCGTGTTCCGGCTGGCGGTCACGGCCGACCACGCGGACTGTACCCGTCTCGGCGACCGGTCGGCGTCGGCCGTCGACGCCGACGCTCGCCTCGAGATCGGTGCACTCTCGCAGCTCGTCGTCGGGTTCCGGTCCGCGGCGAGCCTCGAGCGAACCGGAGGGATCGAGACGGCCGATTCGGAGGCCGTGGAGGCGCTGTCGACGCTCTTTCCCGAAACGGACATCTACCTCGGTGATCAGTTTTGACTGCACGCGACGCTGCGTCGACCGCCGCCTTCGACCGGCGGGGGAGGGAATTCGATGACGGACGGGGATTGTCACAGCGTCCCATCCAAACGCTCGGCCACGGCACTGAAATAGGACGTTCACTAACTACGTGCTAACTGTCTGTCGATGATGACTACGGTTGCGAGTGGCGATCGCCTCGAGCGCGGGGTGGGTCGGTGTCGGTCGGCGAGTCGGGGTGGAGAGCCGTGACGATGCGCTCCGTTCCGATCGTCGATCGGGTGACCGACGCCTTCTTCGCCCTCGATACGGGCTTTCGGTTCACCTATCTCAACGAGCGAGCGGAGACGCTCCTCGAGCGGTCCCGCGAGGAACTGATCGGGCGCGTCATGTGGGACGAGTTCCCTCAGACCGTCGAGACCCAGTTCCCCGACGGGTTCCATCGCGCGATGGACGAGCAGGTGCCGGTCTCCTTCGAGATCTATCACATGCCCCTCGAGACGTGGTTCGAAGCCCGGGCGTATCCGTCCACCACCGGCCTCTCGGTGTACATGCGCGACGTCACCGAGCGGAAGGCACAGGAGACGACGCTGGCCCAACACGCCGCCGTCGTCGAGGCGGTCCACGACGCCGTCGTCACGCTCGACCGCAACCGGGAAATCGTGACGATAAACGGTGCGACCGAATCGATTCTGGGCGCGGAGCGGTCGGCCATCGTCGGCGAACACGTCGAAACGCTCACCGAACTGGCCGGGATCGACGACCAACACGCCGTCGACATCGGCCGCGCGATCACCGACGTCGACGTCAGGAACGCGGATCGCCGCCAACTCGAACTCCCCTACGTCGGCCCGGACGGTGACGACCGGATGGCCGAGTTCCGGTTCGTGCCGATCGAGGACAACACGGCGACCGTCGCCGCCGTGGTTCGAGACGTCACCGACCGACACGAGTACGACCGCGTCGTCACGTCCCTCCACGAGATCACGCGGTGGCTCCTCGAGTCGGACGATCCGGAGGAGATCTGTGCGATCTCCGTCCACGCCGGCAGCGATCTGCTCGACCTCCCGATCAGCGGCGTCTGGCTTCTGGAGGAGGAACGGGGCTACCTCGAACCCGTCGCCGGGACCGCGGGTGCCCACGACGAGTTCGGCGGCCTGCCGCGATTCAACGCCGGTGAAGGGCTCGTCTGGGACGTCTTCGAGGCCGGCGAGGTCGAACTGTTCGACGACCTCGAGTCGGTCGACGGCCTCTACAACCCGGATACGACGCTCGGGTCGGAGATCATCGCACCGATCGGTACCCACGGCGTCCTCATGACCGGCTCGCTCAAGCCCCACTGGTTCGACGAGACCGACGTCGATCTCATCTCGACGCTCGTCGAGAACACGCGGGCCGCCCTCGATCGGGCCGAACGGGAGCAGGTTCTTCGGGACCGGACGACCGAACTCGAGCGCCAGACCGAGCGCCTCGAAGCCGTGGCCGACGTCCTCTCGAGCGATCTGCAACGCCAACTCGAGGCCGTGGCCGACGCGCTCGAGGACGATCGGGCCGACGAGTGGGAGTTCCCCCTCGCGGAGGACACGGTCGAAACGACGCTCGACCGCACCGAAGGGCTCGTCGACGACATCCGGGAGTTCGCCCGCAACGCCTCGCGAGTCGGGACCCGAAGCCGGCTCCGCCTCGAGTCGGCGATCGCCGACGCCGTCGGCGAGTCACGTCTCGACGAGGCCGCCGTCGTCGTCGACGGCTCGGCGGTGCTCCGGGCCGATCCCGATCGGTTTTCCCACCTGCTCGAGACGGCCTTCGACAGCGCCGTCGCACGGGCCGACGGCGACGTGACGGTCCGGATCGGGCTCGTCGGGTTCGACGACGACGGGAGCCGTGGCTTTTTCGTCCTCGACGACGCGGCGAAAATCCCGCCGAACGCACACGATCGCGTGCTCGACCCGACCGCCGACGACGAGACCGCGATCGACGGACTCGGTCTCGCGCTCGTCCGTGCCATCGCCGAGGCTCACGACTGGGAGTGTACCGTCACCAACGGCGACGGCGGCACGCGGATCGAGTTCCGGGACGTGACGACACTCGAGCGCCGGCTCGAGTGACTTACTCTCGAATCACCGACTCGCCCGCGATGTCGCGACAGAGCTGTCGGTAGCCGTCTTGTTCGAACAGCGACTGCATCGTGTCGTTGACCTGGACCCGGAGGACCGCCAGTCGGTCCCTGAGTTCGGCGTACTCCTGGCTCGACTTCCGTTGGGCGTCGGTCTTCTGGTCGTCTAACAGCGCCTTCTTCGACGCGAGCGCGAAAAACTCCTGGAGTTTCTCGTTGTAGCTCGCTCGGAGCTGCAGTTGGTCGATGATGTCGACCAGTTCGCCCTTCGAGACCGGCTTGACGAGGTAGTCGTCGAACCCCAGCCCGATGATGTCGAAGTCCGGCTCGACCGCCGTCACCATCGCGACGCGACAGTCGAGGCCCCGTTCCCGAATCGTATCGAGGACGGTATCGCCGGAGAGTCCCGGCATCCGCCGGTCGAGTAGCACGACATCGATCGAGCCGTCGATGGCGTCTAACGCTTCGTTGCCGTCGTAGACCGTCTCGACGTCGCAGTCGTCCTCGAGCCAGGCGGCGTAGAGATCCGCGAGGTCGGGTTCGTCTTCGACGATCAGGACGGACGGGGTGTCGATTGTCATCGAAGTTCCTCCGAGACTATCGGTTCGTCGGGTAGGTGGGCCCGACTGTATATCAATATTCCGGACAATAGATCGACGGAATCACGACACGGGTAGATATTACTATACCTTAGCTCGAGTGACAGGTGTGGTAACCCGGATCGTGATCGGTCGCTTCGTCGACGGCTCGTTACTCGAGGTCGCGTTCGATCGTCGCGCGTCGCTCGCGGATCGTCGCCGCGTCGGTTTCGATCGTCCGATCGCCCGCGTCGATCACCAGCCGTCCGCCGTCGGTCGCGGTCCCGAGTTCGACGACCGGTGCGACGCCGTCGAACGCGTCGCGGACCGCCGCCGGCGAATCGGTCTGGATCAGCGCTCGCCCCGGCTGTTCGTGGAACAACGTACCCGCGGGATCGTCGCCCGGGAGCGACACCTCGAGACCGGCGTCCGCGGTGACCATCTCGGCGAGCGCGACGGCGAGGCCGCCGTGGCTGACGTCGTGGACCGCAAGCGTCGCGTCCTCGTCCGCGACCGCTGCGAGCGTCTCGATCAGGGCCGCGGGATCGTCGGGGAGCGCCGGGAACCGGTCGCTGCCGTCGAACTGTGCGAGGTACTCCGAGCCGCCGAGTCGGACGTCGTCGGCTGCGAGGCCGCGATCGCCGACGAGCAGCAGGTCGCCGTCGGCCGCGACCGACAGCGGCGGGGCGTCGTAGCCGTCCTTGGCACCGACCATCGCCAGCGTCGGCGTCGGCGGGATCGGCCCGGCGACGGAGTCGTTGTACAGCGAGACGTTCCCGCCGACGACCGGCGTCGAGAGGGTTTCGCACATCTCGGCGAGCCCGTCGACGATTCCCGTGAACCCGCCGTACACGTCCGGCTTCTCCGGGTTGCCGCCGTTGAGACAGTCGACCGCGGCCAGCGGCGTCGCCCCCTTGGCCGCGATGTTCGTCGCGTTCTCGAGCGCGACCGCGCGGGCCCCCTCGTAGGGCGCGGCGTCGGTCCAGTTCGGTGCCCCGCCGGTAGATAGTGCGAGCCCCTGTTCGGCTTCTCGGACCGCCATAATCGCGGCGTCGTCGCCCGGTCCGACGCTCGTGCGGACGCCGACCTCGTGGTCGTACTGCCGGTAGACCCACCGCTTCGAGGCCGTGTTCGGGCTCGAGACGACCGCGTCGAAGGCGTCCGTGAGGTCCGCGTCGGGCAGGTCGGGTTCGGGTTCGGGGGGTACCTCGCTCTCGAGGTCGTTCATCGGCGCGCCCTCACCGAGGAAGTAAGCGTCGACGTCGACGACCGTCTCGCGCTCTCCGGACGCGCTCTCCTCGACGGTACAGACGTAGTTGCCCTCGGTGACCTCGCCGATGACCGAACAGCCCAGATCGAACCGCTCGGCGATCTCGCGGACCCGCTCGACGTTGTCGGGCTCGACTTCGTAGCACATCCGCTCCTGGGATTCGGCGAGCAGGATCTCGAGCGCATTCATGTTCGGTTCGCGCTGGTGGACCCGATCGAGTTCGATGTGGGCACCGAGATCGGCCTTGGCGACCATCTCGCTGGATGCACCGCCGAGACCGGCGGCACCGAGGTCGCGGGCCGATTCGATCAGGTCCTCGTCGACGAGTTGCTCGTTGGCCTCGATCAGCAGCTTCTCCGCGTAGGGGTCCCCGACCTGAACGGCGGGGCGGTCCTCGGTCTCGGCGTCCTCCGCTAGGTCCTCGCTGGCGAAGCTCGCGCCACCGAGCCCGTCGCGGCCGGTGGCGTTCCCGACGAGCACCAGTTTGTTGCCGGGCTCTTGGGCCTCGGCGGTCACGAGTCGCTCCTCGGTCGTCAGGCCGACGCAGGCGACGTTGACGAGCGGGTTGCCCTCGTAGTCCGTGTGGAAATCGACGCTGCCCGCGACCGTGGGAACGCCGATACAGTTGCCGTAGTGACTGATCCCCTCGACGACGCCCTCGAAGAGGTACTTCGAGTGCTCGTCGTCGAACTCGCCGAAGTACAGCGAGTCCGCGAGCGCGATCGGGTAGGCACCCATCGAGAGCGTATCCCGGACGATACCGCCGACGCCGGTCGCCGCGCCGTCGAACGGGTCGACGTAGGAGGGGTGGTTGTGGCTCTCGATCCCCAGCGTGATGTAGGTCTCCCCATCGAGCGCGACGACCGCCGCGTCGTCGCCCGGGCCGACGACGACCCGCTCGCCCTCGCTGTCGAAGGCCGACAGCAACGGTCGCGAGGAGCGGTACGCACAGTGCTCGCTCCAGAGGTTCTCGAACAGCGCCGCCTCCGCTCGAGTCGGCTCCCGATCTAACTCGGAGACGACGAGTTCGCGGTCCGAATCGGCAAGACTCATTCACCTAGGTGATGAAAGTCGGTCGGTAAATGGGTTTCTATATGCACGTTCGTGGATAAAATACGCGCCAGAGCGAGCGGGCAGCGGAGCGGTTCGGTGAGAGGGTCACCGCGGTGTCAGCGTAGATCGCGGCGTGACCGTCGAGAAGGTGGGTCGACGTCCCGCGAACGTTTCCTATCCACAGTGTGACGGGACCATCGATGAGTGGGGACGAATTCGACGACAGGGATCTGGTCGATGTGCTTCGCTACGAGACCGCATCCGGACCCAGCTACCGGTCCGTGCCCGCGGGAGAGGGAACGCGGATCGTCGCCGCCCACGAGAACGAGTTGCGAAAGCGGATTCGGGTTCGACGGCTCGGAATAGCGGGGATCGCGATCGCCGTCGGCGTCGGCGGCGTCTTGGTCGAGCACGCGATAGTCGGGGCGCTCGTCGCGGCGATTCTCGTCGGTGCGGGCTGGCTGGTCGAGGGCGATCACGAGGGGTTCGTCCCGACCGTCGTCGACGAACGAATACGGCTGGAACGCGCGGCATCGACGTACGATATCGACGTTCATTCGGCAGACCCCTACAAGGAGTAGTCCCATCGACGAGACAACCCGTTGTCTCGAGTCGCGACGATGGCTCCGTTCCCCGACCGTAGTCGGGACCGAGTCGTTTTTGATCAGGCCGCCTAAACGTGCGATCGTGCTGTCGGTCGAACTCCACACGCATTCGTCGCTGTCCTACGACGGTCGCGACCCGGTCGAGCTCATTCTGGAGCAGGCCGAAGCCATCGGCCTCGACGCGATCGCCGTGACGGACCACGACGAGATCGACGCGAGCCTCGAGGCCGTCGAGCGCGCCCCCGATTACGGACTGGTCGCCATTCCGGGCATGGAAATCTCGAGCAAGGCGGGCCACGTGCTCGGCCTAGGGCTCGAGGAGGCCGTCCCGCCGGGACTTTCGTTCGAATCGACGCTCGAGGCGATCCACGACCAGGGCGGCCTGGCCGTGATTCCCCACCCGTTTCAGGAGTCTCGCCACGGCGTCATGGCGCGGATTTCGCGGGACCAACTCGCCTTGGGCGACGCGATCGAGGTCTACAACTCCCGGCTGTTTACCGGACGCGCCAACCGACAGGCCGAACGTTACGCCCGCTCGCGGGATCTGCCGATGACCGCCGGGAGCGACGCTCACATCAGTGAGATGGTCGGCCAGGCGGTCACCCGCGTCGACACCGACGAACGCTCCGTCGACGCGATTCTGGACGCGATCGCCGCCGGACGGACGACCGTCGAGGGCAAACGAACCCCCTGGCGGATCAGCGTCCAGCAGTTCGCCGGCGGCGTCACGCGACGACTGAGCCGCGTTCTGAAACTCCTCCAATGACAGCGCCACGCCTCCGCGGCACCGAGCCCCCGGTCGTTCGCACCGCCCTCGAGAATCGCGACCCGCTCCCCGGAACGACCGGCTTCGCGGGAGCGGTCGACGACCGGCTCGTTCGCGACGTGCTCGGACGGGTCCCCCTCTTCGTCGACGGCGCTTCGAGCACGACACGCGCGGAGCCGACGTGGGCCTTCGAGCCGACCGCACTCGAGGAACCGACGCTCTTTCCGGCCGGCGCAGCCGCGGCCGTCGGCGAGTCGCTTCCCGACCCCGAGTCCCACTGGGCGCTCCCCGATCCGACGCCGGCAGCGCCCGACGCCGCTCTCGCGGGGCTCGCCGACGCGATCGAAACCGCGGCCGACGCGGCTCGGCGGGACGACCGGGATATCGCCGTCGCCTTCTCCGGTGGCGTCGACTCGGCGCTGGTCGCCGAACTGCTGGACGCGCCGCTGTACGTCGTCGGCTTTCCGGACAGTCACGACGTCGAGGCCGCACGGACGGCGGCCGACGCGATGGGGCGCGACCTGACGGTCGTCGACCTCGAGCCGGCCGACCTCGAGCGCGCCGTCCCCGACGTGGCGCGGGCGACCGGCCGGACGAACGCGATGGACGTCCAGATCGCGCTGCCGCTGTTTCTGGTCGGCGAACGCGTCGCCGCCGACGGGTTCGACGCGCTCGCCGTCGGACAGGGTGCCGACGAACTGTTCGGCGGCTACGAGAAAGTCGTCCGACTCGACCACCGAGTCGAGGCCGAGACGGTTCGCGGGGCCGTTCGCGAGGGGATCCGCAGCCTGCCCGCCCAGCTCCCTCGAGACGTGTTGACAATTCGGGCGACGGGCCTCGAGCCGGTCGCGCCCTTCCTCCACGACGCCGTGGTCGCGGCCGCACTCCGATTGCCCGACGAGCTACTGGCCGACGAGGACGAACGAAAGCGTGGCTTCCGTCGCATCGCCGCCGAGTATCTCCCCGCCGAGGTCGCCACGCGGGACAAGAAGGCGGTCCAATACGGGAGCCTCGTCGCCCGCGAACTCGACCGGCTCGCTCGCCAAGCCGGCTACAAGCGCCGAATCGACGATCACGTCACCAAGTACGTCGCCGCGCTGTGTTCGGACGGCCCGACCGAACGCGATTCCTCTTCCGCGTCGTCTTAGGACGGCAGCGGACAGAGGCTCGCCGTGAAGAGTACCGTCTCGTCGGTCTCGTTTCTCGCGCCGTGGGCGACGCCGCGCTCGTGGTGGACCACGCCTGGTGCATCGACCCGCTCGCGTTCCTCGTCCTGGACGACGGTCACCGTCCCCTCGAGCACGTGAAAGACGTTCGTGCTGTCGGCGTGGTCGTGGACCTCGAGTTCCGCAGCCGGACCGAGGGCGAACGCCTTGACGAGCACGTCGTCGGTGACGATCAGTTCCGCGGTCTCGACCTCGCCGTCGGCGGGCTCGAGGTCGGCGATCGCATCGGCGTACGTATCCAACATGGGCGTCGGTTCGAGGGGACGCGGTTTGACATCCTCCTCCGGGTAAACGCGGAGGAATCCCGAGCGGTAGGAGTTTCAGGTTCGCAGTCCAGTCACCGGACTCCCAGTTCTTTCGGGCACGGGTAGTCCCACACATCGAACTGGTGGACTGCTGGCGGTGCCAAACCGCCGTTACCCCTCTCCTTGACCGTTTTTGGCGTCCCGGTATTGTTTTTGCCAGCGGGATGCCGGCAGGTGTCAGCAGAGTCGGGGGTATCGTGGTGCTCGCTTTGAACAGTCAGCACAGACACACTCTTCTGGAAAGTGCGTTCACCGACTGCCGTTCCGGATACTGCCTCGTTTCGTGGGCGGACAGGCCGCCTCCGAAGGACGGTTCGGAATCCGATCCGTTCCGACCGATTCCTACTCTACAGTAGGTCGCCTGCCACTTAACCATCACCATGGGAAACTCGGGAGTGGCGTTTGAACGGTGAGTTGTTACGACAAGTGACGGCTCGTATCCACGCCGTGAACGGCGTGGTATTGTGCCTGTTCAGCCTATAACGGCGGGGGGAAACGGAGACCGAAACCGGGATTCGCAATCGGAGTTGAACCGCTCCGTCTCGGGACTGGCCAGCACGAAAATTCGACCTGCGGTCCGCACGTCGTACTCGCCGGGACGGACGTTAGTCCTCGGTCTCGGTCGGCAGCTTGTTCGCGGGTTCCTGCGTGATGTTCTCCGATACCGTCCGACGGTTGGTCTCGCCGATCCGATCCGCGACCTCGCCGACGACGTCCTCGAGGTGGCTCTGGACCTCGCTGTCGTCGTCCTTGACGAGCGCACCCTGGCTGCCGTCGGCTCCGAAGTCCGGGTGGATCGGGATTCGACCGAGCAGCGGGACGTCGTACTTGTCGACGATGGTGTCCGCGCCGCCAGTGCCGAACAGGCCGTGCTGGTCGCCACAGGACGGACAAATAAAGGAGCTCATGTTCTCGACGACGCCCAGCACCGGCGTATCGTGTTTGTTGAACATCTGAATCCCCTTCCGGGTGTCGTCTAACGCCATCTCCTGGGGCGTCGTGACGACGACCGATCCCGTCACGGGCATCGACTGGAGCAGGTTCAGCGTCGCGTCGCCGGTCCCCGGCGGCAGGTCGACGATGAGGTAGTCCAGCCGCCCCCACTCGACGCCCTCGAGGAACTTCATCATGAACTTGTTGACCATCGGACCGCGGAGGATCGCAGGGTCGTCCTCGTCTTCCATCATCATTCCCATACTGATGATGCGGACGCCGTCCGATCGGGGCGGAACGATCTCCTCGTTGGGCGTGACGCCGGGGTCGCTCTCGGGCGGGAGAATCTGTGGGACGTTCGGGCCGTGAATGTCCGCGTCGAGTAGGCCGACCATCGCACCGCGTTTCTCGAGCCCGGCCGCGAGGTTGGCCGCGACCGTCGTCTTCCCGACGCCGCCCTTCCCGGAGGAGACGGCGATGACGTTACGAACCCGCGGGAGGACTTCGTCGTCGAAGCCGTGGTCCTCGCCGACGTGCGCCCGCAGGTCGGCCTCGAGACCGGCGTCCTCGATGACCTCACGGACCTGATTCCCGATCTCCATCTCGGAGGGCGCGTAGGGCGCGTTGAAAGCCAACGAAATGCGGGCGGTCTCGTCGTCGATGGTAACGTCGTTGACCAGCCCAAGCGAGACGATGTCCTCGCCGATGTCCGGATCTTCGACCCCCTCGAGTTTGATTTCGAGTTCGTGTTCTGTGATACTCATAGTGACTGTATGCTAGCCGAATGGAGGGCGTGCAACGGGATACGTGTGATGGTTCGATACTCGAGCGGCGGCTCACGGACCGCGTACTGGGGGCCGGTCACAGCGGGCGCGAAAAAACGAAACGGTGTTCGGATGCGATTCGAGTGACGGTTACGGCGGACCGACGCTGCTGATCGGCTCCGGTGGGCCGCCGTAGAAGACGACGCCGATCAGCACGGTCAGGACGAACATCCCGACCCACATCGATGTCGTCAGGCCGACGAGGTAGCTTACGCCGGTCAATCCGGCTTTCGTGTCGCGTGGTTTCCCGAGGAACCAGGCCGCGAGCATGATGTAGACCGGGACCAGAATGACGGCGAAGATGATCCAGGTCCCCTCGTTGGCGAAGCCAGTGAAACCGGACGTACCGTCGTAGCCGTGGTACAGGAGCGTCGAGAGGATCGTTTGCGTAGTACTCATGCTTCCACCTCCGGTTCGGTCGCTTCCTCACTGTGCTCGTGCTCACCGCGCAGGTGTTCGATCGCGTGGAGTTCGACCACCGGGACGAGCTTCGAGAGGTTGAGGAATAAAAGTACGACCAGCGCAGTCGTTCCGACGAGCGACAGCCATTCGATCGCGCTCGGGAAGTAGGACCCGGGCGTGTTGGCGTAGATGTTGAAGTGCGGGTCCATGAAGCCTTCGACGACGAACAGGACCTTCTCGGTCAGGGTTCCCATGAGCACCGCACAGCTGACGACGAGCGCTCGTTTCTTGCTGAACAGCGCCGGGCGGATTCCCTGAGCGAAGATGTACACGAGCGAGGCGAAGATGAGCCCGATCGCGATACGGTAGAGTGGGTGGGCGATTTTCGCTTCGGCCGCGTGTGCCTTGTCGAGCGGACCGAGGAAGATGCCGTTGAAGACGGCCTGAAGCTGGAACCAGAGGAACAACAGGGTGAAGAACCCGAGCCACAGGAGCAGCCCGCGGAAGATGTCGTCGGTGATGATGTGGTCCCAGTCGTAGGCACGACGGAACCCATAGGAGATGATGATCACGCCGCTGATCGCGGACATCAGCGCGATACTCAGGAACATCGGCCCCTGAATCGCACCGGTCCAGGCGGGCATCGCCGGCAGCAGCGCGAACAGCCACGGAATGACGCCGCCGTGGAGCAGGAGCGGGGCCATGATGATGACCGCCGCCGCGAGCCACCAGACCATCCGCTGGATGACCTCGTCCTCTCGCTTGGTGTAGCCGATCGTCATGATCTTGTAGATCGGCTCGAACATGTCGGGGAGGTCGTCACGCAGGCGGTTGACGTCGTACCGGAGCGTCAGACCGAGGTAGGTGGCCGACAGCACGAAGTACGCCGTAATGACCGTCACGTCCCACACCAGCGGCGAGTTGTTGACCGTGATGTGATAGTGACCGATGATGCTGGTGACCATCCGGTCCGGACGGCCCATGTGAACGATAATGTAGAAGCCGGCGGCCGAGAGGCCACCGATCGTTGTCATCTCCGCGAGTCGGGCGATCGGCATGTATCGGTCCATGCCGAGCAGGCGAACGGCGGCCGAGAGGATGATGCCGCCGTGAGCGACGCCGACCCACCAGATGAACGCGCCGATGTACAGGCCCCAGGTCGAACCGCCGCCGCTGCCCCAGTCGCCGAGGCCGGTGACGACCAGCCCTTTCTGGAGCTGGTATCCCCAAGCGACGATGAAGGCGAGGAGGCCGATGGCGGCGATACCGTAGACCAGGAAGTACTTCTTCGTGAGCGTGTTGATCGGACGAAGGATGTCCGCTTCGGACGGCTCCTTCGTGCTCATAGCGACACCCCGTCAATACCGCCGACGGTTTCCTCGTCGAGGAGATCCTGCCGTTTGTCGACGAGACCGACGTCCTCGTACTTCGTCGGCCCTTCGACCTGCTCCGCTTCCGGTCCGGGCTGTTCGCCGAGATAGGTGACGTTCGGGTTCGTCCCGACGTCCTCGAGCAACTTGAACGAGTTCGGCTTGCCGGTGTACTGCTGGATGCGGAACCTGGCCTGCCGCTCGCTGCCGTCGCCGAGTTGCAGTTGAGTGATGGCCGCGTCGGTCTCGAGGTCGACGTACTGTTCGAAGGCGTCGACGGCGGCGACGACCTCCTGTTCCTTGCGGAGGATGCTGTTGTTCTCCTCGTCACCGGGCTCGGTGCGATCGCTGACGAGCTCGACCGCCTTCATGATCGAGAGGGTCTCCTTGTCGAGGTTCTCGAACTTCTCGAGGGCGGACTCGATGTCGTCGTCCGAACTGAGCGTCCCGTCGATCGTCTCCGGCGACGGAATGCCGCTCGAGTCGGTGTGCTCGCTCGATAGACGGATGACGGCCCGGCTCTTGCTCGGGTGCTCGCGGTGCTGGTACGGATCGCTCTTCTCGTCTTTGACGTTCCCGAACTGGATCGCGTTCGGCGGGCAGGCCGTCTCGCAGGCGCTCGTGCCGACCTTCTCGTCGCCCTGTTGACCGTCCTGCATGGACGGACACATCGTACACTTGCTCATCACGCCACGAGGTGCGCGGCTGTCAACCCAGCGCTCGCCGTGTTCGTACTGGGCGTGTGTGATCTCGTCGGGACTGTCGACATCGCGGTCCTTTGCCTTCGGGATGTCCTCGTAGTCCGTGTGGGGTTCGTCCCACTGGAAGTAGTTGACGCCGTAGGGACAGGCGACCTGACAGTAGCGACAGCCGATACAGACGTCGTAGTCGGTCAGGACGAGCCCGTCCTTGTCACGCGTATGCCGGGCCGTCGTCGGACAGACCTTCTCACAGGGGGCGTCCGTGCAGTGCTGGCACGGCCGCACGAGCATGTTGAAGTCGCTCCCCATGTTGAAATCGGAGCTGTAGACGCCGGTGTCGGTGCCCTCCTCGTGGCCCTCGTGGAGTTCGTCCTCCCAAGCCATGACGTACATCCAGTTGACGCCGGCGTCGAGGTCGTTCTCCTGGGTACAGGCCGTCATACAGGTCAGACAGCCGTCACAGCGCTCGAGGTCGATCGTCATCCCCCACTGCGTGTCGCTGTGTTCGGTGGTTTCCGAGTGTCCGCCCTCGGCGGAGAGGCTCTCCATGGGACCGTCCCGGGTGGAACTGAACGCACCCATCCCGACGGCCGCTGCACCGACGCCCATCTTTTTCATCGTCTCGCGACGCGTCTCTCCACCGTCGCCGTCGAAGGCATCGAGCATTCTGGAGGCGGTTCCCTTGGCCTCCTCCTGTGCTGCCTCGTAGGCTTCTTTGGTCGGACGCTCGTCCTCGCCGAACTCCTCCATCACGGCCTCGTGATGCTTCTCGTGGAATTCGGCCTCGGAGAGTTCGCCCTTGGTGACCCGCATCGCGTCCTGGGCCATCTCCATACCGAGATCACTATCGTACTCGGTATCGTCGAGCATCGTCTCGAGTTCGTCCTCCCACTCGTCCCCGAGCGGGTGGAATGATTCATCGTCCGTGCTCATTAGATCAGAACACCTCTGAATATGACACTGGTGTCATGCCGGAGGTACTCGACGGCATGCACTTGAAATCGTTCATTTATCGATCCTCATTCGGCCTCTCACAACCGTACTCGGATGAAATACCGAGCCGATTTCCATTGCGTGAGAATAGCTGCGAACATGTTCGCAAATACAAATAGGATGGTCCGAAACGCGGCCGGTGATCGGACGGGTATCGGTTCCCGCCAACCGGTGCCCTATTTACGTACTCGCGAGTTCCTCCTCGATCGGGTCGCCGCTGTCGACGCTCGGGAGGTCCTCGACGAATCGCTTGATTACCGCCTCCTCGGCTCGGTGTAGCGTTTCGCTACAGGTCGACTTGGCGATATCGAGGTGGTCGGCCAGTTCCGTCAGCGAGGACCGCCGCGGGGTGTCGTAATACCCCTCTTCGACCGCCGCGACGATGACCTCGAGTTGTCGCTCCGAGAGCAGTTGGCTCTCGTGGAGTCGCTCGCGGACGTGCTCGATCCGATACTGCAACCCGAAGTGCTCGAGTTGTTCGGCGAGTTCGGCGAGCCGTTCGCGGGAGCCGGTCACGTCGATCCTCGCCTCGCCGTCCTGAATCTCGACCGGGAGTTCGATGGGCATGCCGGACTCTCGAGAGGAGAACAACAGAAGCGGTGCCGTCGTCTCGAAGTGAACCGTCGCCTCGTTATCGCTCCACTGGGCGAGCGTGATTTCGGTAAGCTGTGGGTGGTCGTTCATGGCTTCGATCACGTCGGGGACCACCGGCCCGGCGATCCGGACGAGAGCGAAACCGGACTCGGAGCCGGGCACGGCCGCGAGAACCCGGAACGTCGATTCGGGATACTCCGTCGAAATCTGCTGAATCCAGACGTTCTCGGGCATCGTGAGTGTAAGGGTTGCTTGAGCCATACGAACGTGTTCCGCTCGAACCTATATACCGGTGGTTACGAATATGTTCGGTGAATTCTCGTCCCGCGGGAAGACCGAGGGCTGCGAACACGTTCGGACGAACGTCCAACCGGACCCGGATCGAACGCGGAACCGATGGCAACGAAATCAACGGACCGAACGCTGGATGTCAGGGAGATCGACGGCCCGCCGTTCGACGACATCATGGCCGCCCTCGATGATCTCGAGGCGGGGCAGCGGCTCCGGTTGATCGCCCCGTTCGAACCGAAACCGCTCTACGAGGTGCTCGACGACCGCGGGTTCACCCACGAGAGCGAGAAACGCGAAGGCGGCGTCTGGCACGTCCGTATCGATCGTGCGTAGCGACGGGCTGATCCCGATCATGTTCGTACGAAAGTCGATGTGGGGCTCGGTCCGAGTACGCACTGCATGACACGACTCGATGTCAGGGACATTCCGCCAGTGAACCGCCATCCCAAGATCCACGACGAGTTCGACGCCCTCGAGCCGGGCGAATCGCTGACGATCGTCAACGACCACGAGCCCAAGCCGTTGTTCTACGAGTTCGAGGCCGAGGTCGACAGTTTCGACGCCGACGGCTACGAGGTCGAACAGGTCGCTCCCGACGAGTTCGTCGCTACGTTCCCGAAAACGGAGGCCTGATCGGATCGTCCGGATAGCCGATCGACCGAACACGTACGGGAGCAGAGATAGCCGCCACCGGATCGAACCGACACCCATGCAATCGGGACCCTCGATCGTCGACCGCACCGACGCACCGGATGACCGACCGCAGGAGACGATCGACGTCCGATCGGCCGGCCCGCCGGAGCCGCTCCAACGGACGCTCGAGACGCTCGTCGAACTGCCCGACGAGACGGTTCTCGTCCAGCGAAACGACCGCGTTCCCCAGTTCCTCTTTCCGAAACTGGACGACCGCGGCTACAGCTACGAGACGGTCGAACGCGACGACGACGTCGTGACCGTCATCTGGCGTGGCTGACGCCGTCGTACGACGGGCGAATCGGCCGACGACTGACCGGTTGCGGGGCCGCGGGAACGGGGACGGTAACGGCCGGGAAAGTACGCAGGGATGACAACGGAACTCAGCCGACGACGGTTCGCGGACGTACTGACAGCGACGGTGATCGCGGCGTACGTCCTCGTGGCGCTCGGGACCGCCGTCTCGACGACCGATAGCGCGGCCGCCTGCAGTGCGTGGCCGACCTGTGCTACCGATCCGATCGTCGGCTCGGGCACCGGCGATACCCTCCTCTACTGGGGCCATCGCGTGGCGGCTCTCGTGGCCGGCTGCCTCGTTCTCGCGTCCGGACTCGCCGCCCGCCGGGTCGCGGTCGGCCGCCGCGTGACCGCCCTCGTCGGCTGTGCGCTCGTCCTCTTTCCCGTCCAGGTCCTCCTCGGGGCGACCATCGCCGTCGGCGGCCCGTCGGTCGCGGGTCCGATCCATCTCGCCCTCGCGATGGCCATCTTCGGCTGTCTCCTCGTCGCGCTCGTGTTCACCCTCGAGGAGGGTACGCTCGAGGCGGAGTCCGACCGGTTGACTCCGACGCCCAATCCGTCACCCGACGGCGACGACGCCGGTGGGGTCTCGGCGACGGCCCCGCAGTCGGCCCCGCGACCGACCGGTCGGCTCGTCCGGCTCCGACGAACGATCGGCGCGTACCTGACGCTGACCAAACCACGGCTGATGTGGCTGCTCTGTCTGGTCGCGCTGGCGGGGATGGGGCTGGCGACGCTGTCCGGCGCGGCGCTCGAGCCGGCGACGGCGCTTGCGACGCTCGCCGGCGGCGTTCTCGCGATCGGGGCGAGCGGGACGTTCAATCACGTCTACGAGCGCGACCGGGATCGGCGGATGGACCGGACCGCGGACCGGCCGCTCGTCCACGACCTCGTGCCGGCGCGCAACGCCGTAGCGTTCGGGGTCGGACTCACGGTCGTTGCGATGACCGTTCTCCTGACGTGGGTCAACGCGCTCGCGGCGGTGCTCACCCTTGCGGCGATCGGGTACTACGCCGTCCTCTACACGGCGGTTTTGAAGCCGAACACGGCCTGGAACACGGTGTTGGGCGGCGGCGCAGGAGCGTTGCCCGCGGTCATCGGCTGGGTCGCCGTCACCGGGCGCGTCGGACTCCCCGCCGTCGCCCTCGCGGCGGTGATCTTCCTGTGGACGCCCGCCCACTTCTACAGCCTCGCGATCGCGTATCGCGACGACTACGCACGCGGGGGCTTCCCCATGTATCCGGTCGCCGAAGGCGTCGCCGCGGCGCGTCGTCACATCGCGTTCTACCTCGGTGCGACGCTGCTCGCCGCCAGCGGCCTGGGCTGGGTGGCCGGGCTCGGTTGGGTCTACGGAGTCACGTCGATCGCCCTCGGCACCGTCTTCCTGCGTTCGGTGGTCCGCCAGTTCCGTCGGCCGACCGACGAGGTCGCACTGCGGTCGTTTTACGTCTCGAACTACTACCTCGGGGCGATCCTCCTGGCGATCGTCCTCGAGACGCTCGTCATCGGGAGCTAACCGGACTAGTCCTCGACGGGGCGTCGCCGACGGTCGGACGAGCGGCCCGGCGCCGCGTACCGAGCCCCGACGGACGGTCTCCTTTTACCGCTCTCCTGAACATGTCCGCCCCCTCTCTTACCGCCCGAGAACCGTCGGTTCGGTTGAACTGGCTCGCCCCGCTAGACGAACGTGAGGGCAGCGACTCGAGACCCGTTCGATCGACCGCCAGGCCGGAACACATACCCATGACACACCTCTCACGCCGTACCGTACTCCGATCGACTGCCTGTACAGCCGGCCTCGCGGTGGCAGGCTGTCTCACCGAGGGCAGCGATCAGTCAGACGACGAGCAGCCCCCGGAAAACGCCGGGGAACTCGGCACTCCCGCCGAAGCGGTCACGATCACGGCGAACTCCCGACCGTATCCCGAGTTCGATCCACAGATCGTCCACGTCGTTCCGGGGGCGACCGTCGAGTGGCTCGTCGAGACCGGTCGCCACGACGTTACCGGCTACCACGAGCGTAGTCACGGCCCGCACCGATCCCCCGACGGCGTCGAACCGTGGGGAAGCGATCGACTGACCGGGGTCGGCTCCGAGCACGAACACACCTTCGATACCGAGGGTGTCTACGATTACGTCGATACCCAGCAGGTCTGTACCTCACACGAAGTCGCCGGAAACGTGGGCCGAATCGTCGTCGGCTGGCCCGATCCCGCCGACGAACCTGCGATGGCCGACCCTCAGGAGGAACTCCCGTTACAGGTCGTCAACGCGATCGAACTGTTCAACGAGGAAACCCGTCCCGTACTCGAGGAGGCATGAACGGCGGTGTCTCGGGTCGGCCGTCAGGCCTCGAGCTGTCCGGCGGACACGCCGTTCGGCGAACAACTACCGGACATGTTCGAGCACTTCTAACGGGGCGGGAATACGAGCAGCGCTTTACCACCGACAGCCGCAAGTAACGACTATCATGAACCGTACAGATCCGACGCTCGATCGACGAACGGTGTTGCGGACAGTGGGCGCGGCGGCCATCGGCGCGTCCGTCGCGGGGTGTTCGGCCTTGAACAGCGCCGAGAGTGACGGCGACCGGCCCGTCCTGCCACCGCCCGAAAACCACGAGCGGATCAAGGAATCGGGGATTCCACACCCGATTTACGGGGAGGAGATCCCCGAAGCGACGGTCCCGGCACCGCTCCACGACCGCTCGGTCACGACCACGGCGTTCACCGGCGATCGTCACCTGATGCTGACGTTCGTATACACCAGCTGTACGACCGTCTGTCCGGGACTGACTGCCGCCCTGCGGCGAGTCCAGGCCGATGCGACCGATCGGGACTACGCGGACGAGATCGCGTTCCTCCCGATGACGTTCGATCCGGAATACGACACGGCGGACGTCCTCGAGTCCTACGGCGAGGACCACGGCGTCGACTTCGACGCCGGGAACTGGTATTTCCTCCGGCCGGAGACGCCCGACGACGCGAAGCGTATCGTCCAAGACACGTTCGGCGTCGCGTTCGAGCAAGGCAACGAGTCGTCCGATACGGGTGACGACGGGATGGATCACAGCGAAATGGATCACAACCGACAGTTCGTCCACACCTCCCTGATCCTGCTCGTGAACAAGGAGGGCGTCGTCGAGCGGGCCTACACCGGCGGCTCTCCCGGCGGTAACGAGATCGTCGAGGACGCCCGGACCGTCGTGGAGGGGTGGTGACCGATGCGCCGTCGCGAGGTACTCGTGGGAGTGGCCGGACTCGCCGCCCTCGGCGGCGGCGGTGCGCTCGCGGTCGGCGAATGGAACCCCCTCGAGAGCGGCGACGCCGTCGATTCGATCGAACTCGAGACGATCGACGCGCCGGGAAGCGACGCGGGCACCGCGAGCGTCCCAGAACGCGGACGAGTGACGTTCGTCGAACTGTTCGCCACCTGGTGTACCGTCTGTGAGCGCCAGATGGAACCGCTCGGGGCGGTCCACGAGACGGTCGACGACGATGTCCAGTTCGTCTCCGCGACGAGCGAACCCGTCGGGAACACCGTCACTCGGGCGGACATCGCGGACTGGTGGCGCGATCACGACGGCGACTGGCCCGTCGCACTGGACACGGATCTCGAGTTGACGGAGGCCCTCGACGCCTCGGGCGTCCCGTACGCGTTCGTGCTGGACGAATCGAACGCAGTCACGTGGTCCGGTCGCGGGCGCGAATCGGCCGACGAGATCCGATCGGCGATCGACGCCGCCGGAGGTGAGTGACGTGACGAGCGGCGAACTCCTCGGCACCGTGGCGTTCGCCCTCGGTGCTGGAATCACCACGTTCTTCTCGCCGTGTGCGTACGCGCTCTTGCCCGGATACGTCGGCTACTACGTCGCCGCGACCGGCGATGAGACCGCACCGCCGCTGTCGGGGACGCTCGCCCGCGGGCTCGCCGCCGCCGGCGGCGCGGTGGGAGTTCTCGGCGTGCTCTCGATCGTCGCAGTCGTCGCGGGTGAGGCCGTCGGCCAGGCATTGCCGCTACTCGAGTACGGTGTCGGCGTCGGGTTGGTGGCGCTCGGGATCTGGGTGGTGTACGGCGGGAGCGGTGCCGTCCACGTCCTTCTGCCCGAACGCCGGTCGACCGTTCTCGGGTTCGGTCTCTTCGGCGCGATGTACGCGCTGGCGGCGGTCGCCTGTGTCCTCCCGCTGTTCCTGGGGCTCGCGTTTCGATCGCTGACGATGCCGCCGCTCGAGACGGCGCTGGTACTCGGGACGTACGCCGTGGGATTCGGGTCACTGACGGTCGCGATCACGGTCGCGACGGCATTCGGCTACGAACTGGGTGCCGGCCGCATCGCCGGCTCCGTCGACCGCGTGGTACGACTGGCTGGGGTCGTGCTGATCGTAGCCGGCCTCGGACAGCTATACGTCGCCGCGGTCTGACGCCGGCTCGACGGCGGTCCCTTCTCTGTCCTGTCAGTATTAGCACCCGCCCCCACCACATTCGGCTCTGCAGACTGTCTGATGGGAATATGTGCGGGGGAACCGATATGCAAGTTCCACAATGAGACCGGAGCGAACGGAGCTATGGCACCGTCACAACGAACCGAATCAGAGCCGACGATGCAACGATTGTACGACCGCATCTGGCTACTCGCAGCGGCAGCGCTCCTGTTTTTTGCGCTGTCGTACGTCGCGTGGGGCTGGGTGGACGTCTTCTCGGTACCACTGGGGTGATTCCATGACATCACCGATCAAACCCCCGGACGGCAACTGGTGGGACCAACCCGTCAACAGGCGCGAATCGATCTGGCTCGGACTCGGTGTCGGCTGGTCGCTGATCCTCTTCGGCTGGATGAGTGCCTGGACGCGGGTCGGTGATCAGAACCCCATCGGCGAGACGTTCCGCGTCGAGGCCGAGGAGTTCCGCGAGAAGTTGACCGACTACAAGGAGCGTGCCGAGGACACCGACGACGGACTCGTTCCGCCGGACCAGGACGTCTATATTCAGGCGATGCGGTTCCAGTGGGACGGCGCGCCGGTCGTCCTCGAGACGGGGACGGAGTACGACTTCCACCTCAACTCGATGGACGTCCAACACGGCTTCTCGCTCCGACCCGAGGACGCGCTGAGCAAACAGATCAACCTGCAGGTGTTGCCCGGCTACGAGTGGGTCGTGCCGATGACCTTCGACGAACCCGGCACCTACCACATCATCTGTAACGAGTTCTGTGGGCAGGGCCACCGGAGCATGCACGGCACCATCGTCGTGGAGGAGGGATAACGATGGCACACAGACTGGACGTTCTCGGGCTGTTCGACAACGAGTACCGTGAGGACGGCTTCCGGACCTGCTCCGTGACGGGGCTCGAGGTCCACCGCTCCGTCGATAACCACGTCAAGCTGTTCGGGCTCACGGCGGTCGTCGCCCTGCTGTACGGCGGTATCTTCGCCTTCACCGTCGCGATGACCCGCTGGGAGGTGATCGGGCTGCTCGATCCCGGAGCCTTCTACACCCACCTGAGTCTACACGCCTGGAACCTGCTGATCTTCTGGATGGTGTTCATGGAGATCGCCATCCTCTACGTCGGCGGTCCGATGGTGCTTGGCAGACGGCTGCCGTTCACGAGGGTCGCGAAGGCCGGCTGGCTCGTCATGGCCGCCGGGGCGGTCCTGGTCAACTACGCCATCTGGACCACCGAGGCACCCAACGAGGCACCGCTGTTGACTGCCTACGTGCCGATGCCGATCGCCCCGCTGTTCTACGCGGGCGCGATCGTCTTCATCTTGGGCACGGTCGTCGCGGCGCTGCCGTTCTTCGCGACGATGTGGTTCGAGAAGCGCGAGAACCCGGGCAAGACGCTGCCGCTTGTCAGCTTCGCCGCCTTCGTCACGTCGATCATCGCCGTCGAGGCGCTGGTTGGCGGCCTGCTCGCCTTCGGCCCCGCCCTGTTGTGGCGGCTCGAGATCATCGAGTGGTGGGATGCGGCCTGGTACCGCCAGATGTACTGGATCATCGGCCACGGCACCCAGCAGATCAACCTCGTGGCGATGATCGCGGTCTGGTACTTCCTGACCCACGTCGTCGCGGGCGCGGAGGTCGCCAGCGAGAAGGTCTCGCGGACCGCCTTCATCCTGTACCTGTTCTTCATCAACCTCGGGGCGGCACACCACCTGCTGTCCGATCCCGCCGTCTCGACCGGCTGGCGGATCTGGAACACGTCCTACGCGTTCTACGGGGCGACGTTCGCGAGCCTGATCCACGCGTTCGCCATCCCGGCCGGCCTCGAGGCTGGCCGGCGCAAACGCGGGAAAGGCGGCGGCCTGTTCGGTTGGCTGACGTCCGCGCCGTGGTCGAACCCCGTGTTCTCCTCGACGATCTTCTCGATCATCCTCTTTGGCTTCCTCGGGGGGATCACGGGCGTCATGATGGGCCAGCTCCAGCTCAACATGACCTGGCACAACACGTTCGCGACCGTCGGGCACTTCCACGGCACCGTCGTCCTCGGGACCACGGTCGCGTTCATGGGCCTGGTCTTCTTCGTGATCCGGACGATGTTCATGCGCCAGTATATCTCCGAGCGGCTGGCTTCGATCCAACCGTACTTCTACTCGGCCGCGATGGGCGTGGCCGTCCTGATGATGATGTACGTCGGCATCCTCTACGGGATTCCGCGCCGGACCGCCGAGGTCGTCGAGAACATCCCCGGCACCGAGTTCAGCCTCTCGGCCGCCGCGCCGCTGTTTGCGGTCTTCGGAATCTTCGCCCTGCTCGCGATCACCGGCGGGGTGTTGTTCGTCCTCGTGGCCGTTGGGTCGCTGGTCTTCGGTGACCGCGTCGAGAACGCGGCCGACAACGCCGACCTCGTCGCCGACGGCGGGCTCGGCATGGCACAGGATCCGGACGATCCCGTCCACGCCTACGAGATGCGGGGGACGTTCGTCCTCTGTCTGGTCTTCCTCGCGGCGTTCGTGATCACCTACCTGCTGAACTGGTATCTGCTCACGCAACTCTGGTCGATCGGAGCCTAACCGACCGGCCCCGATCCTCGACGGCCGAACCGACCGCCCTCGCGGGCGAATCGATTCCCGACTCACGATCACCGACGCACGAATGACAGCATCCGACACCGACGCAACCGTATCGCCGCTCGAGTACGTCAGGCGAGTCCTCCGACAGGCATGGCGTGACATCTTGAGCGTGTACTACGCGAACACGCCGATCTGGCGGCTGTTCAAGAGCGTCGGTCTGCTCTTTTTCGGCTTCTTCTGCTGGACGGCGTCGAACCTCCTGTTCTCGTACGGAGTCGAGTGGACGGTCCTCGAGTACGTTCGGGCCTACGGCTTCGTCCTCATCCTCTGGGGGCCGCTGACCCACGCCGTGATCGTCCCGCTGGTGATCCGGCTCCGACGGACCGCCGACCGGTCCATCGTCCGAACGATCGCACGCAACGGATCCAAGATCAACCTCTCGGTCTTCCTCGCGATCGTCCTGATTCTGGGAACGGCCCCGATCTCGCCGATGGTACTCGACTTCCAGCCGACCCTCGAGGGCGACTCGAGCGCGGACGTGAACCCCGACCTCTCCTGTACGCGGGCGGCCGGCGAAATCACCTGCGAACTCTCCGAGTCCGAGGGGATCGACAGCGTCGTCGTGACCAGCGGCGGGAACGAGGTGACGCGGACCCAGGACCCACCGTACGACGTCACGTTCCGGGAGGCCGACCTCGAGGAGGCGGTCGGTCAGAAGGAGTTCATCGTCGAACTCCGCGACGAGGACGGCGAGACGCTGCGGCGGTACCGGCGACCCGTATCGTCGGTGTCCGAGGCCGATAGTAGCAACTGAAACGATTTACACACTGATCGCAATGCCCTCGTGCGATCAGGTGTGCAATGACTTTCAGTTGCTACTATAGGTCGTCGCCGACCGCGCGGAGCGGTTCAATCGAAGGTTGCGACGAGATTACCCGCCGCGAGCGGATCCGAAGCGTTTGCTTCCCGCTCGTTCGGTTCCAGCGTCGTCGCGTCGTCGTATTCGACTCTGGCTGCGCCGGTTTCGTCGACCGCGTAGACGACGCCGCTGGGCACGACGTCGAGACAGCCGGCGATGGCTCCCGTTACCGCGCCGACCGTCGCCAGCATCGCTCGTCGATTCATATACGAACGTATTGGAAAATCGACTTCACAAACCCGACTCGAGCTAAAACGGCCGTTTCAGTTATCGGGGACCGGTATCGAGGCAGTGATACGCCCGGCGTTGGCCCTCGAGGCGTCGCGGCTCCCGGTTCACCGATCGTCCGAAAGCACCGGCCGCGAGGAGTTGACGACGACGATGGCGCTGCTGGTGGCCATCGCGACGGCGGCGAACAGCGGGTTGAGCAACCCCGCCGCGGCCAGCGGGATCGCGACCGCGTTGTACAGCAGCGCCCAGCAGACGTTCTCGCGGATGCGCCGTCGCGTGCCCGCCGCGAGATCGAACACGGCGGGGACGGCGCGGAGATCGCTCCCGGTCACGACGGCGTCGGCGGCGTTGGTCGCGCGAGCGGTCCCGCTGTCGAGCGCGATGCCGACGTCCGCGGCCGCCAGTGCGGGCGCGTCGTTGGTCCCGTCGCCGACCATCGCGGTGGTCCCCTCGTCGGTGAGCCGCCGGAGGGTCTCGACTTTGCCGTCCGGCGGGACGCCCGCGAAGACCCGATCGACCGCCGGATGGTCGCGGAACGTCGCCGTCGCGGCTTCGTCGTCGCCCGTCAGGACGATCACCTCGCGGTCGGCGACCGACTCGAGGACCTCGCGCCACTCCGCACGCCGGCGGTCCCCGACGACCGCGACGGCCCGCGCCCGCCCGTCGTAGCCGATGACCGCGGGGAGGTCGCCGTCCGCTCGAGTTTCGTCGATCGCCGCCTCGAGCGCCGTCGGGATCGGGCCGACCAGCCGTTCGACGAGGTCGGGCGTCCCCACCACGACGCGGCGACGGGCCGCGAGAGACGGCTCGAACACCCGCTCCTCGGGCGCGGGCCGATCGGACGACTCGAGACCGACCGTCGCACTCACGCCCTCGCCGGGGTGTCGTTCGAAGTCGGTCACCGCGAGGTCGCGGCCGCGAGGGACCGGGTCGCCGGCCGCCGCGGCGTCGACGGTACCGCCGTCGGACGCGACCGGGTCGTCGGCTCCCGCGCCCTCGGCCGCAGCGTGGGCGACGATAGCGTCCGCAACGGGATGTTCGGAGCGGCGCTCGACGACCGCGGCGAACGCCATCGCCGAATCCTCGCCGTGGACCTCGCGGACCGACATCTCGCCGGCGGTCAGCGTGCCGGTCTTGTCGAAGACGACCGTCTCGGCGGCCGACGCCGACTCGAACAGGGTCGCGTTCGCGACCACGATTCCGCGCTCTAAGGCGTCGCGCAGTCCGGACGCGACCGCCAGCGGCGTCGCCAGCCCCATCGCGCAGGGACAGGAGACGACGAGGACCGTCAGCCCCGTCAACACGGCGTCGCCGACCGGCATCCCCGTCGCGAGCCGCCAGGTCGTGACGAGGACCGCGACGGTCACCACGAGGGGAACGAAGACCGTCGCGAGTCGGTCGGCCAGCCGCTGGACGCCCGGGGTCGCGCTCTGGATCTCCCACATGAGCGTCGCGATCCGGTCGAGCGTACTCTCGGCGTCCGCGCCGACCTCGAGAACGAGGGCGCTGTCGGTCACGATCGCGCCGCCGACGACTCGGTCCCCCGGCCCCTTCGTGACCGGCAGCGACTCACCCGTGAGGACCGACTCGTCGACCGCCGCCGTCCCCTCGCGGACGGTGCCGTCGACCGGGATCCGCTCGCCCGGTTTGACGAGCAGTTCGTCGCCGGCCGCGAGCCGATCGACGGGGACCGTCTCGGTCCCGTCCGGGAGCCGACGGGTCGCCTCACGGACCTGCGCGGCCGTCACGTCCGCGAGCAGATCGGTGGCCCGGCGCTTGATCCGGCGCTCGTAGTAGGTGCCAAGCGAGACGATCATGATCACGGCGACGGTCACGTCGTAGTAGAGGTGGGTGCTGCCCGTCGCCAGCGCGACCGTGCTGTAAGCGTAGGCCGAGACGGCGGCGACGGCGATCAGCAGGTCCATGTTCGGCTGGCCGACCCGCAGGCTGACGTACGCGCCCCGCAGGACGGGGTAGCCGGTATAGCACAGGACGCCGGTCGTCAGTAGCCCGATCATCGCCATCGGCAGGTAGATCCCGACCGGCGAGGTCGCGTCGACCGAGAGGATCCCCGTCTCGATGCCGACGTAACTCGGATAGAGGTAGAACAGGTACCACGGCATGATCAGCATCGCGAGGAAGCCGCCGACCAGCAGCCGCTGGACCAGTTCCGTCTCGTCTCGCCGGCCGCCGTCGCCGTCGCGGAACCGCGCCTCGTAGCCGTAGCCCGAGAGCGTCTCGGGGAGGTCGGCCCGCTCGAGCCGGTCGGGATCGTAGACGATCCTGGCGGTATCGGTCGCGTAGCTCGCCTCGACGGTCAGGATACCCGGCTCGTCCTCGCCCAACAGTGAGACGAATCCCTCGCAGGTCGAGCAGTGCATCCCATCGACCGCCAGGAACGTCTCCTCGGCCCCCGCGGGTACCTCGCGGTCGGTCGACTCCCGCGCGCGATCGACCACTCGCTCGCGCTCGAGTCCGTCGACGTCGTCGAGGGTCGCGCTCACCTCGAGACAGCCGCGACAGCAGAACGTCCCCTCGACGTCGGCCGCGGTCACCGGGTCGTCGGGGATCGACAGCCCGCAGAGCGAGCAGGAACTCATCTCACGGTCGAACGTCGTCGACGAACCGGGTAGCCGTGGCCCCGAACGAGTTCGGCTCGGTGCCCGCGGGACAGTCGAGTCGATTTCAACCGCGGCCCGACCGCCAGCGGTGGCCGCCCGTCACCGCGAGCCGCCACGGGATAATAAAGCCGAGCCCGAGGACGGCGTTGACTATCAGGAACGCCGGCGGCGCGCCCCCAGGAAACAGCGCGGACGAACGGATGAGACCACCGATCAGGGTTGCCGCGACCCACGCGGCAGCAACGATCGCGAGCGTCCGTCCGACCGACTCGAGGACCCGTCTCCGGTAGGCCCCGACCAACGGCGCGGCGATCGCCCAGCCGATCACGAACGGCGTCGCCGTTCGAAGGGTGTAGGCCGGGAACGCCCACGGTTCGATCGCGTGCATGAACAACCCGACGCCGATGAACGCCACGACGACGAGCGCGTCGACGACGGCCAGCGACAGGACGAACGGTTCGGTGACGATTCGACCGACCGACTTCGGCTGGATGCGCGATTCGATCATGGTAGTCCTCGAGCGCCGCGTGGACCGACGAGACGGGACGGGGCCGCCGGTGACCGATACGGGGCGACTCGTTCGGAGCGACGCTCGCATCGGACGCGGTTCCTCTCCCGAACGTGTTCCGCCCGTCCCGATCGATGTTCGACGGGGGCGGCCGTTCAGTCAGCCAGATGTGCGAGGACCGCCTCGGTGAGTCGCGTCGGCGCTTCGTGGGGGACCCAGTGGCTCGTCTCCGGGAGCAACTCGAGTCGGCGTTGGGCACACAGCATCGCACTGTCGACCGCCAGGGAGGGGACGAGCGCGGTGTCGTCCTCGCCCCAGACGACGAGCGTCGGTGGTTCGATCGGATCGGTCGGGGTCCGAGGCGGATACCGGGCAGCCGCTCGATACCAGTTCAGCATCGCCGTCAGCGCCCCCTCTCGGTCCCAGGCCCGCCGATAGCGAGCCAGTTCGTCGTCGCGGAACGTTCCCGGTGCGGCCGTCTCGCGAAGGGCTCGCTCGAGGAAGCGGTAGTCGTCGTATCGGGCGACGCGTTCGGGAAGCCACGGCAACTGGAACCAGAGGGCGTACCAGCTCCGGCGCAGTTGCGCCGGGTTCGATACGAGCTGGCGTTGGTAGGCGGTCGGATGCGGAGCGTTCACGATAGTCAGCCGGTCGACGACCTCGGGGTGGTAGGCCGCGACCGACCAGGCGACCATGCCGCCCCAGTCGTGGCCGACGACGGCCGCGCGTTCGCGATCCTCGGTCCCGATCAGTTCGACCACGTCCCGCGTCAGTTCGGTGAGACGGTACGAACCGACGCCGTCGGGTTTCTCGCTTCGGTTGTAACCGCGCTGATCGGGCACGACGACCCGATAGCCGGCGTCGACGAGCGGCCCGATCACCTGCCGCCAGCCGTACCAGAACTCGGGGAAGCCGTGGAGCAAGACCACCAGCGGCGCCGACTCGTCACCGCCGGTAACGACGTGCAGATCTACTCCGTTGACCGTTCGTCGACTCGAGCGTAGTTCGACCAACGGAACGGTCACATCGAGCGCCGCGTCCGAAGCGCTCCCGTGTGGTTCCATGCTGCCGACTTGATCGAGAACCAACATATCTGTTTGGGTCGGCCGCACTCGAGAGTTACCACTCGTCCGGACTGTAACCGCCGAAGCGGGCCGAATTCGGCCGAGCAGCGAAAGCCGACGGAATGGAGTATTTAATAGACCATTATATCTCGGGTTTCGACGATCGGATTACTATCCGGCGAGAACCATCGCGATGGTTGATCATACGTCCACCGCTATCTTCAGATAGGACGATGACCCAATCTAACCTTACCCGACGACGGGCGATGCAGGCGATCGGAGCGACCGGGGCGCTGGCGGTGGCCGGCTGCCTCGGTGGCGAGAGTCAGACGAACGATGAGGAAAACGAACCGGCAACTGAAGACGACGGGCTACCGGCGGCCAAGTCCGTCGACGTCGATCGTATCGCGCGGGACCCCACGGACATTCCGCCGCCGGTCGACTGGGACGAGCCCCGCGAACACGACGTCACGATCCGGACCGAGCGAGTGACTGCGGAGATCGAGCCGGGGGTCACCTTCGAGTACATGACCTTCGAGGGGCAGGTGCCGGGACCGATGCTCCGGGTCCGCCGCGGTGATCGGGTGAACCTGACCTTCGACGTGCCGGATGACCTGAACGTGGCCGCCCACAACATGGACTTCCACGCGGTCTACGGGCCCGGCGGCGGGGCCGACGCGACCACGATCGCGCCCGGCGACGACCCTACCCAGATCAGCTTCACCGCCGACTACGCGGGGGTGTTCATCTACCACTGCGCGATCCCGAACATGGACCAGCACATCAGTTCGGGCATGTTCGGCTCGATCCTCGTCGAACCCGAGGACGGCCTCCCCGAGGTCGACAACGAGTTCTACCTCGGCCAGCACGAGATCTACACGGACGGCGACCTCGGCGAGGAGGGCCACCACGGCTTCGACTTCGACGCCATGCTCAAAGAAGAGCCCACCTACGTGGTCTTCAACGGCCAAGCCTACGGCTTCACCCCCGACGGCGGCGTCCCCATGGCGGCCAACACCGGCGAAACCGCCCGGGTGTACTTCGCCAACGGCGGCCCGAACCTCCTGAGTTCCTGGCACGCCATCGGCAACGTCTGGAGTCGCTTCTACCGCGACGGCGACCTCCTGACCGACCCCGACCGCAACGTCGAAACTGCACCCGTCGCCCCCGGCACCACCGCCGCGGCCGAAATGGAGTTCCCCGTCCCCGGCCCCGTCAAGATCGTCGACCACGCCCTCACCCGCGCCGCTCGCCGCGGCGCACTCGGCGTCGTCGACGTCACCGGCGACCCCACCCGAGACATCTACGACGCAGATCCGTAACGGCACCCGCCCGCCCGCTCGAGTCGATTCCCCGTTGTCCTCCTGTTCTCGACGCACGACGGACGCGCTGCTTGCGGCCGCCGAACCGCCCGCCCCGCAGTCGCGGGTCACACCGTTACGTCCAGACGCGGAGGCAGTCGGTCGAACAGAAGTGCAGTTGGACGTGATCCTGCCCCGCCGGTTCGACGTGGGTCGTTAACGTGTAGGCGACCTCGTCGGCGTCACAGTTATCGCAGTGCATACTGTCAGCGCCGACGGGATCGGCCTTGGGTATACAGTTGTTAACCGTTCGCTCGCGAGCGAACGGGGACAGTAGTATCGCGTTAACGACCAGTAATACGGTATTGAACGGGCGGCTCGGCCACGGGTTCGGGCGATTCAGACCGCCGCCCCGTCTTCGGCCTCGAGCAGTTCGTGGTAGCGGTTCCGAATGGTCACTTCGGAGATGCTCGCGACCTCGCTGACGTCGTTTTGGGTGACCTGTTCGTTCGTCAGGAGCGCGGCGGCGTACACCGCCGCTGCGGCGAGGCCGACGGGGGATTTGCCGCTGTGAATCCCCTTTTCCTTGGCCGTCGTCAGGAGATCGCGAGCGCGCAGTTCGGTCTCGTCGGAGAGGTCGAGATCGCTGGCGAAGCGGGGGACGTAGCTCACGGGATCGGCCGGCTGGACCTCGAGCCCGAGTTCGCGGACGACGTACCGGTAGGTTCGAGCGACTTCGGCTTTGTCGACCCGGGAGACGGCGGAAATTTCGTCCAGACTACGCGGGGTTCCGGCCTGGCGAGCGGCGGCGTACAGCGAGGACGTCGCGACGCCCTCGATCGAGCGCCCCGGCAGGAGCTCGTCCTCGAGCGCGCGGCGGTAAATGACGCTGGCGGTCTCCCGAACGTTGTCGGGGAGGCCGAGCGCGGAGGCCATTCGGTCGATTTCGCCCAGCGCCTGCTTGAGGTTTCGTTCTCTGGAGTTGCGAGTGCGGAACCGCTCGTTCCAAGTGCGCAGACGCTGCATTTTCTCGCGCTGGCGGGAGCTCAGGGACTTCCCGTAAGCGTCCTTGTCCTGCCAGCCGATGTTCGTCGAGAGCCCCTGATCGTGCATCATGTTGGTCGTCGGCGCGCCGACGCGGGACTTCTCGTCTTTCTCGGCGGCGTCGAAGGCGCGCCACTCGGGGCCGCGATCGATTTCGCCCTCCTCGACGACGAGCCCGCAGTCCGCACAGACGGTCTCGGCGTGTTCGTCGTCGGCGACCAGCCGGCCGTTACACTCCGGACAGCGCTCTCGCTCGGTGGTTGTGTCGGCCGACGCGTCGCTCTCGGTTTCGGGCGCGGTCCGGGTTCGCTCGTCGATCTGCGTTCGGGTGGGAGTGTCAGTCATTGTCGGCGAATCGGGAGCCTGCCGCTGGAAAACGTTCTCTCGCCCTATCGTAACGAATTGCTGTCACTTAAACGCTGGGATCACCGTCGGGGGACAGGGCAGCGGCATCAGACGCTCGACCGTGGAAACGAACTGCGGTCGTTCCGACCGTATCGAAACCCTTACTCTCCGGAGGCCGGTGCGAACACGTATGAGCGACGACGCCGTCAGTCCCGAGGAAGTCCGCCACGTCGCGGATCTGGCTCGCGTCGACCTCGACGACGACGAGGTCGACCGGTTCACCGAGCAGTTCGCGGACATCCTCGAGTACTTCGAGACCCTGGACGAGGTGCCGGAAGTCGATCGCGAGACCGACCTCACGAACGTGATGCGTCCCGACGAGGAACGGCCGTCCCTCGAGAGCGAGGCCGCACTCGGAAACGCGCCGGAAACCGAGGACGGCTACTTCAAAGGCCCCAACGTCTCGTGATCATGTCGGACGATATCTTCATCACCGAGGAGCGGATCGAAGGCGCGGAGGACGGCCCGCTGGCCGGTAAAACCGTCGCGGTCAAGGACAACATCTCGACCGACGGCGTCCGGACGACCTGTGGCTCCCGGATGCTCGAGGACTACGTTCCACCCTACGACGCGACGGTCGTCTCCCGGCTCAAAGCGGCCGGTGCGACCATCGTCGGCAAGGCCAACATGGACGAGTTCGGGATGGGAACGACCACTGAAACCTCCTACTTCGGCGAGACGGACAACCCCGCCGCGCCGGGCCACGTCCCCGGCGGCTCCTCCGGTGGCTCCGCGGCCGCCGTCGCCGCCGGCGAGGCCGACCTCGCGCTCGGGTCCGACACCGGCGGCTCGGTCCGCTGTCCGGCCGCCTTCTGTGGCGTCGTCGGCATCAAACCCACGTACGGGCTGGTCTCGCGATACGGCCTCATCGCCTACGGCAACAGTTTAGAGCAGATCGGCCCCTTCGGCGAAACCGTCGAGGACGCCGCGCAGTTACTCGACGTGATCGCCGGAAGCGACGACCGCGACGCGACCACTCGCAGCGAGGGCGACGACTCGAGTTACGCCGACGCCGCGACCGGCGACGTCGACGGGCTCTCGATCGGCGTTCCGACCGAGTTGCTCGAGGGAGCCGACGAGGGCGTCGTCGAGACGTTCTGGGAGGCGCTGGGCGAACTCGAGGATCGCGGTGCCGAGTACCACGAGGTCTCGCTCCCGTCGGTCGAACACGCCGTCGAGGCCTACTACGTGATCGCGATGTCGGAGGCCTCCTCGAACCTCGCGCGGTTCGACGGCGTCCGCTACGGGCATTCGGGCGGCTACGACGGCAACTGGAACGAGACCTTCGCTCGCGCCCGCGAAGAGGGCTTCGGTGACGAGGTCAAACGTCGGATCCTGCTCGGAACGTACGCGCTCTCGGCGGGCTACCACGACAAGTACTACAAGAAGGCACAGGACGCTCGCGCGTGGGTCAAACAGGACTTCGACGAGGCGCTTTCCGAGGCCGACGTGCTCGCGAGCCCAACGATGCCGGTCCCGCCGTTCGAACTCGGCGAGAGCTTGAACGACCCGCTCCAGTTGTACCTCGCCGACGCGAACACGGTGCCGGTCAACCTCGCCGATCTGCCGGCGATCTCGGTTCCGGCGGGCGAAACCGACGGCCTTCCCGTCGGCCTCCAGCTCGTCGGCCCCGCGTTCGGCGAGGAGCGGTTGATCCGCGCCGCGAGCGCGCTCGCCTGAGACCGCAAAGCGCCAGCGGACGGGACCATCCCTCCGATGGCAGCGGCAACGGCGATGCTCGAGGCATAGATTTTTATGCCGATTTTCCTAACAGTAGCCCGACCGAACGCCCGGTCGGTTTGAACGTCATGAAGATCACACGGAACCAGGAAGTCCAATTCGACGAGTTCTCGCGGGCGTGCGATCTCGTCGAGGCGTACTTCGACGAGACGATCGACGACGTCGCGCTTCATGCGCCGGTTTCGCGTCGCCAACTTATCGCCGTCCTCGCTCGCGCGCAACTCTCCGGCCGCCAGTTCGCGATCGACGGGTTGACCGAACAGGGCGAGGTCGTCTACCAGTCGAGCGACGAAACCCTGTTCTGGCTCGACGGCGGGTTCTGGACCGACATGCGCGGCACGCATCACCTAGAGCCCGACGAGGGCCGGGCCGCACGTGAAGTCCACCGGCGGCTCATCGAGGCCCTCGACGGGGACGTACCCTACTACAACCGCGAACGTGATCCGTTCGTTCTCATCGAGCGATTCGCCCTCTACGAGTGACCGATACCGGGCCGCCCGAGCCGCGTTCCGGCCCGGTTCCCGATGCATCGGCGTCCGGCGTATTCATGTCCCGCCCTTATTCGTCAACGAGCCGTAACTAGTCCGTGTCTACCGTTCCGGATCCCGCCGGAATATTCGACCGCGCCGTCGACGAGGGGCAACGGCGACTCGAGCAGTCGCTGCTCGAACTCGCCGCGACCAGCTTCATCGCGGGGTTTACGATCGTCTTCGGCATCGTCGCGCTCGGGGTCGTCGATGGGCTCGTCGAACCGCAGTTCGGCAAGGCCGCACACGTGGCAGGCGCGCTCACCTTCGGCGTCGGCATGGTGTTTCTGGTCGTCGGCCGCACGGAACTGTTCAACGAGAACTTCTTCGATCCGGTCGCGGCGGCGGCTGCTCGAGACGGGACGTGGCTGCTGGTCCCGATCGGTCGCCTGTGGGCGGTCACGCTCGTCTTCAATCTCCTCGGCGGGTTCCTCTTCGCGGTCGTCTTCGCCGTCGAGGGCGTGCTACCGCCGGAGTCGGCACACGCGCTGTCCCGAACCGCGGAGGGGATCGTCAACCGACCTCCGAGGGGCATCTTCGCGAGCGCGATCGTCGGCGGAGCACTCGTGAGTCTCCTGTCGTTCCTTCTAGCGGCGGCCGACAGCGTCGGGAGCCGTCTCACGCTGGCCTATCTCGTCGGCTTCCTGCTGGCGCTTGGCCCCTTCGACCACGTGATCGTCACCGCGATCCACGTTTTTTTCGGGTACCTCTTCGACGCGGCGATCGGCTCCGGCGCGCTCGGGGAGACGATCGTGGTCTCGGCCGCGGGCAACGTCGTCGGCGGTATCGGGCTGGTCACGTTCACACACGTCGCTCAGGTGCGGGGTGCGGAGGGAAGCGACGACTGACCGACGGGACAGTTCACGCTCGAGCGACCGCCGAACCGGGAACAGCAATCAATGAAAGAGACGGGGTGTCCGCCGATCACGGGCGACGAGTTACTCCTCGTAGGCGAGGTTCATGATCCACTGTGAGAAGGCGTCGCTGTTGGGGTCGACCTCCTCCTCGCCGATAAAGGGCGAGAGCATGTCGCCGGCCATCAGGAGGGTGAAATCGAGATCCCGGGCGGTCGGCGAGATGTAATAGGTGTTGTGGCCGTCGTAGACCGTCTCCTCACGATCGACGAGTTCCTTTTCGACGAGCGACTCGACGATCCGGCTGCCCTTCCGCGAGGAGACGTCCAGTTCCTTCCAGAAGTCGCTCTGATGGATGCCGCCGGACTCACGAACGAGTTCGAGACCGGCCCGCTCGTCGTCGGTGAGTTCGGCTTCGGCCGCGGACACGCTCACGGTGACCACCTCGCCGTGTGCGTCGCTACTGGCAGGAGTGCGTCCATACCCATACGAGATAGTGCGAGCCGCTTAAATGTGCCCTTCGCCGTCGACCGCCGGCTCGTCGCTTCGCCCGTCAGTGACATCGGCGGCCGCCCCGGTGACGGTCACCGACTCGTAGCTCGTCCGGCAGGGCGGCCCCGGCGCGTGATCGTACCGCGTCGTCTCGGGGCCGAGCGCGATCAGCGACGACGACCGCGTCCCGAACCCGTCGCGGTGGATACAGACGCCGTACTCGTGATCGCCGAGGACGTCGCCCGCCCGCTCGAGCCAGTCGGCGGCCGTCTCGCCCGCCTCGGCTGCAAGCGTCGCTCGCACCGCTCGAGCGTTGGCCGCCTGCTCCCGACCAGCGTCGGGTCGAACGGATGGGACGTCGACATCGTCGTCGACCGCGACGTTGACGACGACGTGGACGCCCGGTTCGAACTCGGTCAGGGAGAGCGTGCCGTCCCACTGGTAACAGAACGCGTCCGCCGCGTCGGCGACGACGAGGTAGAAGCCGCTGTACTCGTCGGTATCGGTCGCCGATTCGACGATCGACTTCGCCGCCGCGGCGGATCGCGCCTCGAGCACGTCGGCGACGAGGTGCCCGCGCGAGCGGTCGCCGGCGAGGTCCGCGTCGGTCCACTTGTTCGTGAGTCCGACGAAGACGCCGTCCTCGTTGTAGCCGATCCACGTGCCGCCGGCCTCGGCGTCCCGCGGCGCGACGATCAGCGGCTCCTCGGCGTAGACGGCGGGGGGAGTCGAATCCCGGCCCAGCGCCTCGTCACGGTTGGCGGCGACCGCGACCGGCGCGTCGTCGAAGACCTGCCAGGCGAGGGTGAGCGTACACACGGGACGACGATAGGAACGCCACCGTCTTAACTTCGGTTCCAGCGGCAGTCTCGACGGGCGGCGGACGGCGAGCGAGCGGCGATCACGCCGCGTCGGTGACGTCCGTTCCGTCCTCGCGCAGTCGCTCCCGAACCGCCTCGCGGTCGACCGTTCCCGAGGCCGTCCGTGGGAGCGCGTCGACGACGCCGACCGTCTTCGGCCGCTTGAACCCGGCGAGGCGCTCGTCGCAGTGGGCGAGCAGCGACCTGGACTCGAGCGAACCCGCCGTCCCCGATTCGGGAACGACGAGCGCGGCGACCCGCTCTCCCCACTCCTCGTCAGCGAGTCCGACCACCGCGGCGTCGTCGACGCGGGGATGGTCCCGGAGCGCGGCGACGACTTCGCCGGGATCGACGTTCTCGCCGCCGGTGACGATACGGTCGCTGCGACGATTGAGGATCCAGAGCCGGCCGCCCTCGTCGCGGTAGCCGACATCGCCGGTGTGGAGGCCGTGGTCGCCGAACGCCGCCGCGGTCTCGTCGGCGTCGAGGTAGCCCGGCGTCACCGTCGGCCCCGAGACGACGAGTTCGCCCTGTTCGCCCGGCTCGACCGCCGCGCCGGTCTCGTCGACGACGGTGACGTCTGTGAACATAAGCGGCTGTCCAACAGTCCCCTCGTGGGCGGCGGCCCCGTCCGGCAGCGCCGTCGCGATCTGCGAGGCCGTTTCGGTCATGCCGTAGGTCGGACAGACCGGCACGCCACGCTCCCGGCAGCGCTCGAGCAGGTCGCTCGAGGCCGGCGCGCCGCCCAACAGGACGAATCGCAACGTAGCAGGCGGCGTCCAGCCGGCATCGAGTAAGCGCTTGCACATCGTCGGAACCAGCGAGACGCCCGTGATGTCCTCGTCGTCGATGATGCGAGCGGTTTCCCGGGGATCGAACTCGCGTTGGAGCACGGCGGTCGTTCCGTACAGCGTCGACCGGACGACGGGTGCCAGCCCGCCCATGTGATACATCGGGAGACAACACAGCCACCGGTCGTCGGGGCCGACACCGAGCCGGAACGCGGAGGCGGTCGCGCTTGCAACGAGATTGCCGACCGTCAGCCGGACGGCCTTCGGCTCGCCGGCGGTCCCCGAGGTGAACATGAGGAGCTGCGTTTGCTTCCGCTCGAGCGGGACTGGGGTCGTGGACGCCTCGGTGACCGGCTGCAGCGATTCGACGCCGTCGTGCTCGGGACTGTCAACGGAGACGACGGGACAGTCGGCGATATCGAGCGCGAGCGCCTCCGTCTCCGACTCGCAGACGATCGCGTCGAGAGCGGTTCGCGTCGCCTTCGACTCGAGTTCAGCAGCCGTTTCGCGGACGTTCAGCGGAACGACCGTGACGCCGCGACGCATCGCGGCGAAGTATATCTCGGCGAACGCGACTCGTGTCCCCATGAGGACGCCGAGACGGTCGTCGGGTCCGGAGACGACGGTCTCGAGCCGCTCCGTGACGGCATCGACACGTCGATCGAACTCCCCGTAAGTCCACGTCTGACCGCTATCGGCGTCGATAAGCGCCGTCTCGTCCGGCGTCGTCGACGTACGATGAGACAGCAGGTCGCGCGTCGGCCAGTCGACGGGGGCGGTCATCGCTCACCCCACACGTCGCCGACGCCGAGCCCTTTCGCCTGCGGGACGACGGCCGACCCCTTCTCGAACAACACGGGATCGCGACCCAGATCGGTCGCGAGCAGATCGCCGGTCGCGAGCCCACAGGCCGGCACGTCGGGGATCGCCGCCGCGAGGTGGACCGCGCCCGTCCGGGCGACGACGCCGTCGATCGTGGTCGTCACCAGCGGCGTGATATCGAGTTCGGTCAGCCAGGCCGCGACTTTGCGGGCCACGTCGATCCCACCCAGCGCCATGGGTTTCAGGACGACGACGTCCGCCGCCTCGGCGTCGCAGATCGCGTCGACGCCGTGCTCGAGCAACCCCTCGTCGAGCGCGACCGAGACGCCGGTCCGGAGGTCGCGGAGGGCGGCGTGCCCCTCGAGCGCGCCCGCCGGCAGCGGCTGCTCGAGGATCGAGAGACCGAGGTCGCCGAAGGCGTCGATCGCCGACCGGGCCTCCTCGTAGGTCCAGGCCTCGTTGGCGTCGGCCCGCAGTTCGACACCGTCGCCGACGGTCTCGCGAACGCGCCGGACGCGTTCGATGTCCGCATCGACGCTCCGGAGCCCGACTTTGAGCTTACAGCAGTCGAACCCGCGATCGACGGCGGTGCGGACCGCGTCGGCGGTCTCGGCCGGCGATCCGTCGCCGATCGTCGCGTTGATCGGCACCCGGCCGACCATCGGCCCTTGCCCGAGATAGCGGTACAGCGGCGTCGACTCGCGGGTCGCCTGCAGGTCCGCCAGCGCAAGCGCCAGCGCGTGTCGGGCCGCGACCTGCCGGTCGACCGCCTCGAGCGCCTCGCTCGGGCCGCCGGACCGGATCGCGTCGCGTGCGCGCTCGAGCGCCCGCTGGCACCCCTCGCGCGACTCCGTCCAGCCCGACAGCGGCGTCGCTTCGCCGTAGCCGACGACCGATCCGTCGCCGGGGCCGGTCCCACCCGGTGCGCCGTCGTCGACCAACCGAACGAGAAAGCCGTCCCGGCTCTCGATCGTCCCGTCTGCCGTCTCGAGGGGTTCGGCCAGCGGCAGGGAGAACGACCGATACTCCAGCTCGAGATCCTCGGGCGGGCTCATAGCACCACCAGCCCGCCGGCGAAACAGATCGCGTACATCGCGAGCAGTTTGCCCGTCTGCTCGAGCGCCGGGTTGAGCGCCTCACCGTCGGTTCGCGTACAGACCGTGCGGGCGACCATCGCGGCGTAGGGGAGCGTCACCAGCGGAAGCACCACGCCTGGCCCGACGTCCGTCCGGAGCCAGAACCAGCCGGGCACGACGTAGGCGAGCGCGAGCATGGCGACGTACTCGAGGCGGCTCCATCGGTAGCCGAGCCGGACCGCCAGCGTCCGCTTGCCGGTCTCGGCGTCGGTCTCCCTGTCGCGAACGTTGTTCACGATGATGATGGCCGTCGAGAGCCCCGCAACCGGCAGGCTCGCCGCAACGGCCGTGAGCGTGACCGTACCGTCGGGAATCGCCGTCGAAAGCGGCTCCGCGAGGACGGCTGCTGCCTGAACGTAGTAGGTCCCCGTCACGGCGACCACTCCGAAGAAGACGAACACGAAGGGATCGCCCAGTCCGTGATAGCCCAGCGGATAGGGGCCGCCGGTGTAGGCCCACCCGCAGAAGACGCTCACGAGCCCCACGACGAGGATCGGGAGCCCGCCGACGTAGACGAGGTAGGTTCCGGTGAGGATCGCCAGTCCGAACGTCACGATGGTCGCGAGCTTGACCTGTTCGGGGGAGATGAGCCCCGACTGGGTGACGCGGGTAAAGCCCTCGCGGTCCTCGGTGTCGGCCCCCTTGATCGCGTCGTAGTAGTCGTTCGCGAAGTTCGTCCCGACCTGAATCAGCGCCGCCCCGACGAACGCCATCACCGCCGGCAGCGGCGCGAACACGCCCTCGTGGACCGCCAACCCCGTCCCCACGATGACCGGGGCCGCAGCCGCGGGCAAGGTCTGGGGGCGGGCCGCCATCAGCCACGCCTTCGTCCGTGAGATTTCGACCTCGGCCGAACTCATTGTACGAGTGTCCCACTCGAGAGAGTGTCAACGTTGGCATTGCGGGCCGCCGACGGGATCGCACGCGTTACGCCGGGGGCACTACCAACTCGAGGGGCTCCATGTCGAAAAAGGCGGTCTCGTATCCCTGATGGCGGGCCGCTTGCGGTGGCGACGCGATCGTCAGCGTGACAGAATCACCCGGCCCGATATTCGCCACCGAGCGGCCGTAGTGCAGGCCGACCGCGGCGTCGAGCGTCGCCGTCAGCTCGAGGGACCCGTCGCCGACTCCCGTCCCGTTCCGGCGGACGGCGGCGCGCAGCGATGTGTTCACCAGCGGCACGCGATTGTACGGCGTCCGCGGCGAGACCAGCAGGTATCGCCCCTCGCCGTCCGCCAGGCGTGAGTCGGCCTCGAGCAGGGTGACGACGACCGTCGCGTCGCCGCTGCTGGGGAGACTGCCAGCGTTCGCGCCGGCCTCCGCGTCCGGAGCGACCAGCCGCGTACCGGGCACGTCGGCGGCCGGCGGCAGCGCGGAGTACGGGAGGGCGGCGTTCGCGCTCCCGTCGCCGCCGTGTGTCATCGGCTCGAGCGCCCCGCGATCTCCCCACCGCTCCCGCTCGAGCAGGTCGATCCCCTCGACTACGTCCTCGCGGAACGCCCGATCGTACGTGAACTCGAACGTCGCGGTCCCACCCTCGGTGAACCGGTCCGCGAGGGAGCCGGTCCGCCGCGTCGGGAGCGGCGGGAGATCGACGCTGACGGCGTAGGTGTCGTCCGCCGGCAGCGTGAGGTTGTCGCCGAAGTGGACGCCCATCTCCTGGGAGAGCATGGGCCAGAGCTGTCGGGACGCGATCCGCTCGCCCCGCCGCATGATCGTCACTCTCGGCTCGGCGTCCCCGGGGAGGACGATTCCCGTCTCCCGATCCCAGCACACGAGCATGAGGTGGACGCCGCGACCGGCCGTCGGCTCGACCCGGTGCCGGTCGGTCCCGGTGACGGTCCAGAACGGATGCGGATACGTGAGCATCGGTGTGAGCGCGTACTCGCCGGCCGCGACCGGCTCGAGGACCCGCATCGACTTCCGGTGACCGGGGAGGTAAACCGCCTCGGGTGGGTCCTCGATCCGCGGGATCGGTGCGGTCCCCGCCCCGTCCCGAAACTCATCCCCGTTCCCATCCCCGTCGGTGCTGCCGTCGCTCCCGTCGGTCCCGGTGCCCGGTGCCGCACAGCCCGCGACGGCCAGTGTCGCCGGGAGCACGGTCGCCCGCCGGAGGAACGTTCGTCGGTGCATGTCAGCTGTGACCTCGAGTAGTCTCGTCCCCGCTCGATCGCGTCAGTAGTGCCACGGGAAGTCGTCGAAGTCCGGGTCTCGGCCCTCGACGAAGGCGTCCCGGCCCTCCTTGGCCTCGTCGGTCATATAGCCCAGCCGCGTGGCCTCGCCGGCGAAGACCTGCTGGCCGACCATCCCGTCGTCGGTCATGTTGAACGCGTACTTGAGCATCCGCATCGCCATCGGGCTCTTCGAGTTGATGCGCCGGCCCCACTCGAGGGCGGTCGCCTCTAACTCCTCGTGGGGCACTGCCTCGTTGACCATCCCCATCTCCGCGGCCGCCGCGGCGTCGTAGGTCTTCCCGAGGAAGAACACCTCGCGGGCCTTCTTCTGGCCGATCTGTTTGGCGAGATAGGCCGAGCCGAAGCCGGCGTCGTAGCTCGCTACGTCGGGATCGGTCTGCAAGAACTTCGCGTGCTCCTCGCTCGCGAGCGTGAGATCGCAGACCACGTGCAGCGAGTGCCCCCCACCGACGGCCCAGCCGGGGACCACGGCGACGACCACCTTCGGAATGTGACGGATCAGCCGCTGGACCTCGAGAATGTGGAGCCGCCCCTGCTCCGATGCCCGCGCTCGCGGACCCTGTCCGCTCGCGTCTTCCGAGGCGCTTCGCGCCTCGCCCTCCTCGTCACCTTCGTACTGATACCCGTCCTCACCGCGAACCGTCTGGTCCCCGCCGGAACAGAACGCCCAGCCGCCGTCCTTCGAGGACGGGCCGTTCCCGGTCAGCAGGATACAGCCCACGTCGGTCTGGCGCTTGGCGTGGTCGAGCGCGTCGTAGAGTTCGTCGACGGTCCCCGGCCGGAAGGCGTTTCGCACGTCGGGCCGGTCGAACGCGATCCGGACCGTCCCGGAATCGACCGCGCGGTGGTACGTAACGTCCCGTAACTCGCGATCGAGGTCATCGATCGGTTCCCACCGGTCCGCGTCGAAGAGTTCCGAAACCATTTGTCCGACGTTGGTGTGCCGGACGTGAAATAGGTTCGCGTCCGACCGGCGCATCGTCGGCCGGCAGTGAGCCGGCGGTTCGTCGCCCGTCGCTGTCCAGGGAATTCGACACGGACTGTCTTCCCTGATAGTGAGTGATTGCTATATCGAAATAAGATTTATTGACCGCGAGACGGCCGTCAGTGAATCGCGATCGATCGATTCCGATGCCCGAGAAACCTATCGCCGTCGCCGACAGTCGTTTCAGCCGAGTGGTTTTTTACGCAGCCAGCCGACCGTTCACGCGATGGGGGACACGTACTACGACGTTCTCGGGGTCGATCCGGACGCGACCCGGGACGAAATCGAGTCGGCCTATCGCGACCGCGTCCTCGAGACGCATCCGGATCACTCCGACGACCCCGATGCGGCCGAGCGGTTCCAGCGGGTGATGACCGCGAAATCGGTGCTCACGGACGAGACGGAGCGCGCGCGGTACGACCGCCTCGGCCACGAGGCGTACGTCGATCCCGGCGACGGAGCCGCCGCCGGCTCGGGCGACGCGTCCGAGCGGTCGGCTACGGCCTCGGGCCAAACGAATGCTCGGCGAACGTCGACCGGGAACGAGACGGGGGCGACTGAGGGGCAGACGACGAGCGGTTCGGGAACGGCGACTGGGACGGGAACGGCCGGATCGGACACGGCCGGCGGACGGACGACCGCGAACGGCCGACGAACGAGCGATGGAACCGAGGACACTACCAGAACGGAGAGTCACCACGCACGACAGCGGTCCAAGCGCCGCCGGCAACGAGCGAAACGGCACGCGGCGGCCGGCTGGTCGTTCGACGGGGACGAGACGGCGCGTTCGAACGCCGAAACGGCCACGTCCTCGGGGGCTACGACGGCTACGACGACGGACGCGACGGACACAACGGAGTCCGAGGAAACCGCGTACTCCGTCCACGACTGGAACGACGAGGTCGACCTCGAGTGGGAGGGGCCGCGGATCGATCAGACTGCAGTCCTCTCGCTCGGCACCGCTGCGCTCCTCTATCCGCTCTTCGTCGCCGCGAGTCTGACGCCGCTGTTTTCGCTCCCGATCAACGCGATCGTCGCCGCCTGTACGCTCGCCCTGATCGGCTATCTGCTGACGATGCCGCGGATCGCGGCCGTGACGTTCGGGATCTGGAGCGTGCTCTTTCCCGTCGGCATCGCCCGATTCGAATCGGTCGAACTCCTCTCGCTGTTCGGCCTGCTGGCGCTGGCCTTCGCCTGGATTCCACTCGGGTACGCGGGCGCGCTCTGGTGGGTCCTACGGCCCTGACTCAGTCGCGGTCCGACTCGAGCCCCGCATCGACCGCGTCCTCGACCTGCGTCTCGAGTTCGTCGCGTCGTCGGTGACTCGCTTCGGAATCGAATTCGACCGCAAGTACCTGTGTCCCCGCTCGCTCGAGGGACCGTCGGTAGGCGTCCGCGAACGCCGCGGGTGCGACGCGCTCGAACTCGAGACCGTATGCGTCGGCGAGCGCGTCGAACGCGACGCCGTGGGGGGTCTTGAACTGGTCGGTGAACGGCGGATCGAACGCCTCGATCGGGAGTTCGTGGAAGATGCCGCCGCCGTCGTTGTCTATGAGGACGATCGTGGCGTCGACGTCGCACCGATCGACCGCGAGCAGCCCGTTCGAATCGTGATAGAACGCTAAGTCGCCGGTCACGAGCACCAGTGGGTCGTCGGTCGTGCTGCCGGCACCGAGCGCCGTGCTGGCGATCCCGTCGATCCCGCTCGCGCCACGATTCGCGAGCATGGTCACGGCGGCCGCCCGCGGCCGGGCGAACCGGTCGGCGTCCCGGATCGGCATGCTGTTCGAGACGAACACCGTCGCCGGGTCCGGCGCGTTCGAGACCACCGACGCGAGGATCGCACCCTCGAACGGGGCGGCCTCGAGCGCGTCGGCGGTCAGCGCCTCGTCGCGGATCGCCCAGTGGCGGCGCTCGGCCGCATCGAACCGATCCCGCCACGCGTCGTCGGACCTGGCCTCCGCGGCCGTCACCGTCTCGAGCAGTCCGTCGACGACGGTCTCGGGCGCGGCCGCGAGCAGGTCGGTCGCGGTAAAGGTCGCCTCGCGCCACGCGCCCGCGGGATCGACGAGGAACTGTCGGGCGTCGGCGTCCCGCAGCCAGTGGCGGAGCGGTTTCGACGTGGGAGAGGCACCGAACCGGAGCACGACGTCCGGCGCCGGCAACGCGGGGACGTAGGTATCGTAGCCGCCGTAGATCGTCCGCGAGTCGCCGTCGCCCGCTCCGCCGACGTGGGGGCCGAATCGGAGCCCCGAGAGCGGGTCCGCGAGGACCGGCGCACCGAGTCGGTCCGCGAGGTCGGCGACGGCCGCGGGCTCGAGGGTCGCGAGCGTCGCCGGATCGGCGGGGCCGGCGACGATCAGCGGTCGGTCGGCGGCAACGAGCGCGTGTCGGAGTCGGTGACGGTCGTCGTCCGCGAGCGTCCGCGTTCCGCCGCCGGTATCGACGAAGGGGCCGTCCCGCCCTCGTCCGGCAGTCGTCTCGGCGAAGGAGTCGGGCACGTCGCCCGGCACCGCGATCGGCTCGAGGGGCTTGCGGAACGGACAGTTCAGATGGACGGGGCCGGGTTCGACGCCGGTCGTCTCAGCAAGTGCGCGGGCGGCGGTCGTTCGGAGGCTGCGGACTTTCCGCTCGTCGGCTTCGGGCTCGGGGAGGTCGGCGTCCCACCGGACCGCGTCGCCGTAGAGGGCGACCTGATCGACGGTCTGGTTCGCGCCGCTGTTACGGAGTTCGGGCGGTCGATCGGCCGTGAGGACGAGCAGCGGGACGCGGGCCCGGTCGGCTTCCATCACCGCGGGGTGAAAGTTCGCCGCGGCCGTGCCGGAGGTACAGACCAGTGCCGTCGGTTCGCCGGTCCGGCGGGCGCGTCCGAGCGCGAAGTAGGCCGCCGAGCGTTCGTCTAACTGCGAGTAAACGTCGACTTCGGGATGCTCGGCGAACGCAACCGTCAGCGGTGTCGAGCGGCTCCCGGGGGCAATACAGACGGCATCGAGACCTCCCTTCACGAGTTCGTCGGCGAGGACGCGACCCCACAGGGTCGCGCGGTTCGGTGCGGACATCGGTGTCAGGTACTACTGCAGTTCATCGAGGATCGGGCGGTACTTCAGCTGTACTTCGTCCCACTCTTCCTCGGGGTCGCTATCGCCGACGATGCCGTTCCCGGCGAAGAGCGTCACCGTTCCGTCGGCCGCGATTCCCGACCGAATAGCGACCGCGAACTCGCCGTCGCCGTCGGCGTCGAACCACCCTACCGGCGACGCGTACCAGCCCCGCTCGAACGTCTCCGTGTCCCGGATCGTCTCCCAGGCCACGTCGGGTGGAACGCCGCCGACCGCGGGCGTCGGATGCAACGCCTCGACGATCTCGAGGACGTGGCGGTCGCCCGACAGCGTCGCTTCGATCGGCGTCTGGAGGTGCTGAATCGTTGCCAGTCGCCGGATCGTCTGGTCGCTCACGGTGAGATCGCGTGCGAACGGGGCGAGTTGCTTTCGGATCGCGTCGACGACGAGCCCGTGTTCGTGCTGGAACTTCTCGTCGGCGCGCATGCGGTCGACGTGCTCCTCGTCTTCGGCCGGCGTCTCCCCGCGGGGCACCGACCCGGCGAGCGCTTCCGTCTCGACGCGCTGGCCGCGTTTCGAAACCAGTCCCTCGGGCGGCGCGCCGAAGAACGTGCCGCCGATATCGTGGCTCACCAGAAACCGGTAACAGTTCGGATACCGTCGGCGCAGGCGCTCGAGGGTCGCGGGAACGTCGACCGGCCCCTCGAGCGTCACCGAAAGGGCCTGCGCGAGGACGGCTTTCGTCAATCGGCCGTCGGCGATCCGCTCGAGCACCGCCTCGACCTGGCTGGTCCACACGGCTGGGGAGGTCGTCCGCCGCGTCGCGGCGACGCCGGGCGTCGAACCGCTCGGTCGCATCGCCGGCAGCGCCGTCAGGCGCTCGTGCCAACGCTCGAGTCGGTCGTCGACGTCGTCGCTGCGATTTCCGACGGCGGTCAACCACGTCCCGTCGTCGGTCCTCGTGACGAGCACCTGCGGGACGACGAAGGAGGCGGCGTCGAAACCAGTCCAGGGCGGGGCCGGTTCGTGGCCGTCGTGAAACGAGACGCCGCCGAAGGCTCGCGGGCGGGCCGCTTCGGGGCCGTCGTGGACGAGTCCGTCGAAGGCGCGGCTCGCCTGCGTTCGAACGCGGTCGAACCGGTCGGGGCCGTCGGCGGTGAAGCGAGCGGCGACGCCGCGACCGACGAGTTCGAGACCGCCGGGCGTAGCCCACTGGACGCGTGACTCGGCGCTCCCGTCGAGAATCGCACTGAAAGAGACATCCTCGAGCTCGCGACTCCGGCTGACGAGGTCACCGGCAGCGTCCACTGCCCCCGTTTCGCCCGTCAGTCGGCCATCGCCCAACGATCGATCCATCGACCGCACGTCAGGACCGCCCGGCCTTCAGCCTAACTATTCTTCGACCGGGACCGGTGTGCTAACTGTACCGTTCCTCCTGCCACGGGTCCGCCGTCTGCGAGTAGCCTCGCCGCTCCCAGTAGCCACGTTGGGGTTCGGTGAGGAACTCGACCCCGTCGACCCACTTCGCGCCCTTGTAGGCGTACCGGTGTGGCGTGACGACGCGGAGCGGCCCGCCGTGGTCCGCGGGGAGCGGGTCGCCGTCGAACGCCCAGGTAAAGAGGACCTCCTCGCGCATGCAGTCCTCGAGTGGCAGATCCGTCGTGTAGTCGTCAAGCGCGGAGAACATGACGTGGACGGCGTCGTCGTGGACGCCGGCTCGCTCGGCGAGTTCGGGGAAGGGAACGCCGGTGAACTCGCAGTCGAACTTGCTCCAGCCGGTCACGCAATGGAAGTCCTGTCGCTGGGTGACGCTCGGCAGCTCCCGGAACTCGTCCCACGATACGGACAGTTCCTCGTCGACCGCGCCGGTGACGGTAAACTCCCACGTCTCGGGGTCCCAGTCGGGCGTCCCGCTCTTCGAGAGGACGGGAAACGCGCTGGTTTCGCGCTGTCCCGGCGGCAGCCGCTCGTCACCGAACTCCTGATAGAGGTCCGTCACGTCCGTCACATCCATACTCGTGGATACGTCCCGAAAGACGTAGATGTGACGCCTCGTCGTCGATCGCCGATCGCCGGACGACCGCTCGCGCTCGCATCCGTGACGCGGGACGGTCGACGCGTATCGATCGCCCGCACACACGTATCGCGCCGATCGAGGGATCAGTCCGTGAGAAACATCCGATTGACACCCGGGAACGGGGTTCGAAACTGACTGCAACGGTCACGAAACGGGGACAACTCGAGTGTTTCCCGCGAAACCCTCGCCACCACTTAGTACGGTCTCGGCGAGAGATAGCGATGCATGGCGAGCACAGAACAGTTCACGGAGCGGGAGACGTCCGGACAGACAACGGCGGAAGTCGGTGAACAGGCGATGGGGCCCGCGTTCGTCGCGTCAGCGGCATCGGTCGGCCTCGCGCTGTACTATTATTTCATTCAGGGTGAACGCGAACTCGGGACGTTCGTCGGCCTGTGGCCCCCGACGATCCTCGCGTTCGCGAGCTACTTCAATCAGCGGCGGATGCGCAAACAACTCCAGACGCTGACCCAGCCCGGAACGAAACTACGGGACGCGATCGATTCGGTGATGGGTGGCAGTTGAATCGGCCCGCGGGTCTCACCCACGCGGTTCCTGCATCGGCCTGCACCGCGAGAGACGCCACCGGTTCGACCGAGACCGGGCTCCGTCCCGTCGGTGTTGGCTCCCCGTCAAACCTAAATACCCCCTCGCCGAAAGCCGAATCAGATGCCGAAAGTAGAGATCACCATACCGGAACACCTCGAGATGCAGATCGCCCAGATGGTCGAACGCGGCGAGTTCGTCAACCGCGAGGAGGCGATCGAGGACCTCCTTTCGACGGGCATCAAGGCCTACAAGACCAGTGGACCCTCCGACGAAGAGGAGGGCGCAACCGGCGGCACCGGCTTCGAAGACGACGGCATGATGGGCCACGACGACGAATACGTCTTCTAGCTTAGACGCCGACTGCGAGCAACGGTATTCCGAACGCGACCGCCGAGCCGACTAGTGCGACGAGTATCCCGATCAGAACGGCTCGCGCCGAGTACTCGCTCATCGGCGCGGTCGTCCGGTCGGCGACGAGGTCGTGGCCGACGGCCGCTCCCGTGTCCTGTTCTGCCGACTGCTCCGCGTCGTCTGACATACGTGCGTGTTGCCGGGTCGAGACCTTAAAGACACCTCTCTCGCCGGAGCGCGACCGCGGCGCTCGAGCGACTCCAGCCGCTCACTCGCCTTTTCTGAGTGGTCTTCAAATCAGTCAGCAAGTATTTACCGAGCGGTTACGTATCGGCGGGGCGAATGCCCTCCGCGCCCCTCTCTCGCCGCCGGTTGCTGACTGCCACCGGCGGCTTCTCCATGGCGGTCGCCGGCTGTACCGGAACCGGGAGCAACGACTCGGCCAGCGGGACCGGCGACGATCCCACCCTCGACTCGCCCCACGAGCACGAGACGATGTCCGTACAAGCCGAACGTGCGTTCCCGGTCGTGTATCCGAACGCTGACGCCGCCGAAGCCGCTGCGGACGATCGAAGAGCGAGACTTCACTGGACGTTCGTCGTCACCGACGCCGACGACGCCGCGGCGCTGCGGATCGACGACATCGACGACGCGGCTGACGTACGATCGTTCGTCGCGGCGACCGACTTCGACGCGGCATCCGTCCTCGTCGACCAGCAGTCGATCGACGATTGCTACCGGCGACGGCTGCTCGGCGTCCGCGCGACCGACGAGACCGTCCGTACGAGCTACTGTCTGGCCCTGAAGGCACCGACGACGGCTTGCGAAGCCGAGACGACCGTACTGGACGTGACTCTCGTCCGCATTCATCGCCCCTACGAGGGTCATCCCCCGGGACGGCGCAGCAGTCAACGCCGGTCCTGTCCGGAAAGCGGTCCCACCGACGAAACGGCAGCCGGTGAGGGACCGACCGACGAGACCGCGACCACCGGAGCGGCGAGCACATCCAGGGAGTCGGATACGACGGACGAACGACCCGAGACGAGCGAGGCGATCGGCCGATGACCGGACGCCGTGGCCGCCACCGGCGGCAGTTCCTCGCGGGGTGCGCCGCGATCGGCGGCGTGACCGTCGCCGGCTGCAACGGGCTCCCCTGGAGCGACGACACCGGACCGACGTTCACCGCGGCCGACGCCGCTACCGTCGTCACCGACCCGGCACCGCCGATCGAGTGGCCGGTCCCGGTCGTCCCCGCGGCCAGCGCCGTCGACGAGGGCCTCGAGCGCGTCGACGCCCTGCTCGCCGACGTACCGGACCCGCTCGACGCCGAAACGGTGCCCAACGGCGTCGTCAGGGAGGAGATACGCGACAGCCGGGACAGCGCCCGCGAGCATCGAGCCGAAGCCGCCGCGGCGACCGGCGACGGGCTGTACCACGCGCTGCACACGACGCGTGACGCTCGGGAGACCGCTCGGTCCGCGAGGGCGACGTTCGCCGCGATCGACGACGACCGACTGGTCGAAATCGTCCGCGACGAACGCCGCGAGGTTCGCTCGATCGCCCGCGACCAACTCGAGTCGGTCGCGTATCGGGGCAGCGAAGACCGGCTGCTCCGCTCGGCGCTGGTGTACGCGCGTCTCGAATCGGACCTCGAGCGCGTCACGACTCGCCTCGGCGATCGACGCTGGGACGTCGGTCCCGATTCCACCGTCGTCGACATCGGAACCGGTGCTGGCGCGGTCGAGTTCGGCGCGGCGACGACGGCGGTCTGGGACCACCTCGACGAGCGCCACCGCGATCGACTCGCCGAACCGACGGACGTGACGGGGGTTTTCGACGCCGCACTCGAGGCGTCGGCCGAGCGCGTCGACGCCGCCGCCCTTCCGGTCCGGCGGGACGCTCGGGACTGGCTCGCCGACATCGACGCGGACCTCGACGACCGCCTCGAACAGGTGCTCTGGCGGGCAATCGACCCTGTCTCGAGCGCGAAAACCGGCCTGCGAACGGCGAGCGACAGCGGACAGTTGGGACGCGGCCTCCACGAGGCCGTTCGGTTCGAACAGCGGTATCGGGCCCTCGAACGCGTCCGCAACGGTGTCGAAGACGGAACGGTCGCCGTCCCCGAAACGGTCGACGAGATCCGTACGGCACGAACGGCTGCGGTCGACGCAGCCGCGTCGGTGCGGGAGTCACTCACTGACCCCTCGCTCGGGATGTACGTCCTCGCGGAGACGCTGCGATCGCTCGAGTGGACCGACGATCGAGTGCGACGAGCCGCGGACAACGACGCCGAGACCGGCGTCTCGCTCGTCGACGAATACGGCGAGTACACGCGTCTGCGGGCGCAATTCGAGGTGCTGCCGGACGCCGTCGCGGCGTTCCGTACGCGCCTCCGGTCCGCCTGAGAGCCGTGCAGACCGACTCGAGTCCTGGGTTGCGGATTCCGCGGGCGACCCTCGACGACCGCCCGATCCAGACCCCTTTACTACCCCCGGTCCGAAGGAACGGGTACGAATCACATGGTACTGACCAAGCGAGTCATCCCGTGTATCGACGTGGATCTCGACGAGGACGGGAACCCGGCGGTCTACACCGGCGTCAACTTCGAGGACCTGCAATACACCGGCGATCCGGTCGAGATGGCCAAAGCCTACAACGAGTCCGGCGCGGACGAGTTCGTCTTCCTCGACATCACCGCCTCCGCGGAGGGCCGCGAGACGATGCTCGACGTCGTCGAGCGCGTCGCCGACGAAGTCTTCATCCCGCTCACCGTGGGCGGCGGCATCCGCACCACCGCGGACATCAAGGAAACGCTACGGGCCGGCGCGGACAAGGTCTCGATCACCACCGGCGCGCTCGAGCGGCCCGAACTGATCACCGAGGGCGCGCGCGCGTTCGGCAATCAATGTATCGTCATCAGCGTCGACGCCAGACGGCGGTTCGACGAAGGGGGCGAACACTACGTCGAGGTCGACGGCGAGTCCTGCTGGTTCGAATGCACGAAAAAGGGCGGCCGCGAAGGGACCGGCATCGACGTCCTCGAGTGGGCCGCCGAAGCCGAATCCCGCGGCGCGGGCGAACTCTTCGTCAACTCGATCGACAAGGACGGGACGAAAGACGGCTACGACCTGGCGCTGACGGAAGCGGTCTGTGACACCGTCGACACGCCGGTGATCGCCTCCTCGGGCTGTGGCAGCCCCGAAGACATGTACGATGTGTTCACCGAGGCGGGTGCCGACGCTGGCCTCGCGGCCTCGATTTTCCACTTCGACGAGTACTCCATCGCGGAGACGAAGGCCTACCTCGATGAGCACGGCGTTCCCGTCCGAATCTGAGAGTCCGCCGCCAGGGATCGGTTGCGACACGCGGTCTGCGGCGATTCCTCGAGGTGGACGATAGCGATAGACAGGCACGGTCTAGAGAAATAGAGATCGGTACTGCAGCGATTTTCGAAGCAGCAGGAATACAACCTTCGAGAGGGGGATCTGAAACGGGGACATTCGCGGGTTACATTTTAGTCCCATCTCTCTTAGATCGTATCCGCTATTAATTGTGACCGCGTGTGGTGACCACTGAACAGCTTTATACGAATTGTCCACCGCCGTGCGACGAGGCGACAGTGACTTCCAGCGGTATTTGATAGATGAGCAAGGCGAGTACCTCGAGGCTTGACCCCGAAAAAGTTCACGCAGTACTGATGGGACCTGGATTTCCAGTATCCTTATACGCTCGCGGTCGTGCCTTTCTACCAGTGAAGTGGCGGTGTACGCGGTGTGGCAAACCGCACGCGAACGACGACCCACCCTGTGACGCCTGCGGCCACAACAGCTTCGAGAAGGCGGTCGTTCGCGTCGACGCAGAGCGCGACTCCGGATCCGGGAGCGGTGGCACTCCCGACGGTAATCGCGATCCCGTCCCGTCCGGGACCGTCGAAACCGGCCCGGAATACGTCTGGGCCTGTTCGAACTGCGGCCGCGAGCACGTCCGGAACACCCCGCCCTGTTCGCGCTGTGGCAATCCGGACCTCGAGCGGGTCGAGCAGACCTACGACGGACTCGAACAGGACCTCGCCACGCCGAGTTGGTTCGAGGTCGCGAAGCCCTACCTCCCGATCTTCGTCGTCATTGGCATCGTCGTCGCCCTGTTCGCGACGGGGATCGTCCCGCCGTCGGTGCTGCCGGGGATCGGCCAACCGTCACCGCCGGATGCGCCCGGGGACGGGACCGAGTCGGGAGGGCTCGATCTCGAGGCCACCGAGGGGGCGATCCATGACCGACTCGAGGACGAGCGGGACACAGCCGAGAGTCGGACCTACGACAGCGGCCTCGCGGCCTACGCGGAGTACCAGAACCGTCGGCTCGTCGAGCGCGAGTTCGGGGACTCCGATCCCGAGACCGTCGACGCCGGCAGGTTCGATCACGTGTGTGGCGAGGCGATCCCCCAGGAAGGACCGATCGTCATTACGGGCGTCTCGGCCGCGGACTACACCGACGAGGCAGCCCTCGCCGACGCGATCGTCGCGGGGTCTCTCTCGCGGTACGGCGATGCGATGCGAACCGGGTTCGACGCGGAGGGGGTCGACGTTCACGTCGCTCCGAACGGGGACATCTACGCCTTTTACGCGACGTGCTGACCGGTGGTGCGGCGGCCAGTGGCCCCGTGGCTCGACGTGATCGAGCCGCCGCTCTCGGCGACGGATAGGGAACTCGATCCGGATGAAAACGAGCGCCGAAATCGAATCATGCGATCGGTTCGCCGACAGCAGCTGCGTTTCAGGCCGCCGCTTCGAACGCGTTCTTGAACGAGTTCGCTTTCTCGCGAACGGTCACGGCCCCGTCCTCGAGACACTCGAGGGGATCGGCATCGTCCTCGGTCTTGATGGTCAGGATGGGCTCGGTCTGGCCGCCCGACTGTTCGGGGTTGACGTCGTAGGTCGCTGCACTCACGTCGTCGTGCTCGAGCAGTGCGCCTTTGAGCACGTTCATGAAGGTGTGGTCCTCGCCGGCGATTTCGATCGAGAGTTCGTTCTCGGTGCTCTCGGTGACCCGCAGTTCCATGTCATCCAATCCGGTCGTCGGCTGTTTGTACCTTTCGAAGCCGCCGCTCGCGCGGGTCGCTGAAGGCAAATCACTATACGCCCCCGTTCGAACCACGGGACATGCGCTCGCTTGCGGCCCTGCTGACGGTCCTCGTCGCCGCGGCGCTGGTGGGGTCGATCGCCGTCGTGCGACGGCTCCATCGGCCGACTCGGCGCTGGCGTGACGTGCTCCAGTCGCGATTCGTCTACGGCGTCCCATGGGGATCGCTCGTGGTCATCGCGTTCGTGGTCTGTGTCTATCTCTTCGTGCAGGACGGGGTCACGAACGTCGACGAGCCGGTGACGATCCCCTACCGGACCTGGTCGTACTTCTATCCGCTCGGGATGGTCACGGCGGCGTTTTCCCACGCCGGCCCCGGCCATCTCGTCGGGAACCTGGCCGGGACGGCCGTCGTCGCACCGCTCACCGAGTTCATCTGGGGACACTACCCCGCCGAGAACGACCCGGGCCGGACCGACGCCTGGTATGCTGCTCCTCGAGTGCGGGCGTTCGTGGGCTTTCCGCTGGCCGTCATCGCCGTCGGCCTGATCACGAGCCTGTTCGCGCTCGGTCCCGTGATCGGCTTCTCCGGCGTCGTCTTCGCCTTTGCCGGCTTCGCGATCGTCCACTATCCGATCGTCACGATCGTGGGCACCCTCGGCGTCCAGAGCGTACTCCTGCGACTCTTCTACGCGCTCCGGGAACCGATCAGCGTCTACACCGCCCAGTCGCGGCCGCCCACCGCCCCGTCGTGGGCCGGGATCGCCATTCAGGGCCACGCACTGGGGCTGTTTCTCGGCTTCGTTCTCGGCATCGCGCTCCTCGAGCGCCGGGGACAGCGCCCGAATCCGGTGCGACTCTGGCTCGCGATCCTCATCTTCGGATTCTCGAAGCGGCTGTGGGCGATCTACTGGTTCGGCGGCGAGAACACGTACGTCCTCTACCAAGGGCCGGGCATCGCCATCGTGTCGGTGCTCGCACTGGTCGTCACGCTCTCGATGACCGCGTCGGAGCGGCCGCTGGTCCCGCAGCGACTCGAGGGGCTGTTCACGCGGCCGGAGCGGCCGACACTCGGACAGGACGGCGGCGAGCGGCCGTCGATCGACCGAGTGCTCGAACTGGTCACCACCGATCGCGGCGACGGGGCCGTCACCGCACGCGTCGACCGCGTTCGAGAGATCGCCGCCGGAACCCGAACGCGAGCCCGCGACTCGGGTTCGCTGTTCGGCCGCGGCCGCAAACGGACCGCTTTGCTGGCGGTCATGGTCGTTCTCGCAGTCCTCGCGGGCATCGCCATCCCCGCCAATTTCCTCGTCGTCGATGAGACTCCCGCGTCTTCGGAGTCGGCCGTCGAGATCGAGGATTACACGATCGAGTACGCCGAAGGCGTCCAGAACGCGCTCGTCAGCGGCATCGGTATCGAGGCACTCGAGAGCGACGCGGGCCTCGAGTCGAGCGGGGTGATCGTCTCGAGCGACGAGCGGGAACTCTGGCTCGAGGCGGTCAGCGCTCGGCGACTCTCCGTGACGGGCGAGGAAACGGTGTACGTCGGCGGACCCGGCTGGCGCGAAGCGGTTCACGTCGAACGCACCGGCTGGGACCCGGTCGGCAACGATACCGTGTATCAGGTCCGACTGGGGGAAGGCGAAGCGACCGAACTCGCGTACGAATCGAACGAGTCACGAGCCACGGCGCGAATCGCCGACCGGAACGTGACGATCGACTCCGACGACGGGACGTTCGTCCTCGAGGTAACAGCGGCCGAGACCGACGCGGTCGCGACGACGACGGTGCCGGCCGCAAACGAGACGACGACGGCGGGCGGGCTCACCTTCGACCGCGAAAACGAGTCGATCTACGCGGCCGCCGACGGAACGCGAGTCGCGATCGCGAGCGAAGAGACGTACGGCGCGGTCGGGTAATCGCGGTCCCGTCTCGGGTGCTTATCAGTTACTTTTTAGTAATGAATGTAGTAGTTAGATACATGCCATTTGATGGCAGTCGGCTCCGCAAACGGGGCCGTTCGCTCGTCTCGGTCGTATCGCCCTGGTTCGTCGGTCGCCGTCCCGCCGCGTCCTTGGCCGTCGGGTTCCTCGCGGCCGTGCTCGCCCTCGCGGTCGCAGCAGGTGTCGGGACGACGATCGGTAGCGGCCGCGTCGCCGACCTCGTCGTCGAAACGTGGACCGGTGCCGAACTCCACGTCGAGGTCGTGGCCGCGACCTGTCTGGTCGTCGCCATCGGCGCTGTAAGCGCCGCCGTCACTCGTGGGTTCGTCCCGACGTTCGCGCTGGTCGCCAGCGTCCCGTTCGGCGTCGGACTCGCTCGGTACGGAATCGAATACACGGTCGGCCACATGACCGCGGTCGTCTCGCTACCTGAGGCGTTCGCCGATGGGGCGGGCGCTGCGATCGTCATCGGCCTTCCGCTCGCGGTGGTCAGCTATCTCGTGGGCGTCAGCGTTCGACGCGCCGCCGACAGCGACGGTGGTAGTTCCGGCCCCGGACTTCACCCCCACCGGACCTAACCCGTTACTCCCACTCGATCCGGAAGACCTCGGCCTCGAGCGTCTCCTCACTCTCGGTGTGAAACGCGAACCGCTTCGCGATCGGGAACGTAGCCCGGAACGCGTGCGTTACCTCACCGCCGGCGTCCGCGGCGTAGGATTCGACGAACGACTGACTCCCCTCGTTGTGGATCGTGTACGACACGGCCGCGATTTCGCCGGCCGTCTCGAGGAAGTCCCGATCCGCGTGTCGATTCCCGCGTTGGGCACCGAACGGGGGGTTCGAGACCACGGTCGCGTCGCTCGTCGAAAACGGATGCCGTGTGACGTCCCCACGGAGCCACTCGAGAGTGCGGTCGCTGCCCGCTCCGTGCCCGTTCAGAACCGTCCGCTCGTTCCGTCGAGCCAGGTCGAGAGCCCCCGCGTCCACGTCGATCCCCGCGACTCGGCGAGCACCGGCCAGCGACGCCGCGATCGCGAGCATCCCGGTTCCCGTTCCGAGATCGACGACTCGTCGGTCGAGGTCGTCGTGCAACCCGGCCAGATGACAGATGTGGGCCGCAAGCTCCGCCGGCGTCAGGTACTGCTCGAGGTCGGCCGCGGGATCGGAAAAGTCCACGATCGACTCGAGACGGCGGGCGAGCGTCCGTCGCGAGGGACCGGCCATCTCACGCGTCGACGGCGATGGGTCCCTCGAGAGCGAACGCGAGTCCGTCGCGATCGGCTCGTTCGGCACAGGCCGCCAGCGCGGGTCGGACCTTCTCGGGGTCCGCGACGCCATCGACGGTGACGGTCACCGTGCCGACGCCGAGGAAGGACCCGGCGCGTACGTAGCCGCGGATGCGATCCACTTCCGCCTGCGTCGCGAGCGAGCAATCCTCGTCGAAACACGCGTCGACGGTCAGTTCGGCGGGGACCAACCCCTCGTCGGTCAGCCGTTCCTTGAGATCGCGGAGGTACGCCGGTGCCGTCGACTCGAGCGCTGCGGCCTCGATGGTGACCGGCGTTGCGTCTGCGGGATGACAGCGATCGATCGTGGAGCCGTGGGACGACGTCGTACTCATTACCGCACCATACATAGGCTGCATACAAAAAGGTTGTTGAATACTCAGTAGTAATATCTCGAGCGACCAGAGGGCGTCCACGGACCGACGGGTCGGCCCGAGGGGAACGCTTCCGCGTCGCGACAGGTTCGAATAGAGTTAAGGACGGTCCGGGAAAGTTACACGTATGGAGCAGTGTCCACGGTGTGGGGGTACCGTCGAAGAACTCTCCCTCGGAGCGGTGTCGACGGTCGCGTGTCCCCACTGTGGGTTCGCCGATGTCCCCGTCGAACACCAGCCGGAGGGCGACGAGCCCGAATCCTGGCGGGACGCGTTCAACCGCTTCTACGAGGAGCAGGCCGTCGAGTGACCTCGAGACCCGCTGCTCTCCGTGGCATCCCGAAAGAATCGCGGCCCGCGGTTCCGAGACTTATTCGCTTGCGGCCGCTGCTTCCGCGTCCTCGTCGTCCTGTTGGTGTTCGGCGTCCTCGTCGGAGCGTGCAGCGACGAGACCGCCGCGGGCGACGCTGTACAGCGGTTCGTTCGCGTGGCTCACGCCGCTGATCGAGAACGGAATGTTCGCGTCTGCCAGGTGGTCACGGAACAGCGCCTCGAAGCCGCTCGGGCTCGAGGTCCCGCCGGTGACGACGACAGGGACATCCAGCCCTTCCTCGACGTCTTCCTCGTCGACCTCTTTGACGATGTTTTCGATGACGTAGTCAAGGAGGTTCTCGTAGTAGATCGAAAGCGCCCCTTCGACGCCCCCGACATCGGTCGTGAAGTCGAGTTCGAAGTCGTCTTCCTTGATCGAGGTGACCTTGTCGACGGGCGTTCCGGTCGCGCGGGCTGCTTGCTCGTCGACCCAGTCGCCGCCGCGGGCGACGGAGAACTTCATGACGGGCACCGCGTAGTAGGAGAGACAGACGTTCGTCATCCCGGCACCGAAGCTGATCCCCAGGCCGGTGAAGTTGTTGTCCGCGAGTTCGCTGTAGATGACGGACATGCCCTCGTTGATCGGTTCGGAGTCGTATCCCATGTCGTCGAGGAACGACTCGATCGTCTTCTGGTGGTACAGCGTCGAGAGGTCGGAATCGATCGGGTCGGCGGGGGACGAGAAGTAGAGTTTCTCGTCGGGATAGGCGGGTTCGCCGACGACCTGCTCGATGATGAGTTTCATCATCGGGATCGCGCTCTGCTCGTCGTTCGAGAGGATCCCGTGTTTCATCGGGCGGCGGGTCTCCTTGTTGAAGATGTTCGCAAAGTTGAGCGCGTCGTCGCCGACGACGTAGACCTTGTCGTCCTTGCGAATGTGGAGTACTTCGCTTCGCGAGAGCATCTGCTCGGCCATATCCGAGTACTCGATCTCGACGAATGAGTTACGCTGTTGCACGAAAACCGTATCGTTCCCATCCTGCTGTGCTGACAGGATGTTCATCGTACCGACGTCCAGGCCTTTGGCCATACGTGGGCAAGGCCACTGACGGGTTATAAATCTATGTGGATTAATTCCGCCCTCACAAATTACGATACAATTTCATATTTCCTACAGCCAGCCGACATTAATTCCGTTTTACGAGAGCCCGTAGTTTCTCGATGAGCCCTGAAAAGGGCTTCGTCACGGTTTCGACGGCGGTGTCGTCGTCGGCCGTAGCCAACTCCTCCGCGCGCTGTTGTTCGCGCAGTTCCCGCAGTTTCGCCGTCTGGTCGTCGACCGTCGAACTCGAGGTGGTCTCTTTGGTCTCGCCACCTTTCAATCCCTTGAGGCCCGCGACCTGTGCATCGACGCCCGACGAGCGGGTCGTCGTCGTCCCGGCGTCCGAGTCGATACTGACGTCGTCGAGGTCGTCGCTCGAGAAAGTGAGTCGTTTGTGCTCGGTCTGTTCGACGCCGCCCCACGAGAGTTCGACGCCGTCCATCGCGTCGTCGATGTCCCGTTGCACCTCCGCGTCGGTGAGTTCGGGTTCGGAATCGTCCGCGTCGGCTTCGGTCGCGACGGCCTCGGCTTGCTGTGCCATGTCGAGGTAGTGTGCGATCAGCGCCGCGCCAGTCGAGGCGGTGATCCCGGCGAGTCCGAGGGCGTAGACCGGGACGACGTAAACGGTGTAATTGGCACCGTAGCCGTTCCAGTGGTGGGGATAGACGACCAGGAAGCCGACGACTGCGCCGGCAGTGATGGCGCCGCCGGCGACCGAGGTATACAGCATCCGGCGCTCCGAGGGGAGGAGCACGACGATTCCGAGCATAGTCACGGGCAGTGCCATCATCGCGAGCGCGTACGCGGGACCGGCCCACGCGAAGTAGCTCCCGGACCGCACCTCGAACGTGCTGGCCCAGACGAAGAGTACGAGGGCGACGATCGCCAGCCCGATCCCGCCGAGAAACAGACCGAAGCCGACGTAGACGTCGGTCCGGTCCTCCGGTTCACCGATGTATCGACGATAGAGGTCGAAGAGATAGCCGTCTGCGGCCTGTTCCGCTGCCATTAACCCTCCGTTTATGCTCCAGTACTATGACTGTTGGGACGACAAACGAACGCTCGAGCGGCCGCACACGTCGACTCGACTGCCGGACGGCGGCGGCGGCCGCTTCCGGTTGCCGGACGGCAGCGATCGGCGGCCGGCCCAGTCCCGGCACGCAGATCCCGTCGTGTACGACGCACACGCGTGTCTCGGCACAGCGTGCAGTATATACGTCCGTGGGCGTTAGGGCGGCCAATGAGTCAGGAGTCGGAGTACACCGAGGGGGACCTCCGGAACACGGGAATGCGTCTCAAGCACGACCGGGAGTGGGACTACGAACTCGAGGAGATCGTCGACGCGATCGAGGAACGGGACGCGACGAAGGTCGGACTCCAGTTCCCCGAAGGACTGAAGCGGCGCGGCCCGGCCGTCGCGGACGACCTCCGCGAGTTGGCCGACGACGACGTGACGTTCATGCTCTCGGGCCAGCCGTGTTACGGTGCCTGCGATCTCGATACCTATCTGATGAAACGCACCGACGTGTTCGTTCACTTCGGCCACTCGCCGATGAAAGACACGGACAAGGTGATTTACGTCCCGCTGTTCTCGAACGTCGAGGTCACGCCGATCATGGAGGAGTCCCTCGAGACGCTCGAGCCCCCCGAGGAGACGGAGGGCGTCGGCCTCGTCACCACGGCCCAGCACATGAACCGCTACGACGAGATGAAGGCGTTCTTAGAGGAGCGAGGGTACGAGGTCTACAGCCGTCGCGGCGACGATCGACTCACCCACGAGGGGCAGGTGCTCGGCTGTAACTACGCGAGCGCGGACGTGCCCGCGGATCAGGTGTTGTACGTCGGCGGCGGGAAGTTCCACCCCCTCGGGCTAGCGATGGAACACCCCGACAAACACGTCGTCATCGCCGACCCAGTCAACAACGTCGTCACCGTCGCGGACACGGACAAGTTCATGAAACAACGCTACGGGGCGATCCATCGTGCGATGGACGCCGAGAAGTGGGGCGTCATCTTCTGTACCAAGATCGGCCAGGGCCGCTGGGAGATGGCCCAGGAGATCCTCGAGGACAACGATAACGCCTACCTCATCACGATGGACGAGGTGACGCCGGACCGCCTGCGAAACTTCGACATGGACGCGTTCGTCAACACCGGCTGTCCGCGGATCACGACCGACGACGGTCCGCAGTTCCACAAGCCGATGCTCACCCCCGGCGAGTACCGGATCGCCGTCGGTGACGAGCCGCTCGATAGCCTCTCGTTCGATACGTTCCACGGCACCTGGTAGCGACGAGCGATCGGGGTCCACGTCTCGCTCGTTTGCCGATCCGGTCGAGTCGTTTCGATGGTAGTCCGGACACGGCGACCGCAGTCGGCGAACGACGGTAGCGACCGATTGCGTGCTCGGCAGTCGGATCGGAGCGAAATAGGACGTTCTCGGCAGAAATAACGTCTTTAGTTGATTTTCTCCTCACGATGAGGGATCGAACACCGCATCCAAAGTGGTTTGGAGGAGTTCTTTTGCATGCTAGTCCCCGACGGGTAGTCGATGAGTAACACAGCACGAAGCGCGTCCGCGGCCGCCACCCGCGACGAACTCTTCGGTGCCCTCGCCGACGCCCGCCGCCGAACCGTTCTCCGTCTCGTCCGCGACCGAACGCCTCAGGGAATCGGGAAAGACGATCTTGCGCTCCGGCTCGCGGCGGTCACGACCGATAAAGCACTCGCTACGGTGACCGACGACGACCACCATCGAGCGCTCGTCGCGCTCCACCACCGACACCTGCCCCGCCTGACGGACGCAGGGCTGCTCGAGGAGACCGACGACGGTCTGCTCCGGGTCGCCGATCACCCAGTGATCGACGAACTCGATGTCGCGCGTTCGGATAGCGAGACGACGGATGCTGACGGAGCCGATGCCGTCTTCGAGGCTCCGCTCGACGGCCGCTGACGGACGGTTTTGGCGGTCCACGGATCCGCACTAGCGTGGGTCGGTACCGCGTCGGCGGAGACGACAACACTTACCCAATCGGTCACCGCATCCTCCCGTATGATCCGAAGCGACTGGGGCGACTGGCTCGTTCGCGACGTGGAGGACGCGACTCCGGACGGCGTCGCGATCTGGTATCTCGGCTGTAACGGTTTCGTCGTCAAGGGCCGCGAGGGAACGACGATTTACGTCGATCCGTACCTCGGCCTGGGTGATCCGCCGCGGACGATTCGCATGATCCCCGTGCCGTTCGATCCTGACGACGTCCAAGCGGCCGACGCGGTGCTGGCGACCCACGAACACACCGACCACGTTCACGGGCCGAGCCAAGCGCCGATCCTCGCGAACACGGGAGCCCCCTTCTACGCGCCCGACGACAGCGTCGCGGTCGCCCGCGAAGAAGAGGCCTGGACCGACGAGTGGGACGTGGCCGACGATCAGCTAACCGACGTCGTCGAGAGCGACACCCTCGAGATCGGCGAGTTCACCGTCCACGTCGAGCAGGCGAACGATCCCGATGCGACCCACCCCGTGAGCTACGTGTTCGAGCACGAGGCGGGGACGTTCTTCCACGGCGGGGACACGAAACCCACCGACGAGTTCGAGCGGATCGGCGACGAGTACGCGATCGACCTCGCGGCGCTCGCGTTCGGTACCGTCGGACAGATTCCGGACAAGCGGACCCGCGACCCGAAGCGGACACGCTGGTACAACGACGAGAATCAGATCGTCGAGTGCGCCGCCGCCCTCGAGTGCGAGCGCCTCCTGCCGAGCCACTGGGACATGTGGAAGGGGCTTACCGCCGATCCAGCGGCGCTGCACCACCACGCGGCGAGCTTCGATCACCCCCGACGACTCGAGCTCGTCGAGATCGGTGATCGCGTCGACCTGTCGTAGATCGAGACTGAATCCGTCCGCACAATTTATAGTAATGGTATCGTAACGTTGGGTCCATATGAGTAGCACCGCCGACACGGATGACGTGATCGAGGTCAGTACTGACGGGATAGCCGTCCGAAAGACGTTCACGGCGGACGAGTTCCCCGTCCCCGCGATTCGGTTCGAAATCGAGTCGAATCGCGATGATCCCGTGACGTTTCAGCTTTCGGAGGACATTCCCGAGTCGTTCCCGATGGACAAGGTCGGGTTCCACCCCGATTTTCACAGCGACGACTGGACGGCCTATCAGGACCACCACGTCGAGTTCACCGCCACGATCGAGCCGGGCGCGCGACTCGAGACGGTCTACGGCATCCAGATCGACGACGAAAGTCGGGCCGCGGCGTTTCTCACCGAACCGACGATCGTCGAACGCGAGACCGGCGGCGACGACACGGTAGAGGCCGACGAAGTCGATGACGAGGTCATCGACAATATCGTCTCCGAGGACCGCAACCAGGCCGTCAAGGACATGATCGCCGGCGACTCCGACACCGTGCCGGGGCTCGAGGACGACGATGCCGACGCCACGACCGCAGAGACGGAGACCGACGCCGGCGAGGACGACGAAGGATCCGACGGGCTCGATCTCGACTTCGGTGACGTCGATACCGACCCTGGGTCGACCGACGTCGACGCGGGTGACGACGAAGAAACGGACACACCCGACATCGACCTCGGATTCGAGGAAGACGAGATTCCCGAGTCCGACGACGACGACGCGGGGATCGATGTCGCTGCGGACGAGACGGACGACGAGCCCGCGGTCGAACTCGATCTCGGTACCGACGCGGACGAGGCGGAGACGGACGACGACGGACTCGGCGACGACGCTGCGGCGGCCGAGGACGCCGAGCCCGAAATCGACCTCGGACTCGAGGAGGCGGCTGCCGCCGCCGACGAAGACGAAATCGCGTCGGAGCCCGACCCGGACCCCGTCGAATCCATCGAGGAACCCGACGAGTCGGAGGACACAAGCGAGGACGGCGACGCCGAGTCGACACTCGACGTCGATCTCGAGACCGAAGTCGAGGCTGACGATTCGGAACCCGAGTCGGACGCGGATGAGACGGAAGCCGAATCGGCTACCGACGTGGATGACGCAGAAACCGCATCGACTACCGACGCAGCTGACGCGGAACCCGAGTCGGCGATCGATACGGACGGGAGCGACGACGAGCCGGCTGCCGACGAGGGATCGATCGACGACGACGATCGGGCTATCGCAGACGATGCTCCCGCGACGGACGATAACGACTCGAGCGACACGTCCGAGCCGGCACGCGCGGACGCGGCCGACGATGCGGCGACCAAGGCCGACGCCATCGACGGCTCGATCGCGACCCGCCTCGCGGCCGAGATCCGCGACGGGACGGTCGACGACGACGATCTCGAGACCGTTCGGGCGGCACTCGATCTGGAGCCGTCCGGACCCGACATCGCAAAAGTCGAGCACCTCCAGTCCCGCGTCGAGGAAGTCGCCGCCTACACCGACGCGCTCGAAACGTTCCTCGAGGAGAACGGCACGGGCGCAGCCCTCATCGAGGACCTCCAGACCGATCTCGAGGCGCTGGAAGCCGACCTCGCGTCGGTAGACGAGCGACTCGGCGGAACGGAATCACGGGTCGACGACCTCGACGGCGACGTCGGCGATCTGAGCGAGTGGAACGCCGATCTCGAGGCCGATCTGAACGCGGTCGACGAGGACATGGACGACCTCGAAGCGACCGTCGACGACCTCGCTGCCGATCTCGATGGGGTCGACGACGAGGTCGAGACAGTAGCCAGCGGGCTCGAAACGGTCGAAGAAACCGTCGAAACCGTCGAAGACGGCCTGGAAACCGTCGAATCGGATGTCGAATCGGTCGAGGGGACCGTCGAGTCCGTGGAGGCCGACGTCACGGACATCGAGGACGGGCTCGAAGACGTGGAAGACGACGTCGAGTCGGTCGAGGACGAACTCGAAGACGTGAAGGCGGACGTGACGGACATCCAGGAGTGGCGCGACCAGCTCGGCTCGATGTTCTCGGACTGAATCGGTCACGGTTCCGGACCGAGAGACGGCTATTCCGGAAACACAACTCGTTTATCCGTCGGCAGTAGACCATCGGTCGATGGGCGAGACGATACCGATCGCTGTTCCGCGCAAAGGACGACCCCTCGAGTCGGTGCTCGACCGATTCGCTGACCGTCTCGGGGTCCCCGGACTCGCGGACGACATTACGTCGACGCTTCGCCACGAAAAGGCGCTCACGAAGGGCAGCATAGACCCCGACGAGGAGGACGTCTACCATCGTCTCGCCGACTACAGCGCCGTCGACGATCCGACCGAACCCGAGTACACGTTGGTGCGGGACGACCGGGCCGGCAAACCGCGCCGAATCGTCTTCGACAGTGTAACGGTTCCGCTGACGGGCGTCGAAGGGGCTCCCGACGGCGCGGCGATCCAACTCGTAGGTCGCGAAGAGCCGTTTCGCTCCCTACGGACCCACGAGTTCGCGCTCGGATTCGACAGCGCCGATCTCGTCCTCGAGGAAGTCGTCGAACTCAGACCGGAACCGCTCGGCCGGATCGCCGACATCAACGCTCGGATCGATCCCTCCGACACCGACGTACAGGTCGTCACCGGCCTCGGCGATACCGTCTATCACACGCTGTTGGCCACGCCCGAGGTCGCTCCGGCCTCGGAGTCGCTCGATCGCGACTTCCTCGAGCACTACGAGGGATCGCTCTGTATCGAACCGAGATACGAACGGCTCGTGCAGGCGGTGCTCGGCACCCGGGCGCTCGCCGGCATCGACTTCCGCTACCCCGAGGAGGGCCGCGAAGAAGAAGCGGCCATCGCCGACGTGGGGCTGGGCGTTTACTTGACGGTGACCGGCTCGACCGCCCGCGAATACGGACTCTTGCTGGGCGAACAGTTGTTCCCCAGTGAGACGGTGTTGCTCGAAAACGCAGCGGAGACGACCGAGACGGTCGCGTTCGTCCGGTCGCTATTGAACGGCGGCGACCTCGAGACGGAACTCGCGGTCAGCCGGTAGCAGTCCCGTCCGCTTGTCGAGCGCTCGCCGAACGCGTGAGCCGTCCGCTCCAATTCGTACCGAAAGCCGGTCGTTCGTCTCGAGACCCGACGAGATCGGTGACTCGAGATCGGCCACGATTCTCCGCGTGACGCGTCGATCCGACGAGAACACCGTTCAGTAGTGGTGCGAGAAGTGGGCACGAGACGCGTCGACTGTCCCGTCCTCGTTTTCGCATCCGCCGGAAGTATATTGATATCGCAGTATGTGGTTTACGGGTTGCATTCGGGACAGAATGATTGAGTCGGGGCGTAGTAAATATGCGCCCGATCCGAACGAATTCCGCAGCACTGACCGAAACAGCGACACCGACCCACCGCAGACGTGGTCGGCGGCCCACGGTTCGTTCTCGCTACCGAGTCACCCCGTAGATACACTCGAGGTAGGTTTCACGGACCCGGTCACCCCAGTTGTGGGTGTAGGTGTCGATCACGTCGCCGGCGACGTCGCCGCGGAGGTACTGGACGATCCCCCGATCGCCGGTTCGATCCCGGAGATGGGTGGTAAAGAAGTGCCGGAAGTAGTGGGGCGTCACGTTCTCCTGGGTTCCGCCGCCAGTCCGGTACCAGCCGTGCTCTCGAGCGTGTTTCTCGACGAAATAGCGCACGTCCGACGGCGTGAGCCGCTGACCCCACGAATCGCGCGTATCGAGAAAGAGCGGCCGCGCCCCCGAGACCGCATCCGGACGAATCGCCAGCCACTCGAGCAGTACGCGTCGGAGTTCGTCGTCGACCGGAACGACCGTCTCCCGCTTTCGCTTGTTCGAGGCCGTCCGTTCCTCCCCGTTGACGGTCGTTCCGCGGTCGGGTTCCGCCGAGACGAACAGTGACGACGGCCGCCGCTCGAGTCCGACGCGGGGCGTCCACTCGAGATCGAGTGCGGGCGTCTCGAGGTGGAGGTCCCGTAGATCGAGGTTACACAGTTCGCCGACACGCATCCCGGTCTTCAGGAGGGTGACGACGACGGCCCGCTCGAGGGGATGGGTGATCGAGCCGACGAACGATCGCATTTCGCCGACCGAGAGGTCGCGTCTCGTCGGGTTCGTATCGATCGATTCGGACATCTCTTCCATGACCAGCCCCATCGGGTTGTCGTCGAAGACGCCGACGCGGGTCATGTAATCGTAAAACCGGTTGAGATACGAAGCGTAGGTCGCGATCGTGCTGGATTCGAACTCGCCGCGCAGCGAGTGAATCCAGGCCATACACTCGCGACGCTGGGCCGTACCGATCGCCTCGACATCGAAGCGTTCCCGGACGAACGCTTCGAACCGCCGGAGCACACGCTCGTAGGCCTCGAGGGTCCGCTCGCTTTTGCCGTGGTATCGCTGATCGTCGAGGAAGTACTCGATTGGGTCCGCCACGTCCGTCGGGGCATCGGCCCCGGGTTCAGTCGCCATCGCCACCACCGTCGACGGTCGTGTACCCGCCGTGGCGTCCGCTGTATCGAATCCGGTTTGCCGACTGCAGTTCCTCGAGCGTCTCGTCCAATCGCGACTCGATGTCGTCGGCGACCGCCTCGAGGAGTTCGTCCCAGGTATACGTGTCAGCGGACAGCAATTCGAGGACCCGTGTCTCGAGGGCGTTACCCCCAGGGTCTGGATCCGGAGAATCGGGTTCCGCTGAGCCGGATTCGAACCCCCGACGGCCAGCCTGAACCATCGTCCGAACGAACTCGCTCTGGCTCATGTCGAGGCGGTCAGCATGGGATTGCCACTCCTCTTTTTGATAGGTCGGAACGTATGTTTTGACGGCAGTCTTCTCAGTGTCCGTCGAATCGCCCATACGCCATCCATCAGAGGCGACGATATTCAATCTGCCTATTATCCGAGCTAAGTGAGTTTATCTTCATCAATAGCACCTATATTGCGCAGCTGTTAGTACTACAGTTAGAGATTAGTATAGTCTATAGGCATGTGAGTAGGGATAAAAGTGGATTAGCGCTAGTACCAAAGTTCAAGATACAAGTGAGATCGAACGGCCGGTGAACGATATCCGATCGTCACTCGCGGTCCCCGCCTCTCCTGCCCGCGGAGGGTGATCCGCCTCCCCTATCCTCTCAGGTCGCTCTCGTCCTCGAGTGCTGGAGGTCGAACGCGTTTGCGGAACCACGAGTGCCACGCAACTGTCGCGGCCATCGTCCCGGTCGGGTTGGCTACCGTCTATCGAATCGTCGATTTCTCGACCGGTGGGGGTAGATCCCTAGTGCTCGAATCGACCTGTAGCTCATCGGATGGAGTGACGTTCAGTCGGCACTGGCCGGCATGCTACCAGCCCCGACCCACCCCCGGAGTCGGTTCGACTGTTATCCGGCGGGGTGCAGTACCCGCTGTCTCACCGAGTCGTCACTTTCTGCCTCGAGCGTCCTGATTCTGTGGCGACCACGATACACGTCGCAACCGACGATCGCAAACGGCGGCTCCGGTCGACTGCAACGACCATCCGGCCACTCTCTTGGCGAAGCGGACCGCTGTGGTATCGCGACTCGCCGGCGTTCATTCAGTTCGGTTTCGAGCGGCCAGCGGTGGGCTCGCGTCTCCTCTCAGCCGTCGACGGGAGTGGGCGAGTCGTCCGAAGGGATCGTTGGAAGACGACTGGCCCCGACCGCGACGGTTTCGATGAGGGCCGCCACAGCGGACGTATCCGCCCGGCAGTCGCAGGTCGTGTGTGGGTTCTCGTACACTCCGCTGACAGCGACGTTCACCGGATCGGTTTGAGTTTGGTCCTCCCCTGGGTTGGGCCCCCTCAGAACGCCACTGAGAGGGTTTCAGCGGAGAGAGTGATGGCTTCGCTATCGGAACTGTTCGAGCGATCCATCTCGGCACTGCGTGCGAAGGAGTTTCGGGCCACGTTCGACGGTGTTCTCAGTCATTCGGATTTCAGGCGGAGTGTCCGTCCGAACCCATATAAATAATATATCGCTATACACAGTACAGGGCCCCACGGTACGTATCGACGCTCGTCGGAAACGCGTCAACGAGACTGGAGGTCGAATAGCTAACCCGCTTTCCCGCCCTCGAGACCTAAATCGACGATTCACCGGTGGCACGTGGACTCCTTCCGGGCGGTAGTTATTCCACGCTGGTCGCCGTCCGACTCGATATGGCAGACATGACCGTCGACGAGGCCCTGGCGAAGTACGGACCGTCCAAACTCGCTCGCGACGATCTACTGGTTCTCGAGGACCCACACTACACCGCCGAGAACATCGCAATCGTGACGGGGGCCGGCTCGGGGATCGGCCGGGCAACCGCGCTGGCCTTCGCCGCGAACGGATTGACCGTCGTCGCGACGGATCGCGACGAAGAGGGTCTCGCCGAGACGCAAACGCAGTCCGAGGAGTTGTCCCTGCCGGGCGAACTCGTTACGGTCGTCGGCGACCTAACTACCGATTCGGATCTCGAGCGGATCGTCGACGAAGCGGCCGACCGCGGCAGTATCCGCTATCTAGCCAACATCGCCGGACTGCAGACGGTCGCGCCCATCGAGTCGTTCCCGCTCGAGAAGTACGACCTGATGCACGATGTCATGCAGCGGGCTCCGTTGGTGCTCACCAAACACTGTCTCCCGCATTTCCGCGACAACGAGGACGGCGCGGGAGTCGTCGGGAACATGTGTTCGGTCCACGGCCACATCGTCACCCAAGACAAGGTCGCGTACAACACGACGAAGTTCGGACTGCGCGGGCTCACACAATCGATCGCCGCCGAAGGCGAGGGAAACGTCCGGGCGTTCACCGTCAGCACTGCCTACGTCAAGACGGCGCTCGTCGCGAAACAACTCCCCGAGACGGCCGACCGCCGCGACATGACCGTCGACGAGGTCGTCGAGAACGTCATGTTAGAGCACACCCGCGGCACGGAGATGATGGAACCCTACGAGGTCGCGAACCTGTTCGTGATGGGCTGTTCACACCACAGCAAACACCTCAACGGCGGTGATATGACTCACGAAGGCGGGATGAGCCTGACGTACTGATTCACATCGGTCAGTCACTCCTCGCCGTCACTCTCGGTCGCCGACTCCTCGTCCGTCGGATCGATCCCGTCCCGGAACCATCGCCGTCCCGTCCGCTGGTGCTGACGCGCCCGGAGGCGCTCCTGCAACCGGTCCTCGATGGCGGCCTGCATCTCGAGGCCCCGGTCCGTATCCACGTCGTGAGCGGTCGCGGCTCGACCGAGTAACGAGGCGGAACTGGCGGTATCGGCGGTGACGCTGGCGAGTCGCCGTCGGCGCTGGAAGATCGTCGCCTGGTGGAGGACGGCCTGCACCCGGTAGTAGGGGACGACCTTCGTCGTCCGCCGCCAGAACCCCGTCCGGGCGAGGACGTATCGGTCGTCGAGGCGGACGCCCCGATTCCGCCATTTCAGATGCGCCGCGATCGGGACGAGGACCGCGAGGGCGGCGAGAACGTACCACTGGCGGATGAATCCCGTGTATCGCGCCAACAGAAACGCGACGCCGACGACGGCGGCGACGACGAGCAGGTATCGGACCGCGTACCGCTCGCGGGCGCGTCGCGGCGGCGACTCGAGGTCAATCGGACCAAACGGCTCGATCGCACGCGCGAGTTCGGCGACCCGGTCGGCGTCGGCCAGCGGAATCGCGGACTCCGAACCGCGGGAATCGGACTGGCCGGGAGCGTAACCGGCCGTCTCGACGCTCAACGCGGCGTAACCGAACCAGCGGAAGGGGATCGATTCCGTGATCGTCAGCGTCTGGATCTTCTCGAGGGGGATCGTCCCGCTGTAGCGCTGGAGGAGGCCGCGTTCGTAGTAGAGTTCGTCGCCGACGCGGGTGAGACGGAAGCCGTAGTAACGGGTGAACGTGAGAGCGGCACTGATGAGCCAAGCCGCGAGCACGAAGAGCAGGAGGCCCCACGCGATCGCGATCAAGCCCGTTTCCGGGCCGGGGAGCCCGCCGAGACGGTTCGCCGGAACCAGCGCCACAGGGTCGAACCCGCTGGCGAACGAGAGCGCGATGCCGCCCAGCAGGCTCGCCCCCGGATCGATCGTGAAGACACTCAGAATCGCGAGTTCGTGGGGTCGAATTTCGAACAGGACCGTCTCGTCGCCGGCCGACGCCGCGTCGGTGTCCCTGACGGCGGTCCCCGTCTCGTCCGTGTCGGACGCGTCGGTACTCACACCGTCGCGGAGTTGGCGTCTGAGACGGCGGGCTTCGTCCTCGTCGACGTATTGCAGGCTGACTTCGGTCTGGCCGCCGCCCGCGGTCTCGATGTGGACGGCGGCGATGCCGAGGACGCGGACGAGGACGTTCTGCCTGATGTCGACGTTCTGGACTCGCCCCAGAGGAAGTTCCCGATCCCTGCGTGCGAGGACGCCGGAGGTAACGTCGAACGTGTCGTCGGTGAGTTCGTATCGGAACCGCCGATAGTAGGCGAACTCGTAGACGATCCCGAGGACGATCCCGATCGCGACGAGTCCGACCACGGACAGCAGGTTCGTCCCGTTCCCGCCGGGCGAGGCGACGATCCCGACGACGAAAAACAGGAAGCCGGTGTTGAGGCTCCGCGAGAGCGAGCGGACGGCGACCGACGCCGGATGGAGCGTCGTCATACGGCGTCCTCACCCGCCGTCTCGATCGCGAGTTGGCGAAGCGATTCCTGCAGGTCCTCGGCTCGAGTCGGCGTGAGTCCCGGGATCGCCACATCGGAACTTCGGGAGCCGGCCGTATAGACCACGACCGTCGCGAGCCCGGTCGTGCGCTCGAGCGGTGACCGCCGAGAGTCGACGTGCTGGACTCGGACGTAGGGGACGACCGTCTTGACGCGCGTGAAGACGCCGCGTTCGATGTAGAGATCGTCGTCCCGAAGCTCGAACCGCCAGACGCCGTAGCGACGCCAGGCCACGAGGATGCGAAGGAGCGCGAGAGCGACGGCGAGAGCGACGGCGGCCGGCACGAGGACGTCCGGCGCGGACTCCCAGACTGCCGTACGGGTGAGACCGAACGCCGCGCCGACGATGGCGCCACCGAAAATCGCGGCTCGAACGAGCGCGAGGAGGAGCCAAACGACGCGCACTCGTGGAGTGAGCCGTTCCATACGTATCGTCAGGGCACGATCGGATTAAAGGATGGGAAAGCGACGGTCGTTCTCACGGGGTGAAACGGAGTTGACCCGTGAGGACGGTTCGATCGGGCACTCGCGACGATCTCCGTTGTCGAGTGAACGTCCGTCTCGGCGGCGAACCACAGGTATTTGTGCACAGTTACCATAGGACTGGATAATGGGAAACGATCACGTCACCCCCGATCTGTTCGCCCTCCGGACGGCGGCCGATGACGTCCCGATTGACGACGTGATCCGTCTTCTCGGGACGTTTCACGCTCGAAACGCGATCGTCTATCTCTCCGATCACTCGACGGTGACGGTCGACGAACTCGCCGACGTACTCGCGGCCGCGGCGGCGAGTAACGACGAGACGATCGCGACGCCATCGGACCGCGACCGGATTCGGATCCGACTCTACCACGCGATCCTCCCGCGACTCGCCGACCTGGAGTTCATCACGTTCGACAGCGAGACGAACACCGTGACCGAGACATCGATTCCGGACGCGGTCACTGCCGCGTTGCGGATCGACGACTGATCGGCATGCACTCGCTTCGAGACGCTTTCGAGAACGTCGACCGACGACGGAAGACGCTCGAGATCCACACCGACGAGGAGTCGGTCATCGCGGAGTTCCGACAGCAGTTCGATACGCGGAACGTCGACGTGACCCACCGGTCACTGGGGGCGATCGACGAGATGGGGTTCGTGATCGTTCGGGATGGCGACGGGGAGTTCCGGGGTGCGCTGGGTATCGATCAGTTCGAGGCGGTCCTCTCGCCCGACCTCCACCCGCCGTGGGAACTCGCCGAACGGGACCTCGACAGCGCGGCCCTGTTCAGTTTCCTCGAGAACACGCTGTTTTCGTCGTACGATCGCCGGCAGATGGTGGCCACGTCCCGGGAGATCGAAGAACGGGCGTGGCGCGTCGGAACGGGGCGACTGTACGCCGGCTTCCAGCGGCCGGCAGCGCTCCGTGCACAAACTGACGTGTACCGGCGGTTCGGCGACCGCGACTCGCTCACCGTGGTCGTATTCATAGACGGGGAGTACGACGGGATGCTCACCGACGACGTAACGGTCGTCACGGACGCCAACGACGAATTCGACGCGTTCTGGTTCGTGGTGTTCGACGGCGGCGGAACCGACCACCATCGCTGTGCGTTGGTCGCCGAAGAACGCGATCCGGGTCGGTACTACGGCTTCTGGACGTACGACCCGATGCTCGTCGGCGATCTGGTCGCCTATCTCGAGGCGGCATCCGACGGCCGGTGACTCGCCTGTCGAGCCGCCTTCGGTCTCGGCATGCCGGCCCCGATAGTCGATCCGCTATCGTCGGCCGGCCGAGGGACGAAACGGAACGCTCCGGCGTTACTGGGTCGCGGTGCGAACGGCGCCGACGCGATAGAGGTCTTTCTCGAGTCCGTCCCCATCACAGTCCTCGTTCGGACACTCGTAGTGCCAGCCGTCCTGGGTCGCCGCGCCTTCCTGAAATCGCTCCCCGCATACCTCACAGAGGAGTTGTCCGTTTGTACACGTATCCCGGTGTAATTCGAGGGCGAGTTCGGTCTGGAACGACTGGTTGCAGTTACGACAGGTGTGCATAGTTCGTCTGACGCGAGCATTCGCCAAAACTGCTTGGGTTCTTTTATTCCGCTCTATTTCGGGCTGATTAGGCGGCTCTGTCCGGATTTGGCGTCGACAGTTCGGGAAAAAAGACAGCCCGAACGGAGCGTTTACTCGCCCTCGAGTATTCCGTGTGCTGGGGGATCAGCCGAACGGCGGGCTCGGAACAACACCGCCCGATGGGGTGTCAGGTAACTAGTAGGACGGGCGTCAGCCGGTCGATTCGGACGGGAACGATTTCCCCGACTGATTTATGTTCACCGGTTCAATGGCCGAATGATGAACTCGCTTGTCATCGGTGGACGGCTGTTCGCGGGCGTAGTGCTCATTCTGGCGAACGCCTTCTTCGTCGCGATCGAGTTCGCGCTGACGCGCGCTCGGCAGTTCTCGGAGGCGGAGTTCGTCGGTGACAACCCGAAACTCGAACGGGCGTGGGCGATGACCGACGATCTCGAACTCTATCTCACCACGTGCCAGGTGGGGATCACTGCCTCGAGCATCGCGGTCGGGATCGTCGCCGAGCCCGCGCTGGCCGCGATCTTCGAGCCACTGTTCGAGAACACGGTGCTGGCGACGATCGGCAGCGGGGCGATCCTCGCCTTCCTCATCATCAACCTCGTCCACCTGACCCACGGCGAGCAGACGCCGACGTATCTCGGCGTCGAGCGCTCGCGGCTGGTCTGTCGGTACGGCGCGACGCCCCTGTACTGGTTCTACCGGCTCATCTCGCCGGTTATCGCGCTCGGCGACGGCATCGCGAAACTGACCCTCAAGCTCTTCGGGATCGAAATGACAGGCGCGTGGCTCGAGACCGAGGAGGACGTCATCGAGTCCCGCGCCGACCTGCGGAACCGGCTGGGTTCGATCCTTCAGGAAGGGAATCTCTCCGAGGAACGGCGCGAAGAGGTCATGAACGCGTTCCAGATCGGTGAACAGTCCATCAGCGAACTGATGGTGCCCCCCGAGGAGATCGTCGCGCTCTCGACCGACGCCGACCCCGAAGAGAACTTCCGGAAGATGGAGGAGCGCCCCCAGACCCGCTATCCGCTGGTCGGCGGCGAACTGACGGACTTCCGCGGCATCCTCTACACGCCGATCCTCGTCAGACACCGCCAGGAACTGGCCGATGGCACCGTCGACTTCGAAGAGCTGGCGGCGCCGCCAATGACGCTCTCGCCCGACGCGGACGTCAGCGACGCGGTCGACCAGTTCCAGGCCGAAAATCAGGAACTCGCCCTGGTGATCGAGGACGGCAAGGTCGCCGGCCTCGTCACCGTGACCGACCTGCTCGAGGCGGTGATGGGCGACATCGAAGATCCGCTCGACGGCGCACAGCTCGAGCCGGTCGATCGCTGATCGCCGCGGGCACGGCCGAGACAATCGGTCCCCGCGAGTGCGCGTGTTCGCTTTTTGTCCGCCGGCGTGAAAACGACTGTCGTGTACGACGACGTACTGGTTCCGACCGACGGGAGCGCGACGAGCGAGGCGGCGGTCGAGCAGGCCGTTTCGATCGCCGAAGGGGCGGGAGCGACGATTCACTTCCTCCACGTCGTTGACATAGGGACGAAGATGTCCGCCGGCGCGACGGGAAGCATCGCCCCGCAACTCACCGAGACGCTCGAGGAAGCGGCCGAGTCGGCCCTCGACGAGGCCGCGAGCCGGGCCGAATCGGCCGGGGTGACCTACGAACGGTTCACCCGCGAGGGGGATCCCCACGAGGTGATCGAAGCGTACTGCGACGAGCACGACGTCGATCTCGTCGCCATGGGGGCCAGCGGCCACTCAGGCGTGAAAGAACGGCTGCTCGGTAGCACGACCGATCGCGTCGTCCGGAGCGTCGAGGCGTCGGTCCTCGTCGCACGGCCCTGAGAGGGATCCGGAGCGTCGATCGGAAACGGGATTCAGCGCCGTCTCAGTCGTCCCGCCCGAGAATACCGCGCTCGGCCATCTTGCGGGGATCGAGGACTTCGTCTGCCTCCTCCTCGTCGAGATAGCCCTTCTCGAGGACGACCTCGCGGACGGTCTTGTCCTCCTTGAGCGCGGTCTTTGCGACCTCGCTGGCCTTGTCGTAGCCGATGTGGACGTTCAGCGAGGTGGCCATCGCCATCGACTGCTCGACGCGCTCCTCGCAGTACTCCGCGTTGGCCTCGAGCTCGCGGACGAACCGCTCGGCGAAGACCTGACTCGCGTTCGAGATCAGTTCGGCCGACTCGAGGAAGTTGTGCGCGAGCACGGGCTTGTAGAGGTTGAGGTCGATCTGGCCCTCGGCCGCGCCGGCGGAGACGGCGGCGTCGTTGCCGACGACCTGCTTGTGGACCTGGTTGACCGCCTCGGCGACGACCGGGTTGATCTTGCCGGGCATGATCGAGGAGCCGGGCTGGTTCTCGGGCTGTTCGACCTCGCCGAGGCCGTTGCGCGGCCCGGACGCGAGCAGCCGGAGGTCGTTTGCGATCTTGTTCAGCGAGCCCGCCACCGTACGGAGCGCGCCATGGGCCTCGCTCATCGCGTCGTGGGCGGCCTGGGCCTCGAAGTGGTTGTCTGCCTCGCGGAACTGGACGCCGGTCTCCTTCGTGATGTACTCGGCGGCGCGGCCGGGGAACTCCTCGTGGGTGTTCAGCCCCGTTCCGGTCGCGGTCCCGCCGAGCGCGAGTTCGCCGAGATGGTCACGCACCTGGTCGACGCGGGCCAGGCCCTTCTCGACCTGCGTGCGGTAGCCGCCAAACTCCTGGCCCAGCGTGACCGGCGTCGCGTCCTGTAGGTGCGTGCGGCCGGTCTTGATCACGTCGTCGAACTCCTCCTCTTTTGCCTCGAGCGCTTCGCGGAGCGTGTCGAGCGCCGGAATGACGTCTTTCTCCACCGCCTCGAGCGAGGCGACGTGCATCGCGGTCGGGATGACGTCGTTGCTCGACTGGCCGTAGTTGACGTGGTCGTTGGGATGGACGACGCGGTCGCCGATCTCCGCGCCCATGAGTTCGGCGGCGCGGTTGGCGATGACCTCGTTGGCGTTCATGTTCGAGGACGTGCCCGACCCGGTCTGGAAGACGTCGACGGGGAACTGGTCGTCGTGCTCGCCGGCGATGACCTCGTCGGCGGCCTCGATGATCGCTTCGGCGACGTCGTCGTCGACGAGTCCGAGGTCGCGGTTGGCCTGCGCGGCGGCCTTCTTGACGACGCCCAGCCCGCGGACGAACCGCCGGCTGAACGTGATCCCCGAGATTGGGAAGTTCTGAATCGCGCGTTGGGTCTGTGCGCCCCAGTAGGCGTCGGCCGGGACCTGCATCTCGCCGAGGCTGTCCTCCTCGAGTCGGTAATCGTCTCCGTCTGCCATACGCGGAGCCTCGGGGCCGGTCACGTAAAATCCACCGAAAGCCCGATATCGTCCGTGCGAGCGCGGTCGCGCAGCGTCGACTGGCAGACTCAAGTCAAAGTCGCTGGTCCCAGCCACAGATCCTACTGTTTCAGCAACAATGATTCACACACTGATTTTGATTTTCTACAGATTTCCGGAGATGATCGTATGAAGTACTCGAAACCCACCTATTGACACAACTAGCGCTAAAAAGGCAAGGAGACGATATTCATTGAACCAAATAATCCCGATCAATAATGATGCTAGAGAAAGGACTGCGACCATCGCTGTGGTGAACACAACGGACTGTGCAATCGGTTCGTATGTTGTTGCCAATACGTACACGAACGCGAAACATCCGGCCGCTAATAGCACAGCATTCGTGTTTTGTTCAACCAAATAATACAATAATGTCCCAAGAATTATTGCACCGAACCCACGATCGGCTTGTATTTGTTCTAAACCCATATTATAATAATTTGATTAAAATTACATAATATTTTCTAGATATGGCCAGAATCACCTACGTAGATACGCCCTCTGAATGGGCCGGCTCATTGGAGGTTCGAAAGCCATCCTGTGGTCTTCCGTCGCAGTAACGACTGGTACTCTCGCTTAGTCACTTCGAGGCAATTCCTATCAATCCTGGCTATAATCTGCGGGGAATCGGTTTGAGTCACGTAAAATCCACCGAAAGCCCGATATCGTCCGTGCGAGCGCGGTCGCGCAGCGCCGACTGAAGCCGTTCTCGGCTCGTGCCGTGGATCTCGCGGGCCGTCTCGAGGTCGATGTCGTAGATCGTCGGCGTTCCCCAGACGAAGGTCCGCGAACTGGCGGTGTCGACGGTCAGCGACGCCAGTTCGAGCCGCCGCTGGAAGACGGATCGTCGCGTCGCGACCGTTTGGATCCGGTAGTAGGGAATTACGGTCGTCCGGCGCTTCCAGAAGCCGGTCCGGATCACGAGGTGATCGGCTCCAACGACGTAGCCCAGGTTGGCGTACCGCAGGTGTGCCGCGGGCGGCACTGCGACGAAGACGACCGCCGCGAGATACCAGCGCTCGAGGGCCGAGACCTGCGCAAGTCCGAACGCGGCGACGACGACGACGGCCGCGAGCAGAGCGTAGCGGACGAAGTACCGTCGACGCGCCAGCGGCGGCGGGCTTTGGAATCCCGACGGCTCGGCACCGGTGAGGTTCTCCGCGAAGCGATGGACGCGATCGCGTCGAGCCATCGGAACCGTCGCCTGGCTGCCGTCGCCGCTGTCGGGTCCGTAACCCGCCGTCTCGACCCAGAGGCCGGCGTAGCCGAGCAACCGCTGGAGCGGGTTCTCGGCGATCGTGACCGACTGGACCTTGTCCGCGGGGATGGAGCCGCTGTATCGCTGAATCAGTCCGCGCTCGTAGACGAAGTCGTCGCCCGCGCGTCCGAGACGGAACCCGTAGTAGTTCGCGACCGTATAGATCGCGCTCGAGACGTACGTGAAAACCGACCACTGGACGAGCGACACGGCGATCAACACGAGCACCGGGCCGATCGACACCCCCTCGAGCGTCGCCGGGCCGCCGAAGGGACGCGCGGCGTCGAACACGAATGCGGGCACGAGGCCCGACCCCGAATCGGAGCCGGTCAGGAACAATACTAGTACGAGCGGGAAGATCGCCGCCCCCCACCGAAACGACGAGAGGGCGTAGAGCAGCAGTTCCTCGGCCTCGAGTTCGAACAACTGGGTCGGCGTGGCCCCGTCTCCCGGTCGGTCGCGACGGGTGGATTCGGAAGGGGAAGCCGACTCGTCGGCGGATCCCGGACGGTCGGCGTCGGGTTCGGCGGTCGACTCCGCTGTCGCAGCCGTCAGCCGGCGAATCTCCGATCGAATCCGTTCGGCTTCCTCCTCGCTGACGAAGTGGAGCGTCGCCTCGGTGTCGCCGCCGCCGGCGGTCTCGATCGAGACGATGGCGACACCGAGCACCCGCTGGAGGAGCCCCTGCGAGACGTCGACGTTCTGAATCCGCCGGTAGGGAATCTCCCGGGATCGTCGGGAGAACACCCCCGACGAGACATCGACGGTATCGGCCGTCACTGCGTAGCCAAATCGGTAGTAGTGGGCGATGCCGTACCCCGCGCCGGCGACGAAGCCGATCGGGGCCAACCAGAACACCCAACCGATAGCGACGAAATCGACGACGCTCGCCGCGACCATGACGAAGAAAAACGGCATGGAGAATCCGGTGACGCCGCGCTGGAGGGCCAGCATCGCTCCGCTCAGTGGGTGTAAGCGCTTCATGTTAGACGGCGTCCTCGGCCTCGCTCTCGACCGCCAGTTCACGGAGGGTTTCCTGAAGGCTCCGGGCTCGATCCGGCGTCAGTCCCGGAATCCGAACGTCGGCGTTCCGGGAGCCGGCCGTGTAGACCACGACGCTCGAGAGTCCGAGGACGCGCTCGATCGGCCCGAACTGCGTGTCGACGTGCTGGACGCGGACGAACGGGACCGCGGTCTCGACGAAGGTGACGACGCCCCGCTCGAGGTAGAGGGCGTCGTCCTGGAGTTCGAACCGCCAGACCTGATAGAGGCGAACGGCGTAGGCGACGACGAGGACGAGCGCGAGCGCGACGACGACCCCGATCGCGACCGTGGGGACGGTGAGCTGCCACTGGTCGAGGACGACCAGTGCGACGGCGAGGACGACCGCCGCGAGCGCGCCGCGAGCGATCCAGAGCAACCGGATGCGGGGATGAAGCGACTCCATACCCACATCATGTCAATCCCAGTGGATAAAGCTACGGTTCAGAGCGGTCGGGCGGCGTCGTGATCGAAGCCGCCGACGAGAGCCGTCTCGAGGACGGCGCGAAACCGGTCCGCACTACTGCTCGTCGAGGTCGGCGTACTCCTCGGGCGTGTACGTCGAGAGTTCCAGGGCGTGGATGTCGGTCGTCATGTGATCGCCGAGCGCGTCGTAGACCCGTTCGTGTTGTTGGACGAGCGAGAGCCCATCGAAGACCGGCGAGACGACCGTCGCAGCGAGGTGGTCATCGTCGTGTTCGTCGCGTGCGTGCGTGACCGTCGCCTCGCTGTCCTCGAGATTCGATTCGATGACGTCCTCGACGGCTGCTGGTTCCATACGAAGGGCATGCATCGCTCGTGGCAAAAGTACCGCGGTCGCGGCCAACTGCCGACGGGTCCGTAGTAAGTGTTGTGCGACGGGGAATGCCGCCAATTCGCCGCGATCGGACCCTTCGTTGCGGGTCCCGTCCGGCCCGGGAACGGCTCGAGTGCTGGAACCGAGACCGTGAGTCGGGGTGTCAGAACGGGGTGTCGGGCGGTACGTTGCGACCCGAGGAACTCTCGTCGGCGAGCCCCTCGAGACCGGTACTGACCGACACGTGGTCGATCGCGTCGATTTCGGACGGGAGACGCCGACGAATCGCCTGCGTCGTCATCGGGCTGACGCCACAGCCGCTGCAGGCACCGCTCAGGTTGATCGAGACGTGGCGCTCGTCCAGGTCGACCGCGGTGATCGACGAGTCGCCGCCGTGCATCTCGATCTGGGGGAAGTTCCGTCGGAGGAACAGCGACACTTCGTCGCGGACCGCGTCCTCGGGGGACTGCTCCGTGTCGGACTCGCTCATGGGTAAGGCCAGGTGCTGGAGCGATATATACTGTCGGGCGAACGTTCCCTCGGACGGCGGCGACGGCGCGACTGCGAGCCGTCCGACACGATGGCGGCGACTTTATGCCGACGCGAGACGCCGTCCCCGATATGTCACTGGCAGCCGAAACCCGTCGGGCGGTCGATCGGCGGCCGTTCCTCCGGACCGCCCTGCGAGCCGGCGTCGTCAACTACACCGCCGCGGCTCGCTTTCTCGCGGTCGACGGCGAGACCGACGCCATTGCGACGGCGTTGCGGCGATACGCCGACGAGTTACCGGCGTACGAGACCGAATCGCGAGCCGTTCGGGTCCGGATGGAACGCGGGATCGGCCCGCTCGAGACCACTGCCGACGGAGCCGACGTGGACGGCGAACCCGACGCCCCGCTCGTTAGCGTCGGCGGTGTGACGGTCGGCCCCTGCGGCGGTGATCGCACCGCGATCGTCGCGACGGGCGATGTCGATGCCGCCGCACTCGCCGACGTACTGGCGCGGCTTTCGGCCGACGGACTGGCAGCGACTGCGGCGGGCGTCGCCGACGGAACGATGGTGGTCACGGTCGACCGCCTCGAGGGTGCCGACGCGCTGCGGGCGGTCGAAGACACGCTCGATCGAGCGGACAGCGAAACGGTGTGAAAAGCGGAGAAACGGCTTCGAACGACAGAAGAGTGATCGAGATTCCCGTGCTCAGTGCTCGCTGCTATCGTACGCCTCGCTGAACGCCCATTCGCGACGGAGGAGTTCCTCGACGCCGTGCTCGAGGATGACGTCACCGAGGATCGTCGCCCTGTAGTACGTATACAACCCCTCGCTGTCCCGTTCGGTCCGGACGCGTTTTTCGATAAGGCCCACGTCCCGGAGTTCGTTGAGGTGGTAGTGGAGGGTGCTATCGTCGATCTCCATCATCGACTCGAATTCCGTGGGGGTCAGTTCGTCGGTCCGGGAGAGCCGGTAGACGATCTCGAAACGGGTCCGATTGCCGATCGCGGCCTGCATCTCGAGGTACTCCTCGAGGGAGAGCACGCTCTCCGCCGGGAGGAGGTCGTCCGGATCGTCCGGGTCGTCGGCGATCCGCGTGTGTTTCGTCCCCATCGTAGCGCGAACTACTCGCGCTCGTCTCTTAGTCCTTGTCAAGCCAGCATCTGCTGAAAACACCGTTCTTTATATTATCCCGCCGAATTGGTCGGGGTATGTCCCCGAATATCACGCGAGATCGTATCGCCGACCGGCTCGGCGCGGTCACGTACGATCGGTTCCTCCTCTACCTGATGGGACCGTACAAATCCTTCAATCTGAACTACGTCCTGTCCGACGAGGAGTTACGGGACGTGGACATCGACGCCCTTCCCGGCCCGTTCAGAACGCTCTTTCGGAACGAGGACGCGATCGACGAGGCGAAAGCGCTGCTCCGGCGGGTGCAGGGAACGCTTCGGACCGACCCGGGCGTAAACGCGTTCCTCGCCGTCGACGTCGATATCGATACGGACGAGATCGATGCGGTGACCCAGAGTATCGAGTACGCCCGCCACGCGAACGCGACCGTCTTCGTCGTCCCCTTTCTCGGCCACAACTTCGGTGTCGGCGAGGAAGCGGGAAGCATCCTCGAGAACGTCGCGAAAACGCACGGGGACAGGATCGTCTTCGTCCACGAGGCGAACGTGACGAGCGAGATGATCCGGTCGGCACGAACCCGCTGGGACCTCCGGGTCGAAACGTACGACACGGAGGCGGACCTGATCGATACGGTGCGCCGGTTCGTCGTCACGACGATGAACCGCGAGCGGTTCGGCGACCTCGAGGCGCTCGACTGACACATCGGTCGTGCTATCGGCCCCGGCGTCGGGCACCTCGTGTCCGACCGGTCTCGGTCACGCCCGGAGCGCGCTCGTCCCGCTGACCGGCGCGTGGCACACCGGGTGTCATCACACCGTTTAACTTTCGTCCGGGGGAAATGCGCGTAATGACCCTGCACGTGACGAACACGCTGACGGGCGAGCGCGAGCCGTTCGAGCCACGGGACCCCGAGGACGTGCTCCTGTATTACTGTGGCCTGACGGTCTCCGACCCGCCGCATCTGGGCCACGCGCGGTCGTGGGTCCACGTCGACGTCATGCACCGCTGGCTCGAGCACCTCGGCTACGACGTCCGTCACGTCGAGAACTTCACCGACGTCAACGAGAAGATCGTCGCCCGCGTCGGCGAGGACGACCTCGGCGAGAGCGAAGCCGCGGTCGCGGAGACCTACATCCAGCGGACGATCGACGACATGCGCTCGCTGAACCTCCTGCGTGCGGAGGTCTATCCCCGCGTTTCCGAACACGTGCCCGAGATCATCGACCTCGTCGAGACCCTGATCGAGAAGGACTACGCCTACGAGTCCAACGGCTCGGTCTACTTCGACGTGACCGGGTTCGACGAGTACGGCAAGCTCTCGAACCAGGAACTCGACGAGATCGAATCCCAGGGCGAGCCCGACGAGCGCGCCGAGAAGCGGAATCCGGCGGACTTCGCGCTCTGGAAGGCCGGCGGTGTCGATCCCGACGCCGTCGAAGAGCACCGCCACGAGGGTGTCGACCACGGCGGCGACCCGCCCGCGGGGCTGACCTGGGACTCGCCGTGGGGCGAGGGCCGTCCGGGCTGGCACATCGAGTGCTCGGCGATGAGCATGACCCACCTGGACGAGACCCTGGATATCCACGTCGGTGGCCGTGATCTCGTCTTTCCCCACCACGAAAACGAGATCGCACAGTCCGAAGCCGCGACGGACCAACAGTTCGCCAACTACTGGCTCCACTGTGAACTGTTCCAGATGGACGACGAAAAGATGTCCTCGAGTCTGGGCAACTTCGTCACGGTCGACGAAGCGATCGACCGCTGGGGAACGAACGTCGTACGGACGTTCCTGACCGCCGGCTCCTACAACAGCAAACAGCTCTACTCCGACGAGACGATCGCCGAGGCCGAGCAGCGCTGGGCGCAACTCGAGCGGGGCTACGAGGCAGCCGTCGAGGCGCTTGACTCCCCGGCGGCGAGTTCGAAGGTCGAAGACGGGACGTTGCGCGACGCGATCGACGGCGCGCGCGAGGCGTTTACGACCGCGATGAACGACGACTTCAACACGCGGGAGGCCCAGTCCGCACTGCTGTCGATCGCCACGGCCATCAACCGGCATCTCGAGGCCGCACGCGACGAGATCGACCGCGACGCCGGACCCGAGTACGACTACCGCGGCCTCCGGCGGGCCGTCGACACGCTCGCGGAACTGGGCGGCGTGCTCGGCCTCACCTTTACCGGCGAGACGACCGGTTCTGCGGAACTCGCGGGTGATGTCGTCGACCTCGTCCTCGAGGTCCGCGAGCGGGAGCGCGAGGCCGGCAACTACGAGCGCGCCGACGAGTTGCGCGACGAGCTCGCGGCGCTCGGGATCGAGGTGCAGGATACGGACGACGGCTCGACGTATCGGCTGCCGACCGCGGAGTGAGCGGGGTTCGATCCCGTGCTCGCCGGGCCCGCCGTGGTCGGCCAGGAGTCGTATGACAGCCCAACGGCAAGACGTCTCAAGTAGGTCGCGTTCAAAGGAGACACAATGAGACGTTCAGGCTCGTTCGTCGCGGCCGGGTTCGACGCGCTCCCCGCGCGCATCGCCATTCTGGACGACGCAGGTGACATCGTCTACACGAACGAGTCGTGGCACTCGTTTGGCGACGCACAGGGACTGAGCGAGGACACGGGTGGAGTCGGGAGCAACTACCTCGAAGTCTGCGAAGCCAGCGACGATCCCGACGCGACGGCGACGGCACGGGGCATCCGCGCCGTCGCAGCCGGCGAGCGCGACACGTTTTCCCTCGAGTACCCCTGTCACGGCCCCGAGGAGGACGGCTGGTACATGATGCAGGCGACGCCGTACGAACACGACGGCGAGGCGTACGTCCTCGTCATGCACATCGACATCACCGAGCGACGGCTGCTCGAGCAACGGACCAGAGACCAGGCCGACCGGATGGAGTCGTTCGCGAAACTGCTCTCGCACGACCTTCGCAATCCGTTATCGGTCGCGCTGGCCCACGCGGAGATGCTCGAGTTGGACGACGGTGCCACGCTCGAAGCCGGCGACGAGGATCGGAGCGCGTTGCGCTCGTCGCTCGAGCGCATGGAAGCGATCATCGACGACGCGCTGGTGCTCGTGACCGTCGACGAAGTCGAGGAGGCCGACCCGCTTCCGCTCGCGACCGCGGTCGAAACCGCGTGGGCCAACGTCCGGACGGGGTCGGCGACGGTCTCGGTCCGCGACGACATCGTGATCCGTGCGAACGCTTCGCTCGTGAGTCACCTGTTCGAGAACCTGTTCAGAAACGCCGTGGAGCACGCGGGCGACGCTCCGCGCATCGAAATCGGGGCGCTCGAGGCGGTGGCAGGAAGCGAGCCGGCGGTCGACGAGGATCGCCGCGAAGAAGCGGGGGATGCGGACTGGACGGGCGAGGCGGGCGCGTTCGACGGGTTCTACGTCGAAGACGACGGACCGGGGATTCCGGCCGCCCAGCGCGAGCAGGTGTTCGAATCCGGCTATTCGAACGCCGGTGGATCGGGGTTCGGGCTCGCGATCGTCCGACACGTCGTCGACGCACACGGCTGGTCGGTTTCGGCCACGACGGGCCGTGACGGCGGTGCCAGATTCGAAGTACGCGGCGTCTCCGTCCTCGGCTCGTAGGTCAGGGAGACAACGCCGATCGCGCGGTCATCAGGCGGTGAAGATCGCCGCGTCGCTTATCCGTTCGACGCTGGTCGGAGTGAGTGACATGGACCGACGGCAGTTCATCGGCGCGCTCGCGGCCGGCGTGATCGGGACGGCGGCCGGCTGCCTCAGCGGTATCGACGACATGACGACGTTTTCGGCAGCGCCGGCGCGCGTCTCGGAAGAAGCGGCCGCCGAGGCCGGCTACGAGTACCGGGGGACGAGACGACGGGTCGACGAGGAACGCGTCGGCGGCGAGGACATCGAAGCGACGAGTTACGTCAGCACGTACGATCGGGCGATCGACTTGCCGGCCGAGCAGTTCGGCGACGAGCCGGTTCGATCCGGCGTGTTCGGCGTGCTCACGACGCCGCAGGTTCGCGTCGGTGACGCGGATTTCAACCCGGTGAGCGATCTCTCGAACAGGGAGATCGCCGACCGCATTCAGGACCACTACGCGGGCCTCACGATCGAACGGGCCGTCGGCGGTCGCGCGCTCGAGGCACTGGGCGAGCGCTTTTCGTTCCAGACGTACGGGGGAACGGCAACGCTGCAGGACGAGTACGAGGCCGATATCGTTCTCGACATCGTCCAGCGCGACCACGAGGACGACCACATCGTCGTGGCCGCCGTGTATCCCGCCGCCGACGTCGTGCCGGGCGAGACCGCGCGGATCGATACGCTGGTTCGCGGTCTCGAGCACTACGACGATCTCGAGGTCGATCTCGTCGAGGACGGTGCGGACGGCGGCGAGGAGTGAGTCCAGCCGAATCGACGGCTCGGGAAGTCGCCACGAGAGGTGACAGCGGATCGGCGACTGCGGAGCGCGTTCAGAGGCCGATCGCGGTGGCGATCGAGAGCCCGCTTGCGAGCGCCCCGAGCAGGTAGCCGCCGATCGCGCCGCCGTTGAGCAGCGGCAGTCCGGCGTGGGCCCGCCCCTCGAGAACCATGTACATGAGCGCGAGCAGGCCGGCGATCGTGCCGACCGCCGCGCCGAGGGCCGGCAGGTTCACCGCGAGGACGGGGACGGAAAGGGTGCCGGCGTCGAGGAACGCCGCCGCGCTAGCCACGAGCACCGTCGGAATGACGGCGTCGCCGAGGCCGATGAACAGCGCGTCCCGATCGAGCGCGCCGTCCGCGTCCGATCCGGCGTCGGCAGCCGCGTCGGTATCGTCGGGGTCGGCTGCATCGCCGTCCGTGGCGTCATCGCCGAGCGCGTCACCGGCGGGATCGTCGTGCGGCTCAGTTTCGGTGCCGCCGTCCTCGAGAACGTCGTCGGTGCTGCCGGCCGCGCGGTAGGAGTACGAGAGGGTCAGCGGGACGACGAGCACGACGGGAATCTTGAGGTCCATCACGCCCTCGGCGAGGTCGAGCATGTGTTCGGTGCCGTAGACGCTGATGGCGTCGTAGATCGCGAGCGCCGAGAGCAACAGCAGTGCGGGAAGGAGGCCGAAGCTGATCCCGAACAGGGCGGCGGCACCGGCCCCCATCACCACCCCCGCGCCGTCGATGACGTACCACTCGGGATACCACAGGAGTGCGCCGCCGACGGCCAGCGAGGCGACGATCGCGAGCCCGCTTGCGACCCCTTCGGAGACGAACGGGTCGACGACCGCGGGGACGAGTTCGGCGAAGACGTACCACGAGATCATCACGCTCACGCCGATGAGCAGGAGTCGAATGAGGCGGTCGAGGTCGTACTTGAACGCGGCGAGCATGAGCCCGGTCGCGACGAGCATGACGCCGACGTAGAGGATGCTGTTGGTCGGGTCGTCGGGGTTTTCGACGGCCTGTCGGCCCGATTCGGTGAACGGGTCGACCAACGCCAGCGCGCCGAGTTGGACGCCGAGAAACAGGCAGACCGTCGCGCCGACGGCGGCGAGGACCCGAGTGCGGTCGTTCATGGCGCGGCGTTTGCACCCCGTTCCTATTGGCCTTTCCACTTCGAGGTCGCCGAAAAAAGAGCGATCGGTTCCGAACGGAACGCCGTCGGATCGGGCGTTACCGGGCGTACAACGTCGATCCGACCAGCGACGGCAGGTGTGTCCCGTCGTCGGGGGTCACCGCCAGATAGGGCCGCGAAACCGGTCCGAAGACGTCGACGACGCGGCCGACGGTCTCGAGGTCGTCGTCGATGACCATCGTCCCGATATCGTCGCGGTGGCCGTCGATATCGGTGGCGCGCTCGCCGCTGTCACCCTCGTCCGCCCGCAGGATTGCGAGCCCCTGTGCAGTACGGACGACCGTTCCAACCCGATGCATGTTACTCACGCATCGCGACGACGTACGCCGCGACGGCCTGAACGAGGTCGTTTTTCGTCGAGTCGTCGGCCCCGCGGACGACGACGCGGCCCCGTTCGGCCCAGTGTTCTCGAGAGTAGGCTTTGTCCCGCTCGATCGTGGCGTCGTACCCGATCTGCTGGACGGCCTTCGCGATCTCGTCGACCGTCGGCTCCTCGACCGCCAGATCCTGGGATACGCGCCGTCCCTCGGCCCGCGAGAGGGACGCATCGAGATAGGCGGGCCAGATAACGTTCTCGACCATGCGCGTCCCTGGGAGGTCCGGCGAGTAAACCCTTTTCAAAACGATACGTAACTGGCTCCGAACTGAACGGGGGAGTGGCCGAAAAGGGTCGCTCGGATTATCGACGCCGTGTGGCGATCCCGAGAGTGGCCAACAGGGTGACGACGGCGACGGGGACCCCAAATCCGGGGATGGCGCTCTCGCCGCTTGCCGCGTCGGTATCGGTCTCATCGCTGCTCCCGTCGCCGTTCTCGGGAGCCGCCTCGAGATCGTCGCTCACCTGTTCGTAGGCCTCGGGATGCACCGTCTCGACGAGATCGATGATCGTGGAGACGATTCCCGGTGCGGGCTGGTTCATCCGATTCGCGTCGACCGCGATGACGTTGTCGTTCCGGGATGCCGTCGTCGCCCGAATCGACTCGTGAATCGGGGGCTCCTCCCTGTCGTCGGGATAGACGATCCACTCGGGGTTCTCGTTGACGACCGTCTCGGGATTGATCGACCCGTAGCCCTCGATGCCGGCGCGGTCCGCGACGGGTTCCAGCCCCGCCGTCGTCATCGCATCGTGGATGAACGTCCCCGAACCGGCGGTGTAGCCGTCGCCCATCGCGTAGTACGCCAGCGGGCGGTCGGTCCCCTCGAGCGCCCGGTCGATGATCGCGAGTTGCTCGTCCATCCAGTCGACCGTCGCTTCGGCCCCGTCGCACTCGCCGGTGAGTCGGCCGGTCGTCAGGATGTTGTCGCGAACGTCGGCGATCGATTCGGCGTCGTCGAACTGGTAGACGGTAAGTCCGGCGGCACGGAGTTGCGCGATGGTTTCGCCGTCGGTCGTATTGGCGGCCACGACGAGGTCGGGATCGAGATCGACCACTCGTTCGGGAAGAACCTCGTAGCCGTCGGTGACGGCCGTTCGGTCACCCATCTCGAGGTCGCTCGTCGCCGGGTTGTCGGGCAGCCCGACGAGGCGGTCCTCGGCCCCGATTTCGAACATCGTCCGGGCGTCGCTCGGCTGGAGCGCGACGACGGAGTCGGGCGGGTCCTCGAGCGTCACCGTCTCGCCCGTGGCGTCGGTGACCTCGAGCGGGAACTCGCACTCGACCGACGAGTCGGGGCCGTCGGTCGATTGTCCGGTGACAGCGGGTGCGAACGCCGAAATGGCGATCAGTACGGCCAGGAAGACGGGGAGCGATCGTCGCATCGCACGATCCTCCACCCTACTTCAACAAATATTTGCCCACTGCAAGTTTGGTTGCCATATGTACCGACCGGTCCGAACGGCGGCATGGTCGGCCGGGTTAGTCGTTCTGCTGGTCGTCGTTTCCCTCACCAGCGCCGCCCTCGGCCCGGTCAGGATCGACCTCGTGACGGTCGCGATGGCGATGCTGAACGCGATCGTCGTCCCCGCAGGCGTAACCGTCGGCAGCGCCTCGATTCCCCTCCTCGGCCTCTCCGTGCCGGTTCCCGGACTCGAGTACGCCGCGGTCTTTTCGTTCGACGTTCCGGCGACGCGCCAGATCATCGTCGCGGACATTCGGTTACCCCGCATCGCGCTCGCGGCGACGGTCGGGCTCGCACTCGCCGCCGCGGGAACCGTGATGCAGGGGTTCTTTCGAAACCCGCTGGCCGATCCGTCTATCATCGGCGTCTCCTCCGGTGCCGCCGCGGGGGCGGTCGCCGCCATCGCGTTTCCGGCGCTGGTTCCGTTCGGGGGGCTTCACCTCTCGGCGTTCGTCGGCGCGCTCGCGACGGCGTTTCTGGTCTACGCGATCGCGACCGACGGGGGACGGACGCCGGTCGCGACGCTGTTGCTCGCCGGCGTCGCGGTCCAGGCGTTCCTCGGTGCGATGATTTCCTACATGCTCGTCCACAGCGGCGACTCGCTGCGGGAAGCCGTCTTCTGGATGATGGGACGTCTCAACAACAGCCAGTGGAGCGACGTGGCGTTCGCGTTCCCGATCACGCTGGTCGGCGTCCTCGTTTTGTGTGCGTTCAGACGGGACCTGAACGTCCTCCTGCTCGGCGAGGAGGACGCTCACCACCTCGGCATCGAGGTCGAACGCACCAAACTGCTCTTGCTCGCGCTCGCGAGCGTCATTACCGCCGCCGGCGTCGCGGTCGCGGGTATCATCGGCTTCGTCGGGCTCGTCGTCCCGCACATCATGCGGCTCGTCGTCGGCCCCGATCACCGAATCCTGTTGCCGACCAGCGCGCTCGCCGGCGCGTCGTTCCTGGTCGCGACCGATACGATCGCCCGGGCCGGTCCCGCCGTCGTCCCCGTCGGGATCATCACGGCGGCGCTCGGCGCACCGTTCTTCCTGTTTCTGCTCACCCGTCGGGAGGTGCATTCGGTATGACCGACGCCGATCGCGGCGACGACGAACGGGACTCCGGGTTCGGACCCGAGCCGGTGACCGTCTCCATCGACGGCTGTTCCCTCGCGTTCGGTGATCTTTCGGTGCTCGAGGGGATCTCCCTCACGATCGAGCCCGGCGAGTTCGTCGGTATCATCGGACCCAACGGGGCCGGGAAGACCACGCTATTGCGGGCGATCAGCGGCGCGCTCGAGCCCGATTCGGGAACGGTACGGATCGACGGCGTCGACGTCCACGACCTCTCCTCGCGGGCCTCGAGCCGGCTCGTCTCCGTCGTGCCCCAGGACACGTCGCTCTCGTTTTCCTTCCCGGCCCGCGACGTCGTCGAGATGGGGCGACAGCCACATCGCTCGCGGTTCTCCTCGCCGGGCCCCGAAGACCGCGCTGCGGTCGAGCGCGCCCTCGAGCGGACCCGCACGGCAGAGTTGGCCGACCGGCCGATCGACGAGATCAGCGGCGGCCAGCGACAGCGCGTTGTCCTGGCGCGCGCGATCGCCCAGGAAACGCCGGTCACGGTGCTCGACGAACCGACGGCAAGTCTCGATATCAATCATCAGATCGAGACGCTCGAACTCGTCCGCGACCTGGTCGCGGAGGGACGGACCGTGGTCGCGGCGATTCACGATCTGAATCTGGCCGCGCGGTACTGCGATCGGCTCGTGTTGCTCGCCGACGGCGCGGTCGCCCGGGACGGACCTCCCGCGAGCGTTCTGACCGGCGATGCCCTCGCGGCGTCGTTCGACGCGAACGCGGTCGTCATGCCCAACCCGGTGACGGGAACCGAAACGGTGACCGCGTTCAGGGCCGACTGCCACGCCGATTCCCACCCGGAGCGCGTCCACGTGGTGGGGAGTGGAGTCGCCGCTGCCGGCGTCGTCGCTCGATTGAGCGCCGCGGGAATCGACGTGACGCTCGGCCCGGTCTCGAGCGGCGATACCGCGGCCGAAACGGCGCGGTCGATCGGCATCGAGCACCTCGAAACCGAGCCGTTCGCGACGCTCTCCCCCGCGGAGCTGGAGGCTGCCGAGACGCTGATTCGTGATGCCGGCGTAACGGTCCTCGCCGATTTCGTGGTCGGGTCCGGAACCCGAGCGCTCCTCGAGGTGGTCGACGATGCCGAATCGCTCGTCCTGATCGAAACGCGGCCATTCGAGGAGCGGAACTTCGCCGGCAGTGCCGCCCGAAACCGGTACGAGAGCTATCGAGAGCGTGCGATCGAAGTCCCACGGCGTCGCGTGCTCGATGCGGTCACAGCGGGTGACGGGAATCGGCCACAGTCCCAGCCGTCGCCGTCGATCGATCCGACCGACGAATGACGACTGCCGGCTGTCGACGGTGAGCGCGGTCAAGCGGGTATTACACGATCAAAACGCGTTCCGAGACCGAGACGTCCGACCGAGATCGACACCAGTACAGCGGGCGGAACCCGATCGGCTCGCAACGGGAGCCGGTATCCGTTTCGTCGATCGGGAAGCGAATCAATGCCCGCTTCCCCCGTCAAACCTCACTCTGTCTCGAGAAACGGGAGCACGCTTTTTTCGTCGTCGCCGGAGTCGACGCGATGTATGACCCGCTCCGAACGGACGCGGCGAACGGCACTCGAACTCATCGGTGCGACGGCTGCGGCCACCGGTGTAGCGGGCGCGGTGACCGCCCAGGAGAACGGGAACGAGGAGGAAGAGGAAACCGATCGGCGTCCGATCATCCTCGCTGGCCGAATCGACCACTGGTACGGCATCGCACCCGAGGAGATCGAAGGCGAAGAGAACCCGACGCTGGAGTTCGAGGACGGAGAGGCGTACGAGCTCGTCTGGATCAACGCCGACGGCGCCGAGCACGAACTGGTCCTCGAGAGCGACGACGGGGAGGAACTCGAGGCATCCGACTCGTCGGAGACGGGGGGCGAGACAGTATCGGTGACGTTCGAGGCGGACGAGGACGTCACCGAGTACTACTGTGCGTTCCATCCCGAGTCGATGCGCGGTGACGTCGAGTTCGACGGCGGGTTCGACCTCTAATCGAACGGGCACGACGAGCAGGGGCCGAGACCGAAGCGGAATCGAAGAGCGAGACGGGAGACGACGGGACCGGGTAGTGGCTGGTCCGCCGCGACGGCGCGGACTGGACGGTTTTTTACCCCTCCGCCACCGAGTGGCCGCCAATGACTGACTACGATTACGAGGCGCTTGGCCTCGTCGCCGGGCTGGAGATCCACCAGCAACTCGACACGGCGACGAAGCTGTTCTGTCAGTGTCCGACCGCCCTCCGGGAGCCCGAGGAGTCGACGCGCAGCTTCACGCGCTACCTCCACCCGACTCGGAGCGAACTGGGCGAACTCGACGACGCCGCCGTCGAGGAGAGCAAGGTCGAACGGGAGTTCGAGTACCTCGCCTACGATACGACCTGTCTCGTCGAAGAGGACGACGAACCGCCCCACGAGTTGGACGAAGAGGCCCTCGAGACGACCCTCGAGGTCGCCCAGCTGATGGACATGAAGCCGGTCGATCAAGCCCACGTCATGCGCAAGATCGTCGTCGACGGCTCGAACACGACGGGGTTCCAGCGCTCGTCGCTGATCGCCACCGACGGCGAGATCGAGACCAGCGAGGGCACCGTCGGGATCGAGGACATGCTGCTCGAGGAGGAGAGCGCCCAGCGCGTCGCGGAGACCGACGACGGGGTGCGCTACAGCCTCGATCGACTCGGCATTCCGCTGGTCGAGATCGGGACGAGGCCGGACATTTCGAGCCCCGAACAGGCGCTCGAGGCGGCCGAACGGATCGGGATGTTGCTGCGCTCGACCGGGAAGGTCAAGCGCGGACTGGGGACGATCCGCCAGGACGTCAACGTCTCCATCGCGGAGGGCGCTCGCGTCGAGATCAAGGGCGTCCAGAGCCTCGACGACATCGACGACATCGTCCGCAACGAGGTCGCCCGACAGGCCGAACTGGTCGAGATCCGGGACGAACTCGCGGATCGCGACGCGTCGGTCGGTGACCGACGGGACGTGACCGAGGTCTTCGAGGACACCGACAGCGGCGTCATCGCGGGGGCACTGAACGCCGGTGGGTCCGTCACGGCGGTCCCGCTGTATGGCTTCGACGGGATCGTGGGTCGCGAGATCGCTCCCGACCGCCGGCTCGGGACCGAACTCTCGGATCACGCGAAGCGCCACGGCGCGGGCGGGATCTTCCACACCGACGAACTGCCTGCGTACGGGGTCACGGAGGACGAGGTCACGGCCCTGCGCGAGGCGGTCGGTGCGGGTCCCGAGGACGCCGTCGCGATCGTCGCCGCGGAGACGGACGTGGCCGAGGCCGCCATCGAGGCCGCCGCCGAGCGCGCCGAAACCGCGCTCGAGGGAGTGCCCGAAGAAACGCGGGGTGCGAACGACGACGGGACGACCCGCTATCTCCGTCCCCTGCCGGGCGCGGCGCGAATGTACCCCGAAACGGACGTGCCGCCGGTCGAACCCGACCCGAGCGACGTCCCCGAACCCGAACTCCTGACGGAGAAGGTCGACCGCTATCAGGAGGAGTTCGACCTCGGCGAGGGGCTGGCCGAGCAGGTCGCCTTCGGCGAGTACATGCCCCTGTTCGAGGCTGTCGTGGCCGACGGGATCGATCCGACGCTGGCCGCGACGACGCTCGAGTCGACGCTGACGGAACTCCGACGCGACGACGTACCCGTCGAAAAGCTGACTCGGGACCATCTCGAAGACGTCCTCCGCATGGTCGAGGACGGCGACCTCCCCAACGAGGGCGTGCCGGACCTGCTCGAGGCGTTGGCCGAGGACCCGGACCGAACGGCTGCGGCGGCGGCCGACGACGCCGGACTCGGCGGGGCCGATGAGGCGGAGGTCCGCGAGGCGATCGTCGAGGTCGTCGACCGAAACGGCGACCAGGTCGAAGAAGAGGGCATGCAGGCATTCTCGGGACTCATGGGCGAGTGTATGGGTGCGCTCCGCGGGAAGGCCGACGGCGACCTCGTCAGCGAACTCCTCCGCGAGGAGATTCAGAAGCGAACGTAGCCCGGTAGCCGGCGTCTCGTTTTCCCGCGGTCGTCACTCGACGAGTTCCTCGAGCAGCGTCTCGAGGCTGTAGCTCTGAAGCGCGTCCCGTTCTTCGATCGCCGAAATGACGAACGTCGAGTCGGTCCGTTCGACGCCCTCGAGTTGTTCGAACTCGGCGATCAGGCGTTCGACCATGCCGCTGTCGCTCAGGCGCGCGACGACGATGAAGTCCGTCTCGCCCATCGTGAAATAGACGTTCGTGACTCCTTCGACGGTCAGGAGCCGATCCGCGAACGTCTCGTAGGAGCCCTGATAGTCCGCGTGCACCTCGATCAACACGGTGACACCCAGGCCGAGTTCCTCGAGATCGATATCGTAGCGGTCGTTCTCGATGACGCCCTCGTCCCGGAGGTTGTTGAGCCGATAGTGGATCGTCGAGATCGGGATGTCGGTCGCCTCGTGGAGCCGTTCGGGGCTCCCCGTCTCGAGTTCGGCGATCGCCTTGAGGAGGCGCACGTCGCGTTCGTCCATAGGACGGCGTTCGGCCCCAACCGGCATGTGTTTTCCGACCGACGTAATTGGATATTTCTACAACTAGAGGCGAACCAGTGGCTGCCGATTCGAAATTCATTCATATGTGTGGTCTTTGGTTCTCAAAACACGGTGCGCTTGTAGAAGGATCTAAATACGGCCGTGATTTCCGAATGGAATATGAGATCAATCGATTCGGTTCCAGACGGGTACCGCGAAGCGGTGCTCTTTTCGATGCTCGCACTGTGTTGGGGGAGTTCGTTCGTCGCGATCGAGATCGGACTCGAGTACGTCCCGCCGCTTCTGTTCGCCGGCTTTCGATACGCGATCGCGGGTGCGATCGTCTTCGGATACGCGGCCGTGACGAACGATCGGGTTCGACCGGCGGGTCGGGGCGAATGGGCGGCCGTTGCCGTCGCCGGCACGTTCGTCATCGCGCTCTATCACGGCCTGTTGTATCTCGGCGAACTGTACGTCTCGGGCGCGGTGGCGGCGACCATCGTCAGCACGGCACCGATCCTGACGGCAGCGTTCGCCGGCGTGGTCCTCCCGGAAGAGCGGCTGGCACCCGCCGGCGTTGCGGGCTTCGTGCTCGGTCTGGTGGGCGTGATCGCCGTCGTCCAGCCGTCGTCAGCCGCACTCGGCAGCGATGTCACGGTCGGTGCGACCCTCGTGTTCGGTGCGGCCATCGCGTTCGCACTCGGGGGCGTCCTCGTCCGCCCGATCGACTCGGCGCTCCCGATCGAGACGCTCCAGGCGTGGGCGATGCTCATCGGGGCCGGCGTGTTGCTCGGCTGGGCGTTCCTGCGCGGGGAGTCGGTCGCGGCGATCGAACTGACCTCGGGAATGGTGCTCTCGTTTGCCTACCTGACGCTGGTCTCCGGCGTGTTCGCGTTCTTCCTTTACTTCCACCTGCTCGAGCGAAGCGGGGCGACGCAGGTCATTCTCGTCAGCTACGCCGAGCCGGTGGTCGCGATGGGCGTGAGTTGGGTCACGCTGGGATACCTCGTCGATTCGCTCACCCTCGTCGGTCTGGTAACGATCCTCGCCGGCTTCGTCATGATCAAACGCGAGGCGCTGCGGTCCCTGCTTCGCTCGGCCGTCGACGGAGCCACCACCACGACGCCGTGATCGGGCCGGTCACGGGCGACTGCGGCAGTTCCCGCTCGCGCCGGCCGGTCGGGTTGGCGGGTCATATCCGCCCCGTCGAAAACATTTATTAGCACACACGTTGCCCGACCACCTGACTGATGACTCTGACGAGAGAACCTGACCGACCGGCACTGACCGTGGTGTGTCACGTCCGAGCGCCGCTGCTGCTCGAGCCGGTGGACGAACAGATCGAGACGATACAGGCCTGCGAGACGGAAGGCGCGATCGACGACTTGTTGCTTCGGAGCTGGCCCAAGGAGATCGCACTGTCCGAGGAGAGCCCCCACCAGGAAGTCCTCGAGAGCTACGAACGGTTCTCGGCGTGGGCCGACGAGCGAGGCGTGACGATCCGGCCGCCGTTCCGAAAGCGTACGACGACATCACAGGTGACCGGCGAGACCCGGGAGCGACTCGTGACGCCGCTGTTGTGCCTCGAACTCTACGCCGGCGACGAACTGCTCGGCGTCTTCCCACACTCCGACGAGGCGACCACGGACACCTACACCACCGACGAGGCGATCGCGACGCTTCGAACCGGCGGTCTCCCGACGCCGCTCGGGTCGGTCACCGATTCCGACGAGCGTCTCGAGTCGGGGACGGCGGACACGTGCCCCGACTGCGGCGGGTCGTTGATCGACGGCCAAGGGCTGTTCGCGTGTGGCGACTGTGGCTGGATCGGGACCGTCTCCGAGTCCGGCCGCCGCGAGTCGCAGCCGACGCGACCGACACGGGAAGGGGAGCCGTCGATCGTCGAACCGCAGTAGCGATTCGGGAGATGGGGACCGGAATCGGGGGACTGCCTGCCCCGTCGGGCTCGACCGGGCTCGAGTCGGCGATCGATGGAGCGGTTACTCGCGGGCGAACTCCCCACCGTACTCGGCGTCGATTTCGACCCGCGAGCCGACGGTGGCGAACTCGACGGTCTCCGCTTCCGTTCCCAGCGCCGACTCGAGGCGGCCCTGATCGACGCGGTCCTCGCTGCGATAGGTGACGACGGCCGTCGCGGTCGCGGCCGCATCGGCGTCGGTCACCGCAAGGTGCTGGGAGACGCCGTTCGCCCCCTCGAAGGCATCGAAGGCGAACTGCAGGCTGTCCTCGTCGGTCGCCCGATCGCTCGAGAGAGCGTCCGCGTCGAACTCGTCGGCGTCGGTGTACAGACAGCTCGTGATCCCGCCGTTCTCGCCGGCTCGAAGCAGTCGGTCGAAGCCGTCGTCGACCTCGTGTTTCGGCGGTCGGTCACCGGCCGCCGTCGCGACCGTCCGCTCGACCGCGGCGATCGGATCGAAGTCGGACTCGTCGCCGTTGGGATACGAGTACGCGTACACGCCTGCCGAGATCCCGACGACCTCGTCGCTCTCGGCGTCGGTATAGACGGCGTAGGCGTCCGCCTCGCGTTCGGCGGTGTAGCCCGCCGCCTCGAGCGCCGTCGCGAGGCCGTCACGATCGTACGAGCCGACGAGGGCGTAGACACCGTCGGCGTAGACGAACTGCTCCTCGCCGTCGGCCGTCTCGTTGTGGTCGGTGTACGCACTGCGTCCGGCGGAGGACCCCAGTTGTTGCAGGCCGAACGAACAGAGGAGCGCGACGACGACCGGGTTGCCGACGAGCGGGTCCGTCGGTTCCGCGCCGGCTTCGGCACCCTCGTCCTCGAGCAGGGTGCTCATCGTCTCGACATCGATCGCGCCGTAGAAGTATGTCGAGCGCTCGGTCGTCGGGAGTACCGAGGCGTACGACGGGAGGTCTCCCTCGATGGTATCGTTCGGGTCGTTCGAATCGTTCGGGTCGTTCGAATCGTTCGAGCCGGTGTCGTCGGTTTCGGTACCGTTTCCGTCGGACGTCTCCGAGCAACCGGCCAGAAACGCCATGCCACCGCCGAGCAACTGCAACGCGTTCCGTCGACGTAAGTCGGTCATCCAGTAGTCGTGGTTACCGGGACCGTATTACTGTAATGGCCATCGAGAGAGGCTGTGTTGATCGATTTGACAGTTTTAGGCCGACGGGTTGACAGCTTCCTCAGCCCGACGAGTCGATACCTACTGCCCGAGAGTCAGTTTTCGGCCGGCCGGTCGGTCGCCCGCCGGAGGAGACCCACCAACGTGGTCGCCTCGCGTTCGGTCAGGTCGGCCCGTCCGTACACCCGGCGGAGCATCCGCATCGTCTTGTCGCGTTTCTCCGCCGGGTGGTTGATCTCCTCGAGCAGCGCCGCCCACTGGTCGTAGAGCCGATCGATCGTCTGTTCGGGCGCGCGGACGCGCTCGAGATCGGGTAACTGCGTTTCCTCGAGCGTGAGCGAGCGGAGTTCGTAGAGAGTTACCGTGGCGGCCTGCCCGAGATTGAGCACAGGGTACTCGGCGCTCGCGGGGATCGAGCAGATCTCGTCGATCCGGGCGAGTTCCTCGTTCGTCAGGCCGACGCGCTCGCGACCGAAGACGAGCGCGGTCGGCCCCTCGACGGTCGGCAATCGCTCGGCCAACGCCGCCGGCGTCGAGTAGGGAAACCGCGTGTGGCTACGGTCATCCTCGTTCGTCACCGCCGTACAGCCGATCGTGTGGTAGTTCTCGGCGAGGTGGTCGAACGTGATCTCGTCGGCGTCGGGAAGGACGTCTTCGCGAGCGTGTCCCGCGAAGCCGTAGGCCTCGCCGTCGGGGTCCAGTTCGGGCGGGTCGACCAACAGGAGGTCCTCGAAGCCGAAGTTCTTCATCGCGCGAGCGATCGTTCCGACGTTACCCGGTGACTGTGCGTCGACCACGGCGACGGCCGGCGGCGTCCGATCCACGTCCGTCCGGGTATCGGGGGCGTCGTCACTCATTGGGTCGTCGGTGCGATGGACTCGAGACGATGGGTGACCGTACCGGTTCGGAGACGATGGGACGTGAGCGCGTCCGACGGTCCCGTCGTCGCGATGAGCGTGTGCATACCTGGAGTACCGAACGGGAACGCAAAAAGAAACGCGTTCGCCGCCTCGTGCGAGTCCTCTCACGTGTGTTCCGTTCGGGTCCCTCACGCACGCTCGAGTGTCCACGTTTCCCACAGTTCGCGTCCTTTGCAGTCCGAGTGCTACTTTCTTCTGCTCTTTCTCGGTTCTGGTTAAACTAGTCTAGTAACTAGTTGTTACGGGAAACGAGGAGAGACGCGTTTGACGGCGCATACGTGCGCCTTTTCGAGGGAGAGCCTGACATCGTACACAGTGGGAGAGGGACACACCCCCCTCGCGTTTGTAACGGGAATTCCGTGTGGGGTCCCTGTTTGGGAACACACCATCTCCGCGGATGTAAATTCGGGCCGAAATCGGGATCTAAACACGAATATTTCGGGATCAGCTGTTCCCACCCTTACGCTGTTGCCGTTACAAACGCGAGGGGGGTGTGTCCCCCGACTGGAACCAGCTAACCGCTCGTTTACGGTCTTTCCGGGCCGTTTCCGATGCATTCGCCGTCGTTCTGTCCTCGTGAAAAGAACTCGATCGGATTCCCCGAACCGGACCGAGTGGCGCTCACACCGACTCGTTCGTGCGAGCCTTACATCCGCGATGGGGGTGTCCGCCGACGGTCACGTCCCGCCTCGGTTAGAAGCGCGAGGGTGGCCCTGGGACAGCGGCTCCGATATACCGCTGTTATCCTCCGATTCAGCCCACTCACGAGGGTTATTTACATCCGCGATCGATCTCCATACCTTTATTTCAATCCAGTTGGAAGGGGCTGGATATCGCAATGTCCGCCAACGACGATCGAGACCCGCTCTTTCGGTACGACGATCCGGTCTTCGCCGACGAGCGCCTGCTCGAGATCACGCACCTGCCCGGTCCGGATCGGATCGTCGGTCGTGACGAGCAGATGCAACGGGTTGCGGACGCCCTGAACCCGGCTATCTTCGGGAGCGAACCCAACCACCTGTTTATCTTCGGCAAGACCGGAACCGGTAAATCGCTTATCTCGCGGTCGGTCACCCAGCGCGTGATCACCGAGGCCGAGCACGACGATATCACGGTCAAGTACGCCTTCATCGACTGTGGCGAGCAGAACACGGAAGCCTCCATCGTCAAGACGATCGCCCAACTCGTCAACGAACCCGATGCGAGCGGGGTCACCATCCCCGACCGCGGGCTCGGGACCGGCGACTACTACAAGCGCCTCTGGCAGGCCATCGATCACTGTACCGACGTGACCATCGTCATCCTGGACGAGATCGACATGCTCGAGGACGACGAAGTACTGCGTAAACTCTCCCGAGCCGGCGAAAACCGCCGTATCTCGGACTCGAGTATCGGGATCATCGGCATCTCGAACAAGATCGACTTCCCAGATCACCTCTCCGAACGCGTCAAATCGAGCCTCTCGCGGGACGAACTCGTCTTCTCGCCGTACGACGCCAACCAACTCGTCGAGATCCTCGAGAAACGGCGCGACGCCTTCCACGACGGGGTGCTCTCCGACGACGTGATTCCGCTGACCGCCGCGCTGGCCGCCCAGGAACACGGCGACGCGCGAAAGGCGATCGATATCCTCCGGAACGCGGGTCGGATCGCGAAGAAACAAAACGACACGCGGGTCACCGCCGATCACGTCCGCGACGCCAAGGAGAAGACCGAAGCCGACCGGTTCAACGAACTGATCGAGGGCTCGCCCCAGCAGGCGAAGGCGATCCTCTACTCGTTGACGTTGCTGACCGAGAACAGTTCGGAGAAGGAGTTCCCGACGAAGATCATCTACAACCAGTACAAGGAGGTCGCACGTCGACTCGATTTCGACGTGCTCTCGGAACGCCGCGTCCAGGAGATCCTCCAGGAACAGAACTTCCTCAACGTGATCCAGTCCGAACGCGAGGGCCGGGGTCGCGGCCGCGGCGCACACGCGAAACACCGTCTGCTCGAGAACCCCTCGATCGTCAAGAAGGTCCTCCTGCGGGATTCGCGACTCGCCGTCCTCGAGGACGGCGAGTGACGACTCGGCCGAGCGTCCGACTGGCGCATCGTTCCGCGGAGGACCATCGGCCTAACGGCCACACCTCACGACCTCCGGTTCTATTCGACGGTTCTCCAATCGGTGTGGGCTGACCAACTCTCTGCTACACTAACGACGCTCCGGCGGCCCACTAACCGACGCGGTCGTCCTCGGGGGCGAGCTACGCGAGGAGGCGATAGCGGCTCGCCGGAACCACGATGCCTTTTTGCCTCGCTTCCACAGACCGAGTATGGACAGCGTCGACGCTGCCGGCCTCGGGATCGGTGACGAGTACCCGCCCCGAATCATGGGCGTATTGAACGTCAGCGAGGAATCGCCGTACGATCCGAGCGTCTTCGACGACCCCGGCGAGGCGGCCCGTTACGTCGACGAGGAACTGATCGATGAGGGGGCCGACATCGTCGATATCGGCCTCGAGTCGGCGAACAAGCGCTTCGACGTGCTCTCGGCCGAAGAGGAACTCGAGCGGCTGTCCGTCGCGCTCGAGACGATCGAGAGCGTTTCCGGGGACGCGATCTTCTCGATCGAGACGCGGTACGCCGAGGTAGCCGACGAGGCTCTCTCGCAGGGGTTCGACATGGTCAACGACATCTGCGGCTTCGCCGATCCCGAGCTGCCGACCGTCTGCGAGGACTACGATGTCGCCGTCGCCAAGATGGCGAGTCCGCCCGATCTCGAGCGGCCGGGTGCCGTCGAGGAGACCGACTGGGCGGCGCGGAAGTCCCCCGAGTGGGCCGCCGAGGCCGACTACGTCGAGCAGGTCTACGAGGCGCTCAAACAAAACGGGATCACGGACAAGACGATCGTCGATCCCGCGTTCGGCGGCTGGAGCGAGGCCCAGACGCTCGCCGACGACCGCGATACCTTCCGCCGACTCCACGAGTTCCGTGCGCTCGACCGACCGATGCTGGTCTCGATCAATCGGAAGAACTTCCTCGGCGAACTCGCGGACCGCGAGACCGACGAGCGGTTACCGGTGAGTCTGGCGGCGACTTCGATGGCCGTCGAACGCGGGGCACACGTGATTCGGACCCACGACGTGGCCGAAACGCGGGACGCGGCGCTGATCGGGAAGGCCTTTACCGAGCGTACAAGCGCCAGTATCGGCGGGGTCACCATCTCGCAACTGGACGTGGACTCGACCCGCGCGTTTCGGACCCATCTCAGAGAGCGCGGGATCGATCCCACGTTCGCGGACGACTGGGGAACCCAACTGCTCGAGATCGAGGGTCTCGATGACGACGCGAGCGAGCGGCTGACGTCGATCGCAGCGGAACACGGTGCGGTCATCCAGCCGTCGTCCGACGGCGACCTTCTTCTTATAGGATCGGCGACGGCCGTTTCCGATGTTTCAGGTCGTCTCGCCGGAAAAACCGGCGACATCGGGGCCCTCGGAGAGAAGCTGTCAAGGCTGCTGCGTTAAGAGAAAGCTTATGCCGGATGCTTCAAAAGGAGGGAGTGGACGCCGGGGTAGCCTCCCGGGTAGGGGTACTTTGGAGGCGACCCCCGGCCCATAACACGGAATTATTGCGCTACTACATTGCCCAGTGCGAACTGGGTCCAGCTACGGAGTATTGTGGGTACCCCATCACTCCTGACACGCAGTGATGCTCGCTGCTATTCGGCCCTGCTCTCGGTCTCCCGAGACCGAACACACAAACGGGTAGAGCGTCGAAGACGGTCACATGGAGTTCGACGACTGGGAACCCGTCTACGAGGCGATCCGCCGGGATTTCGGCTACGATCGCGCCGGCGACGAGCGTGGGCGCGATCGTCTCGCGTCCCTTCTCGAGACGTCGTTCGACCCCTCCGAACTGCCGATCGGCCCCGAAACGACCGTCGCCGTGGCGGGAGCGGGGCCGTCTCTCGAGACCGACCGATCCCTCGAGCGGGCGCGCGAGGCCGATGTCGTCGTCGCCGCATCGACGGCCGTCGACACCCTCGCGGCCCACGGCGTCGAGGTGGACTGTATGGTGACGGATCTCGACAAGAACCCGGCGACCGTCGAGCGACTCACCGCGCGGGGCGTCCCGGTCGCGGTTCACGGTCACGGCGACAATCTCGACGCGATCCGGACGGTCGTTCCGAACTGCGACCACGAGTACGTTCTGCCGACGACACAGGCCGCGCCGTACGGCCCGGTCCGGAACGTCGGCGGCTTTACCGACGGCGACCGGGCCGCGTTTCTCGCCGATCACGCCGGAGCCGCTCGACTCGTCTTCGTCGGCTGGGACTTCGACGATCCCGCGGTCGACCCGCCGAAAGCGCGCAAACTCGAGTGGGCCGAACGCCTCCTCTTCTGGCTCGAGACGCGCCGCGACGAGCGATTCGCGGTGCTCGACGGCCGACGCGACACCATCGAGACGACCGCACTCCCGATCCCGTAACGGGACTTGTCGGTCCTCGATTTACCTCCAACTACCGACTCCCGGCGTGACCGACGCCGCTGACTCCGGTTTCGACTATAGGCTGGACAGTGCGCGAGCGTCGACTCGAGCGTCGTCCCACACCGACGACACTCCTCGATAACCGTTCCGTCGTCTCCCGGGAGCAACGCCACCTCGAGTGCTTTTCGCATCATCGATCGCATCGTGGGCCCGTTCTCCTGTCTCCTCATGAGCAGTCGGTCGAGAATATCACCGATCGTTATGACCTGCCGACATATGTCATAGAACCATGTCTATCCAGATACCCGTTCCGGTAGGGGCGAATCCGCTGTCGCCATTTCCGGGTGGGTTGCTGAGCAACGCCGCTCTTCTCCTCACCAGTCAGAACCGTCCAGATCAACAGCCCACCCAGTGTCACATAGAGATTGGCGTCAGTACTCACAGGAGAGTGATTCGATGAATTGGGACCAAATCACCTGTTCGAAGGGCTTCAGTCCCCTCGCTACACAGAGCCTGTGACTGTGTGTGTGATACCCAGCACCCGGCGATTGCACAGAGTGCCGACAGTAACGCACTGAATGTGATCACGAAGAGAGACCACAGCACTCCCACCACGTTCGCAAGAGCCAGAATGTCAAGCGGTGCTGAAAGCTCTGCTACGACGAGATCCGCAGAGGACCAGACTACCGGTAAGCCACCGATGGCCCCAGTTCGAAGGCCGGCACGTTTCACCGACCCAGAGTGTGTCCCGGAGTACAGCCCGGACAGGAAACCGGCCACGAGAACCGGAGTCAAGTAAATCATCGACGGATCGGACGTCAGAATTACTGTGAACGGTATTGAGATAACACCGAGGAGAACGTCCACCCCCATGTATGTTTTTTCCAGTGAGTGGTCATTACTGTTGGAGCCCATAGTGTCTATGAATGTAGTATCTCGTCCCGATATCAAGTATTCTTTGAATACAGGGAATGAAAGAAAAACCGTTCACTCGTCTCGAGCATCGTCCTTCTGAACGTCTTCGCTTTGACTAGACCCGTCCTCTGAGTCGTTATCGTCGAACATAGTATATACTCATAAATTCGACATGGATCTGTTACGGTCACTACGTCTCTCCGATAGTTTCTGCAAAACATATTCACTCGAGGTCCCGATTACAGCCCGGCCGACCGACGGACGATGTCGACGTGGTGGTGGTGGTTCCGAAGGCTCCTGCCGCCCGGCCGGGTGACTGTCGGGGCTCGAGCGAGCCCGTATAGTAGCAACTGAAACGATTGACACACTGATCGCAACGCCGTCGTGCGATCAGGTGTACAATGACTTTCAGTTGCTACTATAGTTGTCGCGGTGGACGAGTTTCGGCGGCACCGTACAGCCACAGGGGCTCGCGGAGGCGGTCATGGGGCCGGAGACGGTGAGGAATCCGATGGGGGTACCGCAGCGCGGGCACTCCGGGGGCGGCGAGTCGTCGTCCGGATCGCCGTCGCGGCCGCTACGCATGGGTCGCACACCTCGAGCGGGGGGACGGCGATGACACTCCTGCAGTCGGGCGATTCCGCGGTCGTGCGGGACGTTTATATCCCGGTAGAATGTACGCAATCATTGCTTGCAAATCCCCGCAGGGATTTGGAAGCGAGTCTCGGGTGGTACCAGCACCCGGGACGTTTCGATACGTCCCCTTACCTTTGGAGACTGCTTCCAGTATATCCGTTGACTCGTTGGCACTTATATCTACTGCAAGCGGCGCGAAAACGACCGTCGCCGCCCGCGCTCCCCGCCGCTCGAGGCCCGCCCTGCGGACGCGGCTGTCCGCCTCGGGGTTGATTTTTCGACGGGGTTCAGTCTCCGCTCAAGAGAACGGACCTCGTCCTCTGTGAGTGTTATTGTTTCGGTATACTGAACGCCGCTCGCTCCGTCGCGTGGTAATTCGTTCCTAACTCCGTTTGCACGACCGCTCCCGTCGTTCGATCGACGTGCTCGTCCCGAACGGGATCGATGGGATCGCGCTCGCGGGTGTTAAAACAGCGCGTCGAGTTCGTCGCCAGTGTCCATCAGCGACGCGAAGTCCTCGTCGGCGGTCGCCCGCACGTCCGCGGTCGTCTCCTGAGCCTCGATCGCGACCTCCTGGAGTTGGTCGATCCGCGGCACGTCGGTCACGCCCGACAGCAGGACGATCGTCCCGACCTCGTCCCGAACCGTGATCGGGTAATCCCCGCCGCGGATCTCCATGCTGCCGGTCTCGTCCTCGAGCCACTGGCGGCCGCGTTCGACGCCCTTGCGATTGAGGTAGTTCGGCGGACCACTCGCGACGACCAGGCCGCGGTCGGCGCTGGCGACGTCGCAGGGGAGCGTGAGGCGGCCGAGGGTTGCCTTGCGGACGAGGCTGGTCAGTCGGTTCGTCGCCGATCCTTCGTCGAACTCGTCGTCGGCGGTCAGCGACGACAGGAGGCCGTCGTCGATCTCGACCGTCTCGCTGGCGTAGCCGACCGTGGAGACGCCGCTGTTCGAGAGCGTGTTGATGATCTCGCTCGAGTCGACGACGCTCTCGGCGACGTGATCGCCTTCCCGAACCTCGCCGGCGGCGAAGAGGAGGCCGAACCGCTCGACGATTTCGCGGTTGATGCGGTCGTAGCCGCCTTCGACGGACTCGCCGGCGCTGCGCCAGGCGTCGTTGTCGAAGACCAGCAGGTTGTCGACCTGGTCGACGAACGTCCGGAACGAGCGGGCTGCGTTGAGCGTGTAAATGCCACCCTCGTCCGTGCCGGGGAGGATACCCAGCCCGTAGACGGGTTGGGTGTAGACCCGCTGGAGGTGTTTCGCGAGGACCGGCGCGCCGCCGCTCCCGGTGCCGCCGCCCATGCCAGCGACGACGAGGAACGCGTCGATCTCGTGGACCGGAATCCGATCGATCGCGCCCTGTAGTTCGTCGATGTTCGCCTCGGCGATTTCCGCGCCGAGTTCGTTGTCAGCGCCGACGCCGTGGCCTTTCACGCGTGCCTGTCCGATGAGGACTCGGTTCTCCACGGAGACGCGGTCGAGGCCTTTGAGGTCCGTCGTCGCCGAGTTGATCGCGATCGCCGATTCGACGAAGCCGCCGTCGATCGCGTCGTCGAACGCGAGGAACTCGTCGACGACCTTCCCGCCTGCCTGACCGAAGCCGATGAGTGCGAGTTTCATAGCTGTCTGACGTGGCCGTTCCCCGGCGCGACCGCGACCGGATAGCGTCGCCGGGCGGATCAGCCGGGATCGGAACGGGTTCCACGTCCCGTGAATCCGCGGACGTAGGCATTGTTATGAGCCGCATATACTCGAAGAAAATACACTCACGAATTCGTTACCCTCTGTAAGCCGTGACTCCCATTGGAAGCTAACTGTCCGCATCAGTCGGGCACCGACGACGTGGCAGTGCAGTCGTACCCCGAACGAATCGTCGCTCGTGGCGCGTCGATACCCCCACGTTTTCCGTTCTCCGCCCGTCAGATCCGGGTATGATCGTTCACTGGCACCGTCGGGACCTCCGTCCGGGTGATAACCGCGGGCTCGCACGCGCCGCCTCGGCCGACGAGCCCGTCGTCCCGCTGTTCGTGCTCGACCCGTCCGTCCTCGAACACGCCTCGCCGGTCCGTGTCGCATGCCTGCTCGAGGCCCTCGAGAGCCTTCGGTCGTGGTACGACGCGCACGGGAGTGACCTGCTCGTGGTGCGGGACGAGGCGAGCGCGGCCGTACCCCGGGTCGCGACGGCACACGACGCCGCGACGGTCGTCTGGAACGAGGACTACAGCGGACTCGCCCGGGAACGCGACCAGGCCGTCCGGGCGGCGCTCGCGGACGAGGGGATCACGGCCGAGTCGGTCCACGATGCGGTCCACCACGAACCGGGGTCGATTACGCCGAATCAGGGCGATCACTACTCGGTCTTTTCCTACTTCTGGAAGAAGTGGCGCGACCGCGACAAGCGAGCGCCGGCCGACGAGCCCGAGTCGAGCGACCTCGCGGCCGTCTCGGGCGACCCGATTCCGACGCTCGCGGATCTCGGGTTCGACGAGCCCGAGGCGACGCCGCCGACGGTGACGACGGCGGCGGCCCGGGAGCGGGTGGCCGACTTCTGTTCGGGACCGATCTACGAGTACGCCGCGCTGCGCGACTATCCCGCCGAAAGCGGGACCTCCCGGCTCTCGCCACACCTCAAGTGGGGAACGATCGGGCCGCGGGAACTGTACGCCGCCACCGAGCGCGCCGCCGACCGAGCCGAGCGCGACGCCGATCGCGAGAGCGTCCGCGAGTTCCAGCGCCAACTCGCCTGGCGAGAGTTCTACGCCCACGTCCTCGCGTTCAACCCGAACACGGTCACCGAGGACTTCAGCGGCTACGACAACGAGATCGACTGGCGCGACGATCCCGACGCGCTCGAGGCCTGGAAAGCCGGCACGACGGGGTATCCGATCATCGACGCGGGGATGCGCCAACTCCGCGCGGACGGGTGGATGCACAACCGCGTGCGGATGCTCGTCGCCTCTTTCCTGACGAAGGACCTCCTGACCGACTGGCGCGCGGGCTACGCCTGGTTCCGGGAGAAACTGGCGGACCACGACACCGCAAACGACGTCGGCGGGTGGCAGTGGGCGGGATCGACCGGGACCGACGCCCAGCCGTATTTCCGGGTGTTCAACCCGATGAAACAGGGCCGTGAGTACGATCCCGACGCCGAGTACATCCGCGAGTACGTCCCCGAACTCGCGGACGCGACTGCCGCGGACATCCACGGCTGGCACGACCTCGAGCCGGCCGAGCGCGAGCGGATCGCCCCCGACTATCCGGGGCCGATCGTCGACCACGCCGAGCGTCGGGACCGAGCCATCGAACTCTTCGAACGGGCGCGCGGCGAGTCGTCGGAGTAGGGTCGCGCCGCCTCGTCGTTCGGGAGTGGGTCGGAACGCCGTCGACGGAGTCGGCCGACGAGTGGCCGCCGAGGTCGGCCTACGCCCAGTAGGCGTCTCCGGGCTGGGTCTCGAAGATCGCCCGCTCGAGGAGGTCGATCGCCTTCTCGAGGCCTTCCCGCGAACTGGTCAGGGAATCCTCATGTTCGATGCTCAGGGCGCCGTCGTAGCCGACCAGTCGGAGCGTCGAGACGATGTCCTTCCAGTGGGTTTCGTCGTGACCGTACCCGACCGACCGGAAGAGCCACGAGCGGTTGGGTTCGTCGTCGTAGGCGGTCGTGTCTAGAACTCCCTTTTCGCGGGCCTGTGCGTCGTAGATCTTGGTATCCTTGGCGTGGACGTGGTGGATCGCGTCGCGCTCGCCCAGATAGCGGATCGCGTCGGTGATCGTGATCCCTTGCCAGTAGAGGTGGGACGGATCGAAATTCGCCCCGATCCGCTCGCCGGTCTCCTCGCGTAGCCGTGCCAGGCCGTGGGGCTCGTAGACCAGCATGTTCGGATGCATCTCGATCGCGATATCGACCTCGTGATCGGCGGCTAGAGCCGCGATCTCACCCCAGTAGTCGACGGCCCGCTCCCACTGGTACTCGAGCGCGGCGGCGTGTTCGGGCGGCCACGGGGCCGTGATCCAGTTTGGCACCTCGTCGTTCGGCCCGCCGGCCGGGAGTCCCGAGAAGCAAGTGACGGTCCCGACCTCGAGTTGGGCGGCCAGTCGGATCGCCTCGCGGAGTTCGGTGTCGGCCTCCTCGGCCCGCTGGTCGTCGGGATGGAGCGGATTGTTGTGGGTCGCGAGCGCGCTGATCCGCATGTCGTACTCTTCGAGCAGATCGCGGAGTGCCGCCTGTTCGCTCTCGTCGTCGAGGTATGCGGCCCGCTCGAGGTGGTCCTGTCCCGGATGCCCGCCGACGCCCGGTTCGATCGCCCCGACGCCGAGTCCGTCGAGGTCGGGCAGCGCGCTCTCGAGCGGTTCGTCGGCCAGCGGTGGGGTATGCACGCCGATCTCCATGGGCGTGCCAGCACGGCCGGAAAAATAAAACGAGGGCTGGCAGGCACTCGGTGGCGTCGACCGGTCGCCCGCGTTTCACTCCTCGATCGGAACCGTGTGGCCGGCGTCGCTCGAGCGGTAGATGCCGTTGATGACCCGCTGGACCGTGAGGGCCTCTTCGATACTGTTCCCGCGCGTGCCCTCGCCGACGATCCGATCGAAGAACTCCCGTTGTTCGTCCGAGTGAGTGTCGTTCTGGCGCGTTTCGATGGTCGTATCCTCGAGATGATCCGGTCCGACCTTGCTCGCCGAGTGGATCGTGAGATCGCCGTCGAGGAGGTCGAAGCGGGCCGCGGAGTCGGTCCCGCGGGCGACGAATTCGTGGGTCGCCGGCCGATTGGTCGCCCACGCGACCTCGAGCGAGATCGTTCGATTCCCCGCACAGCGGATGAAGGCACTGGCGGAGTCGTCGACGTCGAACCCGTCGGGTCCCGCGTCGTCGGCCCACATGTCGAGGTAGGCGTACTCCTCACGGGAGCCGAACTCGCTGCGGGCGATGCCGCTTACCTCCTCGACCTCGGGATAGCCGAGCAGGTAGAGGGCGAGATCGACGGCGTGAACGCCGAGATCGATCAGTGCACCGCCACCAGCGATCTGCTGCCGGGTGAACCACGAGCCCCGACCCGGGATGCCGCGCCGCCGGACGTAGTTCGCTTCGACGTGGGACACGTCGCCGAGTTCGCCCCGATCGATCCGGTTTTTCACGATTCGGACCGTGTTGGCAAAGCGGTTGTTGAACCCCACCATCGCGCAGCCGTCCGACGCTGCTGCCGCGGTAGCGATTCGCTCGGCGCTTTCCGTCGAGTGACCGAGGGGCTTTTCCAACAGGACGTGGAGGTCCCGCTCGAAGGCGTCGATGGCGTACTCCTCGTGGTACTTGTTCGGCGTCGTGATGATGACCGCGTCGATGGCATCGTATAGTTCGTGGTGGTCGTCGTAGACGTCCACGTCGTACCGTCGTGCAAAGCGCGTTCGCGCCTCAGCGACGACGTCCATGCCCCCGGCGAGCGTCACGCCGAGGTCGACGAGTCGCTCGGCGTGATACTGGCCGATGTTGCCGAGGCCGACGATCCCGGTTTCGATTTCCGATCGATCTTCTATCATTTCCCTGGTGTTTTGGCACTGCCAACGTTCGTCTCCGTTCGGACTGATACACCCACATCCGCTATATAGAACTCTTCGGCTCGAGGAACTTCCGTCCGTCGCCAAACGCCGAGCGCTCTGCGGCGGGGATCGCTCTCGAGAACGCTCCGGCACCGAGGGCGCTCAGCTGTCGGCTTCGGTCGGCGTCGTCCCGGGCTCTCGTTCGGGGAGGTCGGTGATGTCGTGAACCAGCGCGTCACCGGTCGCGGTATCGAAGAGATGAATCCTCGACCGGTCCAGGACGACATCGACGTCCTGGCCCGCCTCGATCTCCGTGTCGGGCGTGACGCTCATCAGCAACTGGTTCGGTGACGCCGCGGGGTCTTGTTCCATCGAGCCCGTGGCGGCCTCGGAGAGCAGCAGGTAGACGAAGACCTCGTCGCCCATCGGTTCCAAGACGTCGGTTCGGGCGTCGATCCGGTCCGTCGACGACGCGAGCGACTCCGCGTACGACGACAGATGGACGTCCTCCGGTCTGATCCCGAGCGTGACGGCGTCGCCGACCGCCACGTCCGGCAGCCGGGACGGATCGAGATCGACGGTGAAGTTGTTCGTCTCGAGGCCGCCCTCGACGAGCGTCCCTTCGACGAAGTTCATCGACGGCGAGCCGATGAAGCCGGCGACGAACAGGTTTGTGGGTTCGTTGTAACAGACCAGCGGCGGGGCGATCTGCTGGAGTCGGCCGTCGTTCAGCACGGCGATCCGGTTCGACATCGTCATCGCCTCGGCCTGATCGTGGGTGACGTAGATCACCGTCGCATCCAGCTCCCGATGGAGCCGCTGGAGTTCGGTCCGCATGTGGACGCGCAGCTTCGCGTCCAGATTGGCCAGCGGCTCGTCCATCAGGAACACGTCGGGGTTGCGCACGATCGCGCGGGCGATCCCGACCCGCTGTTGCTGGCCGCCGGACATCTCCTTGGGCATCCGATCGAGCATGCCCTCGAGCTGGACGATATCGGCGGCCTCTTCGACGCGCCGCCGGACCTCCTCGTCGTCGTACTTTCGGAGGCGCAGCCCGAACGAGATGTTCTCGTAGACGTCCATGTGCGGGAACAGAGCGATGTTCTGGAAGACCATCGCGACGCCCCGGTTCTTCGGGGCGAGATCGGTCACGTCGTCGTCGCCGATGTAGACCCGCCCCTCGGTCGGCCGGGTCAACCCCGCGACCGTCTCCATCGTCGTCGACTTCCCACAGCCCGAGGGGCCGACGAAAGTAACGAACTCCCCGTCTTCGACCTCGAGGCTGATGTCGTCGACCGCCGTTTCGTCTCCGTACCGTTTCGTGATGTTCTCGAGTCGGACTCGTGACATTGTCTTACTCTTTGAGTGCGCCCGCAGTCAGCCCGCTAACGATCTTTTCCTGCGCGATCACCACGAGAATCGCGACGGGGATGACCCCGAGGATGCTCGCGGCCGCCATGAGATTGTACAGGACTTCGTACTGCCCTTGATACGCGAGAATCCCGTCGAGAATGGGCGCCCAGTTTTCCGGCTGGCCGTCCGTCATCAGGAACGAGAAGAAGAACTCGTTGTAGACGGCGATGAAGGTCAACACGCCGGCCGTCGCGACGCCCGGTGCCGACAGCGGGATGATGACCCGGAACAACGCACCGAGCCGAGTCGTCCCCTCGACCCGAGCCGCGTCCTCGAGGCCGTCCGGGATCTGTCCGTAGAACGTCGTGAGGATAAAGATCGCGAGCGGCATGAAGATCGCCGACAGCGGGGTCACGAGGGCGAACGGCGTGTTGTAGAGCGTCCCGTCGCCGGTGACCGGCTCGAGGAACACGAACGAGGTGTTGAAGAGGTCGTTCAGCGGGATGAAGAACGCGGCCGGCGGGAAGAAGGAAATAACCAGCACGAGCAGCATGAGCGGGGTCCGGCCGGGGAACTCGAGGCGACCGAAGGCGTAGCCGGCGAGGCTGGCGATGACGAGGACGACGACCGTCGAGGCGAGCGCGATCACGAAGCTGTTGAACATGTAGACGTGGAAGGGGATGACCTCGAAGACCTCGACGAACGCGCCCGGATTGAAGCCGTTCGGCGTAAAGACGATGTCCTGAAGCTGTCCTTCCGGCGTCAGTGCGACCATGAGCAGCCAGTAGAACGGGAACAGCGTCGTCACGAGGAAGAAGATCGCTGCGACGTAGAACATCGCCCGGTACACCCGCTCGGGATGGGAGATGGAGTTCGCCACCCACCGCTGGAACGGGCCACGGTCGAGTTCGGCGTCGCGGTCGTCCTCGAGGACCGTCGTCCCGCCGTCGGGTCGGCGGAGGGTCGGGTCTCGCGGCGGGCCGCCGCCAGCGTCGTCGATACCTCCAGTGTCGTTCGGATCGGTGGACTCCGTTGAATCGGACATCAGTACATCCCTCCTTCGGTGTCACGGAAGAGGAGCACGTAGCCGCCGATGATCAGGCCGATCGCGAGTGCCGTGGCGAAGGCCACGGCGGCGGCCGTCGCGTAGATGCGAGTCCCGCCGAACATCGCTTCGACGACGAGACAACTCAGCGAGGGAACGGTCGTACAGCCGGCAGTCGACTCGATCAGTCCGAAGACGCGCATCGCGTCCATGGTTCGGAACAGCATCGCGACCAGCAGGGCCGGCATCACGAGCGGCAGCGTGATCATCTTGAATCGCTGCCACGGCGAGGCCCCGGCCACGCGGGCGACGTCGTAGAGGCTTCGATCGACGCTCTGGAGTCCCGCGAGGATCAGCAGGGCCATGAACGCCGACGACTTCCAGATGTCGGCGACGAGGATGATGATGAACGCGTCCCGGCTGTTGGCCAGCGGCGTCCCGCTGAAGACCCCGATGCTCTGCATGAGATCGGAGCCGAACCCGACCGTCGGCTGGAACAGCAGGAAGAAGATCATCCCCTGAATGACGATCGGCACCGCCCACGGGAGGATGATCGCCACGCGGACCCAGCGACGCCCCGTGAACTCCTGGTCGAGCACGTAAGCCTGGCCGAACCCGATCACCGTCTCGAAGATGACGCTGATGACCGCGAAGGCGAGCGTGACGAACAGCGCCTGCTGGAAGAACGGGGTTCCGAGTTCGATAAACGGAAACGACGAGGTCAGTCCGACGTCGAGGAACTGCCGGGCCAGTCGCGCGTTCCCGGTGAGGATGTCGACGTAGTTTTCGATGCCGACGAACCCCCCGAGGGGGTCGAGTCCTCGCGTTTGGTTGGCGCGAAGCGACATGACGAACGTTCGGAGCATCGGATAGAACGCGATCAGCGTCAGCAACGCGAACGCCGGCAGCAACAGCAGGTACGCGTATGCCGCCTCGCTCAGCCCTTCCATCCAGTTGACGACGGGGTTACCGGTCCGTTCACGGTCTCGTTCCCGTCCGGACTCGCCGCCGATCAACCCGTCCGTATCAGTTGCCATTCGTCTCCACCTCGGCTTCGCTCTGCTCGAGTTCTGCCGCGAGGTCGCTCATCGCGACCTCGGGGGATCGCTCGCCGCGATACGCCGCGTTGACCGGTTGGTAGATCAGTGCGGACTGTTCCGGCCAGAGGTCGGTCGCCGGTCGCGGGACCGCGTTCTCGCTGGCCCGCTGGACCACGTCGCCGTAGCGAGCGACGGGCCCGACCTCGTCCGGACTGGCCTCCGCGACCAGGTCGAGGTTCGGCGGTAAGTAGCCCCCGAGTTCGAAGACCGTGAGCATGACCTCCTCGGTGGCGAAGGCCTCGAGGACCTGCAGTGCTTGCTCCTGTCGCTCGGAAAACGGGCTCACGGCGAGGTTCCAACCGCCCAGTGCCGCAATGGTGCCACCGGTGCCGTCGTACTTGGCTTCCTGCCGAGAGACCGCGTACGGTCGCGTCGTGACCCCGAGGTTTTCGCCGAAGACGTCTTCCGTACCCGTCTCCGCGATCGCGTACGACCAGTTGCGGTTCGAGACGGCTGCGCCGTTGGCGAACGGGTTGAGTGACTGCTGTTCGGTCCATTGGACGATCGCCGACGGACAGATCTGGGCGTAGCCGTCCATGGTGTGTTGCTCCTCGCCCTCGATGAACGAGCGCATCATCCGGATCGCGTCGATGCAGCGCTCCTCGTCGACGGTGATCGGCCGATCGCCCGCGGTGAAGAGGTTGTCGACCCCGCCGAAGTATGCCCCACCCCAGGACGTCATCACTTCGTTGAACGTACAGCAGGACAACCCCTCGTAGGCGGCCGCCTGCGTCGTGAACCCGTAGTTGAGGCCGGCCTGATCACGTGCATCGTGGACCGCCGCCGAGAACTCCTCCCAGGACGGCGGTTCCGACGGCCAGTTGTTGGTGTCGTAGCCGGCGTTTTCGATCAGGTCCTCACGGTACAGCGTGAACCCCAGGTCCGGAAAGAACGGCAGCCCGTGGAGGTCTCCGGACTGCGGATCGCGCGCCGTCCTGAGGATCGCATCGAGGTACTGATCATTGACCCGCTCGAGGACATCGTTCGAGAGCTCTGCGGTCAGGTTTACCGTCTGGTTCCGGAGAATGAAAGGAACCGTCCAGCCGCTGTCCATCATGTGGATGTCGGGCGGAGCCCGACCCGCCTCGAGCGCCGACTGAGCCGTCTGCATCCGCGATGCGGAGTCGCTGACGACGGTCTGGATCTCGACCCGGATGTCTTCGTCGAGGCCGGCGTCCCAGAGTGCCTGCTGAACCGAAGGCTCGTCGCCGTCGCTGTGTATGATCCCCGCGACACCCGAGTCGGCAGTCATCACCACGGTATTCGGGCTGCGACCCCGACCGAGACAGCCGGTGACGGCGACCGCTCCCACCGTCGATGCCGATGCGGCCGTCAGGAACGACCGCCGTCTCAGACGGGCGCGGTCATACTGTCCGGTGGTATCGCGTCCCATGCGAGACAACGGACTACGTTCACCATCTTAATTATTGGCTATAAATATCGTAATAAAATCTGAGTGTTCGGATTTCGTTTCGATTACGGATTCCATCCGTCGAGCGCCGGCGGCACGGACGGCGGCCCGTTACCGGCCGGACCTGCCTCGAGAGCGCTAATTACCGATTGGCCGACAGCGGTCGGCAGATGCCGGCCGACGGCCTACGTGGCTGCTCGCCGTACGGAACGCGGCAAATTCAGTACCCCGGTTCGGCGTGCCCGGCCGGATCGGCGCGGCGAAGTCGGCTCCCGGCACGGTCGGTTCCAGTGGCGGGATCAGCGATCCTCGAGCGTCGGCGGTTCGTCCCGGCCGATGTGGATCTCGTGGGCTTCGATATCCTCGAGTGCGGCGACGCGGCCACCGACGGAAACGTCGCCGTCGTCGGTTTCGATCGTGAGGCTGGCGACCTCTTCGCTGACCTCGAAGGAAATGTCGCGGACGCGACCGCGGACGATCCGCTGGCCGCCGACCTCGACGTCCCGGCCCTCGACGGTCGCGTAGAACTCGCCGCCCTCCTCGATGAGGTCCTTTACACACCGGCGGATCGAGGCGTACTTCCGGGGGTACGTTCGATCGGTTCCGTCCTCGCCCAGCACCCGCTCGGCGGTCGTCCAGAGGACCGTCCCGAAGAACCCGGAGATGAGGAAGCCGAGCGCTGAACGGTTGAAGATAACGCCGTATCGATCCTGATCGTCGCGCAGGGCGTCCTGGGTGGCATAGACCGAGTAGTTGCCGTCGGCGACGGCGACGACCGGCGTCGTGATCCCCCGCCGAGCACGGGCGGTCGACGCGACCGCGCCGTATTCGAACTCCGAGGGATCGGGCGCTTCGCTCGCGGGCGTCACGATGAGGTCGACGCTCACGCCGGCCTCGACCGCCGTGCGCAACTCCGCCTCGAACCGCGTCAACAGGTCCGGCGTCAGCGACAGGGAGAGTTCGTACTCCGCGGCGTCGATGACCTCCTCGAGATAGCGCAGGATCGTCGATCGCGATTTCACGAGGGAGACGGCCTCCGTATCGCGGGCCGGCGCGGTGTAGCGGGCCTCGAGTTCCGAAATCATCTGCTCGAAGGAGGTCTGGACGTCGTCGAAGGCCTCCCCGGGATCGATCGCGACGACCTTCATCGGGCGGGACTCCCGCAGTTCGACCAGTCCGCGATCACTGAGGCTGCGGACGGTATCGTAGACGCGAGGCTGGGGAATCTCCGTTCGGTCCGCGATCTCGCTCGCCGTGAGCTGACCCTGCTCGAGGACGGTGAGGTAGGCGTCGATCTCGTACTCGCCGAGGTTAAAGCGGTCCCCGACGCGCTCGACGGTCGAGCGAAGTTCGTCTGGTGCCATACCGGTCGCTACGACCCCGACCGCTAAATGATTTATTATACTTCGAGTAGCACGCGTTTTCGAAATCGGGTTGTCCGGGTTTCGGTCCCCGAAGCTGACGGTCAGAACGCTTAACCACAACGGGCCTGAGCCTCTTGGTATGCGCGAGGTCCTCCAGAGAGATGCGAGTTCGGTAGTCGAGGCGGCTCAGGCTGTGCTGCCGAGCGGGACGCCCGAACTCGCGGTCGAAATCGCGCTGGCCCTCTTCGTCCTCGCTGTCGGCTGGTACCTCTCGAAACTCGCCGTTCGGGTCGCCGGTCGCACGGTCGCTCGCAGAATCGAACGACCGAGCGTCACGCGGACCGTGCTCCGTGGCGTCAGACTCGCCGTGTTGCTCTGGGCGATCGGCGTCGCGGCCGGCATCCTCGGCGTCGGCGACACGCAGATCCTCCTCTCGGTGACCGTCATCTCGGCCGTGATCGCGATCGTGCTCGCGCCGCTGGTCGGGAGTCTGATCAACGGCCTCTACATCCTCGCGGATCGCCCCTACGAGATCGGCGACATGATCGAAGTCACCGACGCCGGCCACCGCGGATTCGTCGAGGACATCACGATCCGCTACACGAAGATCTTCACGCTCCAGAATACCTTCATCGTCATCCCCAACTCCGAAATCCACGCGCGCGACGTCGTCAACTTCTCCGCGGAGGACGAACGGACGCGAATCTCCATCGGGTTCGATATCACCTACGACAGCGATCTCGAGGCGGCGCGACAGGCCGCGGAACGAGCAGCCAGGAGCGTCGACGAAGTGATCTCCGGCGGCCCCGACATCCGGATCGGCAGCGCCCGCTACGCCGCCGCTCCCTCCTGTTACATCGCCGAGTACGGGGATCACGGGATCGCCCTCGAGCTGTTCTTCTGGATGAACCACCCCTACAAGCAGACCGTCGTCCGATCGGCGGTTCAGGACGCTATCAACGAGCGCTTCGCCGACATCGATGCGGAGTTCGCCTACCCGCGTCGTCACCACGTCTTCGACGGAAGCAGCGGCGTCGCCCGCGTGTCCGTCGACGACTCCGGCTTCGAGCGACCGCGCACGAACCCGTCCCGGTCACCGGGACCGGCGGGCGAGCGCCCTGCGGACCCGACGGATCAGTGACGGCGGCCGGCGTTTCCGCTCGCTCGGTATCGTGGGGGTGATTTATGCTGTCCCCGGTTCAATGCGCAGTCAGTCGACAGATGTACGACGATATTCTCATCCCGACGGACGGAAGCGATACCGTTCCCGAGACACTCGCTCACGGACTGCCGCTCGCCGCGGACAACGATGCGACGGTCCACTCGCTGTACGTCGTCGATAGCCGCGTCACCGCCGCGGCCGACGACGAGACCGGTGCCGACCTCGAGCGCTCGCTCGAGGACGAGGGACGGGACGCGGTCGCCGATGTCGAGGAACGGGCGGCAGCGGCGGGTCTCGAGACCGTCGGCGAAGTTCGCCACGGGACGCCCGCGAAGACGATCCTCGAGTACGCCGACGAGGCGGGGATCGACCTGATCGTGATCGGGACGCGCGGCAAAAGCCCACGAGAAAAGGTAACGTCGTTAGGGAGCGTCTCGGAGCGCGTCGTCGACAACGCCTCGGTTCCGGTGTTCGTCGTTCGAAACGCCGGTGCCGACGAGTGAGCGGCCAGTTTTCGACTGCGGTCACGCGCGTGCGCTATCGACCGTGATGACTTCGCAGTCGAGGTGGGCTCGGAGATAGCGGTCGATGTCCGGGTTATCCGTCAGGCGTTGGAAGAGCCGTCGCAGCCGACTCGCCTGTTTGGTCCCGATGACGACGGCGTCGGCACCCTCCGCCCCGACCTCGTCGAGAATGCTCTCCTCGACGAGGAAGCCGGTACGGACGACGTACCGCGCGTTCTCGAGCCGTCCGAAGGTCCGCTCGACGGCGCTTTTCAGATCCATTCGCGTTGTTTTCTTCCCGTTCTGGTACAGGTCGACGTGGAGTATCGTCAGCGCCGCGTCGCGCTCGCGAGCGATCTCGATCGCCTGCTCGAGCGTTCGCCGCGAGTGTTTCGACAGCGGATACCGAACGGGAACCACGACCAGCGACATTAGGCATCCGAACGCCTTCCGAGCGGGTAAACCTTTCAGTACGGACTATCAGGGATGAGTACCTGTCTCATGCGGTGGTATATAACACGGATTGGATTCCGGATTCGGCGAACCGCTCGCGGCGGCGAATTCGACCCGGAAAGACAGTCATTTACCGGGTGCAAGCCTACGAGCGGGCATGCAAAGCAGGTCGACCGACGACGGCGACACCGTCTACGTTTCGGAGACGGATGGCGACAGGGGATCGAAAGGAGCGTTCCTCGTCGCCTACGAATCGCCAGACACGAACCATCGGTATGGGTGGTTCTGTACGAACTGCGAGAGCCTCGACAACGCGATGGATTCGATGGGTCGAATCAAATGCAACCGGTGTGGGAACTTCCGCAAGCCTACCGAGTGGGACGCCGCCCACGAGTGATCGACTCTGACTGCCGCGCCGCTCGAGTCCTCGTTCGACCGCCTTTGCGGCCGTGGACCCCGTAGAACGGCCGGTAAATATCTATTACTGACCGCACGTCGGCTCCGCGCCGACACGGGCGAATCCTCCTTTCGAGGCGGGGACTCGCTTCGACGAGTCCCACCCGCTCCTCTTGTCACGCACTAACATTTATGGTGGATGGCGACATAGACGGTAGTGAATGGGTCCTGTTAACATGCGACTCGTCGAGCAGGCCAGGTCGATCTTCGCTGAACTGGGCTACACCGTCGAAGGCAACGGCCCCGAGTTCCGCGCCGAACGAGCATGGAAAGTCGTTCACGTAAACGCCGTCCTCGAGACGGGACAGCTCCCGTCGCCCGCGTCGGGGCAGTTTCACTGTTTCGTCGCCGAACCCGAGGACGCCGACGATCTCGAGGCGCGACTCGAGCGGACGAATCCGAACTACGAGTGGGCGATTATCGTCGTCGACGGGGAAGACTATCAGGTCGAACGAGCGCCGCCAGGACCGCGAGTAACAGCGTAAAAACCGCCGACAGCGTCCGGCCACCTTATTCTTCGAGCGCGTTGCGCGTCGCAGTGACACCTGCGCCCGGATCGACGGCCGCGCCCATCGATTCCAAGACGTCGCCCAGCGCCGTCACGACGTAGATCACGTTCTCCGGGCGCGCGGAGTGACCCATACAGCCGATCCGGAATATCTCGCCGGCGAGATCGCCCAGCCCACCGGCGATCTCGAGGTCGTACTGCTCGAGCAGGGCGTTACAGACCGCGCCGTCGTCGATCCCGTCGGGAACGCGGACGGCGTTGAGACTCGGCAGCCAGTACTCGTCGGGGGCGTTCATCTCGAGCCCCATCGCCTCGACGCCGGCTTTCAGTGCGCCGGCCAGGCGTTCGTGGCGGGCCCAGCGCTGCTCGATGCCTTCCTCGGCGACCAGCCGCAGGGCCTCCCGGATCGCGTAGACGTTCGTAATCGGCGCGGTGTGGTGGTAGGCTCGTTCGTCGCCCCAGTACCCCTCGAGCAGTGAGAGATCGAGGTACCACGAGCGAGGGTCCTCGTCGCGCGAGAGGACCTTCTCCATGGCCTCGTCCGAGAGAGTCAGCGGGCTCGCGCCCGGCGGACAGGAGAGACACTTCTGCGGGCCCGAGTACGCCACGTCGATCTCCCACTCGTCGACTCGCAACTCGACCCCGCCCAGCGAGGTGACGCTGTCGGCGATCACGAGGGCGTCGTGGTCGTGGGCCGCGGCGGTCAGTTCCGTCACGTCGGGCTGGAGGACACCCGTACTCGTCTCGGCGTGGACGAACCCGAAGACGTCGGGGTCGTGTTCGGCCAGCGCGTCCGCGACGTCGTCGGACTCGAGCGGCTCGCCCCACGGCGCGTCGACTGCGACGACCTCGCCACCCGCTCGCCGAGCCATCGATGCCATCCGGCCGCTGAAGTAGCCGTTCGTCGGCACGAGCATGGTGTCGCCGGGCTCGACGACGTTGCCGATCGCGGCCTCCATCGCCGCGGAGCCGGTCCCCGAGACCGGAATGGTCCACTGATTGTCCGTCCGGAACGTGTACCGGAGTAGTTCCTGAACCTCGTCCATGATCTCGACGAAAGAGGGGTCGAGGTGGCCGACCAGCGGCGTACTCATCGCCCGAAGGACGCGCGGGTGCACGTCGCTCGGTCCGGGTCCCATCAGGGTCCGATCCGGTGGTGTGAGTTCGCCGACGGATGGCGCGCGAGCCGCCTCGTTCGCCGCGTCCTGAGACATGGGCGTGTGCTCGCCGGCCACTCGCAAAGGCCTACCGGCACCGGCGAATTACAGGCCACGATCGGCCGACCGGACCACCATGCGCTCGGTATCGCCCGTCAGCGACAGTCCTTCCCCACGAGTCGTTTCGTGGCTCCTGCTACCAGTTATCGTTGCTGCGAGCCGCTTAAGGCTTCACGACACATAACGGAACTATCGTGTTTATCGGTCACGGACTCCTCGCGTTTGCCGTCGCCGCGTGCGTCGCCGACTGGCGGGGCTGGGAGCCTCGACGAGCCCTCCTCGTCGGTGCCGTCGCCGGCGCGTTCGCGACGATTCCGGACATCGATGTCGTCTACGCGCTCGTCGGCCTCCTCGAGTGGCAGGTGTCCGACGGTGCCCTCGGGGCGTCGACGGCCTTCTGGGACGCGAGCCGCGACGTCCACCGGTCCGTGACCCACTCGCTGGTGGTCGGTGCGATCGCCGCACCGGCGTTCGGACTACTCGCCGCCCGCAGCAGTTCCGCTCGCGCTCGCATCGCCCGGGGCGCTGCGATCGCCCTTCTCGTGGGACTCGTCGTCATCGCCGTCCTCCGAGACGGGCCGATCGCGGCGCTCGTCATGTGCCTGTTCGCAGCGAGTGGTCTCCTCGTCGCCCGCGGCGTCGCTCGAGCGTCGACGCTCTCGCCGGCGACGGTCGTCCTCGCTGCCCTCTGGGGGCTCTGGTCACACCCGTGGGGCGACCTCCTCACCGGCTCGCCGCCCGACTGGCTGTTCCCGTTCGGAGCACCCGTTCTCGAGTCGCGTCTCGTCCTCCACTCGGACCCGACGCTCAATCTGCTCGGCGCGTTCGGGATCGAACTCGCGACGATCTGGCTCGCGCTCGCGGTCGGCTGCCGACTTACCGACCGTTCGCTCCTCGCAGCCGTCGATCGGCGGGCGGGGGTCGGCGTCGCCTACGGCGTGGCCGCGCTCGCGGTAACGCCGCCGACCCTCGACGTGTCCTATCACTTCGTCTTCTCGATACTCGGGGTCGGCCTCCTCTGTGGCGTCGTTCGGGAACCCACCTCGCTGACGCTGCCCCGCTCGCGCGCTCGCCGGCTCCCGTCGTCCGACGGACTGCTCGAGATCGCACTCACCGCGCTGACCGCCGTGACCGTCGCCCTCGGCGCGTACGTCGTCGTCTATGTGGTTGCGGTGCCGTCGTAAGGTGGTCTCGGCGGCCCGGGACTCCGTACGCTTTTGTGAGGGCAGTCAGTACGGGCTACTGTGTCTCGGACCCCCCTCGCGAACCTGATCGCTGACGACCGCTCCAACGCGGTGGTCGCGTGGCTGTTGGTCGTTGCGATCGCACTCATCGGCCTCGGTGAGTTCGTGACGGGTGGCGTCCTTTGGACGACGTTCGCGGTGATACTCGTCGTGTTGGCGTTGTTGCCGCCGCTTGCCGTTCGGTCCCCGGTCGCAATGCTCCCCTGGGAAGTGCTCTTGCTCGCGGCGCTGCCCGTGCTCGGGATGGTTCTCGAGGCGGACCGGCTGACGGGGAACTTCGCGTCGTACCTCTCGGTCGCGGCGATCGCACTCGTCATCGCCGTCGAACTGCAGGCGTTTACCACCGTGCGGATGACACCGGGCTTCGCCGTCATCTTCGTCGCCGTGACGACGATGGCCGCTGCCGCCCTGTGGGCGCTCTTTCGGTGGAGCGTTTCCGGACTGCTCGGCGTGCCGTTCCCGAGCGACCACGACGCCGTGATGTGGGAGTTCGTCTATTCCGCGGCCACCGGGCTCGGTGCCGGCATCGTTTTCGAACTGTATTTCAGGCGACTCGGTCGCCTCGAGCAGTACGGGACCGGCGAGGAAGCGTCCCCGGGGGAGGGCACCGATGCGTAACATCTCCGGGTTGTTGCCGTCCCAGGAGCAACAGCGGCGACTGACCTATTTCATGGAGATCGGGTTGATCGGCATGCTGTTCGTCGGGATCGAACGCGGCAACGGCGGCATCGTCCTGAACACGGCCGTCGCACTCGCCGTCACCCAACTCCCGCCGCTCCTCGAGCGCGACTACGAGATCCCGATGGACCCGCGACTCACGCTCTGGATCACCACTGCGGTCTTCCTCCACGCTTTCGGGACCGTCGGACTCCCGGGTGCTACCAAAACGCTCTACAGTCAAGTCTGGTGGTGGGACCACATGACCCACGCGCTCTCGGCGTCGCTCGTCGCCGGCGCGGGATACGCGACCGTCCGTGCGCTCCACGAGCACGCCGACGGCATCCACTTCCCACAGCGGTTCGTCGCGGTGTTCATCCTGCTTTTCGTCCTCGCGTTCGGCGTCCTCTGGGAAATCCTCGAGTTCGCCATCGCGCTGTCGGCGCAAGCACTGGGGATCAGAGCCGTGCTCACACAGTACGGTCTCGCCGATACGATGCTCGACTTCGTGTTCAACTCGATCGGCGGTCTGATCGTCGCCCTGTGGGGCGGTGCCTACCTCGCGGACGTCACCGGCGCGATCCGCGATCGACTCGACGCGCGGGACGACTGAATCGGACAGTATCGACGCCGACGATGTCGGGTCACACCTGAACGGACGCCGTGTTTTACGTTACTACGCAGCGTACCCGCACAGGCCATGGTCTTCAAGAAGATAACGCTCATCGGCACCAGTCCGGAAAGTTTCGACGCCGCGGCCGACGACGCCATCGACCGCGCGGAAGCGACCCTGCAGAACGTGCAGTGGATCGAGGTCGACGAACTCGGCGTCGAAGTCGCCAGCGCGGACGATCGGGAGTACCAGGCCGAAGTCACCGTCGCGTTCGAACTCGAGGAGTAGTCGACCGATGCGGCGGCTTTCGCCGGCCGCTCTCGAGCGCTCCTTTTCGTCGAGCCGATCGATCGTTCCTGTCCGTCAGCCGTCGGTCGCGACCCAGGCCGGCAGAAAGCAGGGCGGTACGGAATCGGCTGTGAACGGCTTCGGTTACGTTCGGAACGATTCGCCGCAGCCGCATTCGCTGACGACGTTTGGATTGTCCACGTGGAACCCTTCGGCCTGCAACCCGTCCTCGTAGTCGAGGACGCTCCCCTCGATGTACTTCAGACTCGCCGGATCGACGAACACGCGCAGGTCGTGGTGCTCGTAGATCGTGTCGTCCTCGTCCGGCGCGTCGTCGAACCGCATGCCGTAGGAGAGACCGGCACAGCCACCCTGTTGGACGAATAGCCGAAGGCCGGCTTCCGTCACGTCGAGGTCCTCGCCCTCGAGGAGGGACAGCGCCTGTTCGGCCGCGTCTTCGGTCACTTCGATCGTCGGGCGCGTGTCCGCCTCCCCGCCGTCCATACTGTCCGTGCTCATACCACTCCATTCCGGCGCAACGATGTTAACTGTGACGCCGTTCTCGGACTCCTGAACTAGCCGAATCCGGTTACGCACGGCCTCGATCGACCGATCGCGACTCGGCTACCAGTTCGCACGCCGGAGCGATCGATAGCACGTCCCGAACTGTCGCTCGTCGTTGCGCGAGAGTTCGATGTCGTGTTCCGCCAGCAACTCGAGCATCCGCTCCGGGTCGCAATCGTACCACATCGAGAGGAGCCGCACGTTCCGCTGTGCGTAGTCGTAGTTGCGCTCGAGGACGCGCCCGTCCATCGGATCGACACGCGGTTCCATCTCGGTCCCTACTCCGGCCTCCAGCTACGTAAAACCGGTCCGCAATTCCGTCTGCTGAAACCGTCCTCCTCCCGTTTCCAATGGCTATTCGTCGTCGTCCGTCCCGTCCTCGAGTCGACTCCGGACGCTCTCGGCGTGGGCCTCGAGTCCTTCGGCCGTCGCGAGCGTGGTGATCGTCTCGCCCATGTCGGCGAGGCCCGTCTCGGAGAGTCGCTGGACCGTCGTCGACCGCAGGAACGTCTCGACCGCGAGCCCGCCGGTCACGCGCGCGCCGCCGTTGGTCGGCAGGACGTGGTTGGTACCGCTGGCGTAGTCACCCGCCGCGACGGGGGTGTTCGGACCGAGAAAGACGCTACCGGCGCTGTCGATGCGCTCGAGGAGCGATTCGTCGTCCTCGGCGATGATCGAGAGGTGCTCGGGCGCGTACTCCTCGGCGAAGAGGATCGCTTCGCTCATCGATCGCGCACGGAGGACACCGCTCGCATCGTTTTCGAGCGCCTCTCGAATCACGGTCTCTCGTTCGCGCGCGTCGGCCTGCTCGTCGACGGCTGCGGCCACCGCGTCGGCGGTCTCGGCGTCGTCGGTGACGGCCACGACCGAGGCGTTGGGATCGTGCTCGGCCTGTGCGACGAGTTCCGCGGCGACGAGTTCCGGGTCCGCGCTCCCGTCGGCCACGACGACCACTTCGCTCGGTCCGGCGAGGAAGTCGATCTCGACGTCACCCCGTACCTCGGCCTTGGCCGCGGTCACCCACTTGTTTCCGGGCCCGACGACCTTCTGGACGCGGGTGATCGTTTCCGTCCCGTAGGCCATTCCTGCGATCGCCTGCGCGCCGCCGACGCAGTAGACCGCGTCCGCGCCCGCCGCGTGGATCGCCGCCAACGTCACCGGGTTCAGTTCGTCCGCCGGCGGCGTAACCACGGACACGTGATCGACGCCGGCGACGACCGCCGGCACGATACCCATGATCGCACTCGAGGGGTAGGCCGCCGAGCCGCCGGGGACGTAGACGCCGACGCGCTCTATCGGTCGAAAGCGCCGGCCCAGCGTGCGCCCCTCGCTGAACTCCCGCCGCCAATCCTCGGGACGTTGTGCCTCGTGGAACTCGCGGACGTTCGCCGCGGCCCGCTCGATCGCGTCCCGCATCCCGTCGTCGATCTCGTCGTACGCGCGCTCGCAGTCGTCGGTGATCTCGAGGTTGCCGACCTCGACGTCGTCGAACTCGCTGGTGTACTCACGGACGGCGACGTCTCCCTCCGTGCGAACGCGTTCGACGATCTCCCGAACGTCTCCCCTGACCGACTCGATACCAGCGTCGCGATCGAAGAATGCCGCACGGTCGTCCGGCCCGAGATCGGCGACCGTCTGCACGTCGATTGTCATACCGCAGCGTTCGTGGAGCGGTCGAAAAACGGTTTCCTTCCGCTCACGTCTCGGCGTCCTCGACCGTCCAGATCCCGACGGCGTCGAGCGTCGCCCTGACGAAGAGGTAGACGAGGAGTCCGAACCCGACGACGGCAAGCGGTGCCTGCAGCAATTCGGCGACCGCCGCACCGAGAACGAGTCGACTGATACCGCGCACGAAGAAACTCACGATCACGAGCCCGAACGCGACGAGCGCGAGTTTGACGAATCCCGACCGGTCCATGTGCTCCCCTACGCACACGGTCGCTAAATGACATCGGTTCCGTTCCGTCCGACCGCCGGCCACCTCACCGCACGTCGGCGCTCGCCGCGCGGCCGATCGCGTAGACGGCCACCGACCCGAAGACCAAGGCGAGTCCCAACAGGACGGCCAGCGCAGGGACGAGCGTGTTCCACATCCCGTCGAACTGCGTGATCTCGATGACCGTCATGGTGTCCTCGCCGAGCATCACCGCACGGGCGGCATCCACGCCGTACGTAATCGGATTGAACGTCGCGACCGTCCGAATCCACCCCGGCAGCGCCGGCAGCGGGAGGAACGCACTCGAGACGAACAGCAAGGGCAACTGGAGCAGGTTCGCCCCGATGATCGTCGATTCTTCGTCACGGGTCAACACCGCGAGGACGTTCGAGAACGCGGTAAACCAGACCGAGAACAGGACGCAAATACCGACGATCGCGACCGCGCCGACCACCCCGGTCGCGATCTCGGCACCGAGCAACACGCCCAGGACGAGCACGATCGTGACCTGAACGACGATGCGGACGATCTCGGCCAGCGTCTTGCCCAGGAAGACGGCGCTGCGGTTCATCGGACTCACCAGCGTCTTCTCGAACATGCCGTTCTCGATGTCGTTGACCAGCCCGATTCCCGACGTCGCGGCCGCCACCAGCGCGACCTGAATCACGATCGCCGGCACGAGGTACGTCTCGTAACTGATCCCCTCAAGCGCGCTCGTCGCGACGCCACCGAACACCTGCGTGAACAGGACGAGGAAGATGATCGGCTGGACGAGCGAGACGACCAGCACGAACGGGTTCCGGACCGACTTGATCGTCCAGCGGACGAACGTGACCCACACGTCGCTCGCGAAGCTCCCGCCGTGGCGGTCGACGTGCGGTGCGCTCATCGGTCCACCCCACTTCCCGTCCGCTCGTCGGTCCCGCTCGTCGATCGGCCGCTCGAGTCACGGCCGCCGGCACCGACCGGCCCGGAGCGGACACCGTCCGTCGGCTCCCGTTCGGTTTCAGTTCCCGACGCGTTCCCGTCCGGTTCTCCGGTCACCGCGAGGAAGACGTCGTCGAGCGTCGGTGCCCGAACGTCGAACCCCACGACGCCGATTCCGGCGTCGCGAAGGGCGACCAGCAAATCCGTTCCGCGCGCCCGCGCGTCACGCGCGGTCACCGTCACCCCGGACTCACTGGGCTCGATCACCGCACCGTCCGCGAACAGCCCCTCCTCGCGTGCGATCGAGACCGCCCGATCGCTCTCGTCGGCGTCCGCCAGTTCGACGGCGAGGATCTCGCCGCCGACCCGCCGTTTCAGTTCGTCCGGGGTCCCTTCCGCGACGACGGCTCCGTTCTGGATGACCGACAGCCGATCGCACAGCTGGTCGGCCTCCTCGAGATACTGCGTCGTCAGAAAGACGGTCGTTCCCTCGTCGTTGATCCGCCGGAAGTACGCCCAGAGGCGGTTTCGCGCCGCCGGGTCAAGCCCGGTCGTCGGCTCATCGAGGAAGACGAGCGGCGGTCGGTGGACGAGCGCCGTCGCCGCGTCGAGGCGCTTTTTCATCCCGCCGGAGAAGTCGTCGGCGACCTTGTCCGCGACGTCGGTTAGCTCGACGAGCTCGAGCAGTTCGGCGATTCGGTCGTCCCGTCGGGAGCGTGCCACACCGTAGGCATCACAGGCGAAGCGGAGGTTCTCGCGGGCCGTCAGCTCCGGATCGACGCTCGTCTCCTGGGCCATGTATCCGACCGTCGCCCGCACGCTCCGCGGGTCCGCGACGGCGTCGCACCCGTTTACCGTCACCGACCCGTCGGTCGGCCGCAACAGCGTCACCAGCGTTTTGATCATGGTCGTCTTGCCCGCGCCGTTGGGTCCGAGAAACCCGAAGAACTCCCCGCGCTCTACGAGGAGGTCGACGCCGCGAACTGCTCGCGTTCCGTCCGCGTACGTCACCGCCACGTCGCGGGCCTCGATAGCGTAGTCGGTCACGGTCGTGCTACGACGACCACGGGGAAATACGTGTGAGTCGAATTGTACGTCGTCGCTCGGTCCGTTGACTGCTCGACCGGCGGCCACGACGAGCCGACCGGAACCGCTCGACGGTCGCCAATGTTACGCTGCCCGTACTCCACTGTGTCCTCGAGTCGGCCCTTCGCCGACGACATTTTCAGTTCGCTCTCGAGAACGACCTGCCGGCACACGTTCAGCGCCGACAAGCGCTGCATAACTATTCCGCGTCCACCGTACCACCGTCGTATGTGGCCGTGGGAACACGCGATCGTCGCCTATCTCTCGTACTCGCTCCTCTGTCATCTCGTCGTCCGCGATTCCCCTGGCGGACTCGACGCCTTCGCCGTCGTCGTCGCGTCGGTTCTTCCGGACCTGATCGACAAGCCCCTCGCGTGGACGTACGGCGTCTTCGACGTCGGCTACGGCCTCGGCCACTCGATCTTCTTCGCAGTGCCGGTGGCGATCGTCGCCGGCACGGTCGCACGGGCGGCCGATCGTCCGCTGGTCGGCCTCGCGTTCGGACTCGGCTACCTGTCACATCCCTTCGCCGATATCGTGGATTCGGTCTTCCGACAGGATACCTTTCTCATCGAGATCACCCTCTGGCCCATCGCACCGGCAGAGGGCCGGCCGCCCGGACCCGACGTCCTCGACGTGTTCGTCACGCTGGCCGGCCGCTACGCGAATACCGTCCTCGCCGGCGATCTCTCGACGTACCTCTGGATACAGGTCGGGCTCGCCGTGCTCACGGCGCTCGTCTGGCTTCTCGATGGCGCTCCCGTCCTCCGGGAGTGTCTCCGAGCGACCGGCCGAGCGATCGCGACGCTTCTCGGGCGGGACACCGCCTCGAGTCGGACCGATCCGGAGCAACGATAGGCCTGGCTCCGCTCCATCGATACTCAGCCGCAGTAACAGTGCCCGTCCGGGCAGTTAGCCATCTCCTGCTCACCGATGTCGACGCCGAGCGCAGCGAGCGAGCCGCGGACTCGCTGGCTCGTGTCCGTGTCCGGACGGATGGTTCCGGCGACCGCTCCCGTCGGTGACGCTCCCGCGTCGACGGTCGCCGCGACCGCTCGCTCGGCGTGGTCGATCACCGCAACGTGGTTTGCCGTCTGCACCGGGACGTATAGCTTTTCCCGAGCGGGGCCCCACGCGCCCGCGATCGACCGCCCGCCGACGTCGAGGTCGCCCTCGACCGTCCCGGTCTCGCAGTCGATCACCGTCACGCTTTCCCCGTCCGGGGTGAAGAGGTACGCTATCTCTCCATCGGGGCCGATCTCGCTCGTAATCGGGGCCGCCGGCAAGCCGTCGTCGCGCGTGATGCGCTCGCGTTCGACTGGCGTCGTCGGGTCCGAAATGTCCCAGATGCTTTCCGACCCCTCACGCGGGATCGCCGGATCGGTTCCGAGCTCGCCCTCGCCGTTCTCGACGAGCAGGGTTTCTCCCTCGAACGAGGCCATTCCCATGAACGGCAGGACCTTCGCGTCTCCGACGGGGTCACCGACATCGACTCGCTCGACGATTTCGAACGGATCGACGGAGAAGACCGCCACCGTTTCGTTCGCGATCTCCGGGACGAAAGCGTACTTTCCGTCGGGCCCGAGGGTCGCGTCGCAGGGGCCCGTGTACTCGGTCTCGACCTTGCCGGTCACCTCTCCGAACTCGTCGCTCCCGCGATCGGCATCGATCCGGACGATCGCGTGCGTCTCCTGCTCGTCCGGTTCGGGATCGAGCGTCGTCGTCCCGCCCGAAGCGACTATGAGGTGTTTTTCGTCCGGCGTCAGGTTCGGATAGTTCGGTTCATATCCCGTCTCGACGCGTTCGATCCCCTCGAGCGTATGTTGATCGACCGCACGAACGCCCCCGTTGACGTTGAGCCAGAGCCCGTCGTACGCCGAGTCGAGACTCGTTCCGTACTGGTTGGCGGGAAACGATGCCGTCGTATCGATGAAGGCGTTCTCGAGGCGTTCATCCGCCTCGGCATCGATGACGCTCACCGTTCGATCGCCGTTGTTAAACACGAACACCGTCGGCACGCCTTCGGTACTCCCCTGAGAGAGACAGTCCGTTGCGGAGACCATTGCACCCACGGCCGCGGACGACTCGAGTAGTCGCCGCCGACCGACGCCGTTGGCAAACGGGTCCGTCGGACCTAGACTCGAGTCCGTATCACGGTCGCGTCCATCGTTCGTTGCTCTCCCGTCCATACCGTTCGTCCGACGGCCAGTGTCAAAAGTGACCGTGCACTAATAGCGAGTGCGAGCCATCCACCGATCACCGCCGGGGACGCGTCGGTTTTGCCCTCGATCGGCGCGTTCGGCCCGACGAGCGCGGATCTCCCGTCCATCGGTCGGCCCTAGTCTTCCGGGAGTGACTATCCCTCTCCCGTGAATGCCCAACACAGAGCAATGAGCGTCCGAGACGACGGCCTTATGTGTTCGCCCGGCGTTCGACACTAATGCGAACGACGTGGCGCACGCCGTCACGTTCCCTCCGGCCGTGACCCGGCACGGAGGTAGGCATCATATCCGCCCTCGCGACGCCAGCGGACCACTCCGTTGCCGTCCATCTCGAGGCACTCGGACTCACCGCGACTGACGCCGATCGACGGCGTCACGATACGACGCCCTTATACGATAGGGGATCGTCGGTCGGAGCACGCGGAAGTCCTCGCCGGATGCGGTTTCCGGCGGGGACGTGATCCGATGCCCTTATATGTACGAGGCCAGTTGGATATGAACGCGAACGAAGACGTGATCGGCGGGGCGTTCAACTCGCTCCGTCATCTCGGATGGATCGG
>NZ_JNCS01000010.1 GCF_000731985.1 Natrinema altunense
TCTCGTGCGGATGTATTCGTAGGCCGCCCGGGGTATATAACCCCTTCGAGACCGATCCATCCAAAGCAGCGGAGTGCACCACGCACGCCGCCTCTTTCTTCGTATATAACCACAATCGCTGGTTACTACTTAAGGCCTACGAACCAAAGGTCCAAAGATAGGTAGTAACACACACCGAAATAACGACTTGCTGTTCCGCCGATACCGACGTTGGACGGATCACTATTGGATAGCTAGCCGGTTGATAAACGCAATCGAGATACTGCGATCGAATCGAGAACGCTGTGCGGGATCGAGTGATGGTCCGGCTCGTCTGTTTCATACCGGTCGCATAGCGGTCAGATGAACCTGCAAGTGGAAGGTTTCTCGAAAAGGGAAAACCGTTCCATGGGCCCTGACGGATTCGAACCATCGACCACTCGGTGTCTCACACGACCTCACACAGTCAGGTCGCGTTATGAGCCGAGCGCTCTAACCAGACTGAGCTAAGGGCCCTTGCGCTTGAAGGAAACCGTGGAATATAGTTAACCCTTACTCTCTGTCGCGCTCGAGTCGCTCGACTCGAGCGATCACGCCACGGGCAATGCGGCTGGTAGCCGGAGTCGATGGTGGGGATGCCCTCAGGGCACGCGGTACGAGCCGGAAAGTGGATGAGTCACTGTCGATGGCTACAGTGAAAAGGGGAAGTCGAGACCGAACAGAGGCCGAGTCAACGGCCATCATGGCTGGGGGCGTGTCTCAGTAACTCGCGGCGATCGTCCTGCGAATCCGGTTCCGGATACGCGAGCCCGCTCGCTGCCGCGAGGAGTCGCTTCGTGTACGCACACTCGGGAGTTATACAGAGTTGCTCTGCGGGACCCGACTTCACGAGTCGACTGTCACGCATCACGGCGACGCGATCAGCGAGGTGGCAGACGACGCCGAGATCGTGGCTAACGAGGACGAACGCACAGTCAAATCACGCCTGGAGGTCGAGAAGCAGGTTACACACCTGCGCACGAACGGAGACGTCCAGCGCGGCTGTCGGCTCGTCGAGGACGACCAGCGACGACTCGAGCGCGGGTGCTGAAAGAGCCGTCCGACGGCGGCGAGTTGGGGGCGCGACCGATCGGCGACCGTGCCGACGGGGTCGCCGTCGATGGTGATCGTCCCGGTCGTCGGGGACTCGAGGCCAGAAAGCAGATCGATGACAGTCAATTTCCCGGCACCGCTCTCGGCGACGAGATCGGCGAGCAGGTACAGAATCGCCGCCTGCGTCGTTGCGTCCAGCGCGGTCGTCGGTTCGTCGGCGAGCAACAGGTCGGAATCGGACGCGAGCGCGACGGCGAGGGGGACGCGTTGGGCTTCGCCGCCGCTCAATTCGTGGGGATAGCGCTCGAGCGTCTCGGAGGAATCGATCCCCACCTGCTCGAGGAGGGTGAGCGCTCGTGTCCGCTGGGCGCGGGTTGGCTGGTCCCAATCGCGTGGATCGATGACACGCGTCGCTCAGCGTCAATCGAGCGCGTGACGGCGCGGCCGACTATCACCCGCCGCGGCCAAAACAGGACGACGAGACAGCCGTTCAGTCCTCGATCCCGTACTCGACCAGCGACTGATCGGTCCCGTCCGTGCGATGTCGCGTCGCTAACCCGGCGAGGTGTGGGGTCTCGGGAACGATCAACTCCTCACAGGCTGTTTCGCAAGCACTCTGACTTCCCGGGAGACAGAAGACCGGCGTCTCGACCGCGATTCCGGCCGTCGCACGCGAGGCCATCGCTCGAGTACCGACCTCGTCCCACGAGAGGGACCGGAACAGTTCGCCAAAGCCCGGCAATTCGCGCTCGAACAGGGACGAGACCGCCTCCGGCGAGACGTCGTCGGCGGTGACGCCCGTCCCGCCGGTAGTACAGACCACGTCGATGTCCCGACGTGCGACCAGTCCGCGGACCGCGGTCCTGATCGCCGAGTAGTCGTCCCGGACCAGCAATCGCTCCCGAACCTCGTGGCCCGCGGCCTCGAAACAGTCACGGACGGTATCTCCGCCCGGATCGTCCGGGTCCTCGTCGCCCGCCCGCGAGCTCGAGACCGTGACGATCCCGACGTACAGCGGGTCGATGATGTCGTGGCCGTGGTCGTCGGTACTCCGTCGGTCGTCGGTAGCGCCGGTCATATGTCCACAACGCTGGCGGAGGAAGATAATCCCTCCCCCGATGGCCGCACGCGGACACGGGCGGTTGCACCGCTCGAGCGGGACGAGAGGTAAAGAGCCGCCAGGACGATCGACGGGCGGTAACTCGGGAAGAAGCGCCGAAGCCAGGACTCGAACCTGGGACAACCTCGTTAACAGCGAGGTGCTCTACCATCTGAGCTACTTCGGCTCATCATCGGATAGTCGGGTGTATTTAATAGGGCTTTCGTTTTCCCCGCACCGGGTTCGATACCCTTTCACGCACTGCTCGAGTACGCACGGCCAATGAGCGAGGAGGACGGCGACGGCGTCGATCACGGTCCCACGAGCAGCCACCGCGGCGACCACACTGGCGGCGAGACAGACGATCGGAACCGTGCTCGCGATCTCGAGGGAGTCGTGGCGGCGGTTCGCGATCGAGTCGATCCGGACGAAGACGAACGGACGCGGCTTCGCGACGTCGCCGATCGACTCATGGAACGGGCCGAAACGGCGGCGGCGGAACTGTGTGCCGATACCGACGTCCTACAGGTCGGCTCGACCGCCCGTAACACCTGGATCAGCGGCGACCGCGATATCGACATTTTCGTCCGCTTTCCGCCGTCGCTCGACCGAGGGACGTTAGCGGACTACGGTCTCGAGGTCGGCCACGCCACCATCCCCGACGGCCACGAGGAGTACGCCGAACATCCCTACGTCAAAGGGACCGTCGAGGGGTTCGAGATCGACATCGTCCCCTGTTTTCGCCTCGAGTCGGCGACCGAGATTCGCTCGGCGGTCGACCGAACGCCGTTCCACACCAGGTACCTACAGCAACGGCTGGACGACGAGTTGGCAGCCGACGTTCGGCTCACCAAACAGTTCTTGAAAGGCATCGGTGCCTACGGGAGTGACCTTCGTACGCGGGGCTTTAGCGGCTACCTCACCGAACTGCTCGTCGTCGAGTACGGCGGCTTTCGACCGTTGCTCGCCGCCGTCGCCGACTGGCAGCCACCGGTCGAACTCGATCCCGAAGAGCACGGCCGGGAAACGTTCGACGATCCGCTCGTCGTTATCGATCCGACCGACCCCGATCGCAACGTCGCCGCCGTCTGTGCGTCCGACAACGTCGCCCGGTTCCAACACTACGCCCGGTCGTTCCTCGAGCGTCCCCGAATCGACGTGTTCGAACCCGACGACCCGGAGCCGCTGACCGAAGCCGGCCTCCGGGACCACCTCGAACGCCGCGGGACCACGCCCGTCGCCGTCCGGTTCGAGGCTCCCGACCTCGTGGAAGACCAGCTGTACCCGCAGCTACAGAAGTCGCTGGACGGAATCACGACCGGCCTCGACGACCGCGGGTTCGACGTCTTCCGTGCGACGGCGGTCGCCGACGAGACCGCGGCCGTCCTCGTCGAACTCGCCGTCAGCGAGCGCCCCGCCGTCGAGCGCCACGAGGGGCCGCCGGTCCACGTCCGCAACCACGCGGAGGGGTTCTACGACGCCTACGCCGACGATCCCGACGCCTACGGCCCCTTCATCGAGGGCGGTCGCTACGTCACCGAGCGCGACCGGGCGTTCACGACCGCCCGCGGGTTCCTCGAGAGCGACCGGCTCTTCGACGTGGGACTGGGCGCACACGTCGAAACGGCACTCGAAGACGGCTACGAGGTACTGAGCGGCGACGAGATCGTGGCGCTGCTCGACGAGTTCGGGCCGGAACTCGCCGATTACTTCACACCGCGTCCCTGAGGGCGGCTAGAACTCGTCCGGAGTGATCTCGAGGTCGTGGGCGTCGATAACGTCCTCGAGCGCCGATTCCGCTTTGTCGCCCGGTTCGTCCTCGGGTTCGATCGGTTCGCGGCCGTCGAACGTCTCGTGGACGAGTGCGACGCTATCCGCGAGGACATCCAGCCCGTACCCCCCCTCGAGAACGAACGCCAGTGCCGCGTCGGTGTCGGCGGCGAGGGATCGAACGCGGTCACTCAGGAGGGCGTAGGCCTCCGTCGAGAGGCGAATCCGCGAGATCGGATCGTGACGGTGGGCGTCGAAGCCGGCGCTGATCAACAGCAGATCCGGATCGAAGTCGGTGAGCGCGGCGGTAATCGGTCCCTCGAGCGCGGCCAGATAGTCGCGGTCGTCCGTTCCAGCGGGCATCGGGACGTTCATCGTCGTGCCCTCGCCCTCTCCCGTCCCGGTTTCGTCGATGTCGCCGGTGCCCGGATAGAGCCCCTGCTCGTGAAGCGAGACGAAGAAGACGTCGCCCCTGTCGTAGAAGATGTCCTGCGTGCCGTTCCCGTGATGGACGTCCCAGTCGATGATCGCGACCCGGTCGACGTCGTACGCGTCGTGATCGAGGGCGTGCTGGGCCGCGACGGCCACGTTGTCGACGAAGCAAAACCCCATCGCGTTGTCGGAGACGGCGTGGTGTCCCGGCGGCCGGCCGATCGAAAACGGCGTGTCGCGACCGGTCGCACCCTCGAGGGCCGCCTCGGCGGCCCAGCAGGCGAGCCCGGCGCTCCGACGGATCGCTTCCCACGTTTCCTCGACGGCGGTCGTGTCGGGGTCCCAACTCCCGCCACCGTCGGCACAGAACTCCCGGACCGACTCGAGGTAGTCGCGTTCGTGGACGGCCGCCATCCGATCGAGGTCGCAGGGGTCGGCCTCGACGTACTCGACGCCGTGTTTCTTCTTCAGTCGTTCTCGGATCGCCCGTAGCCGGTCCGGCGACTCTGGATGGCGCGAACCGGGGTCGTGTGCGAGACAGAGCTCGCTGTAGCCGAACTGCATCTGCTCACTCGAACAACGAGAAGTACGTCTCGATGTCGTCGTCGGTGATCGTTCGCCGGTCGGCGTGGTGTGCGAGGACCGCGGCCGCCTGCGCGACGTTGTCCGCGTAGTCCTCGAGAATGTCGGCCAACGCGACGCGGGCATCCATCGAAACCCGATATCGATCGTCGATCTCCAGCCTGGCGATGCGATCGACCGGAGCGACCGGCAACTCGAGGTCGTCCTTGTCGACGACCGTCTCGACGCCGAAGTCCTGGGCCATGAGCGTCTTGCGGCCGTCGGCCGTGGCCTCCCCGGCGGCGTCGATGGCGAGTTCGCTCCCGTGTTCCTGAATCCGCGTTGCGAGTTCCTTCGACGCGTCGGCACTCACCCGAAGATCGCCCGCGTTTCGCCGGATGATCGTATCCACCGGGGCGAACGGGAGTTCGACGTTCATATAATCATAGGCGAAGCTGACTCCCTTAACGCTTTTCCTAGGCGGACGATGAGGTTGCTCGCGACCTCAGAATACGTCGTTTGCTTCGAGATGTCCGTCGCGGACGACCCCGCGGGCGGTTACCTCCTCCCCGAGGCCGACGTCGGCGTCGGTCGCGACGCTCATCGTCGTCTCGCCGTCGTCGAGAACGACCGGGCTGCCGGCCTGAACGACGACGCCAGTGAACTCGAGTTCCTCGCCGTCGTCGGGATCGTCCGAACCGGCATCCGCGCTGGCGGTGTCGGCCGCCGCCTCCTCGTCGGAGCCGGCTTCGTCGTCGGCAAAAGCCGACAGACCGGCGTTTTCGTCGGTCGACCCGCTCGACTCGTCGTCGGCAGCGTCGGGGCCGGCCGACTCGGACTCGAGAACCGTGATCGTCGACTGCCAGCCCGCCGAGGCCTCGAGATCGTCCTGCCAGCCGTCCTGAATTTCGACGTCGCCGAGTGCGACCTCGTCCCCCGGTCCCACGTCGAGGTCGGCCTTGTCGCCCCAGAGGGCGACGCGGATGTCGTCGGTCGCATCTTGGACGCGGATGTTGCGGACCTGTCCCTCCGACCCGTCGTCGCGGTCGAACGTCCGCTTCGGATCGGCCGACCGGACGACGCCCGCGAGGTCGACCACTTGGTCGATTTCGACGTCTTCGATCGGCGTGTTCTCGGGGACGTACTCGACCGTCGCGTCGATTTCCTCGACGGTTCCGCGGTTGCCGACGTGGAGTTCGAGGCTGCCGTCGCGGTCCTTGACGTAGCCGTCGATCACCTCGACAGTGGTCCCGGCCTCGAGCTCCGTGGCGAGATCCGCCTGCTCGTCCCAGAGCGTGACGCGAACGCGGCCGGTCGAATCCCCCAGGACGAGGTTCGAGACTTTCCCCTCGGAGCCGTCGTCGCGGTCGAACGTACGGACGCTGTCGGTATCCAGCAGCACGCCGACGAGGTTGACGTTCGAGAGGCCAAGCGAGAGGTCCTCGACGGTGTACGTATCGGAGACCTGAACGTCGATTTCAGTGTCCGGGTCGGGTTCGACGTTATCCACGCTGATCTCGACGCCGGAAAAGCCCTCCTTGGGGCGGCCCGCGATCCGCAGGACCTGTCCCTCCTCGAGTTCGTCGATGGCAGCTTCGGCGTGGTCGTCCCAGAAGGCCGCTCGGACGGAGCCGGTCTCGTCCGCGACCTCGACGTTGACGACCTGTCCGTCCTCGTCTTCGCCGTCGCGCTCGAAGGTCCGTTTCTCGCCGATCGAGAGTACTTTCGCGACGAACTTCGCTTCTTCCATCCCGGGTTCGATGTCGGCGATGCCGCCGACCTCGCTCTCGCCGACTTCGTGAGCGACGAGCATCGCCGCCGTCTCCTCGTCCGCGAGTCCACCCATCTGCTCGACTTTCGCCTCGACGGCCTCGCGAAACTCCTCGAGAGAAACGTCGGCCTCGAGGTCCTCATATACGCCCTCGATGTCGCTCATTCTATGCTCGTGCATGGTCAGCCCGCGCATAAGCGTTATCCATTCGGTGTCTCGGAACCCGGCCGTGATCGGCCGACAGGAGCCGCGTGCGTGCCGTGTTGGCTCGGTTCAGCCCCGCGGATGCGGGTCGTCTCGGCGGCGCTTCGACGTGGCTCGAGCGGGGAGTCATACGCCACGCTGGCCGCCCCATGGTATATAAACGTCGGGCGAAGATCCGCGGTCCCATCGCGTTCCGATCTCGATCGTCACGGTTCCGGTTCGCGTCGCCTCGTCGCACACGCCGGTCCGGGGACGTCCCCGTCGAATCCGTTCCATTCATTCGGATCGCGTCTCACGGCGCTCGAGACAGCGACCGGCACTCGAGCCGGGGACCTGTCGGCCAGTTGCACCGAACCCCCGTGCCGGCGGGCGTCTTTCGAAAGGGCTTTAATGTTCACCGGGGTATGAAGAGATGAGTCCTGATAGGGTAGTGGACTATCCTCTTGGCTTGCGGAGCCAGGGACCGGAGTTCAAATCTCCGTCAGGACGTTTCTCTTCAGCACAACACTGTGAGCGTAGCGAGCACTCCGTGCTGAAGGAACCTCCGATACGGTGATTTGAGCAGACGAGTCGCAGCCCGGGAGCGAACGCAGTGAGCGACCCGGAACGTCTCGGCGTGTTCAAATCTCCGTCAGGATGCTCACTCCTTACGAGTGCTTCACGATGTTCAGCACTCGCTGCGTCGTTCGGTCCTGACGTGCCTCACGCTCGCTATCGCTCGCGTGAGACTCCGTCAGGACGCGTTTCTGCCGAGACAACCCGAGAGCGAAGCGAGCGGCTGATGTCGATGAAACTTGTCCGCGGAAGTTGGCGAATCAACTCGAGCGAACCGTCCGATAGCCGTCGACGGCTTCAGTCAGGACGTAGCCGACGATCGTTACGCCGATAACGGCCCGTCCGATCGTCCGGAGTTCGATCGTTGCGATGGTCTGCTCACCGTTAACGGCGAGTGCGGCACGTGCGACGAGGAGGATGATGAGAACCGCGAGATATCGCCATCGTGCGGACGGTGGCACGTCGCTGCCCTCGTTTCGGAGCGCGAGGTACAGATGGCCGCCGCCGAGTGCGATCCCGTAGAACACGAGCAGCATTGCGATTTCCACCATGTCTGAGTCGAACCCGAGGACAGATGCCACAAACCCAGCTACGGGAACCCCCACGAACGCCAGCAGTATGGCCCCGAGATAGACGACGACTTCGCGGCTGTTCATATCAGAACTGAGCGTGACAGAGAATAAATAACTTCTGTCAGAGGTTTCTGCGAGGATAGCGACCGCTCGAGGGCGAAAACTGGGTGAGAGGAGTAAGCCCCCTTCTGTTCGACCCGGCATTCGGCTGAGCGTCCGCGCCGTCCGCGGCGAGGCCGCGGGGCGTTCGGGCTACCACGGCGCGGACTTGCACCGGTGAGGGTTCGCCGTTCCATCGATCCTCGGCCGTCCGTGTGCGGTCGGTCGTGACGGTCCGTGCGACGGCACGCGCCGTCGCACGGCTCGCGGTTCTCGTGCTCGAAGCACGCCGAACCGCGTCCACGACCTGTGGGGTCGAACCACAGCTCCGCGACCGCCATCCTCTGCGGGTCAACTCCCCTTCCTCTCGGTCGGGTTCGCGCGCATCATCGGTCGGGCCGAGACGTGTCGTTTCTGTTCCAGAGCCAGCGGTCTCCCGCTCCGGACTTGCGCCCGGTCACCTGCCCGAACAGGTGGGGGGACTTTCCTCGCGTGCGTGACATATCCCGAAGGGATGGGTCACGTGTCGCCTGACGCGACTCGAGGAGTCACGCCGGGCTGTGGTGATGTCACCGTTGCCGGTGGCACCATCGCGGCAGCCAGGCTCTCTCTCCCGGTCCTCGTAGGGGCCTCTGTGGAATAAGTTCCTCGGTCGGCCGAAATCGGTTTTGAAGCGGTGAGACGGGCACTCTCTCCACAGAGCGGTCACAATGCCCTCGAGTGGACCCAGCGGGCGGCAACGAGAGGGACGCGGTCGCCCGCCCAAACGTATCAGGCTACAGCGCACCGGTGATCGCCGCGTCGTGGGCGTCGGATACGCTGAACTTCTGGGCGGCAGAAGACAACGCGGACGACGCTGGGCCGATGGTTCCGCGAGGAGTTCCAACGGAACTCGAGGACGACGATTCGCGTCGTCGGGCACTCGCTGGGGCCCGCGTGATACTCGGGGCTCTCGCCGAACTCGGTGGTGACGTCGTCCTCGATACCGTCGCACTGCTCGGGGCTGCTATCGAGGCCGATTCGGCCTGTGAGAGTGGCCGGTACGCCGCTGGCATTCGAACGTCCGCCACGGAGTGTATAGCATCGCTCCGAGAACGACGTGACCGTCTGTACGATTTACGACGTGATCACGGTCGGGGACGGACTGGGCTGTGACGGTGCGGACTGCGGAGGCTGGTGGGACAGCGGTTCGACGCCGGGCAACTACCGCGATGTCGACGTCACGGGGTCCGTGCCCGGACACTGCACGTACTTCGAGCCGGATCGACCGATCGGCTGTATGGACCGGGTGGTTAGCGACTTCCGCTGACCGACCCGCAGTCGGGAGTCGACCGTCCGCGTCCAATTCTCGGAGTCACGGCTGGTGAATATAACGCCCGTTTCGCGTGGTTCCGTGGCCTCGAGAGGAATGGAAGCGTTTTAGGACGACTATCCCCTTGTCCATCTGTATGTCCCAGCGACAGGGCGCTGACCTCTCCTACGAAGACGGGGCTCGCGCGGTCGAACTCGCGCGCGAATCCGTCGAATCTTACGTACAACACGGGCAACGAGAACAACCGGGTAGCATGCGCGAAGCCTTCTACGAGCGAACGGGGGCGTTCGTCCGCCTCGAGTCGACCCGCGGCCGGGGGAGCCTGCGGGGCTGTGCGGGCGGCTACCGCTCGGACGACCAGCTCGGCCACGTCATCGTCGACGCGGCGATCGAAGCCGCCAGCGAGGACTCCTGTGGCTCGGAGGTGAGCCCGTCGGAACTGCCGAACCTCACGGTCTCGGTCTGTACCGTCAAGAACGTCCTCCTGACGGACGATCCGTTGGCCGACCTCGAGCTTGGTACCCACGGCGTCGCCATCGACGGCGGCGAGGGCGGCTGGCTCTACCCGACGGTGCCGGTCCAAAACGACTGGAGCGCCCGTGAGTACCTCGATCGAACCTGCCGGAAAGCGAAACTCGCACCGGGGGCCTGGCAGGACGACGACATCGTCGTGACGCTGTTCGAGGGACAAGTGTTCCGCGAGCGCGACGCCGACGGGAGTATCGAGGAAGTCTAGGGCTCCCGGCGGCCGTCAATCGACGGTCGCCGGCCGACGAGCGACGCGATTTCTACCGGAGATACCGATTCAGTCGCCCGATTTCGACGGTCGATTCAGATCGGCGAGTTTGACGTCGAGCAGATCGTTCAGGGCCGCGAACACGTAGTGGACGGAGACCCAGAGAGCGATCAAGTCGACAACGAGGACGAGCGGGACCGACAGGACGGACGGCCACGGGAGCAGGACCCACGTACAGAACCCGGCGACCGCGAAGACGAGGACGAGACGGATCGCCAGCTGAGTGGCGATTTCGGAGTGGCTATCGTCGGATCGCGTCTGCGCGCTCATTACCGGGGGTTCGTTCCCACGGTAAAAGAGTTCAACGGACCAACGTTTGTTCTCGGTCCGTCGACGGGCCGCCGACCGGCGGATTACGCCGTCGACCCGCCGAACCCGACTGCGCTGGCGTCTTCGAGACAGCGTTCGGTCGCGTCCTCGAGAGCGAACTGACGGACGATTTCGCCGTCGCGGACGAGCGGCTCGAGCAGGGAGTCCCCCCCGTCCGGCCCGTCGCCATCGGCGAGCGCGACGTGGTGGCCGCCCGCGGGCGTTCGATAGACGTCCTTGACACCCGACAGTTTGCCGCGTTTGGAGATCGGATCGCCCTCGATTGCGACGATGTCGAGGCTGAAGTCCACCGAGTCGGCACCGGTGATGTGGCTGCCGACGCCGAAGCCGTCGGCGACGTCACGCAGAGCACGGATCGAGTCGGGATCGATCCCGCCGCTACAGAAGATATCGACGTCCTCGCGGCCTCGAGCGTCGAGTTCCCAGCGGACCTCGCGGATGATGTGTCGGAAGTCGCCCCGTCGGGACCCGGTGGTGTCGATCCGGACCCCGTCCAAATCGTCGCCGAGCGTCTCGGCTGCGAGCAGGCTTTCGCTTTTCTCGTCCCAGAAGGTATCGACCAGCGCGATCCGGGGCACGTCCTCGTCGACGGCTTCGTCGAACGCCGTCCACGCGTCGGCCTGATTGCCCTCGCCGAAACAGAACATGAGCGCGTGGGGCATCGTCCCGCCGGCTTCTCGATCGAGTATTTCGCCCGCGGCGACGTGGGAGAACCCGTCCAGCCCGGCCAGCAGCGACGCTCGTTCGACCGTCGAGGCGATCGAAGGATGGACGTGCCGCGCGCCGAAGGAGAGGACGAGCGAGTCCGGGGCGGCCAGTCGGGCCTCGAGTGCGGCCGTCGCGAAGCCGCTCGGCTGTGAGAGAAAGCCGAGCAGCGACGTCTCGAGTTCGGCGAACGCGAGGTACGAGCCCTCGATCCGGAGGACCGGACCGCCGTCGAACAGTTGGCCGTCCGGGAGCGCGTCGACGTCGACGTCCCGTCCCTCGAACAGCGTCGCGACGTCTTTGACGCCGGTGAAGACATCGAAGCTGCCGGTCGGGAACTGGTCGGCGGTCACTTCGGCGACGACGTGGGGGTTCTTCTCCGCGTGCTCGAGCGTGGCCCGCGTGCGCTCGAAGTAGGCATCGGTGGCATCCCCCTCGAGAATCGCTGCCGGGGGAACGGTGCCGAACGGGTTTGACATATCGCCGGTTTCCCGTGGGAGACAAAAAAACTACCCGTCTACCGGCGGGCGCGGCGATTGCCGTCCCGGCTCCGGATCGACGACGGCAGTCGATGTCGGCACCGCAACGGTCGGTGCCACCGACGGGCTAGCAGTCGCCGTCGGCGCGGCAGCGGCCCCCGACTCGAGAGCGGCCGCGGGCTCGGGCGGCGACATCGATCCGGTGGTTGCGGCGTGGATCGCCCCGAGGTCGCCGACGGTCGGCGCGCCGACGATATCGACCGTCGTTCCGGTAGTCGAAACGCGATACGCGCCGGCAAAGGGGTCGCCGTCCGGAATCCGAAAGACACCGGCGGCGGAGTCGACCGGCTCGGCCCCGCGGGTCTCGAGGAGCCGACGGTACGCGTCGGCGAACTCGGCCGCGTCCGCCGGGCTGTCCCACTCGAGTCGCCAGACGTGGCCGGTTCGAGTCGGGTCGTCCGCGTGCCGGTAGACCCGAATGGTGTCGCCGGCCCAGCCCTCGGTCGCGGGATGCGAGTAGTTGTACTGGGCGCGGTCCGGCGTCCCCGCGGTGAGCGGGCGGTCGATCGCGCCATTGGCCCAGAGGGTCGCGAACAGCGTCGCCTCGCCGACCGTTTCCGTTCGGGGCTCGCCGCCGGCACCGGCGGTTCCGTTCCCGTCGTCGGTCGCATCCGCTCGGTCAGTAATGGGGTGCCAGTCGTCGCTCGAGCGGTCCGCAACGGTGACGTCGACCGGACGCGTGTCGGGATAGCGCTCGGGATGGAGCAGTTGTGCGGTACTTCGGGGCGGCTCGTCGTGAGCGCGATCGACGGCATCCCAGCCGCCGCGCTCGTGGAGGTCGGCGACGAACGACGGCCCCTCGGCGTAGGGGGCGTAGATCGAGAGGAACAGACCCACGTTGAACGGCCGCTCGGTGAGCCCCGCGCCGGACGCCGCCGGCGGCTGGGTGTCGGGGAGACACTGCCACTCGGCCCCGCAGCGGCGATCGTACCGTTCGGGAACGTAGCCCGCCTCGCCCTCGAGCAGCCCGCTTTCGGCGCGGACGCCGTCGATCGTCTCGCTCTCGCGTCCGATGCCGAAGTGCTGGTCCTGTAAGGCGTGCGTTAGCTCGTGGACCAGGGTCCGCCGATCGATCCGGATATCGTCGGCGTCCTCGGTGACGATCACGATCCGGTCGTCGACGTAGTAGCCCTGGATCGAGTCGCCGTAGAGGTCGTCGAACGCCCGCTCGACGTCGGTCTCGCCGTCGACGACGAACGCGCCCCGCCAGACCTCGTTCTCGAACGCCGACGCGTTCCCGCTTCCGCCCGCCCACTGGTCGCGGTAGGCGGCGCGGCTCACGATCTCGAGGGAGACGTCGCGCTCGTACTTCAGCCCGCGGACGACCTCGATCCGGGCCATCGATCGGTATTTCACCGCCTCGAGTTGGGACTCGGTGAGTCCATCGGCCGTATCGAACGCGAAAGTATCGTCGTGGGCGTAGTCGCCGACCTCTCCGAGATCGCGGTCGGTGTCGAACCCGCTCTGGCTGCCGGGGAGTGCACAGCCCGAGAGAACGACCAGCGCGAGCACCGCGAACAGGCGAAGCCTCATTGGGTCAGTGTTCGCCGAGACCGTGAAATGGGCGTCGATCGGCCGCGTCAGTCAGTCGCGATCGCGGCGGTCGGCGGCGGCTCGGTACCCGGTCCCGAGCAGGGCGGTCGCGATCGCACCCACTGCAGCCCCCGGACCGAAGCCGGACACGGTATCGCTCCGGTCGGTGATCTCGAGGGTGTCCTCGCCCTCGGGCGCGGCACCGGCCTCGACGTTCGACAGGTCGTCGACGGCGGGCGCGCGGACGATCGTCAGCGTCTCTCCCGACCGGTTGAGATAGTACGCACCGGAATAGCCGCCGTCCTCGATCACGTAGGTGTCCTGTCGACCGTCGACGGCGTCGGCACCGTGGTTCTCGAGCAGTCGGAGATAGCCGTTGACGAACTGCTGGGTGTCGGCCCCGGACTGCCACTGCGTCCGCCAGACGTAGCCGGCGCGGCCGGCCGCAGCGGCCGGCTTGCTCGCGCGATCGGCCTCGTCGTTCGTGTAGGCGACCAGTTTGTCGCCGGCCCAGCCGTTCGTGTACGAGTGGTTGTAGTTGTAGTTCTCCGCCCCCTCGAAGAGGTCCGCGGCCGAAATCACCGCGTCCCGGTCGTCGTTGAGCGCGTCGGCGGCGAACATCGCGACCATGCCCGCCTCGCCGATGGTGTCCGTGGCGACGTCGCCGTCGGTTCGGAGCTGTCGCCAGTCCGCGCTCGAGCGATCGGGGACGGAGACGTTCGCGGGTTCGCGCTCCGAGCCGGGGTGGATCACCGCCGAGGTCGTCCGCGGCGGGTCGTCGTAGGCCGCGTTGACCGCCTCCCAGTCGTTGCCCTGATAGCGGAGGTAGTTGACGTAGTCCGGCCCGTCGCTGTAGGGCTGGTAGACGCTGAAGTAGATTCCCCAGTTGATGTCGGGGAGCTGGCCAGTGTCGTCGTCGCGCGGGACGAGACAGTCCCACTCGCGATCGCAGGTCGCTTCGTACTCGCGTTCGACGCGGCTCGCGTCGCCTTCGATCAGCCCGCTCATGGCGGTGTCCTCGTCCTGGGTCGTCCCGTGGAACCGCGACAGGTTGAACCGTTGGTCCTGAAGCGCGTGGACGAGTTCGTGCCCGAGCGTGACCTCGTCTAACTCGGGGGTGTCGGGGTTCTCGGAGACGATGACGATCTGGTCGGTCTCGGGGTGGTAGGACCCGCCGACGGAACCGCCGTAGACCGTCTGGGTCGCGTTGGCCGCGTCGGTCTCCCGGTCGACCATGAACAGCGCCTCGTAGCCGACGTTCGCCTCGAGACGGTTCGCCGAGGAGATGTTGGTAAAGCGGTCGCCGTTGGTCTCCCGGTACTCCGATCGGGAGATGACGTCGACGGCGACTTCTTCGGAGAAGGTGAGGTTGCGGATGCGCTCGACGCGGGCCATCGCCCGGTAGACGACGGGGTCGAGGTCGTCCTCGTCGACGACCGCGTCGGACTGGTTGTCGACCGGCAGGGGATCGTCGTACCAGTAGCCCTCGACGTAGCCGACAGTGTCCTCGGTCGAGGGGGTGTCAGGACGAGCGTCCTGAACGGCCGCGCTCGCCGGACTCGAGGCCGTCGTCTCCGTGGCCGTCGACCCGACGGCGCTCGTCGAGTTGAGGGACGAGTCGGCGGGCGTAGTCGTGGACCGGACGGCGGCGTCGGTCGGGCCGGCGGCCGGCCCCGCCGCGAGGACCGGGCCGGCGAGCCCGCTGGTGACGAGGAGCGTCGCGAGAGCTATTGCGAGGAGGGCGGTGGAAGAACGGGTGCGCATCGATCTCATCTGAATCAGATAGACATCGGTACGGAGAGGAGTGTAAAAAGGACGACGATTACGGGAACGGCTACGCCGGGAGGCAGTCCTGCGACGGCGGCCGTCGGTGACAGGGCCGTTGCTCGAGGCGAAACGCGCTCGCTCGGGCCTCGCGCTGCCCGTCCGGAGGGCTGCGCGTGCTCGAGACCGGATCGTTTTCATCCCGAGAGCAATAGATATAAGTCATAACGGGTTAGATATTCGAACGGAAGCGACGTTCCAGAAAAGTGGGCGTTCTCGAAATGCCCCGGGTGGAAACAGCACCCGAGACGTAGCTTCCAACCCCTCCGAGGGGATTGCAAGCAATGATTGCATACGTTCTACCGGGATATAAACCTCCCGCAAGACAACGGAATCGCCAGACTGCAGGAGTGTCATCGCCGTTCCCCCGCTCGAGTGGTGGGACCCATGTGTAGCGGTCGCGACGGCGACCGGGACGGCGACTCGTCGCCGCCGGAGTGTCCGCGCTGCGGTGAACCGGTCGGGTTCCTCACCGTGTCCGGCCCCATGACGGCGTCGGCCAGCCCGTGTGGCTGTACGGTGCCGCCGAATCTCGTCCAGCCCGACAACTACAGTAGCAACTGAACGTCAGTGCACACCTGATCGCACGCAGCGGTATGATCGGTGTGTCGATCGGTTCGGTTGCGACGATAGAGGACCCGCTGCCCGTCACTGCACACCTGCTCGCGACGGTTGTACGACGGGTGTGCGGATCGGGTCAGGTGGTCCTGACGGGGGCTCGCTCGAGCCCCGGCAGTCATCCGGCCGGTCGGCGGTACCATCGAAATCACCACAGCACCACCGCGACCGTCGACATCGCACGTCGATCGGCCGGGCTGTAAACGGGGCCTGGGTGTGTCGCGGCCGAATCGAACCGGCGACGCACTGACCAACCGGAACGTGCTGACGAACCGGGACGCACTGCTGACGACGGCAGGGAAGCACCGCGTCTTCCCCAGCCGATCACCACGTCCTCCCCAGCCGATTCGCTCGTTTGCTCGCGGGCGCATTGCGCCCGCTCGTCCCACTCGCTCATCCCTCGCACGGCTTCCGCCTGCGGTTCGTCGGCGACTCACCGCAGCCCAGCGCGCGCCACGGCCCACTCTCGAGCGGGGACGCGTGTCGCTCGCCCGCGTCTCGTGCCGCCGCCGTGACGGGTCGTGGCCGGCAGCCGACGGGTCGTCCCTCGACGGGTACCCGCGCCGCGCTCGCGGGTCCCGCGAACGTTTTGCCGATCCCGGCCGTACCGTCGCGTAGTCATGCACCTCGAGCCAGACAGCACGGCGGTGATCGTCGTCGACATGCAAAACGGGTTCTGTCACCCGGACGGGTCGCTGTACGCGCCGGGCAGCGAGGCCGTCATCGAACCGATCGCCGACCTCGTCGCCCGTGCCCGCGACGCCGGCGCGTGGCTGCTGTTCACCCGCGACGTCCACCCGCCGGACCAGTTCGACGACGCCCACTACTACGACGAGTTCGAACAGTGGGGCGAACACGTTCTCGAGGGGTCCTGGGAGGCCGAGGTCGTCGACGAACTCCCCGTCGAAGCGGCCGACAACGTCGTGGAGAAACACACCTACGACGCCTTCCACGACACGGAACTCGAGGGGTGGCTCAACGCCCGGGGGATCGACGACCTCGTGATCTGTGGCACCCTCGCGAACGTCTGCGTGCTCCACACCGGTGGCAGCGCGGGGCTGCGTGACTTCCGCCCGATCATGGTCGAGGACTGTATCGGCGCGATCGAGGACGATCACCACGAGTACGCCCTCGAACACGCCGCGTGGCTGTTCGGCGAGGTCGAACCGAGCGACGCGATCGAGTTCGCATAACGACGGCGACGCGACCACACCGGCGATTTTTCACGGCTTCGGTCCAATACTGGGTATGACCGCGATCCGACCGCACCTCGCGGCGGCACACTGCTCGCGCCGCGAGCGGCCGAGCGACGGTGAGAGCGAATGAACCGACGGCGGTTGCGACCGCTCTATCTGGGTGGCATCGCACTGAACGCGGTGGCGTTCGCGTACGCGGTCACGAGCGGGACGTGGCTGTACGCCGCCGCGTTCGCGTTCGTGGCGGTGTACCTCGTGGTACGTCTGCGGATGCTGTCCGCCGATCGCTGAGAGACGCGTCCCACGGTCGCCCTCGAATGGGAGGCTTTTCCGATCGTCGGTCGAACGAGTGGGTATGAACGGAGCGCAACCGGGGTCGACCGAACCGATCGGTCGGGCGCGGCTCGGGTCGAGAACGGAGTGGGATGCCGAATGAACGAGCAACGGCTGCGACCGGTGTACCTGCTCGGCATCGCGGGCAGCGCGTACGCGCTCTGGTACTACCTCTCGTTCGATGCGACGGCGTACGCCGCCGTGTTCGGGCTTGTGACGGTGGTACTCGTGTTCCGCCTCCGGAGCCTAACCGCCGACGACTGACGCGAAACGGCGTCTCGGTCGGCCCGGACGGCTCGAGAAACGGTCTCGGTCGACCTAGTCGACGAGGTGCTCCCACTGTCGCACGTCCCCGTCGTGATCGTCGGCGAACGCGGTCGCCTCCTCGTACTCGGAGAAGGGGAAGTAGTCGTCCCCCATCGCACCGCGTACGTCGCTGTCGACGACGTAGAAGCACTCCGTCGCGTCCGCGAACGCCGCGGCGGCCGCGTGCGTCGAGATGTATGTCGTCCCGCTCCGGTCGACCAGATCGTAGTCGACGCTCGAGTAGTCGGTGACGAACGTGGCACGTCGCGTCCAGCCGCGGGCATCGCGTCTCACGGCGTAACTGACGAGTTCGGCGATGCTGTCGAACCGGGCGGGGCCGTCCCGCGCGTCCGGGTTGCCGTCCGCGTAGAAGATCTGCCCCGCGGGACCGAAGTGATCCGCGATCGTCATTCCGCAGGCGTCACACGTCTGCCCGTCGGTGAGCGCGATCGGGTCGGCTGGCTCGGCAGTGACGCCGGACCCGAGACAGCCCGCGAGACCGGCGCTCGCGAGCGCTCCCGCGCCGAGCAGTATGCGACGGCGAGCGGGCGAGACGGCCGTCAGCGGTCGGCGCTCCGTCATAGTCGTCGCCTCCTGACGGCGACCGCCGCGAGCGCGAGCGGGCCGACGATCCAGACGACGAGCGCACCGACCAGCGTGCCCGTCGACAGCCCCGCTTCGGCGAGCACGGCGGCGAAGCCGGCGTCGCCGCCCGCACCGAGCGCCCCGAGGACGAGCCCGCGGAAGACGCCGGTCGGGTTGGCCAGGACCATCGCCGAGACCGCGAGATCCGGGAGCGAAAACGCCGCGATCACGCCGAGCGCGAGCAGGTCGTGAACGAGGACGAACCAGGCCCACGCGAGCAGCGCCAACCCCAGCGCGTGGGTCTTCTCCCGAGCCAGCGTCGACAGGCAGACGCCGATCGCGAGGAACGCCAGCCCGAGGCCGACCGCCCCGAGCAGGAAGCCGACGTACGCCTCGAACCCGCCGACGCCGTACTCGAGCAGGAGGAGGAACCCGGCGACCCCGAAGCCGATGACGGTCGCGCTCGCGAGGACGATCGCGCGGCCGATCGCGGTCCCGAGGACGACCCGCGACCGCGAGACGGGCAACGAGAACAGCGCTTGCAGCCAGCCGCTCTCCTCGCGGCCGACGATGGCGTCGTAGCTGAACGCGAGGGCGACCAGCGGCACGAGGTAGACGACGAGCGCGGCCAGGCTGGCGACGATCCGTTCGAAGCCGGCGGGGCTCGTGTCCGAGCCGCTGAACGTCGCCATCCCGAGGCTGAAGACCGCGAAGATCGCGGTGAGCGCGAGCGCCCAGCGGCTCCGCACCGACAGTCGATACTCCGTCTCGGCGACGACGAACAGCTGTCCGAAGCGCGTCCCGGAGTCGCCGCTGTGGGCCATCGCCGCGGCCGTCTCGTACCCGCCGTCCGGCTTCGGGTCGACGGCGTTCGAGTCGCCCGTCGATTCGGCGTCGGCCGACGCTCCGTCGCGGTCGTCTCGTCGGCGATCGGCGGTCATGCCGACACCTCCGGGTCGTCGTTTTCCGCCTCGAGTGCGTCGTGGAACGCCGCCTCGAGTCCCGGTTCGCGCACTTCGAACCCGTCCACGAGGGCGCGCTGGTCGCCGAGCGCGGCGACGAGATCGAACGCGTCCCCGCGGTCGCAGGTGAGTTCGATCGTCTCGCTCGTCTCGGTGACATCGCCCCACCCCTGAACGGCCTCGAGCAGCGCCGCGCGGTCGTCGGCGGGCCGACAGACGACGGTCACGCGGTCGCCGACCGCCCGTCGCAGGTCGTCGATGGGACCGTTGTTCCGCAGCCGCCCGTCCTGAAGGATGGCTACCTCGTCACAGAGGCGCTCGATCTCGCTCAGGACGTGCGAAGAGATGACGACCGTGGCGTCGGTTTCGCGGCCGATCCGTTCGATAAGGCGGTGAAACGCCGCGACGCCGCGCGGGTCCAGGCCCGCGGTCGGCTCGTCGAGGACGAGCACGGGCGGACGGGAGAGCAGGACGGACGCGAGGCCGAGCCGCCGGGCCATCCCGTTGGAGTAGCCCGAGACGGCTCGGTCGGCGGCGTCGGGGAGGCCGACCACGTCGAGACACTCCGCGATCCGCTCGCGACGGTCGGCGAGCCCGCGGATGCGGGCGTGGACGTCGAGCACCTCGCGGCCGGTCATCGACGGCGGGAACCCGCTGTGTTCGGGCAGGAAGCCGACGCGCTCGCGGACGCGGTGGCCCGCCGTCTCGACGTCGAGACCGCCGACCTCGATGCGCCCCGCGTCGGGGCTGTCGTGGCCGACGAGGAGCTTGAACAGCGTCGTCTTTCCCGCACCGTTCGTCCCGAGGACGCCGAACGTCGACCCCGATGGTACCTCGAAGGAGGGACCGTCGAGGGCGACGACGTCGCCGTACCGTTTGTGAACGTCAGTGATCGTGATCTGCATAGTAGGTCCTCCAGTTGTCATGGGGTGAGTCGGCGAGCGGTCGATTGTCGATGATCCCCGGCGTCTCGAGGACGGGGAAGGAACTCTCCGCCAGCGTAACGGCGTCGAAGGCCGGGCTCTCGGCGAAGACGGCCGCCTGCGGTTTCTCGTGGATCAGTCGCTCGACGGTGCCGGCGGGTCGGTGGCGGTTCTCGCTGATCCCGTCGCCGTCGAGGTCGGCGACGCGCGCGCCCGACCAGTAGTTACCCCGCTCGGTCGCGTTCCAGTGGGCCTGTGAGTTCGTCTCCGCGAACGCCGCCTGGGCGTTCCGGATGAAGCTGTTCCCCGAGACGTGCTCGACGCTGCTGCCCGCCGTGATGTGGATGCCGACGTCGTTCTCGAGGAGGAGATTCGACTCGAGGCGGTTGTCCTGGGAGTTGTGGATGTACAGCCCGTTCCCGTTGCCGACGAGGTCGTTGCCGGCGATCCGGCTGTTCTCGACGTCCTTGACGAGGATGCCATGGCCGCTCGTCCCGTCGTTGTTCACCGCGGTGTTGTTCAGCAGCGTCAGCTCTTCCGAGACCATCAGCGCGAAGCCGACGTCGTTGTCGAAGGCGACGTTGTTCTCGAGGGAGTTCTCGTTCGAGTACATGTAGTGGACGCCGTACCGCATGTTCCACATGGTGTTGCCTTCGGCGACGACCCCCTCGGCCCACTGAAAGTAGATGCCGTCGCGGACGGTGGTGATGGAGTTGTTCCGCACCTCGGCGTCGGTCGCCTCCCAGAGGTGGATGCCGTTGCCGCGTTGGGCCAGCGGCACGTCCTCGCGGCCGGCGACGATGGAGTCCTCGACGGTCACGTCGTCGACGCTGCCGATCCAGATCCCGAACTGGATCTCGGTCAGTCGGAGCGCCGACAGCGTCGCGTTCGAACCGTTGACGACGATGCCGCTGTCGGTATCCTGTCGGTCCGTGCCGGAGTTCCGGATCCAGACGTTCTCGAGGGTGACGTTTTCGGCCTCGATCACGAGTACTTGCCCCTCGCCGCCGCCGTCGATCACCGCGCCGTCGCGGTCGGCAGCCGCGATCGTCACGGCCGGCGTGTCGACGGTGACGCGTTCGTCGAACCGGCCCTCGAGCCGGACGGTGTCGCCCGGGTCGGCGGCGTCGACGGCCCGCTGGACCGAATCGAACGTCCGATCGTCGACCGTCGCGACGCCGTCGGACTGGGGTTCCGAGACGTCGTGCACGGCCGGGACGTCCGTCTGCCAGCCGGCGACGCTCCCGGGGTTGTCCGAGTTGCCCGTCGCGGCGACGGCGGCCCCGGCCAGCGAACAGACGAGGACGATCGCGGCGGCGACGGCGAAGGTGCCCTCTTTCACGGCGGATCACCGTCCGGTGTGGTTCGCGGAGGGTCGTTCGTAGCCGATCCGTCGCCGGATTCGCCGGGCGGGCTCGAGGCTCGATTACCCCCTTCGGGAACGGGATCGGCAGCCGTCCCACGACCGGATGCCCGGGGCAAAACGCGGGCCACGCGGTCCCGCAGACGGTCACAGCCGGTGCGGACGAGCCCCGGAACGTCGGTGATCGTCGCCGGCGAGTGTCGGAGACCGAACGCGACGGCCAGCAACGCGACGCCGACGGCCATCATGTAGCCGCCGGGCCCGAACCAGGCGGTCCCACTGATGTTTGCGACCTCGTATGAGCCGGCCAGCGGCGGCGTAAACCCTTCGAGACCGTTGAGCGGGGCATCCGGATCGAGCGTGTGACCGGACTGGTAGAGGCGGTACTGGATCAAGGCCCCCATCGTCCCGAAGATCGCGATCGAACCGGCAAACAGCGCGGTCAGCCCGCGCGAGATCTTGTCGGTCGGGAGGGCTGCGACGATCGCCGAGGCCGCGGCGATGCCGATGAACACGACCGGCCCGAGAATCCACTCGGGGACATCGATCGCTTTCTCGTGGGGCTCGTAATTGGGGTCGACGTAGACCGGGTCCGGATAGTAGAACCCGACGTACTTGTTGAGCCGGCGGACTTCCTCCCAGTCGCCGCCGATCTTCGGGTGGGCGTAGAGGTCGACGACGAGCGTATCGACGTACTGCGGTGCCGTCAACGTAATCCGCCACACCGGAACGCGAAGGGCGAGCACGAACAGCACGGCTGCGACGAGCGGGAGGAGTCGTCTGAGCTCGAGCAGCCGCGTGAGGCGGGAACTGGCCATTGTGAGATCACTCCGCGGGTTCGACGATCAGTCGCGAGCGCATCTCGAGGTGGAGTGCGCTACAGAAGAACGCACAGTACATCCAGTAGACGCCCGGTTCGTCCGCGGTGAACGTCACTTCGCGCGTCTCCTGTGGTGCGAGCTTGATGTTGATGTTGTGCTCGGGAATCGCAAGCGAGTGGAGGATGTCGGAGCGGTCCTCGATGTTCGTCACGGTCAGCGTCACTTCGTCACCCTCCGTCACGGTGACCTCCTCGAAGCCGAACTCGTTGCGCATCGAGTACATCTTCACGTGGACGCGGCCGTCCTCGCGGGTGATCTCGCTGTCGTCGCCCCCGACGAACTCCTCGTCGTAATCGTCGGGATCGTAGATCTTCGCGGGATCGATCTTGTCCGCGCTGACGACCGAGGCGTCGTGGGGTTCGGCGTAGGAGGGGGTATCCTTGACGAGGGACATGCCCTCCTCGTCGTCGCCGATGTAGATCAGCTGGTCGTTCTCGGGGTGCATCGGCCCGACCGGCAGGAACCGGTCCTTCGAGAGCTTGTTCAGCGAGATCAGCCAGTCGCCCTGCGGATCGGCCGTGTACGACTCCGCCGCGATCAGATGGCCCGGGTTGTAGTGGACGTCGATCTTCTCGATGACCGGGTCCGTCGACTTCTCGCCGGCCTCGACGGCCTTCTCGATGTCCCACTTGACGACCTGGGAGTCGATGAACAGCGTCGTGTACGCGTGCCCGCGGCCGTCGTAGGCGGTGTGGAGCGGCCCCATGCCGAGTCGCGGACGGCCCACGATCGATTCGTTGGGATCGTCGGCCTCGGCGAGCGTCTCGATGTCGATGACCGTCGCCGTCGGATCGAGTTTCCCGCTGGCGATCGCGTACTGCCCGTCGGGCGTGACGCTGACGCCGTGAGGGCTCTTCGAGACGTCGATGTAGCGGACGACGGGGCGGTCGCCCTCGTTCAGCGCGCTGTCGCGGGTGCCGTCGACGACCGGAACGCCGTTTATTTCGTCGTACTCGCCGGCCTCGACGGCCTCCTCGATGGCGGGCACGTCGAAGGCCTTCACCCAGTCAGTGTCCGTCGAGGACATCTCGCTCTCGGTGGTGGCGTGCTCGCTGTTGTAGCCGGTCGCGAAGAACCACCGACCCTCCTTGCCGCCGTCGCCGTTGTCCATATTGCCGTCGACCAGCACCTCCCACTCGACGTTCATCGTCTCCGGATTGATCGCGGCGATGGTCGAGGTGTAGTTCTCCGGGTCGGTGAGGTCCTGGCCGTCGTTGGGCATCGGAACGCGGAACTCGCCGACGCCGAAGACGTACTTCGTATCCGGCAGTAGACAGCAGGCCCCGTGGGTCCCCTGCTGGTTCGGGACGTCGACGATCGCGTCCGTCTCGAAGTACTTCAGGTTGATCCGGGCCATCCGTCCGTTCGCCTTGTCGTTGACGAACGCCCAGCGGCCGTCGTAGTCGTTGTCCGTCTGGCTCACGCGCGGGTGGTGTGCATCGCCCCACGTATAGTCGCCCGACTCCTCGAGCATCTCACTCGTCCGATCGTCGTAGCCGTAGCCACGGGCGCTCTCGGGCTGGAACACCGGAATCCGCATCAACTGTCGCATCGACGGCAGCCCGTAGACGCGGATTTCGCCGGTGTGCCCGCCCGAGAGGAACGCGTAGTAGTCGTCGTGTTCGCCGGGCTTGACCTCGGTCTTGACGTCCTCGAGCGATACCGAATCGTCGCCGCCGAGTAGGCCCGTACAGCCGGCCAGGGAACTCATCGCACCCGCAGCGGCCCCCGCTTTCATGAAATCCCGCCTTGGAACGCGGTCGAACAGCGGGTCGCGGTCCGAACCGCTCCCGGCATCGATCGCGGAGTCGGTCGAACTGTTCGTCTCGGTCGGTCGGTCGTCGGAATCGTGGGTTCGGGTCATTGTCCTGTGGAGTGCGACTCGAGGCCGAGGTGAACGGCCCCGGGCCGCGAGACGCGTGTGTAGTACGGGACGTCGGGACCGGATCGCCGCCCCGCGCTGTACAGGTCACCCTCGAGACCCCATCCTAATAGGCGAGAGATAAATTCCTACGGAGTGGCAGATATGCAGAACGTGTTCGGCGACAGCTAGTGGGTGGTCTCCCGTGACTAGCCTAAGTTAGAGCGAGCGGAGAGGGCAGTCGCGGATCTCACGCCGGAAGCGGGGTCCGTCCCGCTGCCGAGTCCACGCCGAAAAGTTAAGCCGCACTGACAAGAAGGTCGACGGCCGCTACTCGGACCGGAACACGCGGTATGCGCCCTGGCCGATCGCCACGGGGTTCGTCGTTCCGTCGGGGGTCGTGCTTTCGACGGTGATCTCGCTGACGCCGACGCTGCCGCCGACTCGGATCACGTCCGCGGTCGCCACGAGGTCGCTCGTCGCCGGCCGGAGGTAGTTGACGTTCAGGTTGATCGTTGCGATCCGCGCACCGAACGGATCGTCCATGGCCGTCCGCAGGGAGAGGCCGCCGACGGTGTCGATGAGCGTGGCCGCGACGCCGCCGTGGAGGTCCGCCTGTTCGTCGGCCGACGCGGTAGGTCGCGTGTTCGTCAGTTTTTCGTCGTAGGGGATCGACATCGTCATCGTCCCGTCGCCGACATCGTCGACGGTCGTTCCGAGCCACGAGAGGAACTCCTGGTTCTCGTCGAGAACGTACTGGAGCATACCCTCGAGATCGTCGAACTCGTCGAGTGCATCCGTCGTCGGCGTCTCCTCGGTCATGGCCGCCCGTCCGTCGGCAACGGTCTTGACAGCTACGCTTCCCGGCGTGTCCGTTGTTCGGCGTTCATGCGGAGCAGTGCCCGACGGACGGCTCAAACGGCGCTTTCACCTTGGAGACGGGGATTATCGATACCCGACGACCGGTCGGCTACGGGAGACCGACACGACAGACGAACCGTCCTGGCGTTTCCGGTGCCCTTCTCGCCGGCATCGCCGAGTGTACGGACCGCTGCAAGACGATTGAGCGAGCGTCTCAGATGGCAGCATTCGAGCGAACCCGTACCCGGATCCGTTCGCCGCGTGCGAACGAGCGCTCCGGACAGATCAGTTTCGCGCCGAACTCGCCGTCGCGAGCACAGAACAGCGACAGTCCGGTGATCGGCGCGCCGTTTGCGGTGACGGTCACGTCGTCCCACGCGATCGTACGGCCGTCGGCGACGCCGAGGCGGTCGCCGTTCAGCGAGACGACCGTCTCGGTCGGCTCGTCCGCCGCCGGCGATTCGGACCGCTCGAGCAGCCCGCCGCCGTCGTAGTGAGGGACGCCGCCGTCGAGGACGCCGCCCCCATCGGCCCGCACGCCGACGAACGTCGCGCCCGGATCGGGGTGGGTCGGTGCATCGAGCACCGCGTAGGTGTCGCCGGTCGATCGAACCCGGCCGGTGCCATCCCACTCGAGCGGGCGCACCGCCGCGCCGAGGTCGATCGGGAGCGATCCCGCCGCCCGATAGGGATTCTGGTCCGGGCTGCGAAACCCGACGTGGAGGTGGTTGTCGACCCAGGGTGCGAAAAACCCTGCACGGACGAGCCGACCGAGCGAGTCCCCTCGATCGAGGCGATCACCGGCGTCGACCGCCGGTTCGACGTGTAGGATTCGAACCGTCAATCCGGCGAACGGGCTGGTGTCCGCGGGCTCGAGCAGGATCAGGTGGTCGTGCTCGGGTGCGTAGGGCTTCGGCGGCGCGCGAACGGTTCGGGTCTCGCGGACGGTACCCGCGACCGGACTCGGCGCGGCGGTCGTCCGCCCGTCGGCGAGGGTCCCGGGATAGAGATCGATCGCACAGCCGCCGTCGTGGGCGGGATACGGGGAGTTGTACAGCGAGAAGCGCTCGTAGCGCGCCAGTACGGCCTCGGGAAGCGTGACGGCCATCGTCGTCTCGGTCTGGGTAGCGTGAACGTTTAGATGCACCGGGTCGAACGGCCGGTATGCGCGTGTTTCGTGGGCGGGCAGGGTCCATCGCGGCCGATCGAGACGCGAGCCAGCGACTGCTCTCGGTAGCCGCCGACGGCGAACCGGCCGTCCGCGTCTGGAGGCCCCACCGACAGATCGCGTTCGGCCGCCGGGACGCACGCCTCGAGGGGTACGACCGCGCCCGCGAGCGCGCCGACGAGCGGGGCTTTCCGCCGGTCGAACGCGGCGTCGGTGGGCGAGCGGTCGCCTACGACGGGACGACGACGCTGGCGTTCGCCCGCGCCGAACCGGTCGCGGACTTCCGGACCGGCTCGACCGAGCGCTACGACCGCGCCTCGGCGGCCCTCGAGCGGGCGCTTCGGACGCTCGGCCTCGAGCCGCTCCGGGGCGAACCCGACGACTCGTTTTGCCCCGGGACGCACTCGCTATCGGTCGCGGCCGCGAGCGCGGACGGTCGGCAGCGAAAAGTCGTCGGCATCGCCCAGCGCGTGCGAAGCGACGCTGCCCTCGTTGCCGGCATCGTACTCGTGGCCGCTCGCGAGGAACTCGCGGACGTGCTCGAGCGGGTCTACGACGCGCTCGCGGTGCCGCTCGATCCGGCGTCGGTCGGAACCGTCGCGGCCGCGGGCGGGCCGTCCGATCCAGACGCCGTCCGAACCGCGCTCGAGGAGGCCCTGATCGGCGACGCGAACGAGGTCTCGATCGAACGCATCGGCGGCGGACGGTAGCGGCCGCCGGCCCCGGATGGAGACGAGCCACCGTCCGACGCCGGGCATAGCCGAGAGGGTTTTCGACGCGCGGGCCGACGGTATCGTATGGGAGAGAACCACGACAGGGAGCGGGCGCTCGCCGCGTTCGCCGCGTTCGTCGCCGATGACGACCGAAAGCCGGTGGTCGTCGTCGCGGGCTGTGGCGCGGGGGCGACCGTCGCCGAGTTGCGCGCGGACGGCGTGGCGGCCTACGGTTTCGACGCCTCCCGATCGATACTGGAGACGGCGGCACCGTCAACGCGTGAGCGACTGCTCGAGGCGGACGTTCGCGATGACGACCTCGTCGCGTCGCTGCGCGAGGCGTTCGGGATCGACGAGATCGACGTCTTCGTCACCGAATGCATGCTCTCGTTTCTGACCGTCGACGAAGCGACGGCCGCGCTGGACCGGCTCCGGTCGCACGACCGGGTCGGAACGTTGCTCCATCTGGTGCGGATCGACCCGCCGGTGGCGGCCCAGGACGGGGAGATCGATGCGACGATACTGCCGCCGGCGGAGTGGCAAGCGGCGTGTGACCCCGACGGGGAGGATCTCTGGCGTGACGCGATCGGGCCGCTCGACCTGCCGCCGTCGGACCCGAGCGATGACGGCGACACGTAGACGCGGGTCGCCGAGCGCGTCGGTCTCTCGAGGGGGATGCCGACCGCCGGCTCGCCGCCCCCGATCCCGACCGGCGCGGAGGGAGTGAGGTAACGTTTTTCCGCTCCGCGTCGTCGGCCTCGAGTATGACGACACGAACGCGACCGGAGGCGTACCGATGACGCGCGACGAGTCGGAGCCAGCAACCGGATCGGAAGCGACGACCGAGTCGGCGGCCACTGACGGCGCGGAGCCGGCTGGATCGCTGTGGGCGGACCTCCTCGCGGACGCGAACGCCATCGCCGAGGAGTACCGCGACGAGGGCTGGGACGTCGTCGTCCTCGAGCCGACCGCCGTCTCGCCGGTCGATCGGGACGAACGGGTCGGACTCGACGTAACGGTCAGCGACGCGGAGTACGAGATCGTCGAGGAGCTCATCGAGGAGGGAGCGGTCACGATCACGTCGGCGAACGTCTACTACCGCCCGGTCGCTGCCGACGGGAGCGAGCGCCGACTCGCGCTGACGGTCGAGCGCGACGAATCGAGCGAGACGGCCATTTTCGTCCCACTCACGTACGATCTGTCGACCTGTCGGGACGTGTTCGAAACGGCGCTGCTGGAGGAACAGCTTCTGACCCACGTGACGACGCCATCGACGGCCCGGTGGGTCAGCTTCTCACACGACGATCCGTCGCTCTTTCTCGAGGAGTCGGACGTGCGGGCGTGGGGTCCGGACGACGAGTGAGAGCGGTCACTCGCCGGTCCGAAAGGAGAGGTCCAGCGCCGGGGCCGAGTGGGTCAGCGACCCCATCGAGATCACGTCGACGCCGGTCGCGGCGTAGGCCGGAACGTCCGCGACGGTGATCCCGCCGCTGGCTTCGGCCAGAACGTCGTCGTGATCGGCGAGCGCCGCGACGGCCGCCCGCGTTTCCGCGGGCGTCATGTTGTCGAGCAGGACGATGTCCGCGCCGGCCGCGGCCGCCCGCGGGGCGTCCGCGACGGTCTCGACCTCGACATCGACCTTCGTCGCGAACGACGTGCGCTCCTGCAAGCGGGCGATCGCGTCCTCGAGTCCCAACTCCGCGATGTGGTTGTCCTTGACCATGACCATGTGCGAGAGGTCGAGCCGGTGGGTGTCGCCGCCACCCGCGACGACCGCGCGCTTCTCGAGGCCGCGCAGGCCGGGCGTGGTTTTGCGGGTCGCGGCGATGGTGACGTCGTCGGACTCGGACCGAGCGTGTTCGACCGCCGTCCGCGTCCGCGTCGCGATTCCCGACGCGTGACCCGCGAGGTTGACCGCGACGCGCTCACCGCGGAGGACGTCGCGTGTGGTTCCCTCGACCCGGAGCAGGTCGTCGCCCGGTTCGACGGCGGTGCCGTCCCCGAGTCGGTCGACGACGGCGACGCCGAGATACTCGAAGACGGCCGCCGCGGCCTCGAGACCGGCGGCGACGCCCGCCTCCGTCGCAACGAGCCTGCCGGTCGTCTCGCCGGGAACGCGGTTCGTCACGTCGTGGTGGCCGACATCCTCGCGGAGCCAGCGCTCGATCTGTGCGTCGGTAATCATCTCAGTCGTCCGCCGGCGGTTCGGCCGTCGATTCGTCGGCGTCGGTCGCGACGTAGTGACAGCCCACCGAGTCGGTGTTCTCGCTCGCCGCACGCGCGATCAACAGCGCGACGACGCTGGCGTTGCGGAATTCGTAGAGGTCCCGCGCCGTCCGGGTTCGGATGTAGGCGTCGACCTCGCCCTTGAGCCGCCGCAGGACGCTACTCGCGCGGGCGATCTCGTCGGGATCGCGCTCGAGACCGAGGAACTCGTCCATCGTCCGCCTGAGACGGGTAAACTTCTCGGCGGCGAAGCGGTCGGGCAGCGCGGGGTCCCGGTTCAGGAGTTCCGGGGCGTCGACCGCTTCGGGGTCGAATCCGACCGCATCGTCGCCCGCTCGGAGCCCCCAGACGAGTCCCTCGAGCAGGCTGGTACTCGCCAGTCGGTTCGCGCCATGGACGCCGGTGCGGGCGCACTCGCCGACGGCGTAGAGCCGATCGAGCGAGGTCCGACCGCGGTCGTCGACGGCGATCCCGCCACACAGGAAGTGCTCGCAGGGCGCGACGGGGATCTCGTCTCCCTCGATCCCGCGATCCCGGCACTTCGCGGCGATGGCGGGGTACTCGGCCGCGAACTCGAGCGAACTCACGTCGAGGACGACATCGCCGGTTGCCTCGCGCTCCGTTTCGACCGCGCGAGCGACGACGTCCCGCGGTGCGAGGTCGCCCTGGGGGTGATAGTCCTCCATAAAGCGTTCGCCGTCGCCGTTACGCAATACTGCGCCTTCACCGCGCAGCGCTTCGGAGAGCAAGAACGGGTCCTCGCCAGCGTAGGCCGTCGGATGGAACTGGACGAACTCCATGTCCTCGATCTCGGCTCCGGCGAGCGCGGCCATGGCGATCCCGTCGCCGGTCGCGTCGGCCGGGTTGGTCGAGCGGCCGTAGAGCGCGCCGATCCCGCCGGTCGCGAGGATCGTCGCGCCGGCGTAGATCGGGTGACCCTCGGGCCTTTCGTCGCTCACGACGCCGTGGACGCGGCCCTCGGCGGTGACCAACTCGAGGGCGGCGGTATCCTGCCGCACTTCGATGTGCGCGTGGTCGGCGATGTAGTTGAGGAACGGCCGCAGGATGTGCGAGCCGGTCGCGGCGTCGACGTGGAGGATGCGATACGCCGAGTGAGCGGCTTCGCGAGTGTAGTCGAACTCGCCGTCCTCGCCCTCGTCGAACTCGACCCCGAGGGTGTCGACGAGCACGTCCTCGACGGCGTCGTCGGCGTTCTCGACGAGGGTATCGACGGCGTCCGGAACCGCAGTGCCGTCGCTGGCGTCGATGATGTCGGTCTTGAGCGACGCCGGATTCCCACGCGTCGTCGAGATCCCGCCCTGCGCCCAGTCCGTGCTGGCGTCGTCCGGTTTGGTCGCTTTGGTCAGGAGGAGGACGTCCGCGCCCTCCCGCGCGGCCGATAGGGCGGCCGCACAGCCCGCGATACCGCTGCCGACGACGAGGACGTCCGCGACCTCGCCGTCGGTCGTCGTTGCCGTCCCGGTGTCCGTCTCGGTCATGGTTAGATCTCGAGCATGCGGTCGAGCGCGACCCCCGCGAGTTCCTTCTCCTCGGGGGCGACCTCGATCACGTTGTGTTCGCGTCCCGCCGCGAGTTCCTCGAGCACCCAGGTCAGGTAGTTCGGGTCGATCTGGCGCATGGCGTTGCAGTCCATGCAGGCGTCGCCACAGAGCGGGACGACGTTCACGTCGGGGTGCCAGCGCTGGAGGTGATTCGTCAGGTGGATCTCGGTGCCGATGGCCCAGGTATCGCCGGGAGCGGCGTTCGCGACGGTTTCGCAGATCGTCGCGGTCGAACCGGCTTTGTCCGCCGCCTCGACGACCTCGCGACGACACTCGGGGTGAACGATAACGTTGGCGTCCGGGTTGTCCGCCCGGATCTCCGCGATGTGCTCCTCGCGGAACCGTTCGTGGACCTGGCAGTAGCCGTCCCAGAGGATGATGTCGCTTTCCGCGACCTCGTCGGCGTCCTTGCCCTCGGGGTCCCAGGGGTCCCACTCGGCGATTTCGTCCTCCATGTCGAGTCGGTGGGCGGTGTTCTCCCCGAGGTGCTTGTCGGGCAGGAAGAGGACCTTGTCACCCTCGTCGAAGGCGTACTCGAACGCTTTGTGGGCGTTCGAGGAGGTACAGACGAGCCCTCCCTGGCTCGCGCAGAAGGCCTTCAGGTCCGCGTAGGAGTTCATGTAGGTGATCGGAATGATGTCCGCGTCGGGCGCGGCCGCCGTGATCTCGGCCCACGCGCTGTCGACCTGGAGGGCCTCGGCCATCCCGGCCATCGGACACGATGCCTCCATGCTCGGGAGGATCACGGACTGATCGTCGTCCGTGATGATGTCCGCGCTCTCGGCCATGAACGTGACCCCGCCGAAGATCACGTACTCGGCGTCGGCCTCGGCCGCCTCCTTCGAGAGCTGGTAGGAGTCACCGATGAAGTCGGCGTGCTCGACGATCTCCCGTCGCTGATAGTTGTGCCCCAGGATGACGACATCGTCGCCGAGTTCCTCGAGCGCCGCATCGATGCGTTCGGTCCGTTCGTCTTCCCCGAGCTCCCGGTACCTCGGTGGGAGTTGCTCGAGGTTGTCGTATTTGAACAGACTCAGATCGGTGTCCAGCTCCGCCGTTTCCATTTTGACCATCTTACGTCACCAGTGGCTGTTCGCATATCAGTGGCGGTCATTGAATAACTTTTTCCTTCGAAAAGTCGTTCCGGCGGAATACCATCGATGTATACGACGTTCGAAAACCCGCTATCGGTTGTTCCACTGGATCGATAGATCCCACGCGCTGACAGTCAGGACAGCGTTCACTGTGGCCCTTTCCGCTGCAGCCCCTAGGGAGAGTATGGCGCTCGAGGACGCGTTCACGGACTTCACGCGACGGGACTGGGAGCACGAATCGGTCGAGGGAACCGTCCGTCTCGCGGTCATCGGCATCGGCGGCTTCGCGCGCCAGCGTGCGCTACCCGCGATTGCCGAGGGCGACAACTGCGAGACGACGGTCCTGGTCACGAATTCGCCCGATGAGGTGGCGGACGTCGCCGAAACCTACGACGTCCCACACGTCATCGACTACGACGGCTTCTTCGCGGGGGAGCGGACGGACGCCTACGACGGGATCTACGTCGCGGCACCGAACGCTTTCCACGGCGACTACGCGACCGCGGCGGCCGCGTTCGGGAAGCACGTCCTCTGCGAGAAACCCCTCGAGATCACCGTCGAGCGCGCTCGGAAGGTCGTCGACGCCTGTGCCGACGCCGGCGTGACGCTGATGACTGCCTACCGACTGCAGACCGAACCGACGGTTCGTCGCACGCGGGAACTCGTCCGCGAGGGGGTGATCGGCGACGTCGTCCAGGTTCACGGCGGGTTCTCGAATCCGTTGCTCGAGCACGCGACTCCCGACACGTGGCGGCTCGATCCCGAACTCGCCGGCGGCGGCGCACTGGTCGATCTCGGGGTCTATCCCCTCAACACGACCCGGTTCCTGCTGGACTGCGAACTAACAGGGGTGTACGCGACCACCCACTCGCGGGGCGAGCCGTTCGACGCAGTCGAGGAACAGATCGCGTTTCAACTCGAGTTCGAGACCGGCGCGACGGCCTCGTGTACGGCGAGTCTCAACGCCCACGCCCGGAGCGCGCTCGAACTGATCGGCACCGACGGCATGATCGACATCGAGTCGCCGTTCGGCGGCGTCGTTCCCCAAGAGATGGTCGTCGAGAGCGGCGACGTTCGCATGGAGTACACCGGCCCGCCGGTCGACGAGGTCCGCGAGGAGTTCGACTACTTCGGCTACTGTGTACTGACCGGCACCCACCCCGAACCCGACGGCGAAGACGGCCTCGCGGACCTACAGGCCATCGAAGCCGCGTTCGAGTCGGCCGACACCGACTGTCGAGTCGAACTCGAGTGAGCTCGGATCCGGGTTCGGTGTCGAACGATCGAGAGGCCCGCCTCCGGTCGGTACGTCCGTGCGATAGCGGGACGGCCGCCGGTCTCCGAGGGACGACCCAACCGGCGTGACGACGTGACCGACGACCGCCCCATCGAGCCATAGGACGGGTTCGAAACCGCCGATGACTGCAACAGAACCCGACGAGACGGGCGCGGAGTCGCTCGAGGGGGACTGTTGCTATAGTAGCAACTGAAAGTCATTGCACACCTGATCGCACGACAGCGTTGTGATCAGTGTGTAAATCGTTTCAGTTGCTACTATAGTTGAGACTCCGTCGCGCTCGTAGTTCGACGGCGCTTCGCATCTTTCGTCGTCGAGCGAAGCCGTAGGCTTCGCGGATCTCGCGCATTCTGGTAGGAGATCTGTTCCGCTAACTTCGCGGACGTGTCGCTCCCGCTGAGCCTCGATTCGCTCAGTCAGTCCGTCTCTCGCTCGGTTGCGGTCTGTTTCCGGGGCCGGAACGGCGGGCTACGAAGACGAGCGCCACCACCGTCAGCAGCGTCGCGACCGCCAACAGTCCCGTACCGGCCGAGAGCCCGACCAGAGCCGCAATGTCGGCGTAGAACGTAAAGAGGAGAAACGCCGGGAAGAGGGTCCCGATGGCATATCGCCACGGGACCACCAGTGAGCGTGAGAGCTGTCCCGCGCCTTCGAGGTACTCCTCGATCGCGGCCGGACCGAGGACCCAAGCCGTGTAGACCATGAACCCGGTCAGGCCGAGCATCAAGAGCAGATCGACGAGGTGGTCCGCGAACAGCGTAAACACCGCGGGGCTGAACGCGTTCACGCCGCCGGTGAGGACGATCAGCGCGAACAGCCCCCGGGTCGCCGTCGACCGCTCGAGATCGAACTCGTCGACCAGAAACGAGACCGGAATCTCGAGCATGCTGATCAGACTCGTCAGGGCTGCGAGGAGAACGACGAGGAAGAAGACCGCGCCGAGAAGTCGCCCGCCGGGCAGGCTCGCGAACGCACCGGCGATCCCGATGAACAGGGCACCGGGGCCGCCCTCGGTCGGCCCCGGCGCGAACGAGAACAACAACGGAAACACCACGAAGCCGGCCAGGATGCCGATTCCGAGATTGAACACGGCGATCGCCGAGGCGTCGAGCGGCAGCGAGCGGTCGTCGTCGATGTAAGAGGCGTAGGTGATCATCGTCCCGCTCCCGATCGAGAGGGTGAACAGCGCCTGGCCGGCGGCCCCTCCCAGTACCGAGAGGAAGTTCTCCGCGAGGTAGGCACCGTCGAACTCGAGGTAGAACTCGTATCCCTGCGCAGCGCCGGGTTGTCGGGACGCCCAGATCGCGAGTCCGATGAGCAACACGACGACGCCGGGAATCATCACCTTCGTCGTCGCCTCGATGCCGCGTCTGATCCCCGCGGCGACGATCAGCGACGTGGCTGCGAGGACGGCGAGTTGGTAGCCGAACGCTTCGGCACCGTAGCTGATCGCCGCGAAGTGGGTTTCGGGACTCGCGAAATAGGCACCCGTCGCGCTCTCGAGGAAGTACCGAAGGATCCACCCGCCGACGACGCTGTAGAACGACATCAGCATGATCGAGGTGACGACACAGAGCGCGCCCAACGCCGTCCAGAAACGCGATCCGGCGAGCGATTTGAACGCCCCCACTGGGTTCCGATTCGACCGGCGACCGATCACGAGCGCGGCCAGCAATCCCGGTACCCCGACGACGAGGACGATGAGTAGATACAACAGTAGAAAGGCGCTCCCGCCGTTCTCCGCGGTCATCCAGGGAAATCGCCAGATGTTCCCTAGCCCGATCGCGCTTCCGACCGCGGCAAAGATGAATCCGGCACGACTCGCCCAACTCTCACGTACCATCCTGTCTCAGGGAATCGACTCGGCGCGCATAAGGATTGTTTATCAATGGCACAACTCTATTCGCGGTGACATGGAATCAGACATGCCGAACACGACGCTTACTCACCTTCCGACGGACCGCCACGATCGGAGAATCGGCGAGGGGTAGAGATGGATCTTCCAGTATCGGTCGTTAGAACCTCACGATGGAATCAAAACGCGGGAAGCCTAGGCCGGGATTTGAACCCGGGCTCTCGTCCTTACCAAGGACGCGCTTTACCCAAGCACTCTCTGGCCTATTTTCGGGCAGGTATTGCCGGAGAGTGCCCCACTTCGGCCCTTCTTATGATATTATAGTAACTGTACTTTTATAAAATGTGGGGTGGGAGCAGTGTATGTCGAGCCAAGACCAATCCGTTTCCCTAACTTTCAAGATTGATTTGGCCTCGTTCGACTGTTTCTGGTGATATGACCTGCGCCCACCGTGACTACCTATGTGGTTGCCACCGACGAAAGGGATTCATTCGTTGAGAGTGACGGTTCACATATGACCGACGAGAATCCCGATACTCAACTACCTGACGACGAGGACGAGGTGATAGAGATTGCGGAAGCAGAGACGGACGAAGAGAAGACGCTGGCTGTCGCACAGGCTCGCCTGATTGGCGACTTGTAGCAGGTAGATACTCGAGTTCACCTACTTCAATTATTTAAACACGGTACCAATATCTCGGTTAGATTTGGCCCCGAAAATCGGACATTCAGAGAGAGCGCGAGAGGGGGTCAGGGGGTCCGGGTTCATCAGGAGGCTATCCCATCTACGACTCGAGTGGTCCCATTCGACCGCCCACGATAACCCCCCTGATCCCCCACCCCGGCCAGACCCCCGCCTCTCCTACCCCTATCAGCCTACCCGATCCCCGAGGGGTACCCATTGGCCCTGCTTCTGTAGAGCGCTCACAGGGTGCTGGTACGAGTGTGTAGATAGATAAGTTCGGGTCGGCTGACCCCAACCCGACTAACGCCGACCCCCGTCCTCACCGAGAGCCAGTCCCAACTACCAGTTACCCCATTGGACACCCCGGCAGACCCACTCCCCCACCCCTACGGGGTCCCCCCTGTCCCACGACGGCGTCAGCAGTCACAGGGATACAGTAAGATGATCCCTATGATGGGCAAACGTGTAAGACGACCAAGTCCCTTGCCGGGACGGCACCCACTACAGAGGTTGTGCTAACAAACGTTGCTGACTATTAGCGATGGGAGGGGTCGAAGAACCAGAAAGCTCCTGCTCGGCGGGTGGGTTTCGAGCGGAGAATATCCGCAGAGAGTGCCAAACCAATTTTACCAATTCGGGGTTTAGAGGTTGACTGACTCGACACTTTTGCGGTCAGCTTGGTCGAGACGATGTTTCCCTCCCGATGGTGGAGAAAGGTTCATCAGCATAGTTCCAGTCAACGTGTCTGACCTACAGCGGCGTTTGTGCTACCTCGAGCGGACCCTCATTCGTAGTTAGTAGTGGTCGCGGTCTTCAAGCGGGACGCTATGTGGATGATCTATCCTTGTGTTAGTGGTAGGTCGTCGTTTGTGTAGTCTCTATAACGTTATAGACGTAGTATGAGGGACGACCCTCGACACTACGTAGGACAACAGTGAGATAGTACAATAGGGTCGTCTGTCGTCCCTATACTATATGAAGAGTAGAACGAACGATACTCTTGTTCTATAGACTGTATAGGACGAACAACTACGACTACTGTAGAAGAGAGAAGGGAAAACATACGAAAGGGATAGAGTGTTGCTGTAGTTGTTCTAAACGAACAGCAGAGAAAGACGAGATAGATAGAAGACAAGGGCACTACCAGTCTAACGGGTTAGTAGTATCCCCGGCGTCACCGTCGTCGGCGTCCGAATCAGTATCTTCACCGTCAGTTCCGTCTTGACTCTTGTTCTTCGATGGTTCAGAAGATTCACCAGAGGATGACACAGAACTATTGGACTCCGACCAGTCATTAGAGACGACGCTGGCATGGGTAGAGTCGGAGCGAATCGAACCCTGTAGTTTCAGGGATCCTCTTGGGATGTATCCGCCGACCCCGGTGATACGTTCGCCAGAGAAGTTGTGTGGCGCTACCTTTCTGCCACCTTCAACACGGAGTTCCGTCGGCCAGAAATTGCTCCGTCGCAGGAGACGCCGACATGGTCCACGAATCTCCGAATAGACCCACACGACAGGGTCTTCGTATGGAACTGACTCCGGTAGTGGTTCACCGGCTTTCGACCAGCGAATCTGCATTTCCTTTTCGAGCGGCTCGAGGTCGTTGTCTTCGCCAACAGCCGCACACAGTTCGTCTCGATTGAACTCTTCGTCACTCATTGGTATGATTCGTCGTTGGGGTCGTTCGAGCGCTCGATTCTGGTAGGGATCGCTTGGCTGTACCTGCTTGACTTCCGCGAGGTGTTCTGTATTTCATTGTGTGAACATGGAAACTGCCGAGAGCCGTCCCCAACGGTTTTGATTCCCTACCCGGTAGAACCAGATAGAGAGTCCGGGGGAACTCGGCTCTCACTTGCTCGACGCCGAAACCGGGACCGTCCCCTGTAAGGTTGGCCCGGCGGCGTCGTCCTTTGCTGTCGAATCTCTCGATTAGTAGCTCACATAGCAATTAAGACTATGGAGACACGGGCACATAAGTATTATCAATATGATGATATGTATATCAGCGGAATTTCCGGGGATTCTTTCTGATAGGGATATTGGCGTGACCGCCGCTAATTTGTCTCTTCCTGTACCGCAGACTGGCCAATAGGGGTATTGAGAGTGGGGCACCAGCCAAGTCAAAACACTCACAGATCTAACCTTGCAGTCCTATAGATTCACGTTCAGTCGTGCTATCGCTATTACTCGTTTCCCAATCTTTAACGTGGTTTGATTGGTTGGCTTGAAACATCCCTTCGGAGAACATCATATGCCACCTGCTACAACATCTACTCCGCAAACCGAGTTCGTTCAGGAAGCCTTCGAGACGACGGTCGAAGACGAAGACGAGATACGGCTTCTCGAGGCTATTGACGACGCTGTATCCCGTCTTCGGGAACAGATAGACGACGATACGCTGGAAAACATCCTACGAGCCGACGCCGGATCGTATCGCCTTCGGAGCGACATGACTCGAGACGGGCTTCAACCCGAACCCTTCACCCAACAGGCGGTTATCGAACCACTGCTTTCGGAGTTGGGCCACTCGTTCGACACCGAAGCAGGCGGTCTTTCTGGTGGGCGGACGATGGTCGCGGACTACACTGTCTCCCTACGCGACTACGATACCGATTCGACTCGGCTCCTTATCGAAGCCGAGCCGGTCAACAAGGATCTGGACAGCCGTGAACACGGTATCGGACAGGTTCGTGACTGGTTGAGTCAGCGCGAGTTCGAGTCCGACTTTGGATTCGCTACCGATGGTCTTCGGTGGGCGTTCGTCCGGTACGATCCTGATTCGTACAGCCACAACGTTATCGAAGAAGTAGACCTTCAGCCTGTCTTTCTCGCGCTCTTCGAGAATCAGGTCGGGACGCGGGACCCCGTCGAGGAAGCCGTCTTCGACGCTGATCGAGAACGAGTCGCTCGGCTTCTACGTACCTTCGAGTTCGGGAACTTCGTTTCCATCGCTGTCGAGGCTCGGCAGGTAATCAAGCGGACTCAAGAGGAAATCACTGACGAGTTCTACGACGACTACATTCGCTACGTCTTCGGGATCGTAGACGAGAACGAAGAGACGCCGCGCTCGCTGATTGGCGATGGCGTGGTCAAACCCGACGGTGCCACCGAAGACGACGCTCGATTGTTCGCCGTCGAGTTGATGAATCGTCTCGTGTTCATCAAGTTCCTCGAAGACAAGGAACTCGTTGACCCCGATCTTCTGCTGACGCTCAAGGATACCTACGAGGACGGGATGTACACCGGGTCGCTCTACGACGAGTTCGTCAAGCCGCTGTTCTACGACGTGATGAACGAGAAGCCCGACCAGCGGCCCTCGACGGTCCAAAACATCGACGTTTTCGAGGACATTCCGTACCTTAACGGTGGGCTGTTCCGTCCGTCTCTTGGCGACGACGAGTTCGATGAAGAGGACTTCGACGTGCGGAACTCGGTACTGAAATCCATCATCGACCTGCTGGAACGCTACAGTTTCTCCGCAGGCGGCTCTCCAACTGATCTTGACCCGAGTGTCCTGGGGAATGTCTTCGAGAAGACTATCAACTACATCACCAGCGACAACGCAGATAACAACAAGGAACTCGGAGCGTACTACACCCCGAGCGAGATAACGCGCTTCTGCGCTGAAGAGACGGTTCGACCAGCGCTATTGGATCGCTTCGGTCGCGTGCTGGTCGAAGAGCGTGGGTGGCCCGAGCCGGAAGTCGAGAACTATGATTCGGTGTACTCGCTCATTGAGGATCTGCCGGGCAACTGGAGTCTGATTAGCTCCCTTCTCGCAGAGGTAGACGAGTTCCGTGTCGTGGATCCTGCCTGTGGGAGTGGACACTTCCTCACGTCAGTCCTCGAAGAAATCGTCAATGTCCGGAAGGCGCTGTATGCACAGAACGAGAACTACCCACAGGAGTACCGCCTGAAGAAGACGACAGTCCTGAATAATATCTACGGTGTAGACCTGATGGGACCTGCCGTCGAAATCGGGAAACTCCGGCTGTGGCTTTCCATCATTTCCGAGTTAGACGAGGATGTAGTGGACGATCTTGACGACGACGAGCTTGCACTACCAAACATCGTCTTCAACCTGCGGGAAGGGAACAGCCTCATTGGCTACACCGGCTTCCCCGAGACGACTGACGACGGCGAATACACGCTCGGGAGTTTCACTGAAGACAGTGTTCGGGACCGCTATCAGGGGATCATAGACGAAATCGAAAACCACGAACAAGCGCTGGACACCGAAGTTGCCGAAGAACACCGACAGAAGGCATTCGAGAAACTACGCGAGGCCCGTGAAGACCTGATAGATGACATTCACCGTGATTTCCAAGAAGCGGGTGTGGACGAAATCACTCCACAGGAGGTCGCGGAGATGAACCCCTTCAATTGGGTGTTGGAGTTTGCAGAGGTATATGCTGAAGGCGGATTTGATGTGGTTGTCGGGAATCCTCCGTGGGACCGACTGAAACCTCTTCGAGATGATTATTTCGCACGGTATTACCCTACTTTCCGAACTCTGCCACCAGATGAGAAAGACCAGAAGCAGGAAGAGTTATTGAATGATGATAGGATTGCGGAGGGATGGAATGAATATCTTGAGAACATGGAAAAAAGATCGGAATACTTCAAAAATAGTTCCGAGTATTCACTTCAGAGGCCAGAGATTGACGGCCGGGTGAAGCCAAATCCGAATGATCTCTCGGCATTATTTTTAGAACGGGTTTTCAATATTGCAGACAGTAGTTCACATATAGCACAGGTTCTCCCCGGCGCAGTGTTCAACGGAGCATCATGCAAAGACTTACGGAGTCATCTCCTTGACAACACACGACTCAAAGCGTTACCCATCTTCGAGAATCACGGTATCTTTGACCAGATTCATGGACAATACAAATTTGGAGTTCCCGTCTTTGAGAATCAAGGTTCAACTGATGACGTAACCGGAATCTATCAGGAGGGGAATGTTGAGATACTCCAGACATTTGAGAGAGACGCGATCGACATTCCGAAGAAAGTTCTCGAATCATATTCACCGGAAGCTCGTATCTTCCCATATATCGAGTCAGAGGAGAAATTGGAAGTTATCAAGACCCTAATTGAAAAACCGCCTTTAGGAGATAAGACTGCCTCAAATTGGTATATGGAGCCGTATCAAGGGCTTCGTCGGACAAGCGATTCTGACAGATTTGTTGATGAATCAGAGGGCGAATATCCCGTCTACGGTGGTAGCAATATATATCAATTCTCATATAATAATAAATTCTTTGAAGATATAGATTCACCTGAATTCTGGAGCGTTGAAGAGGAGACTAACCCGGAAAAGAGCGCCAAGCAACGTATGCGTGAAAAGACAGTAGGGGACCTAAAGAAAGCTATTTATGAAGAATTTGAGGGATCTGGTTCGCAGAAAAGCTTTGTCAATAACTTACTGGAAGAACATCGTGGAAGATCCTTGAGTAAAAAAGACGTTCTCCTTGATAGTACAGAAGCTCGAATTGTATTGCGAGATATTACAAATTCCACAAACGAGCGGACACTCATTTCTACAGTTCTTCCTGAAGGAATTGTCTGTCATAATACCCTCCGAACAGTTCGCAATTATCAGATTGAACCCTTTGAGGAAGGACTAACAGAAGATCCATTACACAGCTTCTACCAGCGGATATTCACAGATAAAGAGCTATTTGTCGGGGTTGGTCTGCTTAATTCTCTTCCCTTTGACTATCTTATCCGAACCAAGGTGGACACCCATATTGTCACCTACAAGTTTAAAGAAACGCAAATGCCTCACCTTTCAGAGGGGGATGAGTGGTTTGACTATATCTGGAAGCGAGCCGCTCGACTCAACTGCTACGGTGAGCAGTTCGAGGAAATTCGCGACCGGCTCGGTGGTATCGACCCGGCAACTGACATGGACGAACGGCGGGAAGTTCAAGCTGAACTCGACGCCGCCGCGTTCCATGCCTATGGACTCGACCGCGACCAGACCGAGTTCGTCCTCGACGACTTCCACCGAGTACAGAACCCGCGCCTGATGGACGAAGATTACTTCGAGACAGTCTTGGAGAAGTACGACGAGTTGTCGTAACGTTATAGCTGCTGAATCCGGTCGTAGAAGACCTCGTGGAACTTCTCACCGTGTTCAACCATCCAATCGAGGTATTCATCCCATTGGTCTTGGTCCGTCACATCAGCGGACTTCGTGACCACAATCCGACTTCGCTTCTTCCCTGAACGTGTTTCCTCTGGTTCGTTCCACGTTAGTTCTCGGTCAAATTCGGACTCGATCTGTTGGGATTGCTCGATCAACTCTCGATACGCTTCGGCGTCGTCTCGGATCACAAGCCCGGTCCCGAGTTCGTTGTCGCGCGAGTTGATGGTGAACTGAAGTTCGAAGCCCGCTTTTCCAATCGGGTTGTTGTAGTAGTATTCCGGGTACGGTTTCCGTGCGCTCAAGGGAGTATCGCGGTCCTCGATCCGATCCCGAAACTCGGTCCAAAACTCTTCCTGCAATGTCTCCGTCTCGGTCAGCTCACCCTCTGATCGTTTGGCCTTCTCCTTCCACTCGCTCGGTTCTGCAACAGGATTGAGCCGGACAGCAGGATCGGAATCTCCTATTTTCCATACTTCGAGGCGGATAGCGAACAGGTCTACGCCCTCACGACTGTTCTCGTTGAGCCATTGCATCGCGTCTCGGTGTTCGTCGTAGAATCGAGGCGCTATCCATACGATAATGTCCGCGTCAACACCGGAGGCGTAGGCAATAGACTTCCCCAAGTGGTCATGATCCGAGGGGTTCAGTTGATTCTCGATAACGACGTTTCGGTTGTCGTCTACGACCTCTGCGAGAATATCGACGTTGTAACGTCCAACGCTCTTCTCTTCCTCGATTATCTCGAGGTCCAACCCTAACGAGTCTTCCAACTTGGAAACGCCCTCTGCGCGGATTTCATCTGCTATCCATGGAGTGAACTCTTGCGCCTCATGCTCCCAATACTCGCGTGCTTCTTGGGCTTCAAGCGAAGCAAATTCGGGCATACCGGGAACCACTAACCGGTCTGTCAAAAAGCTGCCTACTATTCTTCGGGCCGACTTCGATCCACCGTAGTCACACCGACGAGTCGATTACGCCAGACAACCGCCTCGATGACGACTTCATCGGCTCCGTCAGTCGGTAGACCGATACTCGTCTGGCCGCAGTCGGTACACGATACCCGGCGGATGATCCATCCGTCGCCATCGTAGTGCGTGGCGTAGGCGACCGCTTTGTCACCCGTTCGGATTCCTTTGTTGCACGAGTCGCAGGTGGTTCCCGTCTTCTCTCCGTTGAGTGCTTTTGCCGGAGGAAGTTTCGTCATTCGGAATCACCCGGAAGATCGCGCTGACCATCCCGATAGCAGTCGAAGCACGGGAAGTCGTGGTCGTCACACCAGCACTCGTTCTCGTTGGTGTCCTCGGTAGCGAACGAGTCGAGCGTCACACCACCGTCGGCGCGAACGGGCCGCTCCCGGCTGGCCGCTTCGAGGACTGGTTCTCGAATAGCGACCGCGATCATGTGCTTGCACGGACCCGACTGATATTCGAAGGCCGGACAGGTGCAATCGCTCGGGATACCGCCCTCGACATGGACGGTATAGGTGTGATCGTCAGCGTCCTCGTGGGAGCCGTTGACTACCTCTACGTCGCCGTCTCCGAGCAGCGCAAACGAGAACGCTTCCCACTGCGCTCGCTTCTCGACTGCCACGTCGGCGTCAAGTACGTCCACCACATTGGTAGGGGAAATCGCCGCCATCGTTATCCCTCGATGTAGGTGACGAACTCGTTCCCGCACTCGGTACAACGATGGGTGTACGTCACGAACTCGCTGTAGCCGACCGACTTGCTCGTCTGAATGGCTTCGACGCCACAGGCACACGGCGATCCGGAATCCAGATGGAATCCCGGTAGTTCTCGAAGTATCTGTTGTTCGGTACGCTCTTGACTCTCGACGTGCGTAGTTGGCATTGGTCTTCCCTCTGAAGGCCACCGCTCGCCTGTTCCAGCAGGCGGGCTTTTCGACGCGAATTACGCCCCGAGAAGCGGTTGCCCTCTATTGTATAATAGGGGCTGTAGGATTATTATTGTTGGGAATTATAACTCCATAGACAATGCATAGTGTGTATTCTACTTGTCTCATATAGCCGCTCAATGCCGTTGAGACGGATCGGGAAATACGATGATCAAGACCACTCGCTTGGACGGCAGGTTCACTCACGCCCTACTCATGGCGCTCTCCCTGGTCGTTGGCGACAAGGACACCCTCGGAAATTGCAGTAGAAGTATTCTCTTCCCGGTTTAGGGAACGAACATGGTTAGTCCTCGTCCGGCTCGAGTTCGGCGGCGTCAAGATCACCATCGAGATACTGGTGGCCTTCGTCGGTAAGGACGTACACCCCATTCCCGAGGAAACGAATCAATCCATACCGATCTAATTTCTTCATCCGCTGGTGTAGATGTGTACGGCTGAATCGGACGTATTCGTTTTGTGATAGACTTGTCGGCGTGCCTGACTCTTTCTCCTCAAGCGCCTCAAGAATCCGTTCGTCTGCGATACTCATCCAATCCGCCGATTTTCTCATTATCGGAAACTCGCGCCACTTGTCGTTACATATCACGAATAGTATGGTTTAGTTAACTCTGTGTTAACTACAGAAACAATTATAAGCACTCTCTGTTTTGTGTTGAAATGAAATGTTCCGACGGAAGTATCTGGCAAGCATAGGTGCGACCGCTACCACCCTCGCCCTCGCGGGCTGTACCAGCGACGAAAGTGATTCAGACGAAGGAGACGCCAACGGAAACAGCGGTGACAGCGATACCAGCGACTCCGGAAACAATAACGGAGACAACAACGGCGGCGACACTAACAGCGGAGACAACGGTGACGACAACCAGTCGGACGTAGAGATTCTCGACCACGAGTTCTACGAGGAAGAATTTCAGTCGGGTGTCCGTGGTACCGCTATCAACAACGCTGACCGGGAACTCTCATACGTCGAAGCGACCGCGACGTTCCTCGACGCCGATGGGACGCAGATCGGTGAAGGACTCGACAACGTAAACGACCTCGCGGCTGGTCGTGAATGGGAGTTCGACTGTATGTACACGAGTCAAGACGCGAGCCGTATCGAAGAGTACGAAGTCGAAGTCTCGGTCGGGTTCTGACCACCAATTCCAATTAGAGAAATGAAGCGGACGAAAGCGCTTGGGATGTTCGTCGGCGTTTCGCTCCCGAGTCTGTTCATGTTGCTCGTCTCGTTCGACGCGCCGCTCGTCACCGGAACAGATGTGTTTCTCATTTCGTTCCTACAGGTGGTATTCGTCGGCGCGTTCATCGGGTATGCCTACCGACAGGCGTCGTGATTGATAGTAGAACGCTCGAGCGAACCGTATCGGCTTTCGAAATAGAGACGACTACCCACTACGGGCTGACTCGTGGAACGAGCGCCCTGACTGGAACTCGGTGAGTTCAGAAATTCGCTCTTCGAGTGCCTCGATTTCTTCGCGGAGTTCCTCGGCCTCTTCTCCCTCGGTCGCCGCGAGTTGATCCTTGAGGCCCTGTAGGCGCGTCTCTTTCCGGTCCTCGTCCACGTCAGCCTTCCGAACGTATTCACTCTCTTCGACCTCATACACATCGCTCTCGGACAGTTCAGTCACCTCGAGTGCTTCGTCTACCTTGTTCGAATCCACAGTGGTCAGCCGCTCGCGCTCGATACCAGCGGACTCGAAGGCGTTCAGTACCGTCTCGTCGTCCTTGAGCGACCGGTTCCGACGACTCGTCCGTTGGACTGACCCGAACTGTCCGGATACCGGCTGGTCATGGTGGAGTCGGTCGAGAAGGACACTACGCACCTCTTGGCGTAGATCGTTGGCGTTCCGCTGTACGTCCGACAAGAGCGTGTAGAGGTTCACCAGTGCGGGCGTTTCCACGTCTTCGAGCGTGGTCACGTCGTGGCGCTCGAGGGCGTCTATCAGCAACAGAGCGTCCGCATACACGTCTACATCCGGCTCTTCCCGCTCTTGATCGCCGTCGTCGGTGTTCTCGGTCGCGTCCACCAGTGGCGATCCTGTCGGCGTTTCACTCTCTGTAAGCGTTCCCGCACGGTCGTCTACCTCGAAGCGTGGGTGTAGGGACAGCACGGTCGCGTAGGGTTCGGCGTCCGGGGGAAGCCGATCAAGGTCGAACTCACCATGTGCGTTTTGAATACGCCGATGGAGCGTCTCGAACTGGTCGCGCTGTAGAGGAATCGTCTCGTCATCGTCCCGGTACTGAATCAGGACACGAGGTTCCTGTACGTCAGTGACGCCGAAGGCCTTGCGCGAGAGTGGGGTGACGAGGGTCGCATCAGAGGGGAGTTCTTCGACGTTCTCGAGAAGGTTGTGCCACGTCGTGCCGAAGGTCATACAAGTGAGTACGGACGAGCGGAATAAAACGTTCAGGTGGGTAATTCCGTCTACCAGATTTGTTCTACGGCACTGTTCCGCGTCTCCGCGTCGGAGTGAAGATATTTCATCGTCGTGTTCAGGCTCTTGTGGCGCAGTTGCTCTTTTGCGTGGTGAGGACCCACGTGGTTCGCCCAATAGGTCGCCACGCCGTGCCGGATAGAGTACCACGAAATCTCCTTATGCTCGGGGATCGGAACGTCCCCACTCTCGATCACCCGATGAAGGAGCGCATTGCAGGACTTGGAACTGTACGGTGACGATTTCTGCGTCAGCCACAACTCGTCCCTGTCCTCGTACTTGTCCAGCGACGCCCGTTCATCGAGCCATCGCTTCAGAGCCTTCGCAGTTCGACCCTTGATCGCACAGTTCCAATGTGCCTCATTCTTCGTAGACTCGTCCTTGGGGATGTTCAACTCGTTGTCTTCGAGGTTCACCCACGACACCTTTGCCCGCCCAACCTCGATGGGACGCAATCCAGTGTCGAGAGTGACCGCAATCATAGACGGGTACTTCCACGAGTTCGCTTCTTTGAACTCCGCCGGACCGACCTTCTCTTTCGGGATACCAAGCCGCTGTGCGACGAAGGCCTTCAGTTGACTACGTTCGTCAGGTGAGACGGAGTGGTAACTTTTGACTGACGAGTGTTCGAGCGCCGCTTGATACAGCGGCTCGAACGTACTACGACGAAGGTAGTCTCGTTCGTCTCCGTTGGACTGCGAGAGTTCTACGTCGAGTTCCCACTCGTAATCCGTTCCCCGGACGTGGTTACTGAAGCGGAAGTACCGCTTAATGTCCTTGGCGTGGTGGAGAACGGTCGAGTCGATCATCCCGTCCGACTGGTCGAGGACTCGAACGAACTTGTCTGCGTGGTCGGGCGTGAACTGCGTGGTGTACTGGTTCTCGTACCGCCAGAGCCAGCGGAAGGCGGTTTCGAGTTTGTAGTGGGTGGATTCGAGCGTGGAGCGAGCAAGTCCCTCGTGCTTCTCGGGGTTCTTCCCGTAGTTAGCGAGCCACGACAGCAGTTCACGCTTGAAGTCTCGGTAGTCGTCCACCATGTTCAGCCCGAACTCTTGCAGGTCGCGCTTCGAGCGCTCGCTAACCAACGGATAATCGAACTCGTAGTCCTCGGGCGCGGGCGGGACCTCCGTGGACATGGTATCACCACTGCCGAGGTTATCGAGTGGGTCAGTCCGGTTCATCGAGAACGCTCACCCCCCGAATCGCCGGACGGCGTAACGTCTGACGTTATGGTGTCCTGACAGCTATACGAATCGCAAGACGGCGACGGGGTTCCCGTGTAGTGAAACGTAACGTTCTTGCGTTGCATTTGTTCTCTCCAAAGAAGGGCGTAAAATGGTCGGAGAGGCGCTGAAACGCGCGGAAGCCTAGGCCGGGATTTGAACCCGGGCTCTCGTCCTTACCAAGGACGCGCTTTACCGCTAAGCTACCCAGGCGCGTACTTCTTCGTTGATCGGAGATGTCTTTATGGGTTTCGATTCGATCGGGCCGTGCGCCGGATTGTCGGGGTCCCCGCCGGTGGTCGACGCCGACATCACGGGTCCGTCGCCGACGTGGCCCGATCGGTCGCGTGGTCCTCGAGGGACTGCTCGCGGGCCGAGGGCTCGAGGTTGGCAAGCGAGTCCTCGACCGGCGGAAACGAGGTGCCGACGGCGTCGGCGAGCGAGTCGACGATGGCAAGCAGGCGCGGCGACGGCGTTTCGCCGACGGCGACGGCCCCGGTGAGGGCGGCGAGTTCGAGCACGTCCCGCTCGAGGTTGGCGTCGAGATCGGACACCGTCGGATCGAGGTCGCCGTCGGCGGTCGCGAGGTCGGTCCGCCGGGTCTGGTCGCGGCCGAACGACTGGACGGTTCGGACCGCCTTGTTGGCGGCGTCGGTACGGGCCAGCAGGTAGAACCCGCGGGCGACGAGGATGTCGGCCGCGAGGATCGCGAGATCGCCGTCGCCCGCGCTGGCGTCGGTCGCCGTCCAGGGCTCGTCGCGGGCGAGCGAGCGGGTCAGACGCAGCCCCTCGTAGATGAGCTGGACGCCGGCCGCGTGGGTGACGACGCCGTCGGGGGTGCGGTCGGCCGATCGCTCGCGTCCCCCATCGGTGGCGGAGTCGGCATCGAGGGACTGCTCGCAGTCGGGTCCGACGACGGGTCTCTCGGACCCCATCATGGCGGCGCTCTCGAGGGTGAGGGTTCCGGGCACCATCGATACGCGCTCGAGGGTGGCTTCGATGTAGTCGTGTAGCTGTGGTGGTTCGACGTCCGCGATTGCCTCGACGGCGGCACGCCGACAGCTGTCGGCATTCTCCATTAGCGGGGGGTTACGACGGGGGAGGCAAAGACCTTTGGAAACGCCCGATCGACTGCTGACATGATCGAGGTCGACGCTGACGGACCGATTCGTACCGTGACGATGAACCGCCCCGATGCGCGCAACGCACTGACGGGCGACGGGCTCGAGGCCCTCGAGACCGCGATCGGCGAGGCCGAGGAACCCATCGTTTACCTTCACGGACGCGGTCCGGCGTTCTGTGCCGGTGCCGACCTGACCGAGGTCGCGGCCCTCGAAGGGGATCGCGACCGCGCAGCCGCGTTCGCTCGTCTGGGCCAGCGCGTCGCCCGGACCATCGAGGACTCGCCGGCGATCGTCGTCGCGGGAATCGACGGTCCCGCACGCGGCGGGGGTCTCGAACTCGCGCTGGCCTGTGACGTCCGGGTCGGAACCCCGGAGTCGACCTACGGGGAACCGGGGGTCAGTTTCGGGCTGTTCGGTGCCTGGGGCGGCACCGTCCGACTGCCCCGCGTCATGGGCCAGGGGGACGCCCTCGAGTTCGCGCTGTCGGGCCGGTCGATCGACGCCGAAGCAGCGCTCCGGACGGGTCTGATCTCGCGTCTCGAGGACGATCCCCGATCGGTGGCCGAAGGGATCGCCGATAACGCAGCCGATGCGCTGGCGGCCCTGAAACGGCGACTCCGGGACGACGGCGAGCGGGCGAGTCAGGAGCGACGCGAGGCCGCGGCGTTCGCCGACCTCGTGACCGCCCACGCCGACGATATCGACGCGGTCCTCGAATAGTACGACTCCGAAGCCGATATCACCGGCGGCGCAGTATCGGGATCGGTCCGGCCAAGGTAATATATTCGCTGACACCGATAGGCGAGTATGCCCGGCCCAGTGTTTCTGGAGGGCGAGCGGATCGCACTGCGACCGATCGAGGAGGAGGACCTCGAGTTCCTGCAGACACAGATCAACGATCCGACGATCTGGCGGTCGATCGGGCGCTCCAGACCGCTCAACGGCGAGCAGGAACGCGACTTCTTCGATAACGTGGTCTGTGGCGACGACACGGTCGACCTACTGATCGGCGTCGATTCGACGCCGGTTGGGACGATCGGACTCTTCGAGTTCGACTGGGAGGCCCGGACCGCCGAGATCGGATACTGGATCGCACCCGACCACCACGACCGGGGGTACGGCACCGAGGCGACGGAGCGCGTCGTCCAGTACGCCTTCGACCAGCTCGGTCTCCACCGGATCGCCGCCCACGTCTTCGAGTTCAACGACCCGTCACAACGTCTTCTCGAGAAGGTGGGGTTCACGAAGGAGGGCGTCCATCGCGACGCCGACTTCGTCGACGGCGAGCATCGGGACGTCTACTGGTACGGGCTTCTCGAGGACGAGTGGCGAAGCGATGGTGGTGATTAGTCCAGTGGGTCCGGTGCCGGCGGGACGGTTCGCTTGTGCTCGGTGCGGTCGTACATACCGCGGACCCGTTCGACGGTCGCTTCGTCGACCTCGAGCAATCGCCCGGTTGCGGCGACCGACAGCGGCCCGTCGACGTGTGTCGCCAGGATCGAGTCGAGCGTGTCGTAGCTGATTCCGAGTTCGTCCTCGTCGGTCTGGTCGGCCCACAGTTCCGCGGTGGCGGTCTTGGCGGCGAGATCCTCGGGGACGCCGACGTGACGGGCGAGTTGGCGGACCTGCCCCTTGTAGAGATTGCCGATCGGGTGGCAGTCGACGGCCCCGTCACCGTACTTGGTGAAGTAGCCCACCGCGGCCTCGCTGCGGTTGCCCGTCCCCAGCACGAGGCGCTGCTCGTGGTTGGCGACGAGATAGTTGAACACTGCACGGACGCGGGCGCGTGCGTTGCCGACCGCTTCGTGGTCGCCTTCGGCCTCGGGATAGGCCGACAGCAACGAGTCGACGATCGGCTCGATCTCGATCACGTCGTAGGTGATTTCGAGGTCCTGCGCGACCCGTTCGGCGTCGCTCATGTTCCCCTCGCTGCTGACGGTCGCCGGCAGGACGAGGCCGTGGACGGCGTCAGCCCCGAGCGCCTCGACGGCGAGGTGCCCGACCAGCGTGCTGTCGATCCCGCCCGAGAGGCCCAAGACGACGCCGTCGACACCTGCGGCGTCGACTCGATCGCGAATGAACCGCGTGATGTGTTCGCGTCGCTGCTCGAGTTCCGCCTCCGAAAAGCGAACGTCGATCATGGACGGGACTAGGGGCGGCGTGACCTAATAGTCTCCCCTCCCCGGGAAAAACTGACCGGGCGGTCGGTTCGGACGGCCGCTGCCGGTTCGATGTGCCGAACAGTGACCGCCTCCATCGGGAACGTCGACGGCCCGGGTGCGAGAATCGAACGCCGACGGGACGGCCGACTCGAGAGCGCTACGTTCAAGTGTAACCGGCGGGTATCTTCGAGTGGCGCGACCGACCGACGTGGAGCGCTGGTGGTCTAGTGGTAGGACATGAGCTTCCCAAGCTCATAGCCCGGGTTCAATTCCCGGCCAGCGCATTCCGAGAGGCCGCCGCGGCGACTCGTTGTGGCCGTTGTTCTTCCTCGCGCGACCTGTCAGATAGTGAGCGGCTCGAGCGCGGCCAGCGTTACTGGGTGGTCGATTCGGCGTATAGCGAGAGCGTCTCGTCCAGGGACTCCGGAATCGGGTTTTCGGTAACCGTGCTCGCGCGGGTATCGACGAGCACTCCGATATTGAGACGGCCACCGGGGCGGATCGTCCGTTCGGTCTTCGCATCGACTTCGTCCTTGAGGCGGCCATCGACGAGCGTACTCCGATCGAAGCCGGTCGTGACCAGCCGCGGTCGAACCGCTGCCAACGAGTGGTCCATCTCCGACGGCAGCGGACTCGCCCACCCGACGACCACGGCGGTTTCGGCGGTATTGACCGTGTATCCCCAGCCACCTGGGGGCTCGTCGTAGTCACCGTGCTCGAACGCGTACTCGTCGTTGAACCCGACCGCGATCTCGGTCGGGCCGTTGTTCGTGATCTCGAGGAGCCGATCGACGGCCGTGACTGCGTGTTTGGAAACACCGTGTCGGCCGTCCTCCGTCGCGGTCAGATCGATCTCGATCGTGCCGTTCTCGAGGACGTACGCGTCGCCCTCAGCACCGGGTTCGATACCGAGGAACGCGTTCGCGTCCCCGGCCGTTTCGACGGCTACCGTCCGTACGGCGTCAACGGTACTGAACGCACTCGTTCCGAGAAGTGCGCCGCCGCCCGCGATCACGCCGCCGAGCCGCGTCAAGAGCGTTCGTCGGTGAGAGGACATCGATACGAACGAATTGGATGGAGGAGCCATTTCATCCTTCCGCTTGCACCGTTTAACTATCAATTTGTAATATTTATTTATAATCCGCTCTCGGCGCACCACCGACACGGGACTGATAGCGAATCGTACTCGAGATCGACAGCCACGGCGCTCATCGAGGGCGGTACTGGCAAGACAGAAATCCCGTCGAGGCGGTCAATAGAGGCGGCGTCCCCTGAGACGCTTCGTGCCACCGTGTGCGGGCAGTCGCCACCGCGGTCGGCGTCCGAGCGGCCCGAACGCCCGCGCTCCGACGCCACGAGTCCGAACCGGCCTATTCGTGAATGCCCATCGCCTCGATCTGTTCCTGATACCGGTTGCGGATGGTGACCTCGGTCACCTGCGCGACGTCGGAGACTTCGCGCTGGGTCTTCTTCTCGTTACAGAGCAGCGAGGCAGCGTAAATCGCCGCCGCGGCGTAGCCCGTCGGCGACTTGCCCGAGAGCAGCCCCTTCTCGGTCGTCGTATCGATGATCTCGTTGGCCTTGACCTGGACCTCCTCCGAGAGTTCGAGCTCCGAACAGAACCGGGGCACGTACTTTTTGGGATTGACCGGCTCCATCTCGAGGTTGAGTTCCTGGGCAACGTAGCGGTAGGTGCGGCCGATCTCCTTGCGTTCGACCCGGGAGACGGCGGCGACTTCCTCGAGCGATCGGGGGATGCCTTCCATGCGGCAGGCGGCGTAGAGCGTACTGGTCGCGACGCCCTCGATCGAGCGCCCGCGGATGAGGTCTTCGTCGAGCGCGCGCCGGTAGATGACGCAGGCGACCTCGCGGACCGAGCGGGGGATGGCGAGCGAGGAGGCCATCCGATCGGTTTCGGAGAGGGCGAACTGGAGGTTTCGTTCGCCGGCGTCTTTGGTTCGGATCCGTTCCTGCCACTTTCGCAGTCGGCGCATCTGATTGCGTTTGTCCGAGGAGATCGAGCGGCCGTAGGCGTCCTGGTTCTTCCAGTCGATGGAGGTGGTCAGCCCCTTGTCGTGCATCGTCTGGGTCGTCGGCGCACCGACGCGGGACTTGTTCTGGCGCTCGGAGTGGTTGAACGCCCGCCATTCCGGACCGTGATCGATGTTGGTACCTTCGACGATGAGCCCGCACTGATCGCAGACGAGTTCGCCCTGATCCTCGCTTTTCACCAGCGTCCCGCCGTCGCACTCGTCACACACCCGCTCACGCTCCGGTTCCTGCGTTTTTTCTGTCGTTTCAGGATCGCGTTCGCGCTGACGGGTGGGGCTTGCCATGTCGTGTTGATAACGATGTTGGAAGGACTTAAGGGCTCGGCACCGAAGGACCACGATTCGGCCGCCGATCGACTCCGGCCGGCGGAGAAACCGGGCCGCCGGCCGCCTCAGAAGTAGCCGAAGAGCGTTCCGACCAGGACGAGCAGCCACATCGCGGTGCCGACGAGCAACATGTCGTTGAACCTTGAGTTCCGAGCGGCCCGTTTGGCCGCACCGCCGGCGATCAGTCCGAGCGCGACGACGACGAGCATTCGCTGGACGACGACGTCGACGGGCAGCGAGGAGACGCCGAGCAGGCTGTAGTCGAGCCAGACCGCGACCGCGAGCGAGCCCGCGGCGACGACGGCGGCGTCGAGCCGTCGCGTGAGCCCGCGTGCGAGCAGGTAGGTCGCGACCGGGATGCCGACACCGATCACCGGATAGAGGAGCCCGGCGATCTGGTGTGGCGTGAGGAACGCGGCCCGCCGTTCGAGCGCGAGGCCGCCCATCCGGACGCCCAGATACAGCGCCAGGATGGTGAAGACGAGGAGGACGTGGCCGGCCTCGAGGCGGGCGTACGCCGCGGCGAGGCGTTTCCGGTCGACATCGGTCAGGTGGTCGTCGATCGCGCCGGGCGTCCGCTCGGCGACGCGCTCGGTCGCGGATCGATCGGTACCGCTCGAGGCGGTGCCACCGCGTCGGCCGGCGCGAACGCCGACGAGCGTCGGGACGACGAGCAGGCCGGCGAGTTCGACGAGGGACGCCCAGCCGTCGGCGTCGACGGAGTTCCTGTTGTCGAGGTAGATCCGGCTCACATCGTCCTGAACGTCGACGCGTGGGTGTTTCATGAAGTCGGTCTCGACCTTCGTCTGGGCGTCCTGGGAGCCGTGGACGCGATGCCGAAGGGTAAACCAGTCGAAGTGCTCCGAGTGTGTCTGCATGGCGACCCAGTCGTCGTCCTCGTTGGGACTCTCGTAGAGGCGGATGTGATACCGTTGCCCGAAGTAGTCGCCGTCCTCGAGCTGGCGCGTTTCGGTCGTCCAGTAGCCGCTCTCGTTCGGCCCGGGGTCGACGTAGGCGTAGCGGGTGCCGCCGTCGGCGTGCCCCCAGTTGAGGTCGGGAATGGGATCCCGTGGCTCGTCCGACGCGGCTTCCGCGGCGGTCTCGTTCTGTGGCGAGGCGTTCACCGTCGATTCGTCGGCGGTCTCGTTGGCCGGTCGGTCGCCGTCGGCGGTCGCGTTCGCCGGTTGCATTTCGTTGTCGGAGGCGTTGCCGACGGTAAGCGAGTACGTCTCCGGAAGCGCTTCCTCCTCGGATTCGTTGACTTTCGACCAGTCTCCGTCACCGCCCTCTGCGTCGGACAATACCCGTTCGACGTCGTCGACGTCACCGCGAACGACCACGTTGATCGGACTTCGTTTCTGGAACCGCTTGGTCGGACTGAGGTACTCCCAGAAGCCGCTCTCGGAGTCCTCGAACGTCACGAGTTCCGGCGTCGATTTGGGCTGAGTCGACTGAGCGGGTAGATCGGACGCCGTCTGGCTGGTCGACAGCGACAGGAACAGCGACGGCCCGCCGACCAGAAGGACGGCGAGAACGAGTAAAACGGCCGCGATCACGATCGATCGGCGCATCTCCTCGTCACTAGCGAGGGCGGACACATCAAACCCTCTGTATCACCACCGGTCCGCACGATCGAACTGGGCGGCCACCTCGAACGGGGAACGGTGGTCGCACTTCCCGGGGGCGTTCACACGTCGGGGCCGACGGTAGTGACCGGGACCGGTGCTTCGCGGACGACACGCTGGGAGACGCTGCCGACGACGTTGCGTTCGTACTCGTCGCCGCTGGTTCCCATGACGATCAGATCGACATCGGCGTCCGCGGCGTACTCGACGATACACTCGGCCGGGTTGCCGGTGTCGACGGCCGTGGTCGTCTCGATACCGTGTTCGGCGGCGCGGGTCACCGCGTCGTCGACCGCCGCGCGGGCGGTCTCCTCGAGGTCGTCGCGGACCTGCTCGATGCGATCGTCGTCGAGCACGAGGAACGCGCGGTCGTCGACGACCGAGAGGACGTGGAGGGTCGCGTCGCGGGTGGCCGCGACGTCGATGGCGTGGTCCGCGACGGTCGTCGCGTGGTCGCTGCCGTCCGTCGGAAGCAGGATCGTCTCGTACATTGCTGTCTACGTGGACCACTCGCCCGGACGGAAAAAGGGGTTTCCCTCCGTCTTCGACGGCGGGAACGAGGTGAACCGCTAGACGCCGGGAATGCCGAGCGCATCGGCCGTGACGAAGCCGACCACCGCGAGCGCATAGAGGATGCCGACCGCGACGATCCAGGCGACGAATCCGATCGCGGCTGCGGACCCCCAGCCGCCGGGATACCGCCAGTTGATGACGCCGACCCAGATGACCAACATGAGCAACACGCCGAGGATGGGGACCCAGCCGACGAAGAAGCTCGTGATCCCCCAGGCGGCCGCCCCGATGAGGGCGGTCACGGCAGCGTTCACGAAGCCCGCGTCGCGATCCAACACCAGCCGCGCGCCCGCGAGGATGCCGATCGTTCCGACCAGCAGGCTCAGGACGAAAATCAGGATGGAGTCCGCGGCAGCCATGTTAGGGTTTCCAGCTCAGTTCGATTTCGACTGTTTCGCGGTTCCCCCGGATCATCGAGGAGCGCTCGACGGTCTCGACCGAGACGTCGACGTTGTGGGGCGGGCTGAGCGATACGTTCTTGTTCCCGACCCGTATCGAGACCTCCTCGCTCTCGCTCCCGAACTCCGTCGCAAGCTCCTGGAGGTACGCGGCGAGTTCCTCTCGTGGCAGTGTTTCGTCGGCCGTCGTCCGTTGCGCCATGCGGGAACGTCGGCCTCCCGTCCGCAAAAGTATGGAGCATGAACATGTCGATAAGTGACTGTTACTGGATCGAGCCTGGCCGTAACGGGTTGTTGGGCGGACCCGAAACACTGGGCGGGCGAAATCGAATCGCCCGATGACGGAAAGAGACTCGCCTCGAGCGAGGGAGTACGGCCCGACACCGACGGCGCGGTGGTGCGACTGCGCGCGCCACTCTACGAGGGATGGTCAGCGGCGGGGACGCCCGGCGGTGTTCGGTTGCTACCCATCGACGGCGGCCGGACAAGCGTGGCTTTTTGACGACGGGGCGGGTAGCCGCCGACGATGGACGTCGCCGTGGGAATCGTCGCTCAACGTGACAACGAACGTGCACAGGCACTCGCCGCGAGCCTCGTCGACGCCCTCGAGCGCGAGGGAGCCAGCGTCGTCGTCGACGACGCGACCGGCGGAGCGGTCGGGACGAGTGCCGTCCCGGTCGCCGCGATGGCAGGTCGCGATCTCGTCGTGAGCATCGGCGGCGACGGAACGCTGCTGTTCGTCGCGCGCGAAGTCGGTTCGACGCCGATCCTGGGAATCAACCTCGGCGAAGTCGGCTTTCTCAATGCCGTCGCACCCGACGACGCGCTGGGCGTCGTCACCGAACTCGCCGCGGAACTCGACGAAACGGGGTCCGTCGAGGAGCGCGAACTCACGCGACTGCGGGCGACCGGCGTCGAAGCGGACTGGACGCTCGAGCCGGCGCTCAACGAGATCGTCGTCCACGGACCGCGCCGAGGGAGCGGCGGCGGGGCCACTGTCGGGATCGACATCGACGGCCAACGGTACGCCGAGAGTCACGCGGACGGCGTCCTCGTGGCGACGCCGACGGGCTCGACCGCGTACAATTTGAGCGAAGGCGGGCCGCTGGTCCATCCCTCTGCGGAGACGCTCGTCGTCGCGCAGATGGCCGCAACGGAGCCGATGCCGCCGCTGGTCGTCGAACCCGAGACCGAGATCACACTCACCGTCTCCGAAACCGAAACTGCCTACGCGATCAGCGACGGCCGAAACCGGCAACGTCTCGATCCCCCCGCCGAGGTGTCGGTCTCGCTCGCGAACGACGCCGTCAGGCTGGTGGGTCCGCAGGCGAACTTCTTCGACGGCCTCGACAAACTCGAGTGAGTCGACAGCGCCTATCGACGGCCGCCGGACCCGTTGCCCTCGACGAGTCGCTCTAGGTGCTCCGGCGGGACCGCGCCGCGGGCGACGTGGCCGTCCGAGAGGAAGGTCGGGACGCCGGTGACTCCTTTCTGCTGTGCTTCGGTGAACAGATCCTCGAGTTCCGCCCGGAGATCATCGTCGGCGATCGCGTCGCGGACCTCGTCGGCCGGCAGGTCGGCGTCGGCGGCGAGGTCGGCCAGCACGTCGGCGTCGCCGATGTCGCGTTCGTCCTGCCACAGCGCCGTGTAGATCGCCTCGTCAAATGCGGCCCACTGCTCGGGATGCTCCTCTTTGACGTACCACGACGCGACCTGCGCGTCGAACGAGTCCACGTCGGTCGCCATTTCGTGGGCCATCTCGACGCCGTACTCCTCTTGGAGCCGGCGGACGTTCTGTCTGGCCTGCTCGTAGTACTGTTCGTCTTTCCCGTCGTCTACCTCCTGATCGATCGACCCGTCCGGGTTCCGTTTCCCGTGTCGCAGATCGAAGGGGTGCCACTCGACGGTCAGCGGCTCGTCGCGCCCCTCGCGGTACTGCTCGAGCGAGCGCGTCCCCAAGTAGCAAAACGGGCAGACGTAGTCGGCGTAAATTTCGATGCGATCGGTCGTCTCCGTCGTCGATCCGGTGTCTGCGTCGGCCATAGCACAGTTAGGCATTCGTGGGGGAAAAGTCGCCGGTCACCGGCAGTCGACGTGAGTGGCTCGAGACGAGGGATAGACCTGGTCCGGCAGCCGAGGGGAAGACACGCCCGCGGCCGTCGCCCGTTAGCTCTCCGATCCCGTCGCCGGCGCGTCGGCGGCGTCGGTATCCGCGTCCGTCACGTCCGGCAGGTTCGGATCGCGGTAGGGGTTGCGCCCGTAGGCCGGCAGTTCGTCCTCGAGTTGGGACTTGAGCACGCGGCGCAGTCGGTTCAGACTCGTCGTGTCCAGCCCGTAGTCGGCCGCGAGCCGCTCGAAAGCCGGTTCGTCGGTGATGTCGTGTGCGCGATACCGGCCGAACAGTTCCTCCATCCGGTCGGCGGAGAGCGCTCGAGCATCGATATCGTCCAGCCCGAAGTACTGCTGGCGGTCGACGTCGACGACGTGACGGATCACCACGAGCGCGACCTTCTCGATCGCACGCTGGCTTCCGAACTCCGTGAGGTCGATCTCGTCCATGACGCCCAGCGCGAGATCCCGTTGCCACGGCGTCACGTCGAGGGCATTGCAAAGCGCCTGCGTCGTTCGGAGTCGGTCGAGTCGGTGCGCGCGCTCGCTGTAGCCCGGCGTCGCCGCGTGCTGTTCGTCGTGGAGGCGACGAACGTTCTCGGAGAGGTCCGCGTCGGCCGAGTCCGCGCGGCCGATGACCGTCGCGCTCGGCGTGACGACGCCCCACTGGCGGACCGTCGAATCGCGCTGCACGTCGGCCCGCGAGAGCGATCCGGACCCAGGCCGGGTCTCGAGGCGGCGGTCACGGGCGGGCTCCCGTTCGACGCCGTCCGCGGCTCGCTCGGCACCTGGACCAGAGTCGGTACCGTCGTCTTGCATCGTCTGTCGCTCGGAGAGGGAGCGTGAAAAAGGCTCGCTCCGTCCGATCTGCCAGGGAATCGGACAAACAGCAACTCTAACACGTCTCGGTGGGGTGGGGCCTCGAGCGGGAGCGGGCGCTCGCTGGTCGAAGAGATCGGTCCGCGAAAAGCCCTTCGTAGCTTCACCTTGTGACCAGAGACACTTAAAGAGGGGATCGGAGACGAGGTGGGTCCGTCGGCGTCACTGAACCGCGGCGAGCAGGTCGTCGATGAACTCATCCAGTCGGTCGGTCTCGGGTCCGTCCCGGGCGTGAATCGCGGGATCGATTTCCCGCGCCGGATGTGCGAACGCACGACCGACGGCGTCGCCGATCTCGCTGTCCCCGTCGCCCGCCCGTTTCCGCTCGAGCAGGTCGCGGGCGCAGTCGATCCGCTCGGCGTCGAAGACCGCGGGTGCCTGCTCGCGCAGGAACGTCTCGAACGCGAGCGCCGGCAGTTCGTGGCTCCCGCGTTCCCCCGTCTCCCGGAGGTAGCGGGCGGACATGGCGGCCCGAGCGATCATCAGGTTTCGCTTCACCGTGGGTTCGGTCCGCGTCTCGGTAAATCGATCGTCGTCGACCGGGATCGTCCGCGTTCCGGCGTCGGTTTCGACAGTGTACGCGTCGCCGTCCGACTCGAGGATCGGAACCACCGCGTCGTCGCTGCGGACCAGGTGGTGGGACACGTACTTCCGGTAGTTGCTCGTCGCGATCCCGCGCCACGTGTGATAGAGGTCGATGGGGTTGTACGTCCGCCGGATGTACGCGCGGAGGTCGGCGGGGTCGTACGCGGTCCGGTAGCGAATCGGGCTCCGAAGCAGGTCGATCGCGCTCTCGTTCGAGTCGGCCAACAGGCGCGCGAACGTCCGCACGTCCCAGCCCTGATACTCGAACGCGCCGCGGTCCTCGGCGATGCCCTCCGTGACGCCGTCAAGGTGGGCATAGCGCCGCAGGTCAGTCGGAACGTAAACGAAGCCGACATCGTAATCGCTGTCGGGACTCGCCGCACCCCAGGCGCGGCTCCCGCGGGCGACTGCCAGCGCGACCGCGACATCCGCCTCGCGTTCGATCGCAGTGAGGTGGTCGTCGACGGTCTCGTGGACGTGCTTCGGAACGGAAGACATGGCTGTGACTCGAGGTCGTGGAAACGGGATGCGAGAAGACCGGGTGACGAATGCCCTTCGTAGCTTCACCTTATGACCAGAAATACTTAAAGAACCGACGGGCCGTTCGAGGGTGTCAGGACGCGTCCGAGACACGTCACGGAGTGAGACGGGACCGTCCTCATCGAGTCTCGGTTGCCGTCCGGTTCTCAGTCGCCCACTGGCTATCCGCGTCACCCTCGCGGAGGATTTTCACTCGCGCGTCGTACGTCGCGTTCTCGAACACCGCATCGTCGTACTCGAACGGAACTGCGAGCGTTCGCTCGGCAACGTCCGCGGGAACGCCGTACTCCTGAATGAACGCGTGGTCGTAGTCGCCGTCGATCCGGAGTTCTGCACGGAGTGTCACGTGTCCGGAAACGCCGGTTCGCTTTTCGATCGTCGTCACCACCAGAACGGTGCCAGCGTCGGGTTGGTACGTCCGGACGGTCCGGATTTCGAATCCCGGGTTCGGGTCGTCCCGGAGGGACTGACACCCTGCACCCAGCACAGCAGAAAGCACACCCGCGCCGGCGAGGAGGTCGCGTCGGTTCATGTGGTCCTCGGCGTGGTGCTAGTTACACCGCTTCGAGCGGGCCATCGCAGGGAAGTCGTGTTCACCCGGGACGGTACCACGTCACGATTCGATCGAGCGAAATTCACGGCTCGCTCCAGCCATCGGTGAGTGACGGTCCAAACGGCTCCGACAGAATCGCGTAGCGGGTGTCCAGGGCGCATAGACGTTTTTAATCCAGCTTAGCGTAAATACACGCTGATCTGTCATGTGCAATAGTGACCATCGTTGTTGGATTTCTAATTAAGCGGCATCAGTTAACTACTCCAGAACGACGAGTCCCCGTCAGAGTGCTCCCCCCGTGACGAGCGACAATCGAGCAACGGACGGCTCGAGCGGACCGTGTAAGTGACACCCGGTTCCGAAAGGTTGAATCACCCGCTACCCTGAATGCGGTCAATGAGTCATCAGTTGCCGGACGTGCAGGCGACGTCGCCGGACGTGACCGTCGGCCTGAGTCAGGTCGGCGTCACCGGCGTCGACAAGCTCGTCAAGATCGCCCGCGAGGACAAGCGTCCGATCGTCCTCACCGCCGAGTTCGAGGTCTTCGTCGACCTCCCGGGTTGGCGCAAGGGCGCGGACATGAGCCGCAACATGGAGGTTATCGACGAGATTCTGGAGGACGCCACCCGCGAGGAGGCCTACGGCGTCGAGGAAGTCTGTGGCGAGGCCGCCGAGCGGTTGCTCGAGCGCCACGACTACACGTCGCGAGCGGAGGTCTCGATGGAGGCCGAGTTCATGCGGCGCGAACGGACGCCCGCGAGCGACCGCGAGACCCAACACACCGTCGACATCGTCGCGTCGGCGACGGCGACCGAGGACGGCACCCGCGAGGAGATCGGCGCGACGGTCACCGGGATGACCGTCTGCCCCTGTTCGCAGGGGATGTCGACGGCCCGCGCGAAGGACACGCTCGAGGAGTTAGGCGTCGACGAGGAAACGATCACGGAGTTCCTCGACGAGGTGCCACAGCCGGGTCACTCCCAGCGCGGACACGCGACGCTGACGATCGAAGCCGGTGGTGACCCCGCGGTCGATCTGAACGACATCATCGACATCGCTCGGGACTCGATGAGCGCCCGGATCTACAACCTCGCGAAGCGACCCGACGAGGACCACATGACCTACGCGGCCCACGCCGACGCGAAGTTCGTCGAGGACTGCGTGCGCGCGCTGGCGGAGGGCGTCGTCGACGAGTTCGACCACCTGCCCGACGACGCGGTGATCACGATGAGCCAGTCCAACGACGAGTCGATCCACCAGCACAACGCCCACGCCGAGCGTATCGTCGAGATGGGGACGCTCCGCGAGGAAATCGAGGGCTAGAACTCGAGCGGTTCCGCGTCTTCCCACCGCGGCACGAACTCCTCGTGGACGTTCGCGGCGAACTCGGGGTCCTTGAGGTCGATCATCCCGAAGGCTTCCCCCGAGGACAGCGGGTTCGGGACCTGAATGCAGACTTCGACGCCGTCGATGATATTGAACGATCCCGTGACGTCGTCGTGCGTGCGGACGTCGAAGTCATCGCGTTGCTGTAAGGTCTCGCGATAGCGCCGACCCACCGCCTCCGACATCGAGCCGACCATCTCGCGGGTCAGCAACAGATCGATCGAGACGCCGCGATCGAGCGCGTTCTCGAGTTGGGCGTTGATCTCCTCGCTGACCGCCTGCATGTCCCACTGGGGGGAGGGATGTGATGACACCATGACGATGTCGCGATCGGCGGCCGCCAGCCGCTCCAAGAGGAGGTCGATCGTCTCGTCGGGGCCGACGGCGGCGGTCCAGAACTGGTCTTCGACCGGCTCGGCCGCGTCGAGTTCGTCCGCCAGATCGTCGACGATCGACTCGTATTGATCGGCTTTCTCCTCGAGTTCCCGTTTCTTGTCCTCGAGCAGGCGGTCGAGCGCCGTCGTGGGTTCGACGGCGACGTACTTCTTCGGCCGGCTCGCGGTCTGGGTCCGGACCAGGTTGTACTGTTCGATACTGTTGAGCACGTCGTAGATCCGCCCCATCGGGACGTCACTCGCCCGTGACAACTCCTTGGCCGTCGTCGGGCCGGTGGTGAGCAGCGATCGGTAGGCTCGAGCTTCGTACTCGGAGAGCCCGAGGTCCCTGAGACTGGCCATGTCACAACGGACCGACCGAAGCGCCATAAACGCTACGATAGTTTGATACGTAGCCGTCCTCGGGCGTTTCGAGGCCGAACGTCAGTCGAGAAGGGACTGGACGCGTTCGCTCAACTCGTCCGGAGTTTCGGCAGCCGCTGACGAGCGGTCGCCCCGTTCGGCACGCGCCGTTCCGGCCGCGAGATCGGCGTCGGGGACGACGACCTTTTCGTGGTCCGCGAGTCGGAGCGCCGCACGGTGGAGATCCGCCCCGGGTGCGGCGGCGACCCTGATCACCAGCGGCCCCTCGAGCAGTCGGGACGCGGCCGTCGCGTAGCGGGCGACCTGAACGGTAAACCGATCGCTCGCCCCCGCGAACGCTTCGAGGGTCTCTCGGGCGAACTCACGGTAGCGCTCGTCCCCGGTGAGGGCGGCCAGATCGATCAGCGCGTCCGCGAACGCGACGTTCGAGTCCAACGGCCGGAGCGGCCGGTCGCACAGACCGACGCCCTCGGCGGGACCGTCGAGGAACGAGTCCTCGTCGTGGAGTCGGTCGATCGTCGCCTCCGCGACGGCCGTCGCGTCCTCGCGGACGGCAGTCTCGATGGTACTGGCGGCCGTCGTCAGCGCCGCCAGCACGCGGGCCTGATTCGCGAGGAGCGGAACCGCGTCGCCATCGGCATCGCGTTCGACCGCCTCGTCGCGTGCGTGAACGACGACGCCGTCCTCGAGCAGGTCCTCCCGAAGGGTCGCGAGCGCACGCTCTGCGTACCGGCGGGCCCGGTCGTCGTCGGTGTAGGCGTAATAGGTGAGCAGCCCTTCGATGGCCAGGGCGTTCGACCCCGCGAAGACGCCGTCGTCGACCGGCGGCTCGTCGGCGGCCGCTCGCTCGGTCGCGTCGAGGCTGTGGGCGTCGTCCTCGCCGGGGGCCTGACTGTTCGCGAAGGCGTCGGCATCGGCGTTCCACAGCGTCGTCGTGAGGAAGTCGATCGTGCGATCGGCGGGCTCGCGGTACTCGTCCTTACCGGTGTGAAGGTAGGCGTTGGCGAACGCCCGCACGAGCGCACCGTTCGAGTCTAAGAGCTTCTCGCGTTGGAGCCCGGACCAGTCGCGGTCGGTCGCGAACCGATAGAAGCCGCCGTCGTACTCGTCTAGCAGGTTCGCACCGACCGCGTCGTACGATCGCAGCGCCATCTCGCGGTCCCGTTTGAGCGCGAACTCGAGGGCGTCGGGCAGCGGGAACTTGGGGCTTTGACCCCAGCCGCCCGCGGTCTCGTCGTAGCTGTCGGAGAGTTGGCCGAGCATGGCCGACTCGATGTCGGCTGTCAACGCGCCGGCCGGCGGGTTGTCCTCGCGGAGCGGTCGGGGGATACGCGCTGCACCGTCGCCTTTCGTGTCCCACATGGTTCGGACGCTGTCGAGGACCTGTCGCATCCCGTCGGGACCGAGATAGCCCGCACCGGTCAGGACCGTGCCGTCGGGTGCGAGAAAGACCGTCGACGGAAAGCCGCCCATGTTGTACCGGTCGCGAACGCGCGGGTACCGGTCCACGTCGGCCCGTACTGGGACGAAACTGTCGTTGACGTTGGCCGCGATGCGGGGCTCGGCGTAGGTTTCCGCGTCCATCTCGTGGCAGTGATCGCACCACGTCGCGGTCAACGAGAGCAAGACGGGAACGTCAGCCGCTGCAGCCTCGTCGAAGGCGTCCCGTCCCCACTCGCGCCACTCGACGCGGGTCGTATCGTCCATACCGGACCCAGGTGAGTCCGCGGCGTAAGCCCTTCGTTCGCTCGCACCCCATCGAGCGGGCCGCGAGCGGCGGCGATTCCGTTCGTGGAACGAGAGTAAAGGATTTTCACCCTTCGGTGGCTATATCCGGGTATGCTCCGGTGGATCTTCGCGCTGTTGCTCATCCCGTTTCTCGACGCCGTCTTGCTCGCGGTGATCGTCACCCAGTTCGGATTCATCAGCTGGGTCGGGATGGTGCTGCTCGTCGTGCTGACGGGACTCGTCGGGATGCTCCTCGTTCGTGCGGAAGGGCGGCGAACGATCCGGAAGATGCAACGGACGATGGCCGCGGGCCAGCCGCCGACCAACGAACTGCTCGACGGGGGCCTGCTGATCGCCGCCGGAGCGTTCCTGTTGACTCCCGGGCTGGTGACCGACGTCATCGGCTTCCTACTCGCCGTTCCGCTGACACGGATTCCGATCCGGGCCGCCCTCAAGCGCTTCGTGATCGTTCCCTACGCGGACAAGAAGACCGGCGGGTTCGCCAGCGGCACCGTCTGGACGTTCGGCTTCCCGGACGACGAGACGGCGGGCAACGCCACCGAATCGACCAACAGCGGGACGTACGACCTCGGCGACGACGCCTACACCGTCGACGAAAACGACGACTCGTATACGATCGACTTCGGCGACGAGCACGCCGACGACGCGGACGACGACCGGGACGACGATCCCCTCGCTCGGTAGCGATTCCCACGGGTCCCGGAGAAAGAAACGCTTAAACGTCCCACCGGGCAACTACTGAGTGCGAAGAAGGCGGCGACGCGGGCCAATAGCTCAATTAGGTTGAGCGCCACTCTGATAAGGTGGAGGCTCTCGGTTCAAATCCGAGTTGGCCCATACTTTTGCGGCGAACAACTTCTCGAGCCGCAGATGTGCAAATGTAGATCTCTACTCGGATCTGAATGACGGAAGCCACAGCCCAGGAGCGAACGAAGCGAGCGACCCGGCACGTCTTCCGGTGGTCCGAATCCGGGTTGACCTCCTTCTCGTCACGAACGAATTCGTGAATGGCACCCCCGTGTGACTGCGGACACTGTCGTCTCGATCGAACCGAAACCCGACTCCTAGCGGTTGCGACTGACGAAAATCGGAGGGCTCGAAAGCAGCGAGGCGCTCGACGGCCTCGCAGTCCGCGGGAGAGACACGGACTCGAGCGCCGGAACAGCCATCACTCGCGTGGGAAGTCCCCACCGGTTACCGTTCGAAGGCTGCGATAACCGGACGGACTGATAGCGGACCGCAGATGCATCCATCGGAGACTAACCGCAGTCGCTGACGGAACGATTCATTATTCCACAGAACGACAGAGTACTATAGGAAAAGACATGTATGGAGGGTTATATCGGGACGATCAGTTGCTGACTGCCAACGGTGGGCGAGCCGTGGAAATCAATCCCTACGGCGTTAGCGGTCGCTTCGTCGCTCGACTCGTCCAATCACCTGGTGGGGAAAGAGGTCGGTCCGGTTTCAGCGCTCCGACTCAGATGGATCTGACGAGTAGTCACTCACGGGAACCTGCACCGACCGGTTCGAAACAATGATGGGACAGGACAGTTGGCATAGCGTATTCGGTCCGTATACGTACGTATTCAAATAAGTATAATTAATACCCCAGTATTCTACTATATAAATGTCAGACCAAATATCTAACTGAACGAGAGTCAGATGGCGGCACACAGCGGAGCGAGATTCGGCGGCGTCTGATAACCCGACTGCCTCTCGCGACCGATCGGAGACGTATCGACTGGGTCGGACGACCTCGATTACAAATATATGATTGTAAAGCATAGGCATCGGTTCGCGGCGACGGTCGCAGTCGATACCGCGTCGGTCCCGCGGGCCGTCGCCGTCGACGACCGGCGACGAGTACCACCGACGCGGTCGTGGCTGTCCGCTCGCGGACCGTTCGCTTCGGGTTGCGTCGCGACCGAACGGGCCAGCCGCGAACACCGTTTCGATCACGGCACGATCGGTGCGAGCAACGGCTCGCGGGAGATCAGGAGAACGACGTTGTTGCTCGCAAAGAGGGTGTACAGGACCACGACGGTCAGGACGAAACCGACATCGAACGGCCTCGAGAGGACGTGACCGATCCCGATCACGAATCCGGCGTAGACGAGAGCGGCGAAAACGACGCCGACGATCCCGAGGAGATCGTACAAGAACACCGTCATAGGATTCAGTTCGTACGCGTACGGGACGGTAAAGAACAGGATCGTCGCGACGAGATCGACGAACCAGACGGTGAAAAACGCGGCGCGGAGGCTGGCGGGACCCGGCCGATCGAACCCGATCTCGAGCGGGGACGGTTCCGTCATCGTAATTCGACCCAGGCGACTCCGAGCATTACGCGTTGTACTTGCTGGTTCCGGCCGATGGGTCTCGTTCACAACCATCGATAGCGGCGAGACACGACCGGCGATGAGCGGGCTCGAGAGGGACGGACCGCACCGCGGTGGCCGGCTATAGTAGCCACTGCATCACTGCACCCTGATCGTGCGACAGCTGTGCGATGGGTGTGTGAATCGTGTCAGTGGGGACGATACTCGAGTGGCAGTCGTCTCACCCGTCGGACGGGAGCCGTGGGAAGTCGGGATCGGGACACCCGTTCGGTTTCGAGGGAACGCGTCGGTACGCATGTAACTCGCCGTCCGTAGCGGCGGTCAGCAGGATGTCGTCCGGCGCGATAGTAGCGAAGCGATCGACCGGTAACACGAGTTGATCGACGACCGATTCGCCGTCCTCCAACAGGAGGACGACGTGCTCCCCATCAACGATGCGGTCGACGACGCCGATGTACAGATCAGTGCCGTCGAGGAGATCGCCGATCTCGCCATCGGCCGACGACGCCGGACCTCGAGAGCCTGGTCGCCCACGTCTCGGGGTCGACGCGTGCTCGGGTCGGTCGGCGGACGTTCCGGTCGTCGCACCGGCAGTCGTCACTGCGGTGACCGCTCCCGTACTCAGGGCACCGATTGTTCGGAGAACTGTCCGTCGCGATCGTCGGGAGTGATCCGACATACCACCGTTGGCCGCGGATTGACTGATAAACCCTCGGTCGGGTCCGATCGAGGGACGGGTCCGGACGGCCGAGTCAGTCGTTCGCCGAGATGTGCCCGAGCCAATACATCGATTCGCTATTTTTTGTGGTGATTGGCTGTTCTGCTGTGGGAGCGGAACACTGTTCGGGGAACAACGCCTGGTTTTCGAGGGAGGTCCCGGATACACACTGCAGACGGGCAGTTGCGTACGGATATCGACGGTCGGACAGGCCGGCGGTTCGTACCCGACTGCGCCGTTCGCGCGTGAGTTTATTTTGAGGGAGCGCTATCCCAGTATACGGAACGACTCGTTCGTTCTCTGGGCAGTTAGTTCCGGACAGCAAAATAAACGCCGTGTAACGAGCGTCCATCGACCCGGACGATCGATCTTCGCCGTCCGCGTTTCGGTCGGTGAAACGCTCGGCGGGACGGGAATGACCGCGACCGATACTCGCGGGCTGGTTAGCCGTAGGCGAGCGTTACTTTGATCTCGCCGGCTTTGTTCCGAAGTCGCGTCGGAAGTTCGTCGTGAACGTAGTCGTCGGTGAACCGACTGGTCGGTCCGAAGACGGCCAGCGACCCGAGGAACTCATCGTCGGGCGTATAGACCGGGACGGCGACCCCGCGAAGGCCTTCCATGTGTTCCTGATTGTTCACCCCGTATCCCCGATCACGGATTCGCTCGAGTTCGTCGAACAGCGCCTCGGGATCGGTGATCGTGTTCCTCGTGATCGTCTCGAGACCGATGTCGTCGATGTAGTCGGCGACCGCGGCATCGTCCCACTCCGCGAGAATGACTTTGCCCGACGCCATCGAGTGCAGCGGCCGCCGGTGGCCGATCATCGTGTTCGAGAGGCTCCCGTAGCGATGGACGTAGACGGCCTCGCTGGCCTCTTCGACGATGAACACCGCGCGTTCGTCCGTCTCCTGACCGAGTTCGAAGACGGCTCGCTTGGCCGCCGTGTATCCCACCTTCCGGGAGCGGGCTTGCTCGCCGAGTTCGACGAAGCGGAAACCGACGTAGTACGCGCCGTCGCGCTCGATCACGTAGCCCAGATCGATCAGCGTCTGGAGGTGACGGTAGACGGTGCTCTTAGGCAGGTCCGTCCGCTCGGTGAGAGTCGCGATCGTGACGCCTTCCTCGTCTTTGAGCGCCTCGAGGAGTGCAAACGTTTTCCGCGTCGTCGAGACGCCCGCTCCGCCGGTCTCGTCCCCGTCCGTTCCCATACGCGATACTATTCGCACGTCGCAATCAATGTTCCGGAGACTGGGATCCGAATGTCGCCGAACGGAACGGACGTTCCGGATCCGACTCAACCGGGTGGGGCGAGCGGACGTGCTGGACGCTGAGTGCGAAAGCCGAACGCGATCGAGAAGCGGAAAACGGGTTCGAACGGTCGGCGATTACTGGTAGGCGGGGATACCGGTGAACTCCTCGCCGAGAACGAGCGTGTGGATGTCGTGGGTTCCCTCGTAGGTGTAGACCGTCTCCATATTGGACATGTGACGCATCGGCGAGTAGTCCGTCGTAATGCCGTTACCGCCGAGCATTTCCCGGGCGATCCGGGCCTGATCCCGGGCCATCCGCACGTTGTTTCGCTTCGACATCGAGACGTGCTGTGGGCGCATCTCACCGCGCTCTTTGAGTTCGGCGAGCCGGTGGGCCAGCAGTTGCGCCAGCGTGATCTGGGTTCCCATCTCCGCGAGCTTGCGCTGTTGGAGCTGGAATCGACCGATCGGGCCGCCGAACTGGTCGCGGTCCGTCGCGTACTGGCGGGCCTCCTCGAAGCAGTCCCGCGCCGCGCCGACCGCGCCCCAGGCAATGCCGTAACGGGCCTGCGTGAGACAGGACAGCGGCCCCTTCATGCCCTCGATGCCCGGGAGGACGTTCTCCTCGGGCACGTGGACATCGTTCAGGCCGATCTCGCCCGTGATCGAGGCCCGCAGCGAGAGTTTGTCGTCGATCTTGTTGGTCGTGACGCCGTCGCGGTCGGTCTCGACGAGGAACCCGCGAACGGGGTCGTCCGCGGCCGACTTGTCACGCGCCCAGACGATAGCAACGTCAGCGATCGGCGAGTTCGTGATCCACGTCTTGGAGCCGTTCAGCACGTAGCCGTCGCCGTCGCGCTCGGCGCGGGTCTCCATCGCCGACGGGTTCGAGCCGTGTTCGGGTTCGGTCAGGCCGAAGCAACCGATCGCCTCGCCCCGTCCCATGTCCGGGAGCCACTCCTCTTTCTGCTCCTCGCTCCCGTAGGCGTGGATCGGGTACATGACCAGCGCGCCCTGGACCGACGCCATCGAGCGCAGCCCCGAGTCCCCCGCCTCGAGTTCCTGCATCAGGAGTCCGTAGGCCGTCTCCGAAACGTTCGGCGAGCCGTAGCCCTCGAGATTGGGCGCGTAAAAGCCGAGTTCGCCCATCTTCGGGATGAGGTCCTTGGGAAACGTCCCTTGTTCGAAATGCTCGCCGATGTCGGGCTTGACGTGTTCGTCGACGAATTCGCGGGCCGTGTCCCGGATCATCCGCTCTTCTTGGCCGAGGTCTTCCTCGAGCTGAACGAAATCCAGCATACCTAGACGTATGCAAATGGCACAATAGGTATTGCGATACTAGTTGTCACATGTGCCGTCGTCCTGAGGGGAGGAGGCGAGCGATCGGACCGGGACGGTCAGCGGCCGTTCCTCGTCAGCGTCGGAACGGTCGCGCGTGCTCGAATCGCATATATGACGGTCATATTAGTATTCTATCACGTATATTTTCGACAGATAACGGAAGTATTATTACAGGTAGGTATGTATGGCATTGTCATGGCGCACGAACGGAAATGCAGCGACAGCAGTACGACTCGGCGAGCACTCTTGGCAGCGACTGGCGTCGGAGCGGCGACGGCGCTGGCCGGCTGTTCGGGAGGCAACAGCAGTCAGACGACCGTCCGAATGCGGACATCGACCTCGGGCACGACGGCCTACGGTGCGAACCAGGGGCTCGCAGGCGCGATTAACGACCAGACGGACGACCTCTTCGTCGAAGCCAAGACGAGCCAGGGGACGGAAGCGAACATCGGCGCGCTCCAGAGCGAAGACGCCGAAATGGTGTACATCCAGAACTGGTCGGCCTACGATGTCCAACAGGGCAACGATCCTTTCGGTGAACTCGACTTCGAGATGACACAGGTGTTCCACTACTACGACCTGCCGTGGTTCTTCATCACCGACAATACGGACCTCGAGACGCTGTCGGACATCGGCCCCAGCACGGCGGTGTCGCCGACGCCGAGCGGCTCCGGGACTGCACCCGCTCTCGAGAAGGCGCTCGGATACGCGACCGACGACTACGAGCGCGTCAGCGTCGGCTACAGTGGCCAGGGCAATGCGATGAACGAGAACCAACTCGACGTCGGCGTCGGGACGCTGATGAACTTCGTGTCGAACCCGTCCTGGCTCCAAGAAATCGCCAGCACGGTCGATTTGAAGGTTCTCGATGTCGAGGACTCGACCGCCCAAGCGTGGACGGACGACGAGCGGCTTCTCACTCAGTCCGTCGAGACCGACCAGATCGACGGTGCGGACACGCCGGGCGAGATTCCAGCCCCGACGTTCGCCTACAACTTTGTTTCGCGCGGTGACCTCGACTACGATACCGTCTACGCCTTCCTCGAGGCAATGCACGAACAGAAGGACGAACTTGCAGACTTCCACGCTCTGCTAGAAACCTTCGCGGAGGATTCGTTCTGGGTCAAGAACATGTACGACGGGGTCCCGTTCCATCCGGCCGCAGCCGACTTCTACGAGGAACTGGGTGTCTGGAGCGAGGACTTCGAGCGCGCCGACGAATAGTACGACCGATGTCTGCAATCAAACAACGTTCCGAACGAGGCCTCCCGATACGGGCCCTCGATGCCGTTGTCTACGTGTTCGGCCTCGCGTTGACCCTCTTTACCATCGTGTACGCCGCGACCCTCGTGTTCGGCTGGCCGTCGGTCCTCGAGGGACTTATCGGACAACCCGGCTGGGTGACTCGAGTCGAACAGTACATGATCGTCTTCTTCGGGCTCGGTGTGGCGCTGTACTACCTCGATTACGTCACAAGCCAGTTCGACGGCACGGCCGGCTACGACGGAACGATCGACGATGTAGGAACTGAGCCGTCGTCACCGAACGCAAAGTCGGCCGGCGGACTCGAACGGCTCCACCGCGCATACGAGAAAATCGACCCGTTCATCGCCGTCGCGTTAGCCGTGACGGCGATCGCGGCGTCGGCCTACGTCTATCTCAATTTCACCCGGCTACAGGGCGACGCGTACGTCCTCGGCTACACCACTACCGATCACGTCGTCGGCGGAATCCTGATCGCGCTCGCGATCGACGTGACCCGCAGGGCGTTCGGGACGGTCATCGCGGCCGTCGCCGTCCTATCAATACTGTACGCCCACTCGCTGGTCGGCAGCCAGTTGTTCGGGGTGTTCCGTCACTCGGGAATGAGTTGGGCGCAGATCGCCGAAAACGGTGCAATCGGTATCAGCGGCGTCTACGACGATACCCTCATGCGGATCGGTTCGACGTGGGTCGCGATCTTCATCATGTTTGCCGGGATCGCGAAGGCCTACGGCCTGATGGATTTCGTCCGGGAGATCGGACAGGAACTCGGAACGAGTCTCCGGACCGGCGTCGTCCAGATTGCCGTCATCTCGAGTATGATCATGGGGTCGATCACCGGGAGTGCGGCGGCAAACACCGCGACGACCGGGAGCTTCACGATCCCGATGATTAAAGACCAAGGCGTCAGCGACGAAATCGCCGCATCGATCGAGGCGGTCGCCTCCGCTGGCGGTCAGATGCTGCCACCGGTCATGGGCGTCGCGGCGTTCCTGATGGCGGATATCATCGGCGTTCCGTATCTGGATATCGTCAAGGCCGGGATAATTCCGGCGGCGCTGTTCTACTTCAGCGTCTGTCTCGCGGTTCATTTCACGATCCTCAAGTTCGGCTGGATCTCGAGCGATCTGTCTTCGTTCGACTGGCGACTCCTCTTGGGCGGCGTCCACTTCGCGGTCCCGATGACCGTACTCCTGACGACGCTCGTCTACCTGCAGTTCACGCCGTTTGCATCCGGGATGTACACTATTTTCTCGATCGTCCTCGTGATGTACGTCCGTAATTTCCTCGTCGACGTATTGCACGTGGGCACCGACACGCAATCGACTGCCGACGGCGAGGGGGTCTCGGGTGACACCATCGTCAAGAACCTACTTGGGACGACCAAACAAACGCTGGATGGCCTCAAGCAAGGCGGCGTCGAGATGGCACCGCTCGTCGGCGTGCTCGCAGCAATGGGTGTAATTGTCAAGCTTCTTGATGGGTCCGGACTGACCGCACGGGTCGCGACAAGCATCATTGGGATGAGCGATGTGAGTCTCCTCGGCTTCGGCGGGGGGCTGTTCGTCGTGTTGTTCCTCGCGATGATCGCCAGTATCCTGTTCGGGCTAGGAATGCCGACACCTGCAGCGTACATTCTGGTGGCGATCCTGGTCGCCAAACCGGTGACCGAACTCGGAACGCCGGACATCACGACGCACATGTTCGTGTTCTACTTCGCGATGCTGTCGGCAATCACGCCGCCGGTCGCGATTTCGGTCGCAATCGGGTCGCGAATCGCAAACGCGAGCTTCATGCGCTCGTGCGTACAGTCGCTCCGGCTCGGTGCGCCCGGGTTCGTCATCCCGTACGCCTTCGTCGCGAACAACAGCCTCATTGAGTGGTCAGGGGAGACGGTCATCGCGTTCCCCGTCGTCCTGGCGGGAACCATCGGACTGATCGTCGCGACGGTCGGCTTCGACGGTGCACGGGACCTCTCGTCACCGGCCCGGGCACTCTACGTCGTCGCCGCACTCTGTGCCATGTTCGGTTCGATTGTCCACGTTGCAGTGCAACTCGTCGCCGCGGCGAGCATCATCGGCGTGTTGCTCCACGCTCGGTTCGTCGTGGGCTATGAAATATCGGCCGAGACGGACGCCGGGGTCGAGACATCGACCCTCGACTGACCGCGGTCTCGGTCCCGGCCACACGGCTGTTCGATCCCGATTTCGGGAACAACCGAAGTAAATGTAATTACCGAGTAACAACCCTTTTGTGGGCCTCAGACAACCATACACAAGGTATGACAAATCTCGTGAGGGAAGTCGGCGAGACCGTCGATGCGAACCCGGAATCGCCCGCGATCGCGTATCAAGGGACCGAACGGACCTACGAGGAGTTCTGGGAGCGAGCGGGGCAGTTCGCACAGGCGCTCGAGGACCGCGGCATCGGCGAGGGCGACCGCGTCGGAATCTATCTCCCGAACCTGCCGCAGTTCGTCACCGCCTTCTACGGCACGCTTCGTGCCGGCGGGATCATCGTCCCGATGAATCCCCAGTACAAGGCCCGCGAGATCAGCCACATGCTGGGCGACAGCGGGGCGAAAGCCGTCGTCTCGCTGGCAGACCTCGTTCCCAACGTTCTCGAGGTTCAGGACGAGACGGATGTCGAACAGGTCGTTAGCGTCGGGGCAGACGTCGAAGGAGCCACCGTGTTCGACGACTTCCTCGCGGACGACACCAAAGACGTCGTCGATCGCGCGGATGACGACATCGCGGTCCAGCCGTACACCTCGGGGACGACCGGCACGCCGAAGGGCGTCCTGTTGACCCACCACAATCTGGCCTTTACGACGCGGGCGAACGCGATCGTCCCGCCGGGCGGGTTCCAGGCCACCGACCGACTCATCGGGACGCTCCCGCTGTTCCACATCTACGGCATGTCCGTCGTCATGAACGGCGCGATGTACAGCGGCGGCACCTACTACCCCGTTCCCGAGTGGGACGCGCCGACGGTCATGGACCAACTCGAGGACGACGGGATCACGATCATGTTCGCCGTTCCCGCGATGTTCAACGACATGATCAACCAGCCCGACGCCGCCGAGTACGAGTTCGAGGCGCTGCGCTTTGCCAACTCCGGGGGTGCGAGCCTCCCGCTCGAGGTCCTCGACCGGTTCGAGGAGCTGTGGGACGTCCAACTCAACGAGGGCTACGGGCTGACCGAGACGAGCCCGGTCACCCACGCCAATACGAACGACGCGCGTCGGAAGGGCAGCATCGGGCAACCGCTCGAGGGCGTCGAGGCGAAGATCGTAGACGAGCACTTCGACGAAGTACCCCGCGTCACGGAGGGGCCGATCGACGAGGAGGCGGCCGACCTCCACGAGATTACGGGCGAGCTCGTCATCCACGGCCCCAACGTGATGAAGGAGTACTACGGCCTCCCGGAGGCCAACGAGAAGGCGTTCACCGAGGCGGACGGCAAGCGGTGGTTCCACACCGGTGACATCGGCTACTGGGACGAGGATAACTTCTTCTACGTCGTCGATCGCGAGAAGCACATGATCGTCACCGGCGGCTACAACGTCTATCCGCGCGAAGTCGAGGAGTTGCTGTTCGAACACGAGGACGTTTCCGACGCCGCAGTGGTCGGGATTCCGGACGACCGCCGCGGGGAGACCGTCAAAGCATTCGTCGTCCCCACACCCGACGCCGACGCGACCCCCGAGGATATCAAACAGTACTGCCTGACGAACCTCGCGGAGTACAAACACCCCCGCGAAGTCGAATTCGTCCGGGAGCTTCCCCGAACGACCACCGGCAAGGTCCAGAAGTTCGAACTCCGCGACGAGTAGGCGTCGCGGATCGCCCGGAACCGCACTCGAACGCCGCCCCGTTTCCGCTTCGCAGTCGACGTCGCGACAGGGTTAACAGAAACAAACGTCGGGTGTATCCGAAGCTACTTTGTAAGACGACACCAAGCAAACGATATGGCATTCCAGCTGTCCGCTGAGCACGAGGCGATCCGTGACGCCGTCCGCGAATTCGGCGAAAACGAGCTGAAACCGGTCGCCGAAGAACACGACCGCGAGCACAAGTATCCCGAAGAACTGCGCAGGAAAGCCGCCGAATACGACTTCGTCGCGCCGAACATCCCGATCGAATACGACGGTGCCGGCATGGACAAGATCTCCTCGACGATCGTCACCGAAGAGCTCTGGCGTGCCGACCCCGGTATCGGTTCGGCCGTCGGCTCCGCCGGCTTCGGAACGGACATGATCATCGAGTTCGGCGACGACTGGATGAAAGAGGAGTGGCTGCCGAAGATCGCCAACGGGGAGACCGCCTCCTGTTCGATGATCTCCGAGCCCGCCCACGGCTCGAACGTCGCCGGCATCGAGACGGTCGCCGAGAAGGACGGCGACGAGTACGTCCTCAACGGCAACAAGATGTGGATCACCAACGGGACCGTCGCCGACGTCGGCGTCCTGATGGCCAAGACCAGCCCCGACGAGGGCCACAAAGGCATCACCGCCTTCCTCGTCGAGATGGACCGCGACGGCATCGAGACCGACAAGATCACTAACAAGCTGGGCATCCGCGCCTCCGACCTCGCGGAGGTCGTCGTCGACGACGTTCGCGTCCCCGAGGAGAACGTCATCGGCGAGGTCGACGAGGGCTTTTACCAGCTGATGGAGTTCTTCGCCTCCGGCCGGACCAGCGTCGCCGCCCAGGCCGTCGGTGCCGCCCAGGGTGCACTCGACGCCGCCATCGAGTACGCCAACCAGCGCGAGCAGTTCGACCAGAAGATCTCGGACTTCCAGGCCATCCAGCACAAGATCGCCGAGATGGCCACCAAGGTCGAAGCCGCTCGCTCGCTGACCTACCGCGCCGCGACTCAGGTCGAGCAGGAGAACCAGGACGTCGCCGCGCAGTACTCGAGCATGGCGAAGTACTTCGCGAGCGAGATCTCGGTCGAAGTCGCCGACGAGGGGATTCAGGTCCACGGCGGCTCGGGCTACGTCACGGACTACCCCGCCGAGCGCTACTACCGCGACGCCCGCATCACGAAGATCTACGAGGGCACCAGCGAGATCCAGAAGAACATCATCGCCGACCAGATCCTGTAATCGGGCGCCACTCGCGGACGGCTCCGGGACGCGAACCTTCGATATTTTTGCAGTCCGTAACTGGATCGCTGTCACGCTTTCGTAGAGCCAGGACGGCCTCCATCGATAATCGGCCTCGTACTCTCGAATTCGGATTTCACAGCGAACACTGGCAAACGCGAGAAGAGACCGGCTCGAGTCCGTTCGGTCGACCAGCGACGCGGGCCGCCCTTACTGCTCCGGCACGCGGAACTCGATCGCCGCACCCTGCCCGTAGCCGACGCACATCGTCGAGAGGCCGAGGCCGCCGCCCCGACGCTGCAGTTCGTGGATCAGCGTGACGGGCAGGCGAGCGCCCGACGCGCCGAGCGGGTGGCCGATGGCGATCGCGCCGCCGTTGACGTTGAACCGTCCGTCGTCGAAGCCGAGTTCGTCCCGGCAGTAGATCGTCTGGCTCGCGAAGGCCTCGTTGAGTTCCACGAGGTCGTAGTCGTCGGCCGAGCGGCCGTTGCGATCCCAGATCCCCCGCACCGCGGGAACCGGTCCGATCCCCATGACCGTGGGATCGACACCCGCGACGTTGTGGTCCTCGATTGCAGCCATGATCTCGAGTCCCTCCTGCTCGGCGAACTCGCGGCTCGTGATGAGGACGCCGGCAGCACCGTCGGAGACCTGCGAGGCGTTGGCGGCGGTGACGGTGCCCGCCTCGCGGAAGGCCGGCGGGAGGCCGGCGATCTTTTCCTTCGTGGTTCCCGGGCGGAGGCCCTCGTCCTCCTCGACAGTGCCGTCCTCGGTTTCGATCGGGACGATCTCCTCGTCGAACGTGCCGTCCTCGGTGGCCTCGCAGGCCCGCTGTTGGCTGCGCGCGCCGTACTCGTCCTGCTGGTCCCGGCTGATATCGTACTTCTCGGCGACTTTCTCGGCGGTCTGCCCCATCGCGAGCCCGGCCGCGTCGTACTGCTCGGCGATGCCGTCGTAGGCGTCGATCCCCTTGCGGCGCTCGTTGCGGGACATGTTCTCGACGCCGCCGGCGACGATGACGTCGCGCTGGCCCGCCCGGATCGCGTCGCTGGCGCTCATGATCGCCTCCGCCGAGGAGGCACAGAGCCGATCGATCGTGGTGCCGGGGACGCCCTCGCCCAGGTCCGACAGGAGGGCGATCACCCGTGCGATGTTGTTGCTCTGCTCGTTGACCTGCTTGGCACACCCCCACCGGATGTCGTCGACGTCCTCGCCCGAGAGGCCGGTCCGCTCGAGCATCTCGTCGACGAGCGGGACCGACAGCTCCTCGCTGCCGGTCTCGGCGAAGACGCCACCGTGTTTCCCTTGCGGCGTTCTGACTGCCTGGACGACGACTGGCTGGCGATCGCTCATTGGTAGTGAGTGCCTCGCTCCGACACTAAAGTAGCTCCGTTCGAGCGGTTTCACCCGTCGATCGGGACACCGTGTGTTCGCCGCTGACGATCGTCCGAACGGAACGGGCTGCAGTAGCGAGCGGCGCTCTCGGTTCCGCGCGGCGCGGCAGTCTCATCTTCGGCCCTGTCTATCGCGTCGCGAGCAGATAGCCGCCGACCAGTACGGTTGTCATGCCGACCGTCCCGTTTGTCCCGACGAGATCGATCGGAACGTCACCATGACCGATCACGAACACCTGTCCGAGACCGAGACTCACGGAGGCGAGCAGAAGCGCGCCGTACAGACCCATGATCGCAGACCCGAGTTCGTCGAGTTGATCCGTCATCACTGCATGGGCCAGCAGTAACGAGCCACAGCCGATCGGGATCGCGATCAGCACGTCGGTCGGCTCCGCCACGAACACGAATCCGGCGAGGAAGATGAACACAGCGTAGACGCTGACCGTGGCGAGCGTTCGGAGGCGGTCCGGGACAGTCATCCGTGTCTAAATACTGCTTGAACACACATATTTCGTTTGATGGTTGGTTCTCCGTAGCTGGGTTGCGAAGGGGTGTGCAGTCATACCGCCCTGCGTCTGCTGCTCGTCCCTCGAGGCCCGCATCCGACTCGAGTACGACCGACAGCACGCGCCGTGAGTTCGCGGATGGAAGGGGCGAGACGGGGTGCAGTCGCGGGGCGCATTTGTTCGAACGGGAACGCTTTTGGGCGCTTCCGCTGTGGCCCCACACATGCAAATCGCAGTTCTTGGAGCCGGAAGCATGGGACACGGAATCGCACAGGTCTCCGCGACGGCGGGTCACGACGTGGTCCTTCGGGACATCGAGGCGGACCTCGTCGAGGACGGACTCGAGGGAATCCGCGAGAACCTCCAGGGCGGTGTCGACCGGGACAAACTCACCGCCGACGAGATGGACGCGGCCCTCGAGCGCATCGAGGGGACGACCGACCTCGCGGGCGCGGTCGCGGACGCCGACCTCGTCGTCGAAGCGGTACCGGAGGACATGGCCCTCAAACAGGAGGTCTTCGCGGACGTCGAGGACGCGACCGGCGAGGACACGATCATCGCGTCGAACACATCCTCGCTGTCGGTGACCGAGATGGCAAGCGCCCTCGAGCATCCCGAGCGGGCGGTAGGGCTGCACTTCTTCAACCCGCCGCATATTATGGACCTCGTCGAGATCGTCATCGCCGAGCAGACCGACGAGCAGACCGAGGCGTTCGCCGTCGACTACGTCCGGGGCATCGACAAGGAGGACGTGGTCGTTCGGGACACCGCCGGCTTCGCCACGTCGCGGCTGGGACTGGCGCTGGGGCTCGAGGCGATCCGGATGGTCGAACAGGGCGTCGCCAGCCCGGCCGACATCGACGAGGGGATGTCGATCGGCTACGGGCACCCGATGGGACCCCTCGAGTTGACCGATCACGTCGGGCTGGACGTCCGCCTGCACATCGCGGAACACCTCCGCGAAGAACTCGGCGAGCGGTTCAAGCCGCCCCAATCACTGCGCCGGAAAGTCCGTGCGGGCAAGCTCGGCAAGAAGACCGGCGAGGGCTACTACGTCTGGGAAGACGGCGAGCGCGTCGGCATGAGCGGCGAGTGGGGCGACGACGCGTAACGCTGCCGCCGTCGGTCGCCGCGTTGCGGGACGGCTCCGAGACGGAAATCACCCCAACTAGTTAGGCAAATCGTTTGTTTCGACGCCGCGGCTACCAGAAGTACCGCCCGCCGGTCGGGCGGCGGCCCCGGGGGCGCACGTGGAAAAACGACGGGGCCACTTTCGGATTCGGTCATCGTGGCGGGCACCGAACCGCCCGCGTATCGGCCGGGTGGTCCGAGATCCACCATCCGGCATTACCGTTTCCCGCCGACCGATGCGTCGAGCCCGACGCCCGGATAGACGACGCCGATATGGCGGCGGAGAGCCGCGACGGACCGTCGGAACGCGGGTACTTTTAGCCGCGCCTGCGTAAGGGTGACGTATGTCCCTGGAGCCGAGCGCCGACCCGGCCGCCGACCGGCGAGCGAACTACGACTATCGGAGCGATGACGTCGATCGCCCGGCCCTGGTCGCTGACCTCGAGACGGTCGGCGACTGCGAGGTCCGAGCCGACTCCTACTCCCGCGAACTGTACGCGACCGATGCGAGCGCCTACGAGCGGACGCCGATCGCCGTCGCCTTCCCCGAGTCGACCGCCGACGTCGCGGGCATCCTCGAGTACTGTGCGGAGCGGCGGATTCCGGTCCTGCCGCGAGGTGGGGGGACGAGCCTCGCCGGGCAGACGGTCAACCGGGCCGTCGTACTCGACTTCACACGGTACATGAACGACATCCTCGAGATCGATCCGGACGCCCGGACCGCAACGGTCCAGCCCGGGACGATACTCGGGACGCTCAACGAGACCCTCGCACCTCACGGCCTCAAGTTCGCACCCGATCCCGCGTGGGGCGACAAGAGCGCCATCGGCGGCGCGATCGGCAACAATTCGACCGGGTCACACTCGCTGCAGTACGGCAAAACCGACGCCTATATCGAAGGAGTCGAAGTCGTCCTCGCCGACGGTACCGTTACCCGGTTCGGCGAAGTCACCGTCGCCGAGATCAGCGAGCGGGCCGACCCCGACGGCGACCTCGAGAGCCGAATCTACGCCGCGGTCAAGCGTATCCTCGCGGACGACGCGGATCGCATCGCGGACACGTATCCCGACCTCAAGCGCAACGTGTCCGGCTACAACCTCGACCGGCTCGTCGCCGAGGCCCGCGGCGAGGACCTGCCCGGCGGCGAGGACACCGGCGAGCCGGGGACCGTCAACCTCGCGCGCCTGCTCGCCGGCAGCGAGGGAACCCTGGCGATCGTCACCGAAGCGACCGTCTCGCTCGAGCCGGTCCCCGAGACGAAGGCCGTCGCCCTGCTGTGCTATCGCGACCTCCACGAGGCGATGCGGGACGTCGAGCCGATCGTCGCACACGATCCCGCGGCGGTCGAGGTGTTAGACGACGTGTTGCTCGATCTGGCGCGCGATACCGCGGAGTTCGGGCCAGTCACCGAGATGCTCCCCGACGGGACCAACGCCGTCCTGCTCGTGGAGTTCTACGCCGAGGAGACGGCCCACGGTGAGAGGCGAGTCGCGGGCCTGCTGGCCGACCGCGTGCCGTCGGCGACGCCGGCGGGGAAGCCGGCCGACGACGCCCCCGCCAGCGATGCCGACCCCCTCGCGCTCGAGGCGCTTGAGGCCTACGACGAGGCCGAGCGCGCGAAGCTCTGGAAGCTCCGCAAGTCCGGCCTCCCGATCCTGCTCTCGCGGACGACCGACGCGAAGCACATCAGCTTCATCGAGGACACCGCGATCCCGCCAGCGAAGCTCCCCGAGTTCGTCGCGGAGTTCGAGGCGATCCTCGAGCGACACGATACCTACGCCAGTTTCTACGCCCACGCCGGCCCCGGCGTGCTCCACGTCCGGCCGCTGGTGAACACGAAGACCGAGGTCGGCCTCGAGCAACTCCACGGCATCGCGGACGACGTGACCGACCTCGTCGTCGAGTTGGGGGGTTCAGTCTCGGGCGAACACGGCGACGGTCGCGCCCGGACACAGTGGAACCGGAAGCTCTACGGCGACGACCTCTGGGCGACGTTTCAGGACCTCAAGACCGCCTTCGATCCCGACTGGCTCCTCAACCCGGGCCAGGTCGTCTTCCGCGAAGACGAGCCCACCGACCTGCGGGAGCACCTGCGGTTCGATCCCGACTCCGAGTTCGACGCGGGTTTCGAGCCCGTACTCGAGTGGGACAACGACAACGGCATGCAGGGAATGGTCGAACTCTGTCACGGCTGCGGTGGCTGTCGCGGCGAACAGGAGACGACGGGCGGCGTGATGTGTCCGACCTACCGGGCGAGTCAGGAGGAGATCACGGCGACGCGGGGGCGGGCGAACGCGCTCCGGCAGGCGATGAGCGGCGATCTCGAGCCCGACGAGGCCGTCTCCGACGAGTTCGTCGAGGAAGTGATGGGGCTGTGTATCGGCTGCAAGGGCTGTGCCATCGACTGTCCGAGCGAGGTCGACATGGCGAAGCTCAAGGCCGAAGTCACCCACGAGTACCACCAGCGAAACGGCGCGACGCTCCGGGACCGACTCTTCGCCAACGTCGGAACCCTCTCGCGATGGGGGAGCAAACTCGCCCCGCTCTCGAACGCCCTGGCGAAGCTCCCGGGCGCGCGCAAGGCGCTCGAGGTGACCCTCGGAATCGATGCCGACCGACCGCTGCCGACGTTTCACGGGACGACGTTTCGGGACTGGTTCGACGAACGAGGCGGCGCTCGCGTGAGCGAAGCCGACGCCGCCCGCAAGGCCGTCCTCTATCCCGATACCTACACTAACTACAGCCATCCCGAGGCCGGACAGGCCGCCGTTCGCGTGCTCGAGGCCGCCGGCATCCACGTCACCGTCCCCGACGGCCTCGGCGATACGGGCCGCCCGGCGTTCTCGAAGGGCTTCCTCGAGAAGGCGACAGACGCAGCCCGCGAGAACGTCAATGCGCTTGCACCACGGGTGGCCAACGGCTGGGACGTGGTCGTCATCGAACCCACCGACGCCGTCATGTTCCAATCCGATTACCGCGATCTGCTTCCCTCGGCGGCCGCCGAGACGCTCGCTGACGCGACCTACGGCGTCTGCGAGTACGTCGACACGTTCCGCCTGGACGAGGACATCGCGTTCGACGAGCGTGCGGCGACCGACGACCTGATCTATCACGGCCACTGTCACCAGAAGTCGGTGGCCAAGGATCATCACGCCGTCGGCGTCCTTCGGCGGGCCGGCTACGCGGTCGAGCCGCTCGATTCGGGCTGCTGTGGCATGGCCGGCAGTTTCGGCTACGAGTCCGAACACGCCTCGATGAGCGACGCCATCGCCGGCATTCTGTACGATCAGGTCGCCGACAGCGCGGGCGACCGCGTCGTTGCCCCCGGTGCCTCCTGTCGGACCCAACTCGAGAACAGGTCCGACGCCCAGACGGAGCCGCCGACGCCGATCGAAGTCGTCGCCGACGCGCTCGAGTGACCGAAGACGGATAAACGGAGCCGATATCGACGGCCGTATGACTCGAGACGACGGCGGTGTGGCCGTTTGACCCGATACGGCGGTCACGTATTCCGTTTCTCGATCGTGTTTTGCTGCCCCCCTCGGTCGTGTCTTGCTTCGTTGCTGTTGCTATCATTTGCCCGTTGCCCGGTTGCCGTTTTCCCGGTTGCCGTTGCTGTCGCAACGCTCCGTCTCGATCCGCTCCGTCTCGATCGATCATTACATATCTAGGACCGGATAAAACACACGCACCCCAGGTGTCGAGTGTAGATGGACGAATAGCTATGGGAGAGACCGAGTGCGACCGGATCAGCCAACAATCAGGTATCAACGGTGCGGATAGCATCAGATAGGATGAACTAGAGTGAGGAAGATTTATAACTGATAACTAGAAACGGTACCCGTACTCCACCAATATTGCCACTCGAAAGAGAAACGGGGGTATTCCTAGAAGTCCCTATTAGGAACTCTACGTCTCCTTCTCGGGCACCTACACTCGACACCTGGGGTGTGGGAGTACGTTTCACTGCGTTCCCACAAGGTGTGTTTCCGGGAGGGAGGCTCGATCGCTGATCGGGGACTGTACATCCTGCGTCTGTGCGCTCCAATTCACTCGACATGAGGGCTATCAGCCGCTGTGTGACATCGTTTACACAGGCCCTGTTTGCACTGATTTCCGCACTCTACACCCGACAGCTGGTGTCTCCGAATCACCAGTCTATAAATAACCCCCATCGGTACGTGATGGGTATGGAAGACGGTACCGGTGGCGAAAACGGGTCCCTCGAGGAGTTCTGGGCGACGGAGGACCCGATATTCAGCCGCAAGGAACTCCTCGATATCGACCTCGTTCCGAACGAAGACCGGATCATCGGCAGGGACAGCGAAATCAAGAACGTCGCCTCGAGCATTCATCCCGCGGTGAAAGGCCAGTCCCCCCGAAATACGCTCATTTATGGCAAAACGGGAACCGGGAAGTCCCTCGTCGCGAAACACGTCACCAGGAGTGCCCAGCAGTATTCGGTCGAAAACGGGACCGAACTGGGGCGGGCGTACGTCGACTGTACGCAGACGAAGACCGAAACGCGTGTCGTGATCAATCTGGCACAGACGCTGAACGATCCGGAAGAGACGGGCATCAGTATCCCTGTCACCGGATTATCGACCGACGTCTACTACGAGCGCTTTTGGTCGATTCTCGATCACTGCTACGACGTCGCGATCATCATTCTCGACGAGATCGACAAACTCCAGGACAGCGAGATCCTCATGCAACTGTCCCGCGCGGGGGAAGCGGGAAAGCTCGACTCCTGTAGCGTGGGGATCATCGCGATCAGCAACAAGATCTCGTTCAAGGAATCGCTCGACGAACGGATCCTCAGTAGCCTGCAAGACCGTGAGTTCGTGTTTCCACCGTACGATGCGAATCAACTCCGCGAGATCATGTCCAACCGCGAGGATGCCTTCAGGGACGGCGTTCTCTCGGACGACGTCATCCCATTGAGCGCCGCGTTCGCCGCCCAAGAGCACGGCGATGCGCGGAAAGCACTCGATATCCTTCGAAACGCCGGCGAACTGGCAAAGGACGGGGACGCCGAGGAAGTCACCGAAGAGCACGTCCGGAACGCTCGAGAGAGGGCCGATATCGACCGGTTTTCCCAGCTGCTCGAGGGGCAACCGACACAAATCAAGGCGTCCGTCTACGCGCTGTCGCTGCTCGCGGAGCAACACAGCGATCGGGAGGAGTTCGCGACCCGCGAGATTTACGAGACGTACCAGACCATCACGTCGGATAGCGCTCTCGGGATCGAAACACTCTCCCAGCGCCGAATGAGCGACAAACTCGACGAACAGGTCTTCCTCGATATTCTCGGACGGACCGAGCGGGTCGGACGCGGGTACAGCAGCGGCGTGACGAATTACTACTACCTACTGGAGGACCCGTCCGTCGTACAGGCCGTGATTCACGACGACAACCGGTTTTCGGAACTCGATCGAACATAACTGCGGGAATTCACTCGACAGTTGGGGTGACCCGGTAGATCTAGGCCATACTCGACAGTCGGAGTGGCCCGGTCGATCGGACCCGCACTCGACGGTCGAGGTCGCTCGTTAGGCCGGACCCGTTTTTCGGGAGATTTCACTCGACACCTGGGGTGTGTGACAGGTCACCCGCCGCTCGAGGGGCATGTCTCGCTATCACATTTCACTCGACGGGTGGGGTGGTCCGATTCGCAAAAACCGAGACAAGGACATCTATCGTCCGATTTTGGGCACTTACATTCGACGCCCGGGGTATTCGGGGCGGTGCGCTCGACGACCGGGCTGACTCACTGGTCGGGTCCGAATTTCATTCGACGGCCGGGGTCTCGAGTTCCGAAGCGGGAGCGGCAAGCGCTCTCCGGCCCGTAATCCACCGAGATCACTCGACGCGTGGCTGCGGTACGCCTCGCGGACCAGAACGCGACCCCTTTCAAACGCCGCGTCGCTGAAAGAAGCGACAGTCGAGTTATCGCCCGCTGCTCGAGGCGGGCCGCGGCGAACTCGACGACTGAAACCGGACCGAGCTCACCGATGACTCCTGAGTCTGGTCCGCGGCAGGGCGACTCAGCGGCCGACCAGCTCGTCGTAGCGCGCGCCGGTCTGTTTCAGCGTCTCGGTCGAGTACAGGCGCTCGTGGTCGACGGGGAGGTAGTCGGCGGCGAGTTCGTCGATCTTCGCGTCGACGGCCTCGGGATCGCGGCCGTGGATCATCGTAAACAGGTTGTACGGCCACTGCTGGTCGGGTCGGCGGGGCCGGTGGTAACAGAGGGTAACGTACGGCAGCCCGCCTGCTCGCTCACCCCACTCGTCGAGGGACTCGTCTGGCACGTCCCAGACGACCATGCAGTTGGCGTCGAACCCCGTCACGACGTGGTTGATCACGCAGCCGATGCGCTTGATACAGCCGCGCTCGAGCAGTCGCTCGACGGCCGCGAGCACGTCCGCAACGTCGTCACCGATCTCGTCGGCGATGTCGCGGTACGGCGTCGCCGACAGCGGGAACCCGTCCTGAATCTCGAGCAGCAGGTCGGCCTCGAGCGCGGAGAGATCGCCCGTCGCTTCCTCGCTGATTCGGGTCGCGGCGGAGTCCAGTCGCTCCGCGAGCGATTCGCGTGCGAAGCGGTCGCCGTTGACGACGGGGAACTCGAGGTCGATGTAGTAGTCCGTCAGCATCGGCAGGTTCAGAACGTCACAGCCGGTACGGCGCTCGATGTCGGTGAGAATCTCGTCGCGCGCGTCCTGCGAGCCGGCGGTGACGACGAACCACATGTTCCACTCGTGGTCGCGGGCGTAGTTGTGGTTGACCTGCCGGTAGTCGTTGACGATCGTCGCGATCTCGTCGAAGCGGTCCGCGGGGGCCTGGACCGCCGCGAGCGTCGACGAACCGATCACGGGCGGGTTGAGGACCGCACCGAACCGACGGGCGATGCCGGTCTCCCGCAGGGTGCGGACGCGGTCGACTGCCGCCGCTTCGTCGATTCCGAGGTCGGCAGCGACGCGGCGAAACGGACGTTCATCGACCGGGAAGCCGCTCTGATAGCCGTCGATCAGCGCCGCGTCCACGTCGTCGATGGCCTCTCGCCAGTTCCCCGACAGGGTGCTCATTGGTTGCCCTAGGGAGAAGGGGGCCGTATCGTTTTCGGGTCCGCTCGAGTCGGCTCGCAGGACACCACGGGGAAGTGTGCGATCACGTCGCGGAGGCCGACGCTCGCCTCGCGGTCGGCAGTGTCGCCGTCGTGGCGACCGAGGGTGACGGGCCACTGCCGATTCGAAGGGCCGGCTTTCGACAGGAATGACAGAATAGAATGATATCTGTTAGTGCTACAATAGAGCTGTGATTCAGCAGATCGAAGTTGATCGAACCGATCAGTCGTATCGCCTCGCTCCGTTCGCTCTCGAGACGAAAGTATCCCGAAAACGCTTTTTAGCGGTCAAAATACGCGGTTCCGGTGTGGTCGCCACCAACGCCGGGACGGAACCGAACGGAAATCGATAGCGAGAGAAAGCCGACAGCAGAAGTATATTACAAATCTTATTTCTATATAACAATCAGATCTCATATAGTATCGGCGAAACCCCACTACTGACTTTCGATCCCCTCATCGGTACGAGGAAGTTCCGACGAGTCCCGCGGACCGGTCTCGAGGCAACCTTGACGGACGACTATCCACACATCTCTTACAGACGTATGATCGTAATACCTAGTCGGTCCGATCGATCAACGCCGTTCATCAGCGAGCCGTCCGGAAACGGATGTGGCGTTTCATCTAGTATTACCGAGTTAGTATCCGTGATTCTCTCAGGGTTAGTATGCGAGGAGGGCCATAGTACGAAACCACGTCGGGAGATATCGCGCCCGTTGGGGCACCGGGCAACGTCGCAATCGCACCCGTTCGGACCCCGGACAGCGTCGCACCCGCTGGGAATAGTTTCCCCCTACTGCTCGGTACATACCATATAGTTAGAGCTCTCGAGGACGAAGGGACGCCGAATGGCGACCCCGCGTCGGATGCGGTTCGTCCGTGGACAGCTCGCCTGGATGGTAGCGACGGTACTCCTCTTGTCTGTATTCGGTTCGCTCTCCGCCGAACTGTTCTTCACCTGTTCGCTGATCGGGTTGCTCGTCGTCACCGAACTCACCGCACCGGGCAACGCGACGCCGACGTGGCGGTCGCGGCTGCGGTGGCTCACGGCACTCGGGCTCGTCGGGTTCGCCTCGCTCGTCGCCCGCCGACTTCTCGCGGTGCTGCCACCGGAGGTGGTCCCGTGAGATGGGACGCCGGCATGGTCGACGACGGTGACCTCGTCTGGCCCCGCGTCCTTCTGTTCGCGCTCACGCTGGTGACCGTCGTCGCACTGGTTGTCGTCGCGGCGACATCCACGACGGCGTTCAGCCCACACAACCCCACCTGGGACGGCGCGACCGACCTCCGCAACGAGATCGAGACAGAGCCCGGCGTCGAGAGCGAACTCGTCCGGGATTCGACGAGGTACGGGGCGTTTTCCGACGCCTCCGCCGCCGACGGAACGGTCGCGTTCGTCGTCGCACCGGCGAGCCCCTACACCGACACGGACGCCGCGCGGATCAGGACGTTCGTCGAGAACGGCGGGACGCTCGTCGTCTTCGAGAGCGTCGGCGAGAACGGGAACGAGCTACTGGCCGACGTCGGTGCGACGGCCCGCGCGGACGGCCGCCTGCTACGCGACGAGTACGAGAACGACGGCGGGCCGGCGATGCCGGTCGCGACCGGCGTCGAGAACCACTCGCTGACCGACGGGGTCGACCGGTTGACGCTCAACTACGCGACGGCGATCGAACCGGGAACGGAGAACGCGACGGTGCTCGCAACGACGAGCGATCTCGCCTATCTGACACCCGAGGACGATCGGCTCGAGCCCGGCGACCAACTCGGCACGCATCCGGTCGCGACCGTGGAGAACGTCGGTCGGGGACGGGTCGTCGCGGTCGGCGATCCCAGCCTCGTGATCAATGCGATGCTCGACCGACCGGACAACGGTCGGTTCGTTCGGGAGCTGTACGCCGATTCCGACCGCGTCCTGCTGGATGTCTCGCACGCCGCCGACCTCCCGCCGCTGACCGCGGCGGTCCTGACGATACGCGACGCCCGACCGCTCCAGGTGCTGCTCGGCGTCGGCGGCGTCGTCGCGATCGCGGCGGCATCCGGGCAACGCGCTCGGTCGATCGGGGCGCGCGCCCGGCGACTGCTGTTCGGCGACCGCACCCGACGCGCCGACCCGGGCGAGGGAATGGGTCAGTCGGGGCAGCCGTCGTCCTCGATGCCCCACCCGTCCGACGCGGAGCGGGACGCGATCGTGCGACGGCGTCTCGAGCGGGGCGACGACCGGGTCCAGCGCGTGAGAGGGGACGGTAACCGTATCCGTCGGGACGACGATGACCGCGATACCGTCGACTGAACGGGCTCGAGTCGCGCGGCGGAAGGAGAACCGAACGCGACCGACACGACCCGACGGACCGGACACCGATCGACCAATGACCGAGAACGATCCGAGAGCCGACGACAGTCGTACAGACAGCGGGGACCCGGACGCGATCTACAACGCGTTACGTGCGGAGATCGGTCGCGTCCTCATCGGCAACGACGACGCGGTCGAACTGCTCACCATCGCGCTGCTGACGCGCGGCCACCTCCTGCTCGAGGGGGTCCCCGGCGTGGCGAAGACGACGCTCGCGAACCTCTTCGCCCGCGCGAGCGGCCTCGAGTACAACCGCGTCCAGATGACACCCGACATCCTGCCGGCGGACATCACCGGCACGGAGATCTACCGGGAGAGCGGAGAGGCGTTCGAGCTCCAGCGAGGCCCGGTCTTCGCCAACGTCGTCGTCGCCGACGAGATCAACCGTGCGACGCCGAAGACCCAGAGCGCCCTGCTCGAGGCCATGCAGGAGCGCCACGTCACTATCGGCGGCGAGACCCTCGCGTTGCCGCGGCCGTTCATGGTCATCGCGACGCAGAACCCGATCGAGATGGAGGGGGTCTTCGAGCTCCCGGAGGCCCAGCGCGACCGCTTCCAGTTCAAACACCGGATCGACCTCCCCGACGAGGACGCCGAACTGAACCTCGTCGACCGCTTCGACGGCGAGCCGATGCTCGGGCCGACGGCGGTCGAGCAGGTGGTCGACCGCGAGGAGATACTTACAGCGCGGGAGCGCGCCGACGACGTTCACGTCGCCCGCCCGGTCAAGCAGTATCTCGTCGATCTCGTCGGGGCGACGCGGTCACACCCCGACGTCGCTCACGGAGCGTCGCCGCGCGCGACGCTCGCGTCCCTCAACGGAGTCAAGGCACGCGCCGCGATCCGCGGTCGCGAGTACGTCATCCCGGACGACGTGAAGGCGCTGGCCGAACCGATTCTGGCCCATCGTCTCGTGTTGACGACCGATGCCGGGCTGAGCGACGTCGCCGCGGCTGACGTGATCGCGGACGTCATCGAGTCCGTCGACGTTCCGGGGACCGAGGTCGCGATCGAGCAGGAGGCGACGAGCGGCGGCGACGGTGCGTCGCCGGCGGAGTGACGCCGATGCGGGCGGTCGGAGTCACGGGGAACGTCACGCCGGCTCCCAGCGACAGGTGATCAGCCACTCGGGTCGGTCCTCGCCCGACTCGACCTCGAGTTCGACCGGGCGATCGAGGGCGTCGGCGAACCCGACGGCGAGAAAGGAGGCGACGGGATGGTCGAACCGGTCGACATCGCCGAATACGGCCGAGCGGACGACCACGGTCGCGCGCCCGTCGTCGGGATCGACCGCCGGATCGGCATCGGTCGCGAGTTCGAACTGTTCGACGAGGCCGTCGGCGAGTCGCGTCGCCGCGGCCGTCGGGTCGGCCGGCAGCGGCCCGTCGAGGGTTCGCTCGAACGCCGCGAGGAGTCGCCCGCCGGTCGGCTCGAGGACGAGTCCGCGTTCCCCCGGCCGCGTAACGAGGGGACCAGCGGCGTCCGCCGGAGGGGCGCTGTCGGCCCGCTGTGGGACGAACAGGCGGACCGACGACGGATCGGTGCCGGGGAGATAGCGGCGGTCGTCCTCGAGCGCGAGGTCGTCGACCAGGGCCTGTGCGTTCGCCGCGGCGGCGGCGGAGACGCAGTCACCGACGGTGGCGGCGACGAACCGGCCCGGGGTGAGATAGTAAGTGAGAATCGCGCCGAACAGACCCGTCGCGCCGAGGGCGAACAGGACGCTTCGGCCGTGGTGAAACAGGCCGCCGCCGAGGACGGCGACCGCGCCGACGACGGCGAGCAATCGCGCGGTGCGGCGGTAGGTCCCCCGCATCGCGCGTGCGTACTCCGCCCGGAGGCGGGCGTTCTCTTCGGCCAGTCGCTCCGCTCTGGCTGCCGCCTCGGTCCGGGCGGACGACGCCCTCGCAGCGTCGTCGCTCCGCGATGGTCGTGAATCGGTCCGCTCTGTGTCGGCAGTGTTCCGGGTCATCGGTAAGTATCGGCGTCGGCTGTCGAGTCCGGGTCCGGCGGCGACGAACCGACGCGCTCCGTCGCCGCGGTCGATGGGTCGGCGGTCGACTCGTCCGGTCTCGGACCGGCATCGGGACGGTCGCGTCCCGCCCGGTCGAGGACGAAGACGAGTCCGTATCGATGCAGGCCGTACACGCCGCCGGCAAGCGCAGCGAGCGACGCGACGGCGGCCATCCAGAGCGGCCGTCCCGCCGGACCCAGAACGGCCCAGGCGAGTCCCCCGAGACCGCCGGCGCTCACCAGCACGGTCGCGGCGTGGCCGAGCCGAGCGTCCCTCGCCGTTCGCGGGGCCGAAGCGAGCACGAGCGCGACGAATCCGGCCTCGACGAGCGCGACCGAAAACGGATCGAATCCGGCCGGAACGAGTCCGACGAGCGCGACGTGCCCGACACCGATCGCGGACGGCGTCTCGAGCGCGTACCAGACGGCGGCGGTCGCGATGCCGGCGATTGTACCCGGTCGGCCAGCTGCGTACGTAAACGCCGCGACGAGCGCCGCAAGCGCCAGGAGCCGCGGGACGGCGCGGTCCGGCACCCGGCCGGCGACGACGGTGCGTGCGGTCCGACCTGATCCGCGCGCGTCGTCAGCGCCGGTCTCGGCGGCCGCGGGGTGTCGATCGCTCACCGTCGATCACCCCGTTCGCGCCCCGCCTCGAGAACGGTCGCGAGTCGATCGCCGGGACCGACTTCGAACGCGCGAACCCGGTCGAGCCGTGCGAGGTCGCGGCGGAGCGCCTCGAACTCGCGGTAGCGGTCGGTCGCCCGCTCGACGTCGGCCAGACCGCCGGGCTCGTAGAGTACTGTCGGGGCGAGAAAGACGGTCACGGCGGCGTCGTTCGCGCGGGCCATCGACACCGTCTCGCGAAGCGCGGCCGGGTCGGCGTCGTCGGTGAAGATGACCACCCACGACGTGGACGAGGTCGCCGCCAGCGCCGTCTCCACGGCGTCGAAGAGCACTCGGTCCCGAGCGAGCCGACGGTACCGCTGGGAAGCGGCGTAGAACGGACGGAGCGTCTCGGCGAAGGGATCGGCATCGCCCTCGAGATCGCGAACCGAGCGGCGAGCCGTCGCCCGTGTCGGCCGCTCGTGGATCGACGAGGCGGGTTCGACGGGCGAGCCGGACGCTCGTCCGCGTTCGGCACGGCCACCGTCGGCCGCTTGCGTCGGTGGTCGAGCGTGTTGCTCGGCGGCGCACCGAGCGGTCGGGTCCGACGGCGTCGGCTCGACGGCGAGGAGTTCCCGGCGAACCGCCGCGTAGGTTCCGACCGTCGCGGCCGGCTCGAGACGGCTCGTCACGCCGCCGTCGTCGACGGCGACGAGCCCGAGTGGATCGTCGAGTTCCCGGGCGCGGTCGGCCGTCGCAAGCATCACCTCACGGAGGTACTCGAGTTTCGTCGCCGCCGGCGGGCCGGTCGAGAGGGAGCGACCGTGATCGACCACGAGGAGGGTCCGGCGGGTCGTCTCCGTCTCGTACTCACGGACGTGGGGCGTCGCGAACCGCGCGGTCGCCTTCCAGTCGATCCGCTTGGCCGCGTCCCCGGGGACGTGTTCCCGTATCTCGGCCGGCTCGATCCCGCGACCCGACCGGCGCAGCGCGTGCGCGCCGTACGGGCTCGCGAGCCGATCGCCGCCCTCCCCGACGTGTAGCCGCCGGGGGCCTCGCGACTCGACCGAAACTGTCGGTCGCTCGCCCGTCGCGACCGTCTCGACGAACCGCCCGTCGGTCGCGGTCACTCGAGCGGCGTCGAAGCGGTGCCGACCGACGACCGGCCACGTGACCGACACGGTCGCCGCCGCGGCCGTCGCATCCGACTCGAGCGTCAGGGTCGCCGCGTCGCGATCGGCCCTCGCCGCGGTCGGCAGCCCGGCGTCTATCTCGAGGGAGAGCGGGGTCGGGTCCGCGAGCGTTGCATCGATCGGTATCGTCGTCGACTCGCCGGCGCGAACGGTCGCGGACGGGAGCCCGCGAGTGATCGAGAGCCGGCGGATCGTTCGCTCGAGCGCGGCGAGAAACGAGTACTGCGACGCGAGGACCCATGCGCCGACCAGTACCGCCCCCGCCAGGGGAAGCGGGCGATCGATGACGACCGCGAACGCGGCCAGGAACCCCGCGAGGGAGAGCCGACTCCAGAGGACTCGTGTCGGGCGCATGCCTTCGTCACGAACCACCGGAACGGTGTTGAAGCTACTGGTCGTCACCGTCCGCTGCAACACCGCGGCGCGGACCCGGTCGGCCGGGGCTCACTCCTCGTCGCGGCCCTCGCTGAGGTGTCGCCAGATCTCGACACAGCCCGCACCGTCGTCGATATCGTCGATCAGTTCGTCGTCGATCGCGTCGTCGCATCGATCACACGCCTCTGACGGCTCGTCGGAATCGCCTGTCTCGGCCATACGACCCGTGTTGTGACGCCGCCAGCAATAAATTTGATCTACTAGATCTTATACTATTGGTTTCGAATAACGAAGATTTCTAAGGCGATGATTAAACAACGGCTCTGTGAGTGTCATCGGAACTTTCCAATGGATACATTTTTTGCTATCGTTCGGATCACTATCTGGTAGCATCATGTCAATGCTGCTCACCGGTGGAGACGGATATATCGGCTGGCCGACGGCGGTTCGTATCGCATCCCGAACCGACGAGCAGGTCGTTCTCGTCGACAACTTCGCGCGACGGGACTGGGTCGAAACCGTCGGATCGACGAGCGCGACGCCCGTCCACCCGATGGCGGAGCGACTCGAGGCGGCCAACGAGGTCCACGACGGCCGGTCCCTGTCGTTCGTCGAGGGAGACCTCACCGACGGGGAGTTCGTCGACCGGCTGATTCGAATCCACGAACCCGAGACGATCGTCCATACGGCGGCCCAACCGTCGGCACCGTACTCCCAACTCAGCCGCGATCGGGCGAACTTCACCCAGCACAACAACCTCCAGGCGACGCGGAACCTCCTCTGGTCGCTGGGGGAGCACGGACTCAAGGAGACGCACTTCATCGAGACGACGACGACCGGAGTCTACGGCGCGCCCGCGTTCCCCATCCCCGAAGGCGGGGCGACGATGGAGCACCGCGGCGAGCGCGACGACGTCCCGTTTCCGGCGATGGCCGGGAGCTGGTATCACCTGACGAAGTGCCACGACGCCGCGAACATGCGGCTGGCACACGACCAGTTCGACATCCCGGTGTCGGACGTTCGGACGGCGATCACCCACGGCACCGAGACCGCCGAGACGGCCGCCGATCCCAGGCTCGGGACGCGGTTCGATTTCGACTACTACTTCGGCGTCGTCGTCCACCGGTTCTGCGCGCAGGCCGTGGCCGGCTATCCGATCACCGTCTACGGGCGCGGTGAGCAGCGCAAGCCCTTCATCGCGCTCGAGGACGCCGTCGAGGGACTGACGCGACTCGCGCTCGCCGACCCGAGCGAGCGGCCCGCGGACCACACCGTCTACAATCAGGTCGCGCGGGCGATCAGCATCGTCGAAATCGCCGAGACCGTCGCCGACGTGGCGAACGAGTTCGGGCTGGGCGTCGAGGTCGAGCACGTCGAGAACCCGCGGTCGGAGGACGAGACCCACGCGATGGAGATCGAGAACGATCGCTACGAGGCGCTGATCGGCGGCCAGTCGACATCGTTCGAAGCGAGCGTTCGCTCGATTCTCGAGACGCTGCTCGAGCACGAAGACGTCATCGTCGCACACGAGGACCGCTTCCTCCCCGACGTTTTGAGCGAGGGCTGATCCGTGCGGATTCTGGTCACTGGCGGCTGTGGCTACATCGGAAGCGCGCTCGTTCGTCGCCTCCGGAAGAACGAGGCGGTCACCGAGGTCGTGGTCCTCGATTCGCTCGCGGCCGGCTCACCGCGGGCGCTGCTTGGCGTCGTCGGGGACGGTCTCGAGTTCCGACAGGGGGACATCAGGGACTACGATGCCGTCGAAAGCGCGATGCGCGGCGTCGACCGCGTGATCCACCTCGCATCGATCACCGGGGCCGAGAGCACGCACGACCGCCCCGAGGAAACGCGCGCCGTCATCGTCGGCGGCACCGAAACCGTCGTGACTGCGGCGGACGAACTCGGGGTCGACTCGGTCGTCTACGCCTCCTCGTGTAACAGTTACGGCCGTGTCGCGGACACGCACATCGACGAGACGACGTCGCCGGCACCCCGCAATCCGTACGCCGAGGCGAAAGTCGAGGCCGAACGGGTGGTTCGCGAGGCGGCGTCCGCCGGCGACTTCACGGCCACGTCGCTCCGAATGAGCACCAACTACGGCTACGCGCCCGGCATCCGGTTCAACCTCGTCGTCAACCACTTCGTCTTCCGGGGGCTGACCGGCCGGCCGCTGACGGTGTACGGCGACGGCAGGAACTGGCGGCCGTTCATCCACGTGCAGGACGCCGCGCGAGCGTACGAACACGCGGCGGTCTCGCCCGACCGGTGGCCGCAAGACGTGTACAACGTCGGCCGCACCGAACAGAACTACCGCATCGAGGACGTCGCTCGCGTCGTCAGGGAGGAACTCGGCCGCGACCTCGAGATCGTCTATCTCGAGGACGAACGGCCGGGGCCGTCCTACCACGTCGAGTTCGACCGCCTGTCGGAGACGGGGTTCGAACCGTCGTGGACGCTGCGGGCGGGCGTTCGCGAACTCGCCGACCGATTCGCGCGACAGCGTGACGCCGGCGGCGCGCTGGACGCGTTGCGATCGAACTCGTCGTCGCGGGAGGTGAACGTCGATGGCCGCCGGTGAGGACCGGTCGGACGCCGTCTCGACCGGCGACGAGTCACGGCAGGTCCGCGTCGCAGTCACCGGCGCGGCGGGCTACATCGGGAGCCGCGTCGTCGCGCTCCTCCAGTCCGAACGCCCGGCGTGGTCGATCACGGCGATCGACGACTTCTACCGCGGGTCGCTGCGCCGGATCGGCGACGTCACCGTCGAGTACGTCGACGTTCGGAACCGCGACCGGCTGTGGGAGGCGCTCGAGGGAGCCGACATCGTGATGCACCTCGCCGCGATCAGCGGCGTCGAGGACTGCGACGCGAATCCGGAACTGGCCTACGAGATCAACGTGACCGGAACGGGCCACGTCGCGCGGTTCTGTCGACAACGCGGCGCAGCCCTGATATTCCCCGCGAGCATGGCGGTCGTCGGCAACCCTCAGGAGTTCCCGATCACGGCCGATCAGCCGCGAGCGCCCCTGAACTGGTACGGGCGGACCAAGCTCGTCGGCGAGCGGCTCATCGATGCCCTCGCCACCGACTCGTTCCCGGCGCACCTGTTCCTCAAGTCGAACCTGTACGGCGATCACACGATCGACGGGCAGGTCATCACGAAGGGAGCGGTGCTCAACTTCTTCGTCGAGCGGGCGCTCGCGGCCGAACCGCTGCCCGTCTACGAACCGGGGACGCAATCGCGGAACTTCGTCCACGTCAAGGACGTGGCACGCGCGTATCTCCGCAGCGCCGACGTGCTCGTCGATCGGCTGGCGGAGGGGAAGACCGGTGCCGAGTCGTTCACGATCGCCAGCGACGAGGACCCCAGCGTGATGGCTCTCGCCGAGATCGTCAGCGACTGCGTCGCCGACATCGCGGGGATCGACGTCTCGACCGAACTCGTCGACAACCCCCGCAGCGACGAGACGCTCGTCGACGCCTTCCCGGTCGAGACGACGCGGACACACGACCGCCTCGGCTGGGACCCCACGCACACGGTCGACGACACGATCCGGCGACTCGTCGAACGGAACGCATGAGTCCGCCGTCGCCCGACCCGCTCGACGTCGCGTTGCTCGCGCTCACGGTCGCCATCCTCTACTGGGGGTTCGACCGCTACCGGCGACGGTTCGAGCGACGCGACCTCGCCATCGCGATCGCGCTCGCGAGCGGCGTCGCGTCGCTCGTGTTCGTTCCGGAGGCGTTCGACCTCGTCGGGACCGCTCTCGAGATCGAACGGCGCTACGTCGTCGTGTCGCTGCTCGCGACGCTGGTCCTGCTCGGCGTCGTCCTGTACGCCTTGAGCATCGCCAGAGCGGCCCGCGACGAAGTCGCGGCACTGACCCGATCGCTCTCCGTCGACCGGGCCCCGCGGATGGACGGCGGCGCGGAGACGGTGTTCGTCGTGATTCCCGCGTACAACGAGAGCGATACCATCGGCACCGTCGTCTCGTCGCTCCCGGAGTCGGTCCGCGGCTACGACGTCCAGCCGCTGGTCGTCTCCGACGGCTCGACCGACGGGACCGCGGCGCGGGCAGCCTCGAGCGGCGCAATGGTCGTCGAGCACCCGATCAATCAGGGACAGGGGGGTGCCCTGAAGACCGGGTTCGAGATCGCGCTCGAACACGAGGCGGCGATCGTCGTCACGGCGGACGGCGACGGGCAGCATCCGTCGTCGGAGTTGGACCGACTCGTCGAACCGATCGTCGAGGACGAGGCCGACTACGTGATGGGGTCGCGGTACCTCGGCGTCGATCGGTCCGGCAACGGCGTCGTCCGCCGGACCGGCATCCGGTTCTTCACCGGCCTGATCAACGTCCTGATGGTCACCGACATCACCGACTGTACGAACGGCTATCGAGCGATTCGGGGGCCGATGCTCGAGGAACTCACCCTCACCGAGGAGCGATTCAACGCGCCGGAGTTGATCATCGAGGCCCGGAAGAACGGCCTCCGACTCGAGGAGATCCCGGTCGAGATCGAGGATCGAAAGGACGGCGACAGCAAGAAGCCGAAACTGGGGTTCGCGATCGGTCTGACGCGCATCATCGTGGTCGCGTGGCTGCGATGACGCCGCCGTGCGACCGGACGCGTGGCCCCGATGGCAACGCGACTGCACGACTGACGAGTTTAGCGACCATGAGAGCGAACGAAACCCGGAAACGCAACGTCGAACGGACATTCGAACGCTGTATCGAGCCCCACGTCAGGGACGAGACCGTCCTCGACATCGGGTGTGTCGCACACGATTCCGCCAAACGACACGACGAGACGTGGCTTCACGACCTCGTCGTCCGGGCGGCCGACGACGCGCTCGGCGTCGACGTCCTCGAGGACGAACTCGCCGCGCTCGCGGACGCGGGCTACGACGTCACCGCCGGTGACGCACAGGACCTCGCGCTCGGTGAGACGTTCGACGTGATCGTCATCGGCGAACTGATCGAGCATCTCGTCGACTTCGACGGGCTCCTGACGTCGGTCGACGAGCACCTGGCCGACGGCGGCAAACTCGTCGTCACGACGCCGAACGCGATGGCGGTCCACTGGACCGCGCTTCGCCTCCTGGATCAGGCGTTCGTCAACACGGGCCATACGTGCTGGTTCGACGCGACGACACTGCGCCAACTCCTCGAGCGATACGGGTTCGAACCGGTCGAGATCACGTACGTCGGCGACTGTCGACCCACGCTCGAGGACCCGCTCCAGATCGCCGGCTGGCTGTGCGAGCGCATCCTTCCGGACCGGGTCGGCAAGAGCACGCTCGCCGTCGTCGCCAGCCGCAGCGGCGAGTAGCCGGTCGCGTTCGGCGACGCACTCGACGGCCGGCGACCGCTCGCCGCCCGCACGGCTGTACGCGGTGTCTCTCCGTTCGATACGGCGCGACCGAAAAGCGACGACTACAGCCGGCGGCCGACGGCCGCCGCGAGTCGCCCGAGCCGGGTACGGAGCCCGGAGCCGGCGGTCCTGCGTTCTCGAGCGACCCCCGAGAGGAGGTCGCCGACCCGGTCGCCCAGTTCGTCCCAGCGGTGTTCCCGGTCGACGAACGCGACGCCGCGCCGGCCCATCGCCCGCCGCCGCTCCGGATCGGTGGCAAGGTCCCGCAGCGCCGCCGCGACGGCGTCCGGCTCGTTCTCGACGGCGAGTCCGGCCCCGGCGTCCGCGGTGACGGCCTCGATCTCCGCGACGGCGCTGGCGACGTAGGGCGTGCCCAGTGCCATCGTCTCGAGGAACTTCGTCGGCCGCGCGTACTCGAGAGTACGGTCCGTCTCGAGGGGCACCAGGCTGATCGCCGACGACGCCACCAGCCCCGGGACCTCCTCGCGGGGAACCGGGCCGTTGATCCGAACGCGGTCGTCGATGCCGAGGTCGGCAGCCAGCGCCTCGAGTTCGGCCCGGCGCTCGCCGAAGCCGTAGATGACGAGGTCGGCGTCGATATCGGCGCGTCGGAAGCCCCGCAGGAACGGCTCGAAGGCCTGCCCCTCGCCCAGCTTGCCGGTGTAGATGATTCGGGGCCGATCCTCGCTCGCGACCGCGGGATCGAACAGGTCGTCGTCGACGCCGAACGGGATCGTCTCGATCTTGCCGTCGTCGAGGTCGTACGTCTCCCTGTAGTGGGCCGCCATCGTCGGGGTGAGCGCGACCAGCCGGTCACAGCGCTCGAGGGCGACCCGTTCCAGCCACCGGAGCAGTCGGTAGGCGAGCGATCCCTCGGTAGTGAAGCCGAAATCGACCGCGTTGTCGAGCCAGCGGTCGTAGACGTCGACGACGAGGCCGCGTCCGGTCACCAGCGCCGCGAGGCCGGGCAGGAGCGTCGTGTGCGGGCCGATCTGGACGACGACGCAGTCGTACTTTCGACCGTGAACGAGCACGTACAGCGTCGCGAGGACTGCGAAGATCCCGTGGTTCAGGATGCGCTCGAGGTCGGTCCGATCCTCGACGGGCTGATACGTGAACAGCCGCGTGACCGGAACGCCGTCGATCCGCTCGTTCGACCACGGGCTGTATCGTCGCTCGAACTCCCCGACGGGAACGGACGGCTGTGGGCAAACCACGCGCGCGTCGAGGTGGTCGGGTGCGTTCCGAAGGAGTTGTGCCCACCGATGTGCACCGGCCATCGACTCCGGCGGAAACAGTTGCGAGACGACCAGGACGGACGGGTCGTCGCCGCTCCGTACCGTCGGATCGCGCACCGAACGCCGCTCCGACGACGGCGACGGTGCTGTCGTGGCGTCCCCGGTCACGGTTCGATCGGGTTCCCGACGCCGAACTGGAGCAGTTCGATGCCCGCGTCGTCGAGCCACGCTCGGTGCTCCGCGAGGGCCGCCACCGTTTCCTCGTGGGGGACGAACTGGACGACGACGTCCGGCGACTCGCGCTCGAGGACCGCCCGCAACTCGTCGTAGGCCAACGCGTCGACGTGGCGGTCGTAGTGGCGGACGCGGTAGCCGTCCGCCCGCAGGTCGGCGACGATCCGCTCCGCGGGGCTGTTTCGGCGGTCGTCGACGTTCGGTTTGTACGCGGCTCCGAGCGCGACGACCGTCGGGTCCGCGAGCGGGGCCAGCGTCCGGCGGACCTTCCGCGCGGCGACGGCGGGCATCTTGTCGTTGATCCGGCGGGCGGTCGTGATCAGGTTCGTGTGCTCCGGATCGACTTCGTTCAAGAACCACGGGTCGATCGGCAGGCAGTGCCCCCCGACCCCGATCCCCGGCTGCAGGATGTCGACGCGCGGGTGGTAGTTCGCGAGGTCGATCACCTCGCTCATATCGACGTCGAGCTCCTCGCCGATCAGCGCGAACTCGTTGGCCAGCGCGACGTTGACGTCCCGGTACGTGTTCTCGACGAGTTTGCAGAGTTCGGCCGACAGGAGGTCGGTGTAGTAGACGCGCCCCTCGAGGAAGGGCTCGTAGAGCGCGGCGGCTCGGCGACGGCTCCGCTCGTCGATCCCGCCGATGATACGGTCGTTGGTGACGAGTTCCGCGAACACGTCGCCGGGGAGGATTCGCTCCGGCGAGTGGGCGAGTTGGATCTCCGCGCCCGGCTCGAGCCCGGCCGCCTCGAGCGCGGGGACGACCGTCTCCGCGCAGGTCAGCGGCGGCACCGTCGACTCCACGTTCACGAGGTCGCCCGGCTCGAGGTGCGGCCGAATGGAGTCGAGGGCGGCCTCGAGCGCGGAGAGGTCCGGGCTCTTGGTCGGCTCGGTCAGCGGCGTCGGGACCGAGACGACGAACGCGTCGCCGTCGGTCGGCTCGGTCCGTGCCTCGAGATTGCGCTCGACGGCGTCGGACTCCAGCAGCGCCTGCAGTTCGGCCTCGTCGACGTGCAAGGTCCCCTCGTTGATCGCCCGGACCAGGTTGCTGTCGATGTCGACGCCGACGACCCGCTTGCCGCGGTCGGCGAGCAACAGCGCCAGCGGCAGGCCGACGAAGCCGGTGCCGACGACGACCACCTTCTCGATCGGCTCGAGAGCCGGGGCCTCGGGCTCGCCGGGACCGGGACCGTCGCGAGTCCCGGCCGGCTCGCACCCGTCGTCGCCGGACCGCGCCGAGTCCACCGCACCGTCGCGTCGCGGGTCACTCGAGGTCATAGTAGTCGCGCATCCAGTCGATCGTTCGCGGGATACCCTCCTCGAGGGAGACGCGCTGTTCGTGGTCGAGGTCGCGGGTGGCCTTCTCGACGCTGGCCTTCTTGTTGAGGGTGTTGTGGTCCTCGGTCCCTCGGTATTCGACCTGCGCGTCGTCTTTGCCCAGATAGCCGAGCACCATGTCCGAGAGGGCCTTGATGTCGTAATACTCCTCGCCGGCGATGTTGTACACCTCGCCGGGGTGGAACGAGTCGACGACGTTCGCGAGCGTGCGCACGGTGTCGTCGATGTAGGTAAACGAGCGGTGATGGTCCTCGTAGACGTGGTACGGCAGGTCGTGTAACGCCCGATAGCAGAACTTGCAGACGACGCTCCGGTACTCGCTGTAGCGCTCGCCCGGCCCGTACGTGTTGAAAAAGCGGACCCGCACGGACTCGGTCCCGTGTCGGTCGGCCGCGTTCATGATCTGCTGTTCGTTGACCCACTTCGAGATCGCGTAATCGTTCAACTGCCGCGGTCCCTCCTCGAGCGGGACGGACTCCTCCATCACGCCGTCGTAATCGCCGTACACCTCGCTGCTCGAAGCGAAGATCAGTCGGAAGTCGTGCTCGGCCTGCAGCCGGCACACGTTCTTCGTGCCGACGGCGTTCGACTGCCACATCGTCTCGTAGAAGTCCTCGCCGTTCCGGCGGCCGAACTCCGCGCCGAGGTGATAGACGTAGTCGAACTCGCGGTCCGCGAAGACCCGCTCGAGCTGTCGGTACTCGCTGACGTCACAGCGGTAGTACCGGTCGCGTTCGTTCCACGGGCGGTCGGCGACCCAGACGTCGTGGCCGCGTCGTTCGAGTACCTCGGTCAACGGTGCACCGATCGCTCCCAGTCCGCCGGTAACGAGCACTGATGCCATGCATCCACGCTCCACGAACGGTGGTAATTATCTTATGACAGTTGTCGGCCGAAGCGTATCGATACCCTACAGTAAGGCGTCCAAAATCCGGTCGGCAGCGTCGCCGTCTCCGAACGGGTTCGACCACGTCCCGGGACGATCGACCATCGCTTCGGCTCCCGCGACGATGGCCGACGGCTCGGTCCCGACAAGCCGGTTCGCACCGATATCGACCGTCTCCGGCCGCTCCGTGCTGTCCCGAACCGTGACACACGGTGTCCCGAGAATACACGCTTCCTCCTGAACCCCGCCGGAATCGGTGACCGCGAGACGCGCGTGGCGCTCGAGGGTCAGGAAGTCGAGGAAGTCGAGCGGATCGACGAGCCGAATCGGCTCCGGAACGGACAACTCGAACGCCGCGAGCGTCTCCCGGGCCCGCGGATGGATCGGATAGACCACCTCGCGGTCGGTCCGGGTCGCGAACGCGCCGACGCCCTCGAGAATCCCCGCGAAGCGCTCTGGATCGTCGACGTTCTCCGCCCGGTGGGCGGTCAGCAGGTAGAACGCGCCGGGCTCGAGGTCGTGTTCCGCGAGCACGTCGCTCTTCTCCGTCGCAAGGTCGCGGTGCTGGGAGACCGCGTCGACGATGGTGTTTCCGGTGACGCGAACGCGGTCGCCGTCGATCCCCTCCGCCGCGAGCAGTCGGGCGGACTCCTCGGTCGGCGCGAAGCAGTGATCGGCCGCGTGGTCGACCAACACGCGGTTGATCTCCTCGGGCATCTCCCGGTCGAAGCTCCGCAATCCGGCCTCGACGTGTGCCAGCGAGGGGTCACGTTTGCTCGCCGCGATCGCGCCGGCGAGCGCGGAGTTCGTGTCGCCCTGAACCACGACGTGCGCCGGCCGCTCCGCCTCGAGAACTGACTCGATCCCGCGGATCATCGTGGCCGTCTGTTCGCCGTGGTCGTCCGACCCGACCCCGAGGTCGTACGTCGGCGTCGGTAACTCGAGTTGCTCGAAGAAGACGGCGTCGAGCGACTCGGAGTAGTGCTGCCCGGTGTGGACGACGACGTGTGGGATCGCCCGCTCGAGACACGCACGAACGAGCGGGGAGAGCTTGATGATCTCCGGTCGAGTGCCGAGCACGAACGCTAGTCGGGGGGTCGCCATGTGTGCGTTCCACACCACGCGATCGGTGAAAAATACGCAGTGTGTAACGACCGGCTTCACGAGACAATCCGATCGTTCGCCGCCCTATCGGACGCGTACCCGTTCGAGCGGCCGCGGCGTCGACCGGGACAGCGCCGCCTCGTACAGGTCGTGGTGGCGTTCGACGCATCGGTCGGTCGAGAACCGAGCGGTCGCGCGGCGTCGCGCCGCCGCGCCCCGCCGACGCCGTTCCGCGGGAGCCGCAAGCGCCTCCCGGATCGCCGTCGCGAGCGCGTCCGGGTCGGCCGGGGGCACGAGCCAGCCGTGCGTGCCGTCCACGAGCTGTTCGGGCACGCCGCCGACCCGCGTCGCGACGATCGCCGATTCCATGGCCATGGCTTCTAAGACGGCTATCGGGCAGGCTTCCGTCACCGACGGAAGGACGAAGACGTCGAACGCGGCCAGGAGTTGCGGCACGTCCGACCGATGGCCGAGGAACCGAACGGTTCCCTCGAGGTCGAGGCGCGCCCGGACGCGACGGAGGCGATCCGCGTACTCCCGCCGGGAGTCGAGCAGTTTGCCGGCGATCGGAACGGCGACCGGACCGACCCGATCGCGGACACGGGCGATCGCCCGCAGCAGGTACTCGTGACCCTTGACCGGGTTGACGTTGCCGACGGTGCCGACGATCGGAACGTCGTCGGCGACGCCCAACTCCTCGCGGAGGTTCCCCTTGTCGGTCACCGATGAGGGATCGAGCGCATCGACGTCGACCGGCGGGTACACCGTCCGCGTCGGGACCGCGTCGTCGAAGAAGTGGTCGCCGACCGCGTCCGCGGCGAGGGCGATCTCGTCCGCGGTGGCTCGAGCGAGTCGAGCCGCGACGCGGTCGAGCGGCCACGGCGTGCCGGTGTCGTTGAAGAACCACGCCAGCGGCGTCGCCGTCCGCCAAGCGGCGATCGCGGCCGGAACGGCGAGGGTCATGCTCGCGTGGACGACGTCGATCTCCCGGCGCTCGATCGTCGACGCGAGCCGGGAAACGGACGGAAGAAAGCGAGCGGCGAAGCGCGCGTTCGCGCGGACGTTCGGCGGCGGCCGCATCTGTGACGGCCCCGGTCGGACGACCTCGAATCCCGCGTCCGTCGCCATGCGTTCGAACGCGTCGTCGCCGTCGGGCAGGTGAAACACCGTCTCGATGCCGCGGTCGCGAAGGCCCGTCGCGACGGCGAGCGCGCGCAACTGGGGACCGCCCACTCGAGGATCGGCGAGGCTGTTGAGGACCCGCATTCGTGGCTGACGCGTTCGATGCGATCCGGTATAAAACGTACCGGCGGGCGGCGGGAACAGGCGTCGGTTACCCGCCGCCGACGCCGCGCGGACGGCTCGTAGATCGACGCTACGCCAGTCGGCGGGGCTCCGCTACGTATCCCTCAGTTCACGAGGGCGTCTCCGTACCGACGGGTTCGGTGAGTCGCCCTTGGTCTCGGATGGATGCACGAGTATGACTCTATTACGAACGGTGATGGTGGAAGCCGACGGAACTCGAATCGCAGCCGAACGGAACTGTCTATTCGCCGAGCCAGCTTCGGGCAGTCACGTGTCGATCTCCATCGGCTACGATTTCGACGCTCACTCTTCCGATATCGATCAGGAGTAGCGCGTCAAGAATTAAGGCGCAGTTGGTGGAAGCCCGGTCCAGATGCCGCCGCGTTCGATAGCGCTCGTCGTGTTCGCAGACGAACTGGATCGCGAACACGCGGCCTACGAGGCAGTACAGAACTTCGTCGACGTCTACGAGTCCGACGTCGACCGAATCGCTGTCGTCGGGCCAGAACGTATCGATATCGATCGGGCGGTCGTTGATCCGGTCCCGGTTCAGCGCCCGCAATCGAGCGTCCCGCCGGTGACAGTCACCGAGTACGTCGGCCATCAGGGACGGATCGCGGCGGCGCTCTGGCACGAGCGTGATCGGCTCGACGCCGCGTTCTTCCACATCGGCGGGACCATGCTCCTCGTCCCCCTGCTCGCGTGCACGTTTGCGGGCGTTCGAACGCTGCTGTTCGTGACCGGGACCGTTACCGAGGGGGTGTACGCCCGCCGCGGAACGGGGCCGCTCGCCCGCGGACTCGCCGGCATCGTGAGCCTCGTCGAACGCGTCACGTGTACGCTCGCCGACGATGTCATCCTCCTCTCGAGGGGGATGGACCATCCGGCCCTCGAGTGGCCGCTCTCGCCGACGATACGGGCCGCCAACGTCAATTACGTCGACTGCGAGGAGTTCGCAAAGCGAACGCCGATCGACGAACGGCCGATCGATGTCGTCTTCGTCGGGCGGTTCGCGACCGTCAAAGGGATCCACGACATCCTCGGCGCACTCCCCCGCCTCGTCGCGTCGCAGCCGGACATTCGGATCGAACTGATCGGCGACGGCGACCTCTCGGACGAGGTCGCGACGTTCGTCGACCGCCACGGCCTCTCGGAGAACGTGACCTGTCCCGGCTGGGTCGACCACGACGACCTCCCGGCACGCCTCGACGACGCGCGAACGCTGCTCTTGCCCTCGCGATCGGAGGGCGTTCCGAAGGCCCTGCTCGAGGCGATGGCCTGCGGAACGGTCCCGGTCGCGACACCGGTTGGCGGCGTCCCCGACCTGGTCGACGACGGGTCGAACGGGGTCCTGCTCCGAGACACGGACCCGGCCGCGATCGAGCGAACGGTAACGGCCGTCCTCGAGCGTGACGATCTGGACGCGGTGAGCGATACCGCCCGCGACTACATCGAGCGCAACTACGCCTACGAGACGATCAGGGACCGCTATCGCCGGCTCCTCGTCGAGCCCGAGGCCGATCGAGCGACGGCCGGAGCCGGTCGAGACACAGTATGACGACCGACGGACGACCGCGGTGGCGACGATGAGCCGAAACATCGTCCGACGGTTCAGCGCCGTCTTCGGTTCCAAGGTCGGCGTGTTAGCGCTGACGCTCGTCACGACTCCCATCCTGGTGCGCCTGCTCGGAAGCGGCGGCTACGGCGATTACTCGTTCCTGCTCTCGACGCTGCAGTGGGTGCTGGTGTTCGTCTACGCGGGAGCGTTCAAGGGGACGCGGAAGTTCATCGCCGAAGACCGATCCGACGACTGGGCGGATCACGTGTTCGCGTTCTACTTCCGGCTCGTGTTCGTCCTCGCGGCCGTCGTGGTGACCGCCGTCGTCCTCCTCTCCGGGACGCCGCACGTGGCCTCGTTCCTCGGTCCGGAATTCGCCCGGTACTTCGCCGTTCTCGCGCTCATCGTTCCCGCTCGGGCCTGCCTTCGACTCGGACGAAGCGCACTCATGGGGTTCGGCCTCGAGTCGTACTCGGAGCCGCTCCAGATCGTCGACCGCGTTCTCTTCGCGGCGATGATCGTCATCGTGAGCGTCGTCGGCGGGGGCGTCACGGCCGCCCTGACGAGTCGGGTCATCTCGACCGGAATCGCAGCCCTCATCGGGCTCGCGCTCGTCTCACGCCGGATCGATCTCTCGACGTTGGCGAGCCCGTCGACGGGGCCGGTGCCGGCGAAGCGCCTCGCGATCTACAGCGGCTCGACGATGGCGCTGTCGTTCCTGTTGCTCTCGCTGTACCACGTCGACGTCATCCTCCTCAGACTGCTCGTCGGGAGTTCGGCGACCGGCTACTACCGCGCAGCCCTCGTCATCGCCGAATTCCTCTGGTTCGTGCCCACCGCCATTCAGATCACCCTCCTGCACTCGACGTCGCAACTCTGGGTCGACGACCGCTACGACCGACTCACGGAGATCAGTACGCGGGCGGTCCGGTACACCGTCCTCTGTACGGCGTTGCTGGCCCTCGGCGTCGCCGGACTCGCCGAACCGGTGCTCACGCTCTACTTCGGACCGGCGTTCGACGCGGCCGTCGTCCCGCTGTTGTTGCTGCTCCCCGGCGCGGTCGGGTTTGCCGTCGCCCGCCCCGTCTTCGCGATCAGTCAGGGGCAGGAGAACTTGCGTCTCCTGATCGGCGTCACGGCCGTCGCGGCGCTGCTGAACGCCGCGTTGAACGTGATTCTCATCCCAGCCCTCGGGCCGAGCGGGGCCGCGATCGCGACGAGCATCGGCTACGGGTCGATGTTCGGACTCCACGTCTGGAACGGTCGCCGACTCGGGTTCGACCCCCTCGCGGACGTCCGCGCCGTCCGGGTCGCGGGCACCGTACTGGCCGCTGCGGTACCGATCCTCGGCCTCCCTCGGCTCCTCGAGTCGGACCCGCTCTCGCTGGTCGTCGTGCCGCCGGTCGGTGCCGTGGCGTTCGCCGGACTCGCACTCGCGACCGGTGCGGTACGCCCGGGAGAGATCCGACGCATCGCGTCGGCCAGCCCCGTTCCGACGACCCGACTGGCAACGCTCTGTCCTGATCGGATTCTCGACGCGATCGGGCCGACGGATCACGACGGCTAAACCGGCCGCGGGACGGATCGGTCACGGGCGTCGACGCGACCAGCGACCGTGCAGTCAGAGATAGCCGAGATCTTCGAGATGCTCGCGCGGCGCATCGACCGTCGCGTTCGTCCGCTCCGGCCGTCCGGCATCGATCCGGTCCTCGAGCCAGTCACGAACCGACAGCACGTCCGTCGGCAATGGTCCGGGCTCCGTCGTGGAGATGAGCGCGCGTTCGGAGTGGACGCCGGGATCGGGGTCGTTCGTCGCCGTCGTCTGCATGCCGTGGTCGGAGAGGACGACGAGCCGATCCACGCGGGACCGGAGCCACCCGAGCAGCGAGTCGACCTGCTCGTAGATCCGGCGAAGCGCCGTCGGCCGCCGCGCGTACATGTGGCCGGTGTGATCGAGGACGTGAGCGTGGACGCCGACGATCGGAACGGACGACAGCGACTGGCCAGCGAGCCACCCGATACAGGAGCCGGTGGTGCCGAAGTAGCGACGGACGAACTCGTCGGCCGACAGGTCGCCGTCGGTCGCCCGCTCGAACCACTCGCCCTCGCGCTTCCAGACGTAACAGGGCGTCACGCCGGGCCAATTGCGGACGGTTCCGTCTCCGAAGACGGTCGACTCGTCGGTCCGCGGATAGCCGTCGTCCGAAAACTGTGCCTTGAGATCGGCGAGCCGATCGTGGAGCGGCTCGGGGAGCAACTGTGCTGTGCGCACGACGGCGCTCAGGCCGGTCGCGTTGTCCCAGCCGACGCCGTCGAGTTCGACACCGTGATCCGTCGGCGTCAGTCCGGTCGCGATCGTCGGCCACACCTCGAGCGTCGCCGGCACGTCCAACGAGTGCGTGATCGACTCGAGTTCGCCGTGGTTCTCGAGGAGCATGTTCTCACACTCCCATCGGTTCGCGAGGCGATAGTCGGCGGCGTCGAGACCGAGAACACAGAGTGTGCCGGACATGGGTCCGTGAACGAGTGTTCGCATCTTAAAACTAGACCACCGTCAGGACGGTAACGCACGGGGTTACGAACGGTAAGCGGTCCGTGAAGCACGGCTCGGTCGGCTCTCCCTGCGATCGTCGAACGCTCTCCCGGAAGCGACGAGTGCGAGCCGTCGGGTTCGCCTGCGTGATAGTCACGGCATCCGGACAGTGAGAACGCTTTTCTCTCCGTTCATTGTTGCTGGAAGCGGACCCAACGTTTCGAGAGGAGACAAACGTATGTCATCGAGTATCCTGCTGTCAGTCGATTGCCTTCGATCGGATCACGTCGGCTGTTACGGGTACGACCGCCCGACGACGCCGAACATCGATTCGTTCGCCACTGACGCGACGCGCTACCGGTTTAGCTACGCCAACTGTCCGGGGACGCGGTGGGCATTCCAGTCGATTCACACTGGGGTCTACGCCGGACAAATCGACGGCCTCGGTATTCCCAGCGGATACGGGGAGCAGGTGGCCGAACGGTTCCGGTCGGCCGGCCACTCGACGTTCGGAATCGCCCACAACGGGTTCCTGAGCCGGGATTACGGCTACGACGAGGGATTCGACCGGTGGACCGGCGTCGCCGACTTCGACGAGGCGGACTCGCTGGCGGTCAAAGCCGGCAAGCGGGTCGCGAACGCGGTCGACTCTGACGTCCTCAAACGGCGACTGCTGCGACCGGCCTACAGTCTCGTCGCCGGTGGCGACTCGTCCGGCGAGTACCGGCCGCCGACGACCGACGCCGACGTCGTCGACAGGGCGGTCGAGTGGCTCCGTGCGCGGCAGTCGGTGAACGACGACTACTTCGCCTGGATTCATTTCATGGACGCACACACCCCGTACGGCCGGTACGACGACCACCTCCGCGCCGTCCGCGGCGACACTGACATCGACCACGTCGTCGCGCCGAACGAATCGGACGCGGTCGTCCACGGTGAGCCCCCCGAACAGCGAGTGATCGACACGTACGACGCGTGCATCCGGAGCGTCGACGAGCAACTCGGTCGACTCCTCGAAGTCGTCGACGACGACACGGCCGTCGCGATCATCGGCGACCACGGCGAGGAGTTCGGCCGCTACGGGGACTTCCACGAGGCGTCGCTGTACTCGTCGATGACGAACGTCCCGATCATCGTCCGTGCGCCCGGACTCGAGGCGGGCGTCGTCGACGACCACTTCGCACAGCACGTCGACGTCGCCCCCACGCTGTTGGCGGCCGCCGATCTCCCGGTTCCCGATCAATACGTCGGCGAGCCCTTGCAACGCGTCACCGACCGCGACCTGTCGACGCCGACGTGGTACTCCCTCGAGGCGGGCCACGTCGGTATCCAGACTGACCGCTGGAAAGTCATCCAGACCGACGGTGAGCGGGTCGGGTACGAGATGGACCGGACGGAGCGCGAAGGGGACGCGACAGCGGCCGATGCCGTTCCCGACGAGCGACACGCACAGTTGGACGCGTTCGAACGCCGACTCGACGCCGACCGGGTCGACGGCGGGACGACGACCCTCGAGCGCGACGACGACCTCTCCGCGTCGGTCGAAGAGAACCTCAGCGACCTGGGCTATCTGGAATGAGGTCGTCGATCGCCGCCGGTGACGCTCGTTTGTGCGACGACTGCAGTGGCTTACCGTCCGAAGCGAGTGACGCGAACGGGACCGACGACTCATGAATCGTCGGTGGCAAATCGTCTCAGCGGTCACTGCGCTGGCCGCGGTCGGCTTCGTCGGGAGCGTCCTGACGACGCCGCCGGCCACGGGATACGAGTCGTCGCTCCACGACGCTTATCCGCCACAGACGTGGGTCGGCTTCGGACTGGCACTCGTCGGGAGCCTCGCGCTACTCTTTCGTTCGGTGACCACCGGCCGTCCGGGATGGCGCTACGGTGTCGGCACGCTCGCGAGCGTGTACGCCGTCTTCTTCGCGCTGCCGCTGTTTCGCGGCTACTACATCTACGGCACGCCGATGTCCGACGCCTTCTACCACTTCGGAATCGTTCGAGACGTGCTCGAAACGGGCGCCGTTCCCGAAACGGGCTATCCGGCCACGCATGTCCTCTACACGACGCTGACGACCATTACGGGTGTCCCGGTACGCGTCTTACAACCGGTCGTCACGTTTTGCTTTTTCCTGTTGTTCGTCGGCTCGTGTTTCCTCCTCGGGCTGTCGTTTTTCGGCCGGCGCGGCGGCCTCGCAACGCTCGGGGCCGCGACGCCGCTCGTTTTCGTCACCAATCACCTGATGACGCTCCCCTGGCTGTTCGCCCTCCCGTTTCTCCCGCTCTCGCTGGCCCTCGCTCACCGCTGGTCGGGACGCCGTTGCTCGAGCCGGACGGGACTCGTCGGTGTGACGTTCGTCTGTGGTATCGCACTCGTGTTCTATCACCCGGTGACGGCGCTCGTGACCGTCCTCGCGCTCGTCGTGTACGTGGGCGTCGTCGCCGCACCGTCGCTCCGCCGGCGACTCCCACTTCGCCGGGACGAAGCCAACGCAGCAGTCGGTCGGGCGTACGCGGTCCCCGTTCGATACCCGCTCGTTCTCGGGATCGCGGGGATCCTGTGGTATCTCTCGATCAGCCACTTTACCCACTTCCTCGAGCGAGTGGTCACCAACGACATCGACGGCGGTGCCGCGAGCTACGCGAGCACTGCTCAACGGACCAGCTACTCGGCGTGGGAGCTGGTCTGGGAGTTTCTGGTTCTGGAGTGGGGGACGGTACTCGTCTACACCGTCGTCGGGGCAGGCATCGCCGCCGTGATCCTCAGTCGCGTACTCAGGGGACGCGACAACTGTCTCGAACGACTCTGTGTCACCCAGTACGGCGCAGGAGTCGGCGTCGCGGTGTTCTTCGTCGGTTCGCGAATGCTCTCTCGCAACGTCGTCCGGATCAACAACTACACCGTGATCGGGGCGATCCTGTTGCTCGGACTGGCGATCACCGGCCTGGTATCGTATCGCGACGCCGCCGCCGATCGGTGGAAACGGCAGGGTGCGACGACCATACTGCGGGGCCTCTGCGTGACCGTCATCGTCGTCGCGTTGCTCGCAGGCGCGGTCGCGTACGAGGACGACCGCCACGTAACCCACGCGACGATGGCCGGTGCGGAGTGGCACCACGAGAACCACGACTCCGGGATCGACACGCGGGCGTTCCGGATGTCCGAACAGCTTCAGCGGTACTTCGAAGGCACGACCGGCGCGGACCCAGACGACCGTCAGTTCCACCGATCGCTCGAGGGCTATCAGCTGCCGACGAGGTTAGGGTACGACGATCACGGGTCGGTCGGCGACGTCTACGAGAACGAGACGTACCTCGTCACGAAGACGGCGGACATCGAATGGGCACGGAATCGACCACCGGATCGCCGAGCGGAGATCGATCACTACACCGCTGCCGACCTCGCTCGCCTGCGAGCCGATCCGGCGGCTCACCGCATCTACAGCAACGGCGATGTCAGCGTGTGGCTCGTCGCCCCCGACGAATAAACGGGTCCGGCTCGCCCGTAATTCGGATCGACCCCGCTCACTCCCTTGACGCGTTGACCCACCGATGCGCCGAGTAGTCGGCGTTCTCGAGGGTTGGCGTCGCGGGCACGTCCGCATCCGCGTAGACGAGCCAGGCGACGCGGACGGTATCACCGGTCAGCGTCGGCTCGATATCGTGTGAGTGCGTCCACGTCTCGCCGTGTGCGAGCCGCGGCTCGAACCGTCGCAATTCGGTCTGCTCGAGGACGGTCGTGGTACCGGGCTCGCCGTCGGATTCGATCCGCTGTGCCACGGCGACGACGGTATAGCTGACCGTCCGGCGTTCGTTGTTCTCGAGCGTGACGAAGACACCCCCGGTCCCGTTATCCGCGGCCGACGAGGGGACGTCGGCGGTGGGTTCGCCGTCGGTGTCGGTCAGTACGGCCACCTCGGTGAACGTCTCGCCGTGTTGCGGCGCGGTAACGGCGTAGCCGACGCCGCCGACGGCGAGAACGAGCGTCGTCGCCACCAGAATGGCTAGCCCCGTCTCGGCCCGCGAGTCCGGGTCGAACAGCGTAGTTTGGGCCGCGGCAACCCACCGTCGGTACGGCGGTCGGAATCGCGCTTCCGGCGGGATCGATCGGCGTCTCGCCGTCGCGACGGCCGCCATCGCGACCGTCACCGCGCTTAGGACGACCGCGATCGATCGCAGTCGGATCGCTACTGGAGCGAAGTGTATCGACAGGCCGAGCAACGGCACGATCGCGACGCTCGAGGCAACCGAGAGAACGGCGCGCTCGGCGTCGGTAATCGGCCCGTCCAGCGAGGGGGGTCGGACCGGATCGGCCTCGAATTCGTCGCCGTCACCCGTCGTATCACCGCCGCGGCCGGACCGTGTCGCGCGTTCGGGAAACAGCGCCGCGACGAACGAATAGCCGGGCCCGAACAGCACGAAGAGGAGTCCGAGGGGCACTCGCAGCCACGTGTCCCGCACTATCGGCGCGAACACGGCCAGATTCGTCGCGACGACCACGGCGATGACCGCGGCGAGGTCCGCCGGCACTTCGCGAACCGGTCTCGGGAGGAGCCGCCACGGCGAACTGGAGCCGGCCATCAGTATCGAGTACCGTCGGTCGAGACTGAAAGTTAGCCGGGCCGATCGTGATCGCTGCGACCGTAAAGAAGGGGCTACCCGCCGCGATCGGTCGGTTCCGATCGAGCCCCGCGGTCATCGTCGGTGCGTCGATCGCACAACTGCCCCACGGCCTCGAGCACGCGCTCGGCCTCGGCTGACGAAACGTCAGTCACGTCGAACGTCGCCCGTTCGTAGCGTTCGGTCACGGTCCGAAGGAGGGCGCGGTCGACCGTGTCGTCGTCGCTATCGGCCCCGTCCACCCTGCGATCGGTCCAGCGGCGGTAAAACTCCCAGTGGGTCAAGGCGGTACTCGCGCCGCCGGCGTCGATGCGATCCGACAGGGCGTGGCGAACGGCCGTGTACGCCAACTCGACCGCCCTGTTGGGGCGGCCACGCGAGAGCGCATCGCGTCCGTGGTCGAGAACCGCGTCGGCGATCTCCGTGCCCGATCGCTCGGCTGCCGGGTTCGTCGCCGTGTCGGTCGCGGCGTCCCCGATCGACGCTGACTGACTCGAGCGGGGTGACCGGCCGCGTCGCCGCCATACGAATACGGTGGCTCCAAGGAGGATCAGCAGCCCGCCCCCCACGCCGAGCCACACCCACGCGGGAACCCCCCACCACGAACGGGCCTCGGTCGAGACCGTCACGGTCGCCGCCGCAGTGTCCGACGCGAGGTTCGATCCGGACCCGTCGTACGTCGCGACGATCGTTCCGTCGCCGTTGGCAGCCCCGGCGGGGACCGCGACGGTGGCAGAGAACGAACCGTCTGCGGCCGTCGTCACCGTCTCGAGCGTGGTGCCGCCCGCATCCAGTCGGACCGGCCGTCCGGCGACCGGCGATCCGGCGGCCGTCTCGAGCGTGCCGTCGACCGCGACCGTTCGTTCGGCATCGCCGACGCGGGTCGCGGAGACGGTGACGTCGACCTCGGTTTCGCGGACCGTCACGTCCGTCGTCGCCGTCGTCCCGGCGAGCGCCCGGTCCTCGTAGCCGAGTCGGACGCCCAGTTCGCGCTCGCCGTCGGGGACCGTCGCGGGCACCTCGACGGCCGCCTCGAACGATCCATCCGCGGTCTCGGTCCGCCCGATTCGCTCGTCGCCGAGCGTCACCGCCAGCGGAACGCCGTCGACGGGAGTCTCGCCGACGTGGAGGTCGCCGCCGACGGTCGCGGTCTCGCCGTAGGCGATCTCGGCCGGCGTCTCGAGTCCCGAGACGGTAGGATCGTCCTGCTCGATCGAGACGTCGACGGCCGTCTCGCTGCCCAGATAGAGCGACTCGTTGGCCGGGACGTACTCGATCGCGAGCCGCTCCGTCGATACCGGTTCGGCCGTCGGGCGGTACTCGAACGCGAACGAGCCGTCGGCGGCCGTCTCGGTCCGGACGGAACCGTTTCCGACCGCGAGCCGGATCGTCTCGGACCCCACCGGCCGCCCGGTCGCCGTTCGCAGTTGTCCGGTGGCGGTCAGCGGTTCACTGAAGGAGATCGTCTCGCGCTCGGCGTCGACGGTGAGGGTGGTGGCCACGAACTCCGTCTCGCGGATCGTCGCCTGTTCGGCCCGGATCTCCTCGGTTACCGTCTCGATCGCCGCGTCGGCGCTCGAGAGGTTCTCGTCGGTTGCCGCCTCGAGATCGTCGTAGGTCGCACGTAACTCGCGGCTCGACTCGTTGATCGACGTCGCGAGCGTCTCGAGGTCGCGGGCGAGGGACCGTGCGCGCCCCTCGTCGCCGGCCGCCCGCGCCCGCTCGTACTCGGCTTTTGTCTCGTTGTACCGCCGAACCGCCTCGACGATCCGTCCCTGGCTCTCGCCTGCGAGTTCGAAGAGCGCCGCGTCGTTTTCGCCGGCCGTCGCCGCGGCGATCTCCGCGTATCGGTCGAGGGAGTCGGCGTACGACTCGTCGACGGATCGTGCCGCGCGCTGGTAGTCCTCATCTTCGAGGCTGAGCGCACTCCCCTCGAGATCGTCGACCAGTCGGGTCAGTAGTCGTCCCTCCAGTGCCTCGAGATCGCCGTCCGCGTCGTACTCGCGAGGGTTCCTGTGGCGAGGGGTGACGTTGGCGTCGGCGTCGTCGGCAGCCTGGAGGAGTCGGGACTGGGATATCTCGACGGCCGATCCGGGAACGCCCGACGCGTGGGACGCGGGCGGAGGGCCCGCGAGGACGCCGGTACCGCTGCTCGCGAGCACGAGGAGGACGGTGACGAAGACGGCGCTACCCGCACGCGAATCACTCACGCCCTCGCGTTCGTGCCCGGGATACATAGCTATGCGTTCAGTTCGCGCTCACTGCGCGTCCGCGGGAGGTCTCAGGACCGCCTTACTGCGCCCGTTTCTCGGACCGAAACCCAGCCCCGACTCCGGGACACGCGGCGGTTACGAGTGGGCTCGTCCGGACCGGGGACGGACCCGCTCGCAACCGTCACGTTATCGACTCGTCGTGTCCGTAGCACTGCCCTACAGACATCGATCTATAATATCTCGTAACTGTATCGAACACTGATGGTACAGGAAGGAAACGGACGGCGACCGAATCCGGAGCCGCGTTCGTCACCGCCCGAAACGCCGTATTCGGCCCGTCTCGCGCACGAGGTGGACGTGGTTCGGTTCCCGTACGATCGAGATGCGTGCTCGAGGCCGTTCACCGATGACCGGGCCCCCGCGCTACCTGCCGGTCCGCACGCCGTTTTCGAGGGCCGTCCGCACCGCCGAATCCCGTCATTTGACGGCGCGGAGGGACCGGAAACGGGAGGTTTTTGCGCCGGCCGTCCCAACGGGTGCACATGGCGCAGGCAACACAGGAGTTCGGCGAATGGCCGTTGAAACGCCTGATGACGGAGGTCGTCGGCTCGGGCCCCAAATCGGCCGACGACATGACCCGCGCGCAGGCTCGCGAGGCCTTCCAGCGGATTCTGTCGGGCGAGCCGGACGCGACCACGCTCGGCGCGTTCTGGCTGGCCAACCGCTGGAAGCGCAACAATCCCGAGGAGCTGGCGGCCTACACCGACGTCATGCGCGAGGAATCGGTCGTTACCGCCGAGCCCGACGCCGATCCGGTCGACTGCGGCGCGAACTACGACGGCAAGGATACGTCCGCGATTCTCGGCGTCGGTGCCGGCGTCGTCGCCGCCGCCGCGGGCACGCCGGTCGTCGTCCACTCCGGCGACTACGTTCCCTCCCAGAAAGCGACGGCGTACAAACACGTCCTCGAGGAACTCGGCGTTCGTACCGAACTCGAGGCGACCGAAAGCGCCGACATGGTCGACGAAACCGGCTTTGGCTTCTACTACCAGCCCGCGTTCAACCCCGGCGTCGACGACCTTTACGATCGACGCGATCGAATGGGCGTTCGGACGTTCGTCAACACCATCGAGACCGTCGCCAACCCCGCGAACGCCGATGTCCATCTGGGTTCGTTCTACCACCTCGCGTTCGCCAAGAAGCTGACCGACCTCATCACGGAAAGCGACCAGCTCGAGTACTCCCGTGCGATCTTTTTCCAGGGGATGGAGGGGTACGACGACATCCGCCCCGGCTACACGAAGGTCGCCGAATGGGATCGAGCCGGCGACGACGGTGAGGAATCCTTCGCGGACTACGAGATCGAGACCGCCGCGTACGGCATGGAAATGGAGCGATCGGACCTCGCGGTCGACGACATGGCGACCGACTCCGCGTCGATCACCGAGGCGGTCCTCGCCGGCGACCGCGACGATCACTTCGCCGACGCGATCGCCCTCAACGGCGCGTTCAGGATGTACGCCCGTCAGGACGTCGACAGCTTGGAAGACGGCCTCGAGCAGGCCCGCGGCGTTATCGCCGACGGCAGCGCGCAGGCCGTCCTCGAGGAGCTACAGGCGTTCTGAGCGACCGGAGACTACCAGATTTTCCCGGGACTCGTTTCGTCGCCGCTCGCCCCTGCATCGATCATCTTCTCGCTTCCCGTACGGGTTTCCGATCGTGACGGTTTTCGTATCGTTTCGGGACGGGGATCTCGGTCGGCGGCCGGCGGTCGCTGTCCCCACGGGCGGTCGGAGTCGCCGCCGGAAGCGGGAGCCGAACCGGACACCTTTTTGATCGGTGCCCGTGACCGTCACCCATGGACGAATCACTCGAGACAGTGCTGGTGGCGTTCGACGAGGATCGCGGGGTCGGCACGCTCACGATGCACCGCCCGGATGCGCTGAACGCCCTGAACGCACAGTTGCGAGCCGATATCGTCGCGGGGCTCGAACTGCTCGAGGAACGGAACGAGGAAACCGATGGCGTCGCCCTGCGCGCCGTGGTGCTCGAGGGGGCCGGCGAGAAGGCCTTCTGTGCCGGTGCGGACGTCGGCGGCTTCTCCGATGAATCAGCCGGCGGCTCCTCGGCACGGTCCCACTACGACGTCATCCGGGAGTTCCCCGCGCCCGTCGTCGCGAAGATCGACGGCTACTGTCTGGGCGGCGGCCTCGAGACCGCGCTGGCCTGTGACTTCCGGCTGGCAAGCGAGGGCTCCACCTTTGGCTTCCCCGAAGTCTCCCTCGGGATCCTGCCCGGTGCCGGCGGGGTCCAGTACGTCAGCAAGCTGGCCAGTCCCGCCGTCGCGAAGGAACTCGCGATGACCGGCGACCACATCTCCGCGACGCGGGCGGACGAGGAGGGAATCATCAACCACGTCTACGCCGACGACGAGTTCGACGACGCGGTCGACGAGTTCGTCACCGACCTTGCCGGCCAGGCACCGCTGGCGGTGCAGGCGATCAAGCAATCCGCCGACATGGCCGTTCACAGCGGGCTCGAGGAGGGAATTGCGTACGACTACCAGCTCTTCAAGCGGCTCCTCGAGACCGAGGACCACGCGGAGGGGGCGGCGGCGTTCGCCGAGGATCGCGAGCCCGAATTCGACGGGAAATAGCGGGAACGACGAACGGACGGCGTCCCACTCCGGATCGATTTCGCCACCGCATCCGGTTGGTCGACCGAAACGAGACGACCATCCGCAACGACTGGCGGAACCGACCCCTCAGTCCCACTCCTCGCCGATGCCGCGCAGCGAGAACGGGCCGACGGGGAGGTTGTACCCCTCCTCGAGCGCTTTATCGACTTGCGATTCAGTCGCGATCCCTTCGTCGACGATCTTCCGGGCCTCCTCGCGTATTGCCGCGTGACAGCGGTTGGCGATGAAGCCGTAGGAGCCGGGGTCGTCGTCGATTGTGACGCTGGTCTTGCCGAGTTCGTCGACCAGGTCCTCGGCGCGCGCGCGACGACGGCCGCGTCGGTCTGGGGTGTCCGGACGATTTCGACCATCGACATGATCGGCACCGGGTTGAAGAAGTGCGTGACCGCGACGCGCGAGGGGTCGGCGACGCCGTTGGCGATCGTGGTCACGGAAAACCCGCTCGTGTTCGAGTACAGCGGCTGGTCGTCCGTGACCGAGTCCAGATCGCGGAAGACCTCCCCTTTGATCGCGAGGTCCTCCGTCACCGCCTCGATTGTGAAGTCGGTCCCGTCGGTCGCCGCGTCGAGATCCGTCGTGAACGTCAGCCGCTCGAGGACTGCGGCTTTCTCGTCCTCGGAGAGGTAGCCGCCCTCGACGGCGTCGTCGAGGCCGTAGTTGCCCGAGACGACGCGCTCGCGGGCCTCCGCGGCCAGTTCCTCGGTGATCTCCCGGACGGCTACCTCGTAACCGCTACGTGCGAGTACCTGTGCGATACCGGCGCCCATGATGCCGCCGCCGACGACGGCAGCGCTCTTTTGTGCCATGCAACCACCCGACATGGGTATCGACGTAGCTCTTGTCAACGATCGCGGCAACCGGCGACGGCCACCGGAACCGCCGGGCCGGGAGCGGCCGGAATCGCAACGACACGACGGAGTGGTGGCTACGAGCGCATCGACGAGAACACCCGCCAGAAGGGCTCTCGAGCGCCCTGTCGGATTTCATGCCGGCCGGCTCGATGGAGTCGTAACGACAGCTGGTACACATTTAATAGCCGCGGCACATAGCATGAGATATGGCAACTGAGTACACGCCAACCGAGATGATGGACCGGGAATCACGATCGAACCGCTACTATCGCAACGCGGTCGAACGCCACTGGGACCCCGGCGAGATCGACCTCGAGCGCGACGTCGAGAACCTGCTCGCGTTCATCGACGCGGAGACCGACGACAGGGAGTCGTGGTACGGGATGCTTAACGGGATCGCGAAGTTCGGGGCGGGCGAGGACGCGGTCACGGAGGAGCTCGCGCCGCTGGGGACGGTCCTCGACGACATCGACGACCAGTTGTTCCTGACGACGCAGCTGTACGAGGAGGCCAAACACGCCGACTTCTTCGATCGGTACTGGCGCGAGGTCGTCTGGACGGTCGAGGACGAGTTGGGGTGGGAGCGATCGAACCCGCGTCACGACCGGTGGTTCAACGATCCTTACATCGAACTGTTCGACCGCAACCGGCGAGCGCAGCGCCGACTCCTCGAGGAGGACACCCCGGAAACCCGTGCGAAGGCCTACTGTCATTACCATCTCACGGTGGAAGGCATCCTCGCACAGACGGGATACTACGGGATGCAGACCTCCTACGGCGGCGAGTTCGACGAGCTGCCACATCTGCCGGGGCTCGTCCAGGGCTTTACCAAGATCCGCAGCGACGAAGGTCGCCACGTCGGCTTCGGGATGAACCAGCTCAAGAAGCTCATCGCCGAGGGGGTCGACCCTCATCTCATCGAGGAGACCGTCGAAGACCTGCTCCCGCTCGTCCAGGGAATCACGGAGGACGACCGGTATCAGGCCGACGACCCCGAGGAGCGCGTCGGGCTCGACGACGGACAGTTAGCCGAGTACGCGGTCACGAAGCACACCGATCGGATGCGACAGATCACGGACGCCGCGGCGGACATTCCGGACGTCGACGAACTGGTATCGCTCGAGGGTGACGATTGACGCCGCGAGACGAACCGACGGTTCCGGTCCCGACGCGACCGGCGACAGTAGGCTTTTGAGGGCGGATCGAAACGTGGGACCATGCAGCTCGATTCGGTGCGGATACTCGATCTGTCGCGCCTGTTACCCGGGCCGTACGCGACGCAACTGCTCGCCGATGCGGGCGCGGACGTCATCAAAATTGAGGACACGGACAGGGGAGACTACGCCCGCGATATCCCGCCGACGACCGACCGGGGCGTCGGCGCGCTGTTCGAAAGCGTCAATCGGGGCAAGCGCAGTATCGCGCTCGACCTGAAGTCGGGGGCCGGCCGCGAGGCGTTCTACGAACTCGTCGCGGACGCGGACGTCGTCTTCGAGCAGTTCCGACCGGGTGTCGCCGACCGGCTCGAGATCGAGTACGAGACGCTCCGCGAGTACAACGACGACCTCGTCTACTGCTCGCTGTCGGGCTACGGGGGGACTGGGCCGTACGCCGAGCGCGCGGGACACGATCTCAACTACGTTGGTATGGCCGGATTACTCGATATGACTCGGGAGGACGAGTCGATGGCCCCGCAGCTCCCGGGCTACCAGATCGGGGACCTCGGCGGCGGGCTGTTCGCGGCCTTTTCGATCGTCGGCGGGCTGCTGTCGCGGGAGCTGGGCAACGGCGGCGAATACGTCGACGTGGCGATGACTGATGTGGTCGCCTCCTTTTCGCAGGCCGTCGCCCACGACGCGCTCACGGGCGGCGATCCCCGGCCCGGCGAGACCCCGCTCACCGGGACGTTCCCCTGGTACGACGTGTACGAGACCGCCGACGGGCGATACGTGACCCTCGCGGCGCTCGAGCCGAAGTTCTGGGCCGCCTTCTGCGAGGAGGTCGGCCGCGAGGAGTTGATCGACGCTCACGGCACCGACGAGCCGGCCGAGCTGGCGGCCGTCCGCGAGGAACTCGCGGCGCTGTTCGCGAGCCGGTCGCGGGATGCGTGGCTCGCGGACCTGAGCGAGGAGACGACGGTCGGGCCGGTGTGTACGCCGGCCGAAGCCCTCGAGCACCCCCAACTCGAGGCTCGCGGACTGATCGAACGGCCCGCGGACGCGCCGCCGCGGATCGGCTTTCCCGCGAGGGGGTCGAACGTGCCCGAAACCCATGACGAATCGATCCCGGAGCATGGGGAACACACCGACCAACTGCTCGCGTCGGTCGGGTACGACGAAAGCGAGCGGGCTGCCCTTCGCGACGCGGACGTCATCCGTTGACGGCCCGTTGTCTCGTCACGAGGACGCACTCGTCCCCAAATCATACGGTACTGGACAGAATAGAGGGGACGATCATGAATGATGTTGAGTTAATACTTGGCGAGCCCCTCAAGCGGGCGGTCGACCTGTTCCCCGCCCGGGAACTGGTGACGAAACTGCCCGACGGGAGCACGCACCGGTACACGTACGTCGACGCCGCCGAGTGGATCAACCAACTCGCGGGAGCGCTCGACGACCTCGGTCTCGAGGCGGACGATCACCGATGGAATCCACTATGGTAGCAAACACCACTGGCGGCGTGAGTTTCGATACCGACGACGAGACCGAACTGATCCTCGACAGTTTGGACGACTTCATCGAGCGCGAAGTCGAGCCGATCGTCGAGGAACTCGGCGATACGTACACCAACCCCCGGAAGGGACGCCACGAGAACGGCCGCTGGACCGACGAACTGCTCGAGGCCCGCGAGGAGATACGGCGTCGATCCGCGGAGGGCGGCTTCTACGCGATGAACCTGCCCGAAGACGCGGGCGGCGAGGGCGTCTCGCCGGTCACCTGGTACCGGGCGAAGAAACACCTCGCATCTCACGGCGGCGGCCTCGAGCGCTACGTCCTCGCCGGGCCGGAGGGGCCGAAACCGCTCCTGTTGCAGGCCGAGGGCGAGCAGGTCGAGCGCTACCTCGAACCGACCGTTCGGGCGGAGAAATCGACGGCGTTCGCCCAGACCGAGCCGGGTTACGGATCGGATTCGCCGAACATGGAGACCACCGCGGAGAAGAGCGAGGCGCGGAGCGCCTCGGAACGTAGCGGCACAGCCGCGGAGAAAGACGGCGACGAGTGGGTGCTGAACGGCCGCAAGCAGTGGATCACGAACGCACCCTACGCCGACTTCGTCCAACTGTTCGCCCGGACGACCCCACAGGAGGCGGCCGGCCGGTACGGCGGTATTACGTGCTTCATCGTCGAGCGCGAGGAGTACGAACTCGGCTCGTACAACAACGCCGTCGGTGCCGAGGGGATGCAGGCCGAGATCGTGCTCGACGACGTTCGAGTCCCCGAGGATCGCATGCTCGGTGAGGTCGACGAGGCCTTCTACGCCGCGATGGAGTTCCTCTCGCTTGGCCGCCTCGAGTTGGGGGCCGAAGCCGTGGGATACGCGGAGTTCCTGCTCGAGAAGGCGAGCGAGTACGTCACCGACCGCGAGGCCTTCGGACGGACGATCGGGAACTTTCAGCAGGTCTCGTCGAAACTCGCGAAGGGGAGGGCGAAGACCGATGCGGCCGACGCGGCGGGACTGAAACTCGCCTGGAAGATGGCACAGGACGAGCGGACGGTGATGGATTCGTCCGTGCTGAAGTGGTTCGCCACGAACGTCCTCTGGGAGGTCGCCGACGCGGCCGTGCAGGTACACGGAGCCGACGGACTGGCAGAGGAACACCCCTACATGGACCTGGTCCATCGGGCGCGGATCCTGCGGATCGTCGAGGGCACCGACGAGATTCAACTCAACACGATCGCGAAGACGATGGGGATCGTGGACTGATTTAGCGCTATCGAACGCTCGAAGCGTCCACTGCGTTCTCTGCCCCGAACGCGGGGTTTTGCAACAGGACTGAGTACGGGAATGTACGAGTGCGCTCCGGGAGTATCGGTCTTCACGAGACGCATCGCACCAGAATCCGACCGGAAAGCGTTTTTGTACGGATTCCGAAGTGTTTCTATGGTTGTCCCGCTGGAAATGGGGTGGCGGCATCTCTTATTCGAGAACTGGCCGGTCGATCCGGCCGTGATGGACGCCCACCTTCCCGACGGACTGGCCCCCGACGTGTACGACGGCTCGGCGTGGCTCTCGGTCGTCCCGTTCACCAACGTCGCCGTCCGGCCGAAGGGGCTTCCCGAACCGCTGGGTATCCGGCTGCCCGAACTCAACCTCAGAACGTACGTCACTCGCGACGGCGTCCCCAGCGTCTACTTCTTCAGCCTCGACGCACAGGGCATCGCGAGCGTCCTCGGAGCCCGCATTTTCCACCACCTACCCTACTACTACGCGCGTATCTCGCTGGAGTGGGCGGACGGTCGGGTCCGGTTCAGCAGTCGCCGTCGCCATCCGGGCGCACGGCCCGCTCACTACGAGGGAACGTACTGGCCGACCGGCGAGCCGTTCTCGGCACCCGACGACTCGTTCGGGAACTTTCTCGTCGAGCGCTATCGGTTCTACACGCAGGCTCAGGACGGATCGATTCGATACACGGACGTCGACCACGACCCCTGGACGCTGTACCCGGCCGCCGCCGAAATCAAGACGAACACGCTGTTGGCGGCACACGGCTTCGTAGAACCGGACCACGACCCCGTCTACTACTACAGTCCGGGTCTCGAGGTAGTCACCTCACGGAGCGCGCAACCGTGAGTGGGACACGGCTGGCTGACTCGGACCCCTGAATGCCCCTCAGAAGCTAAAGAGATCGATCCCACCCGTGACACCGATCACTTGCCCGGTGACGTAGGACGCCTGCTCCGAACAGAGGTAGGTGACCATGTTGGCCACGTCTTCCTCCGTGCCGAGGTGACGCATCGGGGTGGCCTCGGCGATGCGAGCGAAGTACTCGTCGACGTTCTCCCGGAGTTCGTCGGGGGTCATCTCGGCCCAGTCCCCGACGACGATGTTCGGCGCGATGACATTCGACGTGACACCCGATTGGGCGCCCTCGAGGGCCATCGTCCGGCCGACGCCGATCATGGCGGCTTTCGTCGCCGAATAGGAGAGTTGGCCGAACCCGCCGTACCAACCGGCCATCGAGGACATGTTGACAATCCGCCCCCAGCCGCGGTCGCACATCCGCGGGAACAGTTCCGTGCTGATGTTGTAGGTCCCGGTCAGATTGATCTCGATGTCCCGGTCCCAGATCCCGTCGTCGTAGTCGCCGATACGCGAGCGGGCGTCGACCATCGCCGCGTTGTTGACGAGGATGTCCACGCCGCCGAAGGCGTCCCGAACCTCGGCCATCGAGTCGGCGACGTCATCGCGGTCCGTGAGGTCACACTCGAGGGATATCGCCGCGCCGCTGGCCGCGGTTTCGTCGATCTCCGCGGCGATCTCCGCCGCGCCGTCGGCATCGACGTCAAGGACGACGACGTTCGCGCCCTCCTCGGCCAGTAGTCGACAGTCGGCGCTTCCGATCCGTCCTGCACCGCCAGTGACGACCGCGGTCCTGTCCCGAATGCCAAGGTCCATCGTTCGATTGACTACTTCGTTATTTGACTTAATTATTGTGGGCCGGTAGCAGAGTACAGGGTTGAGAACGGCTCAGATAGCGACGGAGAGGTTCCAATACGGGCGATTCCAGTACACGCACAACATCTATGATGAAGGGCGGAATGCTCGAAGACACGTCATGAACTCCGCAATCATCGTCGATGCCGTCCGAACGCCGTTCGGGAAACGCAACGGCTCGTTCAAGGACACGCACCCACAGGATCTGGCCGCCGAACCGCTTGCGGCCCTGCGCGAGCGCAACGGGTTCGAGCCCGGGACGATCGAAGATGTCATCTACGGCTGTGTGTCGCCAGTGGGCGAGCAGGGGCTCAATATCGGGCGACTCGCGCCCATGGTCGCCGGCTGGGGCGATGTCGTCCCCGGCGTACAGCTCAATCGAATGTGCGGCTCGGGCCAGCAGGCGGCCAACTTCGCGGCGGCGAACGTCATGGCCGGCCAGCACGACGTCCTCATCGCCGGCGGGGTCGAACACATGACCCGTGTCCCGATGGGGTCGGACGGCGACGGGCTGACCGACACGTATTTCGAGTACTTCGACGAACTGACCACGCAGGGCGAGGGGGCCGAGCGCATCGCGGAGAACTACGACCTCACGCGCTCGGAACTCGACGGGATCGCCGTCGACTCTCAGCGGCGCTGGAAGGAGGCCTGGGACGAGGGCCGGTACGACGATCAGGTCGTGCCTGTCGAGACCGAACTCGAGGGCGAGGAGATCGTCGTCGAACGGGACGAACACCCCCGGCCGGGCACGGACGAGGAAACGCTCGCCGAACTCCCGCTCTCGTTCCGCGAGGAGAGCGAGGGCGTTCATCATCCCGGCAACGCCTCGGGGATCGTCGACGGCTCCTGTGCGCTGTTGCTCACGAGCGAGGCGGCCGCGGAAGAACACGGCTGGGAGCCGATGGCCCGCATCGTCCAGACCGAGGTCGTCGGCGTCGACCCCGTCACGATGCTTCGCGGCCCCATCCCGGCGACGGAGAACGTCCTCGAGAAGGCCGATATGTCGGTCGGCGACATCGACCGCTTCGAGGTCAACGAGGCCTTCGCCTCGGTCGTCGCCGCCTGGCTCGAGGAGACCGGCGCATCCTGGGAGGACGTCAACGTCAACGGCGGCGCGATCGCCCACGGCCACCCGCTGGGCGCGACCGGCGCGATGTTGCTGACCAAGCTGGCCCATGAACTCGAGCGGACGGGCCAGGACACCGCGCTCTCGACGATGTGTATCGGCTTCGGGCAGGGTATCGCGACGATCATAGAGCGCGTCTGAGCCGGCACGGTCGGCCGACGGGGGCCGAGCCGACGACACCGCCGACCGAGCGCGTCTCGAGAGCGAAACGCCGACCGGCGTCCGCCACTGGTTGCCAATTTATGCGATCTCTTACCTATAGCTTTACAATGCTGTATCCTATCATGAGTGATATGGAGTACCACGACTCCGAGACGGCAAAGGAGGTTGCGGGCCGCGTAGCGGACTTCATGGACGAGGTCGTCATCCCGCGCGAGCGAGAGGCGCTCGCCACGGGCGAGGAGATCACGACGGGCGAGATCGAGGACATGTGGGAACTGGCCAAGGAACGCGACCTGTTCGCGCCGCAGGTGCCCGAGGAGTACGGCGGGCAGGGGCTGGACTTCAGCGACATGTTGCCGTCGTTCGAACAGGTCGGCCGCTCGCTGATCGGCGCGCTCGCGATTCGCGCGAACGCGCCCCAGGAGGGGAACATGCACACCTTGGAGATGGTCGGGACCGAGGAACAGAAAGAGGAGTATCTCCGACCGCTCGTACAGGGCGAACTCTCCTCGGCGTTCGCGATGACCGAGCCCAAGGTCGGTGCCGGCTCGGATCCCAAAATGCTCCAGAGTACCGCGGTCAAGGACGGCGACGAGTGGGTCGTCAACGCCCACAAGTGGTGGACCTCCGACGGATTGGACGCCGATTTCTATCTGGTGATGGCTCGGACCGACCTCGACGTCCACCCCTACGAAGGAACCTCGATCATCCTCGTTCCGCGTGACGCCGACGGCGTCGAGGTCCAGCGGAACGTTCCCCACCTCGGCGGCCACGGCATCACCGAGCGCGAGGGCGGCCACGCCGAAGTGAAGTTCGACGACGTCCGCGTCCCCGTCGAGAACACGATCGGCGAGGAGGGGGCCGGGTTCCGGATCGCGCAGATGCGACTCGGCGGCGGCCGACTGACCCACTGCATGCGCTATTCCGGCATGGCCGAGCGCTCGCTCGACATCGCCAAGGCCTACCTGCAGGAACGCGAGGCGTTCGGCACGAAACTCGAGGACAAACAGGCGCTGCGCCATCGGATCGCCGACGCCGAGACGCGTCTGCACGCCGCTCGCTGTATGGTTCGCCACGCCGCGCGCGAACTCGACCGCAGCGACGCCCGCATCGAGGTCGCGATGTCGAAGATGTTCACCGCCAACGTCACCAACGAGACCATCGACCTCGCCCTCCAGTGTTGTGGGGGCAACGGGATCGGCAAGGACCTGCCGATCGCCCACTTCTACGAGAACGTCCGTGCGTTCCGCATCGTCGACGGGGCCGACGAGGTCCACCGCCGCTCGATCGCCCGCTGGGCGTTCGAGGACGTCGACGAGGCCGAGATCGAGAACACCCTGCAGTTCGACGAGGACCTGCGGATCGACGGCCTCGACGAGTAACGCGTCCGGCCTCTCGTTTCGAACCCCGGTCGAAGAGCGGGGCTCGCGTTGCCGTCCGGGGAACACGCAGTACCGTCCGAGAGGGGTACTGTTATGTCAGTCGTCCACAAACCATGGCGGCAATGAAACGCGGACACCGCGCCGAGGTGCGATGCGACGCGCCGACCGACCGGCCGACGACTATCGTGCGAGCCACGGAGGGCGTCCATGCCGAATAGGCCACTCGCGGAACTCGAGGCGATGGTCGGGGACTCCCGGGTGACCGTCGCGGAGTTCCGGATCGAACCCGGGAAGGTCGAGGAGTTCGCGCGGGCCATCACGGCCGAAGACCCCGTCTTCCGCGACGAGTCGGTCGCCGCGGACCGGGGCTACGACCGCGTCCCCGCGCCGCCGACCTACACGCAGGTCGGCCGCTTCCCCCGCTACACGCCCGCCGACGTCGACGGGAAGGGGTTCGATCTGGGCTTCCAGCCGGAGTACGTCCTCCACGGCGAGCAGGCCTACGAGTACGACCGTCCCATCTACGTCGGCGACATGCTCGAGGGGACGACCACCCTCGCGGACGTCTTCCAGCGCGAGGGTGGTCGCGCGGGGACGATGACCTTCGCCGTCCTCGAGACCGAGTACCGGACGCCGGACGGCGACCTCGTCCTGACCGACCGCTCGACGGCGATCGAAACGGAGGGAGCGGTCGACGACGGCGACGAGAGCGCGGCCGAGCGCGGCGACGGGTCCTCGAGCAACGCGTCGGCCGAGCCCGACGGCGGCACCGCGGACCCGGAGCCGACAGCACCCACGGCAACGGTCGACGAGTTCGATCGCGTCCGCACCGTCGACGGCCTCGAGCCCGGTGACGCCGGGCCGACCGTCGTCGTCCCGGACCTCGAGCGCCAGCAGTTCGTCAAGTACGCCGGGGCCAGCGGCGACTTCAACCCGATCCACTACGACGAGCCCTACGCGACGGCGGCGGGCAACGAGAGCGTCTTCGGCCAGGGGATGTTCACCGCCGGCGTCACCTCGCGGGTCGTCGCCAACTGGTTCGAGCTGCGGGACGTAACGAGCTTCGGCGTGCGGTTCCAGTCTCGGGTCTTCCCCGACGAGGCCATCGTCGCGAGCGGCGAAGTCGCCGCGGTCGACCCCGACGCGGGAACGGTCGAGACGGCACTCGAGGCCCGGACGACCGACGGCGAGACGCTGCTGACGGGGACGGCGACCGCCGCTCTCGAGTGAGCAAAGCTGCACTCGGCTGTGACTCCGGCGCGAATCCGGATTCGCGGCCTCGTCGGATCCGCTCGAGAGAGTCGCCACCGAAACGAGTTCCACACCGACCGCAACGCCGTCATGCGGTCAGGTGCGCAGTGACGTACAGTGGCTACTGAGGACTCCGAGCGCCGTGCTCGAGGTGGGAGGCGGCGGCGTGTTCCGACGGCCACTCGGTGTCGGTCTCGAACCGAGAAACCCACATGACAGCGGCGACGCCTGCAGCGTGGGAGCGTCCATCGGCGACTCAGATGAGTTCGCGTGCGATCGTCCGGCGCTGGATCTCGTCGGTTCCTTCGAAGATGCGGAAGACGCGCGCCGAGCGATAGTTGCGTTCGATGGGCAGGTCCTTCATGAATCCGGCACCGCCGTGGACTTGCATCGCGATGTCGGCCGCGTCGTTTGCGAGTTTCGCGCCGCGGAGTTTCGCCATCGACTCCTCCTTGCGAGCCCGCTCGCCCTGATCCATCTTCCAGGCCGCGTAGCGGTAGAGCTGGCGGGTCTGTTCGATGTCGGTGGCGAGTTCGGCCAGTTGGAAGGAGATCCCCTGCCGGTGGCCGATGGGTTTCCCGAACGTCTCCCGATTCCGGGCGTACTCCACCGACATGTCGAGCAAGAATTGGGCCGTCCCCACCGCGCCGGCGGCGATATTGATCCGTCCGCCGCCGATCCAGTCCATCGCGGATTGGAACCCGTGATCGACCTCCCCCAGCACCTGCTCCTCGCCGACGCGGCAGTCGTCGAAGTGGAGTTCGGCGTGCGTACCGGGGGTCATCCCCATCGCGCGGTGGATCGTGCCGACCTCGAAGCCGGGGGTGTCGGCGTCGACGAGGAAGCAGGTGATGCCGCCGAGGTCGCCGTCCTCGCCGCTCGTCCGGGCGAACACCATCGCGAAGTCGGCGTACGGCCCGTTCGTGATGTACACTTTCTGCCCGTTGATGACCCACTCGTCGCCGTCCTTCTCGGCGCGGGTGTCCATGTGGTGGGCGTCGCTGCCGTGGCCCGGTTCGGTCAGCGCGAAACAGGTCGTGATCTCGCCGGCCATCAGGGGCTCGAGGTACGCCTCGCGCTGGCGATCGTCACAGGCCAGCAGGATCGGCGTCGGCCCGCCGGCACCGCCGAAGATGGCGCTGTGAAAGCCCGGCGGCCGGTTGGCCACGTGTTCGCCGACGATGGCGCGAGTGAGGATGTCGACGTCACCGCCGCCGACCTCCTCGGGCATCGTCATCCCGTAGAAGCCCGCCTCGACGGATTTCTGGCGGATTTCCTCGACGAGAGCCCGGTACTCGGGGACTTGCCGGTGGTCGTCGTCGACGATGTGTTTCTCGTAGTCCGCACCGAGGAACTCGTCGTACTCGGTCTCGAGCGGGGCGACCTCCTGATCGATGAAGTCGTCTATGGCCTGCTTGATCTGTACGGCTTCGGACGGTTCGCTGAAGTCCATAGCCTACCTCACAGAACCCGTCACTTAAGCGTTACCGTGTGACTAGTGTTCAATAGCCACAGAAAGAGGGATAGCGCTCGCGCCCGCCGAATACGACCGGCAGAGCGGTCGAGATCGATCCGCGTCGGTCCGCTCCGGAGAATCGACGTTCAGCAGAGCGGAACGATTTTAGTTCACTGTGGTGTTGCATAATTTATGTCAACATCGACCACAGACGAGGAAGATCGGATCGACGCAGTGGTCAAGGCCTTGAACATCCTCGAGGCGCTGTGGCAAGCGGACGGGGCCGGCGTCACGGCACTCGCCGAGCGGACGGGACTCGCGAAGAGCACGGTTCACGCCCACCTGACGACGCTGCGGTCGAAGGGGTACGTGGTTCAGGAGGACGACGAATATCGGCTGAGCCTCCGATTCCTCTCCTTCGGCGAACACGTCAAACACGCCGAACCGCTGTACGCGGCGTCGGAGACCCCGATCGCAGAGCTATCGGAGCGGGTTGGCGAACGAGTGCTCTGTTCGACACACCAGAACGGGCTCGGAACGGTCGTCAACGTCAGCGAGGGCACCCGGTCGTTCACCAGCGACATCGACGTCGGAACGCACACCTATCTGCACAGTTCGGCCGGCGGGAAGGCCATGCTCGCCCACTTTTCCGAGGAGCGAATCGATCGGATCATCGACGAGTGGGGGCTGCCGGTCTTTACCGAGGAGACGATCGGCGATCGAGACGCCCTCGTCGACGAACTCGCCGCGGTTCGCGAGGCGGGTGTCGCGTACAGCCGCGGGGAGTATCTCCAGGGGATCAGTGCGATCGCTGCCCCGATACGCGACACCGACGGCACCGTCTACGGCGCGGTTACCGTCGCCGGACCGGACCACCGACTCGCCAACGAGTGGGAGGACCGCGACCTCTGCACTCAGTTGCTGTCGACGGCGAATACGATCGAAGTGAATTTGCTGTTCTCGTAGCCGTTCGATGGCAGTGAACGCATCGCGTGTCACTCGAGACATCGCGGGACCCCGATCCGCTCGACCGGGCACTCAGTGCGTCATCGACCGCGGAATTACAGATATATGGCTGTCATTCCGATCTCGATTCCGACGCCGCGCAACTCTCCCTCGAGTACCCGAAACGCGTTCGACTGAGGCAAACCAGTATCCATCAATTTTGGAGTAGTATCACTATTACAGCTATATATGAATAATGAAACAATCGTAGAGATCGTGAACTCGGCGAGCAATCGGTACCCCGTCCCGGTAGTATATTCCCGAACGGGTCGTCTCGGTGCCTCCGTACGTATCACGTACACGGTATTCCGAACGGGAAGTCGCTCGGGATCGGCGTTTCGATCGCCGGAGCGACGTGCTGTCGCCATCGATCACCCGGTCTCCGGGCTTTACGGTTCGGTCCCCTTCGTACCAATAATATTACTGAAGTTGAAAATAATCAGTTCTATTGAATAGTAGACGAAACCGTCGTCCCGGCGACGCACCGCTCGGCCGCGGGGTCTACGCGACGGCCAGTTTCCACTGTTCGTCCACAGTGGTAATTTCGAAAACAGCGTCGAGAATAGATCGTAAATAATGAACGAATTTATGTGCCGCCCGCTCGATACGGGACCTATGCGACTCGAAAACAAGACAGTGGTTATCACGGGTGCGGCGTCGGGTATCGGACAGGCGACGGCCGAGCGCTGCGCCGAGGAGGGCGCACGCGTCATCGTCACTGACGTCGATACCGAGGGTGGGGAAGCGGTCGTCCGGGCAATCGAGGACGCCGGCGGGGAGGCCGCGTTCCACGAACTCGACGTCACCGACAGCGATCAGTTCCACGCGGTCGTCGACGCGGTCGCCGACGACGGCCTCGACGTGCTGATCAACAACGCCGGGACCGGCCATCCCGCCGGGAGCCTCGAGGACGTCGACGAGGAGATGCGCGACTTCGTTATGAATGTCAACGTCAACGGCGTCTGGAGCGGCTGTCACGCGGCGCTCCCGCATCTGAAATCACAGGGCCACGGTGCCATCGTCAACGTCGGTTCGCTGGCGAGTATCCTCGGACTCCCCAAGCAGGCCGCCTACTCGATGAGCAAGGGCGCGGTCCTGAACATGACGAAGGCGATCGCCGCCGAGGCCGGTCCGTACGGCGTCCGCGCGAACACGGTCTGTCCCGGGTTCACCGAGACCTCCCTGCTCGACCGGTATCTCGAGGAGCAGACGGACCCCGAAACGGCTCGCGAGCAACTGATCGAGCAGTACCCGCTCAAGCGCCTCGCCGAACCCGAAGAGATCGCGGACGCGATCCTGTTCCTGGCCAGCGACGAGTCCTCGTTCGTCAACGGCCACGGACTGGTCGTCGACGGCGGTTTCTCGGCCTGAACCGCGCCGCCACACTGCCGTCGTCTCACTCCCCGTGGACCAGCGCCACGCTCGCGAGTTGGTCGCCAGCGGTCACGGTCGCCTCGCGGGTGAGCGCGTAGAGTATCCCGTCCCGGTCGGCGCGCGCCTCGTGGAGCGGGTCGTAGCGCGTCGGATGATAGACTGTCCCCAGGAGGGTTCCGTCGGCGATCGACTCGCCCACCTCGAGTGCCGGGTTCGGGCGGAAGAGCCCGGAGTCGTCGGCGGTGACCTGACCGCGGTGGTTACGAGCGACGACCTGCTCGCGCTCGGGGACGTCGCCGGGCAGCAGCCCGAGATACCGACAGACGTCGCGCAAACCGTCGACGCCCGCCTCGATGACGTCCTCGAGGAGTTGTTTGTTGTGGGCGAGTTCGGGCGTGATCGACGGGAGGTTCTCTTCGGCGGCGGCGACGCGGAGTTTGCCCGCGAAGCCGCGGCGGTGCCACTCGTCGGAGGCGTCCTCGGCGGCCCGTTCGGACAACAGGAGATCGGTCCCGAACGCTTCGGCGAGCCGACGGGAGCGCTCGTCACCCTCGCGGTAGACGACGTGGGGGAGCATGTCGGGGCTCCCGGTGTGGAAGTCGACGAGCGCGTCGGCCGCCGCGACGTACTCCCAGAGGCGGGCGGCCATGCGCTGGGTGATGCTCCCGTCGCTGTTGCCCGGCCAGATCCGGTTCATGTTGGGATTGACGCTGTCGAATTGCTCCGGCGTCGTGTACGAGACGCGATCGAACGTCAGCGGGTTCGCGACGGGAACGGCGATCACGGTTCCGGACAGCGACTCGAGGGACAGCCGCTCGTGGAACCGCCGCAACACTTCCGTGCCGTTGATCTCGCGGCCGTGCTGGGCGGCCTGTACGTACAGCGTCGGCCCCGATTCGTCGCCGCGGTAGGTGTGGACCGTCGTCGTCAGTTCGACGCCCGACGGCAGCCGGGCGAGCGGTATCTGCTCGGCCGTGTGCGTGCCTCCGGTCATAGCCCGTCGTTCCATGCCCGGCGATATGTACCTGCGGCCGCCCGTTGCCGAGTCGGGGAGGCCGATGGACCGTCACGGGAAGCCGAGACCACTAGCGTTTTCACTCGTCCCGTCGTTCCGGTTCCTATGGGAGACGTTACTGCTACGCTGCACACCAACAAAGGCGACATCGATGTAGAACTCTACGACGAGCGCGCACCGCGGACCGTCGACAACTTCGTCGGACTCGCGACCGGCGGCAAGACCTGGACCGACCCCGAAACGGGCGAGGAAGTCGAGGGCGAACCGCTGTACGACGACGTGGCCTTCCACCGCGTCATCGAGGACTTCATGATTCAGGGCGGCGACCCGACCGAGACCGGTCGCGGCGGCCCCGGCTACGAGTTCGACGACGAGTTCCACGACGACCTGCGCCACGACGACGAGGGCATCTTGAGCATGGCCAACTCCGGACCCGACACCAACGGCTCGCAGTTCTTCATCACGCTCGATCCACAGCCACACCTCGACGGCCGCCACTCGGTCTTCGGC
>NZ_JNCS01000011.1 GCF_000731985.1 Natrinema altunense
TTCGCATGGAATCAGCTTATCTGAACACTATCCTCCTACCGAGTGCAGTCGCTCGACGTGTTCCCGCGATCGCTGTCGAAAACTGGTTGACGCGGGGCCTACAGGAGGAGTGCGATGGCGGCTACGACGACCAGCGACCCGCCGAAGAACCCCACGTCGACCGGTCGGATTCGGAGGTCCGCCAACTGGAGCTCCGCGCTCGCCTCGTCGTGGAGCGAGTGAGAAAACCCTCTGGTTTCCATCGCTTCGACGGTGACCCGGCTCCGTTTGGCGACGTTGAATATCATCGGATAGAACGCTCGCATCGAGAGTTTGAGCAGGTACGCGTAGTGTCGCCAGCGGAACCGGCCGGGCGAGTCCGGTGCGGCACTCCGAAGCCGATACGAGTTGACGAGGTCGTGGTACTCCTCGAACAACACCGGCAGCATCCGGTAGCCGTAGGTGATGAGGAACGTAAACTGCCGCGGCACCCCGAGACTGCGCAGGCCGTGAGCGAGCGTCTTCGGCCCCATGCTCGAGAAGACGGCCAGACTCGAGACCGAGATGATCGTCAGCTTTAGCGTAAACGGGAGCAGCGCTTGGACTGCCGCGACCGGATCGCCGGTGAAGGCGGTTACGACCGCGTAGGACGCGAGGGTCGAGGCGACGCTGAACGCCATCACACCGACGAGAAAGACGCTCACCCGCGATAGGACTGCGAGTATCGAGACGAACGCGAGCAACCCCAGCAACACCCTAGTGTCGTAGAACAGCCAGGGGACGAACAGGAAGACGGCGTACCACAGAAGCAGGACCCGTGGATCGAGGCGGTGGAGGAACGATCCCTCGTTCTCGTAGGCCGTCCGGAGCAGATCGGTCTTGATCGCGTCGACCGACGCTGCGTCCCGGAGCCCGTCGAGGTAGGTCATCGATCGTCCCCCCCGATCGATGCCGGCGACGGACCGTCGGCACGGAATCGGTCCGCGAACGCCTCGACGGTCAACGGTGCGGGATCGAGACCGAGTTCCGCGGCGAGACGGACGACCTGCGGCGGATGGAGGTTCGCCCGTTCGAGGACGCCGGTGTCCGCGAAGACGTGCTCGGGAGAGCCGTCCGCGATGACGTCGCCGTCGTCGAGGACGACGACGCGGGTCGCCCACGCCGCCGCGAGCTCGAGGTCGTGCGTCGCGACGACCACCGTCTCGACGCGCGTTCCAGCCCGGTCGATCGTCCGGCCGACCTCTTCACGACTCGCGAGGTCGAGACTGCCGGTCGGTTCGTCCAGCAGAATGATCGAGGGATCGGTCGCCAGCCCGATCGCCAGCGAGGCACGCCGTTGCTGGCCGACGCTGAGGAGTCGTCCGTCGCGGTCCTGTAACGCGCCGAGATCGAGGAAGTCGATCACGTCGTCGACGCGTTCCGCCCCGTCGGGATAGCCCCTGTCCTCGAGATAGTGGGCTACGTCGGCCCGCACCGAATCGTCGATGAACATCTCCTCGGGGTTCTGGTGGACGTAGACGACGTCGTCGGCGAGCCGTTCCGGGAGGACCGTCCCCGTGTCGACGCCGTCGACGGTCACGGTTCCCGTATCGGGCGTTTCGAGACCGGTGATCAACTGCAAGAGCGTCGACTTTCCGGCCCCGTTGCTCCCGACGAGGGCGATTCGATCGTCGGGATAGAGATCCAGCGACAGGTCGTCGAGAACCGTTCGCGTCCCACTCCGGAGCGTCTGGTAGGTGTGGGTGACATCGTCGAACGAGATCACGGGCTCGGATCGCCGGTCGGCCGGCTGCGCATCCGCGGCGGAGCCATCGGTCCGAACCGCCGACTCGGACGCCTGTTCCGTGAACTGAGTGATGGCATCGGCCAGCGTCACCGGAAGCCGATCGCCGTCGTCGAGGACGCGATCCGCGATCCGGGTCACCTGCGGCGGATGGATGTCCTGCGCTCGAAGATCGTCCAGCCTGTTCAGAGCCTTGTCGACGGGGAGCTTCCAGCTGACGGTACCGTCGTCGACGAGAACCACGTGATCGCAGTACTCCGCGATGAACTCCGTCTGGTGCTCGATCGTGACGACCGTCTTCCCCCGCTCCCGGTTGAGCCGGGCGAGCCGATCGTACGTCTCGCGGGCGTTGATCGGATCGAGCTGTGCGGCCGGCTCGTCCACGACGAGGATCTCGGGGTCGAGCGAGAGCGCCGCAGCCAGCGCGACGAGGTGTTTCTGGCCGCCCGACAGCTCCCAGACGAACCGGTCCTCGAGCCCCTCGAGATCGAGGGTTTCGAGCGTCCGGGAGACTCGCTCGCGGTAGTCCTCGAGCCCGTAGTTCAGCGGGGCGAACGCTACCTCCTCGAACACCGTCGGACTGACGAGCTGGTTGTCGAACTCCTGGAACACGTAGCCGACGTGGCGGGACAGTTCCGACACCGAACTCGTCCGCACGTCGAGATCGGCGACCGTCACCTGTCCCTCGATCTCCCCCTCGTAAAAGTGGGGAATGATCCCGTTGAACGACTTGCACAGCGTCGTCTTGCCTGAGCCGTTTCCGCCGACGACCGCGACGAACTCGCCGGGATCGATCTCCAGATCCGCGCCCGACAGGACGGCATCGTCGGTTCCCGGGTAGCGAAACGAGAGGTCGTCGACGACGATCCCAGCGTCGTGCGTTTCCGTCATCGTTCTCGTGTAGGCTGGCTCGCTCGGTACCAGACGATAGCCGCGACGGCCGCGGCGATGACGATGGGCACCGCGATGAAGAGTTGACCGTACACGTCGAGGAATTCGGGCTCCCAGACGACGTTGATGGCCCCGCCGACTTCACTCGCAGCCTCGGCCACGAACGCAAGCGGGACGGCGATCAGTACCGCCAATAGCGCCTTGATCGAGAGGCCATCGGTCATCGATGCACCGCGCTCGCCCTGAAACGGTTCCATCCCCAACAGTGGCTCGACCTTTCCGTGGAGCTTGGGATAGAGATACAGTGCGGGAAGCACGCCGAAGACGATCCCAGTGATCGCCATCTGCGTGACGAAGTCGACTCCCTCGAGCACGAGGATGCTCTCGGGAAGGCCGGGGACCGCTTCGAGTTCCTCGACGCCGACGTAGATCTTTCCGATATCGATCCACATCGCGAAGAACTCCTCGAGGGCCTCCGCGAGGAACACGACCAGCGCCAGCTGCGTCGTATTCTCGGGATCCTGCAGGAGTTTCACGGCGAAATAGTAACAGACCGGAATCAGTAGCAATCCTTCCATCGCACCCAGCCCGTCGAACTCGCCAAGCAGAATCTCGCCGAAGACGATCTCGCCGACGGGGACGGCCAGCGCCGCCCAGTAGGTCCGAAACAGGAGAACCAGTACGATCGGAATGAAGACGAACCCGCCGACCCCTAACTCGAGCGGTCCGAGCGTGAATTCCGGCAGGATCTCCGTGACGGCGTTTTGCAGTCCCGTGAGCGACATCACGAGTATGAACACCATCATGTCGTGTTTGCCCAAGGTAAAGCGACTCCCCGTAGCTGTCGATGTACTCATGTGCAGATCAGTGGTTCCCCGATTCGTATTTGTAATCTTATAATTGAGGTACATAACGAAACCGGCGGGAGGCCCTCGTTCGATAGATGCTACCACCGATATGTTGGATATATAGCTCTCATAGCTGGGCTTACTTGTGCACGCTCGTCGCATTCGGACGATGGACACAGCAGTTCGTCGCAAACGGAGCGTCGTGGAGTTACGTACCGAAGCGGACCGGTTCGTCGGAGCGGGTGTTGCCGATGTCTGAGTCGAACCTCCGATTCGGCGCTGCGATGGACATCCGCTTCGAGACCGACGTGGAGTCGTTCGTCGCCTTTCTGACCGACGCGGGGTTGGAACACGTCGAACTCCGCGCCGGCTATCTCGACGTCCGCGAGGACGGTCCCGACTCGCAGACACTCCGGACCGTGGCCGACGAGTACGACGTGACCTACTCCGTCCACGCTCCACACCTCGATGTCGCACCGGGAGCGATCAACGACCACATCCGGTCAGGCGTCGTCGAGGCGACGACAGACGCGCTCGAGTTCGCCGCTGCTATCGACGCCGTCGGCGTCGTCGTCCACGGGGGTGGCGCACGGACGCGGTACCCGACCCGCGTCCGCGAGTACACCCGCTCTCAGGCCGTCGAAACGGTTCGAGCGTGTGCCCGCCGCGCCGCGGACGTGAACGTCCCGCTCTGTCTAGAGAACCAGCGACGCAAGTCCGATGTCCGACGCTTCACCGCGACCCCGGACCGTCTCGCGTCCTTCCTCGAGGACGTCGGTGTCGGGCCGGACGCGCTTCGCATCACCCTCGATGTCGGGCATGCGAAGGCCAGCGACATCGATTACGAGCGGTTCGTCGACCGCTTTGGCGACCGCATTCACCTCGCCCACCTCCACGACAATGACGGGAAAACGGATTCCCACGATCCCCTTCCCTCGTTTCGATCGGTCGGTGCGGATATCGATGCCCCGTACAACATCCTCGAGATGAAGTCCCGCGCCGACATCACGCGATCGCTTGAGTAGCCGCCGTGGCTCGCTCTTGCGTTCCTGATCACCGCTGAGGGGTCGGGACGATCGCGTGCCACCGATCGCACTCGCGAAAGCGACGGCTCCCCGCGTCCAATCCATGTCAGAAGTCGTCTTCGAACCCTCCGCAATCGAAGCGCTGGCTCGTTCTCAGGGCCGGCAGACGGAACGAGAGCCGACTCAGTCCTCGGTCGTCGTCTTGTCGACGTCGAGGTCGCCCTGGTAGATCTCCGCGCCGTCCTGTGCGACCTTCTCGGCGAGGACGGCGCACTTGACGCGCATCGGCGAGATATCGACGCCGAGCATGTCGATCACGTCGTCGCGGTCCATCTCGTGGAGTTCCGCAAGCGTCGTGCCCGCGAGCTCGCCCGAGAGCATGCTGGCGGAGGCCTGACTGATCGCACAGCCGTCACCCCGGAAGGCGACCCGTTCGATCGTCTCCCCGTCGTCGGCGAGTTGGACATCCATACGAATCTCGTCGCCACACATCGGGTTCTCGCCGACGTGCGTGAACGTCGGATCCTCGAGTTCCCCGTAGTTGCGCGGGTTCTTGTAGTGGTCGAGGATCTGCTGTCGGTACATATCGGAGCCCAGTCCCATCGGTGGATACGGATAGGCCAGTGAGTTGTAAAAGGGTTCCGGGGCCGAAACGGGCGACCGAGTCCGTCTCCGACGGATTCGGGCCTGCGACGCGTCCCTCGAGCGGAGCGATCCGGCCGCAACTTCGCGGCCACATCTCAGTTTGATGACCGCTCCGGGGCTGTTTTGTACTCTGCCATCGAACGGCGAAATATGTTCCGCCGGATGAAAGAAACGGTCGTCAGCGCGGTCGTGCTGACTCTCATCGGCTACATCGTGTGGCCGTGGCGGGGTGACGATACCTGGAAGTGGTTCACGTATCTCCCCCGAGTCCGTGAGCGGGGACTTCGGCATTCTGGCACTGGCCGTGCTCCGTACCGCGGCGGTCGGGTTTTTGCTTCCGGCGGCCGGTCTCCGGGTGTCGTCCCTCGCGGGAGGAGGGGCCACGTTCTCGTCACGTCGCCTCGGGAGTTCGTGACTCGACCGTCCGCAGAACGCGTGCCACACTCCTTGCACGCCGCGCTCGCGAACGGGTGAAAGCCGGTACTGCTACGCTGACCCCCGGACGACCGGCGGGTTCAGGGGGCAGGCGCCGACGACGTCAGGTCGTTACGTTTCGCCCCGTACCTCCCTCTCGAGCCGCTCGAGAAACGCGCGAACGAACGCCACACGCTCCGCGGCGAGGTCCCGACCGACGGCCGTGTACATCCGCGCCGGCAGGTCGAGAATCTTCTTGTGGATGTGGTTGTACTGGGTTGCGCCGGCGTCGGTGTCGTCCGCGGCGACCGGCCGGGCGGGGTCGTGGATCGGGTCGCCGATCTCGCCGCCGTAGGCGAACACGCGGGCGAGGCCGACCGCACCGAGCGCGTCGAGGTTGTCCGCATCCGAGACGAGTTTCGCCTCGAGCGTGGCGGGTTCGACGTCGTTCGAGTAGCGATGGGCGTGGATACAGTGCTGGACGCGTTCGACCGTCTCCGTCGTCGCGCCGAGATCGCGCAAGATCCGGCCGCCTTCCCGCATCCCCCACGTCGCGTGATCGTCGATCTCGCCGCGGTCCTCCCTGGAGCGACCGATGTCGTGGAGGGCAACGGCGAGGTGGATCACGCGGTCGTCGACCGGTTCCGGATGGCGGTCGACGAGGGTCTCGGCGAGCGTGTCGACCCGCTGGACGTGGTGCCAGTCGTGGGCCGGCGACGCGTCGTCGAAATACGGGCGTGCGCGGTCGCGAACTGCCTCGAGTATTACTGCGTGGTTTCGGCAGCCGGAAAATAAGTGTGCCGTCCGCGGGGTCCGGCGGCGGCCGACGGACGAGCGACGTGGATCGTCTCAGACGGTTGCGGTCGAATGTCGCCCGCGCTCGCGGTCACTGCGACGATGTCTGGACGATCGCGAACCAGAACTCCTCGATCGATCGGACGAACTCGACGAAGTCCTCGGGTTCGACCGGCTTCTGCATGTAGGTGTCCGCCTCGAGACCGTGCGACTGGACGATCTTCTCCCCCGCGTCGGAGCTGGTGAGCACGATGACGGGAATCTCGGCCAGCACCGGGTCGTTTTTCAGTTCCGAGAGGACATCGATTCCGCTCTTGCCGGGCAACTGGGGCTCGAGGAGGACGATGTCCGGACACGGCTCGTCCGCGTATTCGTTTCGCTGATGGACGAAATCGAGCGCCGAATCGCCGTCGGAGACGATGTGAATGGTGTTCAGGAGTTTCGCGTCCGCGAACTGTTCCTCGAAGAGTCGGCTGTCGCCGGGGTTCGGCTCGACCAGCAGGATATCGATTTGCTCCCCCGTTCGCTCGGTTTCCGTCGACATTTGGAGGTGCTATCACGTGCGCGGGTAAAACGCCCGTGTCACGCTCGCTGAACAGTCACTGGACCCATACCGGTCGGTTCGGCGCGGCCGCCGTCTCCGCTACCGCGACCGAATCGCGAGTCCGCGATCGGCCTGATGTCGTCGCGACGGCGAGCGGTCGATCCTGGCGTGCTCGAGCCGTGTACGGTATTTCTCCGGGCGGCGAACAATAGATATACGTTACTATAGGCTGACAATCAGCATGGAAGCCGCTCTCCAAACGCGCGAGCGGAGGGGGCACGTATCGATAATGCCCCGGGTGTCAGAGCACCCGAGACTGGCTTCCAATCCCCACCGAGGGATTTGAAAGCATGACCGCATACATTCTACCGGGATATAAACATCCCGCCCGACGATGGAATCAACACCACCAACCAGCGACAGCGCCCGATACTCGGGACCGGCCGCGGCGGCCACGGAGGTCGCGATGACTGGTCACGACGAGTGGGTCGACCCAGCCAGTACGAGGACGGAGCCGGCCGACGAGGCGGCTGACGCGACCGACTGGTCGCTTCCCGACTGTCCCGCCTGCGGCCGTCCCGTCTGGGTCGTGACCGTCAACGGTCCCAGCGACGCCACCGCCTCCCCCTGTGGCTGTTCCGTCCCGCCCGGCAGCCTCGAGCGCGAATAACGGGCCGCCGAGCACTCGTTTTTTGTCGTTGCTCGAGTCGCCTCGTCGCATATGAGGGGTTCCGACATGCCCAACCGGGTGAATTTGGTTTGGATTGATCGAAAATCTAATTAAAATGGGGCCGGTGCTGCAGTTCCGCGCGAACGTCACCATTTCAACCCTACAAGGGTCCTGCTGAAACAGCGAGTGCCACGCTCGAGCGGAGGAGCAGACCGAGGAGCTTCAACCCTACAAGGGTCCTGCTGAAACTGGCTCGGAAGCGGCGCTTCGATCTCGAGCGGAGCTTCAACCCTACAAGGGTCCTGCTGAAACCGTCGAATCCTCTTTGCCCGGAAGGTGATCTTCTCTGCTTCAACCCTACAAGGGTCCTGCTGAAACTGGCTCGTTCTCCGGACGAAAGATGGGCCAAAGCGGCTTCAACCCTACAAGGGTCCTGCTGAAACTCTACGCCCAGGGCCTCGGCGTTCGACTCCAGGCCGCTTCAACCCTACAAGGGTCCTGCTGAAACTCACGCCGGGCATCGCTCTGATATGCTTCGATAAATCGCTTCAACCCTACAAGGGTCCTGCTGAAACATTGATACTGCGACAGCAGTCCGTTTGACGTGTTGCTTCAACCCTACAAGGGTCCTGCTGAAACTCGACTCCTGCTGATGGCTTCCAGACTGGTGTGACGCTTCAACCCTACAAGGGTCCTGCTGAAACCACCATCTTCTGAGTTCCCTCGAGATTCGAGACATCGCTTCAACCCTACAAGGGTCCTGCTGAAACGAGTTCTTCCATCCCTCACGATAAGCCGCCTGGATGCTTCAACCCTACAAGGGTCCTGCTGAAACCATGCTGGATATCGAACCTACAGAATCTAATACGCTTGGATTAACGGCACTCGTTTCGTCGACCGTTACTACTGGAATACTCCCCGGGGGGTCGACGAACGTTCCACAAACCTGAGACGAACGGTGGGGCGCGAACAGTTGCCGCGTTCCTCCGAAGCGGTGACTCCACTGTGAGCCCTGGCTCGCGGTGCTTACCGAGACGGCCCTCGAGCGCCAGTGAAAGCATCGTGCCTCGCGGTCAGCGTTCGCTTACGCGAACAGCTGCCGCGCATTGTCGATGGCGACGGCCAACTCGTCGATCTCCGCCGTCGTGTTGTAGACGTAGAACGAGGCGCGAGCCGAGGCCGCGACGCCCAGTTTGTCGTGCAGCGGCTGGGTACAGTGGTCGCCCGCGCGGATCGCGACCGCGTGATCGTTCATGATCGAGGCGAGGTCGTGGGCGTGGACGCCCTCGAGATTGAAGCCGACGAGGCCGCCGCGGTCGGGGCCGGGTTCGGGGCCGTAGATCTCGACGTCCGGTTCCGCGCCGAGTTGCTCGTAGGCGTAGCGGGCCAGTTCCTGCTCGTGGGCTTCGATGCGGTCCATGCCGATGTCCTCGAGGTAGTCGATCGCGGCGACGAGGCCGACGGCTTCGGCGATCTGTGGCGTGCCGGCCTCGAACTTCCAGGGGAGGTCGTTCCAGGTCGACTCCTCGTAGGTGACCTTCGTGATCATGTCGCCGCCGTAGAGGTACGGCTGCATGGCCTCGAGAACCGCTTTCTTGCCGTAGAGCACACCGATGCCGGTGGGACCGGCCATCTTGTGGCCCGAGAAGGCGTAGAAGTCGGCGTCGATGGCTTCGACGTCGACGGGCCGGTTGGGAACGGCCTGTGCGCCGTCGATAAACGCCAGCGCGTCGTGGTCGTGGGCGATGTCGACGAGGTCGGAAACGGGGTTGACGGTACCGAGCGTGTTCGAGACGTGGACCGCCGAGACCATCGCGGTGTCGTCGGTGATGAGGTCGGCGGCGTGGTCCATGTCGAGACGGCCGTCGTCGTCGATCCGGATGTACTTGACCTCGGCCCCGGTGCGCTTGCCGATCTGTTGCCACGTGACCAGCGAGGCGTGGTGTTCCATCTCGGTGAGGACGATCTCGTCGCCGGGACCGAGTTCGTTCAGCCCCCACGCGTAGGCGACCAGGTTCTCGGCTTCGGTCGTGTTCTTGGTGAAGACGATCTCCTCGCGGCCGCCGCTGGCACCGATGAACTCGGCGACGCGGTCGTGGGCCTCCTCGTAGGCGATCGAGGCCTCCTGGCTCAGGTGGTGAATCCCGCGATGGACGTTGGCGTTGTACTCGCGGTAGTAGTCGCTCATCGCGTCGATGACCGGATCGGGCGTCTGGGTCGTCGCCGCGTTGTCGAGATAGACGAGTTGCTCGCCGTTGAACTCCCGCTGCAGGATCGGGAACGCCTCCCGGATCGCGCCGACGTCGAGCGCCTCGAGGTTCCGTTGGCTCATTGGTGAGTAGAACGGACTGCACACAAAACACTCCTTCGGTCCGAAACCAGCCGCGCGGTCGGGGCGCGTCTCGAACCGGCTCGGATTGCCGATTCGAGGCCGCTCCCGATGCAAGCGGGCTGCCGGATCGGGTCGTGACACGCTGCTCGAGCGGTGCGGTAACAGGGGAAGCGACTGGGGATGAAAGGTGGATGGAGACGGGGTGGGAGGGGAACGGCAGGGGAATGGTGGAGAGGTTCTGGTGGGTCCCCTGCCGCAGTGAGTCGGTGGACGGCCGCACGGATACCGGTAGTTCCAAAGAATTTTGGTATCCACCGGGGCGAAGCGACGTACGGCGAGAGCAGTTCGCCCTCGGGACCGTCCTCTTCAGCTCGGTGTCGTTCCTCGACCGACTTGGCTTTGGGGCCATGTCGCTGCTGTTCGTCGGGCTGGCCGTCGGCGTCTCGGCCGCCGTCTCCACACGGGACAAGTCGATGGCCGTCGTCGTCATGCTGGCATGGCTGGTCGTGCCCGTCGCGATCGGCTCCTATTGGTTCAATCGCGCCGATCTCTAGAACCCGACATCCACGCCGCGTGGCCGGCTCCGTCGCGGCTTCGGCCCCCGTCCCCGAAAAACGGTCTCCGTCGGCGCTCGACCGGTCGCGATCGGTGCTCGGTTCCGGCCGCCTCACTGCATCTGCAACAACTGCGCGTGCAGCGTCGTCCCCACTTCGAGGACGTTCGCCTCGTCGATGAACCCCTCCTCGACGGCGAGTTCGACGGCACGGGTGCCGACGATGTTGGCCACGTCCGCCTGCGCGAGGCTCTCGACCGCTGCGCGCTCGTCGACCGTATCGGTACCGTAGAACTCCTCGGTGACGGTCAGCGAGAGATCACCCTCCTCGAAGGTCTCGCCGAGGACGTCCTCGTCGCAGACGGCGACTAGCAGTCCCTCCTGTGTCTGTCGTTCGTTGACGATCATCCGATCACTCGAGTTCCCGCTCGCGGTCCTCGTCCTCGGCGTCGCCGATGCCGAGATCGGCGACGCCGAGGTCGTCCAGTCCGATATCGCCCCGTCGCTGGGACGGTGACTGGCGGTTCGCGCCGCGACCGCCGCGTCCGGCTCCCGGACCGCCGCCAGCGCCGGCACTGCGGCCCGCATCCTGACCGTACAGCTCCTCGCGGTCGTCCATCATCTCCCGTTCGGCCTGCTCGCGCATCCGATTCGCTTCATCGGCGACCTCCTCGGCCTGATCGAACTCGCCGAGTTCCTCGAGGATCTCGGCTTTCGTCTCGAGCACCTTGGCGTTGCGCAGGCCAAGCCGGATCGCGTTGTCGACGCAGTTGAGCGCCTCCTCGGACAGCCCGCGCTCCGAGAGGAAGAACGCGCGGTTGAACCAGCCCGCGGCGAAGCGCTCGTCGATCTCGATGGCGCGCTCGGCGTGTTCCAGGGCCTCGCTCGTCTCGCCGAACTCCCAGAGGGCGTAGGCGAGGTTGGTCTCGGCGGTGGCGGCGTGTTCGCTCTCCTCGTCGATGCGAAGGGCCTCCCGGTGGGCTCCGATCGCCTCGTCCCACTCCTCGAGTTCGCCGTGGGCGACGCCCTTGTTCACCCACGCCTCCTGCTCGAGTTTGTCGTCCTCGGCGTAGCGGGCGGTTCGCTCGAAGGCGTCGGTGGCCTGTTCGTAGCGGTTGATCTGCATGTAGTTCAGGCCGACGTCGAGCAGTTCGCTCGCGTCGACGTCGTCCTGGTCGATGTTGTGCTGGTCGAGCGTGTCGGTGACGACACGGGAGTCGACGGGGTCGACCTTCGACGGGTCGATGCCGAGCTCCGGCGGGTCCAGGTCGAACTCCTCGTACGGATCGCCGAACCCCTCTCCCTCGGAGAAGCGATGGTCGCGATCGTCGTCTCGGTCGGTCATGAATCGAATGTCGCGGTGACGACTGTTAAGGCCTGCGACCCGGGTGTCGGCGGGGTTTCGCTGCCCTCGAGTCCCGGCGGACCCCGACTCTCAGACGCGCTCGCCGAGGCGTCTGGTGACCCCGCGAAGCGACTGCGTCACCGCCGCCGGATGTGGCAGTCCGAGGCGATATCGGAGCCGGTCCTGTCGTTTGAGCGGCTCGAACACGGCGGGCTCTCTGAGGTCCCAGATCTGCGCCCGCCCCCGTCCGCCGCGTCGATCGAGGACGGCGTTGGCCGCGCGGCGGCCGGCCTCGTTGGCCGATTCCATCGAGGCGAGGTCGGAGTTCGTTCGCACGTAGTCACTCGCCAGCGTGAGGTTTCGGACGCCGACATCGGCCGGCGGCCGGTTCCGGAGCGACCCCACGGTGTTGATCAACAGCGGCGAGCGGTTCTCGACGCCGGTTTCGGTTTCGACGATCGACGGATCGAGGAACCAGTCCACCAGCATGTCGTCCCGCAGCCGCCGGTCGGCCCCGTTCAGGTGGGTCTCGAGCTGTGCCCAGATCTCCACCGCGATCTCCTCGCGCGTACACTCTCTGGCCGGCTTTTCGTGGTGGATTCCCGGCGTGTCCCAGTCGGAGGCGATCACCGAGAGGACGCCCTCGACCTCGTCGGGGCCGCGCCCCTCGAGGTCGTAGTCGGTCCAGAACTGGCGCTGCGAGATCGAGGTCAGCGCCCACGGGGCGTCCGCGTAGACCTGATGGCCCCGCGTCAGTTCGACGTCCTCGGAGAGGTAAAACTGGATGCCGTTCATCCAGGCCGTCTCGAGGCGCTCGATCCGGCCCAACTCCGGCGCGGCCCGGCGCAGTTCGGGCGTGACGAACGCCGGGGCGACCTCTACCGGAACGGCCAGCACGAACTCGTCGGCCGTGACCGTCTCCCCGTCGGCCAACGTGACTCCCGTAACCCGGCGGCCGTCGAACTCGAGGCCCCGTGCAGGGGTGTTCGCCTGAAACGCGACGCCGAGCGTCTCGAGGTGGCGCACCCACGGATCGATCCAGGCCTCGTTCGTCGGCGCGTTCAGGATTCGCTCGGTCGGCTCGGTCGGATCGAGTTGGCCGAACAGCAACTGCAGGTAGATGGTGCCGACGGTTCGGGCGCTGCCGACCTGCGGCCGGAGCGCGACGAGCGCCTGGGTGGCGTAGGCGAGTCGGTCGCGAAACTCCTCCGAGCGGTTCTCGGCGTCGATGAACTCCCACCAGGAGATGTCGTCGAGTTCCGCCTCGCGTCGCTGCTCGCAGGCGGTCAGCAGGTACAGCAGCCGCTCGAGCAGGAAGCGAACGTCCTCGCGGGGCAGATCCTCGGCGAAGGCCGGCCGCAGCGCCTCGAGCCAGCCACGCAACGAATCGGGCGCACTGGTCTCGGCGATCCGCTCCGGGGCCGTCGTACTCGCGATGAGCGTCGCCTCGGTCTCGACGAGGTTGTCCGCGACCGTCCCGCCGTCGGTCGGAATGCGCTCCATCGTCTCGACGACGTGGCGGTAGAACGCCGGGAAGAAGCGAAAGCCGTGTTCGCCGTGCAACGTCGCCGGCTCGTCCGCGACCGGCATCGATCGGGCCTTCCCGCCGAACCGGTCGTTCGCCTCGAAGACGGTCACGTCGAGCCCGCGTTCGGCGAGTTCGTGAGCCGCGGTGAGGCCGCCGATACCACCACCGAGTACGGCTACGTCGGTCATTGGCGTTCCTCGGCGTCCGATCCGCATAACGGGCGTCCCTAACCACGAACCCCTCGAGAGCGGGCACGCTCGTCACCGGCCCGTCCCCGTCGCCGTCAGTATTGAGTGCGCCGCCCGCGAGGGATCGACTATGCGACTGTTCGTCAGCGTCGACCTCCCTGACGACCTCGCCGACCCGGTCGCCGACCTGCAAGACGAGTTCGCCGCCGCCAGCGGGCTCGATTTCACCGATCCCGAGCAAGCCCATCTCACGATGAAGTTCCTCGGCGAGACCGACGAGGACCGGCTACCCGCCCTCGAGCGGGCGCTGTCCGCCGCGGTCGACGACGCCGACGTCGACCCCTTTACGGTGCGCTACGGCGGGTTGGGGGTCTTCCCGAGTCTCGACTACATCAGCGTCGTCTGGCTGGGCGTCGAAGCGGGCGGCGAGGAGCTGACCCGGCTGCACGAGGCCATCGAGGACCGGACGACGGCGATGGGGTTCGATCCCGAAGACCACGAGTTCACGCCACACGTCACGCTCGCCCGGATGAACCACGCCGGCGGGAAGGAACTGGTCCAGGACCTCGTCCGCGAGCGCGAGCCGACGATCGGCGAGGCCCGCGTCGACGAGATCCGGCTCACCGAGAGTACCCTCACTGACGAAGGCCCGCTCTACTCGACCGTCGAGTCGTTCCCGTTCGAGTGAGCCTCGAGCCGCCCGGAACTGCGCAGTGTGAACGTCCGCCGCCGGTATCCCGGTCCGGAACCGTGGCTGTCGCCGTAGGATGTGCGTATCGCGTCTCGGCCGGCTGTAGTCGGGCACTACGGACGGTGGTCTCAAGGACCGGTCTCGCATACCGACCGCGAGACGATGGGACCCGGACTCGACGAGCGCTCGTCGGGCGGTTCGCACGGTCGGTGGCACGTCACGCGCCGCGAGGCACTCGTCGCACTCGGCGGCGCGGCCCTGACTGCCTCGACTGGTCCATCGAAGACCGCGGTGGCGGCCGATCGCAGCCGCGACGGACTCGTTCGCGTTCGCGTCTACCCCGGCCGCGTCCCGTTCCCCGCCCGAGTGTGGTACGGAATCGACGACCTGCGTCGCGACTGGCCGACGCCGCTCCGAGACGCGCTGGCGGCCATCCAGGGGGCGTTCGATCAGGTCCTCGCTTACGCCCGCGACCGCTCCCGGCTCGAGAGCGTCGACATACGCGTCGAGCGCGGCGCTCCGATCCGATTCCCGCCCGCGTCGATGCCGCTCTCGATCGACGCCGTACTCCCGTCGCTGCGGTGCCTTCTCGAGCGGTTTCGCGACCGCATACGAACGCGAAACGCGCTCACCGGACGATGCTGTCACGTCCTCCTCGAGTGGTCGCCGCTGAATTATCGCATCGGCTACGGCGGGGCGCTGGCACCGCATTCGATTACCGGCGAGGCCGACGGCGGCGATACCGGTGACGCACAGGCGGTCGTCAACGTCGGCGCGACCGAGGTGTGGGACTCGCGGCCGGTGACGCGGAACATGGCGATCCACGAGACGCTCCACACGTTCCTCCCGGACGATATCGTCGACGCGATCGGCGACGCGGCCTGCGATCACGAACTCGGGACCGCCGTGCGAACGGACGCAGCGACGCTCGAAATCTCCCCGATCGCGACCGCCTACGCCGGTCCCGACCGAATCGGCGGCGGAACCCGCTTTCACGGCACCGGCTGTTGCGATCGGAGCCGGTTCTACCGCCACGACGGCACCGACGGCATCGATACCTGGACCTACACGACCGAACTCAGCGAGGCGACGCGTGAGGGAGTTACCCGCCATCTCGAGCGGTGGTTCGAGGGGTAAGCCTCGTCGTTCGGCGGGACGGCGTGCCCTGCGGTCGTCCGCGGTGGTGTGGCCAGTCGGCGCCCTCTGGCGGCCGTGACCGGCGATGCCCTGCAAGATGGACAAGATTTTATGCCAGCGTAGGCTACGTCCGGCTACTATGGGTAAGAAATCGAAGGGCAAGAAGAAGCGACTTGCCAAACTCGAGAACCAGAACAGCCGCGTGCCGGCTTGGGTTATGATGAAGACGGATATGGAAGTCCAGCGGAACCCGAAGCGACGCAACTGGCGGCGTAACGACACCGACGAATAACGATGAGTGCAAGTGACTTCGAGGAACGCGTCGTCACCGTTCCGCTGCGAGACGTCAAGAAGGGGGCCAACCACGAGGCCGCCGACTACGCGATGCGACTGGTCCGCGAACACCTCGCGAAACACTTCGCGGTCGACGAGGACGCCATCCGTCTGGACCCCTCGATCAACGAGGAAGTCTGGTCGAACGGTCGCTCCAACCCGCCGCGAAAGCTGCGAGTCCGCGCGGCCCGCTTCGACGAAGAGGGTGAGGCCGTCGTCGAAGCCGAGGTCGCCGACTAAACTTGCAACGCCTCGCCTTCGCCGGGTCGGCCTACGTCGGCGTCTTCGCCCGTGCGACCGACTCGTGCGTGCTCGTTCGCCACGACGTCGACGACGACGTTGCTGCCGACCTGACAGACGAACTCGAGGTGCCCGTCATTCGGACGACCGTCGGCGGCTCCTCGACGGTCGGCGCGCTAGCGACCGGTAACGAGAACGGCCTGCTCGTCAGCGCTCGCGTTCTCGAGTACGAACGCGAGCGGCTCGAAGAGACGGTCGACGTACCCGTCGCCGAACTGCCGGGCAGTATCAACGCCGCCGGCAACGTCGTGCTGGCGAACGATTACGGGGCCTACGTCCATCCGGACCTGCCCCGCGAGGCGGTGCAAATCGTCGCGGACACCCTCGAGGTTCCCGTCGAGCGCGGCGACCTCGCGGGCGTCCGGACCGTCGGTACCGCCGCGGTCGCGACCAACACCGGGGTGCTCTGTCATCCCAAGGCGACCGACGCGGAACTCGATATCCTCGAGGACGCCCTCGACGTTCGGGCCGATGTCGGGACCGTCAACTACGGCGCGCCGCTGGTCGGCTCCGGTCTGATCGCCAACGAGGCCGGGTACGTCGTCGGCGAGGACACTACCGGGCCGGAACTGGGCCGGATCGAGGACGCGCTGGGCTATCTCGACTGACGGTCTATCAGCCCGACTTCTGTTTGTACGTCCTCGAGCGGCCGCGATCGTCGCCGTCCGTGTCCGGATGCCGTCGTCTCGGGACCGCTTCCGACCGATGTCTATATTTACTCGATAGCGAGTCCTCTACGTATGGTCTGGCAGGATCTCGTCTTCATGGCCGGCAGTTTGCTCTCGGTGGTCTTTCTCGCGCCCGCGCTCCGGGACGTGAACGCGCGGATCCCCCTCATGACGAGCGTTCCCAAAATGGCGCTGGGAGCCGTCTACGCGGTCACGTTCGCCACGATGGGGATGTCGCTGGCCGCGGTCGGCCTCCTCGCCACCGGGATCATGTGGTCTCTGCTCGCGGCGTACCGGTCGCCGTCGGCGACCGCGGCCTCGAGCGCTCGCGCGGGCACCCCGGTCGCACCCGATTCGATCGCACGCGACGAGTAGGGGCCGCGGCGGCTCGACTGACCTTACTGCCGTTCGAACCGATGTAAGACGACGTCGCTGTCGTCGTCCCACTCGAAGTTCTCGTGGACGCGCTCGAGCATGCGTCGATACCCGTCGAGGTCCGCTACCCCCTCGGCGCGGGCGTCCTCGTCGGTCAGGTCCCCGAGCGTTCGCTCGCGGATGGCGGTCACCTGGAAGGTCGTTCCATCGATCACGAACGTGTCGCCCTCGTCGGCGTACCGGTGGCCGCGGTGGATCTGGGTGACCTCGCCCTCGAGGACCTGTGTTCGCATTCGGTCGCTGGGCAGTAACTCGTCGGCGTCGAGATCGCTCATGCCAGCGGCTTCAGCCCCGCGGGTTAAAATCGTTGACCCTCCGCTCGTCGGGGGATCGACGCACGCTGGCCGCTCTCGGTGCCGTCGCCGGCAGTTGCGCCCGCTCGAAAGGGAAGGGAAGATTCTTCCGACTGCCTGCCGGAGGAATGGGTATGAGTCAATTTACGGTCAGTGGCCGGTTCAAGAGCCGCGACGGCTTCGCGGAGTTCGAGACGACCATCGACGCCGAGAACGAGAACGTCGCTCGCGAACACACCTACACCCAGCTCGGAAGCCAGCACGGGCTGAAACGGAGCGAAATCGAACTCGAGGAGGTAGCCCAGCAATGAGTCAGCAGCAACTTCAGCAACTGTCCCAGGAACTGCAGGAGATCGAAGAACAGATCGAGACCCTCCGGACGAACGTCGAGGCCGTCCAGCAGGAGAAAACCGAGGTCGACGAGGCGATCGAGGCCCTCGACACCCTCGAGACGGGGTCGACCGTGCAGATGCCGCTGGGCGGCGGTGCCTACCTGCGCACGACCATCGAGAACATCGACGAAGTGATCGTCGACCTCGGGGCCGACTACGCCGCGGAGTTCGAGGAAGACGACGCCGTCGACGCCCTCGAGAACAAGAAAGAGCACCTCGACGACCAGATCGACGAACTCAACGCGGAGATCGCGGAACTCGAGACCGAAAGCGACGAACTCGAACAGCAGGCCCAGCAGCTCCAACAGCAGGCGATGCAACAGCAGATGCAGGGCATGGGTCAGGGACAGCCCGACGAATAACGCGGCGTAGGGATTCCCAGTATCCATGTTCGATAACTTGAAGGATAAGCTCGGTAGCTTCCGGAAAGACGCCGAAGAGGCCGCCGAAGAGAACGTCGAGGCGGTCGACGACGACGAACTCGAGGACGAAGAAACCGAGGCGAGCGACTCGGTGTCGACGGACGCGGAAGCGACCGATACGACCACCGAACCGGCGGCCGCCGAGTCGGCGACCGCTGCGGTGGAGTCGGATTCGGAACCGGAACGGGGCGCTGACGCAGCATCGGACGTGGCAGCCGAACCCGCGGCGACGGAGTCCGCCGGTGCGGACGCGGCCGACGCCGTCGACCGAGAGTCGGCGACCGAATCCGAGCCCGATTCGCCCGAGTCCGCCGATCCCGACTCGGTCGTGGACGGGGACGCTCCCGGCGAAGCGCCAGCCGAGACGGCGGCGCCCGAGGCGGAGCAGCCGCTCGAGGAGGACGAATCGGACGACGCCGACGACGGCGGCCGGACGGGTCTCGGTGCCCGAGCCAGATCCCTCTTTACCGGATCGTCCGACGGCGATTCGGCGTCGGACGAGGCGGCTCCCGAGGAGGGGAAGACCGCCGAGGCGACGCCTGACGCGGAGTCGACGGAGACGGCGGCCGTCGACGAAGACCCGGACGATGCGGCGGCCAGTGAGGCCGACCCGGCTCCCGACGAGGCCGACCCGGCTCCCAACGAGGCCGACCCGACCACCGACGACACCGAGACCGAGGACGACGCCGATGCCGGTGGCAACGCGACGGGGTTCGGAACGAAGGCCAAATCCCTCGTCAAGGGGAAGTTCGTCATCGAGGAGGAGGACCTCGAGGGCCCGCTACACGAACTCGAGATGGCCCTGCTCTCGAGCGACGTCGAGATGGGCGTCGCCGAGGAAATCCTCGACAACATCCGCGACGAACTGGTCGGCGAGACCCGCACCTTCACGACCTCGACCGGCGAGGTCGTCGAGGAGGCGTTGTACAACGCCATCTATGACGTGATCAGCGTCGGCCAGTTCGACTTCGACGAGCGCATCGCCGCCGCGGACAAGCCGATCACCATCATCTTCACCGGCGTCAACGGCGTCGGGAAGACGACCTCGATCGCCAAACTGAGCCGCTATTTCGAGGACCGCGGCTATTCGTCCGTGATGGCAAACGGTGACACCTACCGCGCCGGGGCCAACGAGCAGATTCAGGAACACGCCGACGCGCTGGACACGAAGTGCATCAGCCACGAACAGGGCGGCGATCCCGCGGCGGTGCTGTACGACGCCGTCGAGTACGCCGAGGCAAACGACATCGACGTCGTCCTGGGCGATACGGCGGGTCGACTCCACACCGACGAGGGCCTGATGGACCAACTCGAGAAAATCGGCCGTGTCGTCGATCCGGACATGACGCTGTTCGTCGACGAGGCCGTCGCCGGTCAGGACGCGGTCAACCGCGCCCGCGAGTTCAACGAGGCCGCGGAGATCGACGGCGCGATCCTGACGAAAGCCGATGCCGACTCCAACGGCGGTGCGGCGATCTCGATCGCTCACGTGACCGGCAAACCGATCCTGTTCCTCGGCGTCGGACAGGGCTATGACGACCTGGAGCGGTTCGACCCCGACGAGATGGTCGACCGCCTGCTCGCCGACGACGACGCGTAAGCGTCTCGTCGCACGGTCGCAATCCAGTTAGCTCTCTTGCATTTCAGAAGACACTTATTATCCGTTTGAGACGTTTGTGTATGAGCCGCCCTCCCTCTCGACGAACGGTTCTCGCGTCGATCGCGACGACCGCGGCGGTCGCCACGGGCGGGTTCGAGTCCGACCCGAGCGGCGCGACCGCCCCTTCGCTCGAGTCCGGCACCGTTCCCGCGGATCGGTACGACTGCAGCGACGTCGAGCGCCCCGAGCCCGACCGGCTCGACGGCACGGACGCACTCGAGTCGCTGCCGTATCCAGCACCGCCGTCGGAGGCGAACGCCGGCGAGGACCGCAGTCCGGCGGACGGCTCACGATCGTCGGCGGTGTACGGTGTGAGCCGGTACGTCACGGAGTTCGAGCGGGCGTATCGACGGAACGCGTTTCTCGCCCGGTACGGGTCGCTGGCGCGGACCGTCACGCTTCACCGGACGGCGTATCGGACGGCACCGATCGATCCGTCCGGAACCGAGGATGCCGTTTTGGTGGCGATTCGGTACAACCTGACGAAGGGGACGCGCCAGTCGATCGCGGATCAACGCACCGAGTGGGACGTCCGCGTCGTCTACTATCTCGACGAGCACGTCCTGCTCCGGGCGCGGTACGACGGCGTCGCCGAGGAGTTGTCGTTCGACCCCGACCCGCGGGCGCGGGGGACGCCCGTCGCCTGCTTCGACTGACCGGTCACGAAGCGGACGCCGGTCGGAACGCGCTCGCGGGTGGCCACCCGTGGGTTCGGCGGTCGATCGAGGTCGTGTGACGGGTTACACGGTACCGGGGACGATTGCCGCTATCACCGACGCATCCGTACTTGGGATGGCGCCGACTGACGCGTTGTGGCGCGCTGTCGTCGGTTTCCGTTCGGCACCGTCGCCAGCGGTCGACCGAGGGTGCAACACTTGCCGGTGAAAGCGATCCACGTCATGATTCGCCGAGTTACGCGGGTGTATAGTCGTGGGGTGGTATTACCCGCTAAACGATGGTCTTCCAAACGAATTCCCGTGCTGCCGGACGCGTCGGTACTTCTGTCGCCGGACGAACGACGAGGTGGGTCGCGTGAATACAGTCGAACGACACAAACAGGAGAAACATCCCCTCGACGTCGTCGACGATGTCTACGACTACGCCGACGAGGGACTCTCCTTCGAGGAAATCGAGGACCGTGCCGGCGGCGGCGAGTGGGAGCGCCTGAAGTGGGCCGGCATGTACGCCCAGAAGCAGGAGGGCTACTTCATGATCCGGACCAAGGTGCCGGGCGGGAAGCTCACGCCCGAGCAGGCCGAAGTGATCGGCGAGGTCACCGACGACCTCGCGGTCGCCCCCGAGGAGTACGGCGGGGAGGAACAGAACGAACTTTGGGGCGACGCCTACCTCGACATCACGACCCGACAGGACATCCAGAAACATTGGATCCGCGTCGAGGACGTGCCCGAGATGTGGGACCGCTACGACGAGGTCGGCCTGACGACGGTCCAGGGCTGCGGTGACTCCGCTCGGAACGTGCTTGGCTGCCCCGCGGCCGGCCTCGACGATCACGAGTGTTTCAACGCACAGCCGGTCATCGAGGCCGTCTCGGACTTCTTCACCGAGAACCGCGAGTACGCCAACCTCCCGCGGAAGTTCAAGATCACGATCACCGGCTGCGCCCACGACTGCGCACAATCTCAGATCAACGACGTCGGGCTCGTCCCCGCGAAGAAGGAGATCGATGGCGAGCACCTCTACGGCTTCCATGCCCGCGTCGGTGGCGGTCTCTCCGACGGCCCGCGGATGGGCTCGGAGCTCGACGTCTTCATCCGGCCCGAAGACGCCGTCGAGTTCTGCCGCGCCGTCGCCCAGACGTTCAAGGAACTCGGCGACCGCAACAACCGGGGCGTCTGCCGCATGCGCTACCTCGTCGAGCAGTTGGGGGCCGAGAAGTTCGAGGAAGCCGTCCGCGACCGCTGTACCGTCGACTTGCCGACCGGCGGCCAGAACCTGACCGTCGGCTACCAGGGCGACCACGTCGGCGTCCACGAGCAGAAACAGGACGGGCTCAACTACGTCGGCTTCAACGTCATCGCCGGCCGCATGGGCGGCGACGAGTTCGCCGCGGCGGCCCGCGCCGCCGAGAAGTATGGGACCGAGGACGCCACCGTGCGCCTTGCGACCGATCAGAACTTCCTGATCACCCACATCCCCGACGAGAACGTCGACGACCTGCTGGCCGAGCCGTTCGCACAGGAGTACAGCCCCGATCCCGGGCCGTTCTCCCGCGGCGCGGTCGGCTGTACGGGTAACGAGTTCTGTAACTACGCCATCATCGAGACGAAAAAGCGGACCAAGCGCTGGGCTCGCGAACTCGACGACCGCATCGACGTGCCCGACGACATCGAGGCTATCCGAATGCACATGTCCGGCTGCTCGGCCTCGTGTGCCCAGCCACAGATCGCCGACATCGGTTTCCGCGGCGAGACGGTCAAACTCGAGGACGAGAACAGTACCAACGCAGAGGGCGACGACATCGTCGAAGGGATGGACTTCGGCCTCGGTGGGTCGCTCGGAGCGGACAACGAGTTCCTCGACTGGGTCGAGAACGCCGTGCCCGCCGACTCCGTGATTCCGGCCTTAGAGCAACTGTTCGAGGCCTACTCGGCGGACCGCGACGAGGGCGAAAAGTTCTACGAGTGGTGTCGCGGCGTCGACAACGAACGGCTCCGGACGATCATGCAAGGAGCCGATGCGCCGGTCGCACGGGGTGTTGCCCATGGGGATTAACGGCGAGGACGAGCGGCGCGGGGCCGACCGACGGGAGGCCTCGAACGGATCGAGCGGGGAGCGAAGCGACCCGCGAGGGAGCGAGGATGAACCCCGTTTCCCCCACGTCCCGGAATCGGACGACGATGACGACGCCGTCGTCGTCCCCGACGCCGAGGGTGGCGCGTCCCGGTCCCGGGCGAACACCGACCACGATCGAGAGGGTGCCATCGCGACCGACGGCGGCGCGAACGCGGCGGGCGACGGTTGCTCGCCCGACACCTGCACCTGCGGCGAGAAGACCGCCGAACCGGCGGTCGAATCGACCGGCGACAAGCGCGTCGCTACGGACGGAGCCGGCGCGGCCAACGTCGACGAGATGGGCGACCTCGGCGACCTCGAGTTCACCGAGCCGGCCGAGCACGTCAGCCAGGACGTCTACGACGACGCACCCGACACGCGCGTCGGGGTTCCCGAAGGCGTCGATCTGGAGACGCCAACCTACTCGATCCGATCGCGGATGAACGACATCGAGACGCCCGACGAGAAGACCTGGTTCATGGAACTGGACGAGGCGGTCATCGACGAGGGCCGCTGTATCCAGTGTGGAACCTGTGTCGCTGCCTGCCCGTCGGACTCGATCGGCGTCGGCGACGACGGCCTCCCCGAGCTGGTCAAGATGTGTACGGGCTGTTCGCTGTGTTGGGACTTCTGCCCCCGCGGGGGCCTGCGATACGAGCGCCAGTGGAAGATCACCGGCGGCGACGACAACGTCACGGGCGCGGGCGATCCGATCACGGAGTTCTCCGCCAAGGTCGAGGACGACTGGACCGACAACGCACAGGACGGCGGCGTCGTCACCGGCGTCCTCGCGACGCTACTCGAGGAGGGCGAGATCGACGGCGCGCTCGTCGCCACCGAGAGCGACGAGGAGGCCTGGAAGGCCGAGAGCTACCTCGCGACGACGACCGAGGAGCTCATCGAGAACGCCGGCACCGTCTACAACCAGACGCTGGCGCTTGGCAACCTCGACCTCGAACAGTGGGAGCACAAACTCCCCGACAAGGACTGGGACGACCTCTCGCTGGCCATCGTCGGCACACCCTGCGAGATCGAGGGCATCCGCGCCCTGCAGGACTTCGAGTGGGATTACCAGGCCCAAAACGAGGGCATCCGCGCAGTCGACTACACGATCGCGCTGATGTGTACGAAGAACTTCAACTACCACAGCCTCATGGGCGAGCAACTCGAGGCACAACGCGGCATCTCGCCGTCGGAGATCGGCAAGATGGACGTCCTCGACGGCAAGATGATGGTCTACGACCACGACGGTGAGATGATCGTCGAGGAGGACATCGAGAACTTCCACGACGCCGCCCTCAAGGGCTGTGACGAGTGTGCCGACTTCACCGGCTTCTGTTCGGACATCACCGTCGGCTCCGTCGGCTCGAGCGACGACTACTCGAGCGTCATCATCCGAACCGAGCAAGGGATGAAGGCCTGGGAGCTGACCGAGCCGAAACTCGACTACCACGACTTAGAGGACAAGTCCGCGGTCGGCAAGCTCCAGGGCTGGGACAAGAAGAAGGCCTTCGAGAGTTTGGAGCGGCCCTTCGACCCAGACGCGCCGCGGTTCATCGAGTACACGGACCACGCAGAGAACTACGGCACCGAACTGAACCCCCACGACTTCGGTCACTAGCGCTCGAGCAACGGCCGCGTCGCCCCGGCTTCAGTTCCGGACACGATTTTCACGCCGCTGGAGGCGGCCCACGGCATTTCAGTACTCATCAGCTATCGTTTAGCATGCGCGTTCGAGTGAGTCGACTCGGCGTTCTGGGAATCTTCGGAATTATCGGCGTATGGACGAACGAGCCAGCGCTGTACGCTCTTTTCGCGCTGTTCGTGCTCTTCGCCAGCGACCGAACCATCCGGCTCCCGATCTGAAACGCCGGAACGACTGAGTGACGCCACGAGGCCGGTCGTCGGCTTCCCGGCTCAGATCACCCTCCGGACAGCCGACCTGTTGATAGTCGACCGTGCTGCCGATCAGCGGGACGGGTTTCGCGGTACCCGTCTCCGACACTCTATCTCGATGCCACGCCGTGAACGTGGCGGCGTCTCCGGGTCGAAATCGGTCCCGAGTGACACCGTCCTTCCTCGCTGTATACTTCAGATTACACTACCGAATCGTTCGCGCCGTTCGTCGTTTAAGTACCTCTGGTCACAAGGTGAAGAGATGACGGGAGAACGCTGTCTTCTCGATGTAGTCTCGTTCCCCGGCCTCGGGTATCGACGCGAGCGTCGCGACTGACGGTCGACCCCGCCGATCGAGGGGGCGCTCGCACCGATTCGTTCGCCGCCTTCAGCGGACTTATTTCTGCTGCAGGGCAACCACGATCGATGACATCCGATGCCAGTATTCGGGTCGCGGCTTCGGCCGACGCGGCCGCCGTTCGCGACATCTACGCGCCGTTCTGCGAGTCGACGGCGGTTACCTTCGAGGAGACCGTCCCCGCCGAGGCGGAGGTCGCCGATCGGATCGCGTCGACCCTCGAGCGCCATCCGTGGCTCGTCTGCGAGATCGACGGTGCGGTCGTCGGGTACGCCTACGCGGGGCCGCTGCGCAAACGGCGCGCCTACGAGTGGGTCGTCGAACTCTCGGTCTACGTCGCCGATTCGGCCCGCGGGGCCGGCGTCGGTCGCGGGCTCTACGAATCGCTGTTCGCCGTCCTCGAGCGCCAGGGCATTCGGGACGCCTACGCCGTGACGACGGTCCCGAACCCCGAAACCGAACGGTTCCACGAGCGGCTGGGGTTCGAGCGTCTGGTCGACTTTCCGGCGATCGGCTACACCCAAGGCGAGTGGCAGGACGTGGCCTGGTGGCGGCGACCGCTCGCCGAGAAAACGGAGCCGCCCGAACGGCCGCGCCCGTTCCCGGCGGTTCGTGAGGACGACGACTGGGAGACCCTCGTCCGGACGGGCGAGGACTCGCTCGAACTGTCCTGACCGAGCCGTCGGCCGATCACCGTGTCAGTCGATCCGCCACCGCCGCGAGCCCCTCGGCGATCAGATCCGGCTCGTCGCCGAAGGGTTCCCAGGGTGTTCCCTTCCGGTCGAGCCAGACCCCCTGCATTCCCGCGCGGATCGCGCCCTGCACGTCGAACCACAGCGCCGAGACGTGGACGAGTTCGTCGAGCGGCGTCCCCGTCCGTCCGGCGGCGTGGCGGTAGAGTTCGGCATCGGGTTTGAACGTCTCGAGTTCGTCCGCGCTGATGGTATCGACGAGGAGGTCGCCGATGCCGGCGTGGTCGACCATCGACTCAAGCATCTCGGGAGTGCCGTTCGAGAGGACGTACGTGTCGTAGCCGGCCTCGTGCAACCGCTCGACGCTCTCCCGGACGTCGTCGAAGACCTCGAGTTCGTGATAGACCTCGAGGATGGCCTCGCGCTCGTCGGCGGGGAGGTCGATCCCGTGAGCCGCGAGGGCGTAGGCGAGCGCGTCGCGGTTGATCTCGTAGAACGTCTCGTCGGACTCGAGGTGGTTCGCGACGAGCGTGTACTGTATCGATCGCTCGCGCCAGGTCCGGGAGACGGGGTCCGGATCCGGGATCTCCGCGTGGTCCGCCAGTGCGCCGACGGTTGCATCGACGTCGACGAGCGTGCTGTAGGAGTCGAACGTGACCGTCGTGACGCGGTCGGGATCGAATGCCATACCTTCGTTATCCCGCGGAGGCTCAAGAACCTCGGCCGCTCCGTTCACCACCGAGACGGTGAGACGGTCCGCTGAGCTACGTCGACCGATACCGCTTAGTGTGACCACCGACTGGTATCGGCCGTGAATCCCTCGAACTGGCGGACGTATCTCGTCACGCAGGCGTCGCTGTCGGGCGATCGGTCGACGCCCGACATCGTCCGCGCAGCCATCGACGGCGGCGTCGACGCCGTGCAACTGCGCGAGAAGGGAACGAGTGCACGCTCGCGGTACGAGACCGGGCTCGAGGTGCGCGAGCTGACGGCCGCAGCCGATGTCGATCTGATCGTCAACGACCGCGTCGACATCGCGCGAGCGATCGACGCCGACGGCGTCCACGTCGGGCAGTCGGACCTCTCGGTCGCGGTCGCCCGCGACCTGCTCGGGCCGGATGCGATCGTCGGCTGCTCGACATCGACGGTCGCCGAAGCCCGGGCGGCGGCCGCCGCGGGGGCGGACTATCTCGGCGTCGGCGCGGTCTACGGCACCACCTCGAAGGACGTCGATGCGGACGCGGACGGGATCGGTCCGCAACGGATCGCCGACATCGCCGACGCGGTCCCGATTCCGATCGTCGGCATCGGCGGCATCACGCCCGCCAACGCGACTCCGGTCGTCGAGGCGGGGGCAACCGGTGTGGCGGTTATCAGTGCGATTACGGCGGCCTCGGACCCGCAGGCGGCGACCGAGAGGCTCGCCGCCGCCGTCGAAACGCCGAAGGAAGTCGGCCACGGAGGTATCGACGAATGAGCGTTACCGACATCGCCGCCGCCGACCTCGCGGATTCGGTCCGAGCGGTCCGAGAGACGGAGCCGCTCGTCCAGCACCTGACGAACACGGTGACGATCAACGACGTGGCGAACCTGACCCTTCACTGGGGCGGGCTGCCGGTGATGGCCGACTCCTTCGGGGACGCCGGCGAGATGGCAGAGGCCGCGCGTGCGGTCGTGCTCAACATCGGCCAGGTACCCGACGGCCGCGTCGAGGCCATGCACGAGGCCGGTCGGACGGCCAACGAGCGCGGGATTCCGGTCGTCCTCGATCCCGTCGGCGTGGGTTCGACGCCCTCCCGCGACGCGGTCGCCGAGAGCCTCCTCTCGGAACTCGAGTTCGCCGCGATCAAGGGCAACTACGGCGAGATCAGCGCGCTCGCCGGCGTCGAGGCCGACGTGAAAGGCGTCGAGTCCATTGGCGACTACGCGGAGATCGAGGAGACGGCCCGTTCCGTCGCCGAATCGACCGGCGCGACCGTCGTCGCGTCCGGTGTCGACGATATCGTCGCCGACGCCGACGGTGCGGTCCGACTCACCGCCGGTCACGAGATGCTCGGCGAGGTCGTCGGCACCGGCTGCATGCTCGCCGCGACCATCGGGACCTTCGGCGGCGCGCTCGAGGACCCCCGTGAGGCCGCCGTCCACGGCACGCTCGCGTTCGGAATCGCGGGCGAGCGTGCGGCCGAGATGGAGCAGTCGGGACCGGGGAGCTACCAGACGGCCTTCCGCGACGCCGTCTACGGCCTCACCCGCGACATCGTCGCCGACCTCGCGCTTGCGGACCGAATCGAACGGCTCGATTAACGCCGCGGCCCCAGTCGGCCGTCCTCGCGTCGGCCGGCCGGTACTTCCAGCGATCCGGAACGTACTGTCACCGTTTTAGTACCCACCGGGAGAAACGTCTGCTATGGCACGCACCGAACTCGAGAGCGCGGCCGAGTCGATCGAGGCGGCGGCGACGGCCGCGTCCGACGACGAGGCACGGGAACGGCTTCAGAACCAGGCGGCCACGTTCGAGGACTACGCCACGGCCGAGCACGGTCCCGATCACGGCCAACTCGCGCGCCACGAGCACATCCTGAAGGATATCGCGGGCGACGAGGGCGGCGATGTCGCGGACGACATCGACGATGCCCTCGAGGCGATCACCGAGTTCCGATCGACGCTCGAGGGGGTCTGAAGCCGCAGAGACGGACGTTTTTTGCCGCGCCGTGGCTACCGTGTAGCGCAGCCACCCGTCTCGGCCGCTCGACCTGGAGGCCCCGACGGCACACGAATCACGACCCTCAGACGGTCGCGCCCATCCGTTGAACGGACCGCTGTTCGTCCCTAACAGACCGGCTTCGGATTCGCGCCCATCCCCTCGAGCGTCTCGACGTACTCGTCGTAGGCGGCCTGGATCGAGCCCGTGGCGGCTTCCGCGGCGCGGTCCCAGTCCGCGTCGCTCTCACAGACCGTCTCGAGGAGGGTCGTCGCGCGCTCGAGTTGGTCGTCCAGGTCCTCGCCGAAGCTACGGAACAGGCTCGCGGTCTGGGGGTCGGCGTCGCCGACGAAGTAGCCGACTACCTGGTCCTTCGAGCGCTGGCTCGCGAGGATGCGGCCGACGAGTGCGCCGACGCGGGAGACGGTGTCCGTCTGATCGCGCAGGTACTCGTGGAGCGCGGGCACGTCGTCGGGTTCGTAGCCGTCGTCCGCGAGTTCCCCGTCGACGGTCTCGTAGTGCTCCTGTTCCTCCGCGGCCGTCGTTTCGAACGCCGCACGTGCGTCGTCGTCCGCCTCGTCGTCGGCCCACTCGCGGAACGTCTGCCAGGCGGCGTACTCGGCGTCGGCAGTGGCTTCGAGGACCGGTTCCGTCTCGATTTCGCCGCCGGTGTCGGCGTACAGCGACTTCGAGGAGCCGAGTCGCGAGAGCGCGGTCTGGTTGTCTTCGCTGACAGTGTCGACGAACGCGTCCGGATCGGTCATAGGACCCCTTCGAGCGGACTCGAGTTATGCTTATCGTGACGGCGCTCGCTGGGGACCCTCCCTGTCGTCGCCGTGTCGGTCGATATGTACCACTTACCGTTCGACCGCCCACCGCCAACAGCAGCATAACAATTACCCTACTCGAACTGTCCTCGAGCGGAATGAAACGACGAGCGTATCTGGTAACGGCCGCCGCAGCGACGCTCGGTGGCTGTTCTGCCCTGAGCGATTCGGAGTCGTCCGACGAGTCGAACGAAACCGACGGCGACGACTCCGAGGACTCGTCCGACACGATCGACGAGGACCCCGGCTCGTTCGACCAGTTCGACGATCTCTCGATGTGGGAAGTGATGGACGGGTCCCTGGAACTGGACGCGCAGCGGGCGTACACCGGCGACCAGTCCGGACGCATGACGGCCGACCCGTCCCAGCAGCGAGTGATGATCAAACGCCGATTCGACTCGCCGCGGGACCTCTCGACGGAGTTTCCCGCGCTGGCCTTCGCCACCGAGGACGACATCGATCCGGTCGTCCAACTCAGCGACACCGACGGGAACCGGTTGCTCCTCCAGTGTGACCTCAAGCCCGGCCTCCCCCTCGCACACCACGACCTCGCGGTGACGGACACCCGCGGCGAGCCGGACCTGAGTTCGATCAAACACGTCAAGATCTCCGCCTGGGCGGGCGAGGGCCGCTCGGTGACGATGTGGGTAGACGACCTCCGCTTCGTCTCCCGCCCGGAGACGGGCAAAGTCCTCCTCCAGTTCGAGGGTGACGAGTCCGTCTATACGCGGGCACGACCCGCGCTCTCGGACCACGACTTCCCCGCGACGGCGTTCGTTCCCACCGACTACGTCGGCGGCGCGGGCTATCTCAGCCGCGGCCACCTCGAGACCCTCCAACGCGAGGGGTGGACGATCGGCAGTCAGGGGACGACCGCCGCCGACCTCTCCGAGGCGACCGAGTCGGCCCAGCGCGACCGGATTCAGGGGGCCATCGAGTGGCTCGAGGACAACGGGTTCGACGATGGCGCGAAGTACTTCTCGTACCCGCTCAACCGCTACGACGAGACGGCGATGAGCGTCGTCGAAGCGAACCACGATATCGGGTTCGTCGGCGGCTACGCCGGTCACGGTAACCTGTCGAACCCCGCGCTCGCTCCCCGAGCCGTCGGTCCCACTGCCGACGAGGCACGCCGACTCCTCGACTGGACGGCCCACTTCCGGACGATCACGACGCTTACCTACCCGGACATCTCCGGTGGGTCGCGGGAGGCGTTCGAGGAGACGGTCTCGTATCTCGCCGACCTCGAGTCCGCCGGCGAGATCGAGGTCGTCGGCCCGGACGACATCGCCTCGAACCACATCCACGAGGCGTAGCCGTTCGGACAGCGGCCCCTCTCGGCGTCGGTCCGCCGGATGGTCGGAGTCGATCGTGTGGGCTCGACGGCGCTCGTCGGCCCGACGACCCGCTCGGAAAAATCGGTCTCGTTCGAAGACGTACGGCGCGGTCAGGGGAGAGCGCGACTCCCTCGAGCGACTACGCTTGCTCGCGGGTCACTGTGTTTCCCGCTCGCATAGCCGAGCGCCTGCGTACCGCTCAGGCGCTCACTTTAGTCGTCGGCTTTGCCGGTCTCGATCGGTGCGCTAACGAGATTACCCCACTCGGTCCAGGATCCGTCGTAGTTGACGGCGTCCTCGTAGCCAAGCAGTTCGTGGAGCGCGAACCACGCGACCGAGGAGCGCTCGCCGATGCGGCAGTAGGCGACGGTCGTTTCGTCGCCGGTGATGCCCTCCTCGGCGTAGAGTTCCTCGAGTTCCGCGCGGTCCTTGAACGTGCCGTCGTCGTTGGTCACGGCCGCCCAGGAGATGTTCTTCGCGCCGGGGATGTGGCCGCCGCGCTGGGCGGTCTCCTGTAGGCCGGAGGGCGCGAGGATCTCGCCGGAGAACTCCTCGGGCGAGCGAACGTCGACTAGCGGGACGCCGCGGTCGATCGCGTTTTCGACGTCCTCTCGGTAGGCACGGATGCTCTCGCGCGGACCGGCGGCGTCGTACTCGGTTGCCGAGAAGTCGGGCTCCTCGTCCGTGGTCGGGTAGTCGTTCTCGAGCCAGTACTCGCGGCCGCCGTCGAGCAGATAGACCTCGTTGTGGCCGTAGTACTTGAACTGCCAGTAGGTGTAGGCGGCGAACCAGTTGGAGTTGTCACCGTAGAGGACGACCGTATCGTCCTCGCTGATGCCGTGGCTGCCGAGGAGGTCCTCGAAGTCCCCCTTCTCGAGGATGTCGCGCTGGGTCTGGTCCTGTAGTTGGGTTTCCCAGTTGAACCCGATCGCGCCGGGCGCGTGTTCGTCCTCGTAGGCTTCCGTGTCGACGTCGACCTCGACCAGTCGGTGGTCGGAGTCGTCGTCCTGGAAGTCGTCGAGTCGGTCAGCGACCCAGTCGGCCGTGACGAGTACGTCGTTGGCGTAGTCGGTTGCCATACCCGTCCCTACAATGGCATCACACAAATGAACTTCTTAACCGGACAAATCGGACACCGGTCGACTCTGCCGGAAAGAATTGCCGATTCGATCGGAGCCGATCGTAATAGCCGTCCGTACAGCGACTGTATTCGACGGGTTCGCGACGAATCGGCGAGCCGCCGAGCGAGACGGGGTGGAACCCCCACCGAGAACAAGCAAGCGTTGCCACCGTCCCGGTAGCCGCGAATCGGGCCGGAACCGGTGCGTACTCGAGTCTTCGGTCCGAACGGCGGGGTAATGGACGACTCCGTCGTCGTTTCCCTCGACTGGCTCGCATCGCGTCTGGACGATCCCGCCGTGCGCATCGTCGACGTCAGGGACGCCTGGGAATTCGACGGGATCGGGCACCTTCCCGGTGCGGTGAACGTCCCGTTCGACAGCTATCGCGACGAGAGCGACATCGACCGCGGGACCCTGCCGGGTGCCGAAGCATTCGCCGACCTGCTCGGCAACGCGGGTCTCAGCCCCGAGGACACGATCGTCGCCTACGACGACACCCACGGCGTCTTCGCCGCCCGGTTCGTGCTCACCGCGCTCGAGTACGGCCACGAGGACGTCCGTCTGCTCGACGGCGACTACAGCGCCTGGAACCGGGAGTACGAAACCACGTCCGAGACGGCCGCATTCGAGCCAACCGACTACGACCCCGATCCGCTTTCCCCCGAGGAGAGTCCGCTCGTGAGTTACGACGCCGTCGCCGACGCCCTCGAGCGCGACGCCGTCGTCGTCGACACGCGCGAACTCGAGGAGTTCGAGGAGGCGCGTCTGCCGGGTGCCGTGCGGTTCGACTGGCGGGAGGTCGTCGACGACGAGACGCGGCGGCTGAAACCCGAGGCCGAACTCGAGGCCTTGCTGGCCGCTCACGGCATCACGCCGGACCGCGAGGTCGTCCTCTACTGCAACACCGCGCGACGGATCAGCCACACCTACGTCGTGCTCACGGCGCTGGGCTACGAGGACGTCCGCTTCTACGAGGGCAGTCTCACGGAGTGGCTCGCCAACGACGGCGAGGTCGAAACGGGGCCGGTTGCGGCGTCCGAGGGCGAGTAGCCGACGGACAGCGAGCCGATGCGTCTCCGAACCGAGTGTCGGGTTCGGACGGGAGCGCGTTAGAGCCAGTCGTCGCCGGGATCGTCCGACGTGGCTTCTCTGTAGGTCTCGACTGCCTCCGCGAGGTTCTCGAGGGCTTCCGTCGGCGTCTGTCCCTGACTCGAGACGCCGGTTGCCTCGTCGTCGGCGATGTGGAGGCCGTGGTCGTTGACTCGCATGGTCACGTCCGCGTCCTCGAGCCCCTCGTACTCCGAGGGGTCGACGTCTGCGTCGGAACTCATAGGCGAGGGTTGGCGCGCGCGAGTCAAATACGCATCGACGCCCCCGCCTCGCTTACAGCTCGGAGCGTTTGACCAGCGCGTAGACGAGCAAGGCGGCGAGGATCGTACTGAGATACGCCTCGGAGCCGGCGAGAAAGCGGGCGAGCGGTCCCACAGGGCCGATGTTGCCGTAGCCGATCGTCGTGTAACTGATGTAGCTGAAGTAGAGGTTTTCGTAGAAGCCCGACGCCTGCGTTTCGAACAGCGGGCCGCCGAACGTGTACGGGAACGCGAAGAACAGCGGCGCGATGGCGAACGCCGTGCCGATCCGCATCGGCCGCATGCCGTGCCCGCAGGTGAGCCCGAGGAAGCAGTTCTCCGCGGCGCGACCGAGGTTCTTCGCCCGCGTCACTACTCCGGCGTCCGGATCGCGGGCGGCCTCGAGACTTTTCCGTCGGCTGTACCGCTGGCGCTTGACGCGGAACTCGCCGGCAGTCTTCATGTCGCCGATCTCGCTCGCGCTCTGTTTGGCCTTCAGATACGTCGTCTCGACGACCTCCGGCGTCATCGCGAGGGCGTAGTCGGGGTCGAACGTGTCCGTCGACGGTTCGTCGAAGGCGTGGACGGTCCAGTCGTTTCTGTCGAGGTACTCGCGGTGGCCGCTGAAATCGAAGGTGTGGCCGTCGAACTCGTCGAACTCCGTCCGGCAGAACCGGAAGTAATCGAGGAGTTGGCGGTGGTCGCGCGTCCGCTCGGCGGCGAGATCGACATCGCCGATGCTCGCGAGGGTCAGGTCGTACCGTACCCATCCCTCGGCGGGCTGGACGATCCGACCGCTCCGGATCTTCCCGCGGGTGAAATCCACGAACGCGTCGTCGTCGATCCCCCGCGCCTCGAGATCGATCCGTTCGGAGACGACACAGCGGCTGAAATCGACCGTGCCGCCGAACGCCGTCGCCCGGAAGTTCGCGGACGAAATTTCGGCGTCGTGAAAGTCGACGTCGTCGGCGAACCTGGCGTCCTCGAAGGAGACGTCGTCTTTCAGGTGGTTCGCCCCGCCAGTGAATTCACAGCCGCGAAACACACATCGGCTGTCGAAGGCGACGCCCGAGAAGTCGGCGTCCTCGCGAAACCGCGTCTCGTCGAAGTCGACTTCCCGCGCGAACGTCACGTCGGGGAAGTCGGCGTCGCCGTCGAAGGTCGCCGACTCGAAGTGTGCTTCGCCGCGGAACGCGGCGCCGGCGAACGTCACGTAGCGAAACGAGGCGCGATGAAAGGAGACATCGTCGTGGAACGTCGTCCCCGCGAAGGTCGCATCGTCGACCAGCGTCCGAGCGCCGCCCTCGAACGAGCCGCCCCGAAAGGTCGCCGCTCCGCGAAACGCGGCGTCGGTGAACGCGGTATCACCTTCGAACCGGACCTCGTCGAAGTCCGCGTCCGCGCCGAACTCGGCACCGCGAAACTCCGCGTCGCCGGTGAACGTCGCCTCCTGGAAGACCGCCGCCTCGTCGCAGGTGATCCCGTCGAACATCGAGAAGCCGAACTCCGTCTCGCGGAAGGTCACGCTGGCGCGAAAGGTCGCCCCCGAAAACGTCGTGTTGTCCTCGAGATGGTTCGAATCGCCGTGACACTCCGCCGCCCGAAACGTCACCTCGTCGTCGAACGTCGTCCCGTCGAAGCGAACGTCGTCGCGGAAGGTCGCCTCGTCGCAGTCGACCGGTCCCTCGAAGGTCGCCCCGTCGAACGTGACGTCGTCGTCGAACCGCGCCTCGAAGAGATCCGTTTCCCCGGTGACGGTCGCGTTCGAACACGAAATCGATGCTTCGACGTGGGCCTCCGTCAACCGGAGCGATCCGATGGTGGCACCGTCGAGCACGAACGGCAGCGTCACCCGCGCGTGCGTCAGCGAGAGCCCCTCGATGGTCGCGCCGCTGAGATCGACCGGGTGGCGATCGACGCTCTCGAGGGCGATCCGATCCAGCGAGAGATCGGGCAGCGTGACGCCGCTGAGGTCCTTCTGGGCCTCGGTCCCCCGGACGAGTACCGCACGAAACGCCTCGCGGACTTCGTCGTCGGTGATCCCCCGGGCCTCCCGCTCTGCGGGCGAGAGGTGTAACACCGACGGGTCGACGGACGTGCCGGCGTCCGACGCTGCCCTCGGTCCGCCCTCGACATCGGGCCCGGTACCCGCGTCGGCGTCGGTCCCGCCACCGTTGTCGGCACCGTCCCCTGATTTCTCTGGCATTGGGGTTCGTTATGTAAACGGCCATCATATAAGTTTAGAATAGCGCCTGCGGTCAAATCGCGTCCGACTCCGCCGTCCGAGCGGCCGACGCCTCGAGCGCCGCCGGGTCCCGATCGGTTCCGAAGACGGTCCGTGTGTACAGGGCGAGGTCGAACTCGGGATAGGTGTGATACGTCTCGTAGCCGTCGTCGTCGATCTCGATCGTCGTGACGGCGTCGGGATCGCCGCCGAACGCGTACGCCAGATCGAACGAATCCGGCCGATTCAGATATCGGTCGCGGGGAAACGCCGACAGCGGCCGGTGTTCGACCCGCGTCACGCACCGGAACGCGTCGGTTTCGAAGGTGAGGGCTCGAGGGGGCCGATCCGTCTCGAGCGGGATCGCCGTCCCCTCGTGATTCGCCACCGGGTCCGGGTCACACGTCGAGACCTCGTAAAACTCGTATTCGGGCGCGCTCACGTAGTGTGAGCTACCGATGATCCGAAACGTGAACTCGGTTCCGAGGAGCGCCCGCGTGCGCGAGTCGAACACGCGGATGTCGTCGGTTGTCGGCGGACGGTTTGTGTGAACGAACTGGAGAGTCTGTCGGGACATGGTCAGTCGACGATGATATCGTAGTTCGGCCGCAAGACGCTGTTCGGCTCGACGGTCTCGTAGACGGGCAGCGACCGCCAGCGCCACTCGTCGAACGTCTCCGCGTGGTCGTGGACGTAGTCGCTCTCGGCGTGCTCGAGGTCCGGGGTCGGCGTCGGGCCGTCAGAAAGCACGTAGAAGCGCTCGCCGGGCTCGAGCCCGCCGTCCCCGTCGAGGTCGTCGTACACGTAGTAGGGGAGGTAGCGGTCGAACCCGGCCTCCCGGACGGTGGTCGTGTAGGCCTTGTTGTGCGCTGGGTGGCCGCTTCTCGTGTAGACCCAGGAGACGACGAGCCCGTCGTCGGTCAGGTGCTGTCGAAGCAGCGTATAGAACTCCGTCGAGTACAGCGACAGCGTCTCGTCGCTTCGCGCACCCGGGATGTCGAGCAAGACGAGGTCGTACGTCTCGTCGGTCTCCTGGAGGTAGGTGATGGCATCCTCGGTCGTCGTGTTCAGCCGGTCGTACTCGTAGGCGTCGTGGTTGTGCTGCCGGAAGAACTCCCGTTCCCGCGCCAACTCGAGGAACTCGCCGTCGATGTCGACCTGATCCACCGAGGCGTTGTACTGGCGGAGGTGATCGACGGCGATGTAATCGCCGCCGCCGACGAGCAACACGTTCAGCGAGGACGGGTCCTCGAACGTCGTCATCGGAACGTCGACGAGCCCGCTGTGGTAGGAGTCCACCCAGGTGTCACAGAACTGGATCGCCCGATCGAGGTGGAGACACTGCTCCGTCCCGGCGTGGCCCTCGATGTCGCGCTCGTAGGTGAGCACCGTCTGGTAGGGGGTCGTCTCGTAGCTGCGCGCCCTGACGTCGGCCGCGCCCTCGGGGAACTCGCCCTCGATGTTTCGCTCGAGGTAGGTCGTCGTCACCGCGCGATCGACCGCGGCGGGATGGCCCACGAGGCCGGCGTAGGTACCCGTCAGGAGGACGCCGACGACGAGGACGGCGCGCCATCGTCCCGCGGTCGGCCGCGAGAGCACGCGAGCGGAGCCCGTGAACGTCCAGACCGCGAAGGCCAGCGCGGCGAGGGCGTTCAACAGGCCGAGCGCGAACACGGAGACGACGAGCCCGAAGCGGGGGTACAACACGAGTGCGTAGACGACCGTCCCCGCCAGGCTCCCGAGGTAGTCGACGCCGAGCACTTCGGAGAATGACCGCTCGTCGGGCTCGCCGACGGCGAAGAAGACGCCGAGGACGCCGCGGACGATCCGGCGCGGATACAGCCGCCCCAGCGAGGCGAAGATCGTGTCCTCGCGGTCTTCGACGAGATCCGTCAGGAGCGGGACTTCGAACCCGGACAGCACGCCGACGACGAGGATCGGGACGTGCGAGCACGCGAGGACCACCGTCCCCTTCCCGGCGACGGTGAGGTCCGGGAGGGAGTTGATCGCGACGATGGCCATCGCACCCGCGGGGCCCGCGATCGCCAGATAGATCTCGGTCCGGAGGAAGTTCGATTCCGTCTCGCCGAGCTGTGCGGAGAGCACCGATCCAACCCCGAGCGAGAACATGTAGAGTCCGATCGTGATCGAGTACCGAAGGACGGTCCCGCCGAAAAACACCGTCAGCAGCTCCGAGTAGACGAGCTCGTACGCGATCGAACAGAACGCGACGACGAACGTCGCCGTTAGCGCGACGCGGCGATCGGAGAGGACCGACCCGGACCGTTCGCTCCCCGCCCCCTCGGTCGCGTCGCGTCGGCCCCTGTCGGCGCTCTCGGTCGGTGTTTCGTCGGCCATGTGAACTGGGTTCGTCGGAATCGATTCGTCGCTCACCGCGCTCGACCGCTCGGTCAGAGCCGATGCAGCGGGACGACGGTCAGCCGGCGGGTCGGCGGCTACGGCTCCGGTCGGACGTGCCAGGCCTCGTCGACGGTGAGGCCGCCGGTCGACGTGCGGTCGAGTTTGAAGTCGGCCGCCTGCCAGCCGAAGTCGGTGTCGCCGTCGGGCGACTCGAGGCGAGTGCCGACGCGATACCAGCCTTCGTCGGCGGTCAGGGCGGACGCGGAGTCGTCACCGGCCTCGGGTTCGGCGGCCGATCCGGCGTCGGACGCGGTCTCGTTCTCGCTGAGAGAGGCGGTTGTGTTCTCGATCCCGGTTGCCGATCCCGCTTCGGTGCCGAGGGCTGCGTCCGACGTGAGGGCCGCGAGGTCGACCTCGAGGGTCGTCCCCGGATCGGGATCGTGCCATTCCTGGTCCCAATCGGTCGGCTCTGGCCCCGGCGAACTCGTCCGGTATTGGGTGTTCGAGCCCATGTAGGCGACGCCGAGGGCCCCGAGAGCCGCGGTGTACATCTGCGTTTCGTCCCCGTGTTCCTCGCGCCAGTTACCGTGCGAATGGGCCCCGTAGATGGCCCAGCCGTGTCGTCCCGTCGGTGCCGAGGAGTAGCCGCCGCTGCCGCGGCCCGTCGCACCGCTTTTCCCGGAGCCGGACCCCGACGACCGCGAGCCGGCACGTGCAGTGCCGATCGGGAGCAGCGAGCCGACGATCGCGGACTCGTCGACGTTGTCGATGGTCGATTCGACTTCCGGCTGCGACGCGAGGTCGATCTCCATCGTTCCGTCGGCGATCGACACGTCCTCGAACACTTCGGCCTTGCGCGGCGGCGGGTCGTCGCTGTCGTCGCCCCCGAGACAGCCGGCCAACCCCCCGGTCGCGATCGCGAGCCCTCCCCCGCCGAGGCGAAGGAATCGCCGTCGATTCATACCCACCTGTGAACGTTCCATCACAAAGTGTTTTAGGTTTTATCGATCCTCTCTTTCTCCACGCTTCGAACGGTTGAAGTGAACGGGCTGAGTACCGCGAGCGTAGGATGACCGGGAACGAGAACGCGGTGCGGCGGGAGGTCTCGGGTGACGTTCGCGTCGGTGGCGGCGAGACCGCACCCGTCGAACTCCGCGGTGCCGAAGACGTCTACGTGAGCGCCGAGAGCGTCTCGGGTCGGCTCACGATCCACGATCCGGAGTACGTCTTCACGGACGTTGCGACCGGTGACGAGCCCGCCGACGCGGCCGACGCTCGGACCGTGTTGACCGGCGACCTCGAGGACGGCTACGTCGACGGCGTCGACGGCGACGCCCACGTCACCGGCGCCGAAGACGTCTTCGTCGAACACGGGGCGGCCGAGACGCTCTCGACGATCGGTGCCGAGCAGGTGTTCCACGACGACGCCGCCGCGCCCACTCGATCGCCCGAGGACTACGAGGTCTCGGTCTCGGGGTGGCGACAGACGCGGGATGTCCGCGATCCCCGCGACGGCGTCTCCGTCAGGGGCGCGAAGAACGAACTGACCGTGACCGACGCACGGCACGATATCACTCTCTACGTCGCGGGCTGGGGGAACGAGGTCCGCATCGAGGGCCGAGCCGTCGACGTGACGGTCTACTTCGTCGGCCGCGACAACCGCGTCAGCGTCGGCCCGTACGTCACGGCGACGACGGGGGCCGAGAGCGGCTACGACAACGCCCTCGAGTCCGATCCCCTCCCGCCGGAAGCGCTCGTCGAGCAGACCGAAGCGGAGGCATACGAGGGGCACCTGTTCGGCCGTCACAAGGTGACCTACCAGGAACCGGCGTCGGGGAAAGAGTGGTGTCCCAACTGCGGCGAGACCGCCGACGCCGTCATCACGCGCAAGCAGCGCGACGCCTTCTTCCTGTTCGGGACCCCGATCCGCACCTACGACAGCGGCGACGGGGCCTTCGAGTGCGAACACTGTACCGCCGTCGCCGTCGGCCCGGTCGAACTCACGCCGGACGAGCGAAAGCGAATTCTACAGTAGAGCGGTTCCGGCCGTCGATCGGTCGGCTCTCGAGGGCATCGCCGTCGTGGCACCAGACGGCCCGGGCCGCCGGTCGGGTTCCGTGCGCGGCGTGTACAGTAGAAAAAGCCTTTAACGCCATCGCCCCGTAGAGTGGGCAAATGGTACTCGACGATCTCGGGAGTTCTCTGCGGGGCACCTTGGACAAGCTCCGCGGGAAGTCGCGACTCAGCGAGGAAGATATCGAGGAGATCGTCAAGGAGATCCAGCGATCGCTGCTCTCCGCCGACGTCGACGTCTCGCTCGTGATGGAACTGTCGGACAACATCAAAGAGCGGGCCCTAGAGGAAGAACCCCCCGCCGGCACGCCGGCACGGGACTTCGTCCTCCGGATCGTCTACGAGGAGCTGGTCGACCTCATCGGCGACTCGACCGAACTGCCGCTCGAGGAACAGACCATCCTGCTGGCGGGCCTCCAGGGGTCGGGGAAGACCACGTCCGCGGCGAAGATGGCCTGGTGGTTCTCGACGAAGGGCCTGCGGCCCGCCGTCATCCAGACCGACACCTTCCGGCCCGGTGCCTACCAGCAGGCCGAGGAGATGGCCGGCCGCGCCGAGGTCGACTTCTACGGCAATCCGGACAACGACGATCCGGTCGAGATCGCCCGGAAGGGCCTCGAAGAGACCAGCGACGCCGACGTTCACATCGTGGACACGGCGGGTCGCCACGCGCTCGAGGACGACCTGATCGACGAGATCGAGCAGATCGAGGGCGTCGTCGAGCCCGACACGTCCCTGCTCGTCCTCGACGCCGCGATCGGGCAGGGGGCGAAAGACCAGGCCCAGCAGTTCGACGAGTCGATCGGCATCGACGGCGTCGTCATCACGAAGCTCGACGGGACCGCGAAGGGTGGCGGTGCGCTGACCGCCGTCGACCAGACCGACTCCTCGATCGCCTTCCTCGGGACCGGCGAGGAGGTCCAGGACATCGAGCGCTTCGAACCCGACGGCTTCATCTCGCGGCTGCTCGGCATGGGCGATCTCAGCCAGCTCGCCGAGCGCGTCGAGCGGGCGATGGAGGAGACCGACATCGAGGAGGACGACTGGGACCCCGAGGACATGTTGCAGGGACAGTTCACCCTGAACGACATGCAAAAGCAGATGGAGGCGATGAACAACATGGGGCCGCTCGATCAGGTGATGGACATGATCCCCGGGCTCGGCGGCGGGATCAAAGACCAACTCCCCGACGACGCGATGGATGTCACCCAGGAGCGAATGCGGACCTTTACCGTCATCATGGACTCGATGACGGAGACGGAAAAGGAGTACCCCAAGGCGATCGGCGCGAGCCAGATCGAGCGCATCGCCCGCGGGTCGGGGACCGACGAGGAACAGGTCCGGGAACTGCTCCAGCAGTACAAGATGATGGAGCGGACGATGAAGCAGTTCCAGGGCATGGGCTCCGAACAGGAGATGCAGCGCATGATGAAACAGATGCAACAGGGCGGCGGTGGCGGTGGCGGCGGCATGGGTGGCATGGGACCGTTCGGATAACCCGCGGATCGCCGCAGCCACCGGTCCCGTCCACCGACCGCTCTCCGGCGACCGCTGCACCCGACCTCGTCGCTCGTTCTTCCCGGACCTGTCAGTTCTGTTTTGTTCTCCCTGCCAGTACGTTCATACACCTCTAGACCCATTCTCGAGTAGGATGAACCGCAGACAGTATCTCGCACGAACCGGCGCGGCCGGCGCCAGTGTCGGATTTCTTACTGGAATTGCGGGTTGTCTCGACGACCTGGGCGGGTCCGGCAACACGACCGATGCTACGACCGACGCCGATGACGGCGGTGTCGACAGTCGCGCTGGCGTTCGCGCGCTCGACCGTGCCGCCGGCGATCTGAACACCGCCGCGCTGGCGCTGGACGAACTCGACGATCTCGAGGACCCCAGCGCGGTCGAGTTCGATCCCTCGGAACCGCGGGCTCGGCTCGCCGACGGTCGGGACCACCTCGAGACGGCCGCGGCCGAACTGGGGGACGACCGTGCGGCCGATGTCGACACGCTGCGGTCGTACGCCGACGCTCTCGAGGGGCTGATCACGGTCACTGTGACCGTCACCGACGAGGGGCTTTCCGAGGACGTCGATACCGTCACCACGGCGCTCGAAACGGAGCGCGGGATCGAGGAAGCGAGCACGACGGTCGGCGACCGTCACGCCGACATCGCCGCCGCCGCCGAGCGGTTGGCCGAGGCGGACGCGACGATTCAGGGGATCGACGCCGACAGGCTCGACGAGTTGGCCGACGTGCCGCGGACCGATCTCGAGGAGGGAGCGACCGCCCTCGACGAGGTCGTGACGCCCCTCGAGACGCTGGCCGGGGCGTACGACGCGACGCTGGGCGACGCGGGATACGGCGCGCTCGACCGCGGTCGGGACCACCTGGACGAGGCGGCGTACGAGGCCGCCCGGGACGAATTCGAGACCGCCGAATCGACGGTTTCGGACGCGCATCACCGCCTCGAGGACGGAACGGCGGACGCGCCCGACGGACTCGTCGGCTACTTCGAGACGGCCACGTGCCAGACGCGCCATCTGACGGACGCGGCGGCGGCGTTCGCCGACGCGGCGACGGCGGCGGCGGACCGGGACCCGGCGGCGAGCGACCACCGGAGCGAGGCCGAAGCCGCCCTCGACCGGGTCGGGGACTGTTCGAACTGACCCCTTACTGGGCCGGCGTCGCGTCGTCCTCGCGGGTCGCCATCGGCGGGAGGTCGTCGACGAGAACCACCGCACTGCCCTCGAGAACGACGGTTCCGTCGCCGTCGGTCACGGTCGTTTCGATCCGGTACTTCGCGCGGCCGAGGTCCTCGACGATCTCGCAAACGGCGGTCGCGTCCTCCCCGATCGAGAGCGGTGCGCGGAAGCTACTCTCCTGTGAGAGATAGATCGTCAGTCCCGGGAGCCGGGCGAGGGCCGCGCTGATCAGCCCGGTTGCGAGGACGCCGTGGACGATTCGCTTCCCGAAACGGGTCTCGGCTGCGTAGGCCGCGTCGAGATGTACCCGGTTGGTATCGCCCGTCACGTCCGCGAAGGCCTCGACCTCGGCTTCGGAGATCGGCTTCGAGAACCGGGCGACGTCGCCAACCGAGACGGTCGTCTCGTCCGCGCCGCGGTACTCGAACGTCCAGTCGTCCCGCTCGTAGAGGGTGTCGGTCCGCACCCGCCGCCGGGGCGGTTGCTCGCGCGTGTCCGTGGCGCGGCGGACGAGCTGGGGCACGTAGTAGGAGAGTTCGATCGTCGTGACGATCCCCACCAGCTCGGTCGCGTCTTCGTCGCTCGAGACGACCGGCAGGTGTTCGACGTCCGTGGTGCGACACAGCTCGACGGCGTCGACGATCGAGGCGGTCGCTTCGATCGTCGTCAGCGGCGTCGACATGATCTCGCGTAGCTCGAGTCCACCGAGGTCCGTCCGGTCACAGAGGTGCGCGACGAAATCGCCCTCGGTAACGATGCCCACCGGTTCGCCGTCCCGGACGACGACCACCGAACTGACGCCCTCGTCGCACAACAGCGTCGCCGCCTCGGTCGCCGTCGCGTCGGGTGAAGCGGTGACGACGTCCTCGAGCATGACCTCCGCGATGGGTATCGTGTCGTGCATTTGACGGCACTACGTGCGCGATGCATATCGTTCCTCGCCCGCGTCACGACCGTGACCTATTCGGGAGCCGCAACCGTCGTGGTACGAGTCGGGTTCTCAGGCGTCGACCGGCCGCCCGTCTTCGGTCGGCGGCGCGATGTGATCGACGTACTCCTCGAGGCTGGGTTCCTCGACGCGGACTCGAACGGCGATCTCGCCGAGCTCGTCCGGTTTACCCACGGAAAAATTGACGTACTCCTCGAAGGCCGCCTGCTTTTTGAGCGCAAACGAGAAGGTGTTGCCCTCACGATTGGCGAAGAACTCGCCGCGAGCGGTGTCGAGGATCTCCTGGCGGTGGAGCAACTCCGAGAAGTGATCGAGCGTGTGGGCCTCGGCCCTGATCTCGCCGAACTCCTCCTCGATGTCGGCGGTGGGGAAGACGTTGGCCACGGCGTCGAGCACGCGACTCGTGACCTCGGTATCGTAGACCGGTGCCGTGATCTCGACGTCGACGCGGTAGATCTCGCTCATGGTTCCGATTCCGCTTCCGCGCGTTTCCGTCCGTCGGTTCCCGTCCGGATGACCGACCGGATCTCCGCGTGGAACGCCTCGAGCGAGTCGGTGTTCTCGACGACGATGTCCGCGCGGTCCATGGCCTCGTCCATCCCGAAGCCGCGTTCGCGCTCGTCGCGCGCTGCCAGTCCCTCGCCGCCGTCGCCCTCGCCTGCGTCCCGACCGCGTTCGTCGATCCGATCGGCGCGAACCTCGAAGGGGGCCTCGATACTGACCAGCGTGAACGCGTCGCCGAACGCGTCCTCGAAGACGTCGACCTCGACGCCCGAGCGGATTCCGTCGACCAGTACTGTCTCGTGTTGCTCGAGACGGTCCTCGAGCATCGGCAGCGACCGCTCGGCGATCGCCGCCGGGCCGTCCTCCTCGCGCAGCGCCTGCGCGACCGTCCCGTGATCCTTCGCGGGGTCGAGCCCGCGGTCGGCCGTCTCCTGGCGGACGACGTCGCCCATCGTCACCACCGGGATCCCGTCCTCGCGTGCGACGGTGGCGGCCTCACCCTTGCCGCTCCCGGGGAGTCCCACCGTTCCGATGACGTGCATTGGCTCAACGTACCGGCGAGGTGTGCATAAACGCTGTGTTCGCCACACGGGGTGGATTGTACTGGCGGCTCGATTCGACGGACACTCTCCGTTGTTTCCGTCAACCGTTTGTACGAAGACTCCGGATCGGTCGTTGGTATCGGACCCTCATAATTAGCGGAGCGAGCACCGCTGTATCTCCAGTATTGGTTGCGTTCGCAGGTGTAGTTACGGCAGGACGCTCGACCGACGGAGCTGTCGATCACTTCGTTACGAATACTGTAGAAAGCGCTACATACTATTTAACAAAAATTGTAGCAGAATTGCTGTGTACAATGGGACAGAAATCGCATCCCCCTCCCGAAGCATCGAATTGTGAATTTATATAACTAAGTTCTTCATTATGTCTGCTATACCAAGAGCTAGTGAAATGGCTGTACACTACGGTCTCGTAGGTGGTCTTGCCATCGTCGCTCCACTTCTGGTGGTTACAGTCCGATCTGCAGTAGGGATCACGCCTTCGGAGTACCAACTCCTCAGTTGGTTTGGAATCAGCACTCTCACACAGTTCCACGCCTTTGTCTCGCTGTCATCCACTGTGACGACAGTCCTCGTCTCGATCGGTCTCGGAGCGGCGGTACTTCTCCTCCACGATCTCGTTTTGCTCTTGGTTAGTACAACAAATAACGGTTTTGTGACATTTTCCGCGCCGTGAACGGTGTGGCTTCCAGGCAACGGAGAACGTTTTACCACGTTGGTGTCTGTGGAAGGGTCACTGCCAGTCCGCTCTACGGTTTCCCGGCGTCTTGGCCAATTTTCTTGATTGACGTTTCGAGGGCTGTGCTGGAACGCGGACCTCCCGAACAGTTCGATTCCGAACCCGCTCGAGTCAGGGTGGCTTATACGCTGAACAGGCGCAATACCACGACCTTCAGGCCGTGGGAAATATAAACTGGCTGTCAGCCACAGGAACAAACGCTGTACTATGATCGATCCAATCGTCACAGGCGTCGATTCGTCACCGGAGTCAGCACTGGGCTGGTCGCTGCAGTCGCAGGCTGCATGGACGACGGCGACACCAGTGACGAGGCCTCGAGCGATGACGGCACGAGCGACGGTTCCGACGGCCCAGATTCCGATGCGAACACGGACAACGAGTCCGGTGACGGTGAACTCGGGAACGAATCCGAGGACGATGGACTGGGTACCGAGTCCGACGGCAACGAGTCCAGTACCGAGTCCGACACCGAAACGGGCGACCACGAGCACACCGAATCGGACACGGAAAACGAGAGCGGCCACGATTCGGAGGTCGAGTTCTAACAGCGGGCGATAACGGCGTCGACGGGGCATCCCGTTTCAGGGATGGGGCTTCTTTTCGTGCGACTCATCGGACAGCGTCGGGCACTGATTCCCGTTCGACCGTGGCTCCGAACAGGTGGTCGTTCGCGATCGGAAATCCCAACCGCTTATACCGTTCCGTCGTGGAGTCGGACTCGAGGGCACGTAGCTCAGTCCGGAAAGAGCGTCGGACTTCTAATCCGACGGTCGTGGGTTCAAATCCCATCGTGCCCGTCCGAAAACTGTTTGTTTAGATCTTCTATCCAGGAGTACGTGTTACGGACTGTCCCGTTCAGATTCAACGGATTACCGATTCGGTAGCCATTCTGAGAATGGGGATTCCGTTCAACAGTTGAACGCACCCCCTCGCCCGCGTGCGTTTTCTGTTGTTGTTCAACTCACGGGGTGATCTGCGTGACGGTCGCACCGTGGCCGTCAGTCGACAACTCGACGTGCGATCACTGCGGAGCCCACGTGACGGACCGGTTCCGTCGCGTTTTCGGTGACGACGACCGAAGTATTACTTTCACCAGAGTATTAACGGCAAGAGGCGGCAATATTTGGGCCGGTTTCACCGACTCGACGGAGCGATAGAATCGCAGATACAGCGATGGGGGCGCGAAAATATGGCCGTTTCAGAAGTTGGCTCGGGGAACGGGGTTATCGGGTACTCCTACGGTTGGTTCCCCTAAGGGGGCAGGACAATTGCGCGGTACACAGAGCGCGCACCGCGCTGGTGGAAAGGCGAACTGTCCGAAACAAAACGTGAGCAATGCATAGACTGGTCGTAGGTGTCGATAGGATTCTGTCAATCCTAATTAGCGGAAGCACTTAGCAGGGGATCAGTTGGGTTGAGACATTGTCCGGAACAGAAAGAGCCCTCTGGTTCGTGGGAAAAATAGCCAATCTGAATTGAGTCGGGGAACTAGTCAGCGAGGATCACTCTTCACAGGAGCCGTTCGTCTCATCCTCATCATTTTCATCATTTTCACTCTCGTCTTCTTCCTCTGAATCAAGCTCTTCTTTGAACGACTCGATAGCTTGTTTTTGTCCCTCAATCGTATCTTTCATCCCCTCTGGGATGGACTCTGCTTCAGACTCTTCCTCTGATTCGCTATTATTTGTCATAGTTCTGGGTCAACTAGCTCTTGGTAGTGTTGCTCGAGCTCCACATCGATTTCTTTACATAGTTTCTTCATAGAGAATACCCCATATACTAATTCATAAAATATATTTATTAATAATGTGAATATAATCGAGTGGGGATCGTACAATAGTCTCGATGATGCACTACCGCCGTGAATCAGCATATCGCTGCTACTCACACCTGGAAGCTAATATTCAGCGTCTCCGAACGGCCCACGGTGGAGCACGGAGCGCCGACTCGAGTGCCGTCTCGTGAAAATTCTACATACCTCGATATATTACTATTAGGAACACTCACATACGAAAGAATCGCAGCGGGAGCATGGTCTCGTTTCGAGCCATCGGTGAGAGTGGTATCGATCGTCGAGCGTTCGTCTCGTTGCTCGGGACGACGACGGGCGCGCTTGCGCTGTCCCGATCGTCCGACGCGTTCACGACCGCTGACTCGGCGTCCGGCGACGGGCTCGAGTCCCTCTCGTTTTACTCGACGGCGTCACAGGTGAGCGCGGCGTATGGGCCACTCACCGACGCGGAACACGTCGTCGCGTGGGCGTCCGAGAACGCGTACGTGACGAGTACCGACGACGGAACGGACGACGCCGACGTCGTCTCATACGAGGACGCACGCATCCCGCTGATCACGCAGGACGGAACCGTGATGGGGATCGGCAGCGCCAGCTTTCTCAGCGATGAACGTGGCGGCTTCACTGCCGGCAACGAGGAGTTCGTCCTGAACGTCTGGGATCAACTGCTGGGGCCGGAGAGTACGGTGCTGTGGGACGAGAGCCACGACCAGTATTGGGACCTCTCGAGGCACGAAACCTTCCGGCACTACGCCGCCGACAACGGTTACGACCTCCGGGCGCTCGCGGAGTTCGACCCCGACGGGACGACGCTCGAATTCTATTCGACGGCGAGTCAGATCGCACCCGACGGCGACGTACTGACCGAGACACATCTGGCCGCGGACGACGACCTGGAGGTCCTGGCGTGGGCGGAATCGACGGCGACGAACGGCGATCGGACCCAGTCCGATGCCGTCGAATACGGCGACGAGGAGCGGATTCCGCTGATCACCCGCGACGATCGGGTGGTCGGGGTCGGTGCGCCGCTCGTCGAGGACGACAGCGATCACGACGAGAACCGGACGTTCGTCCGGGGCGTCTGGGATGCGGTGATCGACGGCGAGACCGTCTACTGGGACGAGAGCCACGACCAGTACTACGATACCGACCGTTTCGAGACGTTCATCGCTGCCGCCGAGAACGACGGCTACACCGTCACCGCCGCCGACGACCTGCGGGCGGTTCTCGAGGGTGCGAGCGACGGTGCGGACGACACAACGGCACCCGATGCCGATGCGGTCGTGATCACGACGCCCGCGGCGGCGTTTACCGACGCCGAACTCGCGGCCCTCGAGTCGTTCGTCGCTGACGGCGGAGCCGTCTTGCTCCACGACCAGTCCGATTACGGCGGCCACGACGAGACGGGGACCCTCAATGAGATCGCCGAGCGGCTCGATCTCGGGTTCCGATTCAACGCGGATCAGGTTGCCGACGACGCGTCGGGCTGGGACGATCACGTGTTCACGACGGCAGCTGTCGACGAGACGTATTTCGCGGACTGGTCGGGGTCGGTCGGGGTGTCGGACGCCGACGGACTCGTGATCACGACGCCCCAGTCGGCGTTCGAGGAGTCGGAACTCGCGATCCTCGAGTCGTTCGTCGCGGACGGGGGCGCGCTTTTCCTGTTCGATCAGTCGGACTTCGGCGGGAACGATCGAACGGGGATTCTGAACGAGATCGCCGAGCGACTCGACCTCGCCTTCCGTTTTAACGGGGGACAGGTCGAAGACGAGGTCCAGAACGCCGGCCCGGTCTACGAGCCGGTCGCGACGGAGTTCTCGCCCGCGTTCGAGTACGCCGACGCACGGGCCGGGATCGGGATCGAGTTCGATCGCGACGGGGAGTACTACGGCCGGGTCACTCGCGTGTTCGACGGCGACACCGTCGAGGTCGAGTTCGACACCGAGTACGGCCACCGCGAAATCGTTCGCAACGTCGGCGTCGATACCGCGGAGACGCCGCCGACGGAGGCCAGCCCCAGGGAGTGGACCGGCATTCCCGACGATGCGACCGCTCACCTCCACGACTGGGGCGAGCGCGCGGCGGCGTTCGCCCTCGAGCGGCTGGCACCCGACGGCGCGGCGGTCGACGAGGGCGACCTCAAGGGTCGCCACGTCAAGATTACCTTCGACGAGGCGGAGCCGATACGCGGGAACTACGGACGACTGCTGGGGTACCTCCACTACGATCCCGACGACTTCACGGCCGACTTCGACGCCGGCTCGTTCGCCGTGAACTACAACCGTCGGATCGTGGCGGACGGGTACGCCCGCGTCTACTCGTCGGGCTTCGCGGCCCACGACGAGTTCGCTGCGCTCGAGGAGGACGCCCTCGCGGCGGGCCGGGGCGTCTGGTCGGCATCCGATGTCGACGCGCGCACCGCCATTCGTAACGAGCCGGTCGAGGAGCTGTTCGTCCCGTCGGCCCGGAGCATTCGCAGCGCTCGGGGCCGGGCCGGCGATCGCGTCCGGGACGACCGGGTCGCCGTGTCGGCGGCCGCGAGCGCCGAGCAGCACCTCGAGGACGATGGCGTCGCGTACGACGGCGACGTGCCGCTGGTCGGCGTCGACGAACGGCGGCGGGTCGCACTCGTCGGCGGGCTGCTGATCGACGAACGCTACGAGGCCGGCGAGGGCTTCGGTGCGGACACGAGCGGCTACGGCAACTTCCCGTTCCTGACGAACCTGATCGACCACCTCTCCGAGACCGACGGCGACGTGATACTCGCCGGTGGACAGGGGCAGTTCAACGCCGCGGGCTCGCTCTCCCTCGAGGACTGCAAGTACTACTGCCGGTACCTCGAGGGGGTCGACGAACGGCTCCGCCAGATAAACGATCTCGAGCGGACGCTGCCCGACGAATCGGAGCCGCCGCGTGCCGTTTTGCTCTCCGCGCCCGCGCACGAACTCGCGTTCGGCGACCGCCTCGCGTTGCGCGAGTATCGGAACGCGGGCGGCGCGGTCGTCCTGCTTGGCAGCGCGGCGGCCGACGCCGATCACACGCGACACCTGAATCGACTCGCCGCCGAACTCGGGACGGACCTCCGGTTCAACGCGGACCGGATCGTCGACGCGGACCGGAACCTCGCGGACGATCCCGCGGTCCTCGAGACGGCGGCGCTCAATCACTCTTTCCCGCTGTTTGACGCCTACGAGCCGTCGGACCGGACGGGCGAGGCCGGCGAGGCACCCGGCAACAGCGGTCACGCACCGGGCCACCGCGGCAACGGTCCCGGAAACAGCGGCCATGCACCGGGTCATGGCGGTAGCCCGCCGGGAAACAGCGGCCGCGCACCCGGACATCGCGGCGGCGGGCAATAGCGGGCCGACGCCCGGTCGGGAGGTGGTAGGCCGGGCCGCAGCCGGGGACCGACGTGACCGGTAACACCGGTGTTACGAGGTTGTCCCGGGGTAGCTACTGGATTGATACGACTCCGGTCCCATTGTGTATACATGAGCGACGAAGCGACCGAAGACGACGCGTCAGTGATAGTCATCGGCGGGGGCCCCGCCGGCTTGAGTACGGCCCTCTTGACCGCGAAGAACGGCCTCGAGACGACGGTGTTCGATACCGACGAGACGTGGATGCACAAGGCGCACCTGTTCAACTACCTCGGAATCGGCTCGGTCGGCGGCAGCGAGTTCATGGCGACGGCCCGCCAGCAGGTCGACGACTTCGGTGCCGACCGCCGACAGAGCGAGGAAGTGACCGCGGTCAGCGAGGCCGGCGACGGCTTCGCGGTCGAGACCGAGGACGGGGAGTACGAGGCCGACTTCGTCGTCCTGGCGACGGGCGCGAACCGCGACATCGCCGACGACCTCGGCGTCGCCTTCGCCGAAGACGGGACCGTCGATGTCGGCATCGAAATGGAGACCAGCCTCGCGGGCGTCTACGCGACCGGCGCGATGGTCCGTGCCGAGGAGTGGCAGGCCGCGATCGCCGTCGGCGACGGGGCCGCCGCGGCGCTCAACATCCTCTCGAGCGTGCGCGGGGAGCACTACCACGACTTCGACGTTCCCGCCGACGCCGAGCGTGTCTTCGGCGACCACCTCTCGGAGTAGTCCGATCGAACCCGTTTCGGTACCGATACGAGACCCGATTCAATCACCATGTCCGACGACCACAACACTCCAGTCACTGCCGACCTGCCAGACAGCCCCGTCCACACCACCGGAACCGATCACATCACCATCTGGGGGTCAAACGAGGACGATACGATCGAGTTCTACCAGGACCTGCTCGGGATGCCGCTGGTGTTGCGCCAGCCGAACCTCGACGACCCCTCTCAGACCCACCTGTTCTTCGACACGGGCGACGGTCGTATCCTCACGTTTTTCGTCAGCGACGACCGCCCGTCGAACCAGCGAGGACAGCGCGGCGCCACCGGTGCCGTCCACCACCTCTGTTTCAGCATCGATCCGGACGAGTACGAGGACACGATGCGGGCGCTGGAGGACGCCGGCCACCAGTACAACGTCTTCGATCGGGGCATCTTCCACTCGATCTACACCACCGACAACAACGGTCTCGTCATCGAACTCTCGACCGACAAGTACGAGATTCCCGACGACCGCCGGGGCGACGTGCTGGCGACGGCACAGGAACTCCGCGAGGACGACGGTGCCGAGTACGCCAAGGACGAACACCTCCGCGGTGCGATCGAAGCGCTGGGTCTCGAGTTGATCGAATACGACCTTCCCGAAGCCAGTTCGGGCGTCGGTGGCGTCGAATGAGCGCGGACCGCGTCGATGGGCCGCATCAAAACCAGCCGCTCGTGACGGGCGGGACCGACCTCGCGGACGCCGACGCGGCGCTCGTGTGCACCCACGGCCGCGGCGCGAGCGCCCGCGGGATGCTCCGGATAGCCGACGAGGTTCACCGCGATGGCGTCGCGGTCCTCGCCCCACAGGCCGCGCGACAGACCTGGTACCCCGACTCGTTTCTGGCACCGGTCGAGCGTAACGAACCCGGCCGCTCGTCGGGCCTGCAGGCCATCGGCGACGCGATCGGGACGGCCACCGACGCCGGGATTCCGACCGATCGGGTCGTGTTGCTCGGCTTCTCACAGGGCGGCTGTCTCGCCAGCGAGTGCGTTGCGCGCAACCCGCGCCGCTACGGCGGGCTGGCCGCCCTGAGCGGCGGTCTCATCGGCGCGCAACTCGACGACGAGTACCCCGGCGATCTCGAGGGGACGCCGATCTTCCTCGGCTGTAGCGACGACGATCCACACATTCCCGAAGCGCGGGTCCACGACACGGCCGCCGTGTTCGAGGCCATGAACGCCGACGTCACCGCACGGCTCTACGAGGGGATGGGCCACGGCATCAACGAGGACGAACTGGCGGCCGTCGCCGACCTGGTCGCGGCGCTGGTCGACTGAAATGCGAGGCTGAGCCGCGGCCGCCCTCACGTGTCCGTCTACCGGATGACGGTAACCGGCATGGGGGCGCGCCGGACGATTTTCTCGGCGACGCTGCCGAGCAGGACGCGGGAGAGACCGGACCGCCCGTGGCTTCCGATGACGATGTGGTCGACATCGTGGTCCTCGGCGAACCGAACGATTTCGCGCGCGGGCTTCCCGACGACGGTCTCGGTCCGAAACTCGATGTCGGGGTCGCCGACGATCGCCGCGATCTCGTCGGGGAGTTCTTCGGAGACCGTCTCCTCTCGCTCCCGAAGCATCTCCTGGACCATATTGATTCCCGCCTCCGTGGACCCACCTGCCGCCTCGACGACGCGCAGCAGCACGATCTCGGCGTCCGGATACGTCGAAAACGCGTGTTCGACCGCCTTCTGTGCGGGCTTTGAGCCATCGTACGCGACGAGTACTTCCATACGTCTGATAGCTCTTCCGGGAGTATAAACCCATTCGGTGGCACCCGCCCGGGTCGCGATCGCCGGCACCGGTCACCCTCGTCGATCGTGTGCCTGTCGTCGCCCGCCCGACGGCGGGTCCGTCCGGCGATCCCGCGCGATGCGTGCCGATAGCAGCTCGCTCGCCGCCTACTCTTCGAACCCGTCCTCGAACCGGAACGTCCCGTTTCGCTGGATCACGTCGCCGTCGACTTCGATGAACGAGTCCTCACTCATGTCGACGATCATGTCGACGTGGACCGCCGAATCGTTGGCCTCGTTGCCCTCGCCGACGGTATCGTCGTAGGCCCGACCGACGGCCATGTGGACGGTATCGCCCATCTTCTCGTCGAAGAGGATGTTGTAGGTGAACCGGTCGATGTCGCGGTTCATTCCGATACCGAGTTCGCCCAGTCGGCGCGCGCCGTCGTCGGTGTTGAGTACTTCCGTCAGCACGTCCTCGTTCTTCGCTGCCGAGTGGGAGACGACCTCGCCGCCGTCGAACTCGAGGTAGACGTCCGTGATCTCCCGTCCCTGATGGTACAGCGGCATGTCGAACAGTACCTCGCCCTCGACGCTGTCGGGCTGGGGCGCGGTGAAGACCTCCCCGCCGGGGAGGTTGTGCTCGCCGTGGTCGTTGATCGTCGGGTTGCCGTCGACGGACATCGTCACGTCGGTCGTATCGCCGCTGACGATGCGGATCTCCTCGGCGGGGTCCATGATTTCGACCATGTTCGCCTGGTGGTCGCGCTGTTCGTCCCAGTCCTTGTTGACGGCGTCCCAGACGAAGTTCTCGTAGCCCTCGGTGCTCATCTCCGCGAGCTGGGCGTTGGCCGGCGCAGGGTACTGCGTGAGACACCAGCGCTTGGAGAGTCGCTCCTCGAGAATGGGGCGACGGGCCTGCTGGTGGGCCGCGCTGATTTCGGGATCGACGTCGCTGGTCTGGGTGGCGTTGTCCGTCGCGCGAACGGCGATGTAGACGTCCGTGTTCTCAATGAGCGCGAGTTCGTGTTCGGGAGTCTCGAACTCGGGACTCGCGGTTTCACCGCTCGTTTCGTCCGAGGCGCTTCGCGCCTCGCTCCCCTCCGACGAGCGGAGATACGCACGCTGCTGTCGTTTGCCGGTTCGCTGGCTCGTCGTGACCGGATTCGCTCCCAGGTCGCCGATCACTTCGTGAAGCGCAACGACCAGATCCTCGGCGACCGGGTGGGCATCGATGACGACGTTGTCGCCCGCCTCCAGATCGACCGAGTGGTTGGCGATGATCTCTGCGTGTTCGCGGATTCGCGGGTCCATGTTCCAGTGTTGACGGGGGAGGGAAAAAACGGTTCGTGATGCGGACGCTATCGAGCCCGCGTTCGACGGAGCCGCGTCCGACGATCAGTCGGCGGCCCATCCTTCCCCGTCTCGCTCGATCGCTCCGGGGTCGCCGCTCGAAGGGCCGCCGGCCGAGTCTCCGGCCCCTCCCACGACGTCCTCCCGGAAGAACGACACCGTCGCGGCCGTCAGAACGAGCGAGAGCGGGGCCGAAGCGAGCACTGCCAGCAGGACGGCCGCGCCGCCGCCGCTGACGAGCAGGGACAGACCCAGCGAGGCGACGGCCGCCGTGCCGAGGTGCCAGAGCGCGAAGCTGAGAACTGCGCCGCCGGCCATCGTGAGTCGCAGGGACCGGCGAAACGCCTCGAGAAACGGCGCGTCGGCGGCGACGAACAGGAACGGCACGGGATAGAAGACGTAGCCGAGTGCGACGATCACCGGAATCGCGAGCACGAGGAGGACGGGTTGGAGCACGAAAACCGGGACCCCCAGCAGGAACGCGCCGAACAGAACGAGGTTGTACAGAACGAACCGCGGCGCGTAGGTCGCGACGCACGAGCCGACGGCGATCGGCTCGCCGCGGAGCCGTCGATCGAGTCCGCCGACGTACGCCGCCATGAGTATCCCCGAGAGCACTGCGTATGCGGCGAGTGTGAGTGCGAACCACCCCAACATCTCGGCCGTGAGGGCCTCGAGAGGCACCTCGACGGTTTCGACAGGCGTCTCGATCGTCACGTCGGTGCCGCCGGAGCCGGTGGTCCCGGCGGGGGTCGTCGACCCGCCGGTTGGCGTCGGTTCTCCGGGCGCACCACCGAAGGAGGGAGCGCCGGACGGCTCCCCATACCGGGACCGCGTGGTCGCCGTGGCTGGGTCCGGGGGGTTGACCAACTGCCACAGGGTCACGAGCGGCGACGGGAAGGCGAACTCGAGGTTGAGCGAGAGACCGCGACCGGTGGACTCGAGCGCCCGTCGCACCTTTTCGAACTCGAACAGCGCGGCGATCAGGGGGACCACGCCGAACAGTTGCAAGTCACCGAACCGGTCGATGACACGAGCAACGTGCCGCTGAAACGGGCGTGAACGCTCGCTGCCCACCCCATCGGCCGCCGTCGGTGGGTCGTCGTCGGGAGGGGATTCCGAACCGGAAGCAGGGGCCATACGTCGCCGTACACATGACGGGACAGTGAACGTTTCCCTCGGCGATCGTCGCCGCTCGAGGCCCTCTCGAACGTCACCGACCTCGATACGGATCACGAAAACGCCCGCCTGCTCGCGGCGGGGCTGGACGGCATCGACGGGTTCGACGTACAGGCGCCGGAAACGAACATCGTCCTCGCGGACGTGTCGGAAACGGGGCTCGAGCCGTCGACCGTCGTCGAACGACTCGGCGAGCGGGACGTGCTGGTAACGCCGTTCGGTCCGACGACGGTCCATTCTGTACGCACCGCGACGTCGACCGCGCGGCCATCGAGCGGGCGCTCGAGCGACTCGAGGCCGCGTTCGCCTGACGCCGGTCAGCGCTCGCCGCGCATCCCGTCGCGGAACTCGAGGACCGTCCGCCGGAGGAGGAGGTACGCGAAGAAGACCAACCCGAGCAGGATCAGGACGACCGCGATGATGACCGGGTCGTCGGGGAGGAAGCCGATGATGGTGTCCAGCATACGTCGCGGTTACACTGTCAGCGTGGTTAACCGTTTCGACCTCGGTCGGTTGCATCCGTCCGGCGGGTCGGTAACTAAAACCCGTCTTTCAGCTTGGGCTACCTATAACGTCGGTCGGGTCGTAGCCCGATGTGTGCCTCGATCGTCGGTCCTCACCCTCCCGAATCCGTTCCGAGGGCCGCCCTCGAGATCGAGGCCAGCTCCCACCCCCTTCGATCATCCCGGTGCCGATCACGGCGGCCCGCCCGCGACTTCGGTCCCGTCTGACGGCCGGCACGACGGCGGGTCGCCTCCCCCTGCTAGCGGTCCCCGTCGATCCACCGCACCGGTCCCGCACCCGAGCCCCCGCTGACGCTGTGGCGACCCACGGCAGACCGCTCTCTGTCACCGGTCTTCGCGCTTCCCGTGTGACTCATTCCCGTCACCGTCCTCCGCAAGTGTCCCCGTCTCCCCCGAAATCCGGACCGTTTCGATGACCGTTCCGTTCGGGTCGCGGATCTCGCCGGCGAGACCGCCGTCCGATCGCTCCTCGAGCACGGCGAACCCCGGCCGATTCCCGCGCGGGTCGGCGTGGCTGCCGGGATTGAGCAACTGGACGGTGTCGCTCTCGACGACCGTCGGTCGGTGGCTGTGGCCGAAGACGACGACGTCGGCCCCTCGCGAGCGTCCGAACATCGCGAGTCCCGTCTCGCCGCCGTCCCGTCGGTGCGTGACGGCGACCCGGACGCCACCGGCCTCGACGACGCGTGCCGCCGGGAGCCGGTCGCGTACCGTCGCACTGTCGGCGTTTCCGTGGACCGCGTACAGCCGATCACACTCCGTCTGAAACGCCTCGAGCGCCGTCTCGGTCGTGAAGTCGCCGGCGTGAATGACGGTGTCGGCCTCCCGGGCCGCGGTCAGTGCGTCGCCCTCGAGTTCGTGGCCGCGGCTGCTGTGCGTGTCGGAGAAAATCGCGATCATGATCGGCCTTCGCCCGTCACTGACAGGTCCCTTTCGGATGCGGTCGGCGATACGTCCGGGAGCGCGGTTTGGAGGCGTCGATCGGCTTCGGTCGGCGGCCGACTCGATCTAGAGCGGCTTATACTTTTAGGCCGCCCCTTCGTAGTCGCCGTCGATGGCCAGTAGTACCTCCGTCGTGCTCGCCGCACTGTTCGCGAACGGCGCGATCGCGGTCCTGAAGTTCGGCGGGTTTCTGTTGACCGGGAGTCCAGCGATGTTGTCGGAGACCTACCACTCGATCTCGGATACGGGGAACCAGATCTTCCTGCTGATCGGGATCAAGTACGGCGCACAAGAGGCGACCCGCGAGCATCCGTTCGGTCACGGGAAGGCCCAGTTCTTCTACAGCCTCCTCGTGAGCGTCATGCTCTTCGGGATCGCCGGCTGGGAGAGCGCCCGTCACGGGTACGACGCCCTGACCCACGGCGGCGTCCACCGGGCGAGCGAGGACGTGACGCTGCTGGGACAGACGTTCGACCCGGTCTTCGTCAACTACGCCGTGTTGCTCGGGGCGATCGCCTTCGAGTCCTACGCGCTCTGGAAGGCCTACCAGGGGATCAGCCGTCAGATGGACGAGTACGGTTGGACGACTCTCCGCGAGGCGTTCCGCAAGACCAGCGACGTGACGACCCTGACCGCGCTCACCGAGGACACCATCGCGCTCGCCGGCGCGGGGATCGCCCTCCTCGGCGTGTATCTCACGCGGACGACCGGGAACCCGATGTACGACGCCGCCTCTGCGCTCCTCATCGGACTCATGCTCATGGGATTCGCGATCGCGCTCGCCTGGCAGAACAAGCGGCTCATCCTCGGCGAGAGCCTGCCGAAGGACGCCGAGGACGAACTCCGAGCGATCGTCGCCGACTGGGACGGCGTCACCGAACTCGTCGACTTCCGAACCGTCTACTTCGGTGCCGAGGAGTTGCTCGTCACCGCCGACGTGGCGTTCGAGCCCGATCTCGACGCCGAGACGATCAACGAGCGCATCACCCGGATCGAACTCGCACTGATGGAGCACGACGACCAGATCCAGAAGGTCTACATCGAACCCGAGACGTAGCCCCGACTCCGGCCCCGCTACTCCGCGCGTTCCTCCTCCGTGTCGTCGTAGCCCGCCACGACCGTCGAGCCCGGCGGCCGATCGTTCAACACCGCCGTCACCGTCGTCTCCTCGAGATCGACCGTCGATTTGAGGGGCTCCCATCCCTCGTCCGTCTCGATGGCGACCGCGACATCCGTCGGACTCGCACCCGGTGGCAGTCGGGAGGGGTCGTAGACGAGCCTAATCTCGATCGCTTCGACGGCCTTCAGTCCGCCGACGCTCTGGATTTCGACGGGATCACCGAGGGCGTCGACAGGTGCCTCGTCACCGTTCTTCACGAGCCCGAACCCGTCGGGGACGACGCCCGCGACGACGGCGATATGGGCACCCGCCTGCTCGAGTGTGAATTCCACGACGTTGCTCGAATCGTATCCGGGGATGGTCATATTCGAGGCGTTGGCCCGGACACGTTTGTCGCTGTACCGTGCGATAGCCGGCCGGTGATCGCCGACGGCACCGTGAAACTGGGCCGTGCTATCGCTCGGAACCATCCCCCGACCGACTCCCGTCAGCCGCCTCGCCCGACTCGGCACCAGCGAGGACCGAGACCCAGTTCTCTTCCGTCTCGACGAGCAGTGGCTCGAACCTGACGTCTTCGACGATCGAGCGGATCGCGTCCGCGCGATAGTACTCGAAATGTCTGTCGCGTGACTCGCCGGCTGTCGTCGGGGCGCGTTTGATCAAAAGGAAGGCAATGCCGTCGGGACGAAGCACCCGACGGAACTCGCGCAGAGTTGCGATCGCATCCGACCGGGGGACGTGCAGAAACGACGCGGAACTCCAGAGGCCGTCGAACGCGGCATCGTCGAACGGCAGGTCACGCATGTCCCCCCGGACGAGTGATGCGGTCGGCTCGCGTTCGCAGGCTGCTTGCAGGAATGCGGAGGTCAGATCGAGTCCGACCGTGTCGTAGCCGGCGGACTCGAACGTCGAGAGATCCGAGCCGGGCCCGCAGCCGACATCCAGTAGCCGGTCGCCGGCGAGTGCGTCGAAAAAGGGCTCGCCGTACTGGGCTGCGACCGACTCGGCACAGTACTTCCGAACGTAGGCGTCAGCGTCGGACTCGTATTCCTCGAGCGTGCGGGAGACCTCGTCCATGCTGGCTCGTCGAACGGATTCTAACGGTACCAGAATATATGTTCGGGTGACGAGTCCGACGGCCCGTCGCGGGTTCGCAGGTGGAATCGAGACGAATCCTTTTATCGCAGCGCGAACCTATCGTCTCGTGTGTCCGAGACTGCCGGGTACATGCGCTTTTTCCCGTACGACCAGCCGTACGAGAACCAGCGCGAGGCGATGGACCGCATCTATAACTCCCTCCACCGGGGCCAGGACGTCCTCTTCGAGGGGGCCTGCGGGACCGGCAAGACCCTCTCGTCGCTGGTCCCCGCCCTCGAGATCGCTCGCGAGCAGGACAAGACGGTCGTCATCACGACCAACGTCCACCAGCAGATGCGCCAGTTCGTCGCCGAGGCCCGCGCGATCACCCGCGAAGAGTCCATCCGCGCGGTCGTGTTCAAGGGAAAAGCGTCGATGTGTCACATCGACGTCGGCTACGAGGAGTGTCAGGCGCTGCGGGACAACACCCGCGCGGTCGTCGACGCCGAACGCGACCGCGAGCAACTCGAGCGCCGGCAACGCGAACTGCTCGCGGAGAGTCAGGACGGCGACGGCTCGGCGGCCGACGCTCGCTCGGCGGTGATGGACGAACTCGAGGCCATCGAGGACCGACTCGAGGACTTAGAAGAGCAGACCGTCTGTGACTACTACCGGAACAACCTGACGCAGAACACGGACGACTTCTTCGGGTGGCTCTTCGAGGATGTCCGCACGCCGGAGGAGATTTACGACTACGCCGAACGACAGCAGTTCTGCGGCTACGAGCTCCTGAAGGAAGGGCTCGAGGGCGTCGATCTGGTCGTCTGTAACTACCATCACCTGCTCGATGCGACCATCCGCGAGCAGTTCTTCCGCTGGCTGGGCCGCGATCCGGACGATATCATCGCCGTCTTCGACGAGGCCCACAACGTCGAGGACGCCGCCCGCGAGCACGCGACTCGAACCTGCTCCGAGCGGACGTTCGACGCCGCGTTGGACGAGGTCGCCGACGCGGACGATCCGCGCGCCGAGGACGCCGCGAACGTCCTCTCGGCGTTCCACCGCGCGCTCGTCGAGACCTACGAGGAGTCCGTCGGGTTCGGCGACCGTGAGGGGATCGACAACACGTGGTCCGACGTCTCGATCGCCAACGAGGACCGCAAGGACGACCTCACGCTCGCGTTCCTCCAACGGTACTCCGGTCGGGGGATCGAGGACGATCTCGAGGCCGCGATGAAACTCGGCCGGAAGCTAGACGAGCAGTACGAGGAGGCGTATCGGGAGGGCGAGACGGCCACGCGGACGGAGTGTCAGACCCTCCAGGCTGCCGGCTTCATCAGCGCGTGGATGGCCGAGGGCTCGGCGGAGGGGCTCTATCCGGTCGTCGCCGTCACCCGCGACGCCGGCACCGACGAGGTGTACGGCCGCGCGGAGCTGTACTCCTGTCTCCCGCGGCAGGTGACCGGCACGTTGTTCGACGAGATCTCCGCGACCGTCCTGATGAGCGCGACCATCCAGCCGTTCGAGGTCACGGAGAACGTGCTCGGTCTCGAGGACGCGGTGACGATGGGCTACGGGCTGGGGTTCCCCGCGGAGAACCGCCGCACGTACGCCGTCGAGACGCCGCCGTTGTTCTCCTCGGATCGCGACGATCCTGCCGTCCAGGAGACGGTCACGGAGACGATCCACGACGCCGTCCGGATGACGCCGGGCAACACGCTCGCCTTTTTCCCCAACTACGGCGAGGCGAGCCGGTATGCCGACCGGCTCGTGAGCCGCAGCGATCGGACGCTCTACCTGGACGAGCCGGGCCAGTCCGTCGAGGAACTCCGGCAGCAGTTCGTCGCGGACGACGGCGCGGTGCTCTGTACCTCGCTGTGGGGGACGCTCGCCGAGGGCGTGAGCTTCGACGGCGACGACGCGAACACGGTCCTGGTCGTCGGCGTTCCCTACCCGCACCTGGACGACCGCGCCGAGGCGGTTCAGGACGCCTACGACGTGGCCTTCGACGGCACCGACACGGGCTGGCGCTACGCCGTCGAGATCCCGACGATCCGCAAGACCAGGCAGGCCCTGGGCCGGGTCATCCGCTCGCCCGAGGAGGTCGGCGTCCGCGCGCTGCTCGACCGACGCTACTCGAGGCGGGCAAAGCCGGATCTGGGCAAGTACAGCGTCAACGGCATCTTCCCCCACGAGGAGCGCGAGGAACTGATCGATATCGACCCGGAGAAACTCAAGTTCTCGATGCTCAACTTCTACGGCGGCCACGACGCCTACGACGGCGACCCGCCGACACCGTGACCCCAACTGCGGGATCAGGACGGCAACGAAACGCGGCTCACCGGCAGCTTGTTCGTCCCGTCCCAGAACTCGAGTTCGCTGACCGTCCATCGAACCGGGTCGATCTCGCGGTCGGCCAGCCGGCGTGCGGTCGCGAGGTCGCCGCCGCGGGCCAGCGTCACGTGCGGCACGTAGTCGCCGCCTTCGAGTCCGTCGACGGGGTCGAAGGCCTCGGTGAGCGTGGCGTGAACGTCCTCGAGTCCGGGACTGTCGACGGCTAAATAGACCACTGGAGCCGAACCGAGCGGTGGGTCTTCGAAGTAGTCGATGCCCGTGATCGCGGCCTCGACGGCAGGGGTGTCCTCGAGCGCGCGGTGGGCACGGTGTTGGAGCTGTGCGACGTGGTCGGCCTCGCCGAGCCGCTTGAGCAGACAGGAGTGGTCCTCGCGGACGGTCTCGAACCCGATCAGGTCGGGATGGAGCCGGTTCGCGAGCTGTCGGACGCGACCGGGGACCGGAACGTTGACGCTGTACACTTCGGTCGCCGTTGGGCCGAGGCGGCTATCAGTCTGCTGGTCTCGCGGGAGCGGCGGCGATTCGGTGCCGGGTTAGAGCCGGTCGAGCAGCCAGAGGCCGATCAGCACGGCGATCGCGAACTGGACGACGAGGGCGAACGGACCGAGCAGGCTCGTGAGACCGTTGATCACCGCGCCGATGATCTCGAGCACGAGCAAGACGGCGACCAGCCCGAGGACGAGTTTCAGCAGGGTCTCGATCTCGAGTTCGCCGCGGGTGTCGAACATACGGCCACGCTTGAGAGACTAGCTGAAAAACACGTCGGTACGGTGGTCGGAAAGACCTATTTAGACGGCTCCGGCATATCATAGTAATGGAGGCGAGGGGGCTGCGGGCCCTACTGTGTGTGCTCGTGGTGGTTGCGTCTTCGATCGCGTTCGTCTCGGCGGCGGCCGGTGTCGCGGCGGATGTCGGGACACGGCGAGCGGCGCTGCAGGAAGCGCCCGGGGGCGACGTGAACGGCACGCCGACGCTTGGAGAGGCGGACCAGACGTATATCGACGTGTTCATCGCCGAGAACGGTTCGGCGCGGGTGACGGTCGACTACCAGTTCTACCTCGCCGACGAGAATCGGTCGGCCGAGTGGGAGTCGTTGGCGGCGAACGTCTCGAGCGAGACCGACTGGTACGTCGCCGAGGAACGCCGGAGTTGGAACGAGACGCTTTCCGAAGGGGAAAACGCGACCGACCGGGAGATGTCGCTCTCGAACGTCTCCATCACCACGGAGACGACGTCCAGACCGGAGGAGATCGGCCACGCGAAGGTCTCTTTCGAGTGGGCTCACTTCGCGCACGTCCAGGTCAATCGGATCGAGGCGGGTGCTGCGCTCTCCGGCTTTACGCTCACCGACGGGACGACGTTGCAGTTCCGCTGGCCCGAGGAGTACGCCGTCTACGAGAACGAGGGTGCGCCACAGGTGAAGCCGTCGCCCGACGAGTCGGGCGCCGGGTCGGTCGGCTGGGAGGGCGAACGGAACTTCCCCGACGGCGAACCCCGGGTCGTGCTGATACGGGACAGCGATGCGGGCACGGCCGAGCCACAGTCCGCGGCGGACCCGTCGATGCCGTGGACGATCGTCACGCTCGCGCTCGCGTTGCTCGCAACCGTCGGCGCGGCCGGCTGGTTGCTCGGTCGCAGGCGGTCGGACGAGGAGGCGACCGTCGCCGAGGACGAGGCCGTCCATCGACCCGACGGCGCGGCCGATTCCGAGCGGACCGTCCCCGACGGTCCCCCGCCGGAGTTACTGAGCAACGAGGAACGCGTCCTGCGACTGCTCGAGGCACGCGGCGGTCGGGTCAAACAACAGCAGGTCGTCTCGGAACTGGACTGGACCGAGGCCAAGACGAGTCAGGTCGTCGGCGACCTACGCGAGAGCGACGAGATCGAGGTGTTCCGAATCGGACGGGAGAACGTGCTGACGTTGCCCGACGACGACTAACGCTGTCCGCGCGTGTCGGCTCCGATCCCGACCCGGACCAGCGAGCGCGCGAGGTAGCAGGATTTAATACTGTGGGTCCGTACCACTCTACCAATGAGCCGTCTCGCCGGTACCGCGTTCGCCGTTCTCGGTACCGACGGGTCCGTCGCTCGGCGGCGGCCGCGGCGATTCCGACCGGGCCTTTGAGCCCGTACTATACTACTCCCCCTGTTCCGGTCTGTTTCGCATTTCCCGAAACTGCAGTATTTTGGGTTAGCAGCATCTATACCTTTAATTTACGGAATTGAAACCAATGAATTTAAGTCCGTCCTGTGGGTTTACTCGAGTACGATATGACCCGCGTGGCACTTGCGTTTTCGGGCGGTCTGGACACGACGGTCTGTGTCCCGCTGCTCGAGGAAGAATACGGATACGACGACGTGATCGGCGTTACCGTCGACGTCGGCCAACCGGCCGAAGAGTTCGACGAAGCCGAGGAAACCGCCGAGGCGCTCGGCCTCGACCACTACGTCGTCGACGCGCGAGCGGAATTCGCGCAACTCTGTCTCGAGAGCGTTCGCGCGAACGCGACCTATCAGGGCTACCCGCTGGGAACGGCGCTCGCCCGTCCCGTGATCGCGGACGCGATCCTGGAGGTCGCAGAGGAGCAGGACTGTACCGGCATCGCCCACGGCTGTACGGGCAAGGGCAACGACCAACTTCGCTTCGAGGCCGTCTGGCGTAGCTCCGACCTCGAAGTCATCGCCCCCGTGCGCGAACTCGGCCTCACCCGCGAGTGGGAGAAGGAGTACGCCGCCGAGAAGGACCTCCCCGTCGAGGGCGGCAGCGGCGGCGACTGGTCGATCGACACCAACATCTGGAGCCGCTCGGTCGAGGGCGACGATCTCGAGGATCCGAACTACGTCCCCTCGACGGAGATCTACGCCTGGACCGAGGACCCCGCCGACGAGACCGAGGAGATCGAGATCTCCTTCGAAAACGGCTACCCCGTCGCCGTCGACGGCAAGGAGTACGAGCCGGTCGCACTCATCGAACACCTCAACGAACTCGCCGGCAGCTACGGCGTCGGCCGCACCGACATGATGGAAGACCGCATGCTCGGACTGAAGGTCCGCGAGAACTACGAGCATCCCGGCGCGACGACGCTGCTCAACGCCCACGAGGCCCTCGAGGGGCTCGTCCTCACCCAGGAGGAGCGCCAGTTCAAGCAGCAGATCGACCAGCAGTGGTCCCAGAAGGGCTACGAGGGGCTGATCGATGCACCGCTCGTGAGCGCGCTCGAGAGCTTCATCGACGAGACCCAGCAGCGTGTGACCGGCACGGTCACGATCCGCTTCGAGGGTGGCCAGGCACGTCCGGTCGCTCGCGACAGCACGTTCGCGGCCTACTCGGCCGAACACGCCTCCTTCGACACCGAGACCGTCGGGGAGATCAAACAGGAAGACGCTACCGGCGTCGCGAAGTACCACGGCTTCCAGCGCCGCCTCGCGAACGAGGCGATCGCGGCCAACGCCGACGACGAGGCAGTCGAGCTCGCGACCGACGGGAGCGGGACGGGAGACGACCAGTAATCATGACCGAGGAGAGCGCTCACGACGGCGATAAGGCCACGGCCGATGGCGGCGGGCAGTCCGACGAACCCCGATATTCGTCGGCGTATCGCTCTGACGGTGGCGACGAGGGTGTCGTCCGCCGGGACCGCTTCAGCGGCGGCCCCGCCCGGAGCTTCCTCTCCTCGCTCGCAGCGGACGAACGGATCTTCGAGGCCGACCTCGAGGTCGACCGCGCACACACGGTCATGCTCGCCGAACAGGGCATCATCGGAGACGACGTCGCCGGGCAGATCCTGACCGCCCTCGACGCGATCGAGGTCGACGGCCACGGCTCCTTGCCCGACGGCGAGGACGTCCACGAGGCCATCGAGACCGCAGTCATCCAGCGCAGCGGCGCGGACGGCGGGAAGATGCACACCGCACGGTCGCGCAACGACGAGGTCGCGGCCTGCATCCGCTATCGCCTGCGCGAGGACGTTCTCGAGGCGATCGAGACGACGCTCGCGCTGCGCGAGTCGCTCGTCGACGTCGCCGAAGCCCACACCGAGACGATCATGCCCGGCTACACCCACCTCCAGCCCGCCCAGCCGACCACCGTGGCCCACTGGGCGCTGGCCTACGAGGGTGCGGTTCGCCGCGATACCGAACGGTTGCTCGAGGCCTACAGCCGGATCAACCAGTCGCCGCTGGGCGGCGCGGCGTTCGCGGGCACGACCTTCGACATCGACCGCGAGCGCGTCGCCGATCTGCTGGGCTTCGACGGACTGGTGGTCAACTCGATGGACGCCGCCTCGAGTCGGGATTTCCTGCTCGAGACGACCCAGGCGCTGTCGACCCACGCGACGACGCTGTCGGGGCTGGCGGAGGACGTGATCATCTTCGCGAACCGCGGCTTCGTCGATCCGGCCGACGACTACTCCTCGACGTCGTCGATCATGCCCCAGAAGAAGAACCCGGACACGCTGGAACTGGTCCGCGCGGTCGCGGGCGACGCCGCCGGCGGCGTCCAGGGGCTGACGACGACCCTGAAGGGGCTGCCACGCGCGTACAACCGCGACCTCCAGCGGGCGACGACCCACGCCTGGGAAACCGTCGACGCGGTCACCGAGGCCAGCGAGGTCGCGGCGGGCGCGGTGGCGACGGCCGACTGGAACGAGGCGGCCCTCGCCGCGGCGGCCGGTGACGGCTTCTCCACGGCGACCGGCGTCGCGGACCTACTGGCGGCCAACGGGATCCCGTTCCGGACGGCGCACGAACTCGTGGCGCTCGCGGCCGACGACGGTGCCGACTACGACGCCCTCGAGGCCGCAGCCCAGGAGGTACTCGGCGAATCGCTCGCGGCCCACGTCGAACCTGCGGCCGTCGAAACGGCGCTCGAGCCGGCCGAAAGCGTCGCGAGCCGCGACTCACAGGGCGGTCCCGCACCCGACGCGGTCGCTCCCCAGATCGAGTCGGCTCGCGAGTCGCTCGCGGCCGCCGAAGAGTCGCGTGCGGCCGCGATCGACGGGCTCGAGACGGCACGCGAGGCGCTCCGGTCGGAGGTGAACGGCTATGTTTGAGGTCGGCTGTCGCCCGTCCGGAACGGGTCGACGGGCGAAGCCACATGCCGCCGATCGGCCGGGTCGGCGGCGATCCCCGCGAGGGGACAAATTACCGAACACATGATATTCAGAAGTAAATTCGCAGTCTGTTGGGTTTGAGGCTCCGTTAGAGTGGCGTGCAGTTAGTATAATTTTTCTGGTAGCTCCGAAGGATTTAAGGTATCTCGGTTCACACATGGGAGTACAATGACCGAATGCGTCGAGTGTGGGGCCGAAGTGTCCCTGCACGACGATCTGGAAGTGGGAGAGATCATCGACTGTACGACCTGTGGAGCCGAGCTGGAAGTCGTCGACACGGAGCCGCCAGTCCTCGAGCGAGCCCCCGAGCTCGAAGAGGACTGGGGTGAGTGACCTTGCAAGTAGGACTCCTCTACTCACGGATCCGCAAGGACGAGAAGCTCCTCCTCACCGAGCTTCGCGAGCGTGACCACGAGGTCACGAAGATCGACGTTCGCAAACAGACCTTCGACATCTCGGCGGCTCCCGCGGCGTTCGACGGCCTCGACATCGTCGTCGATCGCTGTCTCGCCACGAGCCGGAGCCTGTACGCCACGCAGTTCTTCGAGGCCTACGGCATCCCCGTGGTCAACAGCCACGAGACCGCAGCCATCTGCGCGGACAAGGTACAAAACAGCCTCGCCCTCGAGAAGGCGGGCGTGCCCACCCCCGCGACGAAGGTCGCGTTCACCAAAGAGACCGCGATGGACGCCATCGAGGAGTTCGGGTATCCGTGCGTGCTCAAACCCGTCGTGGGGTCGTGGGGCCGCCTGATGGCCAAGATCGACTCCGAGTCGGCCGCGGAGGCCATCCTCGAGCACAAGGCGACGCTGGGCCACTACGAGCACAAGGTGTTCTACGTCCAGGAGTTCGTCGAGAAGCCCGGGCGTGACATCCGCGTGCTCGCGACCGACGGCGAGCCCATCGCCGCGATGGTCCGCTCGTCGGACCACTGGATCACCAACGCCGCGAAGGGTGCGGAGACGGACGTCTTCGACCTCGACGACGAGGCCGTGGCGCTCGTCCGGAAGGCCAGCGACGCCGTCGGCGGCGGCCTGCTGGGCATCGACCTGATGGAAATCGGCGATTCGTATACGGTCCACGAAGTCAATCACACGGTCGAGTTCAAGGCCCTCGACGACGCCGTCGAGACGGACGTCGCGGCCACCGTCGTCGACTGGCTCGAGGGGAAAGCCGACGCGGCCGCCGACGAACTCGAGGTGACCGCCTGATGGCGGTCGGCACCGAAACCGGGGCGGACGCAAATGCCGAGACGATAACCGCGAGCGTCGTCGGCGGCTCCGGCTTCACGGGCGGCGAACTGCTCCGCCTGCTCGCGGGCCACCCGAACGTCGAGATCAGCGAGGTCACGAGTCGGTCGAAGGCCGGCAAGAGCGTCGGCTCCGTCCACCCGCCGCTGCGCGGGTCGGACCTTCGCTTTACCGAACCGGACGACCTCGAGTCCGTCGACGTCCTCTTCGCGGCGACGCCACACGGCGTCTCCATGGGGCGGATCGACGAGTTCTTCGAGGTGGCGGACACGGTCGTGGACCTCTCGGCGGACTTCCGCCTCGAGACCGAGGCGCAGTACGACGAGTGGTACGACGGCCACGAGGCCCCCGAATACCTCGAAACGGCCGAGTACGCGCTGCCGGAGATCAACCGCGAGAACCTCGCGGGTGCGGACCTGATCGCCGGCGGCGGCTGTAACGCCACCGCGACGATCCTCGGGCTCTACCCGCTGTTCGAGCACGGGATCTTAGAGGGCAGCGCCGAGCGGGTCGTCGTCGACGTGAAAGTCGGCTCCTCCGAGGGCGGCGCGGGCGGCGGCGAGGCCTCGAGCCACCCCGAGCGCTCGGGGGTCGTGCGTCCGTACGCGCCGACGGGTCACCGCCACGAGGCCGAAATCGAACAGTTCCTCGGTACGTCGGTCGCCTTTACCTGCCACGCCGTGGACATGATTCGCGGTGCCAGCGCGACGAGCCACGTCTTCCCCGCGAGCCCGGTCTCGAAGGGCGACCTCTGGCAGGCCTATCGTGGCTGCTACGAGGACGAGCCGTTCGTCCGCATGGCCGCCGGCGGCTCCGGCGTCTACCGCTACCCCGAACCGAAGGCGGTCGCCGGGACGAATCTGGGCGAGGTCGGCTTCGAACTCGACCCGTCGAACGAGCGCATCGTCGTCTTCTCGGCGATCGACAACATGATGAAAGGCTCCGCGGGGCAGGCGGTCCACGCCGCCAACGTCGCGCTGGGGCTCGAGGAGACGGCTGGACTCGAGTTTACGGGGCTTCACCCCGTGGGGGCACCCTGACATGACGACGGTAGTGAAGATCGGCGGTGCACGCGCCGTCGACCCCGACGGTGCCCTCGCGGACGTCGCGAGCCTCGTCGAGGACGGCGAGGACGTGGTCCTCACGCACGGCGGGTCGACCGCCGTCGACGAAACGCTCGCGGAACTCGGCGAGGAGCCGACCTACGTCGAAACGCCCGGCGGCGTCGTCGGCCGCTTCACCGACGAGCGCACCATGGACGTCTTCAAGATGGTGATGCCGGGCAAGCTCAACACCGATCTGGTCGAGAGCCTGCACAACGAGGGCGTCGACGCAGTCGGCCTCTCCGGTACGGACGGCAAACTACTCTGTGGCAAACGGAAGTCCGCCGTCCGCGTGAAAGAGGACGGCAAGAAGAAGATCAAGCGCGGCGACCACTCGGGCACGATCGAGTCGGTCAACGCCGACCTGCTCGAGACGACCCTCGCGGGCGGCTACACGCCCGTCGTTTCCGTTCCGATCCTCGGCACGGAGCAATCCGGCGGCTACACCGCGGTCAACGCCGACGCCGACCGCGCCGCGGCTGCGATCGCGGGTGCGCTCGAGGCCGATCTCGTCGTGCTGACGGACGTCACGGGAATCTACGAGGACCCCGACGACGAATCGACCAAGATCGACTCGGCCGCGACGCCGGAGGAGTTCGCGGCCGTCACGGACGCCGCTGAAGGGTTCATGACGAAGAAGGTCATGGCCGCCGAGGAGGCGCTCGAGGGCGGAGCCGCGTCGGTCACGGTCGCGACGGCCAACGCCGACGACCCGATCAGTAGCGCGCTCGCGGGTGCGGGAACGACCCTCGAGCCCGGCGTCCTCGAGCCCGACGGGGACGAAAAGACCGAACAGGAGGCCGCAGAATGAGCGACCTCGACTTCGTCTCCGGGAGCAAACCGATCCGTCTCGAGCGCGGCGAGGGAGCGTCCCTCTACACCGCCGACGGCACGGCGTATCTGGACGCCGGCGCGAGCTACGCCTGTACCCCGCTGGGTCACTCGCACCCGGCGGTCGTCGAGGCCGTCCAGGAACAGGTCGGCGACCTGACGTTCGTCGACTCCTCCTATCCCGTCGCGGCGCGCGAGAACGCCTACGCCGCGCTCGTCGCGGCCGCGCCGGACGGCCTCGAGAGCGCCTGGTTCTGTAACTCCGGGACCGAGGCCAACGAAGCCGCCCTGAAGTTCGCCCGGTCGGCGACCGGCGAGTCGAAGATCGTCGCCGCGACCCGCTCGTTCCACGGGCGGACGATGGGGTCGCTCGCGGCCACCTGGAAGGACAAGTACAAGAAGCCCTACGAGCCCCTGGCGGGCGACGTGGAATTCGTTCCCTACGGCGACGTCGAGGAACTCGCCGCTGCCGTGGACGACGAGACGGCGGCCGTCATCCTCGAGCCGATCCAGGGCGAGGGCGGGATCAACGTCCCGGCGACGGGGTACCTCGAGACCGCCCGCGAACTGACCGCGGACGCCGGCGCGGCGCTCGTCTTGGACGAGGTCCAGACCGGTATGGGTCGTACCGGCGAGATGTGGGCCTGTCAGCACGCGGGCGTCACGCCTGACGTCCTGACGACGGCGAAGGGGCTCGGCAACGGCCTGCCCGTCGGCGCGGTCGCGGTCCAGGACTGGATCGCCGACGGCGCGGCCTCGCACAACGCCACGTTCAGCGGCGGCCCCGTCGTCGCCGCGGCGGTCCACGCGACCGTCTCGACGCTGGTCGAGGAGGAGTGGCCCGCTCACGCCGCCGACCTCGGTGACTTCCTCGTGACCGAACTCGAGGCAGCACTGGGCGATGCGGTCCGTGAGGTCCGCGGTCGTGGCCTTCTCGTCGGCATCGAGTTGAAACGCGGGGCGAACCGGGTCGCGCGCGACCTGGCGATGAACCAGCAGGTTCTCGCGTTGCCTGCTGGCCGGACCGTGCTGCGCCTGCTGCCGCCGCTCGTGATCGACGAGGCGGACGCGGCGCAACTCGTGGACGCACTGACGGCGACCATCGCATCCGAGACCGACGCCCAATCATGAGTGCGACCATGGAAGACACCGCCGACGTTTCGCTCGAGGCGGCCCGCGACCTCCTGATCGATCTCGTCGCCACGCCGTCGCCGTCCGGCGAGGAGGGGGCCGCCGCCGAGCGCCTCGTCGAGTTCTTCGACGCCTACGGCCGCGAAGCCTGGATCGACGCGGTCGGCAACGTTCGCGCGCCGGCGGACGACGCCGTCCTCCTGACGTCACACGTCGATACCGTCCCCGGCGAGATTCCGGTCCGCGTCGACGCTGCGGACGCTGCGGACGAGGACGCCGAGATCGCCAACGCGGGCGACGACCTCCTCTGGGGGCGAGGCAGCGTCGACGCGACGGGGCCGCTGGCGGCGATGGCCGTCGCGGCCGTCCGGACCGGCGTCTCCTTCGTCGGCGTCGTCCAGGAGGAGACGAGTTCCCTTGGTGCCCGCCACCTCGTGGCCGACCGGGAAGTCGAACCCGACGCCGTCGTCAACGGCGAGCCAAGCGGCGCGACGGGCATCACGCTCGGCTACCGTGGCTTCCTCAACGGGACGTACGTCGCGACCAGCGAGTCTGGCCACACCTCCCGGCCCGAACCCAACGCCATCCAGCACGCGACGAACTGGTGGACGGGCGTCGAAGCCGCGTTCGAACAGGACGAGTACGCGCCCGTCTTCGAGCGCGTGACCGCCAAACCCGTCGCCATCGACGGCGGGATCACCGACGACGGCCTCTCCGTGGAAGCGACTCTCGAGGCCCAGTTGCGTGTCCCCCCGTCGATGGACGTCGAGACGATCCGCGAGACGGCCGAAGCGGCACTCGAGATCGGGACCGTCTCCTGGGACGAGCCGATCCCGCCGGTGATGGAGAGTCCCCGTACCGAAGTCGCCCGCGCCTTTCGGGCGGCCATCCGCGCGGAGGACGGCGAGCCGCGCTTGCTCCGCAAAACCGGGACCAGCGACATGAACCTCTACGCCGACGCCTGGGATTGCCCCATGGTGACCTACGGCCCCGGCAACTCCGAACTCGACCACGCGCCCGACGAACGACTCTCGCTGCCGGAGTTCGATCAGTCGGTCGCGGTCTTAGAGCGGGTCGCGACGACGCTTCGCGAGGACGACGAATGACGGCGACGAAGACACTGACGGCAGCGCAACCACAGACACGCGGTGATCAGCCATGACGACCGATTCCGATCCAACACACTTCCTCGACATCGACGATGTCTCGCACGACGACCTCCTGACGATCCTCGAGCAGGCCGGCGAGTACAAGCGCGCCCAGCGGGCGGGTGAGGATCACGCCGACCTCGACGGGCAGACCCTCGGGATGATCTTCCAAAAACCGAGCACGCGGACCCGCGTCTCCTTCGAGACGGGGATGACCCAACTCGGCGGCCACGCCGTCTTCCTCGGCGAAGACGACATCCAACTCGGCCGCGGCGAGCCGCTGAAAGACACCGCACGGACCCTCTCGCGGTACGTCGACGCGGTGATGGCCCGCGTGTTCAAACACGAGAACGCCGAGGTGCTCGCGGAGTACGCGTCGGTGCCGATCGTCAACGGCCTCACCGACGACGCCCATCCCTGCCAGACGCTCGCGGATCTGCTGACGATTCGCGAACACATGGGCGGGCTCGAGGACGTCTCGGCGGTCTGGATCGGCGACGGCAACAACGTCGCGCAGTCGTTCGCGCTCGGCGCGGCGCTGACCGATATCGACCTGACGGTCGCGACGCCCGCGGGCTACGGGATCGACGACGACGTCCTCGAGCGCGCGCGGAACCTGGGTGGCGACCCGACGCTCACGACCGATCCCGTCGAGGCCGTCAGCGACGCCGATATCATCTACACGGACGTCTGGATCAGCATGGGACAGGAGGACGAACGCGACGTCCGCATGAACGACTTCGAGGGCTTCCAGGTGTGTTCGGACCTGCTCGAGCACGCCCCCGAGGCGTCGGTGATGCACTGTCTGCCGGCCCACCGCGGCGAGGAGATTACCGATGCAGTCATCGAAGGCGACCGTTCGATCGTCTTCGATCAGGCCGAGAATCGGCTCCACGCCCAGAAGGCGTTGCTGAGTTGGTTGCTCGACTGAGCCCGCCGTCCCGACGGGAGCGGGCCACGCTGCGGGGCGGTTCTACCCGCGATACGTGGAGAGCCGCGGGACGACGGCGGCGTACACGACTCCGAGCGCGATGCCGTAGACGACGTGGTCGATGATCGGTCCGGCCGCGAGGGGATCGATCGGGTCGACCAGCGTAAAGACGTACGTGGTAAGGACGAGGTTCCACCCGATGACAACGTTGCCGAGCCACAGTGCGGTCCCGTAGCCGAGACCGAGGACGGCACCCATCGGAACCGATTCCGAGAGCGGACGGAGCCGCCGGTGGTACGCGATGAGGCCGTACCCGGCACCGAAGACGGCGCTGTAGCCGATGTGGATCACCCACCACAGCTGAAACTCGGGCAGCGTCGTGAGGACGCCCGCGGTCGGCCCCACGTCGCCGAGTATGGTCAGCATCGGTCTGATAGCTCCCACGATCCCGCCGAGGAGGATCGCGTACGGCCAGTACGAGTAAACGACGAGCGATCGATCGACGTGTTGACTCCGTTCGGTGGCCATACGTGGAGCGTGGTACGATATTCGAATATACCTCTAGTAACGTTTTCATATAATGGGAACGGCATGCAGCGGCCCCTATCGCTACACCTGGGTTAGCCGTGGTCGGGCCGGCGACGAACACGCCGCTGCTTGTCGAACGGCGGACGGACCACGATTCGATGGCGGTTATGGGGTCCGGCGCGGAAGTCGACGACACGTGAGATCGGCGTCCGGTGACTGGGTGTACTGCCGAATCCACTTGCTTTTTGCACGTCGCCCCCCTCTGCCCGACAATGAGTCTCAGTCTCTCGGCCGACCGGCCGGAACGACCCGACGACGCCGACGACGGCGTCTGGCTCGAGTGTATCGAGTGCGGCGAGACGTTCGCTCCGTTCGACGACGTTCGATACACCTGCGACGAGTGTGACGGACTGCTCGAGGTTCGATACGCCGACCTTCCGACCTTCGATGATTTCGAGGGGCAGGGCGTCTGGCGCTACGCCGACGCCTTGCCCTTCGAGTCCGGCGTCTCGATTCAGGAGGGTGCGACGCCGCTGTACGAGGTCCCCCGTCTCGAAGACGAGATCGGCATCGAAGCCCTGCGGATCAAACACGAGGGGATGAACCCGACCGGGTCGTTCAAGGATCGCGGCATGACCGTCGGCGTGCGGGTCGCGACGGAACTCGGCGTCGGTCGGCTCGCGTGCGCATCGACGGGGAACACCAGCGCGGCCCTCGCCGCGTACGGCTCCCGCGGCGGGATGCAGACGCTCGTGCTCCTCCCCGCCGGCAAGGTCGCCGCCGGGAAGATCGCCCAGGCGAGTCTCCACGGCGCGCGCATTCTCGAGGTCGACGGCAACTTCGACGCCTGCCTCGACATCGTTCAGGAACTCGCGGGCCAGGGCGAGGCGTACCTGCTGAACTCGCTGAACCCGTTCCGGCTCGAGGGCCAGAAGACGATCGGCCTCGAGATCCTCGAGGGCTTTCTCGCCGACTACGACACCGTTCCGGACCGAATCGTGTTACCCGTCGGCAACGCGGGCAACACGTCGGCGCTGTACAAGGCCTTCCGCGAACTCGTTCAGGCCGGCGCACTCGACGAGGACGATGTCCCGAAACTGACCGGCGTGCAGGCCGAGGGGGCCGCGCCGATGGTCGAAGCGATCGACAACGGGGCCGACGAGGTCCGCCGCTGGGAGACCGTCGAGACGCGTGCGACCGCGATCCGGATCGGGAACCCGGTCAACGCGCCGAAGGCACTACCGGGAATCCGCGAGACCGGCGGCACCGCCGTCGCGGTCTCCGACGCGGAGATCACCGCGGCCCAGCGCGACATCGCCGGGGAAGGGATCGGCGTCGAACCCGCCTCCGCCGCATCCGTCGCCGGCCTGCGAAAACTCCGGGCCGAGGGCGTCGTCGACGACGACGAGCGCGTCGCCTGTCTCACGACCGGCCACCTGCTCAAGGACCCGGACGCCGCGGCCGCCGCCGGCAGCGAGCCCGAACCCGTCCCGGCCGATACCGACGGCGTGCTCGAGCAACTCGCGGAGTAACGTCGGTCGGACGCACGACCCGCGTCGGACGCGTCTGACACCCGACTGACTGAGCTTTTTCGGGGTCGGACACGAAACCGAACGCGTCCCATGTCCGCCGAACGACGAGGCTCCGATTTCACCGTCCCCGCCGATCACCGGACTCGAATCGATCGCTCGCGTTCGACCCTCGAGTCGAACCGAGTCGATGATGGCCCGTCGCGTCACGCCACTCTCGATTCGGGCCGTCGTGAACTACCGCTTTCCTACGAGATCGAACGGACCCGGCTCCACGCTCGGATCGCCGCGCTCGAGGACGCGTTAGAAACGAGCGAAACCCGCCGACAGGCCGTGATCGATCGGTACGAACGCCTGTTGGCCGAGCGGGCGGAGTCGTCGCGGTCCCCATCGAACTCACGGACCCTGCTCTCACGACTTGTCAATCGATAGTCGCTCCCGTCCGGCCCGCGCTCGCCGGCTCTCCGCGAATCATTTATCTATTCCAATACTTTAAATATGAAGCCAGGAGAATCGAACGTAGAAGGTAATAACCAATGGCAGATTCCAATTCGGCTGCGATCTGCCCCGAGTGTGACGGCAGATTACGGAGGGAGGGTACTGAAATCGTCTGTGAACAGTGCGGGTTGGTCTCCGCGGAAGACGCGATCGACCGCGGACCCGAATGGCGGTCGTTCGAGGACGACGACACCGATCGGCGTCGAACCGGCGCTCCGCTCACTCGCTCGAGACACGACCGGGGTCTCTCGACGGAGATCGGGTACGGGTCCGGCTCGGATTCGGGGTACAGTTCTCGGCTCACCGGTCGCAAACGCCGACAGATCGCCCGGCTCCGCCGCGAGCACAATCGCGCACGGATCTCGTCGAAAGCGGAACGAAATCAGGTCTACGGGTTCGCCGAAATCAGACGGATCACCGCGTTGCTCTCCCTGCCGGACTCCACGAGAGAACAGGCCTGTGTCCTCTTCGAGTCCGCTCAGTCCGACGGGCTCTTTCAGGGTCGGTCGCTCGAGGGCTTTGCTGCCGCCGCGATCTACGCGATCTGTCGGGCGCGTTCGGTCCCCCGGACCATCGACGAAATCGCCGACGTGGCTCGCGCCGACGGTGACGAACTCGAGGTCGCCTACGATGCGCTGAACCGCGAACTCGGGCTGCCGACGGGTCCGATCGATCCCACGCAGTACCTGCCGCGGTACGCCTCGAAACTCGACCTTGGCTCGGCCGTCGAGCGCCGCGCCCGCGAACACGTCGACGCCCTGCTCGAGGCGGGACTGATCGGCGGCCGCAATCCCAGCGGGGTCGCCGCGGGTTGTCTCTACAAGGCCGCCGGCGAACGCGATGAGTGGCCGTCACTGACCCAGACCGCCGCGGCGGAGGTCGCCGACGTCGCGGCGGTAACGATTCGGTCGACCGTGACGAACATCGACGAACTCTGAATACGCTACCTCGAGCGGTCTCCGACCGCAACGGACGGTGTCGCTCTCGACCGGTGGTTCGACGGGCTCCGTCGGTTGCTCCGACCCCGATACCCGCCGCCGATCTTTCGAGATCCGAGTGCGCCCGGATTCCGGACCACGCCTGTGCGGGCGGTCGGTGGCTACGTCGTTCGGAGCGTGTCCGTACTCGGCTCGTAGACCTCGCCTTTCTGTTTGAGTTTGTCGATCTCGTGTTCGGCCTTTGACTGTTCCATCCCGATCTCGTCGGCCCGCTCCATGACGATATCGACCGGTGCACCGTCGTCGTACTCCTCTTCGATGTCGCTGATGAGTTGTTTGAGGTTCTTGATCCGGTCGCGCTGGGACTTCGAAGTGCCCGCCTCGACGATATCCGCGTCGAACTCGCCGGTCTCGGGGTCGACCCCCACGTCCTGTAGACACGACCGAACGATTTCGATGACCCGTTCGGCGTCGCTTTGCTCGACCGTATCCGACAGCCGAACGCGGGCGCTGGCCTCCGACAACCGGACCAGCGCCTCGAGTTTGCGGGCCGTGACGGGGACCGCCGCGTCCTCGTCGGTCCCCTTCGACCGGAGATCGACGTAGAAGTCGCGGATCGCGTTGCGGGCCTCCTCGGTCATCCGCGGGTGGCAGTTCTGTTTCGCGTACGCGATGTACTTGCGCAGGAGTTCCGCGTCGATCTCCGGATCGACCTGCTCGGTCATCTCGTCGATCTCGCCCTGACTGACCTCGAGTTGATTCATCTCCTCGCGTTGGGTCGTCAACTCACCGGCGTAGTTGGTCGTGATGATGTGTTCCGCGAGGTTGCGGTCTTTCTCCTCGTCGGGCGTGTCCGTCACGGTAAAGATCAGGTCGAACCGCGAGATCAACGCCGGCTCGAGATCGATCTGCTCGCTGATCGGCTCGTACTGATCGAAGCGGCCGTACTTGGGGTTTGCCGCTCCCAGCAGCGAACAGCGGGACTTGAGCGTGGCGTTGATCCCCGCCTTCGAGACCGAAATCTTCTGTTGCTCGAGGGCCTCGTGCATGGCACTCCGATCCTCGCTTCTCATTTTATCGAGTTCGTCGATCGCCGCGATCCCCTGATCGGCGAGGACGAGCGCGCCGGCCTCGAGGCTCCACTGCTGGCCGTCGCCGAAGTCGTCGCGAACGGCTGCGGCGGTGAGACCCGCCGAACTACTCCCCTTCCCGGACGTGTAGACCGCTCGGGGCGCGATGTTCTCGATGTATGCCAGCATCTGGGAGTTATGCGAAACAAGCCCATTCGAAATGTAGTTGTGAGTTCCGTCAATTTCGAGATCGTACACCCAGTCGTAGTCGGGTTCGACTTCGTCAATCGACTCGATGCAGTCCCAATATACGTCACCTTTAGCCAACCGTTCGAGAGCAGCGATATCCCGTTCTACTGCACCTCCGTCAGTCACTGCAACGTCTTCGCTCGAGTTCTCCGCTTTTGGAACTGCGTCTTTGAAACCAGAAACTATCCGCTGCAGACTATTTCGGCTCGGATTTCGCGATCCTCGTTCGTAATTCTGATACGTCGATCGGGAAAGCCCACATTCTGCCTGCGTAAGCGAGAGCGATTCTCGGATTCGGCGAAGTTCCGTTCCGATATCTGGAACGATATCGAGATTCGTATTTCCGTCTGTCCCAGTATATTGGCGGGCCGCCTGTTGCTTCCGCTGAGTTATGAATCCGATCTCGGAAACATACGTTGCAAATTCGTCGCCGCTGATTCTGAGTCGATAACTTCCATTCTGTCGATCATGGAGCTGCGAGCGGATCCCTACTGACAGAAGGAGCGTCCGAACGTTTTCGAGTAGTTCACGACTCATCGAGGCGATGGTGATCTCTCGCTGTGACTCCGAAACGTGGCCTTCTCCTTCGATAAACGCTTTGAGGAATGCGGCTCTAACTGGTTCAGTGGCCCGGAAGATAGGATCGGGAACACACTGGTTATCGGACGAGTCAAGAAGACGGCTCTCTAGAGCGTTGAGAAAACTCACGAACTCTCCCGCTGAACAGAGCAATTCACGCGCATCTTTTGATTCGTGTGGCTCGCGCTCGGTTGTATTCAGACCGAGTTTCGTCATCGCACTTGCTGCGTCATCCAGCACTTCCCGATCGTTGTTCGTGATCGAAACGAAGCCCGTCTTGTCGTCACGTTGCTCGACGTATCCTTCTGCGACGATGTAACCGATCAAGCGAGCCAACGATGGCGTCCACTCATCTGGCAACTCGAGTTGAATTGCGTTTCGCGACTGAGAGCGTCGGAACTCAACATTAAGCGTCTTATCACGTTCCGTCGGAAGGGTACGGGGAGCAGCGATGAATTGTCCCTCGCTAAGTTTGTCCGCACTAACCGGTGAGAACTGTCCCTCTCGCTGGACGAACAGCGGATGAGATGGCGTCACCTCGAGTTCTCGTCCACTCGAGGTTCGAATACGGTACATCCGATCGGGCGCTTCTCGCTTCCAAACTTTCGTCGCACGTTGGCTGGCAATCGACCCGTCGTTTTGCAGCGATGGAACTGTGAGATCAATCTCGTCGTACCAGCCGTCATCGATTGGTTTCGGGTCCTCGAGATTCGATTCGACGAGTTCGCGGATCGGTACGGGTCGCCCATCTGCGAGCGTGACTTTCGTATCGCCACGGACGCACTTACCAGTACCAGGGTCCCCGATCAGGAGCATATGCAGGTCGCCCCGGATCCGCGAGCCGTCGGGTAACTGCTTCGTCACGCCCGAGAACAACTGGAGGATCATCGAGAGTTTCTCCTGCTCGTAGCCGTAGATCGAAGGGGCGATGGAGGCGACCATCTTCTCGTAGATTCCCTCGGAACTCGAGAGGCGGACGATCTCCGCTTTGTCCTCGCCGGTGATGTCCATGTCCTCGAACTGCTCTTCGTCGATCTCGACGGACATGCCCTCCATGTAGAAGTCGAAGACGGGCGACTTCTCCTGTTGGTCGCCCTGTTGCTCGAGGCGGAGGACGCCGGTCGCGGAGACGTGGTCGCCGGGCGTGACCTCGCCGGTGATGTCGTCTTCGATGTTGATGTCGAGGGCCTGCGGGGTTTCCCCGCCCCGGAGTCCTTCGGGACTCTCCTGGACCCGGAGCTTCTGTGAGTCGACGAATTCGGACTGGTCGAAGTTGACGCGGAATGGCCCCTGTCGCTCACAGCCCTGACACTCGTGGGGCTCCTGAAAATCGCCGCTGGACTGGGGGACCCGGGTAAGCGTGCCACAGAGCTGGCACTCGAAGGCGGCTTCCTCTATTTTCGGGCGGACGTCGGTGGCTTTCCTGACGATGCCGTGGACCTGGACGAGGGAGTTCATGTCCCGGGCGCGTATCTCCCGGATCTCGGGTGACTCCGTCTCGGGGAGGTTTCGGACCCGGACGTGTGCCTGGCCGAGGCTGACGTCGATCGGGAGGTCGTAGAGCCGCAGCGCCTCCTCGGCGTAGCGCTGGAGCTGTTCGGGTTGATTGATGAAGTCGTCCGCGAGGTCGGGATCGAACCGGTAGAGGTCCTGCCAGTCGACGTGGAGCGAGCGCTGTTCGTTGGGATACTGCTGCGCAAGCTGCTTGATCTCGTTGTCGTAGTAGTTGCGGAAGAACTGCTCGAAAGAGTCGACGAGTTCGGAATTTCCCGCTTGCGCCATTGCACCTCCCTAGGGCCGCCATCCGGTATAAATGGTCGTATACCGGGGCGGAACTGAACTCGCGTCCCGTTCGCGTCGCAACTCGAGACGGTCGCGCTGGATGTGATCCGTATACCTTCCTCTCGGACGGTCAACGCAATGCCAACAGTTTCCGCCACCATGTCGCCGACGTGCTCCTGTATCGCCTTCACCACGATCGACCTGACAATAGCTCTACCAACTTTGTCCAGCGAACGGGGACGCAATCGTACGCTCAAGGGACATGAGTAACGACTCCCGTTCTCTTAGGCATCTGTACTGATCGAATTAGTGGCCAGATTGCATGTGTGTTGTTATACTTGCATTTTTGAAGCCGGCTTGACTCCAGAGAAGGGCCAATGGCTGCTCGAATGCTGCCGCTAGAAAAACGGATCTCGGATCGGGTTTGATCAGGAAGAAGCCGTCTAGAACGGATATCCGTTACCTGCTCACCAAACGTAAGGAATCAGCCGGAAGGGCGTACGGTCCAGAAAGCGCTGATACGGCTCGCCGAGTTCTTCGGAAAGCGTGCGTTCCTCGATTCGAATACGGTAGACGTACGCTATGACGAGCGCGCTGACAATCGTAAAGAGACTTACCCAGTTCCCGAGGACGAGGCCGATGCCGGTGTATTCGAGGAGGCCCCCAGTGTAGGATGGATGTCGAACCCATCGATAGGGACCTGTATCGACGACCTGTTGGTCGTCGTGTACCTTGATCGTCGACGTGAAGTACTCATTCAACGTCCGTACCGCATACTGTCGGATGACACCGCCAACGAGTAGGACGGCGATCCCTGCAGCGAACACGAGGCGGGGGTGCCACAGGATCGCCATTGAGGGAACCTGATAGACAGCGGCAACGCCCGCAAGGATACCGCCGCCACTGGCAACGCCGATAACCCGTCTCGACCCCATATCCCGCGTCTCAGCGGCTTCGGTATCGTCGCGATGACGACGTATCTCCCGGAGGATATCCGGTCCCATCACCACAGCCACCGCCGCGTAGAAGACGATGAGATATATCGGATCGTTTAGCACTGGTTCCATATGCTGGTAGATTCGACCGGATATCTGTTGAGTTTTGTCCAGTGTCCATCTCGAGTGGAGACACCGTCCCCGGCGTCGTCTCGCGGTTTTCCGACAGCGGACCACGCGCTACTTCGCTCTGATCGCACGTCGACAGGCTCGAGGGAGTCGTCACGTACGCCCACCTCGTTGTGGCGCGGCGTGTCGCTGCCGGGGGCGGCGACGTGTGGGGGGGCTTCCGTGTTTGCCCCCCATGTGAGGGGGGCAAAGACGGTTCCGCCGCTTGCGGTAGTAACTCGAGTAGCTGCAGTTACAGTAGCACGCTCAGAACCGACCGACGTGGGTGGGCTGGTCGGTGGGTGTCCCACATCGCGAGAAGGGTCCTCACGATGTGTTTTTGTTGATTGGACAAAACTGGTGTATAAGGGTTGCGTAACCCTTATGCTCGCTATGGGATCGCCCGGATTTGAACCGGGGTCACGGGCACCCAAGGCCCGAAGTATACCAAGCTAACCCACGATCCCGTATCACTCCCTACCGGTCGCACATGATAAAGGGTTTCGTTATCCCGTCGGCGGTACCCGGCCGCGGGAGCCGCCGTCGGGGTCGGTCGAATCGCGTCGCTGACTGACAGCCGAGAGGAACGGACCGAACGGTTTTCACCGCGACCGTGGTAGCGCCGGTATGACCGGCCTCGAGATACTGCTTTTGATTTTCGTGCTCGTCGCCGTCCTGGCTGCAGCGCGACTCGTCCGCGCGGTCAGTCCGTTCATCGTCAATACGGTGGTCGGACTCGTGGTGTTGTCCGTCGCACAGGCCGCCTTCGGTCTCGCGATCGCAGTGACGCCGGTCGTCGTCGTGATCGTCGCGATCGGCGGCGTTCCGGGTTCGATACTCGTCATCGTCTGTTCGCTGCTCGAGGTTGCCTTCGTGCTCTGAGAGGCGCTCGAGGGGTGGGTCACTGCACGGCCGACCCGGATCGGACCCCGAACCGCTACAGTTCGGTCTCGCGTAGCTCGAGGTCCGCAACCAACTCGTAGGGGTGGGCGTCCTTCCGGATGCCGTCGATGAGCATGAACGCCTGACCGGGCTCCAAGAAGTGTTCGGTGACGACCCGTCCCAGCGGCGTGGGTTCGAAGCCGTCGATGAAGTCGTACTCGAGGAGTTTCCCGACGGCGTGTTTCGTGGGGATTTCGCCGAGCATGCGGTCGTTGAGCGCTTTGGCGGCTTTGCCGCCGACGGTGATGTTCGCCAGCGTCTCCTCGACGGCGGCGGCCTCGTCGTAGTGGGTCATGACCGACTCCATTTCGCCTTTGAGCAGTTTGAATGCGACCTCGTCCTCGGTCATCTCCATCGAGTTGTGATAGACCGTCTCGGGTTCGACGAGGACGTACACTTTGCCCTTGTCGTGGTAGTCGGGTCGGCCCGCGCGGCCGAGCATCTGGTGGAACTCCTGGACGGAGAGCCACTCGATGCCCATGGCCAGCGAGTCGAAGATGACCTGCGAGGCGGGGAAGTCGACCCCCGCCGCGAGTGCGGCGGTCGTGACAACGGCGGCGAGGTCCTGGTCGCCGAACTTGCGTTCGACTTCCTTCCGGCGTTTGTAATCGAGTCCGGCGTGGTACGGCGCGGCCGAGTAATCGAGTTTCCGCGAAATCTCGTGGCAACGCCGGCGGGAGTTCGTGAAAATGATCGTCTGCCCGCGATACCCCTTGGAGGATTCGCTGTCGAACTCGCGTCTGACGAGTTTGTTCTCGACGCGGACCTTTTCCTGCCCGTCGGCGAAGGTAACGTGGCGCTCGATCGGGACCGGCCGTTCTTCGAACTCGATGAGCGTCGCCTCGAGCGCTTCGGTGAGCTGTTCGGGGTTGCCGACGGTCGCCGAGAGGTAGACCCATTGTGCGCCGCCGTAGTCGTCCCGTCGCTTGGCGCGTTGTTCGCAGGTGTACTTCAGCCGGGAGATGAGGCCGTCGAGCCGGTGGCCCCGATCCTCCTCTTTGAGGGTGTGAACCTCGTCGATGACGACGGTTCCGATGTCGCCCATCTCCTTGCCCGTCCGCAGGGCGTGGTCGATCCCCTCGTAGGTGCCGACGATAACGTCGGCGTTGGGGTCGAACCGCTCGCCCTCGTCGGCGACGCGGCTCGCGCCCACGCGGATGGAGACGTCGACGAGGTGGCCGTACTCGTCCTGAAAGTCCTCGTACTTCTGGTTGGCCAGCGCGACCAGGGGGACGAGAAAGAGCATCGTCCCCTTGCCGTTCAACACGCGGTTGATCCCGGCCAGTTCGCCGACGAGCGTCTTCCCGGTCGCCGTCGCCGACACCACGAGCTGGTCGTCGCCGTCGAACAGGCCGTGTTCGACCGAGAGGCTCTGGACCGGCAGCAGGGTATCGAACCGGTCCTCGAGCAGGTCCTGCAGGCCGGGATGGAGGGACAACGAGTCGGTCCGGACGGGGTCGACCTCGTCGGTCGTCGCCGAGATGGTATCGAACTTCGTTAGGTCCGGATCGAGCTGGCCCGTGAGCAGGTTGACGATCCGCTCGAGGTCCTGGACCTCCATCATGAGGTCTTCTAACCGTTCTTTCGCGGCACCCGTCACCTCGCCGCCGCCGGAAAAGGACAGCTGGCGCTCGAGTTCCTGTCGAGCACAGTCCCGACAGATCCAGTCGGTGTCGTCCTTGACGGCAGTCTCGGTCGTGATCGGGGAGTACCGGCCCGCACCGGCACAGTACCGACAGGTCCGGACGGTCTTGACCTTGTCCTCGAGTTGGTAGCCCGCGAACATCTCCCGGAGGTCGCGACGACCCTCGGCGGAGGTCTGTTCGGAGATGCGCAGCCGCTTGGCTCGGCGGGCGAGTTCGACGAACTCGTCGGGTTGGCGGGGCTCTTCGCTCGAGCCCTCCTTGAGCCGGAACTTCGCGGGGCGGGGGCCGGCCGAGGTCTCCGAGAGTCCGAGTTTCGCGCGGAACAGCCGTTTGCCGTCACGTTCGACGACGACGAGATAGTCGTCGCCCGTCTCGTGACAAAAGATCGTTTCGACCTGCTGGACCTGCTTCGACACGACCACCACTATGACGGGGCGGTATTTCAGCGGTTCGGACTGGGCCGATTCGTCTCGACCGCTCGCGGACGTCTCGTCGGCCGCGGCGACCGAGACGGTGGGTCACGTGTGATCTATAGGCGTATATAACACTCTTAGCGACTTACATACTGGCCCCGTCGAGTGTCCCACTCGATGGATCCGAATCCGTGGGAGGGTGTTCCGGTCGTTCGTCGCAGCTACGCGTTGCGGTTTCTCGTCGCGCTTGTCGTCGTCGTCCTCATCGTGGGGCTGTTCGGCGGGAGTATCTACGCACAGACCGGCGCGGAACTCCGGTCGGACGTCGAATCGCAACTCGTCACCGACGCACGACAGGATGCCGACCGCCTCGAGATCTGGTTTCGGTCGACCGAACGGTATCTCGGATCGCTGCCCCGTTCGGTCGCGTTTCGCAACGACGACCGGGTCGCGATCACCGACGCGTTACACCGGATGACCGATCGCTCCGCGTTCGACGGCGCGTACTACGTCGACGAAGAGACGGGCGAGGTGCAGGCCAACGCCGGTACGAACGCGGTCCTGACCGACGACGGCCGCCTGAGCGACGCGGTCGCCGACCGACTGTCGACCGCGACCGACGACGGGTCACAGGTCGTCTTTTCGTCGGCGTTCGAGGCCCCTGACGGCCGCCCCGCGATGCTCGCCGTCAGCCGGGTCCCCGGCGAGTCGGAGCGCGTCGTCGTCGGGGTTGTCGACCTCGAGTCGCTGTCCCGGTACATGATCGGCGGCGACGAAACCGACGAGGTGATCGTCACCGACGGGAGCGGAACGGTCGTCCTCGCCGAGGACCGGTCGCTGCTGCTCGAGGACGACGCGATCGAGTCGGCGGACGTCGCGAACGAAACGGGGACGACGTCGCTCGCGGAGGGCGGCGACGAGACCGTCGTCGGTTACGCGCCGGTCGGGTACGAGGACTGGACGCTGACGGCCCGCGTCCCCGCATCGCAGGCGTACTCCCTCCAGTCGACGATCTCGAACTGGATTCTCGCCATGCTCGCCGTCACCTTCGGGGGGATGGTCGTGCTCGGCCTGACCGTCGGCCGGAACACCGCCGCCGAGTTACGGACGCTGTCCGACCGTGCAGCGGCGATCGAGGACGGCGAACTCGGCGAGCCGGTCGAGTCGAACCGGCACGACGAACTCGGCGACCTCTACCGGTCGATCGACCGGATGCGGCGCTCCCTTCGCCAGCGTCTCGAGGAGGCCGAAACCGCACGCGCCGAGGCCGAACAGGCCCGCGCCGAGTCCGAACGGTTCTCGCGAGAACTCGAGCGGACGGCCGACGAGTACGGCGAGACGATGCGGGCCTGTGCGGACGGCGATCTCACCCGGCGGCTCGAGGCGGACGCCGACAGCGAGGCCATGGAAACGGTCGCGGCGGCGTTCAACGCGATGATGGACGACATCGAGGAGACGGTGGCCGCGACGCGAGCGTTCGCCGACGCGGTCGACGATGCGGCCGAATCGACGGCCGACGGCGTCGTGGAAGTCCGATCCGCGTCCGAGCAGGTGACGGCATCCGTTCAACAGATCGCCGACGGGGCCGAGCAACAGAGCGACCAACTCGCCGCGATCGGCGACGAGATCGACGAGCTCTCGACGACGACGGAAGAGATCGCCGCGACGTCGTCGCAGGTCGCGACCCTCGCGGAACGGACCGCGACCGCGAGCGCGGACGCCCGCGAGTCCGCCCGGCGTGCGATCGAGGGGATGAACGCCATCGAACGGGAGGCCGACGACGCGGTCGCGGAAGTCACCCAACTCGAGGCGGAGATCGAGGCGATCGACGACCTGCTCGAGTTCATCGGCGACGTCACCAACGAGACGAACATGCTCGCACTCAACGCGAGCATCGAGGCCGCACGCTCGACGTCGACGGATGCGGAGTTCACCGCGGTCGCCGATCAGGTCAAGTCACTCGCCGCGGACACTCAGACGGCGGCCGAAGACATCGAGCAACGCCTCGAGCGGGTCAGCGATCAGACGGCGCAGGTGGCAACCGTGGTCCGCGAGACGAACGAGCGGATCGCCGACCACCGGGCGGCGGTCGAGTCATCGGTCGGGGCGCTCGAGGAGATTTCGACCTACGCCAAGGAGACCAACGACGGGGTCCAGGAGATATCGGCGGCGACCCAGCAACAGGCCGGCGCGACACAGGAACTCGTCTCGATGACCGACGACGTGACGGCGATCAGCGAGGAGACCAGCGCCGAGGCGGAGACGGTCGCGGCGGCCGCGGAGGAACAGACCTCGTCGCTCGTCGAGGTATCACACACCGCAACGTCCCTGTCCGATCGCGCGCAGGCACTCTCCGACGCGCTGTCGGCGTTCGAAGTCGCCGCCGAGCCGACCGACGCCGTCGCGATCGGTGCGGGGGAAACCGAACTCGAGTTGCCTGCGAACGACGATTACGCGGTCGATTCGGGCGCGGTCGACAGTACGGGAGAGTCGTCGGAAGGGCGAGCGACCGGCCGGACCCGCAGTCGATAGCCGGCGGTCGTCAGAAGTCGCCGTTGACGATGTCGCCGACCCGCTGCCGGTCGAACAGTTCGCTCTCGACGCCGTAGACCTGTTTGGCCGCGCGTTCCGTGACGACGAGGTTCGTGATCGGCCCCTGGTAGAGGGGGCCACCGCGGTAGACGTCGCCGTTCTGGACGGCCGTCAGTTCGCGTGCGGTGTCGTCGTTTTCTATCCGTGAGACGATCGCCTTCTGGAACTCCGTGGCGGTCTTGTCCTCCTGTCCGCGGAGCAGGATGATTTCGGGATCGATCTCGAGGAGCGTTTCGTAGTCGACCTTTCCGCGCGTACTGTGGAAATCACGCACGTCCGTGTTGGCGAACGCGTCCTCGACCTGGAGGTCGCGCCACTGCTTGAAGCTCGTCCCGTCGCCGATCAGGTACGGAGAAAACGACTTCATATCGCTCTCGTTGGCCCACATGATCGCGACCTCCGGTCGATCGCCCTCGGACGGGACGATCTCCTCGACGTTCGACTGGAACTCGTCGTAGACCTCGACGAACGCCTCGTAACGCTCGGTTTCCTGGAACACCTCGGCGAGTTTCCCGAACGCATCGTACAGCGACAGGTAGCGATACTCGTCGTGCCACGGGTAGCCGGTCGAGAAGATACTGTTCCCGAAGAACGGGCCGATATCGTTTTCGATGTCTTCGACGTCGCTCTCGCTGACGTCGTCGCCGAACCGGTTCGTCAGGAAGTTGGGGTCGATGACGTGGACGTCGCCGTCCATCTCGTAGAACGTCTCCGGATCGACGCCGTCGTCGGAGATCTGCGTCATCCCCTCCTTGTCGACGCTGACGCCGGGAATCTCGTCGTAATACTGCGTGTGGTATCGGGAGGGCAGCCAGACCCCTTCGGGCGGATCCTGTCCCAGTGCGATCCCCATGTCGGCCCAACTCCCGTTGTTGGCGACCCACGTTTCCGGGACCCCCGGGAACCCGACTTCGCCGACCGGCGGCATCGATACCGTGTACTCGATCTCCTCACCGGACGAGCCGAGGGAATCGAGACAGCCGGCCATCGTGCCGACGCCGGCGATCGCACCTCCCGTCCGAAGCACGTGGCGCCTCGTTGCGCGACGTTCGTCACTCATCGTTCTTTAGGCCAACCTAAAAATACAAAACTGTTCCGACTGCCGACGGCCCGGTCACCGATCCGGGAGCGCTCGCTTGGGGAGGACCTGCAGTTCCGGTTCGTATTCGACCACGGCCTCGATGCCGAACACGTCGGCGAGCAACTGTTCGGTGACGACCTCCTCGGGCGGCCCCCAGTCGTACAGTTCCCCGTCGTGCATGGCGACCAGGTAGTCCGCGAAGCGGGCCGCCTGTGCGATGTCGTGGAGGATGACTGCGACGGTGACGCCCTTCTCCTCGTTCAACTGGCGGATCGTCTCGAGGACGCGGAACTGGTGGTGGACGTCGAGAAACGTCGTCGGTTCGTCGAGCAGGAGGACGTCGGTGTCCTGTGCCAGGACCATCGCGATCCAGGCCAGCTGTTTCTGCCCGCCGCTCAGCTGGCCGAGTTCTGTGTCGCGGATCTCGTCGATTCCGGCGAGCTCGATCGCCCGTTCGACGGCCCGATGATCCGCCTCGTCGGTCCCGTCGAAGAACCCCCGGTGTGGGTAGCGGCCGTGATAGACGAGGTCTTCGACGGAGATCGAACCCAGCGAATCGTTTTCCTGCGAGAGGACCCCCAGTTCGCGGGCCAACTCCTTCTGACTGAACGAATCGAGGTTCTCGCCGTGTATCCGGACCGTTCCGGTGTCCGGCTCGAGGTGGCTCGAGAGCGCCTTGAGGAGCGTACTCTTCCCGCTACCGTTCGGCCCGACGAGTGCAGTGACCGCTTCCTCGGGGATGTCGAGACGGGTGCATTCCACGACGGGGCCGTCGCTCGACGGATAGCTGAGTTCCAGCCCGTCGCCGACCAGCGCGCTCTCGATTGCGACGCCGTTGTCGTCGGTGATTCGCGTCCGTTCCCGGTCCGTATTCCGCTGTGTGCGTGCCATTATAGTTCACCCATCGATTGCTGTTTCCGCATCAGGTAGAGGAAGTACGGGCCGCCGATCAGGCCCGTCACGACGCCGACGGGCATCTGCGTTCCGCCCATCGCGAGCCGGGCACCGACGTCGGCGGTAACCATCAGCGCGGGGCCGGCGAAGACGCAGCCGACCATCAGCCGTCGGTAGTCGCCGCCGACCGTGTTCCTGACGATGTGGGGAACGACGAGGCCGAAGAAGCTGACGACGCCGGCGACGGCGATGGCGACGCTGGCGGCCAGAATAGCGACGCCGGAGAGGAAAAAGCGCACCCGTTCGACGCGCATGCCGAGTGATCTGGCGGTATTCTCGCCGAGCATCAGGACGTTCAACTGGCGCGCACCGGCGAGCGCGATCCCGATCGAGATAAGTGCCGGCAGGATCGCGATTCTGACTTCTTCCCATCCGGTGCCCGTCAGCGAGCCCGTGATCCAGGCGATCGCCGTCTGGACGACGCCCAGATCGTCCGCGAAGAAAAACAGTCCCTGCTGGAGCGACTGGAAGACCATATTGACGATCACGCCCGCGAGGACGAGTCGGACGGGACTCGTCCCGCCTTTCCACGCGATCGCGTAGACGACCCCGAACGCGAGAGTTCCCCCGAGAGCCGCGATCAGCGGGAGGAAGGGGGCGAGACCGCTGAACACGACGAGCGTCGCCAGTACGGCGAACCCGGCACCGGAACTGACGCCCAGAATGAACGGACTCGCCAGTTCGTTTCGTGTTACGGCCTGAAAGATCGCACCCGAGACCGCGAGCGTCGCACCGGTAATGATCCCGACGAACACCCGCGGGAGCCGGAGGTTCCAGACGACGATACTGTTGGTACTCATGTCCGGCCGCTCGGTGCCGAACAGGAACGACACCCAGGCATTGAGGTCGAAAATCACCGTGGGGTTGAACACTGCTTTCCAGGCCTGGAGAAACGTCATCGAGTACTCTCCGAAACTCACCTGTATCAGGCCTGCAACGACCGTGACGACCGTACTCGCAAGGCAAAAGAGGACGAGCGTCCCCGTTACCCAACTGTCCCGCTGTTCAGTCGCCGCGTACCCACCGACCGACTCCGCTTCTGCCATCTTCCTTTAGGTATGCCTAAAAGCCGTATAGTAGTTGCGGTCCAGTGACGCTATGCTAGTGGCCCGCGGGACACGACCGCAGTATCGGACCCGGCTCCGGTCGGCGCTCGCCCGCCGAGTTCTCACTCGAGCAGGTCGATCTCGTCGTCGCCGTTCGGAACGGCACAGATGAACGCGCCCGGGTCATCTCCGTCGTTGCGGTACCAGTGGACCGCTCCCGCAGGGATGAGCAGCGAGTCGCCGGCTTCGACCTCGTATTCCTCGTCCTCGAGCCCCACGGTGTACTCGCCCGCAAGGACGTACTGTTCGTGTTCGACCTCATTGGTGTGTTTTGGCACTTCGGCACCGGGCTCGAGGACGAACCGGCGAATCGCGAAGTTCGGTGCGCCGTGGTCGTCGGCGATCAGGACGCCCTTCTCGAGGCCGTCGGCGGCGGCGACCGTCTCGTACTCGATCTCGTCGCCACGCCGGAGCAGCGGCTCGGTCATACCGGAGGGTGAACGCCGCGGCTCCTAAAAGTGCTGCTCTACTGTCAACGCCGTCGCTCGAGGGTCTAAAATACTGCAGTCAAGTGCCGATACCGTTACGAATCGATGGCTCCAACTGAAACGCTTCCCCCGCTCGCACCGTTGTGCGAGCGGTGTACAGTGGTTTCAGTTGCCACCAGCCTTACAGGCGCTCGACGTTCGTCGCGCGCGGGCCCTTGGGGGCCTGCTCGATGTCGAACTCGAGTTCCTGTCCTTCTTCCAGGTCCGGGCCGCCGATGTCTTCCATGTGGAAGAACACGTCGTCGTCCGCGTCCTCAGTCTCGATGAATCCGTAGCCGCCAGTGTCGTTGAAGAAATCAACGGTTCCTTGCGCCATTGCTTCTAAAGAGAACGGCCCGGTACTCATAAACCCTGCGACTCGTGTACGGTCGCGTCGATCGGCCGAATACGGCTCGCTTGCGGCCTCAGATGCTGTCGCCGTCCTCGAGTCGCTGGACCGAAATGGCGATGAAGTACACGAGCATGAACAGGGAGAAGCCGCCGGCGAGTCCGACCAGCTCCACCGTACCCACACCGTCGGGGTTGATCGCGGCAAAGGCCGCCAGCCCAACAACGAACACGGCGATGATGAAGCCGCCGACGGCGTAGTAGAAGCCGATATCCGACTCGAGTCGTTCGCGCATGCGTGCCCCTTTCGGCTCCCGGTATAAGTATTCGAACCCTCGGGAGCCGAAGTACCTTATAGCCGCCGCGGCAACGAACGCGTATGGCGGAGTACGAGCTCGACGCGGTCGACCGGGAGATCCTCTACGCGTTACAGGAGGAAGCGCGGAACCTCTCCTCGAGCGAGATCGCCGACCGGACCGATGCCTCCTCGAGCACGGTCCGCAAGCGGATTCAGCGACTGGAGTCCGAGGGCGTCATCAAAGGCTACAGCGCGAACATCGATTACACGAAGTCCGGCTATCCGATCCGGATGTTGCTGTTCTGTACGGCCCCGATCCCCGACCGCGGGGCGTACATCGACGACCTGCTCGAGATTTCGGGCGTCGTCTCGGTGCAGGAACTGGTGACGGGTGAGCGGAACCTCCTCGTGACCGTCGTCAGCGAAAACGATAGGGACGTCACGCCGATCGCACAGGAGATCGCGGACATGGGACTGACGATCACCGACGAAGTACTCGTTCGGAGCCACCGATCGACCTCGTTCGACGAGTTCTCTTCCTAACGCGAGCCTTGGAGACGCCGATCCCGACGAACGATTCGGGCCCGGACTCGCGGTCCTCGCATCGACAGCCGGCGACAACTCCGCATGCGAGTCTCCCGAAAGCTGCCGGCTCGGCGCTCGAGCGTTCAATTACGAACGGTCGTGACGTTCAGCCTCGCCGAGTTGCGAACGATTTGTTCGAACCGAAGGCTATAATAACCGCTCTGTTCATATATGGGTTAGATGCGACCGGTTACGCAAGTGTTGCCGCGAACGATACGTCGCGACGGGACCCATTCCGTGCTGGTCGACTCCGATACATGACCGAGGACACAGCAACGATCGACGACGATATCGCACAGCGCCCCGAACCGACGCCGCCGCGTTCGGCCGTGCCGCGAGCGTCGACTTGGACGGTCTGGACGCTCTTTCTGGCCAGTCTCGGCGTTCTCGCGCTGACGGTTCGAGGGGGTGCCGGCTGGGAACTCTCGCCGCTCCTGCGCATCGATGGACTGACCGCGGTCATGTGGGTCGTCGTGACCTTCTTCAGCGGGATCGTCCACAGTTACTCGCGGCGCTACATGGCCGGGGACAGCGATATCGATCGCTTCTTCGCCCGCGTCCTCGGGTTCACCGTCGCCGTCATGACGATGACCGCGGCGAACCACGTCGCGCTGTTCGTGGCCGCGTGGCTGGCGATGGGACTGTTGATGGCCTCGCTGATCGGCCACGTTCGCGACTGGTCGCAGGCCCGGGCCGCCGGCCGCGTCGCCCGCCGTTACTTCCTCGCCAGCAGCGCATTGCTGGCCGGCTCCGTCGCGGTGCTGGTCTGGGCGACCGACGCGACGACGCTCACCGGCGTTCTCGAGGGGCTCGAGGGCGTCCCGCGGCCGGTCGGGCTCGTCGCCGCCGCGGGGATCGTCCTCGCAGCGATCATCCAGTCGGCGCTCTTTCCCTTCCACAACTGGCTGCTGTCGTCGATGACCGCGCCGACGCCGGCGTCCGCCCTGATGCACGCCGGGTTCGTCAACGCGGGCGGGATTCTGTTGACCCGATTCGCCCCGTTGGTCGGCGATCGACTCGTCGTCATGTCGGCGATCGTCCTCGTCGGCGCGGGCAGCGCCCTGCTCGGGCAGGCGATGATCCTGGTCCAGACGGACGTCAAGCGCAAGCTCGGCTGTTCGACGATCGCTCAGATGGGTTTTATGATACTCCAGTGTGGGCTCGGCTTCTTCGCCGCGGCCATCGCCCACCTCATCCTGCATGGTTTCTACAAGGCGTATCTCTTCCTCTCGTCGGGGGCCGGCGTCGAGCGTGTGGCTTCCAAAGACGCGGGTTACACCGAACTCGGTTTCGCCGGAGTCGCCGTTAGTCTCGTGACGGCCGTCGGCGGCGGCGCACTCTTCGGCGTCCTCACCGGGAAGGCGACGAGTCTGACACTGAACAGCGGGATGATCCTGACGCTGGTCGTGGTCCTGACGACGCTGACCGCGGCTCGGGACATCCTTCGACGCTCGACCCTGCCGACGACGGTCAGGTTCGTCAGCGTCCCGCTCGTCGTCCTGACCGCCATCGGCGGCTACGCCGTGCTGTTCAACGCCGTCTCGTTGATGCTGTCCGGCGTCCCGATGACCCACGTCTCGACCGCGATGACCGCCGTCCACTACCTCGTCGTCGCCCTCTTCGCCGGGGCCTACCTCGTCGCGGAACTGGGCTGGTACCGCTCGAGCGAACGCCTCTACGTCGCCCTGCTGAACGTCTCACAACCGTCTCCGACGACCGTGCTCACCGCCAAGGAGGAGTACAATGACGCGTAAGGAACCACACGACGACCGTCGCATCGAGGAGCACATCGACCGCGCGGCCGACCGCATCGGTTCGGTCTGGCCGCTGCACTCGTTCGTCACGGCCAACCCCCTCTCGGGGTTCGAGGACGAACCGTTCCACCGGGCCGTCGCGGAAGCCGAGGAGCTGTTCGGCGGCCGGGGCTACCCCCACCCGTCGGTCTTCCGCCGCGCCTGGGAGTCGGGTCGCATCGAGTCGGAGACGCTCCGGACGGAACTCGCGGCCCACGGGATCGACCGGGAGCCCGAAATGCTTCTCGAGGAAATGGCCGCGGCCGAAGCGGCCCGTGACGCCGCCGACCCCGACGACGCGACCGAGACCGTCGATCGGGTCCTCTCGAAGTGGCTCGCGGCTTTCCTCGACGAGGGTCGAGCCAAGTGGCCGATGCCCAACCGCGAGGACGGGTTCTACCGAGCCTGGCGCGCGGTGGCCCCCCACGACGGCGACGTGCCCGGCCCTGTTGACGCCGCCGATCTTCCCGAGACGGCCACCGAGGCGCTCGAGTCGGTGCTTGGCGAATACCCCGAAGAACGCTGGGTGGAGATTCTCGAGGCCCACCTCGCGGCGCTGCCGGGCTGGAGCGGGTTCGTCAAACAGCGGACCGACGACGGTGTCGATCCGTGGCAGTCGGAGTACCCGATCACGCTGGCCCAGTACCTCGCGGTGCGACTGGCGATCACGGATCTGCTCGGCGCGCCGATCGAACTCGACGCCGACGACGGGACCGACGGCGACGGCGACGACGCCGACGAGGTCCCGCTGCCCGAGATCTGGCTGACCGCCTGGGAGAAGAGCTACCGCGAGCGGCTCCTCGACGGGATCGACGACGCCGTGACCGATCCCGCAACCGCCGGGGACGGCGGTCGTCCGGCCGCCCAGCTCGTGTTCTGTATCGACACGCGCTCGGAAGTGATCCGCCGCCACATCGAGGCGCAGGGGCCCTACGAGACCCACGGCTACGCGGGCTTTTTCGGCGTGCCGATGCGCCATCGCGGCTACGAGGCCGCGGCCGACACCGACGCCTGCCCGCCGATCGTCGAGCCCGAACACCGGATCGTCGACCGGCCCACCGACGCCGAGCCGACCGCCGCCCGCGATCGCTGGACCGGACTCGCCACCGCCGCCCGCAATCACTTTACGACGCTCAAATCCAACCTCGTCGCCGCGTTCACCTTCGTCGAGGGAGCCGGCAGCGCCTACGGCTCGGCGATGACCGCACGGACGCTGTCGCCGTCGACGATCGCGACGCTCGAGTCCGCCATCGCCGACCGCGTCCCGAGCGTCCCGGAGGTCACCGCGCCCGCCGTCGACTACGACGCGTACGACGATCACGACCACGCCGACCACGACCTCCCGCAGGGGCTGAGCCACGAGGAGAAAGTCGAGTACGCCCAGAACGCCTTCGAACTCATGGGCTGGACCGAGTTCGCCCGACTGGTCGTCTTCGCGGGCCACGCCAGCGAGACGACGAACAACCCCTTCGGCTCGAGCCTCGACTGCGGGGCCTGTGCCGGCAACCCCGGCGGACCAAACGCCCGCGTCCTCGCGGCGATCTGTAACGACGACGATGTCAGGGCCACGCTCCGCGAACGCGGGATCGACATCCCCGAGGATACCGTCTTCCTCGCGGGCGAACACAACACGACGACCGACGAGATTTCCCTCTTCGACGGATCGGTTCCCGAGAGCCACCGCGAGGACCTCGCGTCCCTCCGCGAGGACCTCGCCCGCGCCCGCGCCGGGGCCGCCGCCGAGCGCACCGCGTCGGCCGACGACGAGGCGGCAGTCGACGAGGTCGAGCGCAAGGCGGCCGACTGGGCCGAGACCCGCCCCGAATGGGGACTGGCCGGCAACGCTGCCTTCGTCATCGGCCCGCGTGAACTGACCGCCGACCGGGACCTCGACGGCCGCGCGTTCCTCCACTCCTACGAGTGGACGACCGACCCGGACGGGGACGCGCTCAAGGCGATCCTAACGGGCCCGCTCGTGGTCACCCAGTGGATCAACAACCAGTACTACTTCGCGACGGTCGACACCGGCGTCTACGGGAGTGGGTCGAAAGTCACCCAAAATCCGGTCGGCAACGTCGGTGTCGTGCAGGGCAACGGCGGTGACCTGCTGACCGGCCTGCCGCTGCAGTCGCTCAAGCGCGACGACGAACGCCCGTTCCACCAGCCGCTGCGCCTGACCGCGGTGATCCACGCGCCGGTCGAGCGCGTGACCGAGATCCTCCGCGACCACGAGGACGTCCGGGTGCTCCTCGACAACGGCTGGATCGGGGACCTGACGGTCGTCGATCCCGAGCGAGGCAACGAGCCGTTCCGCTACGCGGGCGACCTCGAGTGGACCCGCGAGCGGGCAGAGGCGACAGGTCCGGAGCGGACGACGCCGGTCGCGGTGTCGACCGCCGACGACTGAGCCCGACCGTCGCGGTCAGTCGTCCGCTCCATTGCCGTACAGCAGGCTCTCGACCGCCGACTCGTAGCCGTCCGGCACCAACTCTGCGAGCGCGTCGGGCGCGGTCTCGCCGTCGACGGTGACGAGGTAGGTCCGACCGGGCCGGTCGCCGTAGACACCCTGAAAGTCGTAGACGAAGCCGTAGGTGTCGACGCGGTCCGGAACGGCGTCGGCATCGCGGAGCGATCGGACCTGATAGCCGACGTTGTACTCGACGAGCCGGTTGATCACGGCGTCGTCGGCTGCCTCGCGATCGATCAGATCGCTCTCGAGGGCCGCCTCGACGACGGGGACGAGCATATCGACCCACTTGTCGACGCCCCGCGGCCCGGGCGGGTCCGCACCGGTTGCGACCCGGTAGGCGGCGGTAACGGCACCGCAGCCGGTGTGCCCGACGACGGCGACGGCGTCGGTGCCGGTGTGGTGGATCGGGTAGAGGACGCTGCCGTCGATGATCCGCTGCCCGCCGTCGTCGTCCCAGACCTGATTGCCGATGTTGCTGGGCGTAAAGACCGCGCCCGGCCGATCGACCCCCCACATCCCCTCGTGTGCGACCCGCGAGTCCGAACAACAGACCGCGACGACGGTCGGGTGCTGGCCCGTCTGGACGTCGGCGAAGTAGCCGTCCGGCAGCGACGCGACGTGGCGGCGGTTCCCGGCGAGCAGCCGCTCGAGGATCTCGCGGTCGGTTCCCATACGGGACCTACACGAACGGTGATCAAAAAGGTTCGAGCCCACCGATGTCGCCCGTCTGATGAGCTCGATCCTGTCGACGACGCGAAGTTCCGCGAGCCAAATATACTCCTATGGGCGCGACAATGAAATCGTATGGCAGAAACCAGACAGTGGCGACTCGCCAGCCGTCCAGTCGGTGAACCGACCGAAGAGAACTTCGAGCTCGTCACCGTCGAGCGCCCTGAACCGGACAACGGGGAAGTCCTCGTCAAGACGCTGTATCAGTCAGTCGATCCGTACATGCGCGGGCGCATGCGGGATGCGGAATCGTACGCCGAGCCCTGGGACGTCGGCGACCCGATGAAAGCCAGCGTCGTCGGCGAAGTCCTCGAGTCCAACGCCGGCCAGTTTTCCGCGGGGGACATCGTGACCGGCGAACTCCTCTGGGCGGAACACGCCGTCGCGGACGCGAACGAACTCCAGCGGGTCAACCCCGATCACGGACCGATCTCGACGGCGCTGGGCGTCCTCGGGATGCCCGGCGTGACGGCCTACTGGGGCCTGAACGATGTCGGCGACCCGAAACCCGGCGACACCGTCTTCGTCTCCGCGGCCGCGGGCGCGGTCGGCTCCGTCGTCGGCCAACTCGCCCGCCTGTCGGGTGCGCGAGTGGTCGGCACCGCCGGGAGCGAGGCGAAGATCGACTGGCTCACCGACGACCTCGGCTTCGACGCCGCGATCAACTACAAGGACACCGACGACCTCGCCGCCGCAGTCGACGAGGCCTGCCCGGACGGCGTCGACGTCTACTTCGACAACGTCGGCGGCCCCATCACTGACGCCGTCTGGCCCCGGCTGAACGTCGACGCCCGCGTCGCCGTCTGCGGCCAGATCGCACTCTACAACGAGACCGACGTGCCGACCGGACCGCGAAAGCTCGCCAAACTCATCGAGTCCCGCGCGACGGTCGAGGGCCTGCTCGTCAGCGACTACCAGCCCCGGTGGGGCGAGGCGCTCGAGCGACTCTCGACGTTCGTTCGGAACGGCGACGTACAGTACCGTGAGAACGTCGTCGACGGGTTCGAGAACGCCCCCGACGCGTTCCTCGGACTGTTCGAGGGCGACAACATCGGGAAGCAACTGGTCAAGGTCGCCGATTACGACGAATAGCGCGATGTGACTCGAGTTCGCCGAGAGCCGCGGGTGGCACCCGTCGCGACCGAACGGCGGCGTTTCGAGCCGCTAGTATCGCTATCGTAACGGCAATCCGTCGTGCGGAGTGACGGTTCGTATGGTCGTTTCCGAGTCGGAGTCGATCTCGCTCCCCGACGGCCGGACGCTGGCGTTCGCGACGTACGGCGATCCGGACGGGAGACCGCTGATTTTCCATCACGGAACGCCCGGCTCGTCGCACCTCGGGGCGTTGCTTTCGGACCCCGCCCGCACTCGCGGCGTTCGCGTGATCGCGCCGAGTCGGCCGGGATACGGGCGGTCCGATCCGAACCCGGACGGGACGTTCGAAACGTGGGCCGCGGACTGTCGAGCGCTCGTCGACGCCCTGGGACTCGAGTCGGTCGCGGTCGCCGGATTTTCGGGCGGCGGTCCCTACGCGCTGGCCGTGGCTACACACTACGCCGACCGGGTTGCCGACGTTGGCGTTGTCGGCGCTCCGGTTCCGGCACACGGTGGCGGGCCGTTCGGCCCGCTCGTTCGGTTTCCCCGTCTGCTGGGCCTCGCGTTCCGGTTCGGCGCGGTCGTCGCACGACTCCGGGGCGATCGGGCCGTTGTCGAGCAATTGACCGATCGGTCCGTCGACGACGAGACCGCCCGCATCGTCGGTCGCGATTTCCGCGTCGGACTGTCGGCCGGTCCGTCCGGCGCAGTCCGCGAGAGTCGCGCGTTTGCGACGGAGTGGTCGCCGTCGCTCCCCGACGGCGACGTGACGGTGTGGCACGGGGTCGACGACGAAAACGCTCCGATCGATCCGGTTCGAGCCGCCTACGAGGGCCGCCCGTCCGTCACCCTCCGCGAGATCGACGACGATCACCTGGGCACCCTGTGTTCGGTCCGCGACGATGTCGTCGGGCTGGCCGACTGATCGACCCGAGTGAACGCGTTCCGTTCTTCGGACTGTTCGGGGGCGACACCACCGGGAAGCAACTGGTTCGGGTCTCCAAGTACGAGAAATAAGCCACACCCGCTGTCGACGGGGGTCGTTCGGGGATTCAGACGATCGCAGGGGTCGCGGGATACGACCACGACTCGCCGTCGGCGGCCTTGACCGCGGCGATGGCACAGAACGCCAGATCGACGAACGGCAAGAGCAGTACCGGTACGATGCCGACGACGGCAAAGACGAGGATGAACGAGACGAGCATGTAGACCGTGAACGCGATCTGCCAGTTCAGCGCGTTCCGTGCGTTTTCCTCGACGAACGGGTCGTCAGTCGCGATGAGGACGATCAGCGGTCCGATTGCCCACGTGAATATCGCGAGGACGTGCGTGATCGCCGCCATCGTTGTGTCCCTGTCGGTCCGGCGGGTTGACCCGTACTCCGTCTGCGAGTCGCCCCGCGAGCCGTCCGAGCCCCAACTACTCTCCGTGCTCGAGACGCCCCACGAGTCGTCGTCGACCGCGTCACCGCACTCGCTGCAGTAGTTCGCGGTCGGCGAGAGCGAGGTACCACAGTTCGGGCAGCTGTCGCGAACCATGTTCCGACATCGAGTCGCCGGACGAATAACTGTATCCCGACCGGTCCGACCGAACGCGGTCAGTCGGTCAGTCCGTAACCGATCTTGAACAGGTAGACGTCGATCGCCATGACGAGGAGCGTCCCCGTCGTGAGCACGCCCAGCGAGACCAGCGGCGCGAAGTCGGCGTAGGGACCGGGGAGGATGCCGACCCCGATCAGATCCGAGTGGCCAAGCAGTCCGAACCGGACGCTGTCGACCATGTAGACCATCGGATTCAGCAAGGAGAGATTGATCTGCCAGGCCTGCTCGAACGTCTCGAGGGAGTAGAAGACCGCGCCGAAGAAGACCAGGGGACGGAGGATGAACTGGTTCATCACGGTCAGGTCGTCGAAGTCCCGTGCGACGAGCCCGCCGATGATACCGAGGCCGGCGAACAGCGCCGTGATGACGATCATCGTGGCGACGAGAAACAGGCCGTGTTCGATCCCGATCGGCACGAACGCCCGGCCGACGGCGGCGATGATGACGCCGACGACGAGGCCCCGGACCGCGCTGGCACCGACGTACGCGACGACCATCTCGACGTACGACAGCGGCGAGGTGAGCGTCTCGTGAATGTACTCGTTCCATCTACCGTGGAAGATCGAGAACGAGGCGTTCTCGAACGCGTTCGAGATCGCGCCCAGGACGACGAGTCCCGGCACGATAAACAGGATGTAGGGATAGCCGGCGATTTCGTCGATCCGGCCGCCGAGAATGACGCCGAAGACGGCGAAGTAGAGCACGTTCGTAATCGCCGGCGGCATGAACGTGTTCTTCGGCCGGCGGACGAACCGCAATATCTCGCGCCGAAAGAGCGCTCGGAAGCCGACCGAGAGCATCAGGCGACCCCCTCCTGCTCTCGTTCGCCCTCCCGATTGTCGTTCGCCGGCGGGTCGTCATCGCCCGCGCTCTCCGCCGAGGATCGCGTCACGGTCCGATCCTCGCTTCGAGTGAGATCCACGAAGATCTCCTCGAGCGACGTCCGCGTGATCTCGAGGTCGGCGATCTCGTGACCCATCGCCTCGAGATCGTTGAGGAGTCGCGGCGCGGTCGAACCGCCGTCGTCGACCCGTACCTCGAGCCGGTCGCCGGAGACCGTCGTTTCGTGTGCGTAGGATCCGAGGTCCGGTGTGGCAGCCGGCGCGGACGCGAGGCGCACGGCGATGGTATCGGTACCGCGCTGTTTCAGTTCGGCCGGCGTCGCGACGGTCACTTTTCGACCCTCGTTCATGATCGCGACGCGGTCACAGAGGCGTTCCGCCTCTTCGATGTAGTGCGTCGTGAGGAGGATCGTCGTCCCTTCCTCGTTGAGTTCGGTGACCAGTTCCCAGAGGTCGTGGCGCAACTGGACATCGACGCCGGCGGTCGGCTCGTCCAAAATGAGCAGGTCGGGTTCGGTGACGAGGGCTCGAGCGAGCAGTAGGCGGCGCTTCATCCCGCCCGAGAGCCAGTCGAAGCGCTCGTCGCGTTTGTCGTAGATGCCGACTCGCTTGAGGACGTCGTCGGCCCGTTCGGCGGCCTCGGACGCCGGGATTCCGTGGTACCCGGCCTTGTGGGTGAGGACTTCCTTGATCGGGAAAAAGCGGTCCACGTTGAACTCCTGGGGTGCGAGCCCGATCGCGTCGCGGGCCTGTTGGTAGTCGTCCTCGACGTCGTGGCCGAAGACCCGCGCCTCGCCGCCGGACTTGCGGACCAGTCCGACCAGCGTGTTGATAAAGGTCGTCTTTCCCGCGCCGTTGGGTCCGAGCAGGCCGAAGAACTCGCCTTTCTCGACGGTCAGCGATAGCTCCTGTAGGGCGCGCAGATCGCCGTACTCCTTCACGAGATCGACGGTCTCGATGGCCGGTGGCATCGATACAGCGTCGGCACCGCCGACGGTTAAACCGTTTGTTAGCAGTAACTCCCTGCCACGGCGGCTGTCACCGATGACCGACGAGACGCTCCTGTATCGGTGAGTATTGCCCACGTGGGCTGTCGCTGTCGTCTCCGCGTACTCAGGTCCCCCTCTCCTGAAGCAGCGAATGAACAGCGGAAGCGAAGAGTATCACTGCGGCTACTATGAAGAATGGCCCTTCGTAGGGGATTTGTGGAACTCCGAAGATGCCGTTCGATAACAACACCAGGCCGATTACGAGTAACGAGAGTTCCTTTACACTCTGGATTTTTATCCGCTCCATGTTTCTCCGTTAGTTCTTATAATATAACCATTGTGAATCGTGTTATATTTGTTGGTTCTATGGAAAGAGGAGGTCTACGTACTAAAATCGTCACTCCAGTCACGACTTGCGGATACGATACCGGCCACGGCCGTACTCGACGGTTGCGGCGGTACGATCACGTACAGCGGCGTCTCGAGTCCCCGACCGCCGGAGACTCTCAGTCCGCGGTCCGCGGCCGACTCGAGGGCGTGACCGCGCCGCTTTGCTGGACGATATCGAGGGCAGTCATCACGTCGCTTCGTGAGATCAGCCCGACGAGGTCGCCGTCTTCGGGCCGGGGGTCGCCGAACGATCCGCCCGCGTCGGGCACCTCGACGACGAGGAGGCGGCCGATCCCGTGTTCCTGCATCCGTTCGATCGCCGTCATCGCGTCCGAGTCCGGCGTGATCGTCTGGAGGTCGGTCGTCATCACGTCCGCGACGGTGTAGGCCTCCCGTTCGACCTGATCGACCTCGCGGGCGTCGGACAGGGTCACGAGTCCGACGAGGCGCTCGCCGGTCGCGCTGCGTTCGACGACCGGGTAGCCGGTGTGTCGCTCCCGGAACATCCGTTCGATCAGCTCCGCGACCGTCGTGTCGGGTTCGACCGTATGGAGGTCCTCGACCGGCGTCATGATGTCGCCGACGGTGACGTCCTGAAAGGCCGCCTTCATCGTCACCTGCTGGGCCTCGCTCGAGGCGGCAATGTAGACGAAGAAAGCGACGCCGATGAGGATGATGTTGACTGAGAAGAGGCCGAACAGTCCCATCAGGACCGCGAACAGTTTGCCGATGCTGGCGGCCTGCTGAGTCGCCTTCGCGTAGGGCTGATTGCGAGCGAGCAACGCTCGTAACACCCGCCCGCCGTCCATGGGGAACGCCGGAAGCATGTTGAAGAACGCGAGCGCAACGTTCAGGACGGCGAGGTAGCCGAGGACGAACCGGACGCCACTGAGGCTCTCGGGGGTGACGACGAAGAGCGCGTAGGAGCCGACGCCGACCAGAACGCTGACGATCGGGCCGGCGACGGCGATGTTGAGTTCCTGCCGCCAGTCCTCGGGCATCTCGGAGAAGGCGGCGATGCCGCCGAACAGCCAGAGCGTGATCGAGTCGATCGGGAACCCGTACCGTTGGGCGGTCAGTGAGTGCCCCAATTCGTGGAGGACGACGCCGACGAACAGACCGACCGCCGCAGCCAACCCGAGTAACAGCGGCGTCGTCCCGCCGCTAATCGCCCCGATATCGATCCCCGCCGCTAGCCCGTCGTTCAGTATCCCCGCGACGTCCTCGATCTGTGTCCCGATGAGGTACGCGAACAACGGGAGTACCAGCAGGAACGTCAGATCGAGTTTGATCGGAATCCCGAACAGGGATCCGATCCGAAAGCTCCTCATGGACATTGGTTTCGGCGGCGGAACCTTAAATACGCCGCCGGGTCGGCCGAGCGGCCGGCCGTTCGGCGCCCGGAACCGCGTGTCGGCAGTTCCGATGTCGTCCCCGGCGGCGTTCGATTCGATCGCGATCCGTGCCCGGCTGTGATGACGATCCGAGCCACCAATTGTGATATTTTAACACAATAATATCTTCTAGCTCCTATATACCCTCTGCCCCATAGAGTTATATGGTGATTCGTGGACCGTGGAGATATGCTGACGGAAACCGCGCAGACGACCGATCGGATCGACCACCTTCCGACCGAACTCGACTCCGCACAGAGCAAGCTCGTCTACCTCACCCTCGAGGCGACCGGCGGCGCGACGGTCACGGACCTGAGCGACGGTCTGAACATGCGGAAACTCTCGATCCTGAGCGTCCTCTCCTCGCTCTCGAGCGCGGGCCTGATCGAGCAGACTGGGTCCGCGTACGTCCCGGCGAACTGAACGCTGGTTCTGGGAACCGGGCCGTCGGCCCCGCCATCGACTCGACGCGGCGCTTCGAAGCCTTTATCCGCTCGGTGGGCTTCCGTTTTCGTAAGTAACCACCATGTCCGACAAACCTGCCTCCATGTACCGGGAGATCAGTAAGCCGGCCTACACGCGCCGCGAATACATCACCGGCATCCCGGGGTCGAAGATCGCACAGCACAAGATGGGCGACGCCCAGGCAAACGCCGAGGACTACCCCGTCCAGATCAGCCTCATCACGGAGGAAGAGGTCCAGATCCGCCACGGAAGCCTCGAGGCCTCTCGCCTCTCGGCGAACCGTCACATGCTGAAAAACGCGGGCGAGAACAACTACAAGATGGTCCTGCGCAAGTTCCCCCACCACGTCATCCGGGAGAACAAGCAGGCGACGGGCGCGGGTGCGGACCGTGTCTCCGACGGGATGCGCCAGGCCTTCGGGAAGATCGTCGGGACCGCCGCGCGCATCGACGCCGGCGAGCGCATCTTCACCATCTGGTGTGACGTCGACGACGCCGAGTTCGCCAAGGACGCCCTGCGGCGCTCCTACAACAAGATTTCGCCGCCGTGTCGCGTCGTCGTCGAGCGCGGTGAAGAACAGCTGATCGCCTAAGAACGAAATTTTACGCTGCGGTCTATCGCGGTCGCAAACCGCCACGACCGCGATGTCCCTCGGTAAAATTTCGATCAAAAGCACTCTTCCTTCCGTTCGCTCGTCCGTCCAGTCCCCACTCACATCAGTCGTCGGCCCGCTCGTTCGTGCCTTCGGCACTCACTCGCGGTCGATTCGGTGACCCGCCTGCCCTCCTCCGGGTCGTGCGTCTCTCGCGTCTGCTCGAGACGCACTCCCGGCCGCTGCAGTTCGATGCCGAATCGCCGTCTCGAGCACCTTTTTGCCTCTCTTCTCGAGTATCGAGTATGATCGATCTCGCGGTCGCGAACGACCAGGAGACGTTCGAGCGGATGGGGGAGCCGCTGGCCGAGCGTGGGATTCAGGTTCATCACGTGCCCGTGCGCGAGCGCGTTGTCCCGCTGGGTGCGGACGCGCCGTGGGACCCCGACGAGTACGACGTGGGGTTCGTCTATCCCGGTCGCCTCATGGAAGGTGGGGTCGCGGACGCCCTGCTCGAGGTGCCGTGGCTCAACGATCACGAGACGGTGTTGACGTCGCGGAACAAGGCCGAAGTGCTGGCCCGTCTCGAGCGAGCCGACCTCCCGGTCCCGCGGTCGGTCTACGTCTCGAACGACGTGAGCGAGGCCGAGTTGGCGGCGGTCTTCGATCGCTTCGAGCCGCCGGTAGTCGTCAAGCCAAACTCGACGACCCGGGGAGTCGGCGTCGCGAAGGCCCACGACCTCGATTCCTTCCTCGGCATCTGTGACTACCTCTCGTTGGTCCACGACTACCGAGCGACCGGCGACCAGTCCTTTCTCGTCCAGGAGTACCTCCCGAACGCGACCGACTATCGGGTGATGGTTCTCGAGGGGGAGTACGTCGGCGCGGTCGAGCGACGGTTACCCGACGAGGCGGTCAGCGAGGGCCAGTGGAAACACAACGTCCACCGCGGCGCGGACGCGACCGGCGTTGCCCTCCCCGACGCGTGGCGCGACCTCGCGGAGTCGGTCGCGACCGAACTCGAGATCCCCTTCCTCGGCGTGGACCTGCTCGAGACCGACGACCGACTGGTGGTCAACGAGACGAACGCCCGGCCGACGATCGACGAGGAGACGAAGTACGACCCGGACTTCTACGATCGACTCGCGGCCGCGATACGCACCGCTGCCCAGGGGTAACCGGAAAAACCACGACCGCGACGGTCCGCTTACTCGAGGCTGATGTCCGAGGACTGTTCGGCGCGGTCGAAGACGACCTCGAGGACGCCGTTGTTGTAGGTCGCGGCGGCGGTGTGTTCGTTGACGCGGGTCGGCAGGGAGACGCGCTCGTCGTACTGGCGGTGGTCGCTTTCCGCGGAGATCGTCAGGGTCTTGCCGTCGCACTCGAGTTCGATGTTGTCCTTCTCGACGCCGGGGATGTCGGCGACGACGCGGACCTCCTCGTCGGTTTCGTGGATATCGACGTGCGTGTCCATGCCGAATCCGTTATCGACGTTGTTCGAAGAGTCGAAGTTTACGTTCCCGTCCGCACCGTTCATCATCTCGTTCATCATTCGCTCGATCTCGCGGAACAGGTCGTCGAAGGGTTCGTCGCGGTCGTCTCGGCGCATGGAGGACCCTAGGGTATCCCGTGGCAAAAACTTTCTGTCGTCGCTATACGATCCGGACCGCACCGCCGGCTCGCGTCGGAACCGCCCTCCGGCGGATCAGTCTCGATCGGCGGCCCTCTATCGGAGGCCGATACCGAGCGCCTCGTCGGTCGTTGCGATGCTCTCCTCGGCGTCGGCAGCGCCGGTCACGGCGCGGATGGCGTCGACGTTCTCCGGCACGACGTCGCTCTCCTGGTGGATGCCCTGGAAGCAGTAGAAGTCCCGGCCTTCGGTCGAGATGGACTCCGCCCAGAGGCAGTTCTCCCAGAGGTCGCCGCGGGGGCGGCCGGCGTCCAGCGCGTACTCCTTGAGTTTTCCGCTGCCATCGATGTCCATGCGCTCGGGGATCAGGAACAGGCGCGACTCGTCGGCGAACAGGTTACGGACGTCCGCAGCGTCGACGTCCTCTTCCAGGGTGACGTTCAGGCTGTGCATGTGCATCAGCGTCGCGGGCACCTTCATCCCGAGCGTGTCGATGTCCAGGTTGGGGAAGATGGTCTCGACGTCCGGCCCGTGGTGAGACGGGATCGTCACCGGATTCGGGAGGATGTCGTTGATCGGGCCGCGATCGGACTGTCCGGGGTCGCCGCCGCGACGGACGAGCGTCGCACGGACTTTCTCGACGCCGTACTCCTCGCGCAGGGGGGCGATGACCCGCGAGAGCCCGGTCGTGTTACAGGAAACGACGCGCACGTGGTCGGCGTCGACGGCGTCTTCGAAGTTCGAGCGCGCGTTGAAACTCACGTCGACGAGGTCGGCGTCCTCGCCGCCCTGATAGAGCGCGGGCGTGTCGTACTCCTCGTAGAGGGCCTTGTTCTGCGCGCCGATGCCCGACGGCGTGGCGTCGACGACGACGTCGGCCTCGGCCACGAGGTCCTCGACCGGCCCTGCGATCTCGAGGCCGGCCTCGGCGAACAACTCCGCGCGCTCTTCGACGGCCGCGTAGAGCGGGAACCCCTTGTCGATCGCTGTCTCGGCCTCGAAGTTCGGGCGCGTCTTGGCGACGCCCAGTACTTCCATGTCGGGCTGTTGCCGGACCGCGTCCGCGACGCGCTTGCCGATCGTGCCGTAGCCGTTGATGGCGACCTGTTGCATATGCTCGGGAGTGGACCACCGAGCGGGATAATCGTTTCGAGGCCTGTCAGCCGATGTTTACTCGGATCGGAGTTTTCGATCCCTCTCGAGGCCGGTTTCGGGGGACACCCTCGTACGCACCTCGCCGACGGTCCCGCGGTGTGGGACCGCGATGGTGGTCCCGCGTCCCCGCTCGAACGCTTGCGAGCGCGGTCGAAGGGAAGACATATCGGCTCGCTTGCCCGACGTTACGGTATGGCAGCACTTCGAGCCGCGGCGGAGACGGCGGTCCGCCAGTGTCTGAGCCTCGAGTCGGGAGAGTCGTGTGCGGTCGTCACCGACGACAAACGCGAGCCGATCGGGACGGCGATCTACGACGTAGCGAGCGAGATCACCGACGACGCCGTGATCGTTCGGTATCCGCCGGGCGAGACCCACGGCAGCGAACCGCCGGCACCGGTGGCGGCGGCGATGGCGGGAGCCGACGTGGTGCTCGCACCGACGACCAAGAGCCTGAGCCACACGCGCGCCCGCACTGAGGCCAACGAGGCCGGTGCGCGGGTCGCGACGCTCCCGGGGATCACCGAGGACGTCTTCACGACCGGGCTGGCGGCGGATTACGAGTCGATCGCGGCCCACTGTGCGGCGGTCCGCGAACAGGTCGACGGAGCCGACGAGATCCGCGTGACGACCGATGCTGGAACCGACATCACGTTCGGTATCGGCGATCGCGAGTGGCTCTCCGATACCGGCATCGTCCACGACCCCGGCGAGATGTCGAACCTCCCTGCGGGGGAGGTCTTCATCAGTCCCGAGACTGCCGACGGCACCTTCGTCGTCGACGGGACGATGCGCCCGCACGGGCTGCTCGAGTCCGACCAGCGGCTCACCTTCGAGGTCGAGGACGGCCTCGTCACGACCATTTCGGACGACGAGATTCGAGCGACGGTCGAGGACGCGGCCGAAGACGTGGGCGACGCCGCGTACAACCTCGCAGAACTCGGCATCGGCACGAACGTCGCCGTCACCGATCTCGTCGGCTCGGTCCTCCTAGACGAGAAGGCGGGCGGTACCGTCCATATCGCCATCGGCGACAACGCGGGCATCGGGGGCGAGACGGAAGCGCCGATCCACCTCGACGGCATCCTTCGCGAGCCGACGGTCGTCGCCGACGGCACCCCTGTCGAGTTGCCGACGGCGGACAACGCCTGAGATCGGCCCCAGTCGACCCGGGCTCTCGAACGGCTCTCGAGCCGGTTCTTGGGGGCAGGGCGAAATCGCTCGTCGTTATGTGAGAACCGAGTGGTTTGAAGTGCTGCTAGCGTGACATCGGTCCGATGAGCGGTACTCGGGGATACGATATTCAGGGGATCGAGCTCACTGACGACCGCTATACGGTCGAACAGGGATTCGTTCGGAACAAGTACAAGGCGCTCGACGTCGACGGGAACGTCGTTTTACGGGGGAAACAGAAGATGTTGAAGATGAAAGAGAAGTTCCCCTTCGTCGACGCCGACGGCAACGAGGTATTCACCGTGAAGGCCGGCGGGCTCATCGACGTCGCGAACAACTACGTGCTCTCGGACGCGCAGACCGGCGAGGACATCGTGATCCTGGACAACGACTATTCGCTGCTCCAGGACACGTGGAAGATCCGCGACGCGACTACCGAAGCGAAGTTGGCCGAGATCAACTCCCGCGGCGCGATGGTGACGGTGGCCCGGAACGTCGTTCCGTTCGGCGGCTGGATACCTCATAAGTACGAGATCACGGACCAGAAGGGCACTCACGTCGGCTCCATCGAGGGACAGTTCTCGCTGCGCGACCGCTACGAGATCGTCATCGACGATGCGAGTACCGTCCCGAAAGAGCCCATCGTCGCCGCGGCGATGGTCATCGACGCGATCCAGGGGAACTAGCCGGTGGGAGACGACGGGTTCAATCGGCTTTTAGGTACGTAGCCGTTACAGTGGCCTATGAGCGATCTCCCGGAGCGCGTTCCGACGGCCTGTCCGTCGTGCTCGCCGGACCTCGAGACGGTCCACGAAGTACTGACGGACGGCGGCGGAACCCTCACCGTTCGGTGTAGCGAGTGTAGTCACGTCCACAAGGTCCGCCCCGAGCGCACGCCTGAAGTCACCCTCGACGTGGTCGTCTCCCAGGGCGGCGAGTCCTTCACGGCGAACGTCACCACGGCCGAAGACGAGACCATCGAAGTCGGCGACGAGTTCATCCTCGAGACCGAGGAAGTGCTTTCGACGGTCCGCGTGACCAGCGTCGAACTCGACGGCCAGAAGCGTGTCGAGGAGTCCACCGCGGAGAAAGTCGAAACCGTCTGGACCCGCGAGGTCGACAACGTCGGCGTCAACGTCACCGTCCACCCACAGGACGGCTCGCGGGACGACAGCCGGAGCATCACGGTCCACGTCCCCGGCGACTACGAGTTCGAGGTCGGCGCGGTCGAGTCCTTCGGCGACGACGAGTTCGAGATCGACGCCTTCGTCGTCCGCGGCGACGCCGACGGCTACCGGCGCGACCGGTTCGAGATGGAGGGCGACACCGCCCTGGCGAAAGACGTCAAGCGCGTCTACGCCTACGACGAGCAGAGCAGCGCCTGGTCGGCCTGGTAATCCGTTCCTGCAGCCGACTCGCACCGTCCCCGAGACCCGGGACGCGCCACCCGGAACCCTACCGTTCTCGAGCGCGTAGTCGCCCTCGAGCCATGTCCGACAGCTACGAGGCACCGTGCCAGCGGATGGTCGAGACGGTCGCGCCGCGCGTCGACGACGACCGGGTCCTCGAAGCCCTGGCGTCGGTCCCCCGCCACGAGTTCGTTCCCGCTGCCCACCGGGACCGCGCCTACGCGGACCGACCCCTGTCGATCGGTGACGGGCAAACGATCAGCGCCCCGCACATGATCGCGATCATGACCGATCTGCTCGCCGCCGATCCCGGCGACGAGGTCCTCGAGATCGGCACCGGGTGTGGCTATCACGCCGCCGTCACGGCCGAACTGGTCGGCGACGAGCACGTCTACACCGTCGAATACAGCGACGAACTGGCCGAGCAGGCGCGCGATCGACTCGCGGCGCTCGGCTACGACGGCGTTTCGGTGCGCGTCGGTGACGGCCGGCAGGGATGGCCCGAGCACGCGCCCTACGACGCGGCGTACGTCACCTGCGCGGCGGTTTCGTTTCCCGAACCGATCGTCGAGCAGGTCCGTGCCGGCGGGCAGTTGCTCGGGCCGATCGGTGCCGGCCGCCAGACGCTCGTCGACGCGACCAAACGACCGGACGGCTCGCTCGACCGGACCGACCGCGGCAGCGTTCGGTTCGTTCGGATGCGCGGGTAGGCGGGCGGACCGCGCAAGCGGGCCATTGATTACGGCCGCCCCGATAGCTGGCGTATGGAACCCGCGGTACTGCGAGAGGATATGGTCGACGGTCTCGAGTCCCCGCCCAGGGACGTCCTCGCCGACGAGGACGTTGCCGTCGCGATGCGCGAGGTCCCGCGGCACGCGTTCGTCGACGACGAGCGAACGGCCTACGCCGATCGCGAACACGAGGTCCTCGGCACTCGCGTTCTCGCGCCGAGTACCGTCGCTCGCTTGCTCCAAGCACTGGCACTCGAGGGCGACGAGACCGTGTTGATCGTCGGTGCCGGCGTCGGGTACACGGCGGCCGTCGCGGCCGAACTCGTCAGCGAGACGAACGTCCACGCCGTCGACATCTCCCGGCCGCTGGTCGTCGAAGCGCGGGACAACCTCGCCGACGCGGGCTACGACGGCGTCCTCGTCGACTGCCGGGACGGGGCGAACGGTCTCCCCGAGTACGCGCCCTTCGATCGCATCCTGCTCGAGGCCGCGGCCGTCGATCCGCCGCGTGCGCTGCTCGACCAGCGAACCGATGCGGGCCGCTTGGTCTTCCCCCGCGGGACCCACCAACAGCGACTCGAGACCGTCTCGGCCGACGGCGACGTCGATCGACTCGGACCCGTTTCGTTCGCTCCGTTACTGGTCGAGGGCGAACAGTCGGGGGCCGTCGAGCGCGACCGAACGGCCCGCGAGGACCGCGAACGGGCGCAGCGACGCGCCGAATCCCGCCGCGGCTGGGAACAGGACTGGATCGAGTGGGAGGAGACGACCGACCAGCCGTCTCGACGGCCGCGTTCGCAGTAGCGTTCCGACTGTCCGGTGGGTGTGAGTCATCGTCGCTCGAGACACGAGGCCGTGCCTCGCGGGGAGTGTAACGTCGAAAGGGTGGGGAAAGGGTGGGGGGTGGCGACAGTCTGTCTCAGATCGCCAGTTACGGGTACACGCTGGAGGGGGTTAAATATGGCTTCTAGGTAGTAAGTGGGTACGAACGGACGACGACTAATTAATTAGTACCGGAGCGAGCCGCCGAATCCAGCACTCGGGTTCCGGCCGTCTTCTACAGGCTGAGCAGACCGTGTACCTCGAGAACCGACGGACGACCGAACGTCTCCGTGATGTCGAGAAACGGGTGGGCCTCGGTCCACGTGACCGTGGGGCGGTCCACGGTCGGTCTCACGACGTGGACGCGCCGTCGAACGCCAACGCGACGAGCTTCCGTTCGGCCGCCCGCAAGTGATAGTGGTACGTCGGCGGCGATACGCCGAGGGCGTCCGCGAGGTCCTCTCCCGTGCTCCCGCGGGGCCACTCGAAGAAGCCGCTGTAGTGAGCCGCCTGCAACGCTTCGAACTGCTTGTCCGTGAGCCGCTCTGCGAGATCGGTATCGAGCCGTCGTGCCGACTGCGTGTGCGTCGTCTCCCGTTTGGCCCGCAGCTCCGTTTCGGGATACTCGTCTCCGATCGCCTCGACCAACGACCGCGTTTCGACGCTCTGTGGCACCTCGAGTACGAGCGTCGAGTCCCCGTCCGCGGCCGTTGCCGTCCGCACCTGTACGTCGTACGTCCGCAGAACGTCGAGAAACGGCGTCGACGCGACCGTCACTTCGTACAGCGTCGTTTCCTCGTCGTCGGACACGACCGAGAGCGTCTCGATCGACGCCCAGTCCGCCTCGAGCCCGCTGAACGATGCCGTCGCGGGCGTGCTGACGAACAGGACGATCCCGTCCTCGCCGCGATCAACGATGCCTTCGAGCGTTATCGGGGTTGCCGCGTCGACGTGTGCCGACAGCCGATTGAGCAGCAACCGCGAATCGGCCACGTCGAGTTCGAGCTCGAGTCGGCTGTCGGTCACCATCGCCCGCGTCCGCTCGATCGATTGAATCGTGTGTCCGATCGTCTCCCCGAGTTCGGCCAGTACCGCCCGCTCGCGCTGACCGACCGAATCGGCCCCCGAGACGTGAACCACGAGCACGCCATACCGGTGCTCGTCGGCGATCAGTGGCACGCCGAGGACCGTCTGATAGCCGTACGTCAGCGCCGCCTTGCGTCGCGACTGCCACGCTTCGTCATCGAGAACGTCGTGTATCAGTCGTTCCTGCCCGGCCGCGAGGGTGTCGCGGACGAGCGCGAGCTCGGGTGCCCGCTCGCCATCGTCGCGAATCCGGTCGATGTAGGTCGCATCGATTCCGGCCCACGCCGTCGGCGTGGGCGGCTCGTCGTCGTTCGCGGCGATCCAGGCGAACCGATACCGGTCCGTTTCGGCGAGGCGGTCGCACACCCGTTCCTCGATCGCGGCACGCGTCGACGCCTGCGCGATACCGTGGTTGATCTCGCGGACGATCTCGTTCGTGTGGTTGAGCCGCGTCAGCTCTTCGTTTTGCCGAGTCAGCGTTCGATCGTGGTCCCGTAGCAACTGCTCGCGCTCGGCCCGATCCAGCGCGGCCTCGGTGTTGGCCGCCAGAATGTGAAGCAGTTCCATCATCGTCTCGTCGAACCCGTCGATGTCCTCACAGCCCGCGACCAGGACACCGTGGGTACCGAGCGGAACGATCAGTTCGCTTCGGCTCACCGCCTCCCCCGGTTCGACGCTCCCCTCGCGCGTCACGTCCTCGTAGTAGGTGCTTTCGCCCTCCGAAAAGACGTCCCAGACCAACCCGTCGCCCCGCTCGATCGTCGTCGCGGGCTCGCCCAATTCGGGCGACCCCCGCGCCGACGCCACGTGCTCGAGAACGCCGGCGGTCGGCTCGAACGTGTATGCCACGGCGACCGCGACGTCGAGGATTTCGCTCGCCGTTTCGACGGCCGACCGGTAGATCTCGTCTTTCGTTTCGGCCCGCATCAGGTCCCGCGTCGTCTCGTGTAACGTCGCCAGCGTCCGCTCGTATCGTCGTTCGCTCTCCCGCAATTCCGTCTGCGTGCGGTACTGGTCGACGGCGTTCGTGATCTGATTCGCCAACAGCGCGTACTGCTTCTCGCCCGACTCCTTCTGGAGATACTGTGTCACGCCCGCGGCGATCGCCTCCCTGGCGATCTCCTCCGGTCCCCGCCCGGTAAAGAGAATAAAGGGGAGGGCGGGATCGTCCTCTCGAACGCGCTCTAATAGCTCGAGCCCGGTCATCTCCGGCATCTCGTAGTCGCTGACGATACAGTCGACGCTGCGGCGCTCGAGCACCTCGAGCGCGTCCGCGCCGCTCGTCGCCGCTTCAGTGACGATCGAGTCGCGCTCGCGCTCGAGCAACTCCCCGGCGTGGTCAGCAAACCGGGGTTCGGTATCGACGATGAGTACAGTAATTTGACCAGTCATTTGTTCCGCCCCTGAAAATCCCGTTCTCCGAGGGATGCGTAACGAGACACTAAACGATTAGCATTCACACCGTCCCGTGTCGAACGACTGATCATATCATCCGACTCCGAGTCACACATTGCTCGCACGGCTGTCGGGGGAGCAAGTGTGCGGTGACGGCTAAGAGGCCGACCTTCGGTTCGGAGTTTTCGCACACGGGTGACGAGGACGTGCGACGCGGTGCTCGTCGGAATTAGTCGCGGAAGAAGCGCCCGAGGCGGGATTTGAACCACGGTCGTGTCGCTCACTGTGTTCGCTTCACTCCCTGGTTCGAATCCCACATTTCGCCGTTTCCGTTCACGGATACCGAATACGCGTGACGCGATGCTCGTCGAAGTTGGTCGCGGAAGAAGCGCCCGAGGCGGGATTTGAACCCGCGTCACAACCGTGACAGGGTTGTATGATGGGCCACTACACCACCCGGGCCACCTGCAACTCCTGCTTTCCCGCTGATGGTATTAAGGGTTTTGCTCTGCAGTCGTTTGTAATCTCCGATGACAGAAACGCCATCCATGAGACGACCGCCGTGCTAACGGCCGGCAATCTCTTCGGTGAGTCGATTCTGTCTAAAACGTGATTTAACTGTACTGGCGGACGGTGAGTCGATCGGTTGAGGACACGCGACGCGGTGCTCGTCGGAGTTGGTCGCGGAAGAAGCGCCCGAGGCGGGATTTGAACCCGCGTCACAACCGTGACAGGGTTGTATGATGGGCCACTACACCACCCGGGCCACCTGCAACTCTCCCTTTCCCGGTCACGGCATTAAGGCTTTTCAATCAAACGCCGTGTGGTACGGTCAGTCGCGCCACGATTCCGCGCTCGAGTACGGAATACGACCCAACTCGTGATACCACACCGCATGACCCACAAGGAATATAACTGATAACCGGGTACTCTCGAGTGTGATCGACGGCTCCGGTTCGGTCGACCGGCCGGGTAGCACTGCTTGTGCGTCGAGTTAGTAACGGTTAAATGCCTCCCGCCGCTACTTGCCTGTAGTATCTCGTGACAGCCGCTTCTCTCCCAATAGCCGACACGCACACCCAACCCAATACATGGTAGACGTAAGCCAACACGAACTCGTTCCGGAGCACACCGTTCTCGAGGAAGAGGCCCTCGAGGACGTGCTCGAGGAATACAACATCGATCGTACAGATTTACCGAAGATCAAGCGCAACGATCCCGCCCTGCCGGACGAGGCGGAGATCGGTGACGTCATCAAGATCGTTCGCGACTCGCGGACGACCGATCAGTCGATCGTATACCGACTCGTGGTAGAATAAATGGCAATGGAACTCAACCGCGACAAACGACGAGAGATTTCGCGCGAATATTTCTCGAAGGAACGGATCGCCGAACACCACTACCGCTCGTTCAACGCCTTCCTCAACCGAGGGATGCAGGAGGTCGTCGACGAGAAGGCGACGATCGATACGGATATCGGCGACAAGGAAGGCGAGGAGCCGGTCCACGTCGAACTGGGCGACGTCCGCGTCGTCACACCGCGCGTCCGCGAGGCGGACGGTTCCGAAGAACTGCTCTATCCACAGGAGGCACGCCTTCGGAACATCACGTACTCGGCGCCGGTCTTCATGGAGATGTCGATCGTCAAAGGCGAGGAAGGCGACCAGCGTGTCGTCGACTCGACCGAGACGAAGATCGGCCGGATGCCGATCATGGTCGGCTCCGACAAGTGTAATATCGCCGGCTTCTCGGACGAGGAACTGATCGAGATCGGCGAGGACCCCGCGGACCCGGGCGGATACTTCATCGTCAACGGCTCCGAGCGGGTGCTGATGACCAGCGAGGACCTCGCACCGAACAAGATCCTCGCCGAATACGACAGCAAGTACGGCGACGAGATTCAGGTCGCCAAGACGTTCTCGCAGCGCCGTGGCTACCGCGCCCTCGTGTTGTGCGAACGGAACCGCGAGGGATTGCTCGAGGTGTCGTTCCCCTCGGTGTCGGGCTCGATCAACTTCGTGACGCTCGTGCGTGCGCTGGGCCTCGAGTCGGACGAGGAGATCGTCCACAAGGTCTCGAACGACCCCGAGGTCGTCAAGTACATGCTGGAGAACCTAGAGGAAGCGGAGGTCCAAACCGAAGAGGAAGCCATCGAGGAACTGGGCAAACGCGTCGCCTCGGGCCAGGGGAAAAACTACCAGCTCAAGCGGGCGAATTACGTCATCGACCGCTACCTCCTGCCGCACCTCCACGAGGACGGCGTCGAGGAGGAAGACGTTCGGATCAACAAGGCCCACTACCTCTGTCGGATGGCCGAGGCCTGTTTCGAACTCGCGCTCGGCCGGCGCGAGTCCGACGACAAGGACCACTACGCGAACAAGCGACTGAAGGTCAGCGGCGACCTGATGAAAGACCTGTTCCGGACCGCGCTGAACAAGCTGGCCCGGGACGTCAAGTACCAGCTCGAGCGCGCCAACATGCGCAACCGACAGCTCTCGGTGAACACGGTCGTCCGATCGGACGTCCTGACCGAGCGACTCGAGCACCCGATCGCGACGGGCAACTGGGTCGGCGGCCGCTCCGGCGTGAGCCAGCTGGTCGACCGAACCGACTTCATGGGCGTCCTCTCGCACCTGCGCCGACTCCGCAGCCCGCTTTCGCGCTCGCAGCCGCACTTCGAAGCGCGGGACTTGCACGCGACCCAGTGGGGTCGCATCGGACCCTCCGAGACGCCGGAGGGGCCGAACTGTGGGCTGGTGAAGAACTTCGCGCAGTCGATGGAGCTCTCCCAGAACGTCGAGGACGAACAGGAACTCAAACGCGAACTGGCATCCATGGGGGTCGAGGGCATTCCCGGCCTCGAAGGGATCGAACGAACGGCAGCGTCAGGGGACGACTAAATCATGAGCAGCCAACAACGAGAGGCGAAAGTCTACGTCAACGGATCGCTGGTGGGGACCCATCCCGATCCGCACGAACTCGCAGAACAGATCCGCGAAGCGCGACGCATCGGCGACGTCAGCGAGATGGTCAACGTCTCGGTCAAAGAGCGCACCCGCGAAGTCATCGTCAACGCCGATGCGGGCCGTGCCCGACGACCCCTGCTGGTCGTCGAGGACGGCGAACCGCGCATCTCCCAGCAGGAAGTCGAGGCGCTGCAGGACGGCGACCTCGAGTTCGAGGATCTCGTCGATCACGGCTACATCGAGTTCATCGACGCCGAGGAGGAGGAGGACATCCTCGTCGCCGTCGACGAGGACGACCTGACCGAAAAGCACACCCACCTCGAGATCGACCCGTCGCTGATCTTCTCGATCGGTGCGGGGATGATCCCCTACCCCGAGCACAACGCCAGCCCCCGTATTACCATGGGAGCGGGGATGATCAAGCAGTCGCTGGGGCTGCCGAGCGCGAACTACCGCATTCGGCCGGACACGCGCCAGCACCTGCTGCACTACCCGCAGCTCTCGATGGTCAAGACCCAGACGACCGAGCAGATCGGCTACGACGAGCGGCCGGCGGCCCAGAACTTCGTCGTCGCCGTGATGAGCTACGAGGGGTTCAACATCGAGGACGCGCTGGTCATGAACAAGGCCAGCGTCGAGCGCGCGCTCGCGCGCTCACACTTCTTCCGGACCTACGAGGGCGAGGAACGCCGATATCCGGGCGGCCAGGAGGACCGCTTCGAGATTCCGTCGCAGGACGTCCGCGGTGCCCGCGGTGAGGAAGCGTACAACCACCTGGACGAGGACGGCCTCGTCAACCCCGAGACGACGGTCGACGAGAACTCCGTCCTGCTCGGGAAGACGTCGCCGCCGCGGTTCCTCGAGGAACCCGACGACATGGGTGGCCTGTCGCCCCAGAAACGCCGGGAGACCTCGGTCACCATGCGATCGGGCGAATCCGGGATCGTCGACACCGTTACCCTCATGGAAGGTGAGGACGGCTCGAAACTCTCGAAGGTCTCGGTGCGCGACGAGCGGATCCCCGAACTCGGGGACAAGTTCGCCAGCCGCCACGGCCAGAAGGGTGTCGTCGGCCACCTCGCGCCACAGGAGGACATGCCCTTCACCGAGGAGGGCGTCGTCCCCGACCTCGTCCTGAACCCGCACGCGCTGCCCTCGCGGATGACCGTCGGTCACATCCTCGAGATGATCGGCGGCAAACTCGGCTCGATGGAGGGTCGCCGTGTCGACGGGACGCCGTTCCTCGGCGAGGACGAGGACGAGCTCCGCCAGGGACTCGAGGATGCCGGCTTCGACTCGGCGGGCAAGGAGACGATGTACTCCGGGATCTCCGGCGAGAAGATCGAGGCCGAGATCTTCGTCGGCGTGATCTTCTACCAGAAACTCTACCACATGGTCTCGAACAAACTGCACGCCCGCTCGCGCGGGCCGGTGCAGGTGCTGACCCGACAGCCGACGGAGGGGCGCGCCCGCGAGGGTGGCCTCCGTATCGGGGAGATGGAACGCGACGTGTTCATCGGCCACGGGGCGGCCATGACGCTGAAGGAACGACTCCTCGACGAGTCCGACCGCGAGTTCATCCACGTCTGTGCGAACTGCGGGATGAGCGCGGTCGAAAACGTCGAACAACGGCGTGTCTACTGTCCGAACTGCGACGAGGAGACCGATATCCACGAGATCGAGATGAGCTACGCGTTCAAGCTCCTCTTGGACGAGATGAAGGCGCTGGGTATCGCACCGCGACTCGAACTGGAGGACGCCGTATAACCCATGCAAGACACGACACCCAAAGACATCGGTTCGCTCTCCTTCGGGCTCATGGAGCCCGAGGAGTACCGGGAGATGAGCGCGACGAAGATCATCACTGCCGACACCTACGACGACGACGGGTTCCCCATCGACATGGGACTGATGGACCCCCGTCTGGGCGTGATCGATCCCGGCCTCGAGTGCAAGACCTGCGGCAAACACTCCGGCTCCTGTAACGGCCACTTCGGCCACATCGAACTGGCCGCGCCCGTGATCCACGTCGGCTTTACGAAACTCATCCGGCGGCTCCTTCGTGGGACCTGCCGGGAGTGTTCGAAGCTCCTCCTCACCGAGGACGAGCGCGACGAGTTCCGGGACCAACTCGACGAATCCCGAAAACTGAGCCGGGATCTGAACGACGTGACCAAGGCCGCGATCCGACAGGCCCGCAAGAAGGACCGGTGTCCGTTCTGTGGCGAAATCCAGTACGATATCGACCACGAGAAGCCGACGACCTACTACGAGGTCCAGCAGGTCCTGACCAGCGAGTACTCCCAGCGCATCGCCGGCGCGATGCAGGGCGACGAGGAGGAAGGCGTCGAGCGGACGACGCCGGACGAACTCGCCGAGCAGACCGAGATCGAACTCACTCGAGTCAACGAGATCCTGTCCGGCTCGTTCCGCCCGCGGGAGAGTCAGCGGAAGGCGATCGAGAAGGCCCTCGACATCGATCTCACCGAGGAGGACACGAACAAGCTGATGCCCAGCGACATCCGGGACTGGTTCGAGAACATCCCGGACGAGGATATCGAAGTACTCGGGATCAATCCTGACCGGTCGCGTCCCGAGTGGATGATCCTCACCGTCCTCCCGGTGCCGCCGGTCACCGCGCGGCCGTCGATCACGCTGGACAACGGCCAGCGCTCGGAGGACGACCTCACGCACAAGCTGGTCGACATCATCCGGATCAACCAGCGGTTCATGGAGAACCGCGAGGCCGGTGCGCCCCAGCTGATCATCGAGGACCTCTGGGAACTCCTGCAGTACCACGTCACGACGTTCATGGACAACGAGATCTCGGGCACGCCGCCGGCGCGCCACCGCTCCGGTCGGCCCCTGAAAACCCTGTCTCAGCGCCTCAAGGGCAAGGAAGGGCGCTTCCGGGGTTCGCTGTCCGGAAAGCGCGTGAACTTCTCGGCACGGACCGTGATCTCGCCGGACCCGACGCTCTCGCTGAACGAGGTCGGCGTTCCGGACCGCGTGGCAAAGGAGATGACCCAGACGATGAACGTCACCGAACGCAACGTCGAGGACGCCCGGCGGTTCGTCTCGAACGGTCCGGAGGGACATCCCGGTGCGAACTACGTTCGTCGTCCCGACGGCCGCCGGCTGAAGGTGACTGAGAAGAACTGCGAACAGCTCGCCGAGAAGGTCGAGGCCGGTTGGGAGGTCAACCGCCACCTCATCGACGGCGATATCGTCATCTTCAACCGCCAGCCGTCGCTCCACCGGATGTCGATCATGGCCCACGAGGTCGTGGTCATGCCGTACAAGACGTTCCGGCTGAACACTGTCGTCTGTCCGCCGTACAACGCCGACTTCGACGGCGACGAGATGAACATGCACGCGCTGCAAAACGAGGAGGCCCGCGCCGAAGCGCGCGTCCTCATGCGTGTCCAAGAACAGATGCTCTCCCCCCGGTTCGGCGAGAACATCATCGGGGCCATTCAGGACCACATCTCCGGGATGTACCTCCTGACACACGACAACCCTCGATTCAACGAGACGCAGGCGCTCGACCTGCTCCGTGCCACCCGGATCGACGAACTCCCCGAACCCAGCGGCATCGACGACGAGGGAACGCCGTTCTGGACCGGCTACGACGTCTTCTCCGAACTGCTGCCCGACGATCTCGACCTCGAGTTCACGGGGACCATCGGCGACGAGGTCGTCATCGAGGACGGCCAGTTGCTCCAGGGAACCATCGCCGAGGACGAGGTCGGCGAGTTCGGCGGCGAGATCGTCGACACGATCACGAAGGTGTACGGAAATACCCGCGCCCGGATCTTCGTCAACGAGGTCTCGACGCTGGCGATGCGTGCCATCATGCACTTCGGGTTCTCGATCGGGATCGACGACGAGACCATCCCCGAGGAGGCCCAATCGCGCATCGACGAGACCATCGTGGACGCCAACGACCGCGTCGAGGAACTCATCGAGGCCTACGAGCGCGGCGAACTCGAGAGTCTCCCGGGGCGAACGATCGACGAGACCCTCGAGATGAAGATCATGCAGACGCTCTCGCGTGCGCGTGACAATGCAGGGAACATCGCGGACGAACACTTCCAGGACGACAACCCCGCCGTCGTCATGGCCAACTCCGGTGCGCGTGGCTCGATGCTCAACCTGACCCAGATGGCCGGCGCGGTCGGCCAGCAGGCGGTTCGGGGCGAGCGGATCAACCGCGGCTACGAGGATCGGACCCTCTCGCACTACGAACCGAACGATCTCTCGGCCGAGGCCCACGGCTTCGTCGAGAACTCCTACACCAGCGGCCTGACCCCGCGGGAGTTCTTCTTCCACGCGATGGGCGGCCGCGAGGGCCTGGTCGACACCGCAGTCCGGACGTCGAAGTCGGGGTACCTGCAGCGGCGGCTGATCAACGCCCTCTCGGAACTCGAGACCCAGTACGACGGGACGGTCCGGGACACCTCGGACACGATCGTCCAGTTCGAGTTCGGCGAGGACGGTACCTCGCCGGTCAAGGTCTCGTCCGACGAGGACAACGATATCGACGTCGAGCACATCGCCGACCGCGTGCTCGACTCCGAGTTCGAATCCGCGGAGGAACGCCAGGAGTTCCTCGGCTCCAAACCGCGGCCGACCAACCTCTCGGAACACGCCGACGACCGACTCGCCGAGGGAACGGAGGTGACCTCCGATGACTGACGTTGCATACGATGTCGACGACGACACGATCGCGGTCGTCGAGGACACTGATCTCCCGCGGCGGCTCAAAGACGAGGTCTACGAGACGCTCGAGGCCCGCGAGGGCGCGACGGTCGAGGAGGCCGACGAACTCGCGAAGGCCGTCGAGACCCGCTATCTCGACACCCGCGTCGAGCCCCTCGATCCCGTCGGGACGGTCTCGGCGCAGTCGATCGGCGAACCCGGCACCCAGCTGACGATGAACACGTTCCACTACGCGGGGGTCGCCGAAATCGACGTGACCCAGGGGCTGCCCCGGCTGATCGAGCTGGTCGACGCCCGGAAAACCCCGGACACGCCGATGATGACCGTCTACCTCGAGGACGAGTACGCGACGGAGCGGGAGAAAGCCCACGAGGTCGTCTGGAACATCGAGGCGACGCAGATCCTCGCGCTGGGCGACGTGTCGACGAACGTCGCGGACATGCGCGTTCAGATCTCGCTCAACGAGGACACGCTGCAGGAACGGCTGATCACGGCCGAAGAAGTCGCCGGCATCATCGAGGATTCGCTCGGCGTGAAGACGGTCCAGCAGGGCACCCAGATCGAGTTCGGGCCCGAGGAACCGTCCTACCGCGATCTCCTCCAACTCGTCGAGGAACTGCGGGACATCACGTTCAAGGGGATCGAAGAGGTCTCGCGGGTCGTCATCCGTCGCGAGGAACTCGAGACCGGCACCGAGGAGTTCGTCCTCTACACCGAGGGGTCGGCCTTCGGCGATGTCCTCGAGATCGAGGGCGTCGACGCCTCCCGGACGACGTGTAACAACATCCACGAGATCCACCGCAACCTCGGTATCGAAGCCGCCCGCGAGGCGATCATCGAGGAGACGAACAACACGCTCGCCGAGCAGGGGCTGGACGACGTGAACGTCCGGCACCTGATGCTCGTCGCCGACATGATGACGAACCGCGGCGAGATCGAGTCGATCGGTCGGCACGGGATTTCGGGATCGAAGGAATCCGTCCTCGCCCGCGCGGCGTTCGAGGTGACGGTCAACCACCTGCTCAACGCCGCGATCCACGGCGAAGTCGACGAACTCGACGGCGTCACGGAGAACGTCATCGTCGGCAAGCCGATCAAGCTCGGCACCGGCGACGTCGATCTTCGGATGGGATCGACCACCTCCGGCAGCGGTCAGGCAGACTGATCGATGGGTGTAACCCTCGATGACGACGCCCGGCAGTATCTCGCCGCGTTCGAGGACGTGACGGGCGTTGACGGCCGTGATTGTCTCGTCACCGAGGGCGGTGATCGGCTCCTGATCGTCGTCGCCAGCGGCGGGATGGGCGAAGCGATCGGCCCCGGCGGCCGAACCGTAACGCAGTTCGAAGAACGGGTCGACGCGAAGGTCCGCCTCGTCGAGGACGCGGACACGCCCGAGACGTTCGTCGCGAACGTCCTCGCGCCCGCGGCAGTCTACAACGTCACGGTCAGCGAGAACAACGACACCGTCGCCTACGTCGAGGTCGCGGAGGCCGATCACGGCATCGCGATCGGGACGGACGGGCGGACGATCGACGCCGCACGGCAGCTTGCGGATCGGCATTTCGGAATCGACGACGTACAGCTCATCTGATCTCGAGTCGGCGTCTCGTGCCGCCCGGTGGGACAAATTCGCCGCCGGTCGACCGGATCGCATCCGGTGACCGGGACGGATCGGGTTCGTATCGACGAATCCGTACGGACTCCCAGTTGACTCAGCCGCTGTTCTCTTCTCCAGTTCGTGTCGGGACGCGCGGACTCATCGCGCATTTCTATTCAAATTAGTTATGTGTGTGCGGATTCCGGGACGCAACCGGTCGCACGTTCGGCCCGTTCATGTGCCCTACGGATAGCTATCAGTAGTTATCGATCGCGAATGTCATACCCAAACCAATAAACAAATTCCACCGATAGAGGGAGCCGTATGACGGATACGAGTACGCGATCCGCCGATGGACGAGACGTTGACGAACTCGATATCGCGCCGGAGAACGGGTGGAACGCCCTGTTCCTCGACGGCGAGTGGGTACCCGCCGGTGACCGGGACCTGATCGACGTCGAAAACCCCGCGACACGGACGGCGCTGACGGCGGTGCCGTCGGCGACCGAGGACGACGTCGACGAGGCGTACGCGATCGCGGAGGAGGCACAATCGGCGTGGGGCCAGCGACCGCCACAGGAGCGCGCCGCGATCGTCTCCGACGCATGCGCGCTGCTGGGCGAGTACGCCGACGACCTCGAGTGGCTGTTCGCCGTCGAGTGCGGCGGCGTCGAGCTGAAAGCCGATTTCGAGACTCAGCTCGCACAGGGCACGATGGAGGTCGGTGCCGGACTGGCGATGCGCGACGGCGGCCGCCGGAAGGACTCGGTGACGCCCGGCAAGGAGAACCTGCTCGTGCGCGAACCGGCTGGCGTCGTCGGCGTCATCACGCCGTGGAACTTCCCGCTGTATCTCACCAGCCGAGTCGTCGCGCCAGCCATCGCGCTGGGGAACAGCGTGGTCCTCAAGCCGGACGAGCACACCCCGTTGACGGGCGGGCTCGTGCTCGCACGGGTCTTCGAGGAGGCCGGACTCCCGGACGGCGTCCTGAACGTCGTCCCCGGCTACGGCCACGAGATCGGCGACCACTTCTCGGGCCACCCGGTGCCGTCGGTGATGTCGTTTACCGGCTCCTCGGAAGTCGGACGGGGCGTCGGCCAGCGCGCCGTCGGCGCGTACACGGAGCCGGCCCTCGAGTTGGGGGGGAACAACGCCCATGTCGTCCTCCCGGATGCCGACTTAGAGCGTGCGATCGACGCCGGTGCGTTCGGGTCGTTCACCCATCAGGGACAGGAGTGTATCTCGATCAACCGCCACGTGGTTCACGAGTCGCTGTACGACGAGTACGTCGCGGGGCTGGCCGACCGCGCCGAGCAACTCCCTATCGGTGATCCGCGCGAGGAGGGAACCCTGGTCGGCCCGGTCATCAACGAGAGTCAACGGGACAAGATCGTCGGCTTCCTCGAGGAATCGGTCGCGAACGGTGCGACGGTCGAGGCTGGTGGCGGCCACGACGGGCTGTTCATCGAACCCACGGTGCTGTCGGGCGTCACCGGCGACATGCCGGTCGCCTGTAATGAGCATTTCGGACCGGTCGCGCCCGTCATCCCCTTCGAGACCGACGAGGAGGCGATCGAGATCGTCAACGACACCGAGTACGGCCTGTCGGGCTCGGTACACTCGACGGACGTGGCTCGTGCGCGTGACGTGGCCGACGCGATGGAGACGGGTATGGTCCACATCAACGACCAGCCGTTGAATGACGAACCGCACGTCGCGTTCGGCGGCGTCGGCGCGTCGGGACTCGGGCGGTACAACGACGAGTGGATCATGGATACCCTGACGACGCTGAAGTGGATCTCGATCCAGCGCGAGCCTCGCGAGTATCCGTACTGACTCGGTCGACTCTCTAGGAGGAGCTGACATCCTCCCACGCTAAAGCCGTGGGGTTCCCCCACTGGGGGTTGAACCCACGGAAACGGAGAGGTTCGCAGGTTCGTCGTCACGGTGGACGATGACCTGCGTTTCGGGCTGTGCCAGTACAGCCCCCGCCTCGGACAGCGGTTTCGAGAACTTGCCCAAGGCTCGTTTGCCGATATTCAGCGCACCATTCTTGTCGGCGTTGTCGTCCAGCCCACATTCGGGACACTCGAAGCGTCCCTGCGTCTCACGGACGCTCTCGCAGGCGCACCGATTGCACGTCTTCGACGTGTCGTATTCATCGACCAATTGCACGTCGATACCCGCGTCGTGGGCTTTGTATTCGATGTAGTTGAGCAGGCGGGCGAACGGCATCTTGTGGGTCTTGTCGTTGACGTACCGCCCCTTGTCGTTGTCCTTACGAATCCTGCCGAGGTCGCCCACGACGATGACCGCGTTCCGTTCTTCAGCGTCTTCCACGATTTGGCGAGCAATCTTGTGGAGACGGCCGTCCACCTTCCGTGCCTCGGCGTCACCGATACGCTCGACCACTTGCTGTCCCTGTCGGGGTTTCGCCTTCCCGATGGACTTCCGCAGTTGCTTGTAGTGTTCACGGATACGGCGGACTTCCTCGCCGTAGAAGGTGGTTTTGCGGTCGGTGAGAAACGCGCTGGTAGCGACCCATCGTGCGCCCATGTCGATAGCCAGCACGTCGTCGTACTCGTCTTGAACGGTCACAGACCGCTTGACGACGAGATGCACGTACCAGTCACCGTCACGGCGCACTAACTCACTATCTCGAATATCGCCCTCACGGACGAGTTGTTCGTCCTTGTACGGGACGTGGGCAGGACACCAAATAGAGTTGCCCCGTCCCTGCTCGGGGTCGTAGACGGGGACTTTCACCCACCACGACGAGAGAACGGTGTCTTCGTCGTGAGACACGTTGAACACGTCGTTGCGGAGGACGACGGGTTGTTCGGTGTCGGGGTTCGGGTCTTTCTGTCGCTGGACTTTCGACGCCTGCTGGTCTGTCGCGGAGTAGAGGTCGGCGTCTCCGCCGTGAACCGCCGTCTGGAACGCCTCGTGCTCGCGGGCGAGCAGGTCGGTTTTCCTGTTGGTCAGCGAGTGGAGTTTGACTCGCACCGTGGTCGAGACGTTCCGTTGCATGACTATTCACCTGCTTGGGCATCGATGTACTCCTCGATGACTTCGCTGGACACGTCGCCCGCGCTTGAGACGAAGTACGAGCGCGTCCACAGCGACGGCAAGCTGAAATCGAACTCGTCCCGAAGTCGGCGCGACGAGTAGCCCTTGACCTGTTGCATGATTTTGTTCGGGGCGAGCGTCGGGTCGCCCGTGATGAACAGGTGTACGTGGTCGGGGCGAATCGCCAACTCCAGTATCTCCAAGTCGAGTTCGTCGGCTTTCTCCCCGATGAGTGCTTTGAGACGGTCGCGCACCTCGCCCGTTAGTACCGATTTGCGGTACTTTGGACACCAGATGAAGTGGTACTGGAGTTTGTGGACGTTGGTACGTTCCCTGTCGAACCCACGAGGCATCGTCAGTATATAGAACATCCTCACCTAAAGATGTTACGCAAGCATCCAACCCCAGCCGTGGCTACGAGCGTAGAGAGATTCCCAGTTGTCGGCTTCATCCCACCCGTAAACGGGTGGGCTTTCGCCTCGCTATCGCTGTAAAACGGCCGTCGATGAGTTCGGCGCGTGCGATCAGCGCCACTCGACGTGGTACGTACAGTGCTGGTCGCCGTCCGCGCGACACTGGTCGCCGACTTCCTGGACGTCGACGGGGTTGTTCGCGAATTTCTTGGCAACGCCCTTGATGAGGCCCTTGTCGAATTCACACGGGTAGGGGTTCTCACAGACCATCACTCCCTCGTTCGGGCCTTCCGTCTCGAACTCGTAGGACCCGATTTCGCTGCCGCGGTGGTTCTGGTGATACGCCTCATCGATCGACGCGAGCGCGTTATCGACCTCCGAAAGCTCCGGCGGAAACTCGACGTGCTGGGGGACGTTCTGCCCCATGTTCTGCATTCGTAAGGACCCGTACTCGTCGCGCATGTCGTACAACATGGCGAGCGGGATCTTGAGCGAGTACCACTCGTCGGGTTCGATATTCTCGAGTCCGTGTTCGGCGAGTTTGTTGGTGATCTGTTTCCCCACGAACGACGAGATAGATTCACCCGCGGCGACGTACGACAGGGGACTTCGACCGATCACTTCCGCGTCCTCGAGCGAGCCATCGAACCCGACGCGATCGGCGATCGTCGGTAACTCATCAGGGGACTGAGACTCGTCGTCGGACCCACCGATGAGTCGCTTGAACCAGGATGTCGTAACGAACACCGTCTCGATTGTAGCCATAACGGATACAAAATACGACCCACCTACCTTATAACTCCTAGTTAATTATACGATCTGATATCGGGCGGTCCGTCCGCTCGGACAGCCCGAGAGCTGTTACGCGGTAGCGAAACCCGCTCAGATTCCTTCGTCGACCCCAATCGACCGCTCTCACGCCGTAACGCCGACTCGAAACGGGTCGCTTAAGTGCCTTCGTCGGATAGCGACGCCCATGGCAAACGGCAAATACGCCGCGCGCAAGCTCAAGAAGGACCGCCAGAATCAGCGGTGGTCCGACTCGGACTACGCGCGCCGCGCCCGCGGACTTCGCGAGAAGTCCGACCCGCTCGAGGGTGCGCCCCAGGCCCGCGGTATCGTACTCGAAAAGGTCGGCATCGAAGCCAAACAGCCCAACTCGGCGATCCGGAAGTGCGTCCGAGTCCAGCTGATCAAGAACGGCAAGCAGGTCACCGCGTTCTGTCCCGGTGACGGCGCGATTTCGTTCATCGACGAACACGACGAAGTCACCATCGCCGGGATCGGTGGGGCCAAGGGTCGTGCGATGGGTGACCTCTCCGGTGTCAACTACAAGGTCGACAAGGTCAACGGCGTCGCCCTGAAGGAACTCGTTCGCGGCAACGCGGAAAAACCGGTGCGATAATCATGGCGGCAGAAGATCAACCGGATCCGGACGCCCCGGCCGGTGGCGCGGACGTTTCGGCGAAGCTCTTCGGCACGTGGGAACTCGGCGACCTCGAGTACGCCGACCCCTCGACCGAGCGCTACATCACGGTGACCCCCGTCGCTCACACCGCGGGTCGCCACGCCGGCAAGCAGTTCAAGAAGTCCCAGATCTCCATCGTCGAGCGGTTCATCAATCGGCTGATGCAGACCGAGGAGAACACGGGCAAGAAACAGAAGACGCTCAACTACGTCCGTGACGCCTTCGACATCATCCACGAGCGAACCGAAGAGAGCCCGATTCAGGTGCTCGTCACGGCCGTCGAGAACGCGGCCCCCCGAGAGGAGACCGTTCGCCTGAAATACGGCGGTATCTCGGTCCCGAAGGCCGTCGACGTCGCCCCGCAGCGCCGCGTCGACCAGTCGCTGAAGTTCCTCGCGGAAGGCGTCTACAACGACTCGTTCAAGACCACCACGGACATCGAGGAGGCCATCGCCAACCAACTCATCGGCGCGGCCAACTACGACGTCCAGACCTACGCGGTCAGCCAGAAAGAAGAGAAAGAGCGCGTCGCGGCAGCCGCCCGCTAACGCGGCTCATCGATTCGATTTGCGGTCGTTTTTCTCGTTCCCTCTAGTACCGACTGAAGCGGTTGAGAGACTGCCCGCACAGCCGTCGTGCGAGCGGGTGTGCAGTGGTGAGCGATGGCTCCAATAAGCGAACCGTTCTCCGGCCGGGTTCATGTCGTACCCTCTCGGCCGGACGCTCACCGATACACGGCAGGTCGCTCAGTCCGCGGCGCGGCTCGTTCCGCCGACGTACGAGCGCGTCGCGTCGACGAGTACCTGGCGATAGGTGCTCGTATCGGGTTCCCGAACCAGCTCGCGGAAGCGACGTTTGAACCCATCGAAGTCGATCTCAGGGGCGTCCATCGCGGCCGCGTACGCGAGATCGTACAGCCGGTGTTCCTCGTCGACGAGGTCGTGTCGTTCCGCGAGCGCGAGCGCGAAGGCTGCGTTTACCGCCGTGATCTCGGGGTCGGCGCTCGCGGACAGTCGCTGGAACCCCGGGCGGGACGGCGTCTCGGGTCGATCGGCGACCGCCGCCGCGAGGCTGGACTCGAGGAAGGACAGCAGTTTCTCGCCGGGGCCGACCGAGAGGGTGATGTCGTCGGCGTAGATGTCCTTCATGTGATTGGCGATCTGATAGCAGTGGGAGAGCTTGCGCCGTTCGACGCTCTTGCCGGCTAGCGCGAGGTAGAGGACTTCTTCGGTCGACTGGGTGTGGGAGGGGTGTTGTTGTTCGTGGCGGACCATGTGGGCGAACTCGTGGAGCGCGAGTTCGCGGGCCATGGCCGACGACGCGGCCTGTCTCGAGATGTTCAGGACGTGGTGGTCGTCGTAGTGGGCGGCCCAGGTCCGTTCGTCGGGGTCGTCCCGGAGACGGACGTGAACCGGCAGCGAGAGGTCCTGTTCGGTTTCGAAGAGGTCGCGGGCGCTGAGGAATGGAGAGGTCGGACCCGGTCCCTGTACGCGGATATCCATGTGTAGTCCTAGCAAGAGGCCGGCGGGATTTGACTCTTGTGTGCGGTTACACGGGGGCGAATCGCGCGGCGGACCCGTCGGCCAGTCGCCCGACGGCAGTCCGGTTCCGGACGTGGGGCCTCGCACTGCCGATCCGTACAATTATGAGAGTCGTTCACTCACTCAAATTGGATATTACAGCGTTCGGACGGGGAAAGCCGACGAATTCCGGCGGCGACGAAACACTACCCTTTTGACCCCGCTGGCGGTATTGGGGGGTATATGGGCCGACGCAAGAAGATCGTCCAGGAGTGTGAACGGCTGATGGACGACCCGGAGAACATCCGGAACATCGCCATCGCCGCTCACGTTGACCACGGAAAAACGACCCTTACGGACAATCTGCTGGCCGGTGCCGGCATGATTTCCGACGAGACTGCCGGCGAGCAGCTCGCGATGGACACCGAAGAAGACGAGCAGGAACGCGGGATCACCATCGACGCGGCGAACGTTTCGATGACTCACGAGTACGAGGACCAGAACCACCTCATCAACCTCATCGACACGCCGGGCCACGTCGACTTCGGTGGCGACGTGACGCGAGCGATGCGCGCCGTCGACGGTGCGCTCGTCGTCGTCGACGCCGTCGAAGGGGCGATGCCCCAGACCGAGACGGTGCTCCGGCAGGCGCTTCGGGAGGGTGTCAAGCCGACCCTGTTCATCAACAAGGTCGACCGCCTCATCTCCGAGCTTCAGGAAGGACCCGAGGAGATGCAGGAGCGACTCCTCTCGGTCATCCGCGACGTCAACGAACTCATCCGCGGGATGACCGAGGACATGGACGACATCGACGACTGGACCGTTTCGGTCGAGGAAGGCACCGTCGGCTTCGGTTCCGCGCTGTACAAGTGGGGCGTTTCCATGCCGTCGATGCAGCGTACCGGCATGGACTTCGCCGAGATCATGGAACTCGAGCGCGCCGACAAGCGCCAAGAACTCCACGAGCGGACGCCGCTGTCGGACGTCGTGCTCGACATGGTCTGTGAGCACTTCCCGAACCCGATCGACGCCCAGCCCCGTCGTATCCCGCGCGTCTGGCGTGGCGACGACGAGTCCGACATCGCCGAACAGATGCGTCTGGTTGACGAGGACGGCGAAGTCGTCCTGATGGTCACCGACATCGCGATGGACCCCCACGCGGGCGAAGTCGCCAGTGGCCGCGTCTTCTCGGGCACCCTCGAGAAGGGCCAGGAGCTGTACGTCTCCGGGACCGCGGGCAAGAACCGTATTCAGTCCGTCGGCGTCTACATGGGCGGGGAACGCGAGGAAGTAGACGAGGTTCCCGCCGGGAACATCGCCGCCGTCACCGGCCTCAAGGACGCGATCGCCGGCTCGACCGTCTCGAGCGTCGAGATGACGCCGTTCGAGTCGATCGAGCACATCTCCGAGCCGGTCATTACGAAGGCCGTCGAGGCGAAGAACATGGACGACCTGCCGAAGCTGATCGAGACGCTGCGACAGGTCTCCAAGGAGGACCCGACGATCCAGATCGAGATCAACGAGGACACCGGCGAACACCTGATCTCCGGACAGGGTGAACTCCACCTCGAAGTCATCACCCAGCGCATCGAGAAGAACCAGGGCATTCCGGTCAACACCGGCGAACCGATCGTCGTCTACCGCGAAGCGCCCCAGCAAGCCAGCGACCAGGTGGAGGGCATCTCGCCGAACCGCCACAACCGCTTCTACATCTCCATCGAACCGATGGATCAGGAGATCGTCGAGACGATCCAGCTCGGCGAGGCCTCGATGGACATGCCCGAGCAGGACCGCCGTGAGGCCCTGCAAGAGGCCGGCATGGACAAAGACACGTCCCAGAACGTCGAGCACATGCACGGGACGAACATCCTCATCGACGACACGAAGGGGATTCAGCACCTCAACGAGACGATGGAACTCGTCATCGAGGGGCTCGAGGAAGCCCTCGACAACGGTCCGCTGGCAAACGAGCCGGTCCAGGGGACGCTCATCCGCCTGCACGACGCACGGCTCCACGAGGACACTATCCACCGCGGCCCGGCACAGGTCATCCCCGCGACCCGCGAGGCCGTCCACAAGGCGCTGATCGACGGCAAGATCAAGATGCTCGAGCCGATGCAGGACGTCCGCATCGACGTGCCCAACGACCACATGGGCGCAGCCTCGGGCGAGATTCAGGGTCGTCGTGGCCGCGTCGACGACATGTACCAGGAAGGCGACCTGATGGTCGTCGAGGGCATCGCGCCCGTCGGCGAGATGATCGGCTTCGCCTCGGACATCCGCTCCGCGACCGAGGGCCGTGCCTCCTGGAACACGGAGAACGCCGGCTTCGAGGTCATGTCCGACTCGCTCCAGCGTGACAAGACCATGGAGATCCGCGAACGCAAGGGCATGAAGCTCGAGCTGCCGCCGAGTATCGACTACATATAACGCCGCGTCCGCGTTCGAACTCACAGTCTCGTTTGTATCGACGCCGATCGGGCGTTCGATTCTCGCCCGGTCGGCCGCTCCCTTCGTTCGACGCCGAGTAGCGACGGCCGTATCCCGAGTCGGCCATTCGGAGACCCGGTACCGTCTGGTTTCTCACAGTCGAAGTCCGTCGGGAGGGAGGCCCAGGAGCTGCAACCAAGCACGAACCGGTGGCATCAGTAGTCACAAACTACCGTAGCTACTGAAACGATTGAGACACTGACCGCAACGCCGTCATGCGGTCAGGTGTGCAGTGACGTTCTGTGGCTACTATAGAGTCGTGGTGACGCCGTCGTCGTCGGCCGTGTCACGGCCGCCGGTCCACGGGTGCCGTACGCGACTCGCCGTCCGTCATCGGTATCGAACGACCGTTTCATTTAATAAATCCAAAACTAGTTGTACAATATTTATAATTTATAATCAGCAATTTTTATACCTGGAAACATGGTCTGTTCCGCCACTCACACGCAATTAAGGCGCGTCGCGAAACGGTCGGTCAGCGTCGGACACCGACGAGTGGCAATGCTGTGAGTCCGCCAGCGCCGGGCGTCGTACGGCGTCATCGATCAGACATGAATCGACGAAAGTTCATCGCTAGTACAGGCGGTATCGGCACGGCAGCTATCGGCACCACAGTGGTGCTTTCCGGATCAGCGGCAGCGGAGATCCGGGATTACACGTTCAGAGGAACCAGTATCAGCGGGGAAAGTGACGACGGGTCCGTCACGGACATCCGTGCAAAAGCGGTCAACGTCGGCTTCAGGTACGAAGGGTTGGACGAAGAGCCGGAGGAAGCGACGGTCGAACTCCAGGTAGTGCACGGCGGGGAAACGGAGACGATCGACGAGGCGACCACCGAGGTGAGCGGCACCAGTCAGTCGAACGTCGCCCTCGGGAAGGAACTCGCGGGGAGCGTCCTCGACCACGACGGTCTCTCGGCATCAGATTTCAAAGCGGAAGAGGACAGCAGTACGACGGAGAAGAACGTCGCCCTCCGTCTCAAGCTCACCGTTAACGGCGTTAACGGATCGAGCGAGACGGACCTGAACGTCGTCATGCGCAACACGGAGGCCGACGCCGGCGTCGGCGGCGAAGCCGACGGCGAGGTCGTCACGGAGGAGGAAGACGATCCCGATGACGATCCTGACGACGGTCCCGTCGAGGAGATCAACGCCATCATCGAGGACATCAACGCGCAACTCGAGAACGTCGATCCGGTTAGCACCATCGAGGACACCAGCAACGAGACGATCGGTGCGCTCATCGACGAGATCTTCACGCAGGTTACGGCGGAAATCGAGGCCCAGGCCGGCGTCGAGTACGATGTCAGCACGCCCGCGGAAGCACGAGAGGCTGCCGAGAACGCCTCGCTTCCGCCGATCGCGGACGCGCTGAACAACGCGGCAGACGCCGTCGAGGAGATCGCAGCCCTCGCCGATTACACCATCGATGACGGTGGTGACGGCGGTAACGACACGGTCGCGGAGATCAACGCCATCGTCGAGGACATCAACGCGAAACTCGAGAACGTCGATCCGGTCGGCACGATCGAGGACACCAGCGACGAGACGATCGGTGCGCTCATCG
>NZ_JNCS01000012.1 GCF_000731985.1 Natrinema altunense
TTGGAGAACGTTACGAGATGTCTTCGCATTTGACATCCTCCACGTAACGCGGAGGAATCCCGAGCGGTGGGTGTTTCAGGTTTGCAACCATGGGTCCCGCCACTTCTCGGGAGTTTATATGTCATCCAGTCGTCGTGGTCAGTGGCTGTCTGACCATGCCAAGTGGTCGTTACTCCTATCCTCGACACCATTGATCCTCATCTCTCCCATCCACTTGTGAAAGCGCCAACATACTACGCCGCCATCGCGAAGGGGCTGCTGCGGCCACGCTCCTCACGAAGGCTGACAGGGATTCAGCGGTCGACGACTGCCAGCTGATCTACGACCTTGATGCAGAGCCCGCCACACAGCTGATGGTGCAGTGTCCCTCGCTTCCCGAAGCAGTTCGAGTCATCTCCGAAAGCAGTGAACAGCTTCTCGCAGCCGCTCGTGAACGGACGGGACGAACAGAATCGAACAGTCGCGGAGTGATGGGGCGTACACGACGTTCCACAGGCGGAACACGAACCAGCAAGTCAGGCTGATGGCGTGGCCCGTGCGGTTCCAGTGGGACAATCACGAGTGGCGTTCGATCACAGCCCCTGAAATCGGGACAAACCCCGACGAACAGCGCACAACCCCGGAAGTCACTCCCATGGACCTTCGTCCAGCGTGGAGGAACCTCAATTCGAGGTGGACGTCAATATTGTACGTTCGATGAAGCTGTGGTGAATGAGGCACTGTCTAGTTGAGCCAGTTTGAGAAGTGAGCAGGTCGTTGAGTTAATCGACCAAGATGCTCGCAGACCTGCTCAACGAGATCTACGACGGGGATTTAGAAGAATCTTGGGAGAACGAGCGGACGGCGACGCCCGTCAGGGCGTTCGCCGTCCGCCTCCACGAGACAGGTTGTTCGCTTCGAGAGACAACAACTATTCTCGCCGAATTAGGCGTTGAACGCTCTCATGGTGCGGTTTGGAACTGGGTGCATCGGCTGGCTGACAGCGGACGCGACCCGCCGACGTCCACGAGAGCGGAGCACTCGTGCGGCCCATCAGAACGCTTTGCGTTCTGAAGACGGCGTCGCCGTCGCGGGTCGCTCTTGACGAAACCGCTATCAAGATCAACGGCGAGTGGTCTTGGTTGTACGCTGCAATAGATACCGAGCCAAAATTGATTCTTGACGTTGCGCTGTTTAGTCGACATGGCACTGATCCGGCGGCTGCGTTTCTGCAGAAACTCCGCGAGAAACACGATCTCTCAGAGGCTGAGTTTCTCGTCGATCAGTTTGGCTATCGGACTGCCCTCTCTCGAGTCGGACTGAGCAGTCGGGTCAACTATACCGACCGAAACCTCATCAAAAAGTGGTTTCACACCCTCAAAATGCGTATCGATTGCTTCCATAATTCATGGGTGGGCAGTCGGGCGAGCGTTCGAGAGTGGCTTGAACAATTCGCGCATTACTACAACCACCAGAGACCGCATCAGGCTCTCGATGGAAACGTACCAGTCAAGGAGGTGCAGAACTAGACAGTTCCCACAAGTCGACAGTGCCCTGTGTCCCCAAGGTCTGTGCGTATCTCACTCGGAATAGCCGCGAGTTGCTTGTGTTCGAGGGGCCCGGCCACGATGGACTCCAGCTCCCGAAAGGAACGATCGAGCCTGGTGAATCGCCGTGGGATGCACTCGAGCGCGAAGTCCGAGAAGAAAGTGGCCTCACAACACTTCAGAACGTCGAACACCTGACGAGCGATGTCTGGACGCGCCGGCGCACCCCTCCCAAACGGTATCACCGGCATTTCTTCCATGCAGAGGTCGACGTCGACCGCGACACGTGGACGCACGTGGTGACTGGTGATGGGGCCGAACAGGGCACCGAATTCACTTACTCCTGGCTCGAGTTGCCCACAACTCGAGAGTTCGCCCTCAATCTCGACGACTATGTGCATCTCGTCTCCTAGTGCCGCTTCGAGAATGACAAGCGCGTTTGTCGAGGGGATCCCAACAGGCTGACAGACGAAGTCTGACAACGTAATAGAAGCAGGAAGCCCGTCCTCAAGGAGCAAGCAAGTGGGGACAGGTAGTTCAAGCCTCAGATCATGTAACGCAGTCCACTCCGGTTGAGGCACCGAAACATTTGTATACATTGTATACTATGTAAACAGTATGGGATCAATCTCGGCACGTGTGCCCGATGAGTTGGAGACTGAACTCGACGCGTATCTTGAGGACGAGAACCTCGACCGGAGTACGGCCGTTCGGAAGCTGCTCTCCGAGGGTCTCGAAGAGTGGCGACGCGAACGAGCACTCGACCAACTTGCAGCTGGAACTATCACATTCAGTAAAGCGGCTGAGATGGCAGGGATGTCCGTCTGGGATTTTGCTCAGCTCGCTAAAGAGCGTGACATCACCTGGGTGGCGGACGATCATCTTGATGCAGATCTCGAGGCGCTGTGAATGTGGGTCTTCGACGCGACGCCGCTCATATATCTCGCGAAGGTTGATCGACTCACGCTCGCCCAACACCTCGAAGCCTCGTGTGTGATTCCTGAGCGAGTTTACGAGGAAGTTGTCACAACCGGCATTGAAGAAGGATATCCGGACGCCCGTCGTATCGAGCGGAGCGTCGGCGCCAACCAGTTCGAGATTGTGCCGGTTGAACCCTCCCCATTGCTGTCACGGCTCCAAAATAATAGTAATCTCAGCGACGCTGACATCGCCGTCCTTGCCTGTGCCGATTCGTATGACGGTGTGGCTGTGATGGATGAGACGTATGGTCGTGACGTCGCCGCGGCTGAAGGAATCACAACTCGGGGCACGGCGTATCTCATCCTAAAACTCGCGAAGCAGGACGCGATCGATGTCGACGACGCACGAACCGTAATCGATACGATGATCGACGAGGGGTGGTATTGCGCTCCTGATGTCTACACGAAAATTATTCAGAAACTAGATGCGCTTTCGAAATGAACTGGTACTGTTTCAAAGCGGTAGCTTATTGTAAATGTCCCTACTAGTATGCACAAGTCGCCAGTGCCCTGTGTCCCCCAAAGTCTGTGCGTATCTCACCCGGGATCGACCACCCCCACTCGGCAGAACTGATCGACTGCAGGTCGTCATCGACGGGCGAGAGAAACCGGGAGACGGCCGTGCCTACTCCTCACTCGACTCGAGTTCGCTCATATCGAGGGTGCCCTCGAGATATGCGGCCCCGGTCTCCGTCAGTTGATAGAGACCAGTATCGACGATATCGAGTAAACCAGCCTCCGAAAGTGTCCGACAGCGCTTACTGACATACTGCCGGTCGTACTCGATATTTGCTGCGAGTACCCTTGGAGAAACCAGAATCGCATGCTCGTCAAAGAAGAGCATGATCTCGTAATCGACAGGAGCCATCCAGGGAACTCGCTCTACCATCTATTCGTGATATCCCACTACCGGAACGGAAAAATCAGCACTATTCCCGGGAAAGTAGACCACTTACGTGGTTTGTGTCGAACCACGTTCGTAGCTAAAGTTTATATCAGATGGATGCATTGTTTGACGTATGGAAGCTATATGTGACTCGCCCAGTCGGAGCGTCACAGAACGGCGGGCCGGTGGGGACCCATCGGACCCGCGGTAGCTCCCACGTCACCCGACGGAAGCCATGTCAAACGATGATCCACGGGGTGAACGCCCCGAGCGACGACACGCATCGAGCCGATCCACGCAGGACGGTGCCGCGGGCGGGTCGCGATCCGCGCCGGACCGACGGACAGACGGCGACACCACTGTCTCCGTTCGCGCCCGCCTCGAGAAAATCGTCGACCTCACCGGTAGCGTCCTGACGGACGTACGCAACCCCGACGCGACGATCGGGTGCGAAGACATCGACGAGGAAACGCGCCGCGATGCGAAACGGCGACTGCGGGAGATCGACGCCGAGACGAGGCGCGTCGGACTCGTCCTGTTCGGCCCGGACGGCACGCTGTCCGACGGGCCGACCGGCGACTCCGAGAGCGACATGCCGGCGGTCATCCACGGCGATTCGCTCACCACCTCCTATCTGGGCCCGGACCCGGGTGCCTTCGAACGGACACGCGGGACAGCCGACGCCGAACGCACGGAGCAGTCAGCCGGACCGACTCACCGAACCGCAGCCGACTCGACCCACGAGAGCGACCGCGATGGTACGTGACGGCTCGAGCATCGCTCTCGATGTACGGACAGTCGCGTCGGTCCGCTATGCTTTTCCCTCCCTTCTGCGTCCGCACTATCGATGCGCTACTTCGAGGACATCGAGGTCGGATCGACCGAGGAGTTCGGCGAGTACCACGTCACCAAAGCTGAGATCACCGAGTTCGCCGAACAGTACGATCCGCAGCCGTTCCACACTGACGAGGACGCCGCGAGCGAATCGGCATTCGGCGAGCTGGTCGCGTCGGGTTGGCATACCGCCGCGATGTCCATGCGACTGCTCGTGGACAACTACTTGGGGGACCAAGCGGGTATGGGTGGTCGCAGCGCGGACGAACTACGCTGGGAGCGGCCGGTCACACCGGGCGAAACGCTCTCTCTCCGACTCGAGGTCGTGGACAAACACTGCTCCGAGAGTGATCCACAGCGGGGATACGTGGACAACTACATCGAAGTGGTGAACCAGGACGACGAAGTCGTGCTCTCGTATATCGTGACGGGGATGATCGAACGACGAAAAAGCGACGAGTAGTCCCGCGGTCGCGCTCTCGGCGCGAAAAGGGCGACGGCGCACTCAGTTAGGCGTCCGATTCGAAGCCCCACTCCCGGAGTCGGTCGACGACGTCGTCGACGTTGTGCATCGCCGCTTCGTAGGCCGCTTCTCGAACGTCGGTCTTCGACACGTCAGTGCCGAGTTCGTCGCTGACCGCATCGACGAACTCGTCTTCCGCCTCGACGACGTACTCGCGGAGATAGAACTGCACCATTCCCCGGTCCTGCTTGACGGTATCCCGGACGTAGACCCAGGGGACACCGTCGTCGTCAGCGCCGGTTTGGGGCGGCTCGCGGATCACTGCCCCGCTCGAATCGGCGTCGCTGACGACATCCTGCTCACCGTCGTCCGTGTCCGCGCCGCGAGTCGTCTCCGACTCGGTACCAGCGCGGTCCGGTTCGGAGTCGGCGTCGTCATCGACGGTTGACGCCGCGGCCGTGCCCTCGTCCTGTGTGTCCGCAAACGGATCGCTCCCGGACCCTTTCTTCATCGGTCGCTCACCTCCTCGATCTCCGTCGCCAGCCGATCGATCTTCTCGAGCGTCGCCATCTCGTGCTCCCGCTGGCGGTCGCGGTACGCCTCGACGTAGCGTCGCGGCGGGCACTGCTGATCCCAACAGCCTTCGAAAAGCGACGAGCGCTCGCGGATCGCGACCGGCGCGGGATAACCGCGGTCGCGAATCTCCGAGAGGTACCGCTCCTGGTCGGACGTCCGACCGACGCCGTTCGGGACGGCCGAGAGGACGCCGATTTCGGCCTCGAGACGATCCTCGAGACCATCGACGAGTTCCTCCAGACCCAGAACGCTTTGCATTCCTTTCCCGGTCGGCTCGACGGGGATCACCAGGCTTCGCGTGGCCGAGACAGCATTGTAGAGGTGGGGCCCCGCAGTCGCCGGCGGATCGACGACGATCACGTCGTACTCCTCGGGGATACCGGACTCCAAGAGAACCCGTCGGAGTCGATCGTACGGATCGAACTCGTCGCCCTCGCCCAGGTCGTCTGCCATCCGTTGGGCCCTGTTCAGGAGATCCTCGAGATTTTCGAGCATGTTGTGACTCGGGATGAGATCGAAGCCGTACTCCGTTTCGTGGATCAGATCCTGGAAGGGGCCTTTCGGTCGATCGATCAGGTGGCGAACGATGTTATCCGCCTGACTGTCACCCCGAGGCGCATCGACATCGAGGAGATACGTGAGCGAACCGTTTTGCTGGTCCATGTCGATCGCGAGAACGTCGAGTCCGTGGGAGGCATGCGCCTCGAGTAGCGCCGCCCCGATGGTCGATTTCCCGACGCCGCCGGCCTCCGAGTAGGTCGTATACGTGAGCATGTGAGATAGTTAGCTTTCTCGAATATAATGTTTCGGAATACGTACCGAATAGTGTAACCAATTAGCCTAACCGAATAGTGTTTCCGGGAGGAGTTCGGGGATGGGGTGAACAGGTATTCCACAGAGTGACCGCAATCAAAAACCGGCGCTGAATCTGGACCGCATGCTCTCTCCGAGACAGCATCACGCTCGAGTTAGTCGAGTTCGACCCGATACCGGGTGAGACGGCCGGGACCGTCGGTCCCGCTGGAAGTCGGCGTGAAACGCCAGCGACACCGCGAGCGTGTCCTCGAGAAGTCGACATCCGTTGAGAACGTGCCGTGGACGAGTACTTCTTCGGCGTATCTTCTACTAGAGCGTACAGAAAGAGAGCCTAACCGAGTTGTCTAACTGAGCAGCCTTACTAATTAGCCTAACAGGCATCGCCCATAGAATATTCAGCCAGGGGTTCCCACTGGGACGTCCGCTACCGCAGACTCGAAGGTGGGGCCTAACCGGTTAGACAAACCACATAGACTAACTAATTAGGAACTAGAGTAGAGATTTCTTACTAGCCTAACTAACTAGCCCACCCATGGTAGAACATCGCCTCGGGGGGACCACATCCCGCGAGGTAACGTTCCTAACGGAAGGAGAGAGATATCGACGACAAACTCGAGTCCCATAGTGATCACAGAATCCTCCGACGGAACAGCTGATGGGCACTGTCTAGTTAGCGCAGTTTGAGAAGCGAGCAGGTCGTAGAACTAGTTTGGCTATGCCGCTCGCAGACCTACTCAGCGAGTGCTACGCGGCGGAATTTGATGAATCATGGGAGTGTGAGCGGACGGCGAACACCCTAACTGGTGTCGCCGTCCGTCTCTACGCGACCGGTTGTTCGCTTCGAGAGACACAAGCGATTCTTCGCTTGCTCGGCGTTAAACGATCTCATCAAGCGATCTGGCACTGGGTACATCGGCTGGCTGACAGCGTTCCAGACCCGCCGACGGCGAAGCCGTCGCGGGTCGCCATTGATGAGACCGCTGTCAAGATCAATGGCGACTGGTCTTGGGTATATGCTGCAATCGACCTAGATTCGCGGTTGATTCTTGATGTCGCAGTGTTCGGACGACGAGGAACCGATCCAGCCGCTGCATTTCTGCATCGATTGACCGAGAAACACGATCTCTCCGAAGTTGTGTTTCTCGTCGATGGCTACGGCTATCTGACTGTCCTCTCTCGATTGGGGTTAAGCGATCAACTCGACTACGTCGAGCGAAACCTGATCGAAAAGTGGTTTCAGACCTTCAAGAGACGGGTTGACCGCTTCCATAATTCGTGGGTGGGCAGTCGGGCGAGCGTCAGAGAATGGCTTGAACAGTACGTATACTACTATAACACACAACGACCGCATCAATTACTCAACGGACAGACGCCGGCCGAGGTGCTAAACTAGACAGTGCCGCTGATGGTTTCTCTCGAGAACAGGATGTGTCATATGGGTGCCGATTAGAATGGGCTAATGAACTAGACTAGCTCATTAGACTAACCAAACAGGGGGTGGAGGTGAGAAAAGGTCGCTATCCGTCAGAACAACATTCCTAAATGGAGAAACCAGACAGCCCAATGAGTTAGATTATAAAGTTAGGCTAACTGAGATGGGATAATTGAGTCGATCCAAGAAGCAGCAAATCTTTGCAAGAATCGGCTAGAATGCTCACAGACCTGGCAGTGAGAGCTATGCGGCGGATTTGAAAGAACAGTGGGCGTTCTGAAGATGGCGACGCCGTCACGGGTTGCGGTTGCCGAGACCGCTACCAAAATCAGCGACGAGTGAGCCGGATTGGATGCTGCAATAGAGGTCGAGACGAAGTCCGTTCTTGACGTTGCACCGTTTGATCGGCGGGGCATCGATCCAGCGGCTGCGTTTCTCGTCGAGTAATTCGGCTATCGGGCTGTCCACTCTCGAGTAGGAACGTACGGTCAGGTCAACTAGACTGAGCGATGCCTAATCGGAAAGCAGTTTTACGCCCACAGATGTGGATCGGCCGTTCGATAACGCGTGGGTCGGCAGTCGATAGAGCGTCCGCGAATGGCTTGAGAAGTTAAGCACTACGACAACCGTCAGTGACCGCCTGGGCTCTCGGTGGAAAGATGCCGATTGAGGGGCCTAAAAATAGATATGCCAAATAGGCCAAAGGGTTAGGCTAGCCAGTTAGTCCATATAAAAGGACAACTGAAACTAGAACACTTCGATAGAGGTGTGTCCGGATTCTCAATAATTGAAAACCTATAGCTAGCCGGAACGTTCGCTGATAGCCAATATATTGGACGACAGTTCTCGATTCGTACTGAACTTCGGGGGAACTTATTTGCCAGCGATCATGGTCTCAAAAGCCAGATCACACATCGATAGAGGTGTGTGCCATGGAGGGAAACACATCGATAACGGTGTGCCAGCCCGGAAGCTCACGTCTCGTTTCGGACCTGTGCTTTGACGACGCTCGATACTTCGTCCGGGGACACCATATCGATCCGCGAGTCTTCGCGAAGGGTTTCGAGGATCGTCTCGGGACGTTCGCCGAACTGGAACTCGAGGAACATTCCGGAACTCGGGCCGTGGCTCCGACGCTCGAAGTCGACGAGCGAGTAGGTCGTCATCTCCTTCATCTTGTTGACGTAGGTTTCCTGATGATACTGGTCCGCTTCGATCGCATCCGTCAGGAACTGGTAGACCCTGTATCCGGTCGTACTCCGAGCGGATTCGTCGTCCGTCTCCGAAGCGACGGCCGCGGTCGCGTAGAGACAGAGTTTCTTCTGCGTACTGATGCCACGGACGACCTCGAGGACCCGATTCTTCTCGACCTTGTCCTGGGCCTCGCGAACGTGTTCTTCGCGAACGCTCTCATCGCCTTCGCGTTCCGCGAGCTCGCCGGCGACGCGCATGAGATCGATCGCCTTCCGGGCATCGCCGTGGGTCTGTGCCGCAAAGGCCGCTGCCAATGGGATGACGTCCTCGTCGAGAACGCCCTCGTAGAAGGCATCCTGCCGTCGGCGGAGGATCGACTGCAGTTGGTTCGCGTCGTAGTCGTCGAAGTGGACATCTTCGGGTGTAAACGAACTCAGGGCTCGACTCCCAACCGACTCCATCATCTTCGTATCGTTAGAGATTGCAACGACGGAGATGTGTGCGGTGAGATCGTTATTCGCGCCGGCTCGGGAGAGTTGGTAGAGTAGCCGGGAGAACGCGGGGTCTTGTTTGTCCCGTCGACCGACGAGCATATCAAGTTCGTCGAGGACGAACACCGCCGAATCGAAGTTCTCGTTGACGATGCGATAGAGTTCGTCCCACTTCTCTTTCGTCGCGACGCCGTGTTTCGGAACTTCGACCGCGACATCGGCTTCGTCCGCGGCACGACTCGCTAGCTCGTACACTGCAACGCCGAGCGTGTCCAAATCCTGGCAATTAACCTCGATCGTTCCAAATCGGATATCCCGTGTCTCACAGATTTTGCTGATGTTCTTACAGACGGCTTTCGTAATGAGCGACTTGCCAGTCCCCGACGGACCGTAAAGGAAGAGGTTCGGGGGACGGTTGTCGCCGAGAGCGACACGAAGCATCTTGGTGACTTCCTGAAGTTGCCTGTCGCGACCGACGATTCGATCCTCTTCGACGATATGGTTCGGATCGAGGAGCGACCGATCGCGAATGAGTCCTTCCTGTTGATCGAACTCCAGCAGCATGTCCTCAATGGACTGTGATTCGTCCACCGTCGACGACTCATTCGAGGAGGAAGCCTGCTCGGACGCGCCGAACTCGGACGGTTGCTCCGTCGTGTCCTCCCCCGATGTCCCCGCTCCGTCTCGAGGGTCCTCGAAATCATCCATACGATGACCCAGACGAGGTAGTACCAAAAGTGTTCCCACCTCTATCGATGTGTATATCCTCGAGTATACGGTTGCAATACCACTATTGTACGGGAAGACAAGGATAGGGTGGCGGTAGAGGGAAGCGAACGACGAAGTGTTTCGAAGACGGGTCGGATCGAATCGAGTTGATTCGACGATAGTAAGTCGCGGACACAGACACCCCTCTATCGATGTGTTCGTGACTTCGAAAGGAGGGGGTACTCAATGAGCGTGACTGAGACTTAACCATTAATAGAACGGCATTCCTCGGGTTTTATGGAAGGAGGAACCTGAACGATACGTTTCTCTGGTTCCTATCTAGTTACCTAGATCTAGACTAGAGACCCCCACACCCCTCTATCGATGTGTTCGATGTGTTTCGGCTTATTCGTATTCCGGTATCTCTTCCTCGATCTTTCTTACTGCTTTCCTCGAGAACAATCTTTTCGATAAATACCGTCTTCGGCCGGTTCGTAGCTAAATTAGCGGCAAAGAAGATATCCTTTCGCTCTGTCGTTCCCGTTTTCTCCTGATACCCTCATTGGAAAACACATCGATAGAGGGGTGTCTGTCTCATCCAATCCATATCACAGACGATCGAAGACTACGTAGTGTTTTCTGAGTATTTATATTGGAAGGCGCTAGTCTCAACGGTTCCATCGACCGGATCGAGGATTCTGTGGAACGAGAAGAAACGTTAAGACAGTTTATTAAGGAGATATTCAGTACTGCCCTACAGGACTATCTACTTCGAGTATAGTTTCCCTTTTTGATGTGTCCAACGTTAAACGGGCACGGTTGATGGTTCATAACTGGGTTCATAAAGCTGACCGACGGCCCACCGATGGACGAAACCGGGATCACGTTGCGGTCGGCGAGATCATGATCCAACTCGAGGATGTGCGATAGTGGCCGTACGCCGAAGTCGATCTCGAGACAAACGATCTGTTCCATACAAAGCTTACACCAGTGAGAACGAACGCTTTTGCTCGTGCGTTTTTACCGAACTGCGAGAGCAGAGAACACGATGTCGATGATGTCGTGTTTCCCGTTGACGGTGCAACACCGTTCCAGGCTGCTTGCTTTCGACACGACCTCGATTTCAGAGATGAACGCCACCGAGATCGAAACAGTATAGGACATGTTTTTCGAGAAGTAAACCGACGACCTGTATCATTCTCGAACCTTCTAACAACGTCAAAGCGGAAACTCTCGGTGAGTGGTTAAACTCTTTCGCCTTCGTATAGCTCGATCCAGCCATGAATGCGTGAAAGATTCGGTCGCTGCCGTGACCAGGGAACGCAGTCTCGAGGTAGCTCGCAGATTCGATGACTTCTACAGCGGACATCCACGGCCGATCGCTGTTGGGTTCGTAGCGATTTCCTCGCCGGCGGCCCTTGACGACGGCCGTCGTTCCGAGAGTGCCGTCGACGCGGTTGCGCTCACGCCTCGGTGGGTTTACAAGCATATGGCTGTAATCAGGGTGGGAGTTCCGACTTGAGCGAGTCGACCTCGTCCAGAAGTAGCTGTGCGATTTCCCGGGTCGATGATCCGTCGACGGCCAAACGATACGCCGGTCCACCGACGGAGAACGCACCGATGACGGCATCGTCGGGTCCCGTTATCGCTGCGCCGATGGACCGATAGCCGTCGATCAGTTCCTCGTCGTTCGTCGCGTATCCCCGTCGCCGGATCGTCTCGAGTTCGTCGAACAGCGTCGACTCGTCGGTTATCGTGTGGGCGGTCGTCGCCGGGAGCCCCCAGCGATCGAGTATCTCTCGAACGCGTTCGTCGGACAGCAGCGCGAGCATGGCCTTCCCCGAGGCGCAGTTGTGCATGTGAAAGCGGTTGCCCGCACGGAACGGACTCGATTCCGAGAGCCCGCGGGCGGTCGATTCGCCGATCGCGTACTCGAGTGTGTACGCGCGACCGTTTTCCTCGACGATGAAATCGGCTTCGTTGCCCGTTTTCTCGGCGAGGCTGTAGACCCGCTGGCGGGCCGTCGAGTACAGCGGATCCCGGTTGCGTGCGTGTTCGCTGAACGGGAGAAACTGAAGTCCGACGTGATAGGTGTCGCTATCTCGAACGAGAAAGCCTTCGTCGACCAGTGTGTGCAGGTGGTTGTGTACGGTACTCTTGGCCAGATCGAGGCGGTCGGCCAACTCGCTCAATGTCGCCCCGTCGCTGTCACGAACCGCCCGGACGAGCGCGAGTGACGTTTTGGTCGTCTTGACCGGGCGAGGGCCGTCGTCCGTCATAGTTCGAACCGTGGCACCACCGGCGTATAAGCATTCGGAATGTGTGAACTCTCTCGGGAACGAAATCCGGTGCCTCTCACATACATTATAAATTTCACGGCGTTTGTGCTGAACGATCCACATATAATTCAGTATATGGAATAAACTTATGAGGCATATTACATTTAGCGGAGACACATCGGTATCGGCTGCTCAACCGGCCAGTCGATCGTATGGCGTTCGGAATACGTGAACAGATCGGAACTCACCAGTTGTATCGATCGAATATGGGGTGGCGCGTGTGAACCAGTCACTTATCAGTCCGGGCCGTTCACGCATTCGGAACGCGGTCGTAATCGCGGTCGGTGTTGCTCTCGCGGCCGTCCGGCGCCTTCCCGATGTTCGGTTCGCCGCGGTCGACGAGCCCGTTCGGAGGCGGTGGCGATCTTCAGTATGCTTATGCTCCTCACGGGAGAACGATTGTGCAGAGCCCACGTATGAGTAGCACGAGTTCGACGACGACCACGACAGGTGCGGCAGAGGGTACACGACTCACCCTCGAGATCTGGCATCCCGACTGCTGGGGTCTGCAGGCAACCGAGGCGGTCGACGCTGGACTTCTCGTTCACACCGTCCACCGAACGCTCGATGAGACGATCAAAGGGCACTTTACCGCCTACGCCGACACGACGGCCCGACTCGACGAGTTCGTCGCGTTCGTGGACGACTCGCCGCTGACGTACTCGACGGTCGAACTCGGACAGCGGCCGACCGGTACGGCACCGGATCCCGGGAACGTGACCCGTGAACTCTTCGTCGAATACGATCCCGAACACAGTATCAGCGACACGCTCGTTTCGCACGGATTCATTCACGACGCGTCGGTACGCGTCGAAGCCGGGGCCGAACACTGGCCGGTGTTCGTCGCCGGCGGCCGCGCCGAAGTCCGGGACCGACTCGACACCATTCGCGCCGAGACCGACGCCGAGATTTCGATCAGCAGCGTCGCTCCGGCTGCCGCCGACTCCGCCGAGCGGTTCGATCGGACCGACCGTCTCACGCCGCGCCAGCGCGACGCGTTCGAACTCGCCTGCGAACGGAACTACTACGCGTGGCCTCGCGAGACCAGCGCGCGCGAACTCGCGGCGGAACTCGGCGTCTCGAAGACGACGCTGCTCGAGCATCTCCGGACCGCCGAAGCGAAATTGCTCAACCCCGACGGGGATATGGATTAATTCACGAAATACCGGCCGAATCTTGTGGTCGGGTATCAACTTAGGTGGGTTCCGTCCGAGCGGTTCGGTATGATCCCCCCGATCGCTAGCCAATTCGTTGCCGGGACATCCGCGTCCGGTGCGCTAACTCACGTTTCGGAGTGTAACGATGCGGGCATGGGCGGTATCTTGAACCTTCTCGGCGAACACTATCACGAACCGGGACCCGCAGCCGAGGATACCGAGGAATACTGCCATCTCGCCTCCCAACTGGCCGTTCGTGACCTGAACGGGTGTCTCTCGGTCAAGCCGTCTCAGATCGGAATCGACGTCGGTCCCGACGTTTTCACGAGCAACTTCGAACAAATCGTCGAGGCCGCGGCGGCCAACGACGTGTTCGTCTGGTGTGATATGGAAGATCACACGACGACCGACACGACCCTGGATGCCGTCGAAGCGACGGCACGCGACCATCCCAACGGCGTCGGCGTCGCCATCCAGGCGAACCTCACGCGGACGCGCGATGATCTCGCCCGGCTCGCCGACGTTCCCGCCGCTGTTCGATTGGTGAAGGGTGCGTACGACGAACCGTCGTCGGTCGCTCTCGATTCGAAGTCGGCCGTCGACGACGCGTACGAAGAGTACCTCGAGTTCCTGTTCCGCGAGTTCGACCGGGGCGTCGCGGTCGGGAGCCACGACCCGGCGATGCTCGAGGTCGCGGTCGACCTCCACGAGGAGTACGGGACGCCGTTCGAGATTCAGATGTTGATGGGCGTTCGCGAGGACGCTCAGCGCGAACTCGCGGCGAAGGGCTACGAGGTCAATCAGTACGTTCCCTACGGCGGCAAATGGATGCAGTACTTCTACCGACGGGTTCGCGAACGAAAGGAGAACGCGTTGTTCGCGGCTCGCGCCGTCCTCGGCGTGTGAGCGATCGACCGACAAGCGACGCTGCCTCCTGACCGGAGTCCCGTACTCGTTTTCTCCCCGCAACGATCACGTCCGACGATACCTGCCGTTCCCTCGCCGACGCGATAATCGCTGTCCGTTCTCGGCTCCGTCGTCGCGCCGCCTATTAGATGATGGACTCCGGTATATTTATGCATGGGTAGTGAGCACACGGCACCATGGTTGAGAGTAACATTAACCTGGTCTGGTTATTCGGGCCGTTCGCCGTGTATCTCGTGATGCTCGGCGTCTACTACGTGTGGGAGGGGAAACGCGAGGAAAAGATACGCGACCGTTACCAGGAGGCGGAGCATGGCCAGTGAGGGACTCGCCGGGTCGGCCGGGGTCTGGGTTCTCGGGACCTTCGCGATCTATCTCCTCGTGCTTCTGGGCATCGGGTTGTACTCCTCCCGTCTCATGGATTCCGTCGACGACTACGTCATCGGCGGGCGCACCATCGGTCCGGTCGTCACGGGCTTTTCCGAACGCGCTTCCGAGATGAGCGGGTGGCTCACGCTCGGTGTTCCGAGCGACGCGTTCGGAACCGGTGTGATGGCCTTCTACAACGGGCTCGGGATGATCCCCGCCGACCTGTTTGCGTGGGCCGGGATCGCAAAGCGCCTCCGGAAATACACGGAGATCGTGAAAGCGGTCACGCTGCCGACCTTCTTCGAGACGCGTCTGCAGGACGAGACCGGGTACGTCAAAGGCGTCTCCGCGATCGTCCTGATGATCTTCGAGGGCGGATACGTGGGTGCACAGATCGTCGCCGCCGGGACGCTACTGGAGGTGCTCACCGGCGTTTCGTCGCTGGTCGGCATCCTCGTCGGCGGCGTCATCGTCGTCGGATACACCATGCTCGGGGGCTACTTCGCCGTCGCGTGGTCCGACTACGTCCAGGGGGCGATCATCCTGATCGCGTTCATCATCCTGCCGATCATCGCGTTTACGAACTACGGGCTCCCGTTCGGCGAACTCGCGTCCGTCGGGAGTTCGTACACGAGCGTCACGGCCGGGATGACCGGCTGGGCCGCCGTCTTCGGGATCATCAGCTACGCCGCGATCGGACTCGGTATCCCCGGGAACCCACACGTGATGGTCCGATTTATGGGGATCGACGAGGTCGAGAACATTCGTCTCGCGGCGCTCGTCGCGCAGCTGTTCATGTTCGTCGCCTACATCGGTGCCGGCTTCGTCGGGCTGTACGCGCTGGTCGTCTTCGGTCAGGGCGGCATCGAGGACCCGAACAACGTCATGCCGTTGCTCACGCTCGAGTTCTTCCCCGGTGCGATCGCGGGCATCATCCTGGCGGCCGCGCTCGCCGCGATGATGTCCAGTGCCGACTCACAGCTGCTCGTCGCGACGAGCGCCATCGTCGAGGACGTCTACCACGGCTACGTCAACCCGAACGCGAGCCAGGAGACGCTCGTGCGCTACTCCCAGTATGTCACGCTCGGGCTCGGCGCGGCGAGCGTCGCGTTCGCCTTCCTCGCCCAGAACACGCCGATCTACACGCTCGTCCTCGACTACGCGTGGGGCGGCCTCGGCGCGGCTATCGGGCCGACGCTCATCGCGTCGCTGTGGTGGAAACGGGTCACTGCGCCGGGCTCCGTGGCGAGTATGATCGTCGGCACCCTGACGATGGTCCTGTGGATTCAGCTGTCGACCCTTCTCGAGGTCCTCGGACTCATGGGGGCAGTCGAGGGATCGGCGTTCCTCACCGGGCTGGTCGGCGTCTACGGGCTCTTCCCCGCGTTCATCCTCTCGACGGCGACGCTCATCGTCGTCTCGCTGCTGACGCCGCCGCCGGAGGGCGTCGACGATCACTTCGAGTCGTTCAATAAGCCGCTCGCGGCCGTCTCGAGCGGCGACGATCCGACCGGAACGCCCGACTACGTGACCGACGGCGGTCGTGATGTCGAACCGAAAGCCGTCACGGAAACGGACAACATTCGCGCACACGTGACGGCCAGCGACTACTGGGACACGGGTGACGAATAAATGAGCGAGACGCGTCGACGGCCGCCCGAATCCGCCGCGGACACCGAGGGGTCCCGTCAGCGGACGACACTGACCGTCATCGAACCGGCGGTGGCGCGCGAGGACGTCGACTCGACCGGTCGCGTCGGCGCGATCGCGTACCCGTACCGTCTCTACGACGCCGTTGCGACGATCGAGCGACCGATAATCGCGGACCGCGATCTGGAATACGTGGTCAGCGTCGACCGCTCCCGCCGACTCGCCGTCCGTGCCGACGTGATGCCGGCAACCGTCACGAGGACGATCGACGACGTACTCGTCGTTCCGTCCGAACTCTCCGACGAACAGGCTCGCGAGAAGGCCGAGGACGCGGTGTTTTCCTGGACGCTCCGAACCGTCGCCGTCAGCTCCGCGCCGGACTTGCGCTTCGAACGGTCGATCGACGCCTACAAACTGTTCTGGATCGCATGCCGGCCCGACGGCGACGTCATCGTCGACAGCGTCCGCGGTAGCGAGTCGCCGCTGGTCGAGTGAGGCGACTCGAGCCCAGGCCGATAGGCCGTCGTTTCTCTCCGCCACCCTGATCGAGCCGTCCGAGACAAACACACAGGCCTCCGGCCACGGCATATCCCCGGCCGCGACCGCGACGCCCCTCGTGTGGCAGCCGTCGTTCCGCCGTCCCCTCGCGACGTGTCGCGGTGAGCCCCGTCGGCACCTTCGCCGACTCGGTGATCGTTGGCTCGCTCAGATCCAGTGGTCCGCGTAGCCGTGCAGTCACGTCGAATCCGTTTTGGCTCGACCCACAGATTACTATATCTGCTGTCTGGTGTGTCGATCTATCTCTCATATTATCAGATCAGTTTCGGTCCGATGTCCGCGCATCCCGTGTCGAACCCGGCCGGCGTGTCGATGGAGTGCTGTCGTCGGCCGAGGTAGTGGATCGACCAGGCACACTGTAGCCACGACGGTGGCGTGTCTCGAGGGGTCGCCGGAGAACCCGCGAGTGAACCGTCTCCACCGGAAAATGTCCAAAGAGCCGGTGATTCGACCGCCTCGAGACTGCCGCGGTCTGTGGGCCACTCCGCTGCTCGTCGGTCCGACTCACGGGTTCATCGGACACGCCGCGGTTGGGCTGTCGCCGTTCGGTGGCTGTCGCGCCTCCCTTTGCAGCCGATCGTGTTCCGTCATCCGAGCCCGTTCACTCTCCGAACTCTCTCTTATAGAGACAGTATTCGAAATAGATATGTTCGGTAACTGAACCCGGACCTCCGATTGCTCCTTCGAATGCCAGTCCGACTACTGCCGGTTCGACGTGTCGACTCGTATCAGTTCCGACGAGATCGAGGGGCGACCTGCTAGCGGGACCGACCCCTCCCGACTTGCCGTCCTAACCGTTCCGGACGGGACGGGCTGGTCTGGCGTGGTGCGGTGTTGAAACCGAACCGGAGCGGTAAGTTGGGACCAACGACGAGCCCTCCGGTTCCCTGTCGGGGTCGTTACTCCGTACTCATCCAGTCGCTCGCTTGTGGCTCCGATGGATCGGTGGGGATCTCGACGAGAACGGGCTCGTCCGCGGCGGTTGCGGACTCGACCGTCGACCGTATCTCGGCTGGGTCGTCGGCGCGCTCGCTGCGCATTCCCATACTCTCCGCGAGCGACGTGAACGAGATCGGCGCGTCGCTCCAGTTGTACTCGCCCTCGGAGAGATCGTAGTCTCGCCCCGCCTGATCGCTGATAATCGCGTAGTCCTCGTTCGTGAACACGACGACCGTAATCGGAACGTTCTCCGCGACGGCCGTGTGGAGTTCGTGGATGCACATCATGAGCCCGCCGTCGCCGGTGAGCACGACGACGTCGTCGCCGGGATTGGCGAGCTGTGCGCCGATCCCCGCCGGCAGTCCGGTTCCCATCGTCGCCCACGACCCCGGGTTGACGTACGACCGTGGGCCGGCGGCCTCGAAGACGTTGAGCGCCCAGACGCGAAACCCACCGGCGTCGACGGAGACGACCGCGTCCCGTGGAACGGCGTCCCGGACGCTCTCGAGTGCGCTCACCGATGTCAGCGGTGGCGACGAGTCCCGGAGCGGGTCGAGACGGTCGCTCGTCGCTTCTCGGACTGCCGTCGCCCGCCTCGTCCCGTCACTGGCGCGGACCGCTCGATCCGCGAGCGCGGCCTCGAGTTCCGACAGTGCCACCCCGGCATCGGCGATGATGCCGACCGTGGGATCGTAGCCGTTCCCGAGATCGTCGGCGTCGAGCGTCACGTGGACGAGGTCCGCGGGCAGTTCGACGCTCCAGGTCCGAGTCGCGACCGCGTCGAAGTCCGTCCCGACCGCCAGCGCGGCGTCGGCAGTGGCGAGGCAGTCGAGGAGCTCGGGGGACGCACTGCCGGAGAGCGTTCCGGCGACGTACTCGTCGGGATCGTCGGGGAGAACGCCTTTACCTTTGTACGTCGTCACGATGGGTGCCTCGAGTCGGTCGGCTAGCCGTCGCAGCGAGTCGCTCGCGTTCGCGGCACGGACGCCACCGCCGACGATGAGTACTGGCTCCGTCGCCTCGGCCAACAGTGTCGCAGCCGCATCGATGTCCGGTTCGGCGACGCCCTCGACGTATTCTCGGTTGTACTCGCCGGGTGTCGACAGGGGGACGTCCATCGTCAGGAAGTTTTTCGGGATGCCGATCCGGACCGGCCCCTTCGGCGGCGTTTCGGCGATCGCGATGGCTTCTTCGACGACCGCGGCCGTGCTTTCCGGCCGCTCGACGAGCAGGTTCTCCTTCACCACGGTATCGTAGGTGTCCGGTGGCGTCTCGTGGATTCCGCCGCCCCCGCGAACCTCGGGCTCGGTCTCGACGGCGATGTGGACCAGCGGCGTACAATCGTTGAGTGCGTTTTTCAGCCCGTTCATTGCGTTCATGTCGCCCGGCCCGGGGACGACAGCCGTCGCCGCCGGCGTGCCACTCGTTTCCGCGTATCCCCACGCTTGATGGGACACTGCGGTTTCGTGGCGTGCGACTACAAACCGGATGTCGTCACGTGCACCGATCGCTTCGTTCAACGGGAGCGTCTGTTTGCCCGGGATACCGAACATCGTGTCGATCCCATTGCTCGTCAATCGTTCTATCACTGCCCGGTTGACATCCATACTCCGTCATCGTAAACCAGATACTTATGATCTCCCATTCCGGCTATCCGCTTTGCCGGCTGAGATGGCTCTCTCCCCTCGTTTCTACGCATAGCCCTCCGGAAATAGGGCGTGAGGAAGCGGCCGAGTCGGCTCCAAATCGAGCGGAGCGATACCGAGTCCCGTGGGATACCGAAAGATGGCGGGGGACCGAGACGATCGTCGCGAACGTTAGTCGGACCCCTCCGGCGATTTGCCGTGATCGGAGTCGGCGTCCTGTTCGACCAGGTCAACGTCGCGTCGTACTGCCCCTGCGTCGATCCCTCTTCGATTCGCGTCGAATTCCGACAGCCCGTATACGAGTCCGACGAGTAGGACGACCCCGACTGGCAGGAAAACCAGCGGCGACACGCCGAAGAACCCGTACAGCAGATAGCAGACGACGACCACGGTCGCAACGGTCGTCGCATAGTACGCCTGCGTCCGGACGTGGTCGATGAGGTCGGCACCGGTAAAAGTCGATGAGAGAACGGTCGTGTCGGAGATCGGTGACGTGTGATCCCCGAAGATCGCGCCGGAAAACACCGCCCCCACGATGGCGGGAGCGAGTCCGAACCCGCCAGTGAGATCGAACGCGACGGAGAGCGCGACGGGGGTCAGCAGACTCATCGTCGCCCACGACGATCCCATCGTGAACGAGATGAACGTCGCGGTGATGAAGACGGCAACGGGGAACACCGTGACCGGAATCGTGCCTTCGACCAGCGTCGCGACGTACGCACCTGTCCCCAGCGCATCGGCGACCGTACTGATCGACCATGCGAGGATCAGAATCGTCACCGCAGTCAGCATGAGCTCGAACCCTTCGAGGACCGCATCGACGCCTTCGTCGGCGGTACACAGGTCGTATACGATGCCGATCGTGAACGCCGTTGCGACCATTGCGAACGAGCCCCAGACCAGTGCGGTCGTCCAGGACCCGTTGCCGGCAATGGTCGTCGTCGTTTGGACGAACGTCGCGAACTCGCCCGCGAGCAGTGACTCGAGCACCGGCTGGCCGCCGTAGCCGGTCCGGAGCGCGCTGCCGATCGTAACGGCGATCAGGACCACGATGGGGAGCAGGAACGTCCGGAGCATGGGCCGGTCAGTGATCGGGTCACTGAGATGGCCGTCGACTTCCTGTAGCGGGTCCGCGTCGTCGTCGTTGACCTTGCCCGTTTCCCAGGCACGGCGCTCTGCTGTGAGCATTTCACCGTAGTCCCGCTGTGTCACGACGATGATGCCGACCATGACGATCGCGAGAATCGCATAGGCGTTGTACGGGATCGACTCGAGGTAGACGGTGAAGACGTCCGGTGTCTGGACACTCGCTTCGGCTTCGATGTTGCTGAAGGCCTCGTCGATCATCGACAACTGGAACGCGACCCATCCCGAAATCCCGATCGTCGCGACGGGAGCGGCCGTCGAGTCGACGATATAGGACAACTTCTCGCGCGAGATGTTGACTCGGTCGGACGTTTCACGCATCGTGTTCCCGATGATCGCGGTGTTTGCATAGTCGTCGAAGAACAGTGCGATGCCCAACAGCCAGGCGACGACCCCGACTTTCCGCCTGGTTTCGAGGCGCTTGCTCGCCACCTCCTGAATGGCGATAGCACCACCCAGCCGCCAGATCAGTGCGACGCCCGAGCCGAGGAGGAGCGTGAATACGAGGATCTCCGCGTGAAACCCGTCATCGGCGATGATGGCTTCGACGATCCAGTTAAACGTCTGTCCAACACCGAGTCCGCCGGTGTAGATGACGCCACCGAACCAGATGCTAACGAACAGTGAGAGGATTATGCGCCTCGTGGTAACTGCTAACGTGATTGCCAACAGTGGCGGTACGAGGGATAGTATCCCGAATTCACCCATGGGGCCATTTCTACCATGGCACTTGATAAGTCTTTCCATGGGTGAAATACTATAGCACGGACTCGATAGGTGAATAGTACGGGGTCGATGCCCCCGCGTGTGCAACGAGTAGGCAACTCGTCGTTGTCGGCCGTCGCTGAGAGACGTTCCGGCCCGACTCGAGGCGTTCGGTTCCGTCGTGCGTGGTCGTGCCGTGTTCCGCGGATTCCCATCACGATACCAGTCTATTTCAGAATATCAAACCGCATGTCTCGTTCTGTGTTACAAGCATATATTTGTCATTCACTCAGTGTCATGTTATCGTTTATCGATGAAGAGTGACCGCTTACCACGCTCTATCGTTTGTATACGTCGTTCTTGCAGTCACCGTGCTCTCTCGAACGTGTATTTGATATATTCAAACCCTTCTTTCTCGTCGAACCGCGTCACGGATCGCTCGCTCAAAGATGAACAATTATATGGGCCACAGGAGAAGGGTCTAACGTGAGTCGATCAACAGCAAGTGGAGCCAATCTCCACTACATCAACGGCGAATGGACGAACGGAACCGGCTCCGAAACCTTCGAGAGCGAAAGCCCCGCGACGGGCGAGACGCTGGCGACGTTCCAGCGCGGCACGGAGGCAGATGTCGACGCGGCCCTCGAGGCGGCGGACGAGGCCTTCGAGGAGTGGCGGGAACTGTCGGCGATCGATCGCGCGGAGTACCTGTGGGACATCTACCACGAACTGCGAGAGCGCCACGAGGAACTCGGGGAGATCGTCTCGAAGGAGTGTGGCAAGGAGATCTCGGAAGGAAAGGCGGACGTGACCGAAGCCTGGCACATGGTCGAGTGGGCGGCGGGCAACGCGCGCCATCCACACGGCGACGTCGTGCCGTCGGAGATTCCGAGCAAAGATGCGTACATGCGGCGGAAGCCGCGTGGGGTCATCGGCTGTATCACGCCGTGGAACTTCCCGGTCGCGATCCCGTTCTGGCACATGGCCATCGCGCTGGTCGAGGGGAACACGGTCGTCTGGAAGCCCGCCGAACAGACGCCGTGGTGTGCCCAGATCATCGCCGAGATGTTCGAGGACGCGGGGATTCCCGACGGCGTCTTCAACATGGTCCAAGGGTTCGGCGACGCCGGGGCGGCGATCACCGACGACGAGCGCGTCGATACGGTCCTGTTTACGGGCTCGGCCGAAGTCGGCCACGAGATCGCCGGCAAGGTCGGCGGCGAACCCGGCAAGCTCGCGGCCTGTGAGATGGGCGGCAAAAACGGCATCGTCGTCACCGAGGAGGCCGACCTCGACATCGCCGTCCACGCGGCCGTCATGAGTTCGTTCAAGACGACCGGCCAGCGCTGTGTCTCTTCCGAACGCCTGATCGTCCACGAGGACGTCTACGACGAGTTCAAAGAGCGGTTCGTCGACATCGCTAAGGACGTCGCCGTCGGCGACCCCCTCGAGGAGGAGACGTTCATGGGGCCGGCGATCGAGGCCGACCACGTCGAGAAGATCAGCCGCCACAACGAACTCGCCCGCGAGGAAGGCGCGAACGTGCTGGTCGACCGGTTCGAACTCGAAGCGGACGAGATTCCGGACGGGCACGCGGAGGGCCACTGGGTCGGGCCGTTCGTCTACGAGATCGACTACGAGTCCGATCTGCGCTGTCTCAACGAGGAGTGTTTCGGTCCTCACGTCGCCCTCCTCGAGTACTCCGGTGACATCGAGGATGCGGTCGAGATGCACAACGACACGCCCTACGGGCTGGCGGGAGCGATCATCTCGGAGGATTACCGACAGATCAACTACTTCCGCGATCACGCCGATATCGGGCTCGCGTACGCGAACCTGCCGTGTATCGGTGCGGAGGTTCATCTCCCGTTCGGTGGCGTCAAGAAATCGGGCAACGGCTATCCGAGCGCCCGCGAGGCCATCGAGGCCGTCACCGAGCGCACCGCCTGGACGATGAACAACTCCAAGGAGATCGAGATGGCTCAGGGACTGTCGGCCGACATCACGACCGACGAATAACTGGGCTCGCGAGTCGAATCGGCGGCGGTTTTCCCTTTCGCGGTTCCGTCTCGAGATCGGTTTCGTGCCCGAATAAACTCGTTTGATATATGCAAATGTTTATGAGACGGCGCTATAGACGAAGGACTATGTTCGGTACCGCAAAGGAAACGAACGGTCGGCGGGAGATCAAATCGGTCCACAAGATCGATGAAATACTCGCCGTCATTAAACGACTCAACGAGGGGACGCTCACGGAGATCGCCGAGGAAGTCGATCTGACGAAGGGGACGGTCCACACGTATCTCCGGACGCTTCACAACTGCGGCTACCTTACGGAGGAAGACGGTGTCTACCGGCTCAGCTTGCAGTTCATCACGGTTGCGGAACACGTGCGAAACGAGACCAGCCTGTACATGGCGGGCCACGACGAAGTCGACGCACTCGCCGAACGCACCGGGGAATACGCACACCTCGTCGCCGAAGAACGCGCCCGGGAGGTCACCCTCTACGAGAGTCGTGGCGAATACGCGATCGCGACCGACTACCATCTCCGTCTGCGCGAGACACCGCAGTACCTCCACCACAACGCCGCCGGGAAAGCGATGCTCGCGAACTTCGCTGCGGACCGTCGAGACAGAATACTCGAAGCCCAGGAACTCGAAGCACAGACGGAAAACACGATCACGGACGAGGCCGAACTGCGGGACACGCTCGAGACGGTGCGGGAGAACGGCTACGCGCTCAACGACGAAGAAGAGATCCGGGGCATGCGTGCCGTCGGCGCACCGATTCGCGTTCCCGACGGCTCCATCTTCGGTGCCGTGAGCATGAGCGCACCGGCCAGCCGGCTGCAAGGCGAGCGGTTTCGGTCTGCTGTCCCCGAAATCGTCATGGAGACTGCGAACCTCATCGAGGTCAACCTCGAGACCGCACAGCGTGAGGGCTGACCCGTCTCGACGTCGGTCCGCGAGTTGCGAAGAGTATATATGCTGCCGTAGAGTTACCGTGACGATACACGGAACCATGCCTGCTACTTCCCAGCGACGGTGTCCAGCATGTGGTACTGCCATTGATACTTGTGAACCGGAACCGAGGTGCGGAAACTGCTACTGGACCACCGGTACGAAACAGCCGAGTGATTGATACGTGTCTCCGGCAGTCTCACCGCTCGTCGCCGCCGGGAGATCCGCTACCCGTAACCGTCAGCCGTCTCCGATACGTTCGCGACCGCGGACGGCGTGACAGCGAGCGACGTCGAGTGGCTCCAGCAGCTCACCCGTCGGAGCCGATCGCTCGAGCGTGCCCGCGACGATTGCGGAGGAGTCCTGTTCGATTCCCGGCAACGGTCGAGAACGAGATGTCTCGTGGCGAACCGCTGTATGCCTCTCCGAGTTGCTGCGACGTCGCGGCGCGCAGGACACGAGGGCTGTAACCCTGCCGACGAAACGGCACCATCGACGACCTTTCCCACCATCATGACGACACCGACCGACTCTAGGACCGACCACCCGAACCGATCGACGACTCGAACCGTTCGCCTGCTCGGCGCGCCGCTCGATCTCGGAGCGGATCGGCGCGGCGTCGACATCGGACCGCGAGCCATCCGGTATGCGGATATCGCCGCCGAGCTCGAAACGGCTGGCGTTCGTTGTACCGATTTCGGGGACCTGCGTGTTCCCCGACTCGAGCAGTGCGAGACCCCGGATACGGCGGACGATGCGAAGTATCTCGACGAGATCGCCGGTGTGACCGCCGAACTCGCGGACGAGGTTGCCGAGACGATCGCGGACGGCGACGTGCCGATCGCTCTCGGCGGCGATCACGCGACTGCAATGGGACCCATCCGCGGCGCAGCACGAGCGGCGGATATCGGGGTTCTCTGGTTCGACGCCCACGGGGACTACAACACACCCGACACCTCTCCCAGCGGTAACGTCCACGGCATGCCCCTCGCAGCCCTCACTGGCTACGGCGAGTTCGACGGTCTCGACTGGACGGCGACCCCGACCGTCGATCCGTCGAATACTGTTATCGTCGGCGCACGACGCCTCGACGACGCCGAACGGCTCGCCCTCGAGGAAAGCGACGTTACCGTGTTCACGATGCACGATATCGACGAACGGGGCATCACGGCCGTCGTCGAGGACGCCCTCGATATCGCAACCGACGGCGTGGACGGGATTCACGTCAGCCTCGATCTCGACTGGCTCGACCCGACGGTTGCACCGGGCGTTGGGACCCCCGTACGCGGCGGCGTCGACTACAGGGAGGCCCACGCTGCACTCGAGTGCGTTGCCAATCGAGACCGCGACGCGGGGCTGCTTCGCTCGGCCGATATCGTCGAAGTGAACCCGATTCTCGACCGGGATAACCGCACCGCGGAAGTCGCGGCTGAACTCGCCGCCAGTCTCCTCGGGAAACAAATCGCGTAATGCTTCGGTAGCCGTTCTACTGGTGCACCTGTTACTGCTAGAGATGACCGGCACAGCGTAGCGAATACCCCTCGGAGCGGCCCACCTGCCGGTTACACGGCATCACTCACGAACCACTATTTTGTTGAAACCCCGAGTTTTAAGACACTCGTCTCCGTGCGTGTGAGTATGCAACGTGAAACAGCGGAGCCAGCCGTACAGCAACTGCCAGGTCCAACCGCGACGGAATGGGTCGATCTCCATCATCAGTCGGCGGCCACGAGCACGTACGTCTACGATTTCGTCTGGGACATCACCGAAGACGCCGTGGGGCCGTTCTGTACGGACGCGGACGGGAACGTGCTCCTGGATTTCACGAGCCACGTCGCCGCCGCCCCGCTCGGCTACAACAACCCGAAGATCATGGACGACCTCCGCGAGTTCGACCTCGTGGACCCGCTGAAGATCGCCGGGCAGGATTTCTACGTTAGCACCGGTGGCACGCCCGACGAAGCCGAACTTCCGGCACAGAGCCACCTGATGAACAAGCTGACCGAGATCACCGCCAAATACGACATGGACACGGTCTTCCTGTCGAACTCCGGGGCTGAGGCGGTCGAGAACGCGATGAAGATCTGTTACGATAACTGCGAGCAGCCCAAATACGGACTCACGTTCGAGGGCGCGTTCCACGGACGCACGCTCGGTGCACTCTCGCTGAACCGGTCGAAGTCCGTCCATCGCCGCGACTTCCCCGAACTCAGCGGCATCCACGACGTACCACACAGTATGGCCGGCGTCGAACGCCTCCGCGAAAAACTGGACCCCAAACACGGTCACATCCCGCCGGAACAGGTCGCCTTCCTCATCCTCGAGCCGGTCCAGGGCGAAGGCGGCTACCGGGTTCCCGACGCCGAGTTCATGCGCGCCGTCAACGACCTCTGTACCGAACACGACATCCCGCTCATCGCCGACGAGATCCAGTCGGGCGTCGGTCGCACCGGGAAAATGTGGGCGTCGGACCACTTCGACTTCGAGCCGGACGTCATCACGAGCGCCAAAGCGCTTCGCGTCGGCGCGACGATCTCGCGGTCGGAACTGTTCCCCGACGAGAAAGCGCGCATCTCCTCGACGTGGGGTGCCGGCGATATCCTGGCGTCGATTCAGGGCTCGCTTACCCTCGCCGCAATCGAGGACCACGACTTGCTCGATCACGCCGACCGACAGGGCAAGGGACTCCTCGATCGCCTCGCACCCCTTCAGGACGAGTACCAGGCTCTCGAGGACGTACGCGGCCTCGGACTCATGGCCGCCGTCGAGTTCGAGACCGCCGACCAACGCGAAGCGGTCATGGAGGCTGCGCTCGAGCGCGGCCTGTTAACGCTTGGCTGCGGGCGGAAGACGCTCCGACTGCTGCCACCGCTGGACGTTCGAGACCGCGAACTCGACATCGCCGTCGACCTCCTCGATGACGCGATCGCGAGCGTCAGCCGAGCCGCGACCGTCTGACTGCCACCTGCGAGTCCGACGACGGACCACACACGAGCGACCGCATCGGTCTCCGTTTTCGAACACCGGGATCGCGCGTCGGGCCGTCCTGTCGAGCCGTCTAGACCCCACGCTGATCGTCCTACGCGCGTTCCGAGTGCATTCTGGACTGAGCTGCTGCACTCGATTGTCGGGCTTGCTCCGATGCGAGGTAATTCGATACTCGACGCGGTGTCGCTGTCCGGGTGTTACGCGTTGTGAGAGACGTAGCCGAGCGACGATCGTTGAGCCGGTGCCTTCGACCCACTACGGGTTGCCATGTCCGACTCCGATACCTGTCGTTGGTTCGGGATTCGACTGTCCCATGGAAGTGTTCGCACGGTCGATGCCATGCGGCCGCGGTTCGTCCCGACCGCCTGTGATCTGCTCTCTCACTCGAGTCGGCGGCGACGACGATCGGACGAACCGGGTTCGACGACGTGCGATACGTCGGGATAGAATATCGAGCCGCGTCGAACGGCCGGGTGAGCCTTACTCGCGCTCGGCCGGGACGGTCTCGGCGTGCTCGACCGCGGCACTCTCCGCGTCTGCTGTTTCCTTGTAGGTAATGTTCCACCCAGTGATCCCCATCAGGATGAGTAGCAGGGGCGAGAGAAAGCCGAGGAAATAGTACGGCGCGTATTCGAACGTGCTGACGCCGAGCGTTCCCGCCATGAAGACGGCACCACTGTTCCACGGGACGAGCGCGCTCGTCACCGTCCCGGACGATTCGATGGCTCGGGAGAGGTTTTCGCTCTTGAGGTCTTTTTCCTCGTACAGGTTCCGTAGCGTGATCCCCGGCACGACGATGCTGACGTACTGCTCCGCGGCGAGGATGTTCATCGACACGGCCGAGAACGCAGTCACGCCGGTCAGGCTTGCGACGCTACGGCTCAGGCGGCCGAGATGGTGGGCGAGGACGGCGATAATACCGGTGCTTTCGAACATTCCGCCGAGCGCGAGCGCGGAAATGGCGATCGTCACGGCCCACGATCCGCCGACCATTCCGCCGCTGGCCAGGAGATCGTTGACGACCTCGAGTCCGGTTTCGGGACTCGTACCGCTCTGGGCCGCCGTCCAGATCTGCTCAAAGCCCGTGTCTTGCAGCACGAGCGCGGTCGCCGCGCCGGCAAAGATCCCCGTTCCGAGGGCCGGTATCGCGGAAATGCCGTATATCGCGAGCGCGAACGTGACCACGATCGGGAGGAACGCGAGCGGTGAGATCGTGTACGTGCCGGCGAGTGCCGTCTGTATCTCGGCGACTCGATCGGCCGGAATGGACCCGGAGGCACGGAGGCCGAGGATCGCGAACAATACGACGCTGATCCCGAACGCGAGCGTCGTTCCGTTCCGCATCGCGTTGATGTGATCGTAGAGATCGGTGTTGGTGACGGCTGCTGCGAGGTTCGTCGTGTCCGACAGCGGTGACTGCTTGTCACCCGTGTACGCCCCAGTGAGAATCGCGCCGGCCGTCATCGGTGCGGGGAGGCCGAGCCCGGAGCCGATTCCGATGAAGGCGACGCCGAGCGTCCCCGCTGCCGTCCACGAGGATCCGATGGCGAACGTGATAACGGCGGTTATCACCGCGGTCATCGGGAGGAACACTGCGGGAGTCAGTAGACTCAGCCCGTAGTACATCATCGCGGGTATCGTTCCCGCATGGATCCACGTTGAGATGAGCGCATACACGATAAAGAGAATGAACACCACCTGCAGCCCCATGAGGAGGCTTTGGGTAATTCCATCGTATAGCGTGTCCCACGAGACGCCGAGCCAGTAGTAACTAAACAACCCGGTAAACGTGATACCCCAAAACAGGGGGAACTGCGGATCGAGCCCGTATATCCCGATTCCGATACCAAGGAACGTCAGCATTCCCGCGACCGGTATCAGCGCCTCCCCCAACGAGGGACGGGCGTCCGGATCGAGATCTTCGAAGAGTTGAATATCGTATTCCATTGTTCTCAGACGCGACAAACCAAGCGAGATGCGGACGCTTCCGCGGTCCAGGTAGCCGTTCCTCGAGACTCACTCGTCAGTATAGCCGCTGCGTAAGGGTAGGGTTGACAATGCATGCCGGTTCAACGGTTGCAATGATAGTTTATGTATCTTGTGCTCTCGCAGACCGTCCCGTGGCTATTACTGTGGTACCATCTCTCACAATGGAGCGCCGATTAGTTTGACTATAACGAATAAATATATTGGTTGAGAGGGGCCGCTTAGAGAGCTCGAGACCCGCTCTCAAGGACTGGCGCGTCCCGTTCGTTCGGTGCGGGAGTTGCGCTTGGCTCTGGACGATACCCGCTCGAGCGGACCACGGAAACTCGCCATCGCTTCCGTTCGAGTTCCGATTGCATCGGTTCTCGAACCGGCCCGAGGGAGATCGTCTTCTACTTCCTACCGGTTGCTTTCTCCGGGGCGGAAGTCAGGGATGCCGCCAGCGCTGAAAGCGTAGTCCGGGTCGCGTAACGGACGGAGACCGGATCTGGAAACGGCTGTCAGTTCGTTTCGGAACGCTTCCGGACTCTCCGATACCCTCACAATCCGTTGCGCCGCCGGGCCTATCGAGAGCGGTGACTCCTACTCGCCGTCTTCCCGGCCCCGCTTCGATACGGGAGAATCCGGCTTGTTTACACGCTCCTGTTACAATCATATATGTGTAATCGGCCGTTTGATTCACGGTCGCATCCGTCGAGGGTTCGTGCAGTATGGCCGGCTCGTCTGTTTGATATACGCGAACCCGGGTCCGGGACCGCCTGCTCGAGTCCGCGTTTCGAGTCGCGTTCTGCTATCGCGGATAGCAGTCGCACCTTCGCTGTAGTTCGTTCGTGGGCAGGGGAGAACACTGCTCGGGACGCCTCGCGGTGTAAGCGCTAGTTCGAACGGGCTGCGATCAGCGACGGCATTCGATCGGCACGGGGGTAAACGGGACGTATATCGGTATCCTGGCGGGTCGTACAACCGTGAACCGATGGAAAAGTGGGTTTGGACTATCCTCCGAAACGTGTGGTACGCCGATCACCCAGTCCTCACGCCAGCAGGTGCGCAGTGAGGTACAGCGGCTGACATCTACTCTGGAACCGTTCCGCACGGTTCGTGGAATTACTCTCGGCACCACCGAGCCGATGACACGGTGTGACACCTGTTACTGGACCCGGATCAGTCGCGGGCCGAACGATTGATCCGGTGACTGGAACCGTGCTACGCCGACCCGAACGAATACGGACGGACGGAGCCACAATCATCGCTCGACGGTATCATTCGTTCCGCGTCGATCCGCGTACGGACCCGTTCGTGACTGTCAAAGGGATTCCCTCCGGTGACCGTCGATTTCCACCCGTAGTCGTGTTGTTGTGGTGGGGTGATAAGCCCACTCGCCCGAACTTATACATGCATATGTTTGTAACGGATGTCCTTCGTTCCGGACCGTAGTGATCGACGACCGACAGATGCTTACGTCCGAGTCGTTTTGATAATCTCAAATATCCATTGCCGTTTCCCCCGCGTCGACACGCGGGTATTGTACGAAATATTTATATCGTGGTAGCGGACAGGACAGTGTATGCAGCGAGAAAAAGCTGAGCCAACAGTCCAAAAATTACCGGGACCAAAGGCCCAGGAGTGGGTCGAGTTTCACAGCGAGGCGGCAGCAACGAGCACGTACGTCTATGATTTCGTCTGGGACATCACCGAAGATGCGGTCGGTCCGTTCTGTACCGATCCCGACGGCAACGTTCTGCTCGACTTTACGAGTCACGTCGCCGCCGCCCCGCTCGGCTACAACAACCCGAAACTGATGGACAAGCTGCGGGAGTTCGACCTCGTCGATCCGCTGAAAATCGCGGGACAGGACTTCTACGTCAGCACTGGCGGAACGCCGGAAGACACGGAACTCCCCGGCCCCGCTCATCTCATGGACACGTTGACGGACATCACCGAGCAGTACGGGATGGATACGGTCTTCCTGTCGAACTCCGGGGCCGAGGCGGTCGAGAACGCGATGAAGATCTGTTACGACAACTGCGAGCAGCCCAAATACGGACTCACGTTCGAAGGCGCGTTCCACGGGCGCACGCTCGGGACGCTCTCGCTGAACCGGTCGAAATCCGTCCATCGCCGCGACTTCCCCGAGCTCAGCGGCATCCACGACGTCCCCCACAGCATGGCCGGCGTCGAACGCCTCCGCGAGAAACTGGACCCCAAACACGGTCACATCCCGCCGGAACAGGTCGCCTTCCTCATCCTCGAGCCGGTCCAGGGCGAAGGCGGGTATCAGGTTCCCGACGCCGAGTTCATGCGTGCGGTCAACGACCTCTGTGCCGAACACGACATCCCGCTCATCGCCGACGAGATCCAGTCCGGGGTCGGCCGGACCGGTGAGATGTGGGCGTCGGACCACTTCGACTTCGAGCCCGACGTCATCACGAGCGCCAAAGCGCTTCGCGTCGGCGCGACGATCTCGTCCGCGGATATCTTCCCCGATAAAAAGAGCCGTATCTCCTCGACGTGGGGTGCCGGTGATATCCTCTCCTCGATTCAGGGAACGCTCACGGTCGCGGCCATACAGGAACACGACCTCCTCAGCCACGCGACGCAGGTCGGCGAGCGGTTCCTGGGACAGCTCGAGGAGCTTCAGGACGATCACCCCGAGACGATCGTCGACGTTCGCGGACTCGGTCTGATGACCGCGGTCGAGTTCGATACGAAAGATCGTCGGGAGGCGGTCGTCGACGCTGCCCTCCAGCGAGGGCTACTGACGCTGGGCTGTGGGCAAAAGACGCTCCGCCTGCTCCCACCCCTCGACGTTCGCGAGCGCGAACTCGACATCGCCGTCGACCTCCTCGACGACGCGATCGACCACGTCGAATCGTAATCGAGTAGCCAGTTGATGATCGCGCGGCTCCATCGGCACGATCCGGGCACGTGCCCACGCGCTCGCGACGCCCGTCGCCGGATGATCACGATGCTCGACACCACCACCCGACTTCAACAATGACACAGAAGCAGACTACCCACTCCGAATCGGACGGCGAATCGACGACAGAATCACCCCTCGAAACGGCTCGCCGGCAGCTCCGTACCGCTGCGGGCCGGACCGATGTCGACGACGGCGTCATCGAACGCCTCAAACACCCGACCAGAGTCGTCGAAGTCTCCATTCCGCTCGAGCGGGACGACGGCTCCGTCGACGTCTTTACGGGCTATCGAGCACAGCACGACGACGTTCGCGGCCCCTACAAGGGCGGGCTCCGCTATCACCCCGAGGTGAACGCCGACGAGTGCGTCGGCCTCGCGATGTGGATGACGTGGAAATGTGCCGTGATGGATATCCCGTTCGGCGGCGGGAAAGGGGGTATCGTCGTCGATCCGAAGGAACTCAGCGACGACGAGAAAGAACGCCTGACCCGACGGTTCGCGGAGGAAATCCGAGACGAGGTTGGTCCCAGCAGGGACATCCCCGCACCCGATATGGGCACCGACGCACAGACGATGGCCTGGTTCATGGACGCGTACAGCATGCAGGAGGGGGAAACGATCCCCGGCGTCGTCACCGGCAAACCGCCCGTCATCGGCGGGAGTTACGGTCGCGAGGAAGCACCCGGGCGGAGCGTCGCCATCGTCGCGCGCGAAGCGATCGAGTACTACGACGAGAGCCTCGACGACGTGTCGATCGCGGTCCAAGGGTACGGGAGCGTCGGTGCGAACGCCGCCCGCCTGCTCGACGAGTGGGGTGCGGACATCGTCGCCGTCAGCGACGTCAACGGCGGTCTGTACGACCCGGACGGCCTGAAGACACAGGACGTTCCGTCCCACAAGGAGGAGCCCGAGGGCGTGATGCGTTACGACAGTTCGAACACGGTTTCCAACGAGGAACTCCTCGAACTGGACGTGGACGTTCTCATCCCGGCCGCCATCGGGAACGTCATCACGGCTGACAACGCGGATCGAATCCAGGCCGACATCATCGTCGAGGGCGCAAACGGCCCGACTACTTCGTCCGCGGACACGATCCTGAACGAGCGCGGTAAACACGTTATTCCTGACATCCTCGCGAATGCCGGCGGCGTCACCGTCTCCTACTTCGAGTGGCTCCAGGATATCAACCGCCGCACGTGGTCCAAAGAGCGGGTCAACGACGAACTCGAGTCGGCGATGCTCGACGCGTGGACCGACGTGAAAGCGGAAGTCGATGCACGGGGCCTGAGCTGGCGGGATGCGGCGTACGTCGTGGCGCTCAACCGCATCGGCGAGGCAAAGGAGGCCCGCGGACTCTGGCCATAGGGCGATCGGTCGACGATCGAATACGCGTTTCACGGCGTGATTGCCGACGCCGATCCACGAGAACCCCGTTTTCGACTCGATACCCGCACTTAGCGTGGCTTCTGGACGCCAGCCGTCTCGAGGTTCACCTCGATGATATTGGCTGCTTCCATTACTAATTCGGGGATCTCGGATTCGAAGTAGTCCCCGGAGAGGCGACTGGTCGGTGCTGTTACGCTGATCGCCCCGCGGACGGTGGCGTCGGGTCCCGTGATCGCGGTTCCGACGGAGCGCATGCCCCGAACTTCCTCTTCGTCGTTGACCGCGTACCCCTGGGCCTGGATCTGATCGAGTTCGTCGAACAGCGTTTCGAGATCGGTGATCGTCTTTTCGGTTCGTTGGACGAACCCCTGTTGGTCGACGATCTCCCGGACCCGGTCTCGGTCGAAACACGCGAGCATCGCCTTTCCGGCCGCCGTGTGGTACAGGTACTGCGGCGACTCCCGCATTCGAAGGTGGTAATCCATCGCGATCGCCCTGTCGCCGCTACTTTCGTAGAGCGTTACTTCCTGTCCCTGGCACTCGACCGTGAGATGGACCCACTCACCCGTCTTCTCCGCGAGTTTTTCCACTTCGTCTTGCCCTGCGCGGTAGATGTCGGTCTGATTTCGGACGCTCTCCCCCATCGTCACCAGCCGCACCCCGAGCTGATACTCCGTCCCCGATTTCGCGATGAACCCTTCGTTCTCCAGCGTCTCGAGATACGTGTGGACCGTCCCCTTCGAAATATCGACCTCGTTACAAATATCGGTAAACGTCGGTTCCTCGAGATATTGTATCGCTTCCAGAATGGCACTCGCTGTCTGAATGGATTTGATGCGGCGGGGGGACCCGGCCGAGTCGTCGGCGTGCATGTCGTTTATGTTCTCATCGCGGCATATAGGTTTGTATATGACAAACTCTACTCGGAGACAGATCCATGCTGTCACACCGATCGAAGAGCCCAGCCGCGATCGTCCCGTGTCCAACCCGTCCTCCGATTCGCTGGATGCTGGGGCCCATTCTTGTCGACTTCTGGAGACTATCCGGTACAGTTCGGGTCCACAGTACAGTCGTGACCGGACGGTCTGATCGATCCCTCCTCGCTGTCGTCACTCTGCCCCGGTCCACGTAGAAGTTGAGGCTGGTCTTCTCGGCGGATACGAGGTGACCGACTCGGTATTATGTTGACAAAGATACGCCATTAACTAATTGTTGACAAGTACTCTCCGATATTCGGTTATTTCTACAGCGATATTATCCCGCTCCAGGCGCGTACAAGATACGCAAAAGACAGTTAGTATACACATAGCATGAAATCCAAACAGGACTTCCGGTATGGGATCAGTCCCGGTCCGCTTCCTTCCACTCACGTCGTTCTCCGGGAGTCATCTACCGATTCGGGAGAGATCGAAGCCAGTAGAGCCGCGTACGAGTCTGTTAATCGTAGTGCATAACACTGTAGCTTACGTACACCGGTACCGGTCGGGAGAAGGTGTCGCCCTCGATTGACAGTGTCACATCGACCGAGCGCGGTGCCGCCCCTTTGAGGTCCGGAAACGTTGCCACAGGCCAACTTACGACCTCACCATCGCGGCTGAGTGTCTTCGAGATCTGGACCGTAATAACAAGTCCTTCGGTCTCTGCCTCGTCCGGCGGACTCGACATACCACTTCCGACTTCCTCCACGCCGAGTCTGCGGGCCGTTACCGTCCGCGCTCGAGTCGCGCCCACCTCGGCGCTTTCAATCCGGCCCCACTCCTCGAACGACCAGGTATCGTACGCGGCGGGCTCGCCGCCGCTCATGTGACTCACATATCGAACAGTTTTGTTTTGTGGGAAGTGTTCCACATTGTCCTGTTCGTAGCCCGGGTCGTCAGTAATGGTCCGGTCGACACTGACCGGCTCGCCGTCGGGACGCACAGGGTCTCTCGAGTCGGCTTCTGTCGCCCACTGGCGAACACGCGAGGAGTTCGTCGTGGGTGACGTGGCTGCCGACGACTGCGGTGCGGTCGTTGTGGGGTCCGATTCAGTGTCCCGTCCTGCCGGTTCAGGCTCAGTACCACTCAAACAGCCGACTGTGCCGAGAACACTACTAGAACCGAGTAGACAGAGGACCCGTCGTCGTTGCATACAATATTTCCAGATTTGGTGGATAAATATTTTGTGCGTGATCTCGCGGCACCGCTTGGAGTGGCTGGTTCCAGCAGTAGACGTAGCTCTGTAACCCTGTTCAGCGGTTGTTGAATTGGCGTTTCTCGCACTGTCCAGTTGAACCAGTTTGAGAAGTGAGTCGGTCGTAACGGTGAGTTGATTGAGGCTCGCAGACCTGCTCAGCGAAAGCTATGCGGCAGGTTTAGAAGAATCGTGGGCGAACGAGCGGACGGTGACGCCGTCGTGGGTCACCGTGGAAACGCAGCTATTGAGGAATCCAGTACGAAACACGATTCTTCGTGTGCTTCTTTTTGGAAGCGTCACCCTTCTCGACAAGCGTCTCGAGCCGCCGCTGAATCGTCCACCGCGACGCGTCCTCAAATCGGTCGACAAGATCAGAGACGGTATACGGCTCACAGGGATTCATCTCTTGGAGTACCTGCTGGGGCGTTGGTGCTTCCGGCTCTCTTGGCACACTATCACATTGTGAGTCGCCTATCCTTAAATATGAATCATGTGGTGCATTGTCTTTATTCTTTGCTCCAAAAGGAAAATTATAACATGTTGCTCCATATGGTGCAGTATAGGCGGAAAGATAAAACCGATTGAACCCTCACGAAATATGAGTAAGAAAAATAGTCAGGGACGAAACTGGGTGGGGATCATAGCCGCTATATTGGCATTTTTTATCGTGTTGAATGTCATTTCGTACATATGGTTCCCGTTCCTCCCGTGGTTCGAGCAACGAGACGCTGGTCAGGAAACAGTCGAACAGACGTACGACGCCGAGAACGCGATCCAGCAGTACGAAGAGTTCCGCCAGATGTACCACGACATCGAAGCACAGCGGAACCAAGTCGAGAACGCCTACGACGAAGACGAGTCGTTCCACGAGACCTACGGTGACGATCCGAACAACTGGAGTCGGACCGCAGAGACGCGCCACGGACGGATACACGAACGAATCACCGGCAACCAGAACCAACTCGAGCAGTTGGTCGCAGACTACAACGCACAGTCGGATATGGCCAATAAAGAGCTGTTCAAATGCCATCTGCCGTATAAAGTCGATGATCGGTTCGCGATACAGGGGCCACCGGGAAGTGGTGACGCCGAGCAGCCTGTCGACACCGGCCCCAACGGAAACTCGATCAATGGGAGCCCACCCGAAGCGAAACAGTGCGACGGACTACCTGATAAAGTCGAAAGTTAATCTATGAATAAGAAACAACTCATCCTGATCTTCGCGGTCGTCGGAATGGTCACCCTTGCGGGCTGTGGTGTCTTTGGAAACGATACATCGTCGGGCGACGAGTCAGCTGACGATCTCGCCAGCGATACGAACACCGAGCGATCCACGGACTACGGAGGGAGCTACCTCTACGAAATCGGAGTGACGGAAGCCAACCAGCAGGGGTTGATCCGCTCACAACCCCCGTTCAAGATGGACAACTCGTTAGAACGGCAGAATTTAATCGACCGCTACAAGTACCTCAACGACCGGAATAATGTCCATCACGTGTACCTAATGTCTCACGACGGGAAGGTCGTCTCATACTATACCGCACAGGGGAAAGTCTCGAGTGTCAACTCGAAGTTGACCAACGACCGCCAACTCGTCAAGGTCCCTGACGCAAAGTACGATGAGGGGAATGGCGCGGCTGGCCCGAGTGGGCCTAACTGGAAGCTCGTCGAGTCGCCTCAGATGGACGGATCGTACGGCTCGAATGGAGATGCAATCTTCTTCTTTACCACTGACGGGCATTACGTCGAGTGGAACGGGCTCTATGTCGTTTCGGAGGAGCCGAAGAACATCCAGACACCGGTCACGCTGACCGACGAGGTTGACGAGAACGAGTCCGAAAACTAACTGCCCCTTCTCACACTCAATTCATGAATCGACGCGCATTCCTTGCCACAGTCAGCGCTGTTCCCTTCGGCGGATGTACGGCGATTGGCGACAGCAAGACTGACGGCCAACAGAACCACACACCGACGAACGAGTCCGACGGCCCTGTCGTTGATGACCCACCCGAAGAGGTGGCGGCTGTCCAACCACTCGCCGAGGCGTTCCACACGCATATCACCGAGTTCTACCCAGATGCCCGCGTGTTCATCACGCCGTCCGGGGAGATCGTGATGGACTACCAGGGGGATGCCTCGAGCGGCGATGCGCTCAAACGTGAGTACAACAATATCGCCACGGAGTACGCCGAAGTGATCGAAACCGAAGGGACCGAGCCGACGACACTCATCATCTCCCCATCCAACGTCAAGGTGTATGTAGTCGAATCGGCACTTCGGGCCTACGTGAACGACGAAATCGACGAAAAAGCCTTCCTCGAGACAATCGAGCTGAAAACCAGTGAGCAAAGAGATCCAACGGCTGGCGAGTGAGGAGGCACTGCCCGGCGAAGACGCGAGTACAGCGACGATTCGGTGCGAGTCGCCATACTGCGATCGCGAAGTCTACGAAGCTGCGACCGTGGACGTCGTTGTTGGTGCGACTGTTGGGGAGTGGTCAGACCCCCGACCCCATGTCGGAGTCACTGGTACAGATTCAGCGTCTCCGGTGGTTGAGCAGTGGTGCCTAACGTGTGCCGAACAAGAGTTCGGTATCGAAACAAGCGCCCACGAAAAACGCGTCGAGCAGGTGTCGCAGTACGTTACAATGCGCACAGTCTCCGCGTTCCTGACGGGGATCGTGATTGCATTGCTGGTAAGTTCCGTGCTATTGGTATAGCGTCTCGTTGTTCTCGATTCATATCCTCTCGGGAACCGGTCATAGTTCTCTCAGTTAGTCCTTCGACCCGTGTTAGGTCGCCAATCATAATACGTCACCTGAGAAAGAACACTCGGATGCAATTGCAAGAGGTTCGGTGGCGATATTATCTCTATTCGCTCACCGAAACACAGGGACTCATCGCTCCAGTCTGGGTTCTCGTTCTACAGGCTCGTGGACTCTCCTACACGGATATCGGCTTTCTCGGTGCGTTATATTGGGCAGTGCTTGTGCTCGCAGAGATACCGACCGGGTATATCGGTGATCGAATCGGCCGACGGCGGAGTCTGTTCATCGCTGCACTCGTAACGGCTGGCGGGGTCGGCGGACTCGCGTTCGCTCGCACTTTGCTCTCGTTCGCGCTGGCACTTACCGCATGGGCAGTCGGGATCACGTTTCGTTCCGGGACGGCCGATGCCTGGCTGTACAGTGCACTCGGCCGGTCTGGCATTGCCGATGCCTACACCCATGTCCGCGGCCGTGGGCGAGCAGTCAAATTGGCCGCAACTGCCATAACTGCAGCCATCGGGGGAGTCCTTTATACGAAATCACTCGTCGCTCCGTTCTTCCTTATTGCCGGTTTATTAGCCGTCAACGCAGCCGTCGTGTTGTCGTTTCCGACGGTCTCCGACGGCCAAGAGCACTCTCGGTCGGAGTCATGGCGCTTCTCGACGACGCGCCAAGAACTGACGGCGGCGTTCGAACGGCCAGGGATACGGGGTTTCGTCGGATACACGGTTCTCCTGTTCGGCCTCGTCGAGGTTACCCGGACGTTCGTTCAGCCGATCGTCGTCGGCGATCAGGTTGGGCTCCCCGTTGCCGCAGTTGGAGCATTGTATGCGTGTTTCAATATCGTTGCTGCTGGCGCGAGCGCTCTCACCAGTCGGATCGAGCAAACCCTCGGGGTCCGCCGTTGGTTTCTCTTAGGACCGCTTCTACTAGCTGGAAGCCTCGTGATCCTCCCTCTGGTCCCAGCCGCGACCGTCCCAGCGTTCGTTGGAATGGAAGCTATCTGGCACGTCAGCCAGACGTTCCAGAGCCGTATCGTCAACGATCGGACGCGCAACCGGCGGCGAGCGACTGTTCTCAGCGTCGTCTCGATGGGCGGCGGCGTCGCTGCGATCGCGTTCCGCGCCGTGGGTGGTGTCCTGGCTGATACGGTCAGTCCACTCCTGATGCTTGCCCTACTCGCCCTCGTCTTCGTGGTCGGTTCGGGCGTGCTATTTACAGTCACATCGGGGACGGTGTTTCGGACGACGGAAACGGATATAAGTCAATAATACTACTCCATAGTCATGGTGATTGCCGACCAGTTCGAGACGTTTTTGTTCGATCTCGACGGCGTGATTTATTCCGGCAACGATGCGCTCCCGGAGGCAGTCACGACCGTCAATCGACTCTTCGAACGCGACAAGCGAATCCGGTTTCTCACGAACGATCCACGACCGACGCGGGAGGCAGTCGTCGCCGACCTCCGCGAACTCGGGATCGAAGCGGACGAGAACGAGATCATCACCGCAGCGTCGGCGACGGCGACGTATCTCCGTCGTGAGGGCATTTCGACGGCGGCGGTCGTCGGGAGTGAGGGGCTGCGCACGGAACTTCGTCAGCAGGGGATTACTGTCACCGATGACTCACCGGACGCGATCGTCGTCGGAGCCGATGAGCAGACGGCGTATTCGGATATCCGACGGGCCGCGAGACACATCGAGCGAGGCGCACTGTTCGTCGGAACGAATCCCGACGGTTCGTTTCCGACACCTGACGGCCCTGCACCGGGGGCTGGGGCAATCGTCCGCGCGGTAGAAACAGCGGCCGGTACATCACCCGTGGTCGTTGGCAAACCCGAACCGCTGCTGTTCGAGATGGCGCTCCAAGGGATACCGACTGAGCGAGAAGCAGTGGTGATCGGTGATACTCCCACGACGGACGTTCTCGGGGCTCACCGTGCGGGACTCACGGGCATCCTCGTTACCGACGCGGACCCAGTCCCAACCTCGGTCCGGGATTTTTCCGACCCCGATGCGACGATCACGACGCTTGCGGATTTGTTTTCGACGCCCGTGACGCCCTGGGAGACACCCCAGTACTCGTGGCCGGATACGATTCGTCCCGGAGTCGGTGCGGTTGTGTTGAACAGTACAAACGAGGTTTTGTTGTTGAAACGAGCCGACAGGCAGCAATGGGCCCTCCCAACGGGCGCAGTCGAACGAGGTGAGGCGGTCGACGAGGCGATCATACGCGAGGTACGGGAGGAAACGGGGCTCCAGGTCGCGGTCGATCACCTCACCGGAGTCTACTCTCACCCGAAGCAGCAGGTGTTCTCGTACCCCGACGGTGAGACGGTTCACTTCGTAACGACTTGTTTCCAGTGTACCATCGAGGCCGGCACGCTCGAAGCCGATCGAGATGAGGCGCTCGAGGTCGAATTTTTCGATACGGACGAGCTTCCGGATGGGATGCTATCCATGCACCCGCAGTGGATCGCCGATGCAGTGAGGCAGAACGGTGTCTCGGTCCGATAGGAGACGCGAAATCCACACGTCGAGCCGCTAAATTGACAAACACTGAATGGTTGAAAACTGACGAGATGGAGGCAGTGCGGTGAGCGTGTTCGATGAGTTGGAACGCGGCGACAGTAACTGGGAGCCGATCCGCTTTCGGATACCGGTCGTCCGACGCTCGTTCTGGGAACACCTCGGTCCCCAAACCGTCTATTCCGGGCGTGCGTTGCCTTTCGCACCCACCTGATAGGATACCCACGACGGTGCGAGCACGGGCAGGTAGAGAGTGCTGTTATGGCCTCGACCTGCACCATTTGTCGCCCAAACATCAAGACTGATACTACCGCCGTCGCAACGGTGAACAAATGCCCTCCATGACGCGTCGTGCGGCCCTCGGCACAGTCGCCAGTCTCGTTGGCGGCGTCACGGGTTGCGCTGGTCTCCTCGATAGGGAACCGTTCCCCATCCAACGGTCGTGTGCTTTTCCTCGAGCGGACTGGCGAAGTCGGATGGACACGGAATCTTGGCGGTCCGCTGTCGGCCGTTGGGGCTACTGCCGGGACCGCATACCTCGGCGCCGCCACCGAGGAACTGCTGGCGCTGGAGACCGCGACCGGCACAGTCGCCTGGCGCGGCTCGCTGGCCAACACCGTATTCGCACGGCCGTTGGCGACCGCCGATCGGGTGTACGTCGGCGGCGCGGACTACACCCTCCGGGCGTTCGACCCGGCCTCGAGCCAGCAGTTGTGGCGCGATGACCTCGGGAACGCCGTGACCCACGGGCCGATGCAGGTCGGCGACCGCCTGGTGACGCTGGTCGGCGGGACGCACCATCTCCGTGGCTCGAGCGGCACCATCCCGTTCGACCCGACTGTCCTCTATATCCACGAGCAGGACGGTACACGCATCCGGGAAGTCAGATTCGATGATAAGTCGTTCGATGGCGGCAGCATCGAGTGGGCACAGGCGGCCGGTGAGACGGTCTATCTGGGACAAATGCACGGTTTGACGCGGATCGCTCCGGAGGCGATCACCGATGCGTGACGCCGACACCGCTGCCGACAAGCACGGTCCGTCGCGGCACGCGGCCGAGCGGCGGGACAGCCGGAACTGGTCGCGCCGACAGGCGCTCGCATCGCTCGCCTCGGCGGGCACGCTCGCCCTAGCAGGGTGCAGTCTGTCGTCGGTGCTGCCTGGCGTCCAACCCCTCTGGGAGCATGACTTCTCGACAGCAACGGCGGCAGGCCCACCGTCGGCGACCGACGATCACGTCGTCGTCGGTGGACAGGACAAACGCCTTCACGGGTTCACGGCCGACGGGGAACGGATCCTCTCCGTCGAAACCGGTGGGCCCATCGAGGCGCAACCGGCTGTCCCGTCATCGGGTGGCCCGGTCCACGTCTACAGCACCGACGGTGACCTCTACACGGTCGGGCTGTCGGGGGAGCGACTGTGGCACGTGGAAGGACAAGTCCGGAACGGGTGGCTCGGTCGACACGGCTCGCTGTTGGTCGCCATCCATCCGGACGGCGGTGTAGTCACCGGCTACGATGCGAGCGACGGCACACGTCGCTTTCAGCGGCCCGGTCGAGCGTATCCGTACCCTACACTCAGTGACTCGGCCTGTCTCTTCCTCGTCACGAACTCGGATGACGACACGAAGCTGGTGACGCTCGCTCCGGCGACCGGCGAGGTGCTGTGGAAGTCGACACCTCGTACTGGCTACCCCTCGGTCGTGGCTGCTGGCGACCGGATCGTGACGGTCCACGATTCTACCGTGCGGATGCGTCGGGTCCGCGATGGGCACGTCCTGTGGCGAACCGTGGTGGACGGCGACGTGACTAGCTACGTTGGGCTGCCAGTCTGGCTCGGCGACCACGTCTACGTGCGTGTCCGCCGTGATGATCGCTCGGACGAGCTGGTTGCCATCGAGCGCGATGGGGGAACCGTACGGTGGCGCCGGACCGTCGGATACGAACTCGAGACGGTGACGGCGACCTCACACGGTGTGTTCGCTGCGAGTTCGGTCGACGACCCCGACGGTGGCATTCTAATCCGGCTAGACGCCTTTGACCTCGATGGGACCCGGCGGTGGCAGACGACAACTGACATCGCGATCGGCGGGAGAGTCGAGGCACTCGGCCGTGCCGGTGTGATCCTCTTTGCGGCCAGCGACAACGAGCTTGCCGCCTACGACCCTGCGACCGGGAAACGTCGGTGGCGGTACGATCCCGAGACTTCCCGGATCGGTGTGACGACGGCTGCTGGCGCGCTGTACGTCTCTTACCGTGACCGCGGTGGCGTGGCGCGGCTTCCGACGAGTTGACCTAGAGCGCTTGGGCCCCGATTCGTTCGACGTCGCACTGGAATCTGTTTTGATTCCGTGGTGTGAGGTGTCCCTGGAGTCCGGACAGCGATGGCTCACCACGGGGTAGGCGAATCCGCGGCAGCACTACAGCCTACTGAGTGCCGAGCGGGCAACTCTGGATAACGTGGCCCGGGCCCGAAACCAGTTCTGTCTCCGGTGGAGGGTGTTGTCTCGAGATGCAACAAGGGTTAGCTTCCTGATTTCCGACGTGGCCACCTGAGGGGATCTTTTTTGCTGTGCACGCAACGATCGTCCCGCTCGTCGCTTTCCGTCCGTCGCTTGCTTGCGGCTCACTCCGTTCGTCGTTCGCATCGAAGAAGTACTCCCACCCGACGATTTTATCCGGCCGAATCCGCTGGAAGAAGCCTCTGAACCCCTCGTCAGTGCGGTCGCACACGTCGGACCAGCCGACCGCATACAGGCTACCGTCGGGGACCAGCGCCGCATCCGTAACGAGTCGTTCACGCTCCGAACCGAGGCGGCTCCACCACTGCACCCTCGAGTCGTCTGTTATCGCCACCCGCCTTTGTCCCCATCCATGCTTTTACGTCCTGCTCCGCATTCGGTTAGTAACACCGTAGGTTTTCACGTCGTAAGCACGAGTGGGCACCTGATGCGAGTGCTTGCCCGGGAGCCATATTCCTACATCCTGTTGGAGAGCGACGGCGAGTGGATTCTCACTTTCCTGTTCGGTAGGGCGGTGATGTGGGATGTCTCCGTGCGGCTGACTGACACCGAGGTCGTGGCTCTCGAAGATGGCGAAATCTCGATTGCCGACCTGATCGAGCGATTCAGCGCCGACAGTTCCACCTACGAAGGCAGGCAAATCACACCAGCAGTCCGTCCGGACAAGGACGACAGCCGAGACTAGGGTGTCACGCGGTCAACGCTCTTCGGTCCGGACCCGGACGTGCTGTTGCAACGTCTCCACGAACGCGGCTTCGTCGATGGCTGCAAGTGCCGCCTGTGCCGACAGTGCCTCGACCAGCCAGTTGGCGTCCCACCCGTCGAACAGGTCCGCTCGCTCGGAGACACTGAACTCGTCGAAGCTGTAGAACGAACCGCCCAGGCCGTGGCCTTTCCCCTGGAGCAGATGTCCCTCCTCGGCCTCGACGGATATCTTGACCACTCTGGGCCAGTTGGGGTCGTGGGGAACGTTGGGGTTTGGGTCTGGGCTGGAGATGACGTCGTAGGTTGCCATGGCTGCAATCAATCGTCCCTCCCCGCATCGTCCAAGGGCGAGTCGCCGCCGGCAGCGGCGAAGACGGCCGTTTCGAGTTCCGCACCGCCGACTGCGCGGAGTGCTTGGCCGAACAGGTAGGTGTGGTCTGCTTGGGCACGAGGGTTTTCCGCGGCAAGCGTGTTGACGACACGTGAGAACGTTCCTACCGGTTGGTCGTCGGCTCGGAGGCTAGCCGTCTCGCTTGTGTTCTCGATGGACTGATACACCGCCGCGACACACGCCTCGACCTCGGCGGCTGGCTGGCCCGTCGTGGTTCCCGCGACGACGATGTCGGCGTACACTTCTTCGAGGAACGCTGCCGGGTCCTCGACGTGAGCCCCCGCGGCGTACGCCCGGAGTTCCGAGTCCAGACGGCGACGCCACGCATCGGCCCCGTCCTCGACCGCGTGAACGTAGGCGCGTGTCAAGACACCCGCGACGAACCCCGAGGGTGAGTCGGACAGTTCCTGCGTTGCGGTCGCGTCGAGTCGGTCCGTCACGACTGCAAGCCACTCGTCAGTGTTCGGCTCGGCAGATCGAGTGCGACCGACGATGGCGAGCGCCTCGCCGTACACCCGCTCGAGGAGCGCGGGACGCTCGAGACCAACCCAGTCGAACGACCGGTCCTCGGCGGCCGCGACGACCGACGTGACGCCGAATCTGACTTCCTCGGGGTCGGCCTCGACGGCGAGTGCCAGCGCGGTTCCGAACACGGTGCCGACGTAGTTGACGGGGTGTGGTGGGTGGTCCGCTGCCGTAGCGGCAGTCTGGATCCGGTCAAAAACCGCTTGTACCAGCCGTTCGTGTGTCCGCGCTCCCACGTCCGTTCGCGTCAGCGCCGCCCGTAGGATTGCACCGTCAACCGCCGCGAATGCGTCGAACCAGTCGGTCTTCGTCGGGCCGTCGACCGCCCAGCGACAGTCCCGGAAGGCGGTGACGAGCGAACCGACCCACTCCCGGGAGTCCGTCGCTGTGCCGTCGGCTGCCCAGCTTGCCGCTGCCTCACCGAAGACACCGCGCAGGAAGGTGATCGGGTCGTCGACCAGGTCGGAACTGGCGGCGATTGCTTCGATTCGGTCGGAGAGCTGCTGGGACCAGATGGCCTCCCGGCGTGGCGAGATCGCGGATGGCGGCTCGCGCTCCCCGCGTCGCGGGGCCACGGATTCCAACTCGTCGTCGAACCCGTAGACCTGCGTCGACAGCGCCCCACGGTAGACCGCCGTCAGGTACCGTTCCCGCTGCTGGTCGGCTGCCTCGGCCGCAGCCCCCCGTGTCACGGACGCGTCGTACAGGTCGATCCAGTCCTCGAATCGTGGCGAGTCCGAGACCGGGAGCAGTCCGGTCCCGTAGGGACCATCGCTGACGCTGTCGGGGTAATCCCGTTCGACGCGAGCGAAGGCCGCGAGTGCCGCCGCGTGGAGCGTGGCACGGCACTCCCATTCGTCGTCGGCCAGGTCCGACGCCGCGACGGTGTCGACGAATCGCTCACACACACCGAACAACAGTTCCGCACGGTCGAAGTCGCGGTAGCCCATGACACGCCGGACGGCCTGTCCGTAGACATCGGCGACGAACGCCACCGGGTCGTCGAGGTCGGCGCTCGTCGCCGTTTCACAGAGGTCCGCGCCGACCGCTACCAGCCAGTGTTCGATCCGGTCCTCGGAGCAGTCGAACTCATACCCCCAGTACCCGATCGCGCCGGTGTAGGCGTGCCGTAACAGCGTCTCTCTATCGGCCTGGTTCTGGAGAAAGGCAATCGACTCCCTGACTCGGGAGCCGAGTGCGTCCACCCAGATTGAGACCTCCTCGGGTGGACACGCCGCGTCAGCCAGGGAACCGAGCGTGGCCGCGAAGCTGTTGCCGATGACGAACGCTGCGAACCCGTCGCCGTTGGTCGCAGCCGCCTGCTGGACGAGCGCGGCGACCGGTGCGAGCGCATCGTCGGCTGTTGTCGGGTCGTCGACAGTGTCGACGATCCGAGCGGATATCTCGCCGTAGATGCGACAGCGCAGATTCAGCCCCGACTCCTCGGCGATCGTCTCCGCGTCGATCATCCCGTACAGGACCTGGTCGACACAGGCGAGCGCGGCGTGATTCGGTCCGGTGCCGTTCGCTGGCCACGCGAGCGTTCGCAGGGCGATCCCAAAGGTACTCACGATCGGTTCGTAGTCGCCACCAGCGGAGTCGCGTCCGTGCGGCGTCGCGGTCTCGTTCGTGAGCGCAATGGCCCGATCCGCGATCGCCTCGATCCACGCGTCGGTCGTCGGGTCCTCGGTCGCTGTCGCTGCCATCGCGGTACCGTAGACCGACCCGCGGTACGTGATGGCCGCATCGACATCGCCACGATTCCGTGCGACATCCGCGACGAGGTCGTCGACGAGCGAGAGCCACTGCGTCGCGGCAGTCGGCTGTGCGGTCCGTGCGACGACTGCGATAGCGTCGGCGACGACGTGCCCGACGAACGCCGCGTCGAGGTCGCTGTCGGGGATGCCGGCGATGGACGCGAGCGGACTCTGGCCCGTGATCGAGTCGACCTCAAGGGTTCGACGGGACGGACGTCTGGTTTCGGGCCAGTCCATTGCGGACAGCAGGTCGTCGGCGACCGTCTGGGGTGTCCGATCGGGTGCGACTTCGACGTTGCCCAGTTCGAACTCGGTGCGGTCGCGCCAGGCAGTGACGTCGGCACAGCCAGCCCGTGTGGCGACGGTGTCGAACTGTCCTCGGTTCTCGTCGTCACAGATGAGTAGTGCGCCCGAACACGTTCCGTCATCGACCCAGTCGGCCAGCGCCCGTACACCCGCATCGCTCATAATCCGTGCTGGCTCACCGTTGTAGGTCGCGACCACGAGCGCGTTCGGCGTGGCGTCGATGCCCGCTCTGATGTGATCGGGCTGGTGGAGATCGGGGAGTCTGACCGTCTTTCCCCACGCCATGAGTTCCCTCGCGACATCCGCTGCGAGCCGTCGCTTCCCGCTGGCTTTCGGTCCCGAGAGTATAACGAGCCCGCCGTCGAGTGCGTCGACGACCTCGTCGACGTCGATCCCCGACACTCCCTCCTCCGTCTCGGGGCCGTCACTCGAGTCCGGGAACTCCCGATCCGTTGCAGCCGTCTGTAACGCCGCTGGTCCTTCCCAGTGCCAGGCACCGACCAGGGGAACGGACCCGTACTCGTTGGGCCCTATCGCGACCTCGTCCAGCGTCGACGCGACTGCTCGCAAGTCAGTCCGGACCCCATCGGTCGCGGAACTCGTATCGGCGATGACCGTCTCTGCCTCGGGCCGGGCGGCCAGCCGCTGGTCGATCCGTGTCCGCATCGGCTCGGACGCGAACACCCGAAACCGTTCGATCGTCCCGGGTGGGAGGTCGACGGCGATCTCGAGCGCTTCAGCGGCACCGGCGAGCGGCCGATGTCGAACCAGCGGCTCGAACCACCCCGTATCGTCGTCTACCAGCGAACTCGCGACCAGACCGAGTGCGGTGGCGACCGCTGGGGACATTGCAACTGGGTCAGGACCGAACCCCTCGGCATCCGGATCCAGGGATGAGATGAGGTCGAGCGCCGCCTCGCCGAGTGGCTCGACCGTGCCGTCACACTCGCCGACCACTGCCCTGACGTCCGGTCCGACGAGAACCGTTTCGGACCCGTACTGCGACAGCGAGAGGAAGGCTGCGGGCGTGACAGTCGCCTCGACGGTCCCGATCCGTTCCTGTAGTGGCTCGTCCTCGAAGTCGTAGCGGGGATAGGTGACACGTTCGACGAGGGTCAGGTTCTCCTCGTATTCCGGATCAAACGTGTTCTGTCGGGAGCTGGCTTCGCGAATTTCGTGGAACGACTTGCCGTAGTCCGACGGCGGTATTCGAACCACGAGCACGGAATCGACTCGCTCGAGGAACGCAGCAGACGCGAGGTGACCGCGCCGGCAGAGCCAGTCGAGGCTCCGTGGCCGCGTCACGAGTACTGCACCCCTGGGACGAGCGAACAGGGCATTCATGTTTTCTCGGTCGTCATCACCGGGATGCAAAACTGCCGACACAAAATCGTCGACGATCACGAGTTCGTCGGCGTCGATGGCTGTCGTTTCTGCGAGCCGCTCGACGGATGGGCCGAGCCGACGCAAGTGATATGACTTTCCGACGCTGGGTGCCCCGAGGACGAGTGTAACCTCACACGGGTCGATCGCGTCGCACAGTTCGCTGGGCGTGACTTCTTGAACCGTTCGTTCCATGTATTCCCCACGACTGACCCCACCAACGACTGCGTCCGGATGGCAGACTCTGCCGAGTATATCTATTCAGTAGGTTTACTAGGGAATATAAATGTTTGCCGTTAGACGGACATCTCCGAGTCCGATCCAGCCGCCAGTTCTTGTCACCGCCTGCCGATTATCCCTCGGCATCTTCGCCGTTGTCGAGGGGCACATTTCGAGTTAGTCCCACACGCTTAACTCTCATCTGGCTTGTGGGATCACGACGGTCACGGAAGCAGATCTCGGACACGAGAACATCGTCACCTTCGGAGAGGGTGGGAACAGCGCCTTTGCGTTCGACGACGGTATCGACGAACCGAACCTGCCTGTGATTTTCATCTTTCTTCAAGCAGGAAACCGCGCCGTTTACGGCGCGGAGGAATGCGACACTTGACTGTCTGTCCACCAACTATGACCCGTCGCGTTCCAGGCACTTCGCGCCCTCGAGCATCAAGCCCTTCCAGGTGTAGCCGCGCTCGTCTTTGAGATCGCTGAGGCGTTCGTGCTGTTCGTCGCTGACTGTGAATCGGACTTCTTTGCTCATACATATGTGTATCAACCGTGTTCTTTTTGTGTGTTCCGGTCGTAACATTCAATGTCGAATGACTGCCGAAACGACCGTCACGAAGACGCTCGAGGCGACGACGGTGCCACCGACGGCACACAAGCAGCGTCGGCTCGAGGATACCGTGGCGGCCTACCGCGACGCGCTCGAAGCCGCCTTCGAGAGCGGTGCGGATACGCAATCGGCAGTCAACGATATCGTCACCGGCTACGACCTCACCTCCTACGCCAAGGACGCGCTCAAACAGTACGTCCCGCAACTGCGCCGAACCTATGACGCCGACGAGTTGGCTGACGACCATCCGGTGCGGTTCACCAACCGCGGTTTCCGAATCGACTACTCGTCCGATCGCGAGTACGGGTTCTGTTGGCGCGTCCCGCAGGCCGGCCGTGGGAACGCGTTCTGGATTCCGTTGCGGATCAACCCTAGCCAGGAAGACCTGTGGTTCGACCTGCTCGAAGGTGAGGCTTCGGTCGGTGAGTTCCGGCTGTTCCAGAACCGCCGGACGTGGACCTTGCACGTCACCATCGAGTACACGATCAAGGAACCCGACGCGAGTGACGATCCGACGTACGTCGGCTTCGATATCGGTGAAAGTGCGCTGATTACGGGCTGTGCCCTCAAACGCGACACACCGACGACGCCGCTGTTGATCGACGGCGGCCGGGCGCGACACCTCCGCAAGGAGATGCACACGACGCTGAAACGCCTGCAAGAGCGCGACGCCGCCGAGTGGCGACTCGACGAGCGGTTCGACCACTACCAGAACGCGCTCACGGATATCATCGAGAAAGCGTCGCGGGAAGCCGTCGAGTACGCCCGGCAGTTCGATGACCCGGTGATCGTGCTCGAGGACCTGTCGTACATCCGCGAGCGACTGGATTACGGCGCGTACATGAATCGGCGGCTTCACGCATGGGCGTTTGCCCGACTGCAAGGCCGAATCGAGGACAAGGCGCTCGAGGCTGGAATCCCGGTCGAGTGCGTTCAGCCGGCGTACACCTCGCAGACGTGCCACGCGTGCGGTCACATCGGTCGCCGTGACGAACAGGCCGAGTTCCGGTGTACGAACGACGAGTGTCACATTTCGACGTTCCAGGCCGATATCAACGCCGCGGCGAACATCGCTCGCCGCGTCGATCCGTGGGGTGAGAGCGTACCCTGGAAACCGGAGCGCGATGACACGCCACGGAATGGGAGTCCCAGTGACAGGGCCACGGAACGCCGGGAGGCGAGTCGGCAACCCCGACAGACGACCCTCTCGGAGTATGGTTCCGAAACCTCCGACGACGCGGCTTCGCTTGTAGGAAGCCCCGTCCTTTAGGACGGGCGAGGATGTCACCGACTGTAACCGGACGGCTGCCGACCCAGAAAGCAAGATCCGGTTTGCGTCGTCCGTGACCGAGTTTTTCGTACAATTCGAGGCGGGTGACGAGTGAGCAGACGGGACTTCTTAGAGGTTGCTTTCGAGCAAGGTGACGATGGATTCCGTCCGCTCGTCGACCTTGTCCATGTTGGTGCACGGTTCTTTATCCACCGTGAGGACGCCGTCTTCGTAGCTGATGTCACCGGTCATCCCTGCTTCGTTCCTGAACACGACCGATTCGAGATCCGCCTGGAGGGCTTCCCGCCCCAGTTCGTCGCTACAGATCGCCTCGAAGGCATCGATCGTCGGCCGGAAGTACACCTTCGTCCACCCTTCGAACCAGAGATCCTCGTTGACTCGCTCGTCGATGAGTGATTCCCACTCGATATCGAGATTGACCTCGAAACCGGCTGCATCGTCCATCGATTCCTTCAGGGACGGCAGTTCTTCCTCCTCGAACTGCTTTACTTTCCTCTTATTCTTTAGGTCCATTAATATTTACCCAGTCAAAAATTGCAGACTTGATTATTTAATACTATCCTTTCGATTCTCTTTTTCGTCGCGAAACGCACCGCCTGCGGGCAGATGTAGGACATCTGTATCGAACGAACTGATGACGAACGGTCGGTCATAGCAAATCACTCCGACCCGTTCGTACCAGATCCTTGCTGCCGGAGGGGATAGGGGGTCAATCGGTCGTCGTCCTGTCCGCCGTGTCGGATTCGGGCTCGTCGGTCGTCACACGTCATCTCGGTGCATTCGCCGAAATTCTCTGACAGATGTACAGTCGTGTTCGTCCAGTCGCGTGATCCAGCCGCCGAATTTGTATCGTCGCCAGCACTTTTTGCCGTCGATGAAGACGGGGTTGTCCCCGACGTCGGCCACCACGGCACTATCGATGGGCTCATCGGACTCTCGTTGCAGATACTCCCTCCCCACCGCTGGCTCGTCACTGGTACTGGTTACTGCCCATATGTCACAGAGTTGACAGACGACGTTTGCGTAGATACTGGTACGCTCGGCGGAATACCCCTCGAGGGGTGCGTCACAGAGCGCACAGTCGGTCTGGGGCTCACCCGGCGGAAACGAAACCATCTGGGGATAGCTACTTCGTTCTCGAAAATAAATACCCCTTGTCGCGGTACACAGGTACAATGACAGTCTCAGTTTTGGTCTGAACTCGGAGTGCGGTCGAGTTCGGCGAGCGTACTCGTCGCCAGCATCCGAGCACGGTCCAGCTCGTCATTCACTCCGGGGTCGTAAGCCACGATATGGGCGAGTGCGGACCGAACTGGCTCGACAGCGGCCGGCTGCAAACTGGCGATCAGGCAGATCGCTTTCAAGATCCGACAGAGTCCCGCAGGTGTCGCGAATGCGTCCGGGTCGAACGGGGAGATTGCGGGATCGACGATCCCCTCGGTGGCCGGGTCGTCGAGTTCTGCCGCCACTTCCTGGCAGGCCTGGCGGAGCGTCGGTGCGAACACGTCCACATCCTCCGGATACGCGGAGAGGCACTCCACAATGGTTTTGGCCGCGACGCCTCGACTGTTCCCACCGAGGTCGAGGACTGTGTCGGAGGCTGGTCGAATCACGTCGGGATGGGCTGTCGCGACGTGAAACAACGTCCACCCAGTCGTGATCGAGACGGTCGTCTCGGATGCTCGATCGGCGAGTTCGAGGACTGCACCGAGGTGGCCGCGGACGCCGCTTGGATAGGTTCCGGCGACCACCGAGAGGAGGGACGCGACGAACCGGCGTTCGGCCGGCGATCCTGTCCTCGCGATATCGAGAAGCGCCGGCAGCCAATCGGGGGCATATTGGGCGACGACCGGTCTGAGGACGGCTGTCAGGGTCGTTCGGGTGCTGTCGTCCGGTTCGTCCACGAGCGCGAGGAAGTCCCCGGCATGAGCGTGAATTGTGGCCGCATCTTTGCTCGTTCGCGGTTCGAACAATGCACGTGCCGCCTGCCGTCGAACGTTCACGTCGGCCGCCCGCAGGAGCGAGAGCACACGTTCGACGTCCGACGAGGACAGGGGGTCGTCATCGAGCGATTCGAGATACTTCCGGTCGGCCTGAGTCCCTTGGACGTCTCTCGATACTCGCTCGCCTTGCTCGACCGGGTCAGCGGGACCGTCGAAGACACCGACGAACCGGGCGAGGTCGAGGACGGCGACTCGGCACTCACCGTCGAGGTCGGCGGCTCGCTCGAGGAGCCATGGCATCGGCTCCAGCGCGTCCGGACGACTCCGAGCGATGGCACGAAGGAAGGTGACGGCGGGCTCGACGAACATGTCGTCTTCCCGCAGCAGTGTCGTCGCAAGTGGCACTCCGGCCCGGACGGCCTTGGGCCGGGGACGAGCGAGTGCGGCGAGCAGTTCCAGTGCTCGCCCGGCTGGCTGGTGTGCTTTGAACGCGAACCCTTCCGTTGAAACTACCGGCTGGTCCAGCATCGCGATCGCATCGGAAACGCCCGGCACCACTGCGTTGGGGTACGGTCTCGCCAGTGAGGCGAGCGTCGCAGCGGCGGCTGCCCTCATACGAGGGTCGTCGTCGGAGAGCAGCGCTAGGAGCGCGGGAATCGCGGGCCGATACAGGCCCCAGCAGTCCGCGACGGTGAACGCGAGGACTTCCGCGGCGGCGAGTCGAACGGCCGGTCGGTCGTCCGCCAGGCCGTCACAGAGCGTGGGCGCGACTGGCTGTGGCCGCACACGAACTGCCCGGAGGAGGAACGTGAGCAGGTGCCGGCGATTCGCGGATTCGTGTTCGACAACGCCGTCGAGGACCGACTGGACGAGCGTGTCCGGTTGCGGGTGCGCGCGAGCCAGTTCTTGGAGGAGGTCCCGCAAATCGTGCAACTCCGCCGCGTCGGCATCGGACCGAGGGAGGAGCGACTCGACCGCCACGGATGCTGGATCTGTCCGAATGTCCCGACGGAGGGCGGCCAGTCGGTCGCCATCGCCCGTCATCGCTCCCTCGACCCGCCCTCGTCCGCACTCTCCTCGAACGCGGGAGAGGCGTCGTGCTCGTAGTAGTACGACAGTGCGCCGCACAGCGTGTCGACTGGCGGGTCTTCGAGTCGGGCCTGGGCGTTCTCCACGACGCCTCGGACGGCGTCCCTCGTCAGGCCATCCTCAACCGGTCGCTCGCCGACGACGGGTGATTCGTCGTCAGGGTCCAGTACGAGACACGGCATGTCGAGACGCCAATCGACCGCCGTGGGGACGAAGAGAGCGTGATTCCTCGGATACGACTGCACTCGTCGGAGTACCTGCTTCAGCAGGACTGTCTCTCCCCGCTCTATGAAATTCACAGGTGACGTTCCTGCTGCTCGGTTTACTATGTATCGACTCTCGGAACCCTTTCCCTTTATCAGCGAGCCAGTCGAACTGACCGAACCCCTGGGAGCCTGCCGTAACCTGGACTGGCCCTCACGGATCGGCTCCAGTGTCGGCCCAGTCGCTGTCCGGACGCTCCCATTACCGAGGCCCGAAACGCATGGATATCGTCCGACGAGACGGCGAGGTAGTTACCTTCGAATCGCAGGACGGAGCAGTGCTTTCGATCGAGGTCGACGGCAGGCCGTACAGGATCGCCTTCCCGAACCTGAAGCCACTCACCGAGATACGAGACCACGCTCCGGACATTAATCCCGACGAGATCGCGGCCGTCCTCGGCTATTCCGTGACCTCGTTCGACGGCGATCCCATCTATCACGGCCGAATGGACGGGTCGGAACTGTCCTACGAGGTCGTCGATGCCGAGGACGAGGTGACGATGCTAGTCGCCTCGTTCGGCGAAGTCCAACCCGGCCGGTACGCCGCCACGACCGAGGCACTGGTGCGGACGAGTTCCTGTCGATTCTGAATACGGGGAGCGGACGAGCAGCCACGAGATCGCCTAGCCGAGCAGGGGGCCGTCAGTCGTCGCCCCGTATCGACGTGCTCGAGACAGGAGTCTCCCGTTCGCCATCACCGACAATAGCTGTCAGCGCCACTTCGCGACGGGGCCACCGATTTCCTTGCGCTCGATATCTATCTCGTGTTGCCAGAGCGCCTCCCCGCGATGCGGTGGGTCGTGGGCCAGCACCATCGCCACACTGAGTTCCGTAACGATACTCGGGACCAGGGTGTAGAGGTCGCTCCCGTCGGGCAGGGTGTACTCGAACGTGTCCCGCTCGGTTCCATCACTCGCCAGCATCCGTATTGTCCCCTCGACACTCGCGGTGACGACCACGCCCTCCTCCGCAGCGTATTCGGCGTGGACCAGCCCCGAGAGCGTCACGGATACTGACTCTCCCGCATACTCCCACGTCAGCGTCGTCGTTTCGTCGTCGTAGCTGTCTTCGATGTGCATCCGATCGACCTCGGTACTATCTTCCTCCACGTTCGAATCCGCTGCTGGTATCGCTACCGGTCGACCAATTATTACACTTAAAGGTACGATCAAGGTCGATCTGGTGGCGGCGAGAAAACGTGTCACGTCGAACGTGATTCACGTCGGTACCAGACGATAGGACAGTCACAGGTGCGCCTCGAAGATTCCGTTTTCGAGGGCTCCGGAGACCATGATGCTGTGTCCGAAGGACGGATCGTCGTCGTGCCAGAACGTGTACCCGCCATCGTGTTCGATGGTGACGGTTTTCGGGTCCATCCTGTCTGTGAACTCCTCGGCAGTCACCGTGTTATCCTCCGATTCGGACCACTCTCTGTTCTTGAGTTCGAGCAACTCGTCGGGGACATACTGCTGAACCCGCTCGGTCCACGTGGGCTGGTCGTCCCACAGTGCCTTCGTGACAGTGAGCCCCGACACGCCGTCGTCGGGTTCGGAGAGCCAGAGTTCCACCTCAACCTCGGTACCAGCCACTCGACTGTCGTTGCATAGATCCCGCTGCTAAATCCCCGCTCGAACGTCCCGAACTGCTCGTCCTCGTATATCTCGAGGGCTTCCGATTGGGCGATATCCCGCGACTCGTCGACCATTTCGTTCCCGTCCATCGATGCTGGATATAAGATGGCTGGTCGTGAGTGGGATTGGGTCGTCGTGTCGAATCCGGGGATATATTACAGTAAGTGCCTCCTCTCAATCAGAGGGTATGCCTGATGATTTTTATGGGGCAACCGGAACGAGGAGGAGAGTGGGGGAATTGGTCGACGCCTTCGAGGACGGGACGGCGGGCGATGTCGAATTCGAGGCGTTGCGGGAGTTGCTTGCGGCCGAAGACGGCCGAGACCGAGATGTCATCCTGTACGGCATTCGCTCAGTCGGCATCGTCGACGAGGAACGAACCGAGGCGGCCGTCGACGTGTTGCTGGAGCACTGTTTCGACCAGCCCAGGTGAGTCCGCGAACCCGCTGCCGAGAGCCTCTCGGCCATCGGTCGAGAGCGGGCCGAGACAGTGATCCGTCCCGCCGTCGACACCCTCCAACAGTGTCTCGGCGACGCCGACGAATCAACTCGGTCGGAGGCAATGTTGGCCCTCAGGGAACTGTGCAAACACCACGCCGAACTGTTTGTACCGATCGCTGACGACCTCCGAGGCGTTCTCGATGACGATAATACGTGGATCCGGGAACGCGCACTGATCGTTCTGGGGGAGATTGCTGCGGGGCGACCCGAGGCGATCGATCCGCCGTTCGACGATTTCGAGGCGTGCCTTGCCGACGACGTCCCAAACGTCCGATCCAAAGCGATCCTTCGGCTCGGATCGATCGCGGAAACGTATCCGGATGCGGACCGTCTTTCCATCGACGACTTCCGGGCGTGTCTGGACGACGACAGTTGGACGGTCTGTTCCAGTGCGACCACGGCGCTCGCATCGCTCGCGGAAACGCACCCGGAAACGGTTCGTCCCGTCATCGACGACATCCTCGAGTTGCTGTCGCCATCTGTCGAGTTCATCGGATCCGGCCCCGGCGGTGAACAGATACACATCATGCTGGCGCTCGGGCGGCTGGGCGTGACCTACCCACGCGAGGCACCCCGTATCGTCTCGGTACTACAGCGCATCTTCGACGAGGACCCGTGGGTGCGTATGGAGGCTACCGAGGCACTGCTGGCTATCGACGCTGTGGATCCTGAAGCGGCAACGGCGGCCGAGGGGATCTGTGCGCTCCTGCTCGCCGACGACGAGTCGACAGAGGCGATCGAACGGTTCGTCGCCGCGAAGCCTGCCGTGAGGGCGCTGGTGATCACCGAATTACGGTCCCGTGTCGGCGACATGGATTCGGTCGACGAGAAGCCGACCGTGGCAGCGGCATTTCGGACGATCAGTACCATCGACGACGCCTATCTCCATCTGAGCTAGGTTCTCGTCATTGGACTGGCTCACTCGGAGACCGCAATGCGGTCTGTCGCCTCCGTTAGGTCGTCCGAGACGGCATCGGGTTGGGCTGCAGCGAGTGCCTACCAGCGCTCCAGCGGCCGCGACGCGAACAACGGACAGTTCGGCGTCGAGAAATCACGCTTGGAGGTCGTTGATCGGTACCTCGATCGTCTCGGGTTGCTCGGTTGAGATCGCGTCAAGCGGTGAATGAATTGGTGCAGTATCCGGATAGATACGACGCTACGGCAGATGATCATGAGCGGTTCGAGGCGGACTTGCTCGCGCAAGATCGGGATGTCCGGTCACCGTCGACGGCGGATCTTGACGACGAGACGGCTCACCAAGTGGTTCGAGACCTGCTCGATACCGGGACTGCCACACCGGTCGTCGACCAGCGGCTTCTCGCCCACGAGCCCAGCGACACAGCGTTCAAATCGATGCAACAGTTCGCCGTCTTCCACGAGGGGTGGACAGCCGCCCACGACGCCGGCGAGAGGGATGAGTGATGCAACAGACGCTGGCCGGCTGTGCCCTTTGCGAAACCCCGCCCGGGGCAGAGACCGGAATCGCCTCCACGTGGGGGAAAGAGGAGTGGGTCACCCACCCGATCTGCGTCGACTGCGCGATTCAGACGGAGCCGGATCCCGAGGCGCGCGATCACGTCGCCTGTGACGGCTGTGGGCTGGTCGTCGACACGCTCGCGGCGCTCACCCGGTTTCGGGTTGAGATCGGGCATCTGGAAGGCCCGTTGCAGCTGTGTGCCCGCTGTAGTCCGGGTGGTCTCGCGACGTACTGGACGCGCGATTTCGATGAACACCTCGTCACAACGCCGACAGAGTGACCCAAACACTCTTTACTGGTTCGCTGTAAATTGTAATCAAGAACCACCGTGTCACGCACTTCAAATCGCGCCGACGGCGACATCGTCCAGGACTTCCTCTCGGTCGCCGACCTCCTCGAGGAGCCACAGCTGGCCCAGCTGTACGCGTACCTCGCTCGGGAGGGCGAGGCGACCGTCCAGGACGTGATGGACGACCTCGAGCTCGCACAGGGAACGGCCTACAGCTACGTCAACCGGCTCGTCGACACCGGCGTCGTCGACGTCACCGACGACGAGCAGCCGCGCCGGTACGCCGCCCGGGAGATCGACCTGACCGTGACGACGGCCGCCGGTGACCGCGAGTACACGATCACGCCGGCGCTCATCGACGCCGTCGGCCGCCGCGAGACGGACGCCGACATCGACACCTACATCGACCGCCACGGCGTCGCCGGCCTCGCGACCGCGCTCACCTACGCGGTTGCTCGGGAGCGTGGCGAAGTGACCCACCGCCTGATGGCCGAGGATCTGGACATCTCGCCGCTGGCTGCGGAGATGATCCTCCAGGCGCTCCGGCCCGTCGTTCACGAACACTACGATATCGAGGGGGCTGCACGTCATAATACCGAAGAAGGAGCCAACGTATGAGCATCGAAACGGGCGTGCCGGCACAAGTGACGCAGTGCTTAGTTTATCGGCGTTCCATGGAGAGAACTGATGGAACTCAGTGACGACACGCTCACGGTTTCACGAGAGCTTTCAGAACTCGACAAAGATGTACTCGAGTTCACGCAGATCCTCGACGCCTGCGAAGTGGACTACGTCATCGTTAGTGGGTACGTCGCGATCCTCACTGGTCGATCTCGATCGACAGAGGACATCGACGTCATTCTGGAGTCGCTGTCTGAAACGGAGACTGAGCAGTTGGTTACCGAACTCAAAGATCACGGGTACTGGGGGATGGCGATGCCGCTTGATGAGATGTATTCGATGTTGAGCGAGGGCAGCCGAATCCGAATTGCTGAGGATGGGGAGATGTATCCGAACTTCGAGACGTGGTTTGTTTCAAACGACGTTGAGCGTGAGGCCCTCTCGAACCCCCTTACGGTGACCTTCGATGAGGGGCAGATCGAGATCAGTCCGCTTGAACTCCAAATCGCGTACAAACTCCGGCTTGCACAAGCTGCAGACAGCCTCAGCGGGAAGGACTTCGAGGATGCACTTCACCTCTACCTGACGTTCGAGGAACGATTTAACACGGAGCAGCTCGAAACGTATGTCAACGAGCTTGGAGTGGAGGAATACTATGCTGAACTCAAACAAATTTGAAGACGATCACCGCCGGAACACGGAGCAACGGCGAGCGATGATCAAACAGTGGGCGGAGTACGTTCGGACCCACGACGATAGTGAGTGGTCACGCCAACAGAATCGGCTCATCGACTCGCAGCTCCAGTCGGCTAACGAGATGGCTGCGGCTGGCGACACAGATCCCGTTCGGTTCGCGGCCGCTCGCGATCGGCTGCGCGACCGATGAACGGCGGAGACCCGCTTTCGAAGGCGATCGCAACGATGTACTACACTGCCAGGCTCACCGGTGACCAGCTTACAGACCTCGTTGGTGCCATGTCCGCCACGCGGCTCCGTCTTCTCAAAGCGGACCTCGAAGACGAACCGCTCGATCTCGCTACCCCTGACGATGTCGACATCTACGAGGGGGACGTGACGACAGTCGACACCGGAGCCGACGACGATTGCTGAGCGGTCCACGACTGCGAACAGTCGTCGCCGACACGAGCGCGCTCGTTAGTCTCGCGGTGCCCCATGCGGATGCAGCCATCGGTACCGATATTCCCGACCCGTTCCAATACCTGCTCACCTCCTGTGACGTGGTCGTCCCTCCGGAAGTAGTCGCAGAACTCCGCGACATCACGCAATATCAGGACATCCACGCCGCAGCCGCGAGTAACGTCCTCGCGGCCCGTGGCCACTACACGGTCGAAGATCCGTATGCGCGCGAGGACACCCCGGACGCGCGACCGACGTTCGGCCTCGATGACGGCGAAACTGATGGCATCGTCTTCGCGAACGCGCTCGACGTTGACGGCTTTCTCACCGACGAATTTGGCGGCACGAACTTCCCACTGATTCACGCTGTGCTCCAGGGGCCGCGTATCGTCCCGACACCGCGGCTTATCTGTGACTACGCCCGGAACGGCGATATGACCCACGACGAGGCGCGAACGCTACTTAGCGTGATCAGCCCCACCGGAGCTGGGACAACAGCCCGTACGTCGCCCAATTAGTGGCGCTTCTGGAGGGGTAGGTTCAGTCAGCTTCGAGGTCACGAGCGTCAAGTTCGCCAGCGAGATACTGCTCTCCCGTTCGCGTGATATCGTAGACACCGTTGCCGAGGTGGACGAGGAGTCCGTATTCGACCAGCGTCTTGCAGCGGGCGTTGATGTGTTGCCGAGAGAAGCGGACACGGTCGCTGTCCGCCATTTCCTTTGGGGTATCGGGGCCGGCTTCAGAGAGATGCTCGAGAATGCGGTCATCGGCACGCGACATCCAGTCGGCGTCAAAGCGCATAATCGCTTGTGGTTGTGCCGACGCTATCCCGAACGCGCTACGTCAACCAAAAAATCCGCAAGCAACTACAGTTAACTCATAGATCTTCAAATGCCAGGAATCCATATCGTAGAGCGTTATGATGAATTGCTCTTCAAGGACGGGGCCCGGGGCATCGCCGAACCTCCTCGTCGAGATTATCGAGACGCTCGAAGCGTGTGGATTGGATCGAAACGAGTACCAGCTGTACGACGCTGTCGACGTCGAAGCACTCGAGCAGATCGTGAACTCGTCGAACGGAAACGTGGAAGTACAGTTCACCGTGGAAGGAATCCGCCTTGCGGTGACACCAGAAAGCGTCGACGTCCGTCTCCCAGCAGTAGCGCCATTCAGCAAGTCGGACTCATCGAGGACGAAACCGGGCGTACGAAATTCACGGTCTGGGAGAAGAGCAGGAAGACGGTGGTTCGAGAAGGGCAGACAGTCAGGTTCAGAGCAATCAAGAAAAACTGGTACCAAGGCCGGTGCAGTCTCGCCATCACAGGCTGTCGCAAGATCGAATTCCCAGAGCGCGGTCGGTGGTGGGAAGAATAGCCAGTCGGAGTGGCCTTCTTTTTTGTTGTGTGCCGGACCAACCCAGACCCCACCGCCCCACCCTCCGCTCCGTGCTCGCTTCGCTGCGCGCGCAGCCACAACCTCAACAACAGGTCAACCAGCGAATCACATAACTAAGAGTCAGTAAACTCTCGAATTTTGAGGAGCGCCTCATCTATCGAGAATTCTCCAGGCAGGTTCGCCTGTTCACGATGCCAATCACTAGGCATCTCCTCAGGAGGATTGAAATTCACACGTTGCGTCTTTTCCATTTCGTGAGCAGGCATGTATATCGCTGTGCCCTCTCTGTGGATGGCACCAGCAAATATATCGACGGTACCATCGGAGTACTTTTCTGGAGAAATTTCCAGCTCGTAACGGTATTCATCATAATCGCTCGCAGTTTTCACCTGAACTCGTAATAGCTCCCATCCAACGTCGATTACCAAGTCGTATTTTTGCTCGTGACCGTGGGGATAAGCTACACCATACCCATTTCGGAGGATATCTGCCGCGACTAAGGCTTCTGACGCATCACCCCGCCAACCTCGTTCCAAATCCATACTAACCCACTGACAGTGCTACTACAGAAAAGTACGTCTGATTAGTCCCTGCTTCAATATGTGCTCCACTCCATTGAGATGAGGTACACTACAGCAACTCAAGTACTGACATCTGAGCCCCAATCCGGCTAAATCCATATCCGTACTCGATAGCGTTTATTGTCCCCTCAATGAGTGAGGGGCGCGCCGAATGGTGTGTTCCCTGAACACGGTGAGAACGATGGCCACCAGAGACATCTACGAAACTAGCTTCGACGAAGACGTCCGAACGGACTCGAGCGCGAACCAGTGTCCCGAGTGCGACGGCCGAGTCACGACGAACGCGGTCGAAACGGTCTGCAAAGACTGTGGCTTGGTCATCGATGAACAGCGCATCGATCACGGGCCGGAGTGGCGGGCGTACGACGACGAGGAGCGCGAGCGAACGGGTGCGCCACTTACTGCGGCTCGCCACGATCGCGGCCTGTCGACGGAAATCGGTCGCGGCACCGACGCGAAGGGGAATGAGATCTCTGGGCAGAAGCGACGGCGACTCGCGTGGATGCGCCGTGAGCAGACCCGTGGTCGCTGGCGCTCGAAAGCGGAACGGAATCTCGCCCACGGACTGGGCGAAGTGCGCCGGTTGGCGAGTGCGCTCGAGTTCTCCGATTCGGTCCGCGACCAGGCGCCAGCTCTTCCGAAGCGCCCAGAACGAGGATCTGCTACGTGGCAGATCCATCGAGGCCATCGCCGCGGCCAGCGTCTACGGGGCCTGCCGGTGCAACGGCCTCTCGCGGTTAGTGGACGACATCAGCGAGATAGCCCGCGTCGTGGAGTCACGGGTCACGAACCCGTACAAAACGCTGAACGAAGAGCTGGGTCTCCCTGCCGAGCCCGTCTCCCCCAGCATGTTCGTGCCGCGCCTCGCCTCGGACCTCGAGTGTCCGGACGAGATCCGACAACGGGCCCGAACACTCGCGAAGCAGGCCGAAGAGCGCGGCGTCACGACGGGCGTCCATCCGGCCGGGTTCACAGCGGCCTGTCTCCACAAGGCCGGTCGCGAGGAGGGACGATGGCTAACCCAATCCGAAGCTGCAGAAGCCGCGAATATCTCACAATCAACGGTTCGGACCCATCGGGACACATTACAACAGTTGGACGGTGAACAAAGAGTGGTCCTAAAGAGCACTACACAGAAACGAGAGGTATCTGCAGAAAGCAGAGATTAGATATGCGTTGTAACAGTGGATACTGATAATGGACGATGAATTGGGCACAGTCAGCTATTTGTCGGCTGCAGATATCCGTGACATCCACGAGTTGATCGTGGAGTCAAATGCAGAGACAACCGCTGGTGTCTCATCATCAGGCGATCTTGAATATGCCGTAGAGCATATTCAGGCAGGCCATTTCGGTCAAGTGCCCGAGTCACTCCACGAGAAAGCCTTCCAACTGCTGCGGCTCATTGCGGCGAATCATCCATTCGTTGACGGCAACAAACGAACGGCACTCATGTCGACCCGAATTTTCTACGCGTTGAATGGCCGCCGCTTTGACTACGATCGGGAGATCAAAGAGATCCTGAAAGCGCTCGCGACAGATGAGAGCAGTGTCAATGAGGACGACGTGATCGACTATCTCCGAGCACACACAGAGCCGCTCGCCCCAGAGTACGAGGCAACCATCAACCTGTGGCTGTCACGCATCGAAGGCACAGATCAGCTACCTAGAGATCCCAAGCACGACACAGGCGACGATGAACGACACGAACCGAACGATTATGACCACGAATCCCATAGTGAGATGTAAGTATGGCCGCCGAAAGTGACCAGCCCGAGATTCCCGATGAGATGTCCCCCGAGGAGGCGCGGCAGTATCTCATTCGGTTCCTCGGCCGGCAGGACCTCGACGAGCACGAGGAAATCTACGACGAACTCGCGACCGAGTAGGACTCCCTCCAAGCTGCCGGGTTCTACGGAGTGCTGCAACAGCATCGTGGCTCCTCTCAGAGTGAGACCGTTCCGATCCGGAGCGAAAGCGAGATCGACGTATCGGTTTTCCCGTTCGCGCTGGAACATCGTCCACACACATGGACGTAACCGAGGACGCAGTTCGGGACATCTGCACGGACGCAGTCCTCGAACGGGGCGAACGATATCTTGCTGAGGGCCGTATCCGCGATATTCACCGCGTCGACACCACCGTAACCGCCGTCGTGAGTGGCAGCCGTCAGTACGATGTTCGTGTTGACCTCGCCATTGACGGGTTTGCCCCGTGGTGCGACTGTCCGTATGACGGGCCGGGAGCGTGCAAGCACGTCGTCGCCGTGTTGCTTCGGTGTGTTGACGACCAACCACCAGACGAAGGAAATCGACTCGACGCCGCACTCGCCGGCGCCCACGCCGACGAACTGTGCGCGTTCCTGCGTGACGAACTCGCGACCGATGCGGATCTCCGCGATCGGTTTCTCGCCCGCATCGGCGAGTCGACGAGACAGTCGGTCGACGAGTTTCGTACCTCGATCGACCGACGGTTCGAAGAGACGAACCCTGAGTACCACGTCGTCTTCGAGCCCATCGACTTCACCCAGTGGTTCGATCTCGCGAACGAGTACCGCGAGCAGGGGCGGTACGCGTCGGCGGCGACCGTCTACCGGGCACTCGCCGAGTCACTCGACGACAACATGGAGCGCGTTGACGGCGCGTACGACCATTTCTCGAGTGCGTTCAGTCGGGCACTCGATGGGTACGTCGGCTGTGTCGCGACCGCGGAACGCGACGCCGATGCAATCACTGACGCCGTCGCATTCCTCGACAAGCGGGCGACATCGGGAACGCCGTTCCTCGCGGAACATTTCGAGAAGGCCGCGGTCGAACTCCGGAAAAAGGCGGACGAGCCGTCTTACAAGTAGCTGTGTCGACCTCGATGATGCCCGCAAGTTCGAAGTCAATTCCAGAAGAAACATGTTGGAATGATTATTTATATAGAAAATGCTAAGTCAATAATATGACCAGTAGATCCAAATTGTCCAATCAGTTCAGAGCTTATTCAAGCTGCAGATATTTATGAACTCCACCCAAATGTATCTGGCGACCTACTGTTACTAATACTTAATGTAATCCAGGATTTAACTGAGGTTCGCATAGCAACACCACGTGTGTTAGCTATATACCACGGTCAATTCTACTAATCATATATCTCAGATGAGAAGGGCTCGATCGAAGTAATTTTCCCAAAAAGGCCTATAATTGGTTAGATTCTGAATATTCTGCAGATATTAAAGAAATTAGTGGATGATGATCTCCAAAATCCCCTGTACTGAAATCCCATTTTCATTTGATCTTGTGATGTTTGACAATACTACAATAATTGTGTTTGTTTTTGCTGAACGCGGCATATTCGCCCTGATAGTTAACGATACGGACGCTGCATTAGATTGGGCGAATGAAGCATATTCCCAAATAAGGGAAAATACCATTCCTATCACAGCATCTTCTGTTACTGGGTAGTGTGGCGACACACTAGGCTTTTCACGATCGGCCACATACCGGGAGGTATGAGCAGCGACAGAATTGACGCCGAAAGTAAGGTGTCTGGAAACCAAGCGAATATCCCCGCTCGGATTCGGCGGGAACTCGATATCGATGATGGTGATCAACTCCGTTGGCATCTCGAAGACGACGAGAGCATTCGGGTCCACGTTATCCAACAGCAAACAGGCACGTTCGCCGATTTTGATGGCTACGTTGGTGAGGAGTCAACCAATGTGACGAGCGATCACGACGCCTGGGGCGTCGACGTCGAGTAAATGCCTTGTACACTCATCGATACGACAGTCCTCTTTGCCGCCGCATACCGGCGAGATGGATCCCACGATGCTGCGCTTCCCGTGCTTCAGGGCATCGACGATGGAACGCTCCCGGAGGCAATCGTTCTCGACTACGTGCTCGCGGAAACGCTCAACGGTCTCACGACCCACGCCGGCCACGACGCAGCCGTCGATCTCCTCGATCGCATCGAAGAAAACGCCCGCTTCCACATCGACTCACTCACCACTGACGCCCTCGCGACAGGGAAGGCCTTCTTTCGCCAACACGAACCGCTCTCCTTCGTCGATGCCTGCATTGTCGCGTATATGCAAACAGAGGGGCTCGGCTACCTGTATGCGTTTGACGACGATTTTGACGCTGTTGAGGATGTCTATCGGCTCGATACAGCAACGAATCCCTACGATCCGAACTGACGCTGGCAGACGGCACGGCTGGTGACGATGTTCGGACTCAGGATAGTCGTCCCTCGTAGTCAGCCGCCAGCTTTTGAAACCCGTCCCACTCCGGGAGACAGTGGTCGTCGACCTCGCCGTGCGTCTCGAGGTAGCGGAGCACGGCGTCGATTTCGTCTTCGAGGCCATACTTCGCCGCCTGCTCTCGGAGATTCTCCTCGTTGATGTCGACGTGGCTGAGCAGGAGGAGACAGTACGAGCGGTGGCGGCTGCCGTCGTCGATCAAGAGGGTATGACAACACAGTTCCTCTGGCGAGACTGCCTCGAGGTCCTCGGAGTAGAAGTAGTAGTGGTGGCCGGTGAGCAGGAACTATAGTAGCCACTGCAAGTCAATGCATACCTGACCGCACGACAGCTGTACGATCAGTGTGTAATAGTTGCAGTTGTTACTATAGAGGTACTGTGGAATTCCTTAGTGAGTATGGCTACCGCTGGGAAATCGAAAGCGGCTACCGGAGCATCAAGCGGTTCATGGCGGCGCCAACCGCCAAGAACTTCATTCTCCGGTTCTTCTACTTCGCGTTCGCTTGTCTCCTATACTCTATCTGGCGGGCCGTTGACCTTCTGGTTCAGGTCGAACTGATGGCTGAATATGAGCAGTCCCCAATTGTGACTGCGGACAATACGCCCACACTGTTGAAGAAGCAGACTGGAATCGGGTAATTGGAGGGCCGAGACGACAGAGACCGAGTGCGAGTGAGCGGCAGCGCTGGCCTGATCTCTTTAAATACTCGGTTCGGGTCGTTGATTCGGCTGAAATCTTGCATTCCTGTGCAGGAGTTGAGACTGGCCTTCTCAATGCACAGAGGCAATATCGGTTTGAGTCAATTACATCACATCACGTCTTCCTCCCATCATCACTGTCTCACTCAAGGAGGGGAACAGCATCGGTCCACAGTCGTTGGAAGTACTGCTCAAACTCGGAGACTACTTGCGAATCTTTGATCCCGATCACACCGATCCTGTCTTCACCAGATACTGGATGTAGCACATCGATCGTCGTCTCCACATTGTCCACGATATCAAACGAAAGCGCAATCTCAGGAGTCGTTCTGACAGTTATGTCTGCGGGCTGGTTTTCAATTAGATGTGGGAATCGGTCGGGGAGTACGGTAACTGCTTTTTCACTGAAGAGGAGGTCTACAGACAAATCCGTATTAGCACCCTCGAAAAAGCCTTCCACTTCAGATTGGAGTGTCTCCCACGTCGCATCCTCGTAGGGAGGCCCGACGGTTGCTTTGACAACATTCTCCGCGGTTCGCATATGCTGCTGGAGCGCTGTACTCATTTCGTCACTCCCGAGCGATCCAAGCCAGAAACTACTCTCTGTTGGTGGTGTCGGCAAAAGGTTCGAACGAACTGTTTCTGCTTTCTCGCGGTAACGGTCCCACTCTTGTTTCAGTTCATACGCTCGTTCAGCCAGAAGCCTGTCGACGACGGTTTCTGGCTGTACGGCCACGTACCGATTTGGGTCGTTTGACTGTCTCCAGATCAACTTGCGAGCTTCAAGGCCGTTTAGTACGTCGTAGATACGGCCTTTTGGGACTCCACTAGTATCAGAGAGTTCAGCTGCCGTCACTGCTCCTGTTACGAGAAGGGTTCGATAGGCCTTCTCCTCGTAACTTGAGAGTCCAAGCTCGCCCAATTCCGTCATGCTTTGTCATTGTGCCTCCAAACAAATTGTAAGTGCTGTTTTGTTTCAATAGTCGTATCTCGGGGGCTTCGAGACCTAACGATATGCATCCATACGTACTGCTCGCTGGTGCAATACTCTCCGAATTATTCGGGACAACTGCCCTCAAACTCTCCGATGGGTTTTCACAACCGGTTCCCAGTATTGGGGTTGTCCTCGGATATGGGGCAGCGTTCTATCTACTATCCCTGACGTTAGAGGAATTACCGATGGGTGTCGTCTATGGGACATGGGCAGCATTGGGTATTGTCGGTGTGGCAGGTATCGGGGCCGTTATTTTTGATGAACCAGTTGATCTGGCAGGCCTTCTCGGAATTGGCCTCATTATCGGTGGCGTCTACTTCGTCAACGTGGTGTCACAGATGTCTGCCCACTAAGATGGTGGGCACCGGGCCTGTGTAGAAACAACCGAAAAGTGGCACTGTGTTCCAACATCTTGTTCGTCCGCTCTTGAGTAGTTGTTCTCCAACGATGTCAAACAGGTATGATGTGATCATCGCTGGGGCAGGTCCAGCGGGGGCGCAGTGTGCACGAGATCTAGCTGACCGTGGGTACGATGTTGTCGTCCTAGAAACCGAAGCAGAAGATGAATTCCCAGCTCAAAGTGACAAATCTACCGGCGGAACGTTTGCGTCAATGATGACCTCCTTCGGCATCCCGGACGACGTCGTTATGCACGCGACTGAATCAGTAGTCCTTGAATCTCCAAATGAACACTTTATCCAGGACCAGCCGGGCTTTGTCTTGGACTTCGAGGCGTTCAAGAAGTTCCTTGTCGAGGATGGTCGTCACAAGGGTGCTGAGTATCGGTTTGATGCTCGTGTTCGTGACCCGATCGTCGAAGATGGTGATCTCGTTGGTGTCCGTTATAACCGTGACCAGGAGGTCTTTGGCGAAATCGTTATTGATGCTACGGGTCCGGCTGCGCCACTGGCTGAAGATCTGGGGATAGCCAATCTTGAGCGGGAGAACCACGCGATTGGTATTGAATACTTATTCGAAGGCGTCGATCTCAATCATCCCGAGTTTGCTGATCTCACTGACGCGATGATGTTGCGGTTGGACCACGAGTACGCCCCTGGAGGTTATTCGTGGATCTTCCATACGGGTGACGACACAGCGAAAGTCGGCATCTGTTATATCCAGAATGAACGCTATCAAGAAAACGCCATTCACGATCGCACCGTCGACGGGTATCTCGAACATTGGCTTGATACTGACCCACGGTTCGAGAACGCCAGACAAATCGCAGAGAGTCCAGTTCGGGGATCAGCACATGTACAGCCCCCCGGATCGATGAGTACTGATTCGTTTATGGCGATCGGTGATACTGTCCCATCGGTTGATCCTGTCTGGGGAGAGGGAATCTACAAGTGTATGAAATCAGCTCGCGCAGCTGCAATGACAGCCGACCGCTGTCTGACGAGGACGAAAAACATCTCTGCTGAGGAGATGGGAGTCTACGACGACCTATGGAACGAGCAAGTTGCCCCCAGACAAGACCGTCGATTGATGATGACGAGGTTGCTATACCTTGCACCAAACGAACGGTACGACCGACTCATGCAAGATCTGAACAAGCTCTCTCGGGATACCCTTTCAGATATTAACGATGGCAGCAAGCAGGAAATTGTAAAATTATTATATATTAGTGATCTATCCTACCTCTGGAAATATTGGCGAGAAACACAATCTGGAATTGCCTCTTACTTCAACTAACCGCAACACTTCCGCTGATGAAACCAATCACTGTCCACTCTTGATCAACCGGTCTTGGACGCTTTGCTATCAGTACCTACGCTATGACCCCGAGTCGCGTCGAATACTCTTTCGCCAGATTGTCCACCACTCCTACGTCAACTGGCCAGCGTACGAGTTTAACCTGCTGTTCGATCGCACGTCGCTTGCCGCACTGGAATCGGACAGCACATTCTGGAGCTGTTGAGCCAGCGCGGTCTGTCCTATGTCGTCCCGAAGCGGATGCAGACCAGCGAGAAAGCTCAGGCGAAACGCCTTCTCAAACGGGGAAGGGACCGCTACGAAACTGATCGAAAATTGCATTTGGGCCACAACGAGTGGCACTCAACGACGCTGGTCTATCGGCGGAAGGAGAGCTCCGAATACGACGATCATCGGCAATATTCGGTGGTTATGCCAAACCGAGGCAGTGGTCTTCTCACGGAGTACGGGTACAGATGGGAGATTGAGAGTGGCTACAAGTCAATCAAGCGATTCATGGGCACGACGGCCTCGAAGGATTTTGCCCTCCGGTTCTTCTACTTCGCGTTCGCCTGTCTATTGTACTCGATCTGGCGGGCGGTAGACCTGCTTGTGCAGGTCGAATTGACTGATGAATACGAACATCGCATTGTGACGGCCGACAACACGCTGATGCTGTTGAAGAAGGAGACTGGAATCGGGTAGAAAGAAACTCGGATGGGGGTAGCGCGATGTCCGAGTCAACACTTCTGGAAGTCGCCCAAATTCGCGTGTTTAATTGGAAGCTCAACAAGATTGGCCGTTTGGAGAGCAATCTGAGCCAGTTCCTGTTCACTGAATCAGCCGAAACTGCACATTACAGGCCCGCTATGCCCGCTGTAGTCTCAACTTCCCCGTGCGTATGTTCTATATAGCGTCTAATAGTTTATTAGAGTATGGCTTCCGCCGCTACTGGCGTCAACTGCCCGAGAACGGCCGAATTCGGTTCCGGATCGATCACACTTGATTAGTTCGATAATCACGTGTGGTTTTATGAGAGTCCACGCCCTCCCTGAATCACGAACGATGGAATCCAGCACGAACCCGGCTCTCGAGGGTGACCGATCGTGACGGCCGAATCGACGGCGGTCGCCGAGCCGCTCGCGGCGTTCCTGCGGTCCAAAGCGAAGGGCAGCGAGGAAAGCGGGAACTATCGACGGAACCTCGAGCGCTGTATTGACGACTTCCTTGACTGGCTCGAGGCGGAGACCGGTTCGGACGTGACGTTCGCGGAGCTAGACGAACGGACGTTCCGACGGTACGCTCGAGCGCTTGCGGGACGGGATCTCGCACCGGGAACGGTTCGGACGTACTACGCACACGTCAGTGCCTATATCGGGTGGTGCGTTCGCGAGGGGCTCCTCGAGGCGAACTACGCCCAGCGGAACGTCGCGACGGAACCGCTCCCGGAAACCGACGGCCGACGATCCGGCGAGCAACAGTCGTGGACCGACGAGCATCGAGTGCGGATCACGCGCTACGTCGACGAACGAGCGCACGATGCCGCCGACGAGAAGGGACTCGATGCGATTCAGGAGTTTCGCGATCGAGCGCTCGTGTACGTTCTCTGTTATGCCGGCGTTCGCGGCGGTGAGATCTTCGCAGACCCGAAGGACGATCGTCGAAACGGCCTCGAGTGGGGCGATGTCTCGCTCGAGGATCGGACGATGACCGTCCTCGCGAAAAAGCAGGACTGGTCCGATCGGTCACTGACCGAGCAGGCTATAAAGCCTATGTTACGATACAGAAGAATACTCGATCCCGCTGGAGACGACTGGCCGGTGTTCCCGACGTTTCACCTCCCGACACTGTACGGGACGCTCCGAACGGGACTCCGGGAAGTACACGGCTGGTCGGCGGACGAGATCGAGGACTTCGTCGAGGGGTGTACCGGTCAGTCGGAGGTTTTCGACGCGCTTCGCGAGTACGAACTGACACCGTCGTCGATCAACACCGATGGCGCTCGTCGGATCATGCGCCGTCTCTGTGACGCGGCCGAAATAGACCTCGACGACGAACACGGCTACCTCGTCCCCCACGGTGGCCGTCGCGGCGTCGGCGAGGTGATGGTGCGACAGCGTGGATTCACCGCCGCCGCTCGCCTGCTGGATAACAGCGAAGCGGTGGTCCGGGAGTCGTACTCGCATATCGAAGCGAAAGAGATGGCCGAAGCCGCCGGTGACGCGTTCGTAGCGCACGATTCGTGAGAGCACCCTAGACAGAGTGTTCCCGGCCGCGCTCTTCCGACGGCGAGTACCTGCCACTTGGCTCCCGGTCCGTGACGTGTTCGTGACTCTCACAGCGATGGCGATCGGTTCCGGGCTCTATCTGTCGATGTCCCGTTCGGCGAGGAACTCCTCGAGCAACTCGAGGCAGACGGACGGCCGATCGCGGAAGATCGTATGTCCCGCGCCGTCGACGCTTCGGACTGTGGTGGTCCCGGTTGCCCACCGTCGATCCCGCGAGGGAGTCGTGTAGGAAGCGACGGTAGGGTCGGGACGAAGGAGCAGCGTCGGACAGGGCGGGTCCGGGAGGACGGTTTCCAACGGCTCGAAACCACGCTTCGTAATCCCCAGTACCTGAGACCGCACTTGCTTTCGAGCGGTGGCCAGTACGTCGGCGAAACGGGGGTACCGTGGTTCGAACTCGTCACGAAGCGATTCGTGAGTGGCGGTACTCCACCGGTCGAGCTGGGCTCGTTTGTTCGGGAGGTGATCCTCCCCGAGCGCTTCGAACAGCTGTGCGGGGTGATCCTCCAAAACGAGCGCTCGAGGCTGGAGTCCGCTCCGGGCGGTGGCACGAGCGATCGAATCCGCACCGAGCGAATGCCCGTACAGGATGGGGCGCTCGACGTTCAGGGCGTCACAGAGGGCCAGCAGATCGTCCGTCATCGTTTCCGCGTCGTAGCCCGTCTCCGGGGCTTCGCTCAACCCGTGGCCTCGGGCGTCGTACAGTATCACCTCGTGCTCGTCGGCGAACTGTGCGGCGAGCGGGGCGAGACACTGCCAATTGTCCGTGAACCCGTGTGCGAACAGCACGGGTGGCTCCTCTCCCGTGCCCGTCTTCACGAACCGATGTCGACAGCCGTTAGCTACGATCTCGCCGGAAGCCCAGTTCGACTCGAGATCCAGCTCCGACGGGTACGTGAGCCGGCTCATTGTCGATGGCCGATCACCGACTTCCCGTTCGTTCCGTCGATGGAAGGCATGCGTTCGGTCACGGCGTATTCGACGCGGTTCGACTCGCTGTCGGTCGGTTACCTATTACAATCATATGTTCGTAACTGAAGCCGACGGCTCGCCGACCTGTGGTGTCGGCCGTGCGTCGTTCAATTCCGAATAGACGGCCGAGTAGGTTATACTCTCTCCACGACATATCGTGGTTTTAATAGTGGGTCGTGATACCGTACCAGTTACGACGCTCCCGACGACGCCTCGTCACGATCCGGCAGAGCGATCCCGTCGCCTGCAATCCACGTTCCGTAGCTACCGCTTGCCTCCCTCGACCGCCGGAACCGACGTCGTTCAACCGAAGCAACTTATTTACGTGATGCTTCGGTACTACGATCATGGCCTATAGTTACGAGCCACATCACTTCGAAGACTTCGAGCCGGGTCAGGAGTTCGTAAGCGTCGGACGGACCGTCACCGAATCGGATTTCGTGATGCACTCGGCGCTGAGTGGTGACTGGACGGAACTCCACACGAACAAGGAGTACGCAGCGGAGCAGGACTTCGACGAGCGCATCGCACACGGTCCGATGACGTTCGTTCATGCGACGGGGTTCGTCTACCGAACGGGTATCGTCGAACGAACGGCCTACGCCTTCCTCGGAATGAACTACATGGACCTGCCCGAACCGGTCCACATCGGCGATACGATCTCGCTCGAGATCGTCGTCGACGAGAAAAAGGAAATCGGGGACCGCGACGACGTCGGGCTGGTCGTGCTCGACACGGAGATGACCAATCAAGACGGAACCGTCGTCTTCCAGGGCGATATGAAGTTCCTGATCAAAACGAAGCAGTAGCGGAACGCGCTCAGGCGAACTTCTCGAACGGCTGCTGGCAGTTCTCGCAGAAGTGCATCGATCGACAGAGCGAGGGTCCCTTGGGATGGTCGCGTCTCGTCTCCGTCGACCCGCAGTAGGGACACCGTGCGTCGGTCTCACCGGTCGTCGTCGTGCTCGGATCGTTCTCCGTCATACGCTAAGTCCGAAGTCCCGAAGGCTGTCTCTGCCTTCTTCGGTTACCATGCTCACGTTCCATTCCGGCGTGTACCGAAGTTCGACGGTCGCCTCGTCGACCTCCGGGACCGTTTCGGCCGCACATTTCACGTCGTTCAGCAGCATCTCTCGAGCGGGACAGCCCGTGTAGGTGAGCGTCATCGCCACGTCACAGCGACTGTCCGCGACATCGATGTCGTAAATCAGACCGAGATCGACGATACTGACGGGCATTTCGGGGTCCTCGACTTCGTAGAGGGCCTTCCAGACCTCGGCTTCGATGCCGTCCGCCTCCGATCCGGTTTTGGGATACTCGCTGGAGGGGTCCCCATCGCTGAAGTCGGTGAAGGTGCAGGCCTCGGAATCCGTCGGTGCGTTCGTCGGCATCGTCATTCCTCCGTCGCGCGGAGTTCGACAGGCGTTTCGAAATCGACCTCGCGATACGTCGCCGTGAACTCGTCGTAGAGGTCGTGCCACGCATTGGTGTGCGTCCCATAGCGACCGCGACCGTTCGGTCGTGCCACCTCGTCAGGGTCGGGGACGGCCAGCCCCAGCGCTTCCAGCGACGGCCCGATCGTTTCGAGCCACTCGGTACGCATCGCCGCGAGCGATTCGGTCCGGAACCCGAACGCGACGATATCGTCCTCGCGCGGTCCGGGATCGAACAGCGACAGCGCAGCGGGAAAGAGGTCGTCGAGCGCGTCCTGCATCCGAGCCTGCCCGTCGTCGTCCGCAGTCAGCCGCTCCAACCAGTTGGTGGCGTGTTCCCGATGGTACGCCTCTTCCTCGAGCGCTTTCCCGACGCGATCCGCCAGCGGTGCGTAGCTCGTGTCGGCTACCGCCTTGAGTCGGATCCGTTCGGCAACGTCGTAGAGATAGCCGCGGAGAACGGCATCGCCCCAGTTGCCCGCATCGAAGGGGCGTTCCACGAGTAGACTGTGGGTCCACTCGGTCGGGTCCCGCTCCCAGATACACTCCGGCTCCGTGTACCCGAGTTGCTTGAGCAGGTCGTACCACAGGCGAGCGTGACCGAACTCGTCCTGTGCGATGTTGGCGATCGCGAGGTCCGACTCGAGGGTCGGGGCGTAAATCTGCCACTCGGTCAGGCGCTCGGCGTGGACGAATTCGTCGTCGGCCAGTCGGAAGAGCAACTCCTCGACCGCGGCCTGCTGTTCGGCGGAGAGGTCCCGTCTGTCGATGGCGTCGGGTCGCGGTGTCTCGCTCATGCTTCGTTCTCCTCCTCCCGGAGCGCCTCCCGGCGCTTGCGGGCCGCTTCGCGTTGTTCGGACTCACTGTCAGCGACTTCCTCGGCGAACGAGGCGTCGATGTCGTTGTACGTCATTGCCCATCGGTATGACTTGTCGGTTCGACCGCCGAACGCGGCGTCTTCGGCGGTCACCTCTCCGATCTCGTCCCGCGGCGTGACCCAGAGGGAGTTCGTTTGCATTCGTCGGGCGTGTTGAATCCGGGCGAACAGCGTGGCCATTTCGCGATCCGGTGCGTGGACGTTGCCGACGTGTTCGTGGGAGTCGCCCGGTTCCTCCTGTCTGAATACTTCCCAAATCATCGGTTTTAGTCGGCCGCTTGTGGGGCCGGTCCGGTACTGGACTCCCACGTCTCAAGCGACTCGCGTACCCATTCGACCGCGTCCTGCCGGCGACGACGCGAGCCGATCTGTTCCTTCGAGCCCTCGTATTCGTTCCTCGAGATGGTCCAGAACTCCTCCCAGTCGAGGTCGTCCTCACGAACGGCCATCGTTCCGTCGTCCCGCTCGTAAATACGGGGATACTCCGGAATCTCCAACCCGTACTTTTCAGCCTTGGGGATATACATATTGAGGAACGACGTCCGGAGTTCGTCGTTCGTCGCCGTTTTGAGGCCGACGGCCTGGGCGAAGTCGTCGTGTACGCTCTCGTCGTTCGTCGGACCGAAGAACTGGAGGATGCGCGGCCACCACACGTCGAACGTCTCCTGCATGCGCTCTTGGGTCGCCTTGGAGCCGTTCATGAGTTCCCGAAGGATCGACTCGCCGTGTTTCACGTGGAACCCCTCCTCGAAACAGACCTTATCCATCGCATGTGCGTACGGCGTCCAACTGGTCGACTTCAGCGTCGCCTGCCGACGCATCGCACCACCATCGACGAAGAAGTCGATCATCGGTGCCTCGTACCACGAATCGACGGGATAGTGAAAGCAGTTCAGGAACTTCCCATCACCGGTCGCGAGTTCATCGAGCATCTCCGCTCGAGTTTTCACGCCCAGCGTCTCGGCAGCGCGATAGAGCAGTTGTGCGTGGCCGATTTCGTCCTGCACTTTCGCCGTGTTCGCCAGTTTCCGATCGAGCGAGGGCGCCTTTCGCGTAAACGTCTTGTCGAGGTACCCGCCCATGACCTCGCTGTTCGCGTGAAATTGGATCATTCGAGTCGCGGCTTTGCGATACTTCTCCGGGAGTTCGTCCCCCGGCCCGAACTCCCTGGGGCCTGCCCGTTCCATGACTGTCTCGAGGTCCATACGCGATACATCGTCGTATGGTACCTTACCGGTTGACCCGCGTATGTCGGGGATTTATACGACGATCCGCCGTATCGACGCGTAATGATCAGCGACTGTCTGATCGTCGAGTTCCGTATCACGGGTGACGACTGCCCGCTCGCGGAGGCGACGCGGGTGACGGGGACGGATATCGTCGCCCAGCCACCGCAGTTGCGAAGCGATGGGAACGTGCTTTTGCAGTTCAGTGCCTCGCCGCACGACGAACTCGCCGAAACGCTCGACGGCGACGGGCGAATCCGGTACCTCCACCGATCGCGAACGGAGAACCGGGATAACTTCCGCTGTCTGTCGAAACAGCCCTGTATTATTCACCAACTCATCAGCGCCGGCCTGCTGGTCGACACCATCGAGTACCGGGCCGGCGAAGCGCTGTTAACCGGGGCGGTCGTCGGTCGGGACGTCCTCGACGGCGTCATGGAAACCGCCGGCGAAACGGTCGGCGTTCGGTTGGAACGCATCTATCAACTCCACGGCGAGGACGATGAACCGGTCGCCAGTCGATGGGATCTCACACCCAGCCAGGTCGAGAGTATCCAGTACGCGCTGGAACTGAATTACTTCACCGTCCCTCGAGAGGCGGATGCGAGCGACGTCGCCGATGCGATCGGCATTAGCAAGTCGGCGTTTCTCGAGCGACTTCGCCGAGCGCAGGCCGCCCTGTTCAGGGATCTTTTCGGCTAGTGCTCCGTCCGCAGCCAATGGACATCGGTTCGCGTGTTTGCAGCCGACTCGACCCCGTCGGACACAGTTTCCGGACCCACCGTTCGAACGGGCAGTGAGATCCAGTCCCACCGATAGAGCAAAGTCGTCGGACCATGTGAGCTGACGTGTATGATAACCGTAGTCGATGTCCTCATCAGAGCGGACGGCTACACCCACGAGGAGTTCGTCGATCGCTGGCGAGGAGAGCACGTGGCGATCGCGTCGCAACTCCCCGGACTGAAACGCTACAGCACGTCAGTACCGACGGAGCCGGACGAGGCCGAGTACGACGGGGTTCTCAACCTCTCTTTCGAGAGCATCGAAGCGATGAACGAGGCGTTCGCCTCGGATGTTGGAACGGACGTCATGGATGACGCTGCCGAATTCATCGACGTCGGTGCGGGACCGCGAATGGTCGTCGAGGAGACGACCCACGTGACCGACGAGTAACCAGTGGGGGTCTAGAGGCCGAAAAATGCCTCCGCGTTCTCGAAGAGCAGTCGCTGCTGGGTCGCCTCATCGTAGTCGGTATGAGCGGCGAAGGACTCGAGCCACTCGTCCGGGTGGATCATCGGGTAGTCCGTCCCGAACATGACCTTGTCACTGAGGACCGAACCTGCATACTGCAGTACTTGCTCGTCGATGTACTTCGGCAGCCACCCCGAGAGATCCATATAGACGTTCCCCTTCTGTTGACAGACCGCGAGTTGCTCCGCTTCCCACGGGAACGCCGGATGTGCGATCAGGATCTCGAGGTCCGGATGCTCGGCGGCGATATCGTCGATGAGCAGCGGATTCCCGTGTTTGACCTTCAACCCGCGTCCGCCCGCCGAACACGCACCGAGCGTCGAGTTCCCGCCGTGGAAGACGACCGGGACTCCGAGGTCTTCGATCGTCGCCCACAGGTCCTCGTACTCGGGAGCGGACGGATCGAACCCCTGTGCGATCTGTTGAAATTTGAAGCCGGAGAGATCGAGGTCTTCGACGCACCGGATCGCTTCTTCCACGCAGTCGTCTTTGAGCGGATCGACGCTGCCGAATCCGATGAAAAAGTCGGGATATTCGTCCCGAACTTCGGCGACGTAGTCGTTTGGAACGGGCGGATTCCCGGTATTCGTCTCGGCGTCCCAGCCCAACAACACGGCGCGGCCGATGCCCGCGTCGGCGTATTCCGCCCGCATTTCCTCGTATCCCCACGTCTCGAGGTCGGTGCCGAACTTTCGAGCCGCGTCTTGCATCATCTTTCCGCCGGCTTCTTCCAGGAACTCCGCCGTCGGCTGATGAGCGTGCGTATCGATGAGCCGTTGCTCGGCTACTCCCGGGAGCTGGTCCATGTCGGGTATGTCAGGTCGAATGATAAAAACGTATGGGTCACGCGACGACCGCCCGCTCGAGCCGTTTCGTCCCCGGCTCCGAGCGGCCGTCCCGGTCGTACTGGCGGTGGAATACTTATAGCTCCCATATATTGGGGTTGTGTGATAAGTGGATGTGTACGGTATGGTAACTCGAGACGCATTCACGGGACTACCGGGAACACGATCGCCACTCATGTCACAATCACGAACGCCAATCGAGAGCAGTCACGAGTCCCTGTCGCGGGACGAACTCCGCGCGCTACAGGACAAACGACTGCGAGAGACGGTTGCATACGCGTACGAAAACGTCGAACTGTATCGGACGGCATTCGACGAGGCTGGCGTCGATCCGGCTGCGATCGACGGGGTCGATGATCTCCCCATGATTCCGATGACCACGAAAGCGGACTTCCGGACGGCGTATCCGGATGGGTTGTTCGCCGTCGACGAGAGCGACCTCCAGCGAATACACGCCTCCTCCGGGACGACCGGGAAGCCGAAAATCGTCGGGTACACGGACACCGACATCGAGATCTGGAGTGAGGTGGTCGCTCGTTCGCTCCGTGCGGCGGGTGTCCAACCGGGCGAGACGCTACAAAACGGGTACGGATACGGCCTGTTCACCGGCGGCCTCGGGCTCCACTACGGTGCGGAAAAACTCGGGGCGACGGTCATTCCGATCGGTGGCGGGCAGACACAGCGACAAGTCGAGTTGCTTCAGGATCTGGAAAGCGATGCGCTCAGTTGCACGCCGTCGTACTCGCTCTATCTGGCCGAGACCGCTCGGGAGATGGGCGTCGACGTTCGCGACCTCCCGCTCGAGACGGTCATTTTCGGGGCGGAACCGTGTACGGACCCCATGCGGGAGGAGATCGAAGAGCGCCTCGACGTTACGGGCGTCGACATCTACGGACTGTCGGAGATCATCGGCCCCGGCGTTTCGATGGAGTGTCACGAGGCCCAGGACGGCCTCCACATCTGGGAGGATCACTTTTATCCCGAAGTCGTTGACCCGAAAACGGGCGATCCTCTCGAAGAGGGTGAGGAGGGCGAACTCGTCTTGACGACCCTGACGAAAGAGGCGCTACCGGTTCTCCGGTATCGAACGGGTGATCTGACGACGCTGAATTACGACACCTGTGACTGCGGTCGAACGATGGTCAGAATGGACAACGTCACCGGGCGCGCGGATGATCTCCTGATCGTTCGTGGGATCAACCTGTACCCCAGCGAAGTGGAGGCCGTCGTCCTCGAGTTCGAGGAGATCGCACCGTTTTACCGAATCGATATCGATCGCGAGAACAACCTCGATCGGATGACACTCACCGTCGAACGGGAACCGGAGGCGACGACCGATCTCGACGACCTCCACGATCGAATCCTGCGTCGGCTCTCGAACGTTCTCTCGTTTACCCCGGATCGACTCACGATCGCCGATCCCGGCAGTATCGAGCGGACTGAAACCGGGAAAGTCAAACGCGTCTACGACCATCGGCGCTAGGGCAGTCGTCCCTGTTCAGTCCGCACTCTGCCTCGAGTCGACCGGTTATTTACTAGCCTCTCGACACGGATATCGTCTAACTCAATCCCATCGGTATCGTTTGTCGGCTGAGCGACTAGACGGGTGCTCTGTGTTGCCTTTGTGTTGGTTCTGTGCAAGAGTGATGGTGGCGACCGACTGTCCGCTCGTCCACTGTCCCACTCGCGAACTGAGAACGGAACCGGCACGCTCTCTACGATGAGGTCTCCCACTACCGTATTTCGGTTAACGTAGCCGAGTCGATCGAACGGGCCTCGTAGCGGGCAGCACTCATACGGGGAACGCGGTCGGATGATCGCGGCGATCCACCATTCTTGTATATTCTTCGCAACGACAATATCTATTGATCGTGATGTGAAACTGACTGATAGCGGGCCATGACGGCCCCGCTGCCTACATAACTAATTATTTTCTGACAAAGCCTACGAAAGCACCGCCTCGTGTCCGTCGGTCGTCACAGGGCCGCCGTCGAGCGTTAGACGGGCGTGATGTTCTCCTGGTATGATCCGTGGTGCTCCTCGAACACGTCCATGATCTCGCCCATCGATGCGTACGCTTTCACCGCGTCGATGATGAACGGCATGACGTTCTCGTCGCGGTCGATCGCGTCCGACAACGCCTCGAGCGTCGCGTCGACCGCCTCGTCGTCGCGTTCCGCTCGTACCTCCTCGAGCCGCGCGAGTTGGCGCTCGCGCGTCGTCTCGTCGACTTCGAGGATCTCCGGGGAGGTATCCTCCGCGATGGTGTACTCGTTGACGCCGACGACGACCTCCTCGCCGCGTTCGACGCGTTGCTGGTATTCGTAGCTCGCCTCGCCGATTTCGTGGTGGAAGTAGCCCTGTTCGATGCCGTCGAGAACGCCGTCTCGCATCGAGCCGTCGCCGATCTCCTTGATCTCCTCGAGATACGTCATGATCTCCGCCTCGAGTTCGTTCGTAAGCGTTTCGACGGCGAAGCTCCCGCCCATCGGATCGACGATGTCGGCCGCGCCGGACTCCTCGGCGATGATCTGCTGGGTGCGCAAGGCGACGCGGACGGCTTTCTCGCTCGGGAGCGCGAGCGCCTCGTCAAAACTGTTGGTGTGTAGCGACTGGGTCCCCCCGAGGACGCCGGCCAGTGCCTGGATCGTTACCCGAGCGATGTTGTTCAGGGGCTGCTGGGCGGTCAGTGACTGCCCCGCGGTCTGGGTGTGGAACTTGAGCCGTTTCGATTCGTCGGCCGCTGCGCCGTACCAGTCCTCCATCACGCGAGCGTAGACGCGCCGCGCGGCGCGGAACTTCGCGATCTCCTCGAAGATGGAGTTGTGACAGTTAAAGAAAAACGAGAGCAGCGGCGCGAACTCGTCGATCTCGAGCCCTCGATCGAGGCAGTCCTCGACGTAGGCGAAGCCGTCGGCGAGCGTGAACGCCGCCTCCTGGACGGCGGTCGAGCCCGCTTCGCGAATGTGATAGCCCGAGATGGAGACGGGGTGGAACCGCGGCGTTTCGTCGGTGGCGAACTCGATGGTGTCGGTGACGATATCCAGCGACGGCTCCGGCGGGATCATCCACTCCCGCTGGGCGATGAACTCCTTGAGCATGTCGTTCTGGAGCGTCCCTCGGACCTCCTCGCGCGGGACGCCTTGCTGGTCGGCCAGTGCGATGTACATCGCGTAGATGACCGCCGCGGAGGGGTTGATGGTAAACGACGTGGAAACCGCGCCGATGTCGATCCCGTCGAAGAGGATCTCCATGTCCCGGAGCGTGTCGACGGCGACGCCCTCCTTCCCGACCTCGCCCTCGCTCATCGGGTGATCCGAATCCAGCCCCATCAGCGAGGGCATGTCGAACGCCGTCGAGAGCCCCGTCTGGCCCTCGTCGATCAGGTAGTGAAACCGCTCGTTGGTCTCCTCGGCGGTGCCGAAGCCGGCGAACTGGCGCATCGTCCACGTTCGCCCGCGGTACATAGTCGGGTACGGACCGCGCGTGTACGGCGGTTCGCCGGGGAACCCGAGATCGTCGTCGAAATCGAGATCGGCGATGTCCGCCGGCGTGTAGAGCCGGTCGACCTCGTGGTTCGAAACCGTCGCGAACCGTTCCTTTCGCTCGCCGTGAGCGTCGAGCGTCGGCTCGAGCGTTTCCGCTTTCCACTCCGCTCGCCGCTCGCGGATATCGTCGAGCTCTTGAGTGTCAAACATGAGTGTGAATATCTCTGCCAGTGTTCTAAAGTCTTGCTGTCGATCGCGTGACCCGGCCCCGGTGGTGGCGGGAGTCGCTACCGCCCGCTCGGATCGAGCCCCTCCCGATCACCGAGCGGCGGTTTCGGCGGTCGAACCGTGCCAAGAGCGGGTCCGTTCCAGCAATGCGATCGGGACCGACAAAACACTAAAGACGGTATGGTATGATTGACCACCCATGGGAGTAGATTACAAGGATGCAGTCGGGAGCTTCGAATGGGACGTTCCGGAATCGTACGCGATTCCCTCAGTCGTTGCCGACCACGCCGAATCGTTCGGCGACCGCGTCGCCGTCCGCTTCCTCGACGAGGACGGGACCCGCGAGGAGCGGACGTACGCCGCCCTCCGCGACGGCATGAACCGATTCGCGAACGGACTCGAGGCACTCGGCGTCGGGCCCGGCGACCGCGTCATGCACCTCTTCCCGCGACATCCCGACGCGTTCGCCGTCCAACTCGGCGCTCTCGCGACCGGGTCCCTGCTGGTTCCCTGCTCGTCGATGCTCCGCTCGAAGGACATCGAATTCCGCGCGACCGACTGTAACGCGTCGACGATCGTCGTCCACGAGTCGCTGACCGACATGGTCGAACCGATCCTCGCGGAGACCCCCCTCGAGCGGGTGATCGTTCTCGACGGCGATGGGGGCGGCGACGGCGACCGGTGGACGACGTTCCGATCGGTGATCGACGGCCGGTCGGCCGAGTACGACGGTCCCGACCTCTCCGCCGACGATCCGATGTCGATCAACTACACCAGCGGGACGACCGGCCAGCCGAAGCCGGTCTTGCACAAACACCGCTGGCAGTACTGTTTCAATCGGATCAACGCGCCCTACTGGTGGGGGATCGACGAGGAAACCGATCTCGAGGACGAACTGCTGTGGGCGACGACCGGGACCGGCTGGGCCAAGTGGTTCTGGAGCCCGGTCGGCGTCGGCTTGACGACCGGCGCGACGCAACTCATCTACGACGGCGAGTTCGAGCCCGACACCTTCCTCGAACTGTTGGCGTCGGAGGGCGTCACCAAGCTCTGTGCCGTTCCGACCCAGTATCGGATGCTCGCCAACGCCGACCTCGAGCGCTACGACGTCGATCTCGACGATACGCTCTCGGCGGGCGAACCGCTCAATCGCGAACCGATCGAGCGCATTCGAGACGCCTGGGGCGTCACCCCGCGTGACGGCTACGGACAGACCGAGACCGTCGCCCTGGTGACGAACTATCCCGGGATCGATATCAAGCCCGGGAGTATGGGCAAGCCGACGCCGGGCGTCGGCGCGACGATCATCGACGTCGACGACGACAAGGAAGTCGAGACGGGCGAAATCGGTGAGATCGCCGTCCCGGTCGAGTCGCCGGCGATCTTCGATGGCTACTACGAGAAGCCCCAACTCGACGAGGCGAAACTCTCCGGCGACTACTATCGGACGGGCGACCTCGCCTCCCGCGACGAGGACGGCTACTTCTTCTTCGAGGGTCGGGCCGACGACATCATCATCTCGTCGGGCTATCGTATCGGCCCCTTCGAGGTCGAGGACGCGCTCGTCAGCCACGACGCCGTCGCCGAGGCCGCCGTCGTCGACAGCCCACACGAGGAGCGCGGCAGCGTCGTCAAAGCCTACGTGATCCTCGCCGACGGCTACGAGAGGAGTCCGGAACTGAAAGACGACCTCCAGACGTTCATGAAGGAAGAGACGGCTCCCTACAAGTACCCCCGCCGGATCGAGTTCACCGCGGAACTCCCCAAGACCTCGAGCGGGAAGATCCGTCGCGTCGAACTCCGCGAGAAAGAGCAGCACAAACACGGGTTATAGGGGCATGGTGTCGCCTCACTCGGCCGGATAGCACGTGATCGTCGGCCGTCGCGTTCGGTTCAACGACGGGCGACCACAGGCGTCGCCGCTGATGAGAGTCGGGAGCTTTACTATGACCGTCCGAGCATCACGGAACGATGGCTCCACAGCTAGAGACGATCGACCGCGTCGGCGTCGTCGGCGCGGGGACGATGGGCAGTGGTATCGCACAGGTCGCCGCAACCGCGGGCTACGACGTCGTGATGCGCGATATCGAACAGGAGTACGTCGACAACGGCTTCGAAACGATCGCGGACAGTCTCGAGCGGCTCGTCGCCAGGGACCAACTGACCGACGCGGACGCCGCCGACGTTCGCGATCGGATCACCGGCACGACCGTCCTCGACGACCTCGCTGACTGTGACATCGTGGTCGAGGCGGCTCTCGAGGACCTCGAGATCAAGCGCGACGTGTTCGCCGACCTCGACGAGATCTGTCGCGACGACGCCGTCCTCGCGACGAACACGAGCACGCTCTCGATCACGTCGATCGCGAGCGCGACCGAGCGGCCGGACGCCGTCGTCGGCCTGCACTTCATGAACCCGGTGCCGATCATGGAGGGCGTCGAGATCGTCGTCGGCGAGAAGACGACCGACGAGGTCACCGACCTGGCACACACGTTCGCCGAAGCGTTGGGGAAGACGACGTGGGAAGCCGACGACAAGCCCGGCTTCGTCACGAACCGCATCCTGATGCCGTGGATCAACGAAGGAATTCGGGCCTACGACGAGGGTGTCGCCTCCAAGGAGGACATCGATACGGGGATGGAACTGGGCACGAACGTCCCGATGGGACCGCTGACGCTGGCGGATCACATCGGACTCGACGTCTGTCTCCACGCGTCCGAGACGCTCCACGAGGAACTCGGCGACCGGTACAAGCCAGCCTATCTCCTCAAACGGAAGGTCGAGGCCGGCGACCTCGGCAAGAAAACGGGCGTCGGATTCTACGAGTACGAGTAACGCTACTCCGACAGGTGCCGTGAGATGACTTCCTTCTGTATTTCCGACGTCCCCTCGTAGATCGTGGTGATCTTGGCGTCACGGTAGTAGCGTTCGACGTCGAAGTCCTTGGTGTAGCCGTAGCCGCCGTGGACCTGCACCGCCTCGTTCGCGACGTCGACTGCCGTCTCGCTCGCGAAGTACTTGGCCATGCTTGCCGCCTGTGGGTCGAGCCCGTCGTCGTTCTTTCGGGCGGCGTCGCGGGTCAGCAGCCGTGCGGCCTGTACGTCGGTCTGCATGTCCGCGAGTTTGTGGGCGATGGCCTGATGCTCGATGATCGGCTCCCCGAACTGTTCGCGTTCGTTGGCGTAGCTCACGGCGGCGTCGAGGGCGGCCTGGGCGACCCCGACGGCCTGGCTGGCGATCGCGATCCGACCGCCGGTCAGGATCGAGAACGCGGCCTTCAGTCCGTCGCCGACCTCCGTCAGTCGGTTCTCTTCGGGGATGCGTACGTCGTCGAAGAGCAGCGTCGTCGTGTCGCTGGCGCGCAGTCCGAGTTTGTCCTCCTTCTTGCCGACTTCCAGCCCCGGCGTATCCTTTGGCACCAGGAACTGCGTCACGGTGTCGGGATCGTCGCGATCGGTCTTCGCGAACAGGACGACGACGCCCGCCCGCTTGCCGTTCGTGATCCACTGTTTCTTCCCGTTGATGACGTACTCGCCGTCCTCGAGTCGGGCCTCGGTGCTCATCTCCGCCGGGTTCGAGCCGGCATCGGGCTCGGACAGCGCGAAGGCACCGACCGGGCGGCCGTCGACCATCTCGGGTAGCCACTCGTCTTTGTGCTCCTGCGTTCCGAACTGGCGGATACACGAAGTCGCCAGACAGTGGACTGACAGGGCCGTCGCGACCGCCAGGTGTCCCCGCCCCAGTTCTTCGTTGACGATGCTGTACGTCACTTCGTCGGCGTCGAACCCGCCGTACTCCTCGGGAACCGTCAGCCCGGTCAGATCGAGCTCCGCGAGCCCGTCCCAGACGTCTTCCGGAAAGGTCTGGTCCGCGTCGTGCTCGTCGATCCCCTCGAGAACGTCGGTCTCGACGAACTCTCGAACCGTGTCCCGGATGAGTCGCTGTTCGTTCGTCAACTCCATACGTGGACTTTCGTGAGCGGGATAGTAAAGCGCACGATTCCGCTGGTCGCCGTCCCGAGCCGTCCGGTCGAGCGACAGCCGGTCGTCTCCGCTCGGTGCTCGACAGCGACGGTGGATTGCCCGCGTCTCGAGCGTACGACTCCGTGACCGGTGCTCTCGATCGATGCGGCGGCCCGAGAGCCGGAGATAGGTAACTAAAAATAGCGCCTCTCGCGAGGGGTAGGTATGACAGTTCGTCAGTCCAGAGAGGCGGCTATCGAACGCATCGACGACGGCGATACGGTCGGCATCGGCGGCTTCGTCGCCGTCGGACTCCCCGAGTACGTCCTCGAAGCGCTCGGCGAGCGATACGCCGAAACCGGCCAGCCCGGCTCGCTCACCCTGTATCATCCCGCCGCGGAGGGCGACCGACAGGGGCGTGGCCTGTCACACCTCGTTCAGGACGGGATGCTCGAGCGGACGATCGCGAGCCATTGGGGCTTTACACCTGACCTGATGGAACGGATCGTCGACAACGAGATCGAGGCCTACAACCTCCCCTTCGGTGTGATGGATCATATGCTCCGCGACACCGCCGCGGGCAAACCCGGCACGATCAGCCACGTCGGGCTTGGGACGTTCGTCGATCCGCGCCAGGACGGCGCGAAGGCTAACGAGGTCACCGACGAGGACATCGTCGAACTCATGACCGTCGACGGCGAGGAGTATTTGTTCTATCACTCGGTGCCGATCGACGTGGCGATCATCCGGGGGACGACGGCCGACGAAGACGGGAACGTCACCATGGAACGGGAAGCGCTCGACTCGAACGTGCTGGCGATGGCTCAGGCCGCCCACAACTCCGGCGGGACGGTGATCGCACAGGTCGAGCGTGTCACGGAGTCAGGCACGCTCACCGCACGCGACGTGGCCGTCCCCGGCGTCCTGGTCGATTCCGTCGTCGAAGCGCCGCCGAGCCATCACCAGCAAACGTACGCGGAAGCCTACAATCCCGCCTACAGCGGCGAGATCAAGCGGCCGAGCGACGACCAGCGCGAGCCGCTCCCGCTCGACGCGCGGACGATTATCGCCCGCCGGGCCGCGATGGAACTCGAGACGGATTCGGTTATCAACCTCGGGGTCGGCGTCCCGGAACTCGTGCCGGCCGTCGCGGCTGACGGCGGCGTCGCCGACGAAATCACCCAAACCGTCGAGTCGGGGCCGATCGGCGGTGCCGCGTCCGGCGGGATCAGCTTCGGAACCGCGGTCAACCACCAGGCGCTCGTTTCCTCGCCCCAGCAGTTCGATTTCTACGACGGCGGCGGACTCGACATCGGCTTCCTGGGCATGGCACAGGCGGACGCCGCGGGCAACATCAACGTCAGCCGGTTCGGCTCGCAACTGCCCGGCTGTGGCGGGTTCATCAATATCACCCAGAACGCCGACAAGGTCGTCTTCTGTGGCACCCTGACGACCGACGGTCTCGAGATCGCGACCGGAGACGGCACGCTCGCGATCGAATGCGAGGGAACGAGCCCGAAGTTCGTCGAGTCGGTCGAGCAGATCACCTTCAGCGGCGAGTACGCCGTCGAAACCGAGCAGCCGGTCGTCTACGTGACCGAACGCGCCGTTTTCGAACTCACCGCCGACGGCCTCGTCCTCACCGAGATCGCGCCCGGTCTCGACCCTGAGACCGATGTCAGCGACGAGATGGGCTTCGAGCCGCTCGTGGCCGACGACCTCGCGGAGATGGAGCCGCAACTGTTCGTCGACGACCCCCTCGATCTGACCGACGCGGTCTAGATCGGCTTTCCGAGGACCGGCCGGGTCCGAAGCAAAGCGCAAACCGTTAAGCGAGACGGCCGCAAACGCCCGATCGATGGTCGCATACGACAACCTCTCGATCGATCACGACGACGGCGTTGCAACGGTCACGCTCGATAGCACGGCCGGTCGAAACGCGCTGACTCTCGAGATGGCGAACGAACTGGTTTCGGTGGCGACGACCCTCGGCGAGGACCCGGACACGCGGTGTATCGTGCTCACGCACGCGGGCGACTTCTTCGGCTCGGGAGCCGATCTCACCGCCCTGTCGGGTGACGGCTCCGATGCAGCACACATCCGGGAGCTAGCCGGGCGGGCCCACGAAGCGATCGTCCAGTTCCACCGGGCGAAAACGCCGGTCGTCGGTGGCGTCAACGGGATCGCCGCCGGGATCGGGTTCAGTCTCACGCTGTTCCCCGACCTGCTCGTCCTCGGCGAGGACGCGACGCTCACGTTCGCGTATCCGGGCATCGGACTGACCGGCGACGGCGGCGCGACGTTCTTCCTGCCGCGACTGGTCGGTCTCCGGACCGCCAAGGAGATCGTCCTCCGAGACGAGCCCATCGGACCCGAGGAGGCACGCGAACTGGGGCTGGCAACCGAGGTCGTTCCCGCCGACGAATTCGACGACCGGCTGGCCGACGTGGCCGCCGAACTGGCCGACGGACCGACCCACGCGTTCGGGACGACGACGCGACTACTAACTGACAGCTACGACCGCTCGCTCGAGCGCCAGCTCGCGGCGGAGACGGACGAAATCGCGGGCGCGACGCGGACGGACGACTACGAACGCGGACTCGAGGCGTTCTTCGGCGACGACGAACCCGACTTCGTCGGCCGATAGGCTGTTGGCGGTCGCCGTCGGCATCGCGGGTCGCGGTCGGCCGCGGCGGCTTCGGAATCCGCGTCCGGCTCCGGACGGACGGCGACACGTGTGGCCGGTCCCGATCAGACGTAATCGAGGTTGACCTGTGTCACGTTCGCCGCCCGCTGGACGATCTCGGCGATCTCCTCGCGCCTCGCCTCGTCGATACGGCTCTGGGGACCACACACGCAGATCGCACCGCGGATGCGGTCTCCCTTGTCGAGGACCGGCGCGGAGATACAGACCATGCCCGCGATTCGTTCGCCCTCGTCGACGGCGTACCCCTGTTCGCTGATCCGCTCGAGTTGCTCGAAGAGCACGTCGGGGTCCGTGATCGTACGCTTCGTCATTTCGACGAGGCCCTGTCGGTCGATGATCTCCCGAACGCGGTCGTCGGGCATGTGTGCGAGGATCGCTTTCCCGGGGGCTGCCGCGTGAAGCGGCATTCGGGCTCCGGGGTATGCGAACAGATTGACGGCGTCGGGCCCTTCCTGCACCGCGACGATCACGCACTGGTCGTTTTCCTCGACCAGCAGCGTGACGTGTTCGCCCGTCTCCGCCGCGATGTCCTGGAGTTCGTCGCTGACGGCCTTGAACACTTCCAGCCGGTGGCGCTGTCGATGTCCGACCTCGAGAAACCGTGTGGTCGTCGCGTATTCCTTGTCCTCGACGGTGACGTAGCCCGTCGAGACGAGCGCCTGGAGATAGTTGTGGACGGTACTGACGGGCATATCGAGGCGCTCCGCCAACTCCGAGACCCGCCCGCTCCCGTTTTCCGCGAGTTCGTCGACGATCCTGAACGCCCGTTCGACCGACCGGTTCGATGTGCCCGTCATTACGTGACCGTTTCGTCGCAGCCGTAGTAAACATTCGGCTCTGCCGAAGACTTCTTCGAGGATCGCCTCGCGCAGAGGAGAGGGAGTTCGAGGTAGTGGGTTCGGTGATGGCACTGAAAAAACGGCAGCAGCGGGTGAGCCCACCGAACGACCACGCATCGCTTCCGAACGTACTGAGCGGACAGTCCCTACCGAACTGGTGGGGATATGTCGTTTCGAAATACTCGAAACGGATCTCGAGCGAAGAACCGGTAGTAGACGATGAATCGGCCGGTAGCAGGCACTTACAGCCGATAAGTGCGGTATTCGGCACTGTCGGAACGAGTAACAGCGTCGATACGGGAACCCCTCGGACGGAGTAGCCGCGGTACCGGGTTTAGGGAGACAGTTCGTTTCGAGAGAGTCGGATACGCCCGTGCTCTCATCCGTGTGTCTCCATTCGGCCTGGAGTTACATTCGTATGTGTGTAAACTTTTGCCGACAGTTCCGGTCGGCAGTTCCGAGCGGTGACTCACTGCCGTCGGTGTGGCAGCAAACACGACTCGAAACCGGAGCGAGCATCTCGCCTTTTGACAAATAGTCGGTTCTAGTTACAATATCCATTCCAAAGAGGTTCGTCTCGAGCGGGTACACTCACCGATTCGGGAATGGAGGAGAGAACCGGCCGACAGTGGGACCGAACCGGCTGCCATTGCGATCAGCTAGGAGAACCGGGTCGACAATCCAAACCAGCTAAAACAGCCGTTGTTGCCGACTTTAGGTTCAGTAGCGAGATCACAGCGGGTGACAGCCGCCGTTCTTTTCGTTGGTCCAGTATCGTTTTTACGTCGGTATTCCATCGTCACGGAGTCCGACCTCGAGCCGGAATACGTAGAAATCGACACGAATCTAAAGTGATCACATACGAAATAGATTTCCTGATCCATCACTCTTGATCACTTTTGGGGAGACTGATCAAATGATCGCTACCCCCCGCGATGAACACGACGCGTCCCGCTGGCATCGGATCGGGTGACCGACGTGCGCGGCGACTTGGCGTGGCGTACGGTTACGGCAGAATCCATACGAGGTCGATGAGTCGGTCGAGCCACGATCGCTCCGTTTCGTCGTCGTCCGTCTTGTCAGTCTTATTGGCCGGCATATATCGGTCCCTATTCGGGCTGTGGCCATATTTTTATCCCACGTACCGTCGTGTTCTAGGTCGGCCGATCACCCGGTTATTCCGGCGTAGTCACTGGAGGTGGGATCGGACGGGAGCCGATTCCGCGGTCGAATGCCCTATCCTCTTTAGGGGGACAACGAGAATAGAGATCCATACTGGCTCGTGCAACCACGAGACGCGGGCCGCGGAAACGACAACGTGGAGGCCATGTCGAACCACTACATTACAGCAGAGGAGCATCTGCCCGACGAAGAGCGCACAGAAACGACACTCCAGATAACCGATGCGGAGACGAAACGAATCTTCGAGGCTCGAGTTCGGATCGCTCGCGAACCCGACGATCTCACCGATCCGTCCCCGCTGACCGTCGTCGCTGGACCACACGAAAACGTCAGCAAGGAGCGCTATATCGAACTCATCGACGAGATCGATTCGGCGGGGATCAACGAGGACCTCCTTCGTCGGCTCGCGAGCGATCAAGAAACGACTTCGAACATCGTCAACACGCGATCCGACGATCTCAAAGTGGTGTTGCGGTATCTCGTCGAATCGGGGCAGTACGATTCAACCGCCGAGGCTCTTCGGGAACTCTCGTTTCAGTACCTCGCGGAGAATCACCCCGCCTTGCTGGACGCATACGAGAACGTTCGGACGGAGTTCGAGGACGATCCGCTCCGACGCGCCCGCTCGGAGCACGAGTCATGACGGGGCCGTCGTTCCGGGGGTTCCTCCAGTCCCTCGACGACGCGGCTGCTCTCGTCTCGTTCAGCGACGACAGATCATGGGATCTCGAGGTGAGTGCGATCACGACGCTTGCCAATCGCTCGGACGGGGAGGTACCGGTCTTCGAGTCGGTCGGGGAGACCGCGATCGACGCGTCGCTCGTCGGCGATCCGTATCGCGGTCCGCGGTGTCGGCCGTGGGACCACCTCGCCCAGGCGTTCGGGCTGTCGTCCGGGCTGTCCGGTGCGGCGTACTACGAGGCAGTCGTGGATCGGCTCCGATCACCCCGGGAGCCGCGGGTCGTCGACCGCGACGCAGCCCCCTGTAAGGACGTCGTCGATACTGGGGCGGATGTCGATCTGTTGTCGATCCCCTGGCCGTATCTCCATCAGGGCGATGGCGGGCGCTATTCCAACCTCCACACCGTCGTCGCGCCGGACCCGGAGACCCAGTGGGGACACTGGTCGAACCAACGGATGATGATCCACGACGACGACCTCGCTAGCCTGTTGTTTCTGGCGGGCGAACAGGCCCCGAACCTCTACTACTACGACTACGAACCGCGCGAGGAACCGATGCCGGTCGCGGTCGTCCTCGGTGCCGAACCGGCCGTCCAGTGCAGCACGGAAATGTGGATTCCGACGGGTCGGAGCGAAGCGGCCTTCGCGGGCGGCTTGAAAGACGGCCCCGTCGACCTCGTCGCGTGCGAGACGAACGACCTCTACGTCCCGGCGACGGCGGAACTCGTCCTCGAGGGCCGGGTGCTTCCGGGCGAGCGACTCGACGAGGGGCCGTTCGGCGATTACTTCGGATACATGAACGGGCCGCGGCGGTCCATGCCGGTGTTCGCGGTCGACGCGATAACCCGCCGCACCGAGCCGCGGGTGCCGTTTTGCGTCGAAGGAACCGGGGTCGGATACGGCCAGAATTCAACCAGCACGCTCCAGACCGCTGCGGCCGGCCCCGACGCGACCCTCGGCCTTCGGGCGGCCGGCTTCGACGTCACGATGGCCGTCCCATGGCGCTTTACGTCTCGGACCGTCTGGGTCATCGCGACGGACCGTCCCTATCCGGGCGCCCTCCACGAACTGGCGAACTTCGTGTTTACGACCTGGGGGATGCTTCACATCGATTTCTTCGTGTTCGTTGACGCCGACACCGACCCGCTCGACCCGCGGGCCGTACTGACGGCGATCGCGCTCGAGGCCGATCCGGACACGGACTTTCACCAGTTCGGCGTCGAGCGGATGCCGAAAGTACCCCTCAACATCTACCAGACCCCCGACGAGAAGGGCAGCGCCGACGTCGGAACCTCGAAAGCCAAGACCGCGAAGGCGTACATCGACGCGACCAGCGACCGGCCGGCGGAGGACGGACCCGAAGACGAGTCGCTGCGAAAGCGAGCGCAACAACGCCTCGTCGACGCGGGCGTCTCGCCGGCGCCGTTCGACCTCCTCGAGGAGCGAACCGGTGAGTCGCGATGATCCCGTTCACACAATACCTGCGGGGATTGGCGGGCGACGGTGACCTCGTGACCCTCGACGCGCCTGACGACGTCCCCGTAGACGTGGTCGCGGCGGAAGCGCTCCGCGCGAGCGGGCCGGCGCTCCGATACGAACGAGCCGACGGCGTCGACCTCGCCAGCGGGACGTTCAGCGGTCCCGATCAGATGCGGCGGCGGGACTCCCACCCGTGGTCGCGACTCGCCTTGGGTCTCGGACTCGATCCCGACGCGCCGTTCGTCGCCTTGTTGGATACGATCACGGCCCTTGGGCCTGCCGACGGTGTGGAACCGACGTACGCGGGACAGGCCGCGTCACGCACCGTCGACGGCGTCCAGGAACTGCAGTTGCCGCAGGGCACCGACGACGTCTGGCCCTCCCTGACCCTGGGAGTCGTGTCGGTCTCGACGGCCGACGGATCGCACTGGGCACCGATCTACGGGTCCGTCATCAGCGACGACACGCTCGGCGTGTCCACGCCCGCCGCGGTCTCGTCACTGCTGGACGACGGCGGGACGCTTTCGATCGCCCTCGGCGTGCCGCCGGCGGCGATCACGACCGCCTATCTGATCGCCGTAACGGGCCGTATCGAACACCCGGTGCAGGATTGCGGCGTCGCGGACAACGTCCCGCTCGTCCCGACGAACGGCGGTCTCGTCCCGAGTGCGACGGAACTGGTCATCGAGACGACGGTCGAGGATCGACACCCCGACTTCCAGTCGGACCGGCAGGAGGCGTGGGAGCACGTCGTCGCGAGCACGCCGTTGGCTCTCTCGATCGAGCGAGTGATCGCGACCGACGACCCGGTACTCCCGTTTGCCCCCGTCGGACGGCCGCTCGCGGACGACGTACAACTCACCGGACTCTCGGCGGCAGCGTCGCTGTACCACCGAGTCAACGATTATTGGGGGATCTCGCCCGTCGAGTGGGTACTGTTGCCGGCGGAGACCGAACTCGGAATCTGTTTCGTCGCCACGGACGTTCTCTATGCCGGCTTCGAGTGGCAACTCGCCAATATTCTCTTTACGTTCTCGTCGCTGTTCGATACCGTCGTTATCGTCGACGAGGACGTCTCGCCGCGGGACCTCGGGCGCGTCCTCGGCGACATCTGGGTGAAAGCGCATCCGTCTCGAGACTGGATCTTCAGCGAATCGGCCGCGCCGGCAGCGAAGCGGCCACGATATCGGCAGGACGGGGAAACCGGCTCTCGGTTGTACGTGAACGCGGCCTGGGACCCCCGCTGGGAGGATTCCTACATCGCCCCGCGAGTCGCGTTCGAACAGTCGTTCCCGGCATCCGTTCGTGACACTGCCCGGCAGGCCTGGAACAGCCGTCACGATGCGGAGAGCGACGACGAACGCGACGAGAGCTGAGAGCCGGAAACGAAGCCGAACACTATCGCCTGACATATATGAGATTAGATATACTGTAAACAGATACGTTTACGCAAGACGCTGTCGCGAAAGTATCTATAATTGTAACGTTCATATTTAGCGTTATGCTATTTTCGACGCAGAATTTACCGGTACAGATATATACGGCGAAGGGATTGCGGGGCGGTGTATGGTGTCCAGCCACAACCTGTCCGACTACGGGGCCGAACGGGAGCAGTTCTCGTGGGACGACATCTACGCGGAAGCCGATTGGGACGCGCCAGGGGAACTCAACATCGCACACGAGGTCGCCGATCGGCACGCGACCGAACGCGGGACGGTCGCGCTCTATCAGGTCGGGACCGACGGGGAGTTGACGAAGATGACCTTCTGGGAGCTGGCCGACCGCTCGAGCCAGTTCGCGAACGTCCTCGAGGGGCTGGGCGTCGAACAGGGTGACCGCGTGTTCTCGTATATGCCACGGATTCCCGAACACTACGTGGCGATGGTCGGGACGCTGAAGCGGGGGGCCGTCTGGGGGAGCGTCAACGAGCGGTTCGGACCGGACGGGATCTCCTACCGGCTCGACGACTGCGATGCGAAAGTTCTCGTGACGACGACCGACAACCGCGAGACCGTTGCGGACGCGCTTGCGGACGCACCGACGGTCGAACACGTCATCACGGTCGACCGCGGCGGCAGCGCGCCCGCGGACGACGTCATGTTCAACCCGGCACTCGACGGCGCGAGTACGGACTACGAGACCGCCGACACCAGCGGCGAGGACGATGCCTTGCTCTACTACACGTCTGGGACGACCGGGCTGGCGAAGGGCGTCCGCCACAAACAGCGCTGGGTGGCCGGCGTGGCGGCGACCCAGCGGTACGCCGTCGATCTCCAGCCCGGCGACCTCTACTGGAGTACGGGCGATCTGGGCTGGCTGACCGGCGTGATCAATACCCTGGGTGCCTGGTTCTGGGGCGCTTCGCTGTTCACCTACGAGGGCGAGTTCGACCCCGAAACGTGGGCGGACCTGCTCGACGAGTATCCCATCACCGTCTTGTTCTCGGTGCCGACGGCCTATCGGATGCTCCGCGAGAACGAGTCCGTGCTCGAGGGGATCGACCTTGATCTGCGCCACGCGCTCTCGATCGGCGAGCCGCTCAGTGCCGGCGTCGTCGACTGGGGGGAGGACGAACTCGGCGTCACCATCCTCGACACCTACGGCCAGACGGAGACGGGTAACATGATCATCAACAACTACCCGACGATGGAACTGCGGCCCGGCTCGATGGGGAAGCCGCTCCCCGGCATCGAGGCCGACATCGTCGACCCCAAAACCGGGGCCGTGCTCGAGCCCGGTGAAACGGGCGAGATCGCCCAGCGCGGGGACTATCCCTGCTTCTTCGACGAATACTGGCAGAAGCCGGAAAAGACTGCGTCGTGTTTCGTCGACGGACCCGATGGGGAGTGGTATCTCTCGGGGGACCTCGCACATAAGGACGAGGACGGCTACTTCTGGTTCGAGGGGCGTGCGGACGACGTCATCCTGTCCTCGGGCTATCGTATCGGCCCCTTCGAGGTCGAGAGTTCGCTCGGCGAACACGAGGCCGTCGCCGAGGCCGCCGTCGTCCCGAAGCCACACCAGGAGCGTGGGAACATCGTGAAGGCGTACATCGTGCCCAGCGAGGGGACGACGCCCGCCGCGGACCTCACGGAGGACATCAAAACCCACGTGCGCGACGAGTTGTCGGCCCACGAGTACCCCCGGGAGATCGAGTTCCGCGAGGAGTTACCGAAGACGGTCACCGGGAAGATCCGTCGCACCGAACTGCAGGACGAAGCAGCCGACGAGACCGATGTATCGCCGTAAGCGACTGCCGCTCGAGACGATCGATCACGAATACACAATCCGACGAACCACAGAATGAATTTCGAAGCTACCAACGAACGTTCGATGATTCAGTCGACCGCGGAAGCGGTCGCCGCCGAATACGGACCGGAGTATTGGCGAGAGAAGGAGGAAGCCGGCGAGTTCGCTCAGGGGTTCTGGGACGAACTCGCGGAGGCCGGCTTCCACGGACTGTTGATCCCGGAGGAGTACGACGGTGCCGGGATGGGCATGCAGGAGATGGGGCTGGCGATGGAGACGCTCTGTGCCGAGGGCTGTGGCATGGCCGGCACCTGGTATCTGGTGCTCACCGCCGGCATGGCAGCCGTCGGCATCCGCGAGAACGGCACCGAGGCCCAGAAGGAGCGGTATCTCCCCGACATCGCGGCCGGGGAGCGGAACTTCTCGATCGGGATCACCGAGCCCGAAGCGGGGACGAACACGCTGAACGTCGCGACGCGAGCGGAGAAGGACTCTGCCGAGGAGACCTCGGCTGACCCCTCGGAGGCGACGGCTTCCGAGGACGGCGACGAGTATGTCCTCAACGGGCAGAAGGCGTGGATCACGTTCTCCGACCGGGCGGACAACATGATCATCGTCACCCGGACGACGCCGCTCGCGGAGGTCGACCGGGGAACCGACGGTATCAGCCTCTTTATCGTTGACATGGATGCGCCCGGCATCGACGTCTCGCCGATCTCCAAACACGGGATCAACTACTCGAAGTCCTGTGAGGTGTTCCTCGAGGACGTCCGCGTGCCCGAGGAGAACCTGTTGGGCGAGGAAGACGAGGGCTGGTGGGCGCTCGTCGATATGTTAAACCCCGAGCGCATCGGCTTCGCCGCGGCCGGAACGGGGATCGGAAAGCTGGCCGCGAACACGGCCATCGAGTACGCCACAGACCGCGAGGTGTTCGATGCGCCGATCGGGAGTCATCAAGCCGTCTCGTTCCCGATCACGCAGGCCTACGCGCGGATGGAAACGGCGTCGCTCATGCGCGAGAAAGCCGCCTGGCTCTACGATCAGGGCGAGGAGTGTGGCTACGAGACGAACGTCGCGAAGGCGACGGCCGTCGAGGCCGGCATCGAGGCCGTCAAGCAGTCGATGCAGGCGTTCGGCGGCTGGGGCTACGCCACGGAGTACGACGTCGAGCGCTGGTGGCGTGAGATCAACCTCACGAGACTCGCGCCGGTCTCCCAGCAGATGGCCTACAACCACATCGGCCAGGAACTCGGCTTCCCCAAATCCTACTGACCATGTTCGACAAAGTTCTCGTCGCGAACCGCGGCGAAATCGCGGTGCGCGTCATGGCAGCGTGCGAGGAACTGGGCTGTGAGACGGTCGCCGTCTACAGCGATGCCGACCGCAACGGCGGCCACGTCGACTACGCCGACGTGGCGTACAACGTCGGTCCGGCACCGGCCAGCGAGTCGTACCTCGATCAGGAGACGATCATCGATGTCGCCGAACGGGCCGGCGCGGACGCGATCCACCCCGGCTACGGGTTCCTCGCCGAAAACGCCGACTTCGCCCGCCGCGTCGAGGAGACGCCGGATATCACGTGGGTCGGCCCACCCAGCGACGCCATGGAGACCCTCGGTGAGAAGACGAAGGCCCGAACCGTCATGCAGGACGCCGGCGTCCCGGTCGTCCCCGGGACGACCGAACCGGTCGACGACGCCGACGAGGTGCGAGCGCTCGGCGAGGAGTTCGGCTACCCCATCGCTATCAAGGCCGAAGGCGGCGGCGGCGGCCGCGGCATGAAGATCGTCCGCAGCGAGGCCGAAGTCGACGACGCCCTCGAGAGCGCCCGCCGCGAGGGCGAGGCCTACTTCGGTAACGACTCGGTCTACGTCGAGAAGTACCTCGAGGCACCCAAACACATCGAGGTCCAGGTGCTCGCGGACCGGCACGGTAACGTCCGCCACCTCGGCGAACGCGACTGTTCGCTGCAGCGTCGCCACCAGAAAGTCATCGAGGAGGCCCCGAGCCCGGCGCTCGACGCCGATCTGCGCGACGAAATCGGCGAGGCCGCCCGGCAGGGCGTCCGCGAAGCCGGGTACACGAACGCGGGGACCGTCGAATTCCTCGTCGAGGACGGCGAGTTCTACTTCATGGAGGTGAACACTCGCATCCAGGTCGAACACACCGTCAGCGAGGAGGTGACCGGCATCGACATCGTCCGCTGGCAGTTGCGAGTCGCCGCCGGCGAGGCACTCGCCTTCGCCCAGGACGACGTGGGGATCGACGGTCACGCGATCGAGTATCGGATCAACGCCGAGAACCCGGCCGCGGATTTCACGCCCACTCCTGGGCAACTGACGACCTATCGGCCGCCGACGAGCATCGGGATCCGCCTCGATCACGCGGTCGCGCAAGGCGACGAGATCGGCGGCGACTACGACTCGATGATCGGGAAGTTGATCGTCAGGGGCGACGACCGCGACCACTGTCTCGAGCGCTCGAAACGCGCGCTCGAGCACTTCGACGTCGACGGCGTCCACACGACGATCCCGTTCCACCGGCTGATGCTCGACGACGGGACCTTCGTCGCGGGCGATCACACGACGAAGTACCTCGATCACGAACTCGAAGCCGACGCGCTCGAGGCGGCCGTCGACCGCTGGGGGCCCGCAGAGACCGCCGACGGCGACGGCACGGGATCGACGAGCAGCGAGGTCACCGTCGAGGTCGACGGCAAGCGATTCGACGTCGTCATCGAGGACGCGCTCCCGCGAACGACGGCCGGGAGTGCCGATACCGGCGGCGGGACCAGTGGCGGAACCGCAACCACGGATACTGCCGAGGTTGCGACCGCCGACGCCATCACCGCGGAGATGCAGGGAACGATCCTCTCCGTCGCCGTCGACGAGGGTGACGAGGTCGCTGCCGGCGACGTCGTCTGCGTGCTCGAGGCGATGAAAATGGAGAACGACGTCGTCGCCGCCACCGGCGGGACGGTCGAGACGGTCCCGATCACGGCGGGCGATTCCGTCGACATGGGCGACACGCTCGTTACACTGGAATAACACCGATGCGAATTCGAGTTTCCACGGACACGACCGACGCGGAGGCACAGGCGATCGCCGAGGCGATGGCCTCGCAGTACCGAGACGACGTTACCGTCGTCACCGACGGCGGCGAGGAGATCGGCAGCGCGTCCTACGACGGCGGCACCGACGCGACGACCGAGTCCGAACCGGACTCGGAACTCGGCCCGACGGCCCGCGAGGAGACGCTGCTGGACGAGATCGACGACATCCTCGCGGGCGGTCCGGAGAAGTACAAAGACCAACTGCCCGACCAGGGGAAGCTGTTCGTCCGCGACCGGATCGATCTCTGGTTCGGCGACGATTTCCTCTTCGAGGACGGCAAGTTCGCGGCGTTCGACGACTGGCATCCGGACGGTGCGAACACTGCCGAGGACGACGACGACCGGCTGCCGGCCGACGGTTTGATTACGGGCGCTGCCGAGTTCGAGGGGCGAGACGTTCACTTCATGGCCAACGATTACACGGTCAAGCGCGGCAGCATGGCCGCGAAGGGCGTCGAAAAGTTCCTGCGAATGCAACAGCGCGCCCTGAAGACGGGCAAGCCGGTGTTATATCTGATGGACTCCTCGGGCGGGCGGATCGACCAGCAGACCGGCTTCTTCGCCAACCGCGAGGGCATCGGGAAGTACTACTACAACCACTCGATGCTCTCCGGTCGAGTGCCCCAGATCTGCGTGCTTTACGGTCCCTGTATCGCCGGCGCAGCCTACACCCCCGTCTTCGCGGACTTCACCGTCATGGTCCGGGACGTGAGCGCGATGGCCATCGCCAGCCCGCGGATGGTCGAAATGGTCACCGGCGAACGGATCGATCTCCAGGAACTGGGCGGTCCGGACGTCCACGCACAGCACTCCGGGAGTGCGGACCTCATCGCCGAGGACGAGGAACACGCCCGCGAACTGGTCGCCCAACTCATCGGCTATCTCCCGAACAACAGCGACGAGACTCCGCCCCGGTCGGACGGGCAGGCACCTGCCGCCTCACCCGACGGCATCGACGCCGTCGTTCCCCAGGAGCCCAACAAGGGCTACGACATGTTCGACGTCATCGACCGGATCGTCGACGCGGGGTCGACGCTCGAGTTGCGGTCCGAGTACGGGCCGGAGATCATCACCGCCTTCGCCCGGATCGACGGCCGTCCGATCGGGATCGTCGCCAACCAGCCGGCCCACCGGGCGGGCGCGATCTTCCCCGACGCCGCCGAGAAGGCCGCGGAATTCATCTGGACCTGTGACGCATACGATATCCCGCTGCTGTACCTCTGTGATACGCCCGGCTTCATGGCCGGATCGCAGGTCGAGAAAGACGGGATCTTGGAACAGGGCAAGAAGATGATCTACGCGACCTCGTCGGCGACGGTGCCCAAACAGTCGGTGGTCGTCCGCAAGGCCTACGGCGCGGGCATCTACGCGATGTCCGGCCCCGCCTACGACCCCGAGAGCGTCATCGGGCTTCCGTCGGGCGAAATCGCCATCATGGGTCCCGAAGCGGCGATCAACGCGGTCTACGCCCGCAAACTCGCCGAGATCGACGACGAGGAGGAGCGCAAGCGGATGGAGCAGGAACTCCGTGAGGAGTACCGCGAGGACATCGACGTCCACCGGATGGCCAGCGAGGTCGTCATCGACGAGATCGTCCCGCCGAGCGACTTGCGGGAGGAA
>NZ_JNCS01000013.1 GCF_000731985.1 Natrinema altunense
CTCGAGGCCCGCTTTGCCTTCTACGAGACCGTCGAGAAGGACCTGCCCGATAAGAAACACGGCACCGTCCTCTAATCACCGCCCGAACGGCTACAACTCAGCTACGGATCAGCCATGACAGGACGCTACTACGAGGAGTTCGAGGTCGGCGAGACCATCGAACACGAGAAGCGACGGACGATCAGCGAACGCGACAACCAGCAGTTCTGCGACATGACGATGAACCAGCAGCCGTTGCATCTCGACGCCGAGTTCGCGTCGGAGACGCAGTTCGACGGGCGGCTGGTCAACGGGCTCTACACCATGAGCCTGGCCGTCGGGCTCACGATTCCCGACACCACCGACGGTACGATCGTCGCGAACCTCTCGTACGACAACGTCGAGCATCCGAACCCGGTCTTCCACGGCGACACGATCCGGGTCCAGTCGACCGTCACCGACAAGCGAGAGACCAGCGACGGCGAGCGCGGCATCGTCACCATGCACGTCGAAGTGTTCAGAGTGAACGATCGTCCCGAGAGCGACGCGAACGGGACCTCGTCGGACGAGTCCAACGGTGCCGAGGAACCGCTGGTCTGTGAGTTCGACCGGACCGCACTCTCGCTGAAACGCGAGCACGCTGACTGACATCCCCCCTGGGCGTGAACGCCGGGGAGACCTCAGTCGGCGACGCCGACGATCCATCGCCACCGCTGTTCGACGGTCCCCTCGAGGCCGCCAAGCAGGTTGCGCGCCTTCGCGACGCGCTCCTCGGGGGCGAGTGTCGGGTAGAGACGCGCCGCCATCGCCGGAATCGCGTGAAAGCGCCGCACGTCGGCGGCAGTCGTCGCGAACCGCCAGGTCCCCGTCGTGACCGTGAACTCGTCGGCGAGTGCCGTCTCGACCGCGTCGGCACCCGTCGGCGAGCGCGATTCCCGCTCGAGGTCCGCGAAGACGTCGGTGCCGTCGGCGTCGACCCAGCCGAGCGGCGCGACGGCACCGACGACCCCGCCCGGACGCAGGACCCGGGCCGCCTCCCGCGTTGCGACCGTCGGATCGGGTCCGAGAAAGAGCGACGCGGTAAACGCGACGCCGTCGAACGAGCCGTCGACGAACGGCAGGTGATCGAAGTCCGCCTGCACCCGCGGCGCGGCCTCGAGTTCGCGCAGCATCTCGCGGCTGATGTCCAGCGCGACCGTGCGCTGTGCCCGCTCGGCGAAAACGCACGTACTCGCGCCCGTGCCGGCACCGGCGTCGAGGACGGACTCGAACGGACCGTCGGCTCGAGCCGACAGTTCGGCGGCCAGCAGCGTTGCGAGTGCGGTGAAGCGGCCGGTTCGCTGCTCGTAGGCGTCGTAGGCGGTGACGCTGTCGTCGAAGTTCGTTCGGACGACGGCCTTCATACGCGCGGCAACGGGCGGCGAGGGAATACGTGTTCCCATCGCCCCAGACCACTCGCATCGATGTATCGCCCGCCAACCAGCAGTCCCACTGCGCAAACGAAAGACGAATGACAGAGCTATCGGAGATCGACGACATCGCACACGAACCGAGCCAGGAGTTCGCCGAATCGACGAACGTCCGGCAGTTCATGCAGGAGTACGGAATCGACGACCACGAGGAACTCATCGCGCGGACGACGACCGATATCGACGGCGTGCCGGAATCCGGCCTCGAGTGGTTCTGGGACGAGATCGTCGACTACCTCGGAATCGAGTTCGACGAGGCCTACGACGTGGTCCGGGACGACAGCGAGGGGCCGCAGTTCACCGACTGGTACCCCGGCGGCGAACTCAACATCGCCCACAACGTCGTGGACCGTCACGCGGTCGACGGCGAGACGCGGGACGACGTCGCCTGCCTCTGGGAGGGCGAAGACGGCGACGTTCGAGAAATAACGTACCACGAACTCCACCGCCAGTCGAATCGGGTCGCGAACGCGCTCGAGGAGCGCGGCGTCGGTACGGGCGACACCGTCGGCCTCTACATGCCGATGGTCCCGGAGGTGATCTCGATCCTCTACGGTTGTTTCAAAGTCGGCGCGATCGCGGTGCCGATCTTCTCCGGCTTCGGGGTGGACGCGACGGCGACCCGGATCGCGGATTCGGCGTGCTCGGTCCTGTTCACCGCCGACGGCTTCTCCCGCCGCGGGAGCGAGGTCCGCCTCAAGGAGACCGCCGACGAGGCCATCGCAGCGGTCGGCCACGTCGAACACACCATCGTCTACGATCGACTGGGTCTCGCCGATGCCGACGCCACACCCTGGAACGAGGCTCGCGACGAACACTGGCACGAGGCCGTCGCGTCCCAGGACGACACGTACGAGACGCAGTCGTTCCCGAGTGCGCAGGAATCGATGCTGCTCTATTCGTCGGGGACCACCGGCAAGCCGAAGGGGATCGTCCACACCCACGCCGGCGCGCTCGTCCAGCCCGCCAAAGAACTGCACTTCGGGATGGATCTCAAGCCGTCGGACCGGTTCTTCTGGGTGTCGGACATCGGCTGGATGATGGGGCCGTGGACGCTGATCGGGACCCACACGTTCGGCGGCACCGTCTTCATGTACGAGGGCGCGCCGGACTACCCCGAGCCCGACCGGTTCTGGGAGATGATCGATCGCCACAAGCTCACCCAGTTCGGCATCTCGCCGACCGCGATCCGCGCGCTGCGCAAACACGGTGACGACTGGCTCGAGGGTCACGACCTCTCCTCGCTGCGCGTTCTCGGCTCGACGGGAGAGCCCTGGGACCCCGAGTCCTGGCACTGGTTTCACGAGACCGTCGGCGGCGGCGAGGCACCGATCATCAACATCTCCGGCGGGACCGAGATCTGTGGCTGTTTCCTGATGCCCTTGCCCACTCAACCCTTGAAACCCTGTACGCTCGGCGGTCCCGGTCTCGGCATGGACATCGACATCGTCGACCGCGAGGGCAACTCCGTCAAAGCGAACAACGAACGCGGCTATCTGGTCGCCCGCGACTCCTGTCCCTCGATGACCAAGTCGCTGTGGGCCGGCGACGACCGCTACCTCAAGGAGTACTGGTCGACGTTCGACGACATGTGGGACCACGGCGACTGGGCCCAGACCGACGACGACGGCTTCTGGTTCCTCCACGGCCGGGCCGACGACGCCCTCAACGTCGCCGGCCGCAAGGTCGGTCCCGCCGAGGTCGAGGGCGCGCTCATCGACCACCCCGCGGTCACTCAGGCCGCCGCCATCGGCGCACCCGACGACACCACCGGCACCGCCGTCGTCGCCTACGTCGTCCTCGAGGACGGAGTCGACGAGACCGACGCCCTTCGCGAGGAGTTGCGCGCGCAAGTCGGCGAGGAGTTGGGCAAACCGTTCCGCCCGCGCGAGGTGCTGTTCGTCGACGAACTTCCTAAAACACAATCCGGCAAGATCGTTCGGCGTGTCGTCGAGGCGCTCTACACCGGCGAGGATCTGGGCGACATGAGCAGTATCGAGAATCCTGACGCGCTCGCGGGGATCAGGAACGCGCGGTAGCGAACGGACGTCGCTTTGCTCCCGACTCGGTTACGTCGATCGTCTGGTGCGCTCGAGGATGCGTTCGGCCTGTGCGATGAGCGGCGCATCGATCATCTCGCCGTCGACTTCGAACACGCCCGAATCGGTCCGATCGCGGGCATCGAGGATGCGCTCCGCCCACTCGATGTCCTCGTCACTGGGCGTGAAGGCGTCGTTGATGACCGGCACTTGATCGGGATGGATCGCCATTTTGCCGTCGTACCCGAGCTGTGCGGCGAACGCCGTCTCCTCGCGGAGGCCGTCCGTGTCCGTGTAGTCGGTATAGACGATGTCGATGGCGTCGATCCCGGCGGCGCTGGCCGCGAGCACGGTCCGTTCGCGGGCGTACAACACCTCCGTTCCCTCGCTCGTCCGCGTCGCGCCGATGTCGGCCGCGAGATCCTCAGCCCCGAACAACAGCGCGGCGGTCGCATCGGCCGCTGCGATCGCATCGGCCCGGAGGACGCCCGCCGCGGATTCGATGAGCGACAGAACCGGGAGCGAAGCGTCGTGTTCTGCGAGGAGTCGGTCAGCCGCTTGGACGTCAGCGGCCGACTCCGTCTTCGGAAGCATCAGGCTGTCCGGGGGTGCACCCTGAAGGATCGCCTCGAGATCGGCGGCGGCCGATGTCCCGATCGGGTTCACGCGAACGCAGATTTCCCGCTCGGAGTCGATCTCGGCGAGCACTTCGCGGACGGCCTCGCGTGCGTCCTGCTTGTCCGCCGGTGCAACTGCGTCCTCGAGGTCGAAGACGACGACATCGGCCTCGCTCTCGGCCGCTTTCCGCATGATCTCGGGTTTGTTACCGGGCGAGAACAAAACGCTTCGACGAACCATAGTACTCGTTGGCAGGTCTCCCGATTAAGCCGTACGGTTTTCCGAAACGAACACGGGTCCGACTAGCGGGTGAGGTCGAGACGACCGCTGTTCGCTTGGGTAAGGGGTTCTGTCGAGAGATCACAACTATCGTGTATTGAGTTTCAGGGCACTGTCTAACTGAGATAGTTTGAGAAGCAATCAGGTCGTGAGGTCGAGTTGATTAATGCTCGTCGACCTGCTCGGCGAGTGCTGTGAGGGGGATCTAGAAGAATCGTGGGAGAACGAGCGGACGGCGACACCCGTCGGAGCGTTCCACGACCGACCCGTTCGTTAAACCGGCCTAGCGAGACGCCGTCCGGTCGTCAATCACGGGCAGATGGCATTTCGCTCGTACTGGGCCGAACTGGCGCTGGTCGGGGTCGGTCTCCGCACATTTCGGCTCGGCCATCGGACAGCGGCTCCGGAAGACACACCCGCCCGGCGGATCGACCGGGCTCGGGCGATCGCCTTCGAGTGAGGTTCCCGTCGAACCGCCCGGGTCGAGCGACGGAATCGCCTCGAGCAGCGCCCTCGTGTACGGGTGGGTCGGACAGTCGAACACGCGGTCGGCGGGGCCGACCTCCATCAACTCCCCGAGGTACATCACCGCGACGCGATCCGCGATGTGTTCGACGACGGTCAGGTCGTGCGAGATGAACAGATACGCGAGGTCGAGGTCGGCCTGGAGGTCCGCGAGCACGTTGAGGAGACGGGACTGAACGGAGGCGTCGAGCGCGGAGACGGGCTCGTCGAGGACGACCAACGACGGATCGAGCGCGATCGCGCGTGCGATGGCGACGCGCTGAACCTGGCCACCCGAGAGTTCGTGCGGATAGCTCGTCGCGTGTCGGTCCGCCAGGCCGACGCGCTCGAGCAACTCCCGAACGCGTTCCCGACGACGGGACCGGTCCCAGCCGTTGCTCCGTAGCGGTTCGCCGATCGCCCGCTCGACGGTCAGTCGGGGGTTGAGGCTGGAGCGCGGGTCCTGAAACACGACGCCGACGTCGGCGAGGGTATCGGCATCGCGGTCGGCGGCGGGTCCGACCGGCGTGCCGTCGATTCGAACCGTGCCGGTCGTCGGTGCCTCGAGGCCGGTGAGCAGCGAGGCCAGCGTGGACTTGCCACAGCCGCTCTCGCCGACGAGCGCGAGCGTCTCCCCGGCCCGGATTTCGAGATCGACGTCGTCGACGGCCCGGAGCGTGTCGTCGGTCCCGAGGAGGCGTTCGATCGGCCCGTTCGCGAGCGAGTAGCGTCTGGAGACCCCCTCGAGTTCGACGAGTGGCTGCGTCGACTGGTCCGGACCGTTGCCGGGAGCGCCCCCGGCGGTCGCCGAACCAGGTTCGGTAGATCCGTCAAGGGCGGCCGTCGCCGAACGCGCGGGGTGCGACTCGAGCGTGCTCGACTCGCTACAGGTTACGGTTCCGCGATCGTCGCCGAGATCGACGGTCGGGATCTCGCCGCGCCGACAGGCGTCGGTCGCGTGGTCACACCGAGGGGCGAACGGACAGCCCGTCCGGTCGCCGGTCGGTTCGGGAACCGATCCCTCGATCGTCGGCAAGCGGCTGCCGCGATCGACGCGTTGGGGGAGACAGTCGAGCAACGCCTTCGTGTACGGATGGCGAGGGGCCTCGAGGATGCGGTCGGTCGGGCCGGTTTCCATCACCTCGCCGGCGTACATCACGACGACGCGGTCACAGATGTCGGCGACGACGCCCAGATCGTGCGTGATCAACAGGATCGCCGTTCCGCGCTCGGCGTTGTGCCGCCGGAGTCGTTCGAGGAGCTGTGCCTGTGTGGTCACGTCCAGCGCCGTCGTCGGTTCGTCGGCGATCAGCAGGTCCGGGTCGGATGCGAGAGCGATCGCCATGCCGGCCCGCTGGCGTAGCCCGCCGGAGAGTTCGTGCGGGTAGGCGTCGACGCGGTCTTCGGGGTTCGCGATGCCGACCTGCGCCATGAGTTCGATCGCCCGCTCGCGGTACTCGCGCCACTCCGACTGGCTACTGAACGGCGGGACGTGGAGGTACTCGAGCAGGGACTGGGAGTCGAGTTGATTGTGGACCTTGAGGGATTCGGCGATCTGCTCGCCGACGTCGAAGACGGGATTGAGCGTCTCGGTCGGGTCCTGAAACACCATCGAGACGGTGTCTCCGCGGAGCCGGCGGAGCTGTCGGTCCGTCGCGTCGGTCACGTCCACGCCGTCGAGGCGGATCGATCCCCGGACGATCTCGCCCGGGTCCTGCAGGCCGACGATCGAGCGTGCGGTCACGGACTTGCCACTCCCGCTCTCGCCGACCAGGCCGACGATCTCACCCTCGTCGACGGTAACCGAGACGCCCTCGACCGCGTGGACGGGGCCTTCGCTGGTTCGAAAGCGCGTGTGGAGGTTCTCGACGGAGAGGAGCGCGGAATCCGGTGATTGATCTGTCATCGTTGTAGTCATGTCGGTTTCTCGAGGGTCGCATCGTGGTTCGGATCGAGCACGTCGCGGAGCCCGTCGCCGAGCAGGTTGAACCCGAAGACGGTGAGCATGATCGCCGCACCCGGGGCGTTCGCGATCCACCACGCCCCGCGGAGGTGGTGGCGGCCGGCTGAGAGCATCGTTCCCCACTCGGGCGTCGGCGGCTGTGCGCCGAGGCCGATAAACGAGAGGCCGGCCGTTCCGAGAATGACCGTCCCGAGGTTCATCGTGGCGAGGACGATAACCGGGCCGACGACGTTCGGAAGGAGATGGCGGACGGCGATGCGAACCCGGGAGACGCCCATCAGCCTAGCGGCCTTGACGAACTCGCGTTCTTTCGTCGAGAGGACGCTGCCGCGGACGAGACGAGCGTAGGAGGCCCAGCCGACGACCGCGAGCGCGAGCATCACGTTTCGCAGGCTGGGGCCGAGGATGCCGGCGACCACGAGCGCGAGCACCAGGCCCGGGAACGCGAGTTGGACGTCGACGAGTCGCATCAGGAACTCGTCGACCCAGCCGCCGACGTAGCCCGCAAGCAGACCGATCGCCGTCCCGAGGACGAGCCTGATCGCGGTGACGGCGACGGCGATGCCGAACGAGAGCCGGGCCCCGTACAGGAGTCGCGAGAAGACGTCCCGGCCGAGCTGATCGGTTCCCATCGGGTGGGCCAGCGTCGGTGGCTGTAACCGGTTCGCGAGGTCCTGACTCGCCGGATCGTACGGGGCGACGACGGGACCGAGTACGGCGGCGATCGACAGGGTGACGACGATCGCGAGCCCCGCGACGTTGAGCGGATTCGCGAAAAACGCCGCGAGCGTCCGGGACGTGCGAACAGCCCGGTACCGGCGTCGAAGGCCCGTCACGACGGTATCGAGAGCACCGCTCACGCCGTCTCACCCCCGAGTTGGACGCGGGGATCGAGGTACCGGTAGGTGAGATCGACGAGCAGGTTCGTCGCGACGAAGACGATCGCGGTGACGAGGGTAACACCTTGAACCACCGGGTAGTTGCGTTCGAACACCGCGTCGACGAGCAACGAACCCAACCCCGGCCGCTGGAAGATGATCTCGACGACGACCGCCCCGTTCAGCAGCGTCCCCAACTGGAGCCCGAGGATCGTCACGACCGGTACGAGCGCGTTTCGCAACGCATGTTTGTAGACGACGATCCGCTCGCGCAACCCCTTGGCGCGGGCGGTGTCGACGTACGCTTCGTCGAGGACCTCGAGCATTGAACTCCGGACGAGCCGCGTGACGACGGCGGCCATGCCGGTCCCGAGCGTGATCGCCGGCAACACGAGGTGGCCGAAACTGCCGGCACCGGCGACCGGGAGCACGCCGAGAGTCAGCGGGAACAGCAGGATCAGCAGGTACGCGAGCCAGAAGTTCGGCATCGAAACGCCGAGCAGCGCGCCCAGTTGGCTCGCGTGGTCGATTGGGGTCCCGCGGTGGACGGCGCTGACGACGCCGGCTGGGATAGAGATCGCGAGCGCGACGAGCATCGCGGCGAGGGCTAACTCGAGCGTCAGCGGCACCGTCTCGACGATCAGCGTCGAAACCGGCGTGTCGCTGTAGTAGGAGGTTCCCAGATCGCCCCTGAAGACGTCGGTCAGCCAGTGCAGGTACTGAACCGGGATCGGATCGTTCAGCCCGTGATCCGCCCGGAACGCCTCGATCTCAGCCGCGGAGGGCTGGCGGTCGAGTTGCTGGGAGAGAATGATCTCGGCCGGGTCGCCGGGTGTGAGGAAGATCAGGCCGTACGTGACGACCGAGACGCCGAACGTAACGGCGAGCGACGTCGCGAGCCGGGACGCGAGGTAATCGTAGTCGATCATCGCTTCGTCAGGCCGTTCGCGTCAGATCGCGCCACTCGGCGAACCGTTCGATCGGGTGGAGTTCGAGGCCCTCGACCGCGGCGTCGGCGGCGACGACGTACTCCTGGTAGAACAGCGGGACGACGACGGCCGCGTCCATGATCCGCCGCTGAGCTTCGACGTAGGCGTCGCGTTTTGCGGCCGGCTCGTACGACTGGTAGCCGGTTTCGATGAGGGCGTCGACCTCACCGCCGAGGTTGTACAACCCGGTCCCCTCGGCCTCGTAGAGGTCCTTGTTGTCGACGCCCATCGTGTGGAAGTTCTCCCACATGATGTAGTCCGCGCCGGGGCTGTTCGACCCCGTACTTCCGACGTGGAGGTGGAACTCGCCGCGGCTCGTCCGGTCTTTGACGGACGCGTTCTCGAGCAGTTCGATGTCGACAGTGACACCGATCTCGCCGAACTGGGACTCGAGGACCTGGCTGATCGTCCTGCCGTCGTCCATGTCGGCGCTGACGAGGCAGGTCAGCTCCTCGTCGTCGTAGGCAGACTGGTCGACGAGCTCGCGGGCGGTGTCCCGATCGCGCTCGTAGGTCGGGAGTTCGTCCTCGTCGACCCAGTCGATGACCGGCGAAATCGGGCCGCGGGCGGGTTCGCCGACCCCCTCGAGTACCGTCCCGACGAGTTCCTCCTGGGAGATCGCGTGGTTGAGCGCGCGCCGCAGGTCCACGTCGTCGGTCGGTTCGCGGTGGATGTTGATCCAGGTCGATACCGCCCCCGCGGACTGCTGGGCATCGACGCGAACGTCGTCGCGCTCGCGAAGCGCCGGGAGACGTCCCTTTGACGGGTTATAGATCAGGTCCACCTCGCCGCTCTCGAGGAGGTCGGTTCGGGTCGTCTCGTCTTCGGCCGCCCGGAACGTGAGTTCCGTCGGGGTCGGTTCGCCGCCCCAGTAGTCCGGGAACCGTTCGACGCGGACGTGCTGGCCACGCCGGACCTCCTCGAGGGTGAACGGTCCGGTGCCGATGATCTTCCCCGCCCGCCGGTCGGCGTCCGGGGGCTGGATGTCGATCATGTTGTGGGCGATCGTTCCGGGGAACCCGGGGAACGGATCCGTCGTCTCGAACTCGACGGTGTAGTCGTCGATCTTCGTGACGCTGCCCGGCTCGAGGTGGAGCCAGCCGTAGACGAAGTCGCCGCGCTCGGTGAGGATGTTCTCTTCGAACGTGTGGACGACATCGTCGGCGGTCAGTTCCTCGCCGTTGTGGAAGGAAACGCCCTCCCGGAGATCGAACACCCAGGTGGTGTCGTCGGTCGCGGTCCAGTCGGTCGCGAGCCACGGTTTGGGTTGCATGTCGTCGGTGCCCCAGACCAGCGGCTCGATGACGCGCGTCCAGTACGGAGCCATGCCGCCCCAATTGTCGTACCGGCTGGTGTCGGTCGGATCGGACGCGAGTCCGATCGTAAATGCGGTCTCGTCGGCTGTTCTGTCCCCCGCACACCCGGCAAGGGACGCGAGTCCGCCGCCGGCGACGCCGGCGAGAAATCGTCGACGTGAACTGTACATCAGTATTGTCCCGCCGAATGCCGGGTTCGACGATTGTTACGAGGGTCACTCCGTCGAAAGCGCTCCCCGCCGCGGGACGATCGATCAGCCGACGATGCCGATACGCCGTGGCAGACGCGGCTGCCACTCCGTGCAAACGGTTCGATGCTGGCCATGTGAAACCTGAATTGTTCTACTGAAACTTTGTTTGTAAACATTCTGGTTTGGTTCCATATCGATCACCGGCCAGGCCCCTGTCCCGCGATCACCGCTGATCGATATCGATCCCTCGGTCTGGGGGAGAGGCGATCTCGTGCCGTCTCACTCGCCACTCCACCACCCGCACCGTCTCGCTCGTCCACGCAACCGTCGCCGGAAAGGGGAACCGATCCGTTCACTCGAGTGCCTTCGAGTGTCGCACCAAATGATTGACACACGTTCGGAGAAAAAAACCGCCGATGACAGCAGATCGATCCCGGAAGCGGGGCATCACGATCACGAAAAACAGGGTCGTCCGGTTCCTCCTCACGAACAGGAACGTACAACACGCCGTCAATCTGCTCACCGTCGCGGTGTTCTTCTACGCGCTCTACCGGGCCGCGGTCGGACCGACGGATTCCGGGCAGAACTTCGGTAGCGTCGTGTTCTTCGGGTTCTGGTGGGCACCGATTATGATACTTAGCCTCCTCTTGTTCGGCCGGATCTGGTGTTACTTCTGTCCGCTGGGTGCGATCGTCCGGTTCACGCAGCGGTTCGGTCTCCAGCGCCATTTCCCGATGTACACGCGATCGAAGCGGGTCGCGTTCGGCCTGCCGCTCTCGATCCTATCACTGACGACGCTTACGTTCGTCCTCGCGCGGTGGGGCATGGCCGACCTCGGCGTCTCGTATATGCCGCGTCGCGTTCCGTACTACTGGCTCGCGATCGTCGGCGTCGCCGTGGTCGTGAGCCTCGTCTACCAGCGGCAGGCGTTCTGTCGGTACGTCTGCCCCGCCACGGGCGTGATGAGCGTCACCGCGAAGTTCTCCCCGCTCGAGGTCGCCCAGAACAAGGACACCGGCGTCACGTGTGCCACGCTCGAGTACGAAAGTGACTACCTGAGCACCGATCGCCGGTGTACCGCCTGCATGAAGTGTACGTCGGAACAGCCGGACGAAGACGTGGAGCTCCGGTTTCGCTGGCCCGGGGCCGCGGTGATTACCGAGCGGATCCCGCTGGTCGACGAAGCGATCATCGCACTCGTCATCTGGGGTGCGATCCCGATCAACTTCGTCCTCAGCAGCGCTATCCTGACCGCCCTCGGCGGACAGTTGCCGGGTTTGCTCGTCTCGACGACGGCCTATCTCGCGAGCGTCGTCGCGGCACTCGTCGGGTTCGCCGTCGCCAACAAACTGGCGAGCGACTGGAGCGGCCTCGACTGGGAACCGTCGTTCACGAAGTTCGGACTCAGCTACGCGCCGCTGGGCCTGATGTGGGCGCTCGGGGATTTCGTTATCGCGGGACTGTTGGAAAACGGCGGCCACACCGTGAACGTCGTCGCGCAGGGGTTGGGGATTCCCCTGTCGCTCCCCCCGGGAGCGAGCGCCGGGATCGTTTCGGCCTGGGTCTCGTTCTTCGTCACCGGCTGGCTCTGGCTCGCGGTCCTCTGGAGCGGAGCGGTCGCCTGGCAAGTCGCGACGGCGTTGACCGACTCGAAACGGCGCGCGGCGAAGGCCTTTGCCCCGCACTTCGCGCTGATGACGATCAGCACCTTCGGCCTCGCCGTCGGCGTGGTGAGCGGCGTTTCCTACCCGATCGCCTAGCGACCAACCGCGGCGGGACGGATCGGACGTCCAGCTATCTCGACCGGATCGACCGTCCGATCCGTCGAGTATCGTCCCGGCCGCCGTTGTGAGAGTTGCACCAGAAGCGTTATATTATTAATTGTGGACCGGAAACTTATGACAGGAACAATCGAATATACGCGAAACGGACTCCTGTCCGTGACGACCGAACAGGCGGGTCGGAAAGAGGAGCCGTCGCTACTGGCCGTCGACCCGCTTGCCACCCGAACGTCCGAACTCTCGAGCGCCGATATCATTCGCGGTCTCGCCGAGCTAGACGGGAGGTACTCGAGGGACGAACTCGAGGACACGCTGCTGGAGACGCTCGATCTCCCGACGAACGCCGCCGCCGATCTCGTCGCGGACCTGATCGAGGTCGGATTTCTCCGCCCGGCAGACCGGCACGGAGATCCAACCGCCTCTTGGGCGGCCACCGGTTGGCGGGCCGCGCTGGAGTATCACGAGTACGTCCGCGACTATCCGTTCATCGACGAGGCGGTCGAGAACTCCGAATACGAGGACGTCGAGGGAATGGAAACCGAGATCATACAAGAGTATCGGGCGCGAGAGGAACCGCCGGCGATCTACAAGGATTACGACGTCGACGAGCGGATCGAGTTACCGCCGGTCGAGGAAGCCGAACGGGTGTCCGTCGCCGACGCACTGTCGACGTCGCTGTTCGGGCGCGCCGATTCGACACGGGACGCGCTCGACGCGCGGACCCTCTCCGCGATCCTGTACTTCGCCTTCGGGGAGACGGGTAAACTGCAGACGGAACACCAGGGACCGAAGCTCAGAAAGCCGGTCCCGTCGGGCGGCGCACGTCACCCAACCGAAGGGTACGTGGCCGTGTTCGAAGCGACGGACCTCCCTGCCGGCATCTACCACTATTCGGTTCGGGACCACGCGCTGGAACGGCTCCCGACCGACACCGACCTAGAAAAACCCCTGCTGTGGGGAATCGACTCCGATCCGGCGGCTCTCATCGGCTGTACGTCGGTCGTCGAACGGAGCATGTGGCGGTACCGCGAGCCGCGAACGTATCGCGTCCTGTTGCACGATCTCGGGCACGTCCTCGAGACGCTCAGGATCGCCGCTCGAGCGTACGGATTGTCGACGATGGCCGGGTTCAAATTCGACGACGCGTACCTCGAGGAGTTCTTCGGCGTCGACCACGCCGAAGAACCGCTGCTCGCCTACGCCGCGCTGTCCGCCGAGCCCTGACACCCGTGCTCGCCGAGACACTGTTCGCGACTACCGTCGAACGCGCACGAAGCGACGTCCGTCGATACTGTCTCTATCGGGCGACGATGAGTCAGGGGTTCATCGCCCCGGTCATCATCGAATACGTTCGGCACCGCGGGCTGTCCTATTCGGCGATCGGACTCCTGACTGCGCTCTTTACGCTCACGACGTTGCTCGGCGAAGTGCCCGCAGGCTACCTCGGCGACAGGCTGGGCCGACGGAGCATGCTCGTCGCCGGAAGTGCGCTCACGATCGTCGCCATGCTTACGTTCGGGGTCTCGAGGACGTTCGCCGGCTTTCTCGCCGCGTACGTCGTGTGGGCGGTCGGCATCGTCCTTCGCTCCGGAGTCGCCGCCGCCTGGTTGTACGACACGTTGACTCGAGCCGGGGAGGGCGATGCGTTCACCGTCGTTCAGGGGCGAGCGAAGGCACTCGAGCTAGCGGTGAGCGCCGTTACGGCCCTGCTCGGGGCGTGGATGGCGACGAAAAACTGGCTCTATCCGTTCGTCGGAAACGCCGGCCTCTATCTCTGCAGTATCGTCGCCGTCTTCGGCTTGTCGACGTCGGGCGGCGGTCGGTCCGACGCCGAGACGTTCACGCCGGTGGATGCACTCCCGGTCGTCCGCGAGTTCCTGTCGATTCCGGGTCTCAGGTCCTTCGTCGTCTACAGCGGTCTGTTTACGGCGTACCTCGGTCTCGTCGCGACGTTTACGCAACCGATCGCGACGGGCATCGGTATCGACATCAGCCAACTCGGCTGGCTCTACGCCGGGTTTTCGCTCGTCTCCGCCGTCGTCACGTTCTTTTCGGGAGCGATCGAACGGATCGTCGGGATCAGGTGGTGGTTTTTGAGCGCGCCGCTTTGCGTCGGCGTCCTGTTCGTCGTCGCCCCGTCGTCCCCGCTCGTGGCGCTGTTCGCCCTGTTCGCCTGTCGGGTCGCTCGAAACGTCAGCAAACCGCTCCGGGAGCAGTATCTGAACGCCCACGCCGATTCGATCGGCCGCGCGACGATCCTCTCGACGGTCGGTATGATCTCGATGGCGTTTATGATCGGGTTTAGGGCTCTCGGCGGGCTGATCGCGAACGTCACGTCTCCGATCACCATGATCGTGATTACGAACGTCGCGATGCTCGTCGGACTGTGGCTCCTCGTCGTCGTCGAATCGCCCGTCCCGAAGGATGTCGTTCCGTCCGCCGGCTCCGGAGATGGAGCGGGCACCGAAGCCGGGTAACCGAGTGATCGGTTTCGCGGGCCCAACGCGCGGCTCAGTGCGACCGGATGTCGACTTCGGTCGTCCGCGATCGCAGCGGTTGACGGGCGAGGTGTCGGTAAGTCGTCGCGATGTCGTCCGGATCGAGAAGGGACGAGTGATCGATATCCGGCATCGCCCGTCGGGTACGCGGCGTCTCCATTCCGCCGTGGAGAACGACGTGAGCGACGTGAATCCCGTCCGGACCCAACTCTTTTGCCATTCCCTGGGCGAGTCCGCGGACGGCGAACTTCGCGCTGCTGAACCCGACTGCGTCCCCTCGAGCACGCGTTCCGGCGTCGGCACCGGTAAAGATGATCGTCCCGTCGTTCCGATCGCGCATGTTCGGGACGACCGCCCGTGTACAGAGGAACGCGCCGAAGACGCAACCCCGCCACATCTCCTCGAACTGCGCGGCGGTGATGTCCGACACGCCCCCGGCGTAGACGGCGGCCGCGTGATTGACGAGGACATCGACGGCCCCGAGTTCCGTCCGGATCTCCTCGAACGCCCGGGTCACATCTCCGGGGTCGGTCACGTCGGCCTGAACGGGAAGCGCCGCGATACCGTCGTCTTCGACCTCCAGCGCGAGTGAGTCGATCGTATCGGCGGTTCGGGCGAGCAAGCCGACCGACCATCCGTGGTCAGCGAACTCGCGGACGACGGAGGCGCTCAACCCCGGCCCGACGCCGGCGACGACCACGACTCGACTCATCGCGGATCACTCCGAACGCAGCCCGTCATATCACTCACCGATCGCGACCATGTACGTGATCGCTTCGTCGTCCCCGTCGACCCCGACGAGCGCGTCGATTCGCGTGTCTTTGAGCGCCGGCGTCACGAAGTTCCGCAATCGCAGTGCCGTCGCGACGAGGATGAGCCGATGCGCGTGTTCCGAGACGTGAACGTAGCTGTTCCGAAGCCCGCGGGATTTCGGACACCACTGCTGATCGTGGTCGAATACCGAACCGAAAAAGAGCGAGACGGCCGCATCCGTGTGGTGATTCTGCCGGTGTGCAGCGTCGGTAACCGCGTCGTCGGCCGTTTCGACGGTATCGAACTTCCGGATTCGGAACAAAGCGTGCTCTCGAATGGCGTACTCGTAGACGCCAGGCGGAACGTCCCGACACCGTTGAACGACGGGATACACGCGCAGTCCCGCTCGCCGAAGGGCACCAGGCTCGGTTTCGGCGAGCGGCGTTTCTTCGAGGTGATCGAAGGCCGCTCTCACCGGCCCGAAAGAGTGGTGTAAAACCGTCGAGAGCGTCGTCAGGTCCATCTCGGTACCGCTGAAGTTTCGATGGGTGCGTCGCCGCAACGCGACCGCTCGAAACGACTCGTCGGGGAGTTCGTCGGGATCGGGAAGGTCGATACGCGGCCCGTCTCGAGCCGTCGCGGACGGCGGCTCGAGGGGCTCGCCGCTCCGGGTCGTCCCCTCCCGGTCGTCAGGGGGCGTCGGCCGTTCGACGTCCGCCGTCCGGGTACGGAGATGGTAGAAAAGCGCCCGTTGCCAGCCCTTTTCCATCCACGTCCGATACGCGACGAAGTTCTCGTGATCGTCCGGCAGCAGGAAGCCGGTCTCGATCAGCGTGTCGAGGAGGTCGTCGGCCGCCGTCGTATCGCACTCGAGGGAGTCGCGAGCGAACGTTCGAAGGTCGTCCTTCGAACGGGCCGTCAACGCATACTCGAGGACTGCGACGACGTCGACGTCGTCGAGTTCGTACGTGTTCGCCGTTCCGTCGACGAACACGGTCCCGCGTATTCCACTGTTCGCGGGTCCGTTCCAATCAAACTGCACGAGGTTGTTCGTTCTAACCTTCATAGTATCGTCGAATCGTTCAGTTTCTCTCGTCCGGTCGCGAAAATCGGAAACCCACGGGCGCTACCGGGCCGACGTCATTTCGCCGGCCGCCGGCGTCCGATAACGCTCGGTAGCGTCCTCGTGGATCATCCGAAAGTCGTCAGTCGTCGGACTCGACGACCTTGTGATGCTGATGGAGCGCCGGTTCTTCGTCGTCGTCGACCTCTTCGATGTCGTATTCTGACATGGGTGTTACACCCACTCGACGTGGCAACGATTTCAGTATAAAAATTTCTGGTGTAATTGTGAAAAATCGGCGTTCAGGGTATCGAACGGGGGCCTGGTAGGGTCTGGCGAATGAACGCCCGATTCGCACTCTCGGTCGAGGAGACGACTGATCCGTTCGCCTCCTCGAAGGGGTCTTCCCGGAGCGGTCACCGCTCCCCGGTCAGCGACGTGCGTCGGTACGATCGAGTGTACAGCTCGCTGTCGAGTTCGATCTCGAGTTGGTCGTCGTCGATCGCGAATCGGATCACAACGCCGTCGTCGAGTACCTCGCTCTCGCAGGCCCACGAGGGTGACCCGTACTCCAGTTCGAGCGTCCTGTAGTCGATGTCGTGGTCGTGCAGGAACGCGATAGTGGGCGCTCGCGTCAGTGCGTAGTGGAACGCGGGAATCCGGAACGAGACGCCACACTGCCGACAGCGCAGACCGGCCATCACCATCGTCGAAGTGTCCCACCTGAGCGTTTCGAGCCGGGTATCGGGCTCCAGGCTACGCGTGGTGAATGTCAACTCCTCGAAATGTCCCGCACAGTGGGGACAGACGTCCCAGGAGACGGATTCGAGGTACCACAGCGCCCGCCGGTTGGCCCACGCAAACAGTTCGTCGAGGTCACGGCCTCGGGGAGCAGTGAACGAGAGTCGCATGTCGAACAGGACACCGTGATTCGGACACGACACGGTGAGTATTCCGTCCTCGAACGTCGCGTCCAACCGGGCCTCGCCAGCCGGACAGTGCCACTCGACTGGTCCCGAGATCGCCTCGTGAGCGCCCGAGAACGTCCGGGCGTAGACTTGGTCTACGATACGCGATCCGGCGGTGGTCAGCCAATACTTCCCCTCCGCTCCCCGAACGAACTGGTCGCGGAGTTCGTTGAGGTGGTAGTTGAACCGCCCTCCGTCCTCGACGGCCACCGCCGACCGGAGGTCGCTGTAGCGCATTCCTCGGTGCTCCCAACTCGGTCGACGCGTCTCCGCGAGCGCCAGCAGAATCCGAATCCGCAACGGGTTCGCCAGTGCAGCGAGGTTTTCCGCAACCGTCTCCGGGTCCACGTCTCCGCCCATACGCCACCATCACGAGCGCCCTCCATTGTCCTGTCGCTCGCTAGCCGTTACGACGAGTGGTTTCGGTAGTTCCGGTGCAGCTGCAACCGACCCGCTCTTGTACGTTCGCTTACCAAAGTATACTTCTCCATTCGCTTATGTCCAAACCGGCGGTACACTGTCCCCGTAACGGATGACCGAAGAAACGGACCCTGACGACAGCGCGTCTCTCGGGACCGGACGAAAAGATACGAACGAGATCACTCGAGCAGAGTTCGGGTTCGAGCATCCGACCACGGTCTCGGTGGACGACTCGATCGGGCTCACGATCACGGGCATTGCCGTCGATACCGTCGACGTTCGGGTCGTGTTGGCCGGCCAGAGCGATCGCGATTGGGAATCGAATGCGACCTACGACACGCCGGACGGACGGCTCGACCTCGAATCCGCGACATCGACAAACGGCGGGACGACGGGCGGGATAACCGATCTCATTCAGCGGGCGACACCGGCCGAGGGTTCGGGCCCGTACGAACCGGGACGCGACGGTGATGAACTGACCGTTCACGTCGAATACGACGGACAGACGCTCGGTTCGACCACGATCGAACGCACGTTCGGAAGCCGAGAAATCACGTCCGAGGCGGTGACGAGTGAGTCGATCGTCGGCAGGATCTACGAGCCACCGGGGGGTGAACCAGCACCAGCAGTGGTCGTGCTCCACGGCTCGGATGGCACGCCTGCGGACGGGATAGCACAGTTGTTGGCGTCCCACGGATTCGTCGCGCTCGCGATGCAGTACTTCGACTGGCAGGGCCGACGCGATAGCCTCCCGGCAGAGCTCGTGGAGGTACCGCTCGAGACCGTCGAGAACGCGGTCGAATGGGTCCGTGAAAGGAACAGCGTTCGCGGACCCGACGTGGGACTCATGGGATCGTCGAAAGGCGGTGAACTCGCGCTCCTCGTCGGGAGCCGACTCGAATCAGTCGGTCCCGTCGTCTCGGTCAACGGAAGCGGCGTCGTCTGGGCGGGGATCTCCCGGCGGGAGTTTCCGCCAGGCCCGTCGTGGACCACGGACGGCGAGCCGGTTTCCTACGTTCCGTACACTGACGACCGCTCGGTCTGGGACGTACAACCGCCGATGGAGATGGAACCCGGCTACTCGCAGTCGTTCGAAGACGCCGACGAGGGGACGATCGCCGAGGCGACGATAGCCGTCGAGTCGATAGGAGGGCCGGTACTCCTCGTCTCGGGTGGCGCGGACGGAATGTGGGACTCCGTGAGACTCCACGAGGTCGCGGCCACCCGACTCGACCAGCACGATTGCGAGTACGAACATTTGGTGTATCCGGATGCCGGACACGCGATCACAGCACCGTATCTCCCGACGGCCAACCGCGAGCGAACGGGGCAGTTCGTCATGGGTGGGTCGGCAGCCGGCTACGCCGAGGCGGACAGCGATCACTGGCAGCGCGTCGTCGAGACGTTCGAGACGCTCCGTGCGTGAGGGAGCCGCCGTGCGTCCGTCAGTCGCGGTCCATTTCGATTACGAGCATCCGAGCGGACTCGTCTTCACACGGATTCGCGGATCGGTGAAGACACGCCAGAGTGAGTGACAGCGTCAAACTACGTCCGGTCGGTTTCGATCGACACAGTCGAATCGGCATTCCGATCTCACTCGGAGAGAGAAGACGGAGAGCCACAGCCGTCAGTGACATCCTCGCCCGCCCTAAAGGGCGGGGCTTCCTACAAGGGAAGCCTCGTGTCGAGGGAGGTTTCAGGACTCGAAAGCCGCAAGCGTCGTCTGTCGGGACCGCCGACTCGGCGTGCGGTGTCCTGTGGCCGTGTCACAACGGCTCCCATTCCGTGGCGAGTCATCGCGCTCCGGTTTCCAAGGAACGCTCTCTCCCCACGGATCAACGCGAGCAGCGATGTTCGCTGCTGCGTTGATATCTGCCTGAAACGTCGAAACGTGACACGCCGCGTTCGTACACTTGAACGCCGCTTGCGACCCACGACTACCGATGTATCCGCACGCGTGGCAGGTCTGGGACGTGTAACGCGGGTTCACGAACTCGACCGGAATGCCGGCTTCGAGGGCCTTGTCCTCGATGCGGCCGGTGAGTCGGGCAAACGCCCACGCGTGAAGGCGCCGGTTCATGTACTTCCCGTAATCCAGGTCCTCACGGATGTCCGTCAAGTCCTCGAGTACGATTATCGGGTCGTTGAAGGACTCGGCGTACTCGATGGCTTCGCGGGACGCCTTCTCGACGATATCCGTGAGTGCGTTCTGGAAGTGATCGAAGCGTTCGTCCACACGCCACTCGGCAGCGCCGCGCTCTTGCAGACGCTTGAGTGTCGTGTACATCTCCTTGCGGAGTGCTCGCGCACGACCACCGCCGTAGATGTATGGTCGGGTCGGAGTGCCGTTCTGACAGGCACAGCCCGTCAGAAGTTTGGACTCGCCGATATCGAAGCCGATTCGAGTCGGATCGTCCGGCGTTTCCGGTTCAGCTATCTCGTACTCGACAGTGACGTGCAACACCCAGTTGGTTCGGTACTGTTGCAGTCGGAACTCGCCGACCGATACATCTCCGTCGAGCAGGTCGAACCACAGGGATTCCTGCTCGGGATTGATCCGAAGCGGAATCCAGAAGGCGTTCCCACGCCCGGCTTGAGGGACACGCCAGCAGAACTCGCGCGCTCTCTCGTCGGAATGATCGATCCGGAAGCCACGATTCGTGAACCGAACCGGATGGTCGTCCTCGAGTTCCGAGGCGTTGTACGTCCGCCGGAGTTGTGGGACGTAGTTCTTGAGCGCGTCCTTGGCGTAGGACGTGAGCGTGTACGACGTGACGGTGTCGTTGACCGCCGCCTGCGTATCCGCGCCACTCTCGAAAGCGTCCGAGAGCGCGCGGCGGTAGGTCGCCACGGTTCGCTCGAGACGTTGCTCTTTACCCGTAGTGGGCGGAGCGAGTGTGGCTTCGAGCGTTTTCGTGGCGGTCGTCGTCACAGCTACGAGTACGGGAGCGTAATAGTAAAAACTAACGAAAAACTAACTATGTGTGTAGATGCCCAACCTGAACATCGAAGTGGATCAGGACGAGTACGACCGCCTGAGCGAAATCAAAGACGCACACGGCCTCACCTGGAAAGGGGTGCTACTCCAAGGCGCGAAATCGTTGGACACCGAGGGGCCGTTGTAGGACGAGTCGGGACACGAACGAACGCGATTCCTCCCCGTGCTAAAGCACAGGGTTTCCTCGCTACCACAAGATGAAACGGCCAAGCGTTCGTCGGCAAACGCTCAGGCCCGGGTCGGCGACGGCGACGACCGCGCGCTCGTGAGGTAACTGACGAGGACGATGAGTACGCACCCGATCGGTGCTGCGACGATCACCGCGTCCAATCCGTACGGGCTGCCGAGAACCGTGTCCCAGGAAACCGCGAGCACGGCACCGGTGACCATCCCGGTGAGCCCGCCGATTTTCGTCAGGCGATCCCGGAACAGGAAGATCGAAAGCAGCGGCGGCGTGATCGCGGCCCCGTACGCCGTGTACGAGTACATCTGGACCTCGAGAATGGTCGGAAAGTACTGGCCGAGGACGAACGCGAAGAGTCCGAGGACGACCACGAGGATCCGCGTCAGCCAGAAGATCCGTTCGTCCGGCGCGTCGGGATTAACGAACCCTTTGTAGAGGTCCTGGGAAAGGTTCGTACAGGCCGACAGCAGGTACGAGCTCCCGGTCGTGATAATAAACGCCGTCGCGGCGGCGAGAAGGATACCGCCGACCCACGTCGGGAGCGTGGTCGTCGTCGCGATCAGGGCCATTCCCGGGTCGAGTTCGGGAAACATCGCCCGCGAGGCGAACGCGATCAGGGGGACCAGCGTCATCGTCGCGATCGCGCCGACGAACCAGGCGATCAGTCCCGCGTTCGTTCCGTCGTCGGTTTCGCCGGCGATGATCCGCTGGTACATGTTCTGGTCGGCGAGGATCAACAGGAGCGGCGGCGCCCAGAGCGCGAAAAACTCGAGGAACGACAGGTTACCGAACGTATCGAGGTGGGTTGCGGGGACGTCCGCGGTGATGCCCGACCAGCCGCCGGCCTCGAAGAACACGAACGGGACCGCGATGACGAGGCCCACGAGCATCAGGAACGCGCTGATCGCGTCCGTGTATGCGACCGACATGAGACCGCCCATCGCCGCGAGTGCGATGATGAGGGCCGTTCCGAGGAGCGTTCCGTGCGTGACCGAGAGCCCGGTCGTCACGTTCAACACGAACCCGATACCGATGAATTGGTAGGAGACGATCCCGACGTACGCGAACGCGATCACGAGCAGGCTGATGATCCGCCCTTCGTCGCCCAGTTCTTCACCGATCATTTCGGGGACCGTGAGCTTGTCGAACCGCCTGATACGGGGTGCAAGTGCCTTCAAAACGCCGATACCGATGAGAGAAGCCGTCCCCATAAGGATCGCGGGGATCAAGCCGTTGTCGTACGCGATCGAGTTCGCGCCGCCGGTCACCGTCCCGGACCCCATCCACGTCGCCAGTAGCGTCCCGGCGATGACGACCGCGCCGAGGCTTCGACCGGCGACCATGAAGTCCTCAGCCGTCTCCGTTTCGCCGTACGCCCAGGCACCGACGCCGAGCATCACGGCCAGATATCCAGCCACGATATAAAGCAACGTCATGTCGCTCTGAACTGCCATACGGCAGTGGTTGGAAATTCATGTGTTAAATATCTACCTGATAAATTGTTTCAGAATGCAAAGGGGGAATTATAGATCATGATTGACACACGATGTCATCTGACGGAGCAAATTCCAAATTCGAAACCAGATAGCGCCACCGGATGACGGCTCTCACGAGACCGATATCGCAACACCGTAAGTGAAACCGAACGGTCCTGACGCGTCCCGAGTGGACGGGTCGCGGTCTAGACGAGGAGTTGAATGTCGGAGTCGGCCATATGTTGTAACGCAGTGGCCGCGCCGACACCGGTCGTGACGCCGTCGTAGAAGTCGTCCTCGTCGTAGTCCATCAACTCGATCGTCATCTGGCAGGCCTGCAAATCGACGCCGCTCTCGAGCGAGAGATCGATCAGTTCCTTGATGGTGGCGGTCCCGTTGTCGTCGATCCGCTTTTGCATCAGTTTCGTGGCCACCGTGTCCATCCCGGGAAGCGCGGCAATGGCGTTTGGGACCGGCATGTTCGGGTTACCGACGGCGCTCAGTTTGAGGTCCGCCGACTTCTCCTCGTGGAGGATGTCGAGGCCCCAGAACGTGTGGAAGACGACGACGTCCCAGCCGAAGGCGGCGGCCGTGCTCGCCAGGATCAACGGCGGGTACGCCATATCGAAACTGCCCTGAGTGGCGACGATGGTCATCTTCGTCCCGTCGCCATCATCGGCGACCGTTTCCTCGAGTTCCGCGACGCGCTCGCGCAGCGCCTGTAACTCGGCGGGGTCGAACGCGCGCTCCGCGTCGTCGGTCGGCGGCGGCGAGTGCTCCGTGCTCATTCTGCCGTCTTCTCCACGTAGTGGATGTACCGGTCGTCGTCCGCGACCTGCTCGAGGAGGGCGACACCGTCGGTACCGTCGGCCCATCCCTGAATGTCGCTCATGCTGCCCGAGTCCGTCGCGACGACCTCGAGCACGTCGCCGGCCTCGAGGTCGTCGATCGCTTGTTTGGTCTTCACGACGGGCATCGGACAGGATTGTCCTGTCACGTCCAGCGTGTCCGTGGTCTGATATTCCGAACTCATGGGTTTTGTCTGTGCTCCGTATTGGAGCTATTACACAATATAGCCGCTACGCATAAAAGAGTGCCGGTTATTGTACAATATGCAAACATCCATATCCGATGGGTAGGCAGTACCTGTCTTAAATGGCTCAGTACACCCCCTATAGACGTTTTATCTCTAGAGAGGGGTCACTATATTGTGGGGTATAGAAAATACTACGCAAACCCTTAAGTGCGAGGAGCCGATATCGGGAACTGTACAACATGGACGACATGGACTTTCCAACGCCGGACGCCGAGATCGAATCGGTCAGTCCCGACGAGTTGCGGACCCGAATCGACGCGGGAGCGGATATCGCGCTCCTCGACACCCGTATGGAATCGGAGTATGACGAGTGGAAAATCGACGGCCGGAACGTCGACTCCATCAACATCCCGTATTTCGAGTTCCTGGACGACGAAATCGACGACGGCGTTCTTGCACGGCTTCCCGACGACCGCAAACTTACCGTCGTGTGTGCGAAGGGCGGCTCGAGCGAGTACGTCGCCGGGACGTTGACGGAGCGCGGCTACGACGTCGACCACCTCGAGAACGGGATGAACGGCTGGGCGCGCGTCTACGACCGCGTCGAAGTCGAGCGCTACGACGGGCACGGAACGCTCTACCAGTACCAGCGCCCCGCAACGGGCTGTCTCGGCTACCTCGTCGTCGACGGCGGCGACGCGGCCGTGATCGACCCGCTGCGTGCGTTCACCGATCGGTATCTCGAGGACGCCGACGAACTCGGTGCCGATCTGCAGTACGCGATCGACACGCACATTCACGCGGACCACATCTCCGGGGTCCGCGCGCTCGACGCCGTCGGCGTCGAGGGCGTCGTCCCCGAGGCGTCGGTCGACCGCGGCGTCACCTACGCCGACGAGATGACCCTCGCGGCGGACGGCGACGAGTTCCAGGTCGGGTCGGCGACGATCGAGACCGTCTCCACGCCCGGCCACACCTCCGGCATGACAGCGTACCTGCTCGATGGCTCGCTGCTCGCGACCGGTGACGGGCTGTTCGTCGAGAGCGTCGCCCGCCCCGACTTGGAGGAAGGCGACGACGGCGCTCCCGAGGCGGCCGCACAGCTCTACGAGTCGCTCCAGGAGCGCGTGCTGCCCCTGCCCGACGACACGCTGATCGGCGGCGCACACGTCAGCGACGCCGCCGAGCCCGCCGAAGACGGGACCTACACCGCACCGATCGGGCAACTCGAGGCGGAGATGGACGCGCTGACGATGGACGAAGACGCGTTCGTCGAGCTGATCCTCTCGGATATGCCGCCTCGACCGGCCAACTACGAGGACATCATCCCGACGAACCTCGGTCAGCAGGCGGCCGGCGACGAGGAGGCGTTCGAACTCGAACTCGGCCCGAACAACTGTGCCGCGAGCCAGGAGTCGCTCGCCGGTGACTAACCCCAATGGTAGCTGATCCAGTCCCACTCCAGCTGACCGCCGAGCTGTTCCCCAACGGGATCAGTCGCTACGCCGTCGGCGGGATGCTCGTCGGTCTCGGCACGGTCGTCATCTACGTCGGAACCGGCATTCCGGCCGGGGCGAGCACGTTCCTCGAGTCGACGCTGTCGTACGTCTCCGGGCAGTCGCGGTTCCAACGGTACGTCGCGTCCCGGGACTGGCGCGTCGTGTTCACGCTCGGGATCATCCTGGGCGGGCTGGCGTTCGCGGCGACGGTCCAGTCCGGAGTGATCACGACCTCGCTCTACGAAGCCGGAACGACCGGCGAGCGATACGAGGTCGGCGGCGTGACGCTCTGGGCGACCGACGTGCAGGCCTGGCGGCTGCTGGTCGGCGGCCTCTTCGTCGGGATCGGGACCCGAATCGGCAAAGGGTGTACGTCGGGCCACGGGGTCTGCGGCGTCGGCTCGGCGTCGAAGACCTCGATCGTCGGCGTGATGACGTTCTTGACGGTCGCGATCGCGACCGCACAGATCGTCGCGGCACTGGGGGTGAGTCCGTAATGGCGGACCGCCATCCCCTGTTCATGCCGCTGATCCTCGTCGGCGGCCTGCTGTTCGGGTTCGGGCTCGGGTTCAGCCAGATGGCGCGCCCGGAGGTCGTGCTGCAGTTCCTGCAGTTCGAGGACATCGGACTGCTGTTCGTCATGTTCGGCGCGGCGATCGTCTCCGGAATCGCCTTCGCCGTGATGCCCCGACTCCGGGACAGCGCGCCGCTAACTGGCGACCGGTACGAACGCCGGCTGAAGCCGTTCGATCGGAACGTCCTGATCGGCGGCGCGATCTTCGGCATCGGCTGGGGCCTCTCGGGGATCTGCCCCGGCGCGGCCTACGCCAGCCTCGGCGTCGGTAACGTCTCCATCCTGTGGGCGCTCGCCGGCATGTTCGTCGGTGCCTACCTACAGGGTGTCTGGCGGAGCACGCGCGCCACGACCGATATCGTCCCGTCGGATGCCGACTGACGCCCCTCGAGTCTCGAGAACCGAAACACGGCTTACAGATACGAATGGAGCTCACAACGATACTGCTGTTCGCCACCGCGGCCGTCGCGAGCCTGTTCATGGCCTGGGTGATCGGTGCCGGCTCGAGCGGTGCGACGCCCTTCGCGCCGGCCGTCGGCGCGAACGCGATTCCGACGATGCGCGCGGCGTTTCTCGTCGGCATCCTCGGCTTCGCCGGGGCGGTAACGCAGGGCGCAAGCGTCTCGGAAACCGTCGGCACCGGTCTCGTCGAGGGAGTCACGCTCCCGGTCGGCGGCGTCATCGTCGTCCTGCTGATCGGTGCCGGGCTGATGGCGATCGGCATCGCCACCGGCTATCCGATCGCGACCGCGTTTACCGTGACCGGCTCGGTCATCGGCGTCGGCGTCGCGCTCGGCGGCGATCCGGCCTGGGGGAAGTACGCCGAAATCGGCGCGGTGTGGGTCCTCACGCCGTTCGTCGGCGGGGGGATCGCCTACGGGATCGCCAGCGTCCTCCCGCGGCCGGACGTGCCCGAGGCCGTCAGCGTGCCGCTCCTCGCCGGGGTCGTCGGCACCGTCGTCGCGAACCTCGAGTTCGCCTTCCTCTCGTCGGTCGGTGGAACGCTCGCCGCCGCCGGGACCGCTGCGGTCTCGGCGGATGGGACTGCCGTAACGGCCGCGATCTCGCTCGGAATCGGCGTCGTGATCGCGGCCGCCGTCCGCTGGGATATCGGCCGCGATCAGGCCGACGGCCTGCGCCGGTTCCTGCTCTCGCTCGGCGCGCTCGTGGCGTTCTCGGCGGGCGCGAGCCAGGTCGGACTAGCCGTCGGGCCGCTGTTCCCGCTGCTCGCGGACACGCCGATGGTGTCACCGATCGCGGTGTTGCTCGGCGGGGGCGTCGGGATGCTCGTCGGTTCCTGGACGAGCGCACCGCGGATGATCAAGTCGATCTCACAGGAGTACGCGTCGCTGGGCCCGCGCCGTTCGATCGCGACGCTCGTCCCCTCGTTTCTCATCGCCCAGACCGCGGTCCTGCTCGGGGTACCGGTCTCGTTCAACGAGATCGTCGTGAGCGCCATCGTCGGCAGCGGGCTCGCGGTCGCCGGCGGGGCCGGCGTCAGCCCCCGCAAACTGGGGCTCACCGTCGCCGCCTGGATCGGCTCGCTCGTGCTCGCGTTCGGGCTGGGCTACGGTTCGATGTGTCTCGTCGGCCCGTAGCGACGGCCGAGACACCGGCCTGTTCCGGGTGGGTTCGAACCGCGGCCCCTTCACCTCGAGACCAGCGTCGCTTTCGACGCTCCGACCACAAATATTACCGCTTTCCCGTCTCTCAGACACGAATAGGGCGACTCGTTCGGATCGAAAAGCACCGGTTGACGAATCGCGGTTCCAGCATTCCCCACGACACACCATGATCGACCCGGTCTTCGCAAGCAGGCTACAGTTCGCGCTTACCACCATCGTCCACATCGTCTTTCCCGTGATGAGCATGGGGCTTGCACCCTTCCTCGTCTACTTCACGTGGAAAGACATCCGTACCGGGCAACCGATTTACGAGCAGTTACGCAGGTTCTGGACGCGGATCTTCGCCGTCAGCTTCGTCGTCGGCACCGTGACCGGGATCGTCCTCGAGTTCGAGTTCGGGACCAACTTCGCGGCGTTTTCCACGACCGCCGGCGAACTGTTCGGCGGCCCGCTCGCGCTCGAGGGGATGATGGCGTTCATGCTGGAGGCGACGTTTCTCGGGATCTTCGTCTTCGGCCGCGAGCGCGTCGGAAACGTGCTGTACATGTGTTCGGCGATCGCCGTCGGGCTCGGAACGTGGCTCTCGGCGCTCTGGATCCTGATCGCCAACTCGTGGATGCAAACCCCGCGGGGCTACGAACTGGCCACGGAGAACGGCCAGACGATCGTGCAGTTGGTCGATCCCGTGGCCGCCTACGCGAACCCGCGGTTTCCCTGGATGTTCGTTCACATGCAAAACGCCGCCGTCGAGTCCGTCGCGCTGTTCATGGCCGGCCTCGGCGCGTACTTCGTCTTCAGACACCACGTCTGGGGGTATCCGGTCGAGCGCATCGGCTTCTGGGAGACGACGCTCAAGTTCGGCCTCCTCGCGCTACTCATCACCGCGCCGTTGCAGGTGCTCCACGGCGACCTGTACGCGCGACACGTCGTCGAAACGCAGCCACAGAAGTTCGCCGCGATGGAAGCGGTCTGGGAGACCGACTCCTACGTCCCCGAGTACATCGTCGCGTTCCCGACGAGCATCCAGGACCTCTTCGATCCGCGGGCCAAGGACATCTTCGGCATCGGCATCCCCGGCGGGGCGTCGTGGCTCGCCAGCGGCGGCGATCCGCAGGCGACCATCCAGGGACTCGAGGAGTTCAGTGGCCCACAGCCGCCCGTCGCGATCGTCTTCTGGGCGTTCCGGATCATGGTCGCGCTCGGCTTCTGGTTCGTCCTGCTCGCCGTCTGGGGCGGCTACCGCTGGTGGCGGGGCGAACTCCTCGAGGACGACCTCCTCCAGAAGGCCCTGATGATCTCGACGCCGCTGGGACTTCTCGCGGTCGAACTCGGCTGGGTCGTCACCGAAGTCGGTCGCCAGCCGTGGCTCATCCAGGACGTCTTGCGAACGAGCGAGGGCGTCTCGACGGGACTGACGGCTGTCGAAGCGACGACGACGCTTGCCGGGTTCGCCGTCGTCTACCTCGGACTGCTCGCGCTCTATGCGTACGTCGTCGTCCGAATCGTCCGTGCCGGCCCGCCGAAGGTGGACGGTCCCGAACTGGACGGGACGGGGACGCCCGCGTCGGAGGTGCAGGCCGATGACTGACCTGGCCTCGCTCGCGACCGACCCCCTGTTCGGGCTCCCCCTCGCGGACCTCTGGTTCGGACTGTTGTTCTTCATCTTCGCGACGTTCCTGTTCCTCGATGGCTTCGACTTCGGGGTCGGCGTACTGTTCGCGACGCGCGAGGACACCGACGAACGCGAGCAGTTACTGTCCGCGATCGGGCCGTTCTGGGACGGCAACGAGGTGTGGCTCGTCGTCTTCGGCGGTGCCATGTTCGCGGCGTTCCCGGCCGTCTACGCCAACCTGTTCAGTCGCCACTACCTGCTGCTGTTCGCGATCCTGGGTGCGCTCATTCTTCGTGGGCTCGCCCCCGAGATGTACGAACAGCGCCACGACGAGGCGTGGCAACGGTGGTGGGGGCGCGCGTTCGTCGTCGGCAGCCTCACGGCACCGTTCTTTCTCGGGCTGTTCACCGCGAACTGGCTGCTCGGCGCGACGACGATCGTCACGCTCCCGGGAGTCGTCGTCGGCCTAGCCGTCGTCGCGCTGACCATCGTCGATGGCGTGGCGTTCCTGCGACTGAAGACGCGCGGCGACCTTCGCGAGGGTCTCCGGACGGACGGCTACCGCGCGCTCGTGGCGTATCTCCTCCTGATCGTGGTGACGCTGGGATACGTCTACGGAGCGGCCCCCGCCCTGCGATCGGCCCTGTTCTCCGCGCCGGTCGCCGCGCTCGTCCTCGCCACGCTCGTCCTCGCCGGGGTGTACGCCGCGGCAACGTGGGCCGACCGCTACTACGTGGCGTTCGGTGCCGTCGCGGGCCTCGTCTTCGCGCTGGTCGGTATCGTCGCGGGTCTGATGTATCCGATCATCGACCGCGCCGGCGGGCTGACGGTCGAGACGGCCATCGTCTCGACGCTGCCGCTCAACCTCATGTCGATCGGGGCGGCGATCCTGCTTCCGCTCGTGTTCGTCTACTTCGTGGTCCTCTACTCCGCGTTCAGCGGCCCGATCGAGGCAGGTGAGTCGTACTAATGGGCTCCGACGACGATCGCGGCGAGCGGCCGGCCATCGACGACGGTGACACCGAGGGGTTCCCGACGGGCAGCGACGGTGACGCCGCCGCTCGCAACGACGCTCGAGCGACGAGCGGGTCGGGGACCGAGCCGTCGCCGCCGCGACTGGGTTCCCGAATCCTGGTGACGTGGCTGGAACTCACGATCGTCGGCATCACCGGCGGCCTCCTCGGTGCGACGGTCGGCGGCCCGCCCGGGTTCGTGATCTACCTAGCGACGACCCTGCTCACCGTCGGTGTCGTCTTCCACAACGTAAACGAACTCGTCAAAGCATGGCTCCGAGCCTCGCAAAACGGGAGCGCGATCGAGTGAGTGCCGAGTGACGATGCTCACGGGCGGTGGACCACGCCTACCGCTTCTCCTCCCGCTGCAGGCGTTCACGCCGGTTTTCGAACTCCTCGTCGGTGAGGTCACCGCGAGCGTAGGCGGTTCGCAGTTCCTCGAGGGCGGGGTCAGTCCGTCGGCCGCTGGCTCCGCGAACGGCGCGGTACAGGAGATATCCGAGGCCGAGCAGCACCAGTAACGGCACGATCGACATGAGCAGCCACATCCACGTAGCTCCGGTGCCGCCCCACATCCCGCCCCGCCACATGTGACCGCCGCCCCAGACGCCCATCATGGGCATCACGAGCACCATCATGAGAACCGGCAGCAGGAGGATCACGGCGATAACGACCACCAGTGTCCGAATCAGTGACTCATCGGTTGCCATACGTCGTCCTTCGATCGCCGGAGTCTTGAACGGTGTGGGGGATACCGATCGCCGGGAATCGATCATCCGTCCACGCCAGTTCCGTCGACAGCCACTCCCGAGCGTCGGATTCGACCGACCGGTGACGACAGGGAACCCCTCGCCACACCCAGGAGGAACGCGAGGATGGAATTCGACGGATCGGAACCGACTCGCAGGGAGTCCGAGTAGCTCGAGCGGGCACCGAATGGCGGCTACGAAACACGCTTCGACGCGCGTACCGACCACCGTCGATCGACGATCGTGACCAGATAGTACCCCCAGATCGAGAGCACAACGGCGTATCCCGGACCGTGCAGTAGCACCGACCACGACTGGTCCTGATAGAAGAAGCCGATCCCGACGGCGAGCACCGCGAGGTTCCAGGCGAGGACTGACCGCGGGCCGAGAGGCGACGGGAGATCCGTGGTGGGAACGAGTCCCGCGGCCCGATCGTCGCCTGCGTCGCCGCCGTCGGTTCCGGGAGCCCACTTGAGCGAGCGGGCGACGAGCAACGAACCCGCGAGCGCGACCGGCAGCGCCCAGCCGAGGAAGAAGAAGTGCAACGCGCCGGTCTCGATCCACGGGTCGGGGATGCCCAGCGGGACGCCAAACAGGATGAACGGCGCGAAGCTCGCCGGGCCGAGGATCCACAGCTGGGCGACGAGTATCGAGAGCGCCGTCCCGTTCGACGTGCCAGCCCGGTAGGTCCGGGCGAGCGTGTAGACGTACAGGACGTAGCCGGCGGCGTACAGGGCCAGTCCGGTCGCAGTCACCGTCGTTCCCATGCCGAGGACCGGTCCGACGACGAGCGGGACGATACCGAGCGTGAACAGCGGGAACGAGTAGCGTTTCAGGCGGTCGCTGTACAGCTCCGCGTCCACGAGCCGCGGAACGAGATCGTACAGCGTGCCGATCGCCGCGAGGCCCAGAAAGCCCCACGCGTTGGCGTGGACGTGTGCTTCCCGGAGTCCGTACCAGCCGCCGGGGACGTCCCAGCCGTGGCTGTACAGGCCGAAGGCGAGCGTGAGCCCGACCAGGTAGACGAACGGCGAGAGGAGGGAGAAGCCGACGGTCGGGTCGCGCGCTCGCCCGCTGTCGCTTCTGATCGCCATCACGAGAACGACGGCGAACAGCCAACCCGTGAGCAGCCAGATCGTCCCGAGACCGACGTCGAACAAGAGCGGCTCGCCGTAGGCGCGCCCGTACCAGGCGAGCAGCAAAGCGCCGTTCAGTCCGAGGAAGACGGCTCCGAACGCCCGCGCCGACGGCCCCGGGCGCTCGAGTTTCCACGCCGTCAGCTGTGGCAGTGTGCCAAAGAGCAACTGTGTGAACGCACCGATCGTGACGAAGTGGATGTGCGTCCACGTGATCCACGACACCTGCGGGACGAGTTCCAACCCCTGGAGGCCCTGGTAGCAGGCGAGCGCGAAGCCGACGAACAGGAAGCCGATGCCGGCGACGTGAAACGGCGTCATCGAGAGCGGCGGCCCGTCCATCGATCGGCGAGCGGACTGCCGTTCGATGTCGGCCCGAGCGGATCGCCGCTCGGAGTCGTTCGGACGTGAGTCACCTGGATTCGTATCGGCCATACACGTTCGTTCGCTCGGCCGCCGTGTATCGGTTATCGCGAACATCGGGGTATAGTTCGAACATGTTCGAAGTTCTTGCTACGGTGTTCGATCGCCATCTATCGATACCGATGCCACGGGCGAAACTCACCGTTCACCTCCCCGAACCGCTCTGGATCTACGAGGTCTCGACCGCCTATCCCGACACCACGTTTCGAGTTACCTCGGTGCTGCCGGGATCGGACGTCGCGATCGGCATCATCGAACTGACAGCACCGAATCCGGTCCCGATACTTGCCGCGATCGACGACCGGTCCGATATCCGGGATCTCGAGTTACTCTGGAAACACGACGAGACGGCGCTCCTGCAGGTCGAGACGGCGAACGCGGCGCTGCTCGTTCCCATGCAGCAGGCCGGCGTTCCGATGGAGACGCCGTTCACGGTCGACGACGGCGTGGTGACCTGGGAACTGACGACGAGCGCGGACCGGCTCTCAACGCTCGGCGACACGTTCGATGAACACGGGATCGAATACCACATCGAGTCCGTCCACGCCGTCGACGCGAGGCGTGAGGAGACTCCCGTGACTGATCGGCAACTCGAGGTATTCCTGACTGCGCTCGACGCGGGGTACTACGACGTTCCCCGCGAAGCGACGCTGACGGACGTCGCGTCGACGCTCGGAGTAACCAAGTCGACGTGTAGCGACGTGCTCCACCGTGCTGAGAGTACGATCGCACATTGGTTCGCAGACGAACACGTGACGACCACTGATCCGGCCGATTCGGGCCTGCAACACGTCGGCTGAGTCCGGTCGCCGTCAGTGTCAGGCCATTCGGTCCGGTGGGACGAGCATGACGTTGCCGTCCGCCCGTGCGACGATGTCTTCGGAGACGCTCCCGAGCAACAATCGTCGAAGTCGGCTGTGCCCGCGCGAGCCGAGCAGGATCGTGGTCGGCTCGTACTCGGCTTCCGCGGCGAGTATCTCGGCGGCGGGATCGCCCTGCCGGACCGCGGTTCGCGTCTCGATCGCCCAGTCCTCGAGCTGGGAGGCCAGCTCTTCGAGTCGCGCTTTCGGGTCCTCGTCTTCCTCGGGGAGCCCTGGATCCGTCGGCGTCTCGACGTGGACGAGCGTCGCCTCCTGGGTGGCGTGGCGCAGGTATGAGAACGCCGCGAACGCCCGGTCGGCGTTCTCGGAGAAGTCCGTCGCATATAGCATCCGCTGGAACAGGTGTTCCCGGACGACATCTGGCTCATCGACCTCGCGTTCGATCCGATTGACGAGCAGCGGCGTCACGGTCGTCCGCGCGAGGTTACGCGCGGTCGAGCCGATGACGCGGTTCTCGAGCGGGCTCTTCCCGCGCGAGCCGACGACCGTGAGGCCGGCACCGATCGTGTCGGCGATACCGTTGATCCGTCGATGCGGCGTGCCGCGGACGACGTGTGCCTCGGCGTCGAAGCCGGCGTTTTCGATGACGCGCTTGTAGCGAGCCAGCGCCTGCTCGCGACGTTCCTCGAAGTCGATGCCGGGCATGCCGGCGTGTACGTTCGACGGGATCACGGTCACGAGATGGATCTCCGCGACGCCGATTCGCCCGAGACACTCGAGGCAGGTCTCGTTCTCGATCGTCGCCTCGCTGGCGGCGGAGAGATCGGTCGCACAGATCGCTTTCATACCGAACGGAGGACGCGACACCATAATGTTGTTTGGGTGAGTCAATACTAACATCGAATTATCGGTTGCGGGTGAGCCGTTCAACGAGGACGACGGTCGGTGCGATAGTTATATCGCCCCTGGTATGTCGTGGCAAGAGTGCAATCCATTCGTTCCAGCCGCGCGCCAGAGGTAGCGCCCGATAGCCGAGCCCCCTCTGTATCGGTATAACGTATTCGAATATTCCCGTTGGATAGCCGTGAGATAGACGACAGTAATATTGTTCAATATCCCCAAAAGCGTTATAGCTATCCTCCGGATAGACGATACTGAACAGAAATCCATGACTCGAACACAACTGCACGGCGGAGGTCGATCCCGATGATCGACCTCGCAGCGTATTCACCGGCGGTACAGGCAGGCGCACTCGTCGGCGCCGTCCTCCTCGAGGCGGTCGCACTCTACGTGGGGTACGGCGCCGTAGAGCAGGTCGCAAAACCACTCGTCGAGCGGATCACTCACACATAGATGGAGTTCTTCGGACTCGCGCTGACGATGCTCGCGTTGTTCGTGAGCTTCGGCTTCATGGTCGGGGTGTTGTTCGGCTTCTTCGGCATGGGTGGGTCGTTCCTCGTCACGCCCGCGTTACTCGTGATGGGGTACCCCACCCGCGTCGCCGTCGGGAGCGGTATGGCCTTCGTCTTCGGGACGGCCGTGATCGCGACGCTGAAACACCGCGACCTCGGGCAGGTCGACTACAAACTCGGCGGCCTGATGGTCGTCGGAACGACCGCGGGTATCGAAGTCGGCAGTCACCTCGTGTACTCCCTCGAAGAACTCGGGCTCGCAGGCGGCGTCATCGGCGTCACATACGTCTTTCTGCTGGGCGGTATCGGGGTGTTCGTCAGCTACAACGCGTTGCGGTCCGACGGGGCCGACGACAGCGGCGGAGGCCACCACGAGGCCGCAAACCAGGACATCGATCCGGACGACATCCCGGACATCGCAAAGCGGATCCAGTCCTACCGGGTCCCGCCGATGATGACCCTCTCCGGGGGCATTCAGGTGTCGCTGTGGATGATCCTCGGCGTCGCGTTCGCCACGGGGCTCCTCTCGGGGTTCCTCGGCGTCGGCGGCGGCTTCATCCGCATGCCCGCCCTGTTCTACCTGATCGGCGTCCCGGTGCCGATCGCGGTCGGGACCGACCTGTTCGAGATCGTCATCTCGGGTGGGTTCGGTGCGTACACCTACGGACTCAACGGCGGCGTCGATCTCTCGATCGTCGTCCCGCTGCTGGCCGGGAGCGCACTCGGTGCCCGTATCGGCTCGGCAGCGACCAGCGTCGTCAACGAGGACGACATCAAGATCTACTTCGGGCTGATGCTCCTGGGTGGCTCGGTCGCCGTCGCCTTCCAGCAGTCGGCCGGCTACCTCGGCGTGCCCGTACTCGACACGATCGGGTTCGTCCTGATCATGCTCTCAGCGTTCATGGTCAGCGGGGCCGTGATCTACAACACGATCACGACGATGCGAGCGCGGTCGAACGCGTCCGCGACGGCCGCGGACTGACACCGGCGACGCCGCTCACCCCGTTCCGGCCTCGGCTCATCGACATTGTACAATATCCACACAACCCTTATACCGCCGCGGTCCCTACCTCGAGATAGTAACATGGCCAACTCGATGGCGGAACAACTGCAACAGGACATGGAATGCGAGGGACTCCTGGAGTGCATCCACGGACTCAAGCAACTCGACAAGGAGTGTTTCCGCGTGCTGGTCGACAGCGAGGACGCACTGACGATCGACGAAGTCGCCGAGCGGGTCGACCGCGAGCGCTCGACCGCGTACCGATCGATTCAGCGACTGCTCCAGAGCGGGTTCATCCAGAAAGAGCAGATCAACTACGATCAGGGCGGCTACTACCACGTCTACTACCCGACGGATCCGACCCAGATCGCGAACGACATGCAGCGGATGCTCAACGACTGGTACGCGAAGATGGGACAACTCATCCAGGAGTTCGAGGACAAGTACGAACACGCCGAGGCCGACACCGAAATCCCCGCGCAGAGCTAGGAGATCGTCCCTCGGCTCCCCCTCGTTTACACACACGACCGCCGGACTTCGGGTCGACCATCGCCCTCTCCCGTCCTGGTTCCGTATTCGTTGTCGAGACCGTCCACATCGACTGGACGTGCACCTGACCGCCGAACGTAGCGCTATCGCCGTGACGTAGGTCTACTGAGCAATACTAATTTCCGCTCGGCGGGTCTCGGTCGGCGTCTCGACGAGGGTGGGGTAGCGGCTCGCTTCGCCTCGACGCTCGAGGAACGGCTGGACGAACAGCTTCGATCGCGAGACGGTGTGGGTCGCTCTGGCCGGCGGTCACGTACACGATAACCGATGGGCGACAGCGTCGGTATCAGGATGCTTCGAGCAACGACCGAGCCCGTTGTACGTAGCTGTTTGCGTCCCAGCTACGGGCGTCGCTGACCTCGTCGAGAATAGCGCGAGCATCGGCAGCTGACAGCTGGTCGGTGCGAACGAGTACCGAAAGCAGCGTCGGCGTCGTCACGAGACGCGTATCGGCGAGCGAGGCGTGGACCAGACCGAGTTGATTGAATTCATCACAGAGCAACAGTGCGGCGTCGAGGTCATTCGCGAGGGTGACAGCCGCGTTGTCGCCGTCATCGAGCGGAAATTCGGCATCGAGATCGACCGATCGGGTCTCGAGCGTCTCAGTTCGGTCGAGGGCGGTCGTTGCAGCCCGACCGTGTACGTCATCGTACGAGGCGATCTCTCGGAGTTCCTCGATGACCACTGTGGGGACGACGACCTCGTAGCAGGACAGACAGAGCGCGAGCGGATCGGGGTCGTCGTCAGCAACGACCCCGAGACTCACGAGGGCGGAGGCGTCAGCGACGAGCGTCGACATTTATGCGTCGGCGACCTCGTCGATGAAGTCCTCGTCCAGTTGCTGTTTCAACACTCGGAGGTTCGCCGCCTCTTCGGCACCGACGAGCGCCTTGAGTTGCTCGAAAGCGATCTCATCGTCGTAGTAGGCAGCCGCGATTTCCTGCATGAGCGCGTCGTCGTGCGTCGCCTCCTGGAGGTACTCTCGCAGCGCAGTCACGAGGACAGCCGTTCGGTCCTCCCCGAGGACAGCCGCGAGTGCATCGGTCCGGTCGATGAGTCGGTGGGGTGCCCGGAACTGAACGCGCTTTTTGTCGCTGCTCATTATGTGTACATTGTGAGCCAGTCCACTTAGCGGTTGTCGTGTGTCCAATGTGAGCCACGCTCGCCTCACGTCGACGATCGTCCGGCCGCTCGTCAGTCCGACACGGGATACGTCTCGAGGTCGCGCGTCCAGTCCGTCGCCGAACCGCCGGGACGGCACCGCGCACACGGCTGGCGCGAGCCCGCGAGATCGAAGCGGCGTGCATCGGGCTCCGAGCCACCCCTGACCGTACAGTTCCAGTCTCGGATTCGGCCACCGTTCGACCGTCCGCAGTCGACCGCCCCACGACCGTTTCGTCGCGCACACCGAGATCGACATCGATCGGTGGCGACTCCTGGGGAACGGCAGGGCACTCCTCCAGAGCAGTGTCGATCGCACGCTCCGCGGTAGTGTCCGCACGCTCGAGGCGCTCGCTCCCGAGGCCGAGATGGGGGAGACGATCCGACGCGTCGCCGGACGACTGCCGAATCGATCCGGGACCGCGTTCACGGGTGGACCACCACTCGTTCCGGTGACAGCTGACGTCTTCGGTGACCCGGCTCGAGCAGTCGGTGGGCGTCGACCGTCGACGACCGATCGAGGGACGGACGAACGAGTACGCGGACGCGTTCACGACCGCACTCGCGCGGGAGTTTTGGTAGTCGTGGAGAGTGACTCCCTTCTCAGGGCGGGGTGGGAGACCCGGGGACAGCGTCAGCCGTCGACGTCACCTGTCTCCGGACCGTCCCGTTCAGTTGCACTCGGTCGGTCGCCGGGGAGGTCCGCATCCGCCATCAGCAGGACGCGGCGCTCGGTGTACTCGAGGCCGTTCTTGCGCTGCCGGTGTCGTTCGATCGCCAGTCGGTTCTTCGAGAGGTCGAGCAACGCGTCGATCGTCCTCGAGACGAGTTTCTTCGCATAGCCGTCGCTGATCCCCGTCTCCTGACGGCGAATCCAGTGTTTCATATCGCTCGCCGTAACGTACTCCCGGACGGTTTTGGACCCGTTCTGCCACGGGTCGTCTCCGACGGCCGGATCGGTGCGGGCCTTCCAGAGCGTCGCAGCGAGCCGCGAGGGGAGCGAGGACGTGGTTGCACGGAGGCCGTCGTCGTCCATCCTCGCGAGTTGCTGAATCGGCAGGAGGTCGCCGTGTGCTAACGCGACGTCGCCGCCGCGCTCGAGCGGGTCGTCGCTGTCGGGCAGTCGGAAGTACTGTCCGCCGTCGTCCTTGCTGACCCGTTCGAGGCGACCGCCGGCGACGTCGAGCTCGCTCTCGTCGACGTTCGCCGCGAGCAGGTGGGCTCCCTTCTCGAGTTCGCGGGCCTGGAGTTCGCCGATGCGGTCCTTGTTCGCGTTCAGTTTCTTTTCGTGGGCGTCGAGCCGCGCTTCGAGCGGCGGTCGCGTTCGCTCGAGTTCCGCGACCCGGGCTTCGAGACGCTCGTTCGTCGCCCGCTCCCGTTCGAGTGCGGACTCGAGGCGGTCGATGCGATCGGTCTTCCGCGCGAGGCTGGCTTCGAGCGCGTCGACCCGTTCGCGAAGCGACTCGAGTTCGGTTGCGAGCGTCCGGACGGTCGATGCGGTCGGTTCGGAGTGGTCGGCGTTCGTGCTCATATCGGTGGGGGCTGTGGGGTGAGACGGAGTGGTTGGCAAGCCGGTGCAGTCAGCGGTCCACGGCGTCCGAACGGGGGGCGACGAACGCCGCCCGCTCGTCCGTCGCGAGCGAGCGCGGGGGGCGGTACGCACACCGCTGGTTGGGGTAGTACCGCTGTGCGAGGACCTTCGCGGCGTTGTAATCGGCGTAGACGGTGTCGACGCGACAGTCCGGGTTGGTACAGCGGAACGTCTGGTGGAGCCGTCGGTCGCCGATGGTCCCGCAGCCGTGACACTCCTGGGAGGAGTAGGCGACGGGCACCGTCGCGGCCTCGAGGCCGTACTCGGCGGCGACCGCGCGCAGGCGCAGATGGGCCGTCGGGAGGAGCCACGCCGTGCCGCGGTGGGCGTTCGGATCGGTCAGCCACGCCCACAGGTCCGGCTCGTAGTGGCTGTCTTCGGTGACCAGCACGGGGTGGTCGTACGCGCTCGCGTAGTCGCAGATCTCCCGCGCCGCGTCGTCGAGGGCCGCGAGCAGGGCCGCCCGACGGTGGCGGACGTGTGCGACGATCGTCTCGCGATCGGCGTCGCCGGCGAGCAACGCGGCGACGCGGTCGCGAAGCGCGTCGAGGCGAGCGCAGAGGTCGTCGCCGGGGATCGCGTAGGCACCCTTCCAGTCCGGCATGGGCGACGGACACGCGGTGTAGAGGTTGTGCTCCCCGAGATCGACGCCGATCGCGGTGCGGTCGGCGCGACCGGTGGCGGCTGGGGTGTTCTCGCGGCCAGTCGACTGGCCGGCTATACCGTCGTCTGTGGAGCAATATTCATTGCCCCTCGAGCGTTCGGTTCGCATGGTCGGAACCCTCGTGCAGAGGATGACCCGACCCCGGCGTGTCTCCAGCACGCTGGACCTTTGCGGCCCAGAAGGGTCGGATCAACAGCTAATTGTCACCGGCTGCTAATATAATTTACTGACGAGTCGTCAGTAGGCAGTTGTCTAATACAATCACTTATGGACTTATAGCCAGAAAACACCCACAACCAGTATGCGTATGTCTATTGCTCCCGATTCCTCGAATGAGATGCGCCAGGAAGCCGAGTGGATGGTTCCATCAGACGACAAAATTCTCGAGCTTATCCGCGAGTACGGGAACCTGACTCCAACAGCGATCGAAGATCTCGGCGGCCCCAGTGCCGGCCACGCCCGAAACCGGTGTCCTGTGCTTGCCGAGTACGGGCTGCTCGACCGAATCTCGCGTGGCCTCTACGGGATTACTGAAGCCGGTGAAGCATATCTCACTGAAGAACTCGATGCGAGCGAACTCGAGCCAGTCCAAGACACCGAGTAAAGATCTCTGTTTGAGTTCCCTACTCAGGACGCGGTTACCCTGTTGGTGAACACAATCTTTGGATCTTGTGCTGTCGGACAATTACTTTGAGCTACAGTCCTTGAGAAAGATAGAACTTGGCAATACTATGAAGGTCTCTACGGTGGATTTCGGTTATACACACGATCAGGCGGCGTTCGTGTGCATATTCGGAAAACGAATTTTGTCAGCGTGCAATCCCAGGGGGAGAGCTATGTTTGAGCAAAAGAGAGAGAGAGAGGAAGAGAATAAAGCCCCATGATGGGTCTAATCTAGAAGAGAAAGGTTATGTGCTTCTACATGCATTTTATCGACAGTCTTTACTGCACGTCTGACTCGTGATTCAATATTGCCGATCCCATCAAGGTATTGTCTAGATCTCATATCATGAACTAATTTATTCCTAGTTTTTCTAACATTTGCTATCTCTCCTTTTTCGCCCGAATCAATAATCCCCATATAGTATAATATATTCTCTTGGTCTTCGCTATCGATGTTTCTAGCATATTCTCTAGCGTTGTCTTTAGAGATGTCATCATCAAATACTTTCTGCCATATTATGTCTCCAGATAAACCTCGGAGAACTTCGTGGGCAAGTGTGAAGAATAAAACCACAGAGTCTGATGTTTCAATACTAATGAGATTTTCAACTTTCTTATCAATTTCTTTGATGTCTGCATCTGAATGGTCCTCAATGATTTCACTTCGAATTTCGTCTATCTCCTGTAATTCATCCATGATATCATTATGCACCCTTCCCAACGTCATCATCTCTATTCCCCAACTTTCATCGACTATCTCCTGGTGATTTTCAGAGAGTTCTTCATCGTCTTGCATCGATAGCACACTCATCTTATACGCTAATTCTACTGCTTCACTTCCCTCAGAGTCATATTCAATTACGTCTCCTTCTTCGACTAGATATTGTTCATCAACCCGATCAATGGGGGAGCGGACCTCTCTCGTCAGTCATAGACTGAGATTCGTCTCCATCGTATTTATCTTAATGACATCTTGACCGTTCCAAGTACAAAATTGACGAAACCTGCAGTGTGGAGGTCGGGTGATTAGTTTGGGATCTTAGCCTTAGCCACGATTCCGTCTCAACAGCGGTACCTACTCCTTTCTTCGAGTTGCTGAATTACATCAGTTGTAGTCAGCCCATGCTGGTTAGCGATCTCGGCAGCAAGGTCGCTTGCGCGAGCCTCCGTTAGAGTTCGCTTATGCTCTCGGGCGAGTTCAACTAGGGCAAAAACAATCAACAGGCTTTCTTAATATACATCCCCCGGAATACACTCCTACCCTACATTTAACGTCATCTACACTGTACTAGCTATTATACAAATGCGTACTAAACGCTCTATTGAAGATGTCGATAGACATATTCTTACATCTCTCAAGAAAAGTTCGCCATCTACCCCTAAAGACATAAGCAAAGATAGGTTCCGAGAGAATGTTATTCGTCTCCGCTGTCAGCAATTGATCCGTGAAAATTTGATAGCAGAGGTTACTCATGACCTCTATGATCTCTCTGACAAAGGCGAAGAATATGTATCTTCTGACAATCAGTTGAATGAGTTCCGTGAGAGCTTTCCTGATCCGGAGGTTGATCGGATTACCGACTTTACTGAATTAGATCCAGAGGACATTAAGTGGCGAAATAGAGAGTATTTCAATAATTCAGATCACAGGTATGATCATGGAGATGTACTTTCGTACCACCAGGTTAAACACAAGATATCAGTAGTTCGGAACGGGGACCTCAATCGCGTTATGAATGAATTCCCAAAAAGAGAGCCGCTGACGCAGCAATGTGCACACTGGGTAAGGGCAATTATTGGGTTGCATTTTTTTCCTGATGCTAATCATAGAACGGCAATGGCTACCCTCAACACTCTTCTGCCGTTGAACGGTATTGAGAAATTCAGATGGAGTGATGATCAATATAAGGAAACAATCTTCAAATCAAAATTAATCCGAAAACACATTATTGATGTCCGGTTTGATAATCTCTGGAGCAAGGATGAACTGTACTTCTTATGGCATCGATACTTCGTTGATCGTTTCTACGACATTTCTGACTTTAGCCACCACTCGCCAGATTACGAAAGGCTAGATCAGGCAATAGAACAGCTAGAATGAAGATGATTAGTCTTGAGAACGATCTTCGTCCAACTGGACTTCTCCCATAGCAACATAAGCATCATAGTTCTCCTGTTCATCCGACCTCATTAACTGCCGAGCTAGCTGTCCCATTGTCTTCAACCTGAATCTGACTTAGAGACTTGCAAACTTAGTCTTTGTCATCAGTAGCAAGACAGGAGTTATGAGAAGGAGGAAGCAGCAGAACTGAGTATCATACTGCATCAGAAGCGATCAAACCGTGGAAGAGAGGTAGAAACGTAGAATAGAGAGACAGTATTGAGTTAGGCGAAAGCGATTAGTTTCCAACACTTCAGCAACCCCTGTTTCATGTGCTTCAACTGCAACTCTGCGTACGAAAGCAGGGCGGGGCGCTGTGATTTTTTGGCGCTGTCGCCTTGGCGATACCCGGCGGCCCGAACTGCGAACGTAGCGGCGGGTGATTTCTCGAGTCGGAAGAGTCCGCTCGACTCCGTCGGGCGACGGTTCGGACCGGCTCACTGCCCTTCCGTCTCCGACTGCGAGAGCCACGGCGGCGTCAGGAGGTCGCCGATCGACGCCACGCGGTACGTCGGCTCGGCCCCCGAACCGTCGGAGCGGTCAGAAACCCAGACGGACTCGAGTCCGGCGGCGGCCGAGCCGACGATGTCTGTCTCGAGCGAATCGCCGACGTGTACCGCGGTCGCCGGCGTCGCGTCGAGGAGTCGCATCGCCTGCTCGAAGGGCTCCGGGTCCGGTTTCGGCGGGGTATCATGCCCGGCGACGACGACCTCGTCGAGCCACCGCTCGAGGTTCACGGCATCGATCTTCTGCCGTTGGGCGTCCCGCGCACCGTTGGTGATGACGGCCAGCCGGTACTCTCGGCTGAGTTCATCCAGCACGCGAGCGGCCGGCGGCACCAGTTCGACGTTCGACTGGTCGCGCTCGTCGTTGAAGGCCGCCGCGACATCCCGTCCGAGCCGTCGATCGTAGCCGTTCGCCGCGGCGAGGGCGGCAAAGCACTCCGACCGGAGGGCCGCCATCGAATCGCACCGCTCGGCGAAGTCGTCGTATCGAGCGTAGTATTCATCGACGGCAAAGAGCGGCTCGACACCCGCCCGCTCGAACGCCGCCTCGAGTACCGTTCCAGGGGACCGCTCGTATCGAAGCAGCGTTCCGTCGAGATCGAACGTGATCGCCTCGAGCGGAGTCGTCGTCTCGGTTCCCATCGTGTATCGGCCGTTCATTCGCGGGGACTGATTACATTACTGGCACGATAGCAGCGTTGCACTCGAGGCTGAGCGGCAGGCCCTCACTCGAGCGTCGCGATCACCAGGAAGGTCTCGGGGCGGACGGCCTCGTGGTCGATCGCGAAGCCGGCATCGCGGAGCGCCGCTACCGCTTCGGCGGCGCTGTAGCGCTCGTCGACCGGCGGCCCGTCCGCGCCGGTACCGGTCGCCGCCCAGTCGACGACGACCAGTCGGCCGTCGGGCGCGAGGACCCGTCGAACCTCCGCGAGCGCGTCGTCGCTCGCGAACTCGTGGTAGGTCATTGTCGAAAACGCGGCCTCGAGTGCGTCGTCGTCGAACGGGAGGTCGCTCACGTCGCTGGTCACGAGATCGACGTTCTCCGGAACGCCTTTCTGGCGGTAGTACTCGTGCATCGCCTCCTGAACGTCGACCGCGTGCACCGTGCCGGCGTGGGGCGCGACGTCGTCGGTGAAAAAGCCGGTTCCGCTGCCGAGGTCGGCGACGGTGTCGGCCGGCGAGAGCGAGAGCGCCCACAGCAGTTCCTCGGCCGAGACGAAGCGGTATCGCTGACCCGCCCGTTCCAGCTTGTCCGCTCGCTCGGCGTCGAACGTATGGTAGCCCATGGCTACAGCTCCTCGAACGCGGCGTCGACGAGGTCGCCCGTCTCGGCGACGATATCCGCCATCTCCTCGTCGTCCGGCGCGACCCCGACGAGCCGCGCGATCCGCATGATCGAGACGTGATAGACGCGCTGGCGGCCGGGTTCTTCCTCCCAGACGACGACGTTGCACGGGAAGAGCGCACCGAGTTTCCCGTCGCTGGCCTCGAGCGCTCGGTCCGCGACCGCCGGGTTACACGCGCCGAGCACGTAATACGGATCGCGGTCGGCGTCGACCTTCTCGTTGAGCAACTCCGACGGGGAGAACTCGACGGGAACGCCGAAGCCGGCGTCGGTGAACACCTCGCGAACGTGTTCGATCGCCTCCTCGTGGGCCATCTCGAGGGTCGTCTGTGTCGTACCGATGTCGTCCGGATCGATTTGAGCGGGGTCGATAGGCAACGTCATTCGTGTCCAGTATTGTGCCCACAACGAAAAGAGCTTCCGGATTTCGTCACTGGCACGCGGTGACGAGGTCCCGGTCGGTCTCGAGCCACGGTCGACGACCCGGATTCGCGACATCTCGAGAGGGGACCCACAACGGGCCGCGGTTGACCGGCGGTTCGCCGGCCCCGATCGGCATACGCACAGCGTGAGGCAACAGCCACGACACGATGCAGTCGCACGATCGCAACGGCGGGCTGGGGCTCCCGTCCGAACGCATGACTACCTGTTGCGGTCGGGCCGCTCCGGGACTCGCTCGCGAAGCGACTCGCCGTCGACTGGGTGCCCGTCGGACGCGCCAATGGTGGCAGTATGCGTCACGACGATTCAGCCGCCGTCCCCAGAACTGACGGGCGGGTCCGGGTCGCACCCCGAAACGCGGAGTTCGAGAACCGCTTACCCCGATTGTATACCTATGACTCAATAAGACAATATTGCTCACCGGACCGGATCATGGGCATCGAGACGGCCGACGCTACGTCCCAATCGTCGGTCGTGCGGGCTGTAGCCACCGACATCGGCGTGTCCGGAAGCGTCGCTCGAGGTGACGCCGATCGGCAGCGCGACATCGATCCGTTCGTCGTCGACGGCGTCCGGCAGTGACCGCCGCCAAGCGCCCCGAAAGGCGGTGATCGCCGCTGCGTGGGACGGCGATCGAACACCCGGACAACGCACGGGCGGCGTTCGACCCTGGTCGGCAGACGGGTCCGGAGTCGAAGAAACGACGAATCGGCTAACTAGGAGAGTCGGTCGCGCAAGTCGTTTCCGGAGGCGAGGACGGTCTCGTCGATCCGCTGATTGATATCGTCGATCGAGTCGTCGTGGGTAGCAACGAGGTCGAGATAGCCCCGAATGACATCGGCATAGAGCTCACGGGCGCGAACGAGAAACGACGGTGCCAGGAATTCGTCGTCGCCAACGGTCATTCGATCGGCGTCGCTCGGTGCGTCCGGCAAGGAGTTGTCCTCGTGGACGACCGTATTCCGGGCGTCGTATATCGCCCTGAAGAACTCCCCGACCTGCTCCGGCGGCCACTCCTGCGAGTTCTGCTCGCCGAGGAGGACTGCTGCGCGAACGCCGAGTCGATACTTGTTGCCGCCCGGAGACCCGCCTTTCAACAGCGTCGTTTCGCAGCCGACGGCACAGTCGACTACTTGATCCTCGAGGGCGTCTCGACTGAACATCCGCTCGAACCGAGCGAGCAGGTTCTGGAACGTGGCATCGTCAGTTGACAGGCGATCTCGGTGTGCGCTCCAGAACCGCCGGATGTCCGCCGCGCGATTCGCAGCGATGTGTGTTCCGACCGTCGCTGCCGGACAATCGAACTCGAGCGGGAACGTGACGGGTGTAGCGATGCCGCGGTACGTTTCCCAGCCGGGGACGACGTGATACCCCGTGTCGAATCCGACGGTGCCTGCCGGACGGCAGAGACGGAGACACCGGCGAACGGTCGTCGCGATGTATCGAATAACGTCGATGAGTTGCTGCCACGGGTGAACGTCGTTCGGTGTCACATCGAACTCGGGTTGATTCCACGGGGTGACGATATTGTCGTCGATCTCTCGAGCGATCTCGCTGTACGGGCGGCGACGGCGGAGGACGATCTCGACCGCGGCGGTTGGTCCGCTCGCAGTGACCGGTTCGACCGGCTCGAGGACACCCGTACTCGGTGCCTCGTAAGTCGTGATGCCGACTTCCTCCAATTCGTCAAGCGGCCGAAGCCGTAGCGTGTCCAGGTCGTACGGGCCGAGATAGTCCGGCTCGCCGTGAATCGCTGTCTCGAGGTCGATAGTGACGTCGGGTTCGAGAGTCGTGTTTTTCAGGCAGAGGAGATACCGGGCGTATTCCCGGTCCGTGAATCGTGGGTCGAACTGGTCGGCGAACGCGGCGTCGAATGCGGCCCCGTCGAACCGCGTGGTCCCGGCATAATTCAACACGACGCCGACGAATTCGAACAATCCGCGTTCGATAGATTCGATGCGTGCTGCGTCAGCGGAGTCGGTATCCGCCAACGGATCGGGAAGCCGCGTGTAGATGCGACGAGCGGCATCCTCGAATTCGTGGGTATAGAGCGTATCGAAGGCATCCGTGTCCGCGAACGCGCGACCCGGGACTGGCACTGTGAATTCCGTCGTGTTATCGAAGACGCCATCCGAGCGAAGGCGGTGGAACGTCTTCGTTGGGGGGTCCTCGATAACAGCGCGATTACGTTCGATGACGGTCCGCACGCCGTCTTCGACTAGCGGACGGACCTCGGCAAACCACTCCGGCGGCATTCTGTTCGGACGGACTCGAGTCGGTTACTTAGTACTCGTCATACTGATCGCCCCGGCTGACGACATCGGCTCCGCCGTCGAGAACAGTCAACGGGTCCCGACCGCGCGATCCTCGTGGACCCGCTCGAGCGACCACTGACGACGATTGAGATCCTGCAGCCGGTCGACGTAGCTCACCGGGACGTCGTCAGCAGGAGCCAGAACGGCCGGAACGCACCCGTCGATCGGTCGTTCCGTGTTATCGGGGCCTTCCCGTCCGTTTATTCCGGTCTCCCACGTATCGGACAGGTATGGGACGCTGTGAGACTGACGGGCGATCGGGACGGACAGGAATCGAACGCGGTCCCCGGAACCGGACGGAGGACGGCCGAGCATGACCGCTGCCGCAACGGACACGGCGTTCGATCACCTCCTCTTTCCCACCGACGGCAGCGAGGGGGCGGCCGTCGCGCTCGATCACGTCCTCGAGATCGCCGCCGAACACGGGTCGACGGTTCACGTCCTCACGGTGATCGATATGGCGCTGTACAGCCCGTTTCAGCGGGAGGGGGCCGTCGTCGACGCCCTCGAGCAGGAGGGTGATCGGATCGTCCGCGAGGCCGCTGACCGCGCGGCGGACCACGGAGTCGAGACGGTCACCGAGGTCCGGTCGGGGGACCCATATCGGGAAATTCTCGACTACGCAGCGGCACACGATATCGATCTCACTGTCATGCCGACGCACGGACGCCGCGGACTCGAGCGGTTCCTGCTGGGCAGTACCACCGAACGAGTCGTCAGACGCGCGGACGGCCCCGTGCTGACGATTCGGCCGGACGCTGAGACCCCGGCCACGTATCCCTACCGACGCGTGCTGGCCCCGACCGACGGCAGCGAGTGTGCGCGAGACGCGGTCGAGCTGAGCGTCGACATCGCGGACACGACTGGCGCGGCGTTGCACCTCCTTACGGTCGTCGACACCGTCAGCGTCGGCGTTGACGTCCGCTCGGAGATCAAGACGGCGATGCTGGAAGCGGCCGCGGACGAGATCATCGACGAGGCGTCGTCGATCGCGGAAACCCGCGGCGTCGCGCCGGCCGCCGAAACGGTCGCGTACGGGTCGTCGGTCACCGACGAGATCCGCTCGCATATCGAGGCCCACGACATCGACCTCGTTGTCGTCGGGACACACGGCCGGACGGGCTTCGATCGGTACGTACTCGGCAGCATCACCGAGCATCTCGTCCGAACGGCCCCGGTCCCGGTGCTAACGGTGCGCGAGCCGATCGCGACGGACTCGTAGTCGCGTGCATCTCAACCGGGACCGACCACCAACGCGAACGGAACGGCGACAAGCATCGCGACGAACACTGCAAACGTACGATTGTTTTCGAGGAGGGCGTTCTGAACCGCCTCGAGAAACGCGTAGTAGGCGTCGTAGACCGAGAGTGCGGCGATCGTACTGACGGCCGCCGCGCCGAAGAGGAGCAGGACGATCGCGATCCCCGTCCCGGACTCGAGGATGAGAGCAACCAACAGGGTATCCGTGAGCGTTCCGAGACTGGCACCCATGACGTACGGGACGATCTCGTCTCGACGGATGTATCCCCGATTGTAGATCGGGACGATCACGCCCATCGAGAACGCCACGCTCGTCGTTACGGCGGTGACGGCGAATCCGAGACCGAGCGACAGCCAGCGGTGCTGGAGGAAGACGAACATGTGCTCTCTAAGCCAATCGACGGAGATGCGGTTTAACAGGGTATCTAACAGGTGAAAACTCCCGACGAGAACGAGCATCGCCACCAGGGCGCTGGGGGCCGCGCCCAACTGGTCGATTATCGCGGTTGTGAGCGGTTCGAAGAGACTGACACCGCCCGCGCGACCGTCGACGGGCACGTCGCGTGCCCACGTGCTCCGCTCGGTCACCCAGATCACGACCGCCCCGATCACCGTCGCCGGGGCGTAGACCGTCAGACCGACGAGAAACGTCAACGTCCCGAGCCGCATCGCTTCGGGGAGCGAATACGACGGGGCGCGAAGGAACTCCAGCGCACCGATCAACAGGACGATCCCCGGAGCGCCGAGGCGGGAGCCCGAAACGAGCAGAAACAGCTCGAGGACGGTAATCAGGTCGGCCGAGAACAGCGAAAGGGCGATCGCTGCGACGATCGATCCGTTCAACATCACGTACGCGGAGAGCCAACTGGTCCCGACGTACGAGAGCGGGCCCGTTTGTCGGGAGAGGATCGGCCGGACGACCGACGAGAGCGTCTGCAGCGACGCGCTCAACAACTGGATGGCGACGAAAAACGAGACCACCGCGACGCAAACCAGAACCGCGACGCGAACCGATCGAAACGACACTCGACCAGAGCGTACCGTCATCGGGACACGGTACGAGAGATGGAGATAAAACAATGTGTGCCCGGGCCGACAGTTCGCAGTACAGCGTGAGCAGCCGAGATGCGACCGTGAGACGGCGACTGGTACCGAGCCGGGGAGACAGCGCCGCGACTCGCTCCGCGCCGCGTCAGAAGCTACCGGCCCGTTTTTCGAGTGCGAACCCATGACTGCCGTTCTCGAGACCCTCGTCCGGGTGTGTGGTCTGCTCGCGATCGCGCTGGCGGTCAGAGTCGTCGTCGACGTCTGGCTCGACGTCCCGTACGCGGTGCTCCTCGTTCTGGTCGGGGTCGTGATCTCGCTGCTACGCATCGACGTCGGTATCCGGCTCTCGACGGACGTCATCATGGGGCTCGTCCTGCCGACGATCCTGTTCGACGGGGTCGTCGAACTCGATCGAGCGGCGCTGCGCGAGAACGTCGCCGTGCCGCTCACGCTGGTCGTTCTCGGAATTCCGCTGGCGGTCGTGCTCCTGGGACCGGTCATCGACTTCGCGTTCGGACTGTCGATCGGGGTATCGCTGTTGCTCGCTGCGATCCTCGTCCCGACCGATCCGGTCGCCGTCCTCTCCGTGTTCGAGGAGTTGGACGTCCCCGAGCGGCTGACGATCGTCATCGACAGTGAGAGCCTGTTCAACGACGGCGTCGCGATCGTCATCGTCGACGTGATACTCGCGCTCCTCGCCGCGGGGACGGAGCCGATGTCGGGGCTCGAGATTACCGAGTTCGTTGTCACGGACCTCCTCGTCGTCAGTCTCGGCGGGTTCCTCCTCGGGTGCGGCCTCGGATACGGGGCCACGCGGTTCGTCCACCGACTCCCCGAGCGAATGGCGATCCTGCTGGTCACGGTGTTGGTCGCGTACGGAAGCTACGTCCTCGCCGAGAGCGTCGGCGTGAGCGGCATCCTCGCGACGGTCGGAGCGGGAGCGTTCGTGGAACTGGACGCCGACGACGGTATCGGCCGCGACGCGCTCGAGTTCGTACGCGATATCTGGGCGGGTGGCGCGTTCCTGCTGTCGACCGTCGTCTACGTACTCATCGGGGTCCAGGTGCCGATCGACACGCTCACCGTCTATCTGCCGGCGGCGTTGCTCGTCGCCGCGTTCGTGTTGCTCGTCCGAGCCGTGGTCGTCTACGTCCTCGTCGGGGCGGTCAACGAGATCGTCTCGAAGCCGCTGCCCCGCAGCTACCAGCACGTCCTCGTCTCGGGCGGTTTACACACCGTGGTCCCGATCGCGCTGGCGCTCGGGCTTCCGCCGTGGGTCCCCCACCGCGAGTTCGTTCAGGCGGTCGTCTTCGGCGTCGCGATCATCGGTGCGCTCGTCCAGGGGACGCTGTTACCGTCCATCCTCCGAGCCATCGGGCTCGGAGAACGCGAGGCGGGAGTCGCGGGGCCGTCGTCGCGTCGGAGCGGAGACAGCCCGTAGCGCCGTTCGGTGAGCGGACGGACGACCGTCGGTGACGCTACCGACGGACGTATCGGCCGAGGAACGCGACCGCCAGCACCGCGCTCGCGACCTCGAGCGGCTGGTGGTGAAACGTCAGGAGGGCCGTCGCAACGATCAGGGCACCGGCGATGATCGCGTCCCCGGCCGCGGCGACTCCACCGGTCGTCGGCTCGACGGGATCGGTCCTGACGACGAGTTCGCCCCGCTCGAGTTGGCCGAAGACGGTATCGAACCGCGCCGGGGCACGTGCCAAGGCCGGTGCTGAGTCTTGCAGATCGGTCCGGACGTCCGCGAGCAGCGCTTCGACTTCGCTCTCGATGACGCCCTGTTCGACGAGGAACGACCGCGTGACGGCGATGAAATCGAACTCCGGGTCGAGGGTTCGGCAGACGCCTTCGCCGACCGTCCCGACTCGCACGAGTAACATGACGTTCGGCGGAATCCGAAACGGGAACTCGTGAAGCGTCGCGAAGAGTTCGGTGATGATCTCCCGCCAGGAGACGTCCGACTTTCCTTCGAGGTTCTCGATGACCAACTCGAGAACCCGCCGGACGGCGACCCGATCGACCGACCGGTCGAGCACGTCGAGTGCGATCAGCGTGTTCAACAGGCCGTCGACGTCGCGACGGACGAGGGTCCGGTAGAGACTCGTGATATCGTCCTGTTCCTGCTGCGTGAGACGCTGGCTCATCCCGTAATCGTAGATGACGAGCCGGCCGTCGTCGGTCACTGCGAGGTTGCCCGGGTGTGGGTCCGCGTGGAAGACGCCGTCGACGAGGCCCATCTGCAGGTACGTGCGGGCGATCAGCGTCGCCATCTCGGTCGGTTCGATACCGACATCGGCGAGCACGTCCTCGTCGGTGATCTTCTCGCCGTCGACGTGCTCCATCGCGACGATGCGCTCCGAGCAGAGTTCGGGGTACGTCGTGGGGACGACGATCCGCTCGTCGTCCGCGAAGTTGTCCTCGATCGTCGCCATGATCGACGCCTCGCGCTCGAAGTCCAGTTCCTCGAGGATGATCTCCTCGAAGTCGTCGGCGACGTTCTCGATCGAATACCGCTGGCGCTCGTCGGCGAACGTCACCAGCAACGGCACGAGACCCCTGATGACCCGCAGATCGCGCTCGATCACCGCGGCGAGACCGGGACGCTGGACCTTCAGGGCGATCCGCTCGCCCTCGTAGTCGACGGTGTAGACGAACGCGAGCGACCCGCCGGCGACCGGCTCGAGGGTGTCGAGATCGAGGTCGTCGCCGAGTTCCGATTCGACGACCGTCAGCGGGTCCCCGCCCGCGTCCTCCGGGACCTCGTCCTGTAACGTGGCGAACGCCTCGACGTACGTCGGGGGCACGATATCGGGCCGCGTCGACAGCACCTGCCCGACTTTGATGAACGCGGGACCGAGCTCGAGCATCGTCTCGGTGAGCCGTTCGGCGCGGTCGCGGTGGACAGCAGCCGACACGTGCCGGGACGGGCCGAACAGCAGGAACCGCCGCCGATCCCTGAGAAACGCGATCGCGACGGGAAGGAACCGAAGGAGAACCTGCAGGTAGCGGCGATAGTAGCCCGTCATGTATCGGCGACGCGACACGCGATCGATTGCTCGTCCATACCTCGCCTTCGAACACCGACCACAAATATGGCGGTGACCCGGCGGACGCGACCGCGAGTCGAACGGCGCTCGACGCGTCCGCCGGACGAGGCCGGTGACTGTGGCGGCGTCACTATCGTCCCTCCGATAGGATGCCGTTCCCGTCGAGCGGATCGTCGAAATCACCGACCAGTGCCTCGAGGGCATCGGTCGCCGTCAGCAGGCCGACGACGTCGCCGTCGGCTTCGACGAGCGCGAGTTCCTGCTGAGCCGCCTGCAGTTCGTCGATCGCGTCGCTGACGTGCATCTCGGCCGGAATCGTCATCGGCGGGGTCGCGATGTCCGCGAACGACACGTCGCCGGTCCGCAGGTCGTCGATTCGGTCGACGACGGTCGGCGCGTAGACGATCCCGACGAACGCCGCGGGCGTCCCCTCGATCAGCGGAAACCGGGTATGGGGACTCGAGCCGATCCGGTCGACGTTCTCCTCGACCGACGCGGTCGTCGAGAGAAACGTGACGTCCTCGACGGGGGTCATCTCGTCAGTGACCGGCCGGTCGCCGACGGTCAACGCGTTGATGATCTCCTCCCGGCGGTCGTCGGGGACGTCGCCCCGTTCGAGGACCGACGCGAGTCGGGTCCGGAGTTCGGCCCGCGTCTCGATGATTTCGGTTTCGGTCTCGAGCCACGCACCGGTCATCTCGACCCCGAACCGGCGCAGCGTCCACTTCGCGACGGCGTCTCCGAACCAGATCACGGGCGAGAGGAGTTTTGCGAACCAGTACAGCGGGGTGGCTCCGTACCTCGCGACGAACTTCGTTCGCTCGACGCCGAGGTAGGTCGGCGTCTGTTCGCCGTGGGTGAGATGCAGGAGGTTGATGATGACGAACGCGAGGACGGCACCGGCACCCGCGGAGGCGAGTGCGGTGTTCTCGAAGACGGGACGGATGATCGTCGCGAGGGCCGGTTCGGCGACGATGCCGACGGCGATGCTCGTCCCACTGATGCCCACCTGACAGCTGGTCAGGTAGATCTCGAGTTCGTTGGTCATCTCCCACGCCCGCCGCAGTCCCGGTTCGTCGAACGCTGACTCGGGGTACTGACGGACCCGGGTGAGCGCGAACTCGATCGCGACGAAGAAGGCGTTCGCCAGGATGAGTCCGATGCCGGCGAGCAACCGGACTCCGATTTCGAGCGACTCCATTCGAGCGACGGTTCGCCGGCGAGTCGTATAAAAACGCTGTTACGTCCCACCGGGAGGGAAATGCGGCCACCGCCGTCGTCGCGGGTCGTCCGCGTCTCAGCGGCTCGGTCCGGCGTGTACAGCTATAGGGGCTCGGAGCGAACCCGCGAGTAGTGTCCGAGAAGCCACACGAACTCCCAGCCGAGCGCGTCGTGTCGTCCCTCGAATCCCGAACCGACGGACTGACCGGCGACGAGGTGCGGCGGCGGCGCGAGGCGTACGGCGAGAACGACATCGTTCGGGGCGGCGGCCGGTCGCCGGTCGACATCCTCGTCGCGCAGTTCAACAGCGCCCTGATCTGGGTGTTGCTGGCCGCGGCCGGCCTCTCGATCTGGGCGGGTCACGCCGTCGACGCGATCCTGATCGCGATCATCGTCGTGGCGAACGGGGTCTTCGGCTTCGTCCAGGACTACCGGGCCGAACGGAGCCTCGAGTCGCTCAGGGAACTGGCCGCGCCGACGGCGACGGTTCGACGCGACGGCGAGGAGCGCCCGATCGATGCGACGGGGCTCGTCCCGGGCGATATCGTCGTCCTACGCGGCGGCGACGTCGTCCCCGCGGATGGGCGACTCCTCGAGACGGCCGATCTCGAGGTCGACGAGGCGTCGTTGACGGGTGAGAGCGTTCCGGTTTCGAAGTCGCCATCGCCGGTCGAGTCGGCGACCCCGCTCGCGGAGCGGGCCAGTATGGTCTACAAGGGGACGAGCGTCACCCGCGGGAAGGGTGTCGCGGTCGTTACCGGGACGGGAATGGAAACCGAAGTCGGCGGAATCGCTCGGGAACTCGCCGCGACCGAGGCGACGCGGACGCCGTTGCAGGACGAACTCGACGAATTGGGTCGGACCCTCGGACTCGGGGTCATCGTCCTCTCGGCGCTGGTCGCGCCGCTCTTGCTCCTCCGCGGAACGGCCGCAGTCCAGGCCGCACTGACCGCGGTCTCACTCGCCGTCGCGGCGATTCCGGAGGGGCTGCCGGCCGTGGTCACGCTCACGCTCGCGCTCGGCGTCCGGAAGATGTCCGCAGAGAACGCGCTCGTCCGGCGGCTCCCCGCGGTCGAAGCATTGGGTGCCGTCGACGTCATCTGTACCGACAAGACGGGCACGCTCACCCAGGGGCAGATGACCGTCAGCAGACTGTGGGTCAACGATGCGGTCATCGCCCTCGACTCGAGGGAGACCGACGGGGACGCGGTCGAGAGAGAGGACATCGGCGACCGCGAGGCACTCCTCCTCGAGATCAGCGTGCTCTGTAACGACTCGACGCTCGAGGACGGCGACCCGACCGAGCAGGCGCTGCTCGCGGCCGCGGACCGCCGCGGACTCGACATCGACGGGCTTCGGGACTCGAACCCGCGGACCGGCGAGGTGCCGTTCTCCTCGGAACGGAAGTGGATGGGGACCGTCCACGACGACATCGGCTACGTCAAGGGCGCGCCGGAAGTCCTCGTCGAGCACTGCGATCGGATTCTGACCGCGGACGGGCCGAAACCACTGACCGACGAGCGCCGCGAGCGCGTCGAGGCGACGGTTCGGGCGTTCGGCGACGACGCGCTCCGGGTGCTGGCGATGGCCTACCGCAAGGCGGTCGCCGACGCCGACGACCTCGCCGACGGGCTGACGTTCGTGGGACTGACCGGGATGATCGATCCGCCCCGCGAGGAGGTCGCCGACGCGATCGCCCGGACGACGCACGCGGGGATCGGCGTGAAGATGGTCACCGGCGACAACGTCCGGACCGCGCGGGCGATCGCCGACTCGCTGGGGCTCGGGACCGCCGTCCTCGAGGGCGGGGAGATCGAACGACTGGACGACGAAACGCTCCGGGATCGGGTCGACTCCGTCGACGTGTTCGCGCGAACGTCGCCGGAGCACAAGGTTCGAATCCTGCAGGCGTTACAGAAGCGGGGAAACGACGTCGCGATGACGGGCGACGGCGTCAACGACGCGCCGGCGCTGAAAAACGCCGACGTCGGTGTGGCGATGGGGGTTCGCGGAACGGAGGTCGCCAGACAGGCGTCGGACATCGTCCTGCTGGACGACGACTACGCGACGATCGAACGCGCCGTCGAACGCGGGCGAGGGATCTTCGACAACATCTGGAAGTTCGTCGCCTACCTCCTGAGCGCGAACGTCGCCGAGGTTGCGATCGTCTTCCTCGCCTCGCTGTCCGGCTACCTCATCCTGCCGGCCGTACAGTTGCTGTGGATCAACCTCCTGACCGACGGGTTGCCGGCGCTGGCGCTGGGCGCCGATCCGGTGAGCGACGACGTGATGGAGCGACCGCCGCGCGATCCCGATCGGGGCATCGTCGATCGGCCGATGCTCGGACTGATCGGCGGCACCGGAGCCGTCACCACGGTCGTCGTCCTCGCGCTGATGTTCTACACGCTCGCTGGCGCTCCCGCAGTGACGGCGTACGCACTGACGATGGTATTTACGGCGTTCGTCTGCCTCGAGTTCGTGAAACTCTACGTCGTTCGCTGGCTGCGCGAAACGCCGACGCTGTCGAACCCGTGGCTCGCGGCCGCCGTTGCGAGTTCGATCGTCCTCCAACTCGCCGTGCTATACACGCCGCTCAATCGATACTTCGGGACCGTCCCGCTCGAGGTGGCGGACTGGGGACTCATCGGTCTCGTCCTCGCCCTGTGTCTCCCAGCGTACGTCGCGATCGGCGTGCTCGTCCGGCGGATGGATCGGTGACCCCGTCGTGGCCGTGAAAAGCGGCGGGGGTGATTTCGCGTCCATCGAACGGCGAGCCCGCCGAAGGACGGTTCGGCGTCCGAAACCCATCCCCTGAGATGTGAGTCCAATGCCGTGTAGATAAGCGCTGCCAGCGCTGTTGAGAGGAAGAGGGCGACGATTCCAGATCCAATATACAGATTCCGGATGTACCCGGTTGGGAACGATCCGTCATAGGCCCGGCGACCGAAAATGCCGACAAGATCAACTCAGATGGTCATATGGGGAATCGACATTGCCTTCGTATCGATGTCATCCAGCCAGCCGGTGAGCAAATGCCTCGGAGGGGCCAGATACGGGTTCGATCAGTCGTTCTCTGTGTTTTCCGTCCCTCGTTCAAGCTACTGGTCGAGAACGGAATTGCGGGCGTCGGAAGCACGAACGGCGGGCGAAAAAGCCGCTACTCGTCGCTCTTGCGACCCGAGAGAAGTTCAGCAAGAAACTTCGGGGCCTTATATCCGCGCTGACTCATCGTCGCACGACGAGTCCGTTCTGGAGGCTCTTTCTCTCTCACGTGACTATCATTCCCAACATGAAGTCATAAAAGTTGTCATCGGTGACACCGCTCCAAGCACCATATGCTAACAACAGCATCCCGAAGATCAATAGAAACTGAGTGATAATGAGGTACCACCCGTTTTTCTGCAAAACGGTCTCGTTTTTGTACATCCAATAGGCGTAGCTGCGTGTTGCTTCGATTCGCTCTTCTTTTTCGGAATTGGATTCGGAGAGGACGTCAATGAGGTAATCTGGTCCGGGTCCCAGATCGAGGTTCGAGGCGGAATACGTGAGAACACCCGTTGTAATTGAAAGGAGGAGAAATAACCCGCCAAGAGTTGTTATTCGATTGAATATCGGATCGGCATTTTCTACTTGAGCTGCAGCGACGAGGAACCCAACGACGACCATCGTAATACGGACTGTGCGAAGTGCTTTGTCGTCGATATCGTTGAGATCGTCGATCTGGTGGTCGATAACGTTGCGTGATTCGTCACAGACAAACCGAAGTGTCTCGATATCATGCTGTTCGGGATTGCGGAATTGTTCCTCCGATTCCTCACCCTCATCGTATGCTAGATCGGGCGGATCAGACTTGGCTGTAGTATTCGTGTCGCTTTCGCCCATCCCTACTACTCAATCGATTAGATCGTCATATCTTCGTCAATGTTTATTATTCTTGCGAGAAAAAGCAGCGAGTATAGCCACTGAATCTCCGTCAAAAGGTCTGCATCAATCGCTTGGCGGATCGTCTGGTAGCCCGTTCCCACCTGGAAGGGACGGCAATCGGAGTCCCACCAACTGTTATTCGTCCCTGCTCGAGCGCTGGTCGTACGACGGTGCCTGCAGGTCGTGTCTCACGCCCGTCCGGTCGTCGATTCGGAACTCGTACAAGCGAGTTGCCTCCGTCTCGCTCGCCGTGTCGATCACTTCCGGCTGCCAGGCCGGGGTCCGAGACTCCGGGAGCGTGTCCCGTTTCGCGTCGGGAAGGCGTCGGATCGTTCCCGTCAGGAGGACGCTTTGCCAGTGAAACATCTCGGCCCGGTACACGAGAAAACTGGCGGTCGTCGCCTGGTCGGAGAGGGCCGCTTTCCGGCTCTGGGACCCGACGACGTACCAAAAGTAGAGCCGCGAGTCCCCGTCAAAGCCGTACGACATCGGAAGGAGGTACGGCCCGTTCTCCGTGGGGAGTCCGAGAACGCCCTGGCTTTGAATCGTGAGGAACTTCGTTACCGCTTCCTCATCCATCTGTTCCATGCCGTAGCCGCCGAGTTCATCGATCGTCATCCGTATGCCGGACTACAGCACCGCGGGATATAATTCGTCTCTCGGCTCGCCTGTCATTCAGCGCCAGCGATAGCCGCCGAACCAGCAGGTGCTCGGTGACCGCGGGCACCCCGTCGCGATCCACCCACGAACTCCCGAACGGAGTGCCAGGCGGTCGGAGCCGATTTCCCGAGTCGAAACGCTCGAGACTCGATCGAACGGACGTGAAACCGCTTGAGAGCCGGTGTTGGCGTGCGTCGTGGTCCGGGCTCCGCCCCCTGCCACTAAGGCCGTCGAAGTCGACCGACCACACCATGACCGCCGCGATCAGACGCCTCGTCCTCGATGTCATGAAGCCACAGGAGCCGGATATCATCGAATTCGCCGACGCAGCGGCCGACTGTGCGGGTGTTGCCGGCGTCAATGCAGTACTGATCGAGACCGACCGCAAGGTCCAAAACCTCAAACTCACGATCGAAGGCGACGCTATCGATGCGGCCGAGCTCGAGGGGGCCATCACCGACCTCGGCGGGACGGTGCACTCGATCGACCAAGTCGTCTGCGGCGAGCGTCTCGTCGAACAGCGCGGCACGCCCCAGGATCGGTGAGCGACGTGCCGTCGCTCCGCGACCGCCTCGATGCCATCCGCGGTCTCCTCGCGGACGAGGAGGTCAGATCGATCTCGCGGCGGTACTTCATTTCCAACGGGTTCGACGGGACGCTGACGAGCATCGGCGTCGTCGTCGTCGGGGCGTATCTGTCGGGCGTGACCGACGGTCTCACCGTGATCACGATCGGTCTCGGTGCAGCTGTCGGGCTGGGTACGTCGGGTGTCTGGAGTGTCTGGGAGATCGAACGCGCCGAAAAACAGGCCGAACTGCTCGAACTCGAGCGAGCGATGCTGACCGATCTCGAGGACACGACGGTCCAGCAGCGGCGAGCGGGCGCTCGCAAGATCAACGCGGTCGCGAGCGGGATCGGCCCGCTCATCGGCATCCTCTTACCGCTGGGGCCGTTTCTCGGTCAGGGTATCATCTCCATGCTCGAGGCGACGCTGCTCGCCATCGGCGTCGGCGTCGCCGTACTCTTTACGTTCGGTGCGTATCTCGGCTCGATATCGAAACAGAACTGGATCATCGCCGGCGTCAGGATGGGGCTTGCAGGACTCGTCGTCGCGGTTCTGAACCTGTTTTTGCCCGGCTGACGCCCGAGGCCGGAAAGACATCGGCGTCGATCGCCGGCGGCTCGTGAGCGGGGTCGGAACCGATCCCTGGGCGGGCGACGACGGCCGACCGGTTCAGTCGCGGACGACCGTAACCGAGACCGGCGATCGGCGGACGACGGTTTCGGCCACGCTGCCGAGCAGCAGTCGGGTTGGACCCGTTCGTCCGTGGCTGCCCATGACGATGTGGTCGATCTCGTTCTCCTCGGCGTAGTCGACGATTTCGCGAGCGGGCGCACCGACCGCGGTTTCGGTATCGAACTCGCCTCCGTAGTCGCTCGCCAGTTCGCGCGCGTCGTCGAAGATCCGCTCTTCCTCTTCGGCCGCCCGCTCGTGCCACTCGTCGGAGCCGCGGGGCGGTTCGGTTTTGACGGAGACATCGGTCGGAGAACTGTACCCGGGGTCAGTGGGATCGAGGACGTGGAGCGCGACGATAGCGACGTCGTCGAATTCCTCGAACGCGAACGCCAGTGCTCGGTTGGACAGCGGCGATCCGTCGACGGGAACCAGTAGGTGCCGGGACATCGAACTGGCGTACCTCGCGGAGTCTCAAAATACTATCCGGGCAGCTCGAGCCAAACGTGCCGGTGTGAACGCGGGCAGTGGGGTCTGTGGCCTGTACCACGGTATTTCCGGCGGGTTCGGGATCGTCATCGCCGTTCCGGCCGCTCGATCCGGTGGGCGTCCGAACCGGAACCGACGCTACCGGACGACGACGACGGGAATCGGCGACCGGCGGACGACGTTTTCCGCGACGCTTCCGAGCAGGATGCGCGAAATCCCCTCACGGCCGTGGCTTCCGATGACGATCGTCTCGTACGGTTCCGTCTCCGCCAACTCGACGATCTCGTGGTCGGGTTTTCCGGTCGCGATTTCGGTCTCGATATCGCGATCGTGGTCCGCGGCGAGTTGGGCCGCTTCAGTGATGATATTGCGGCCGATATCGTGGGCCTGGTCGAGATCGGGGGTCCGTTCGTCGGAGTCCTGGAACGCTCCCCAGTACCCGTCGGGAACGGGGACGACGTACAGAGCGACGACGTCCGCGTCGGGGAACGTCTCGAGGGCGTACTCGAGGGCGTCGGTCGCCGGTTCGGACCCATCGTACGGAACGAGGAGGCGATCACCCATGGGGATCGCCACGCGATCGAGCGACATAATACCGTGACCGGCCGTGAACCTCCGGGCGGCTATCGGCGGGATCGTCCGCTGCCGGCCGAGCGTCCGGGTCGGCGTCCCTCACTCGCCGCTCATCGGAACGCAAACCACCGGTCGCTCGGCGTTCCGGACGACGGTTTCCGTGACACTGCCGAGGAAGTGGCGTTCGAGCCCGGACCGGCCATGGGTTCCCATCGTGATGAGATCGATCTCGTTGTCGGCGGCGTAGTCCAGGATGACCCTCGCCGGCGGCCCCGTTGCGATGGTTCCCGCCAGACTGACGCCGCGTTCTCGTGCGTGGTCGCGGACTTCCTGAAGCGCCTCCTCGCCGGGTCGCTCGAGTTCGGCCAGCATCTCGCCCGGATTCAGTTGCGGCGGGAAGCGACTCGTCTCGACCGAGTAAATCGCGTGCACCATCGCATCGAAGGCCGCCGCGAGCGTGCTCCCCCAGTCGACGGCGACCGCCGCCCCGTCGCTCCCGTCGGTCGGCACGAGCACGTTCTCGACGGTGGACTCGGTAAGCCGCGACTCACTCGCCGCCGGCGGCACGACGAGCACCGGGACGCCGACGGTCCGGAGGACGTTTTCCGTAACGCTCCCGAGAACGGCGCGCGTGAGGCCAGTGCGGCCCGTCGTCCCCATCGCGATCGCGTCGATGTCCCGCGCGTCGACGTAGCGATCGATGACCCGAAACGGCGTTCCCCGTTCCGTCGTCGTCGTGACCTCGAGCCCCGGTTTTCGGTCCCGGACCATCGTCGCGACGGACTCGACGGCCGCCTCGGCGTCGGCCTCGAGGGCGGCCCGCTGCTCGTCGACGGCCGACGCCGACTCGAGCGCGGACGAGACGCCATCGATCGTCGACGTCTCGATGACTGAAAGGACGTGAACGGTCGCATCGGCCATCGCGGCGAGATCGACGCCGCGTTTCGCCCCCGCGAGCGCGCCGTCGCTGCCGTCCGTCGGCAGGAGAACCGAATCGATTGCGTCGAGGGTCGGTGACATAGCCGTTCGTTCACCCGCTCGCCGATTAACTGTAGGGGGTGAGAAACAACACGCGGGACCGTTCGTGGTCGGGTTCGACCAGCAGCGAACCACCGGTGAACGACCGACCGTGGCCGGGGCGCGGGCCGATACGCCTATATGTGCCCCATAGCCACTACGAATTGAAACGATGACAGTCTCGGCCGAGCGGACGGCACAGCGCGGACTCCGGTATACGTTGCTCGCGGTGTTCGTCGTCGGCGTGCGACGACGCGACCCGGGTGCGGTCGTAAACGCCGTCGTCGCGGCGATCGGAACGTGCCTGCCGGACCTCGTCGAACGAGCGTACGATATCGAACTCCGGCCGTGGCAGCGCCTGTACGTGCGTCTCGGGATGGTCACCCACGCCGTCGGCATGCTCGGTCCGTACGACGACGTGTGGTGGTGGGATCACCTCACGCATACCCACTCCTCGTCGATCCTGGCCGGTGCCGTGTTCGCGCTCAGTCGACACCGCGGTCGCGATCCCGGTCCCCGGGTCGTCGCCGTCGTCGCCTGTCTGGGGCTGCTCTGGGAACTCCTCGAATACGCCGTTCACTCCGCGGGAACCCGTCTCGGGTTCGAGCCGGTGCTCGTCTCGTACGGGCCGAAAGACACCGCCCTCGACCTCGTCTTCGATCTTGTCGGCGCGCTTTTGGTACTCGCGTTCGGTGATCGGGTTCTCGGCGATCTCGCGGCCGACTCGTGAGCACCGATCCGGCGATCGCCACGGACGGCACGGGGACTACGACTGCGTCACGACCAGTATGGGAACGTCGACGCTCCGAATGAGCGTCGTGGTGACGCTGCCGAGGACTCGGCGACCGAGATTCGACCGTCCCCGAGCCCCCATGACGATGAGGTCGATATCGGTCTCGTCGACGTACTCGCGGATACCGGCCGCGACGCCGTCGAACGATGACGTCCGAACGACAGCGGTCGTGACGGCAGGCGCGACGGCACCGATCTCCGTCGCCGCGTCCTCGACGACCGCCTCACCCTCCGCCTCGAGTCGATCGACGAAGTCCCGCTCGAGCCCGCCGACATCGAATGCACCGCCGGCAGCCTGCAGATCGACGACGTTGAGCACGTGGACGGTCGAGTCGTACTGCCGTGCGACCGCGCCACCGTGTTCGGTAGCGAGCGTTGCGGTATCGCTTCCGTCGGTGGGGACGAGCAGCTCCGAGTAGTCGGTCGTCGCGTCCGCGGCACCCGTCGGGACGACGAACACGGGAACGTCGCTTCGGCGGAGCAGTCGCTCCGTGACGCCACCGAGCAGTCGCTTTCCGAGCCCCGTTAGCCCCTGTCTGCCGACGACGATCAGGTCCGCGCCCCGCTCGGCCGCGTAGTCGGAGATCCCAGTCGCGGGCGTTCCCTCGATCACTGTCGTCGTCACTGGCTGGCCGATCTCGGACGCGAGCGCCTCGATTTCCTCGAGCGCGGCGTTACCGCGCTCGTGGAGTCGCGTCTTCTCGTCGGCGGACCGCGAGAGACGGAGCGACTTCCGCTCGATGACGGACAAGACGTCGACGGTCGCGTCGACGGTACGAGCGAACTCGAGTCCGCGTTCCGCCGCCCGCGTGGCCTCGTCGCTCCCGTCGACGGCGATCAAAAGCCGGTCGTACATACCCCGTCTTTCGACGCCCACGGTCTTCGTTCTTCGTCAACGGGCGAGACGGGACCGTCGCCAGCGACGACCGACCGGACTCGAGTCAGCCAGCGACCCGTGCGGTGCACTCATCGGAAGGAACGGGTGCGGAGTGGACGGTCGTTGCCCGCTGTAAGCTATATAGTCGGCCCTAGTGTGGGGGACTGACGACGATGTACGATACGATCCTCGCGGCAACGGACGGAAGTGACGCCGCAAACCGCGCGATCGAACACGCGATCGATCTCGCCTCGTCGTTCGACACCGACTTCCACGCGATCTACGTCGTCGATACGACGCGGTACGGGCAGGCGGTACTGTCCGAATCCGATGGCGCTCTCGACGACCTCGAGCAACGGGGCGAAGGGATCCTCGACGATGTCGCCGCGCGATCGGACACCGACATCACGTCCGAAATACGGCGGGGACGGCCGGCCGAGGAAATCGACGCCTATGCCGCGGCTATCGGGGCCGACCTCGTCGTGCTCGGCAACCGCGGACTCGGGTCTGGCCCCGACCAGCAACTCGGCAGCATCGCCGAACGAGTCGTTCGGAACACCGACCGACCGGTGATCACGGCCTGATCGGAACGTATCAGCGGTCGCGGTAAAAGGTATATCACCGGCTCCGGTGTGTGTCAGCGTGGTTCGATGTACGACACGATTCTCGTTCCGACCGACGGGAGCGCTCCCGCGAACCGCGCCGTCGAACACGCCCTGGCGATCGCAGATCGATACGACGCGAGCGTGCACGCCCTGTACTGCGTGGAGACCCACCGGTACGGGGAGCCGGCATTGAGTAGTACGGCGATCGTACTCAACCAACTCGAGGAACAGGGGCAGGCGATGCTCAAGGAGTTGAGCGACCGCGCGGACAACGCCGGCATCGAGTGTACATGGGATGTCTGCCACGGTCGCCCCTGGGAAGAAACGCTCAGGGCCGCTGACGAACTCGATGCCGATCTCGTCGTGATCGGCTATCAGGGCCAGAGCCACGCGCGGACCGAACGGATCGGCAGCGCAGCCGAACGCATCGTTCGCTCGGCGGACCGGCCAGTGTTAACCGCGTGAGCGACGGGCTGGGTCCCCGTCGCGATCCGAGCGCCTGGGGATTCCGTGACCGACGGAAGCGTCCTGAGAAGTACGGTACGAAGCGGTTCTCGAAGCGAGCCGGACGGTCGACGACCGAAATCACTGGTCCGAGCGAGCACCGATCGTCTCGCTGAGTCCGGGCGAGGTTCTTGTACGATCGGGACGTGTCCCCGGTATGGGAACGCACGTACTCGTCCCGATCGACGGCTCACCCCACTCCTGGGCCGCATTCGACCACGCGGTTTCGAATCACGACGGAGCGACGATCACGACGGTACACGTCGTCGACCCGATGGAAGGGGTATACAGCGATTACGGAGGCGGCGGCTATTACGACGCGCAAACCCACGACCGGGCCGTCGAACGCGGCAAAGCACTCGGCGAGCAGGCACGCGACCGAGCCGACGACGCAGGGAGTCTCGAGACGACCGCCCTCGAAACCGCGGTCGAAACCGGCCCGACCGCCCGAACGATCCTCGAGTTCGCCGCGGAGAACGACGTCGACCACATCGTCATGGGGAGCCACGGTCGCTCCGGCGTCGCCCGGGTTTTGCTCGGCAGCGTGGCCGAAACCGTCGCGCGGCGAGCCCCGGTCCCGGTAACGATCGTTCGGTGACGGACCGACCCGGATTACGACGTCGCATGACGAACCCGCGCCGGGACGTCCTCGAGAGCGACTTCGAGCTCGTTCGTTCGCATGAACGGCGGCGTCCACGGATCGTTGTACTGGAGCAGCGTCGGCTCGCCGCGCACCTCGATCCCTCGCTGCGAGAGTTGCTCGAGTAGTCGGCTCCGCTCCCGGTCGACGCGCTTGTCCGTCGCGTACCACGAGAAGCGGCGCACCGCGGTCGTTCGCGGCGGTTCGACGACGAGTCGAACGTCGGAGGCAGTCGGTGTCGGGGCGGTGTCGGGCGTGTACGTCGAGGGGAGGTAGAAGGCCATCCGCACGTCGTCGCTCTCGGAATCCGTTCGGACGGGTGCGGTCATCGAAATCGACTCGCCGCGGGTCGTCACCGGTGCGGTCATTGCTATGTCTTCGCTACGTGCGTTCGCCCCCGAGATGTAGCGAAAGAGGCGTCTGAACGCCGTTCCGTCGTCCGGAGCCGTCGTTTCGGCGAGGACCGACCGCGGATAGCGACGAACCTCGATGCCGTCGAAGCGCGCCAGTGTCTCCGACGGAACGCGTTCGGTCGTGTGGCTGACGTACGCCCCCCAGCCGATCCACAGTGCCAGCAAGCCACCAGCTCCGAACAGCAGGGTACGTATCGGTCGCATAGGGTCCGTACAGCCCACGAATCAATAGATCTGTGGGGTTTGAGGGGGTCGAGTCTGGATGGTTCCGGACGGCGAACCGTGAACACGACGGTCGGACCGTGAGCACCTCGCTGTCCTCACCGACCGACTCGCCCGCTACGATCGCTCCGTGAGGTCGGAGATTCCACCTCGAATCGTGTCGAAATCGCTGACAGACAGCACGTTCGCAAGGACACTATTTGTGTCGAAACGTGATAGAGCGGTGTATGGACCCGCAGACAGAACGTCGGTGCCATATTTTGATCGGCAGTGCATTGGTTCTTCTGACGATCGGTATTGGATACGACTTCGTTTTCGGGACGAAGTTGGCGGATTTTCTGGTGATAATCGCCGGTCTCTTCACAGGTTGGGTGGCGTTTCTCTACTGCCTGGGGAACGCGTCGTTCTGGGCGTAGGCCAATGTTCGTCGTAACATCGGTGACGTCGATCCGGGCCAGCCCTCAGTATGACATCGACCGGTGCTCTCGTCGTCAGGCTTCTACCCCGTCTGGCGGTCTTCGCGCCGTGTTCCGTCGCTACGGGTCGGTCTTCGTTTCTTTCCGTCCCGTCATGGTCGCAGGCTCGAGGCTGAAATACCGGAACGTCGTTTCCCTCGGCGGTCGCTCGAAAATGTCGACGAGGGGGATTTCGATCGACCACATCCCCTGTATTTCGGCGGATTCGTACGGCGCATCGGAAATTGCCGAGAGCTGTCCGGTGACGACGACGCTTCGCCAGCCGTCGTCGGTCTCGCGGTGTGTAACGAAGGAGACGTGCCTGTCTACGAGGTCGTCCTTTCTGCTGTCCTGTGGGAAGGAGAGTCGGTAGTAGAACCGCTCGACCTCCGCACTGTATCCGTAGGACACGGGTATCGAGACGGGCGGTTCGTCCGGTTCCGTAGCGAAGGAAATGACGCCCGTTCCGCCTCGGCCGAGGAATTCGTTTCTCTCATCCGCGCTCATTCGAAGCCAGCGCAAGCCCTGCATACTGTCGCGGACGATAGCGAAATAGAAAGTACCCCGTTCCGGCGAACCGTACGTTCAATCGGGTGAGAACGATGCTGATCGGTCTCCCGTTCGCGATGCCCGAGGCACCGTCCGAATCCCGTGCAAAAATCGTGTGGGTGATCTCAGCTCAGTCGCCCAGCCCTGCGGTTTTCGTCCCGGCCGGCCGCAGAACCGGAGTCGACTCCGCCTCGAGACGTATCGATACTGAGACGGGCGTTTATGGGACATTTCCGGGTGACTGCGGTGGTAGTCAGCACCGCGCCACTGACGAGAGCGATCACTGCGAGAGCGAGTCCGAGCGATCCCGCCGTCAGGGAGAGCAACCCGCCGAGAGCCGCGATACCGATGAGGACGAGGAGTGGGCCAACGACGACCCGGATGCCGCGGTCAAATCCGCCGACGTTTTTTTGCATGGTTCGGTTCACCAGCTCTAGAGAGAGCCTCTGAGTATATAAGATATGTTTACTGTTCGAAGATATATTGCGGGCGGTCACGACGGATACTCGCCCCGGAGGTTTCACAGGGAATCCGGAGCAGTACGGAATACGCCCGTCGATGGTTCGATTCCCTCCATCCGGTCCGTCGTCGCATCCTGCAACACACGACCCGTGACGGCCGACGACGGCTTTTCGAGGACGATCGAAAGCGATACTCGTAGCCGGGGTGCCTGTGCAGGGAGGAGAACTATCCGCGCCCTTGTCACAGCTAATATTGTAAGAAAAGTCCAATGGTGAACCAGATCCAACCCGACCGGCTCGCCGAGATGATCGACTCGAACGAGCCGTTCACGCTCGTCGATACGCGCCCAGAGGACAGTTACGAGGGCTGGCGGATCCACGGCGCCGTGAACGTTCCGTTCAGTCCGGGGGACGGGTTCGCGGACGCGGACCTCGAGCACATCGCGGCGACCAGGGACGGCGAGCCGATCGTCGCGATCTGCGGAAAGGGGCTTACCTCGACGCCGTTTGGCTTCGAACTCGAGCACCACGGCTACGACGACGTGTCCGTCGTGAAAGGCGGCATGGAAGACTGGAGCAAGATCCACGAGGTCGTTCCCCTCGAGACCGAACCCGACGACCTCGTCGTCCGTCAACTGCAGCGACGGGCGAAGGGGTGTCTCGGCTACGTCGTCGGATCGACCCGTGCCGCATCGGCGGTGGTCGTCGATCCGACCAGACAAACGGATCAGTTCAAGATCGTCGCCGAGGAGGCCGGACTCACGATCGAACGCGTCCTCGATACGCACGTCCACGCCGACCACATCTCGGGCGGACCGAAACTGGCGGCGGAGCTGGACGTCCCCTACCATCTCGGCGCTAAGGCCAGGGAACGGGGTGTCGGGTACGATTACGAGCCACTGACCGACGGCGAGAGGATCCAACTCGGCGAGGTCGAGATCGAAACGCTCCATACCCCGGGACATACGACCGAGATGGTCAACTATCTCGTCGACGGCGAGGCGCTGCTAACCGGCGACACGCTGTTCGTCGAGTCCGTCGGTCGAACGGAGCTGCAATTCGGCGACGACGAGGCGGCGAGTGGCGCCGAACTGCTCTACGACGCGATCCACGGGACGATCCTCGAATTGCCGGACGAGACGCAAATCCTCCCGGGACACGTGTCGGTCACGGCGGACAACCGATACGAGGTCGGCTCGCCGGGCGATCCGATCGGCGCTCGACTGGGCGACCTCCGCGACGACCTCGAGCTGCTCGGACTGGACGAAGACGAGTTCGTAGCGCGGGTAGTCGAGAACGCCCCCGACAAACCGCCGAACTACGAGCGCGTGATCGAAATCAACACGGGAACGGAGCCGCCCGAAGACGAGTCCGAAGCGACGGACCTCGAACTCGGCCCGAACAACTGCGCGGCCTGACTCGCCGCCGATAACGACCAGGAAGCGGATCGGACACGAGCAGCGACCGATCTGCTGTACGCTGGTCGGAACGCGGTGCTACAGGGACTCGAGGACGCGCTCGAAGCGCTCGGAGGCATCCTCGCCGATCGGGTCGAGCGCGTCGTCGTCGGCGACGCCGATCAGTCGCTGAGCGTCGACCGCACTGACGACGATACCGTCGTCATCGTCGTAGACGACGACGTTGCAGGGGAGTAAGGTCCCGAGGTCGAGGTCGTCCTCGAGTCCTTGGTGGGCCAACCCCGGATTGCACGCGCCCAGAATCCGGTACTGTCGGAAGTCCGCGTCGAGTTTCTGCTGTAGCGTCTCCTGAACGTCGATATCACAGAGAACGCCGAACCCCTCGTCCTCGAGGGCGTCGATCGTCGTCGAAACGACGTCGTCGAACTCGCCGTGGACACGCGTCTGGTGCGTATAGGACATACCGTCCGATCACTCCGGAAGAAGGTGATCGTTGGGGTAGCACCGGCAAGTTCGCGCCGCGTCTCCGATCCACGTCCTCGGCGAAATTCGGGACCGGAGCGGGCGCTTGCCGAACTCGAGCGGGGTACTGAAACCGGGCGCGACTCGTCGACGAACAGTCGCTTCCCGACCCGCATTGCGTCGCGCTCGAGACGCTCCGAGGCGGACCCGGCGGCGGGGACTCGAGGTCGACGACCACGTCGGAACACGGACGAGGTATTTCGAGCGGGTTACTGTACCGTCTGCGACTCCACAGAGACGACCGGACCTGGCAAGCAGTAGTTGGTGTACTCCACACATCCGGTCGTGAATCCGGTGCCCCGATTGCGTCGGTGGGGACTCGAGTTGAGTCGAAAACCCGGATTGAAGTCGCCTTATGATGTACATCGATCGGTATCCGCCGATAATCGAGTTGTGATCCGAGTGGTTGTATTGTGCAATATACGCAAACATTTAAACGGCGGTGGCTCCTACGGTGACGTGATGGCAACTGATGCACACAGCGGGACTCCCGGAGGGTCGATCGACGAACCGGTCACCATCGAGAGCGAGACCCACCTCGAGGACGTCACGGCAGCGCACGACGTCGTCCTCGTGGACTTCTACGCCGACTGGTGTGGCCCCTGTCAGATGCTCGAGCCGGTTCTCGAGGGACTGGCCGGCGAGACGGCTGCCGTGATCGCGAAAGTCGACGTCGACGAACATCAGCAGCTCGCGGGAGCCTTCGGCGTTCGTGGCGTCCCGACGCTCGCCCTCTTCGCGGACGGCGAACAGGTCGAACAACACACCGGCGTGCTGCCGGCGGACCGACTCCGCGACCTGATCGAGGGATACACTGAATGAACGGGCCACCTGATGCGACCGTTCGCGACGTCGTGATCATCGGCTCCGGCATTGCCGGCCTCTCGGCGGCCGTCTACGCCGCACGGGCCGACCTCGAGCCGCTGGTGCTCGAAGGACCCGAACCGGGCGGCCAGCTGACGCTGACGACCGACATCGAGAACTACCTGGGCTTCCCCGACGGTATCGGTGGGATGGAGTTGATCGAGAACGGAAAGGAGCAAGCCGAGCGGTTCGGGGCCGAATTCACGCACGGGACGGTCGAGAACGCGACGCTCGCGGAGCGCCCGTTCGAACTCGAACTCTCCGACGGGGAGACCCTGCGAACGCGGACGCTGATCGTCGCGAGCGGCGCGAGCGCTCGCTGGATCGGTGCCGACGGCGAGGACGAACTGATGGGCTACGGCCTCTCGACGTGTGCGACCTGTGACGGCGCGTTCCACCGCGGCGACGACGTTCTCGTCATCGGCGGCGGCGACAGCGCGATGGAAGAGGCGCTCTTCCTCGCGAAGTTTGCCGACAACGTAACGATCGTTCACCGCCGCGAGGAGCTGCGTGCGTCCGAAATCATGGCTGCTCGAGCCCGCGACCACGACGCCATCGAATTCCGCTGGAACACGGAACTCGAGGCCCTTCACGGCTCACGGGAGGAGGGCGTCACCGGCGCGACTCTCGTCTCACACCCCGACGGCCATCCCAGCGACAAAGCCGATCCCGACGACGATATCGTGCGGGAAACCGTCGACGTCGGCGGCGTGTTCTATGCGATCGGTCACACGCCGAACACCGAGTTCCTCGCGGGAACCGACGTGGAACGGGACGAGCGCGGATATCTCCGCCCTCGGTCGGACGCCGCTGGCCGGCCGACGACCGAAACGCAGGTCGCGGGCGTCTTCGCCGCCGGAGACGGAGCCGATCCCCGGTATCGACAGGCGATTACCGCCGCCGGCACCGGTAGCATGGCGGCGTTGGACACCGAAGCGTATCTCGAAACGCTCGACCAAACGGACGCGGCCACCGTCGAGGGATCGCTGTAACCGTCTCTCGTCCTTTCCGACTCACTGTTGTGACCGGTCTCACAAATTTGTTGCTGTAGTGATCTATTGAACGATCACAACAGGGCGTGGTCGGTGAGCCGTCCTGCAACCCACGAGCCGTAACACAGTCGATACGCCGTCATAACCGCCAGCAATCCGTCAGACAGTCCGCTCTACCAGTGCGGGTATGTCGGGGCTCACTGCTTCGTGATCGATAGCGCTTACAGACCCGCTCGAGGCTTCTCTCGACGGATCTTCGAACGCCGATAGGTGACCGAACGCGAGTTCCATTCGCTATATTCTTTCTGTCGTCTGGTCTCGGAATCCTTATCTGCCGGTAACCAGAAAGTCCGATATGTACGATCTCACCGGCTTCCAGCGCGACCTGCTGTACACGATCGCAGGACAGGACGACCCACACGGACTCGCGATCAAGGAAGAACTCGAGGACTACTACGAGAAGGAGATCCACCACGGACGACTCTACCCCAACCTCGACGAAGTCGTCGACAAGGGCCTCGTCGAGAAGGGCGAACTCGACCAGCGAACGAACTACTACACGATCACCGCTCGGGGCCGGCGCGAACTCGAGGCTCGTCGAGAGTGGGAAGACCAGTACGTCGGCGAGTTGTTTTCCGAATCGGAGTGATCGAACGAGCCAGTAGATTCAGAGAGGAGTGACAGGGGAAAACTGAGCCAGACCCCTCTATCGATGTGTTCCGAGATGAGAAACTAGACACCCCTCTATCGATGTGTTTCTGAGGGAAGCACGCACGTATTACGAGTCGGTTGTTCGATGAAGGGGCTGAGAAGAGCACAATAGTCGCCTACTAACCCGGACCGAAGCAGAATCGATGATAGTACTGGAATCAACGAAGTAATCGTACATTCGTAAAACCAGAACTCCACGTGAGTTCAGACGTATCGAAGGTCGATACCGACAGAGATCATAGTTCTGACACTACGGAGTGTCCGCCGTCTGTTCGACCGATGTCGACCAGATCGGCGAGCCGCAACTACGTCATCCCCCCTGGATTCGACTCGGTCACTCCTTCTCAAACATCTAATAGAGGAATTAAATTTATCTATTTGGATAGTATATGGAAAATATGGGAGCGAAGAAACAAGCAATCTCCTCGGTAAATGACCTCCACCCAGTCGTAGACACCGACCTCCACCTGACGGAACAGCAAGACGACATCCTACCATATCTCGAAGAACCATTCAACAAAATCCTCGATGTCAACAATCAGGGGAAACGGGGACAGGTAGAGGGCGGATATCTAAGCCAGTTGTACCCCTCCGCAGGCCATCTCACGCCGACCGATACCGGTCGAGCGGAGACCGATGACGTTCGGAGTCCCGAAGACGTTGAACGAGCGATGGAACTCCTCACCCTCGACGACGCCATCCTCACGCCCGGACTGAACCTCCGACTCGGATTGGTCCACCACGACGAACTTGCAGCGGGGTTCATGACCGCCTATAATAACTGGTTGCTCGATACGATCCTCGACGAGGGGTACCATGGTGCGATGGTTGTGACGCCCCAAAAGCCCGAGAAGTCGGCCGAGGAGATCGATCGGCTGGTCGATGAATCCCGGATAAAGGCCGTGATGATTCCTGGCGGTGGCGTCCACCCGCCACTTGGTCGCGAACAATACTTCCCCATCTACGACGCTGCCGAGAATGCCGGACTCCCAGTGATGATCCACAATGCTGCGACCGGCATTGTCGGTAACTACCCCATCCAATGGCGCGGCACGAAACGCTACATTGAGGTCCACGTTCCCTACCACTCCGCTGAGCAGATGTGGCACATCTCAACGATGCTCACGAACGGCATTCCCGTCCGGTTCCCCGACCTCGATTTCGTCATTCAAGAGTCGGGAATCGGCTGGATTCCATACTTCATGCGGCGTTACGACAACGAGTACAGCAAGAAGCAAAACGACGCACCCCTACTGGAGAAGCGCCCGAGCGACTACATACGCGACCAGTTCTTCTTCACCAGCCAACCGACAGAAGGCATTGATGATCCCGAGTACCTCTGTCACACCATTCGAATGTTCGACGGTGCCGAGAATCTCATGTTTTCGACCGACTATCCCCACTACGATTTCGACTACACTGACACACTGTTGAGTTCGCTCCGCACCGAATTCGACGACGACGAGATACAGAACATCTACGGCCGGACTGCTTCGAACGTATTCGACCTATGAGCGGGACACGAAAACACTTCGTTACGACCGTGGACGAACTCGACGAGAGCGAACACGTTATCGTGGACATCGAGGAACGTGAAATAGCGGTCTTCAACCTCGAGGGGGAGTACTACGGACTCCTCAACTACTGCGTCCATCAAAGCGGCCCCGCCTGCGAAGGGCGACTAACCGGAGAGGTCGTTGAAGACGAAGATGGCGAACTCAGCTACGAGCGCGATGGCGAGTTCGTCTGCTGCCCGTGGCACGGCTGGGAGTTTGATATCAAATCGGGCCACAACCTCGCTCGACCCGACGAGTATCGAGTACCAACCTACGAAATCGTCGAGGAGGGCGGCGACCTCTACGTGACGCTCTGACCGTGATGATGTCCCGAGGCACATCCATCACCGTCGAGGCTATCGCGCATCGGAATCCCGGTGAGGACGACGATCCCTACGGTGACGTTGAACTATCCTCGCTTCCCGACTGGTGGGCGGCTGCTGTCAGGGAGTTTGAGGCTCACGACCTTCGAGCGTACCGGCCACCGCGGTTCGCCGACGGGACGCTCAAGCGCACCGTTGTCGAGACGCTGGAAACCAAACTCGAGGTGGCCGTCCGGTTCGTGGGTCGGAACGCCTCGTATCAAGACGACTGGGAGGTTCGAATCGACGGCGAAACGGTGACGACCATCGGCCGGTACCGGAGTCCAAACGGCTACACGGTGTACGAGATTGAACCCGACGAATTCGTCGATCGAGTTACCGAGGCACTCGAAGAGCAATGACGGGTAATCTCCCAGGCTCCACGTTCCTCGATGGCGAAGGAGTCCACCTAAAGACGGTCGAAGAGAGCGACCTCGACTTCTTACGAGACAATGTCAACGACCGACAGATCCGCCGAGCAATGCTCGGCGACGGCCCGACAAACACCGAGCAATTGCGTGACGACCACACCGAAGAACGCGACTACCAGTTCGTCATTGCCACCACGGATACCCGCGTCGGGTACATCTCGCTCCATGACGTGAATCATACACACGGTACGGCCGCCATCAGCTACTGGGTCGACGCTGACAAGCAGGGACAGGGCCACGCAACCGAGGGGATCCGGTTACTGGTGCAGTACGCATTCAAGCAATTGCGACTCCACAAGGTCCGGGCCGATGTGCGGGAGTTCAACGAGCCGTCGCGTCGTGTCCTCGAAAAACTCGGGTTCGAACACGAGGGGGTGCTCCGGGAGAGCCGGTTCGTAGACGGTGAGTATTGGCACCGCCACCGATACGGCTACCTCAGCCACGAGTGGGACGCCTCGATGGTCAAGCGTTGAGACGCATCGGCTAGAGACTCATCTGATTAGTCCAGCACCTAACTTGTCGTTCCGAACGACGCCGCCGTCACGCTGAAGGGACTTCTTCGCGTTAGTGAGTTTCGAGACGTTCCGGAGGTTGTCTTCGGCGAAGTTCGCGAACGCATCGTTGTACGCGACGTTGTCCGCGAGCAGTATCGCATGAGGTACCATCCCTTCGGCAGCAGTAGCGAATTCAAACGCCATGTGGTCGGCATCGTGGTTCGAGTCGTGGAGGAACAACTCGATCGTGGTCTCGGCTGCGACTTCGGGGAGGAGTTCGCGGGCGTCGCCGATCCTGAGGTCCCAGTAGGATCGTAAGTCATCGGGTACCGTCCAGCCCGGCGTCGGGTCCTCGATATCGCTCGGCAGGATTTCAGGGTCCTCAATGTCGATGGAGACTAGCGTCCCCTCCCCGTTCACGTCAAGTGCTCGGAGGAGGTATGCCGAACTCAGCCCGTCGAAGACACCGGTCTCGACCACGGTCTCGGGCGTTCGGAGACGGACGAGAACGTAGAGGATATCCCGCCAGTTGGGTCCGAGTTCGTCGGGTCTGACATCAGTCTCAGTCAATCCGGCCTCGATGGCGTCGTGAAACGTCTCATCGGTTCGGATCTCACTGTACAGCCTCCGAACACGATCGGAATCGACATCGAGCAACGACGTGACGAACGTGACGCACTCATCTTCGTCTACCTCCCGCTCGAAGTTGTAGAAACAGTCCGAGTATGGACCATCGTCACCCATACGTTTCAATCACCCCCATTATATTTCAATCTTTTTGAAGTGGAAAGATGGGGAAGAGCTGATCTACCGGTCGGTCCGGTGCTCTTCGACATCGGATACGTCGACGGTAACGCCGAGACCCGGCTTCTCAGGTACTGGTAGCGACCCGTCCGACAAGTCGAACGGTTCTTCGATAACGTGGTCGTCCCAAGCGTAGTAGACACTATCCGGAGGCAGATTAATAGCCGGCGTCGTGGCGACGAGATGCGCCAGGGCGGCGGATTTTATACCGAGGTCGAACGCGCAGTGATGAGACAGCGAAAGTCCGGCATCGCCAGCGATGCCCGCAAGTCGCTTGGCGGCCTGCAGTCCGCCCGCGGGAACCATATCGATGACACCCGCGTCGATGGCGTCTTGCTTGATGAGTTCAAGCAGGTTGTGTCGGAAATACATGTCCTCATTGGCGGCAATCGGTGTCCGGAGCCGCTCACGCAAGCGCTTAAATGATCCGAAGTTGTCGATGCGCATCGGCTGCTCGAGGTACTGGAGGTAGATCCCCTCGTCTTCGAGCGAAGCAGCGACCCTGACGGCCTCCTCGGTAGTCCACCCCTCGTTGGGGTCGAGTCGGAACTCCAGTTGGCCGTTGACCTCGTCGTGCATGGCCACGATGCGCTCGACGTCCGTTCGCCAGTCGCGGCCTGCCTTGGTCTTCAGCACGTCGAACCCGTGCTCGAGAGCCTCACGGGCGTGCTCACGTGACTCCTCGGGTTCCAGTACGCCGAGACAGAACGAGACATCAATCTCCTCGCGGACTTTCCCACCAAGGAGCCTGTAGAGTGGCTGTCCGAGGTATTGGCCCCACGCGTCCCACATTGCCATTTCCACGCCACCGAGGAAGGGATCGATGTCGAAGTACTGGAACGAGTCGAACCGCTCGGGAAGCGACTCGACAGCCGAGACGGGCTCACCGACGAGTTTATCCGCAACATCAGTTTCGATGACCGCCTTTGTAGAGTGAGTCGAGAGGGTCGAGCGCATCTCACCCCACCCGGTGATGTCGCCGTCGGTATCGAGTCGGATGAGTACCCGTTCCATGTTGTAGAACTCGGTGTACGTCGTTACGTAGGGAGCGATGCCGAGTGGTTCCGAGAGGGAGCGTATATCAAGCCGAACCGGTATCGCTTCGATCTCTGTTATTGTTATCATTTTTCTATAGTATTTATCTATAGCACTTTAATTTATTGTTTTAATAATTAATACAACGGCTAGATGTGCTTAGTGGTCGTCTCCGCCGACTTCCTCATCCAGTCCTGGGTGCCGTTTCGCTCTCGAGGTCCCTGATAGGTTCGGCGACGGGAGCTTATTTTTAGATGAAGCTCCTGAATAGTAGAACGGCCGCGACACCACAGAGGAGTGCAACAAGCACGTTCTCGCTTCGCCACATCACTAGAAGTACCACGGCAGCAGCACCCCATTCCGCAGGACCGCCACTAGTCAATTCGGGGCCAAGAATCGAGATGATAATCGCACCGGGTAGCATCTCAAGTCCGGCTTCAGTCCGGTCCGAGATATTGATACGGCCCAGAAGCCACAATCCACCTGCTTTTGTCACATAGGTAGCTGCGCTCATCCCGACTATAACAGCGACAACGAACGGATCGAGATGGAGGCTACCCATCAAAGCGAATCACCCCCACGAGACTGCCGACGACCCCTCCGAGGAGGATGTACCAACGGCCGGGCAGATACTGTGCACTGAGAACGGCGACCCCGAAGGCGGTTGTCCACGGTAGTAGACTCGACTTTCCGTCCCAGAGTCCAACTGCAATCGCGATGAAGACAGCTGTAAGAACGAAGTCAAGCCCGTACTGTGACGGCTCACCGATCACATCGCCGGCGATTGCCCCAATGACCGTCGCAATGATCCAGAACGACCAGATGGCGAGCCCACTCCCGAGGAGATATGCTCCCTGTCGACTCCCGGATTTGAGCTTCCCCATAGTAAGGGCCCAATTCTCGTCTGCCGTGAAGAAGACACTGCCATACGCTTTCAGCGGAGAGAGTTGGCGAAACCAGGGACGTAACGCTGCACCCATTAGCACGTAACGTAGATTGACGATGAACGTCGTCCCAATGACGGCAACTACTGGAATCGGCGTTTCCCATAGCTTAATCGCGATTAACTGAGCTGCTCCTGCGAGAACAGTTGCACTCATGAACGCTGCTTCGGCAACGCTTAATCCGGCTTGGCGAGCAAGAACGCCAAAGACGACACCGTATCCAGCCACGCCGAGGGCAATCGGCACACACCCAATAAAGCCGTCTTGTACACCACCAAGTGAAAATTCCACGGAGGGGTCTTCCGATTGCTCCGAGTGCTGTGCCGAATCAGCAGTTCCATCACTCATTTTTTCTCCTCCATGATAGATCCCACTTGCTGGTAGTTGAAACCAACATAGTCACGGGTCAGTAAGAAGCCGAACTCGTCTAAAGGTTCGGAGAAATATATTTCTCCTTTCGAGCATGTTTACTCATTATCGAGTATTAAACCATTATACAGAGCTTCCTGTATGAACTCCCCACCTCGGTCCGTCAACATGTACTCACCATCCTGGACACAAACGAGATGATCTAGCCTGCGGAGGTGATAATTGAATTTTCCCTTATCATCGACTGAGGCCGACTCTCGGAGTTCGGTGTAAGAAACCGGGACGGATCGCTCGTGAAGCGTAACGAGAATCTGCAGTCGGATCGGACTCGAGAGGACCGAAAAGACGCTGGTCGCATGCTCGATCTCCGAGGCACCGAGGGATTTACGAGGCCCCTGAGTACTCCCAGTACTGGACCGATCATCAGGCCAGAGCCAACCAGGTATCGCCATCATTGGTTTATTTCACTATCCTCATATAAAGTATACTGGGATGGAGTCGAGTTTTATCCAAGGGAGTCTCGCAGTTGGGTAATCTCACACCGGAAGCCGATGCCGGCTGGTGATTCACCAGAGCCCACAGAAGCGAATTAGAAGTCAGCCATTCCAGAGTCGGACGTCTACACAGATTGTGTGTGACTCCCTCGAGTTTTCGTTGGCGGCGTTGGATTTCAATCGCTGTTTGGAACCCTGGGCGAACTCGCCGCTGCCTTTCTGATTCTGCTCATCAACGGAGAACGGCTGGTCTTTGGAATATCATAAAAGTGTTAAACGGCTGCCGGTAATCTAGACCGCTTAGCCTTCGGCAAGCGATCATGGCGAAAAGTCATGGTGGCATCGAGACACAGCAAATCATATCGACTCCCAACAGTAGCTAGTGAATGTCTGATCATACGACATCGGAACCCGACTGCACGCTCTGTGAGCTCCCCGTTAGCGGGAGCACGATCGTAGAGAACGGAAATTACTTTTGCTGTACCGGCTGTCGAGATGTCTACAATTCCCTTGGTGATATCGACGATATCGACACCGAAGACGTTCACCGGGCACAGGATACGTCACGGACTGATCAAGAGGTCCCGCAGGATCATGAAACAACGTTTCTCGAAGTCGACGGGATGCACTGTGCGACCTGCGAGGCATTCATCGAATCGGCTGCGACCGCGATCGACGGCGTCAGTGCTGCCAATTCGAGTTATGTGACTGATACGGTTCGAATCGATCACGATCCGGATCGTATCTCGACGGCAACCCTTCAGGACGAGATCAGCGGACTCGGCTATAGTGCCTACTCGCGTGACGATACGTTTAGCCGCCGGAGAGCGAACAATTGGGAGATGGGACGGGTTGCGGTTGGCGTCCTCATGGGGATGTCCGTAATGCTACAGTACCTCGTTATTATCTATCCGACGTACTTTGGCGGCCTGTTTTACGGTGAGCAGGTCACGGAGTTTTTCGAAAGCGCACTCGCGAGTTCCGTCGCCACACCTTTTTACGTCGTCATCGCGGCGCTTACGACGATTATCCTGGCCGTGACCGGAAAGCCGATCTTACAGGGTGCGTACGTCAGCGTTCGGACACGGTCACCGAATATGGACCTGCTCGTCGCAATTGCGGCCGTAAGCGCGTACCTGTACAGTACGCTCTCGATTGTGTTCGGCGACACGCACATCTACTACGACGTGACCGTCGCGATCATCGTTATCGTCACCGTTGGAAACTATTATGAATCATCGATCAAACAAGAGGCGACCGAGCGCCTCACCGACCTGACGTCTATCCAAGTCAACGAGGCCCGTCGGGTCCGTGAAGATGGGGAGTACGAAGACGTCACAGTCGATGATCTCGAAGCCGATGATCATGTGTTAGTCCGGTCTGGAGAACGGATTCCTGTCGACGGACGGATCGTCGACGGCGACGCAGCCGTTGACGAAGCAGTTGTCACCGGTGAGTCCCTTCCCGTCCGAAAGACGGCGGGCGATGCCGTCGTCGGCTGTTCGATGGTGACGGACGGTGCGGTGACTGTCCGCGTTGGAGAAGACGCGATGAGTAGTCTCGATCGAATTTCCGAACTCGTCTGGGATCTCCAGAGCGACTCCCACGGTATTCAGAAACTCGCGGACAAACTGGCGACGATCTTCGTGCCGGTTGTGCTTGCTCTCGCAGTTATTGTTACAGGGATAAATCTCCTTCTCGGTAATGGCGTCTCCTCCCTGCTCATCGGACTCACGGTGTTGATCGTCTCTTGTCCTTGTGCACTCGGGTTGGCGACGCCGCTTGCAGTCGCTGCGGGGATCCGCGACGCATTAGCACGGTCGATCGTCATCTTCGATGATAGCATCTTCGAGCGAATCCGTGATGCAGATACGGTGATCTTTGACAAGACGGGCACGCTGACGACGGGTGAAATGACTGTCACTGAGACCGTCCTCGAGACGGAGTTGCTCGAGAAAGCGTCACTCCTTGAGGAGCGCTCGTCGCACCCGGTCGGGAACGCCATCGCCGCTGAACGATCGGTCGCCGACGATGACCCGAGCGAGTCCGCATCGGACGCCACTGCCAAGGACGGTCGCGTTGACGCTTTTGACAGCTACCGGAACGGAGTAAGGGGTATCGTCGACGGGGACGATATCATTGTCGGCCATCCGGACTTGTTCCGCGATCAGGGCTGGGACGTCCCTGCGGACATCGCCAATCGAATCACTAACAGCCGTGAAACAGGACGGATTCCGGTCGCTGTCGGTTGTAACGGGACCGCTGAAGGCGTTATCGTCGTCGGTGATGAGTTACGAACGGCCTGGGATGAGACGGTGGCATCGATCGCGGACGACGGGAAGGACGTCGTCGTGCTCACTGGCGATGACGCGCAGGCGGCACAGCAGTTTCGGGAACACGCCGCCGTCGATGACGTGTTCGCGGGTGTTCCTCCGGAAGGGAAAGCGGAGACCGTCAAGCGGTTCAATAAAACGGGACGAACGGTGATGGTCGGGGATGGGACCAACGATGCACCGGCGTTGGCTGCTGCTGATCTCGGAATCGCTCTGGGTGGTGGTACTGCGATGGCTGCTGATGCCGCGGACGTCGCCCTCGTCGATGACGATCTCGCATCCGTCGATACGGTCTTCGAACTCGCTCGAGCGACGAACCGACGCGTGAAGGGCAATATCGCGTGGGCGTTTTGCTACAACGCAATCGCGATCCCACTGGCCATTATGAATCTCCTGAACCCACTTTTTGCAGCACTCGCGATGGCTGGAAGCAGTCTGCTAGTCGTCACGAATTCAACCCGACCCCTGCTGTCCGAACAGAAGTGACTCAGTCGGCTTCGGACGAGTTTGCCCTACGGTTCGATCTATTCCTAGGAGTCAGAGGACACGTCAGACACGAGACCACATTGAATATCTGAGAGAGTGAGTTCAGCTCAATTCAAAACAATGTTAGAGCCACCTGTCCAGTTTGCTTTCGGTAACTGGACCAGAATTAGCAATAGGATGTGTCCTGAACGGATAAACAACCTGCTATGCTTGAGTCGCTCCTACGTGTGGACGTGATCCTTTTTCTTGCCATCGGGGTACTCGGTGGAGCACACTGTATTGGAATGTGTGGACCGTTAGTGACGATGTATGCCGAGCGAATGACTCCACGTCCGGATGGTGGGGCAGCGACGACAGCGACTCTAACTCAGCGCGGGCATCTGACCACATATGAGGTTCGCCAACATGCCCTGTTCAACCTTGGTCGGACACTCAGTTACGCGCTTATCGGCGGGGCGTTCGGCGCGTTTGGTGGGTTCGTGTTCGTTACGACGGCTCAGTTGACAATGCTCGCGGATCTCGTTCGTGGGAGTGTTGGTGTTCTGATCGGCGTATTTATCATCACAGCGGGTGTGAAATACCTCCTCGGAGGGGTTTCCGGAGTCGGAATTCCGGGTGTTCAGCGGGTAACGAACTGGATCGCTGTTCGCGTCGACCGATACGTGAACAGCCCCGGAATCATCGGCCTCGGTGCGCTTCACGGGTTGTTGCCCTGCCCCATTCTATATCCAGCATACCTGTTCGCGTTCGCCACCGGCTCTGCCGTTGCCGGATTTCTCGCGTTAGGGACGCTTGGAATCGGAACGATTCCAGCCGTCTTCGTGTATGGAACACTCATCGAGTCCGTTGACGCGATCCATCGCCAGCGACTCCATCGCCTTCTCGGAATCGTCTTTCTTATACTCGGGTATGTCCTGTTGGCACATGGGTTAATGGCGCTCGGTATCCATCTGCCCCATCCGATGCTTCCGCACTATCAACCTCTCGGGGAGGCAATGAATCACTGACAGAGAGCCGACGATGCGGGTCGCGGTCGGCTACTGCCGAGCGATCGGCAGTGTCTGTCGATATGAGTCGTCGTGAAAACGGCTCTGTACAGCGAGAGGTCTTGCAACTGATAGACTAGAGATCGCGATTGCGTCGCTTGCGTTCCAGCCCGTCGGGCGGACACGGATTCCAACGGGAGCCTATCACACGGCGTGGGAGACAACTGAACGTGATTGGCCACCACTGCCAGGAGAAGCCTTATACTTACTGATCGATTAGTCAGGTGTGTGAACCGGACCACATCGCAGAAACGGCCGTGGCTCGCGGTGTTACTCGCGATACTCGCTACCGGTCTCGGCCACCTCTACCTTCGGCGGTGGCGCCGCGCGCTCGGATGGCTCGCTGCCTCGTTCGTCGTGACCGCACTGTTCGTCGATCCGACTGCGGCCGACGCGTTTGTGACCGGAAACGGTGGCTTTGCGGACGCGGTGGTTGTCGCACCGCTGTTCCTCGTCATCGGCCTCAGCATCCTGGACGCGTACCTACTCGCACACTCCCAGCGTGTTCCAAGCGCGGTCGATCCTGACACGGCGGAGTCGATCCCCTGTCCTCACTGCGGCAAGGAACTCGATTCCGACCTCGAGTTCTGCCAGTGGTGTACGGAGCCGATCGACGACAGCGATCGGGATCGACTCGGAGAGGAGAACGACCAATAAGAATCGTTCGACTGGCTCACGGCTCGGACTCAGTTATCAGTGACCAGCGTGGCAGCCACGTACTCCGCTGCAGTCCGTCTTGCTGTCTCGAGGGAATCTTCGTCGTCGAACACAACCGCTCGTGTCCGCGCGCCGTCGACGAGTATCATGAGCGCCTGGGCCACATGGTCAGTGTCGACATCGTCAAACACGCCTGTCTTGATCCCGTGGTCGATCACCGTGCGGAGCAGGTACTGAACGTACTCGTCGTTTTCCCGAAACCGCTCACGGAACTGATCGTTGTACGGCACTTGACTCCGCATCTCCAGCATGGCGATGAGAAGATCTTGATGATCAGTGGGATCGACGAGCAGTTTGTTGAGTAGCAACTCGAGTCGCTGCTCGGGGTCCGTTGTCTCGACCTCGTGAATGGTGTCTTTGAACTGATCGAGAATGAAGTCCAAAAATGCTGTCAGCAGGTCGTCCTTAGTGTCGTAGTGGTAGTGGATCGCAGCGGTCGACTTCCCGTATTCATCGGCGATACGCTGGATCGTGAGGTCGGCGTAGCCGTGCTCACGAAGCGCGCGGTACGTCGCGCGCATGATTTCCTCATCGGGGTCGGCCTCTGTCGACGTATCGGCCATCGTACGGGAACTGATGTGGGCCGTAGATAATAGTTTTGACCCACTCGTTAGATAGTATCGCTTCGTGTGGGTGTCGATGTCGGCGTCGATATGGATGAAAACCGATGGTCACTCTTGAGAGCGTTGCGTGCCAAACGCTTTTGACTGATTAGTTAGTAAGTGCACGTACGTACCGACATGGACGATGATACAGCTACTGAAATTCTCGAGGCGACGTATCGGGCCCTCTGCCGGCACGGATACGCCGATCTCACTCTCAAAGACATCGCTGACGAGGCAGACAGGAGTAAAGCGGTCATCCACTACTACTACGACAGCAAAGAGAACCTCTTCATCGAGTTTCTCGACTTTCTGTACGAACGATACACTGCGCAACTTCCAGCAGTCGACGGTGGCACGCCGCGTGAACAACTCGATACGTTCCTCGAAACCGCTCTCACTGACGAAGGAGTTGCGCCTGCCCAAGAGTTCCAAACCGCGCTACTCGAAGTGACAGCGCAAGCGCCGTACAACGACGCTATTCGGATGCGACTTACCAAATTCGAGGACATTTTCTTCGAACGGGCACGGGAGATTATCGCGGCTGGTGTCGAGACGGGTGAGTTCGATGAAACGGTTGAGCCAGCCGTCGCTGCCGAGTTCCTTATGGCGGCTATCACGGGAGCACATATGCGGCGTGTAGCCAGCAATCATTCCTCCGAAGGGTCCTACGAAGCGATCGCACAATACGCTGAGAGACATCTTCTCGCAGACGAGCTATCGGAGGCAACTCAGTAATGGGAGTTCGAAGTCGCATTCGTTCCCTGTTTAAGGGGCCCGAGGAGTTCGACCTCACCGCGGGGAGCATCGGCAAGCCCCTGTTTTTCTTGTCGATGCCGATCGTCGTGACGAACCTCTTCCAGACGGCGTATAACCTCGCGGACACGTTCTGGCTCGGCCAGTATAACACGGATGCCCTGGCAGCGATCAGCTTCGCGTTCCCGATGGTCTTCCTGCTCATCTCGCTCGGGATGGGAATCTCCGTCGCTGGCAGCGTCCTCGTCGCACAGTTTACCGGTGCGGACGAAGAACGCGAAGCCGAGTACGCCGCCTCGCAGACGGTGACGTTCGCCGCTATCGCCGCAGTCATTCTCGGCGGCGTCGGCTACGTCGGCGTCGACACGTTCCTCAGCCTGCTGGGCGCCTCACAGGATGTGCTGCCGCTGGCGACCAGCTATATGGAAGTCGTTTCTCTCGGCCTGCTATTTATGTTCGGGTTCGCTGTATTCGTCGCACTTATGCGAGGGTACGGCGACACGATCACGCCGATGCTCGTCATGTTCGGATCGGTAGTACTCAACATTATCATCGATCCGTTCCTGATCTTCGGCTGGACGATCGTCGAGAACGCCCCGCTCGTCGGTACGCTCTCGTTCCCGGAGCTCGGCATCCAGGGCGCGGCCATCGCCACCGTGTTCTCACGTGCGCTCGCACTGGTCGTCGGTCTAGCAATTATGTTCCGCGGGAACCGTGGTATCCAAATCAATCTCCATGATATGGTCCCTGACCTCTCGTATCTCCGCCGCCTCGTTCGTATCGGCTTGCCGGCGTCCATCGAGGGAACTGGCCGAGCGGTCTCGATGAACTTGCTGTTGGTCATCGTTGCGATGTTCCCGGACACGGTCGTGGCTGCGTACGGTATCGGTACGCGCGTCTTCTCGGTTGCCTTCCTCCCTGCTCTCGCCGTCGCTCGTGGCGTTGAAACGATGACCGGCCAGAACGTAGGGGCTGCTAAATCGGACCGAGCCGAACAAGCGGCGGGGATAGCTGCGAAAGCGCTTTTCGGTATCCTTACGGTCGCAGGAATCGTCGCCTTCCTGTTCCCAGAACCCATCGTCTCGGCGTTCGTCGGTGCCGACCAAGCGAACGCAACCCAAGTAGTCACTATTGGTACGGAGTTCATCCGGTACGTCGCGCTGACGTTCGGGTTCATGGGCATTATGCGGGCGTACACGGGCAGTTTCCGTGGTGCCGGAAAGACACTCACTGCAGCGGCGATTTCGGTGCTGACGCTTGGTGTTGTTCGCTTTCCGATCGCGTGGATCACTGCGGGCCCGCTCGGAGAACGTGGTATCTGGCTGTCATTCGCCATCTCGAACATTGCGGGAGCGATCATCGCCTACGCATGGTATCGACGTGGCACGTGGCGCGAAAGCGATCTCACCGAATCCAAAGTCGACCTCGGTGAAACCAGTGTCGAGGCGGCAGGCGATGACTGATCCAGCGCCACTCTCCTCGTCACAACTCGACGGTTGGTTAGAGAGGAACTGTCTATAGTAGCAACTGAAAGTCATTGCACACCTGATCGTACGACTGCGTTGCGATCAGTGTGTAAATCGTTTCAGTTGCTACTATAGTTTAGCACCTCCTCGACTGGTGTCTTTCCGTCGAGCGATTGACGGGGTCTCTGATAAGTGTAGTAATGCACGAATTATTCAAGCCACTCTCGAACGCTCGCCCGACTGCCCACCCACGAATTATGGAAACGGTTAATGGGCATTGTGAACGTGTGGAACCACGTTTCGATGAGATTCCGGCCGGTATAGTTGACCCGACCATTCAATCTTAATCGATCAAGGGCAGTCCGATAACCGAACTGATCGACGAGAAATACCGCGTCCGAGAGATCGTGTTTCTCACGGAGTCCATGCAGAAACGCAGCAGTCGGTTCGGTACCATGGAGTCCGAACAACTGGATGTCGAGAATCACTTCGTACCGATGTCAATTGCAGCGTACAACCAAGACCATTCACCGTTGATCTTGATAGCGGTTTTGTCAACGGAGTCCCAATTCGGCTGCACCTCAGGCGGGTCGCCAAAGATACCAAATATCCTATAGATCCACTGAAAGATCGATTGATACGAGTGTCCTACGCCGAACAGCCGAAGAATATTTTTTGTCTCTCGAAGCGAACAACCGGTCGCGCGGAGTCGGACGGCGACCCTCCTGACGGACGTCGCCGTCCGTTCACGCTCCCAACATTCAATATTCTCCGTCTCCAGCGTCTCTCTGAGCAGTTCTTGGTTAATAATAGGTACTGAAACCAACGACTGACCGCTTCTCAAACGGTCTTAACTAGACAGTGCCGTATCGCGGCTTCCCTCAGAGTGAGAATGTTCCGATCTGGAGCAGAGGCGAGAGCGACGTATCGATTTTTCCCATTCGCGCTGGAACACTGTCCACGCACATGGACGTAACCGAGGACATGGTTCGGGATGTCTGCACGGATGCGGTTTTCGAGCGCGGCGAACGATATCTTGCTGAGGGCCGTGTCGATGAGATTCACCGCGTCGACACCACCGTAACCGCCGTCGTAAGCGGCAGCTGTCAGTACGATGTCCGTGTTGACCTCGCCGCCGACGGGTTTGCCCCGTGGTGCGACTGTCCGTATGACGGGCCGGGAACGTGCAAGCACGTCGTCGCCGTGTTGCTTCAGTGTGTTGACGACCGTCCCCCAGACGAAGGCGATCGACTCGACGCTGCACTCAACGGTGCCGACATCAACGAGATCCGTGCGTTTCTGCGTGAAGAACTCGTGACCGATGCGGGCCTCCGCGATCGGTTTCTCGCCCATTCCGGTGGGTCAATGAAGCGGTCGGTCAACGAACTTCGCACCTCGATTGATCGGCGGTTTGAGGAGACGAACCCTGAGTACGACGTTGTTTTCAAGCCGATCGACTTCACACAGTGGTTCGATCTCGCGAACGAGTACCGCAAGCAGGGACAGTACGGATCGACGATGAGCGTCTACCGGGCACTTATCGAGTCGCTCGACGACAACATGGAGCGCGTCGACGGCGCATACGACCACTTCACGAGTGCGTTCAGACGGGCACTCAACGGGTACGTCGACTGTGTCGTGGCCACGGAACGCGATGCCGACACGGTCACAGAGTCCGTCCTATTCCTCGATGAGCGAGCGATGTCGGGAACGCCATTCCTCGCGGAACACTTCGAGCGGGCAGCGGCCGAGCTCCGAGAAAAGGTGGACGAACAGTCCTGCGAGTAGCTCACGCGGCGTCGACGACGTTTGGAGCGTGTCATGACTGGTCAGTGACGAGCGATACTTGGACTCGCCGATATTGAGGGCCACCGCGTCAGTGGGGGCGGCGACATCAATGGTCGTAGCGCATCATACAAACAGCGATGTA
>NZ_JNCS01000014.1 GCF_000731985.1 Natrinema altunense
CTACTTCCTCAACTCACCCATAACCCACGGACAGAGGTGGGTCGCTTGTAACTGAACCACTCCGCCGGGTAGAATATTTCAGTCGTGCAGGTTCCGGTGTTTATCTCTGTCTGGCAGTTCTCTTGAATGGTGGCTGGTATAATTTTGTATCTTAACTCCCAGATTCTATGGGAAAACTTCACTCCAGTAGGACTAAGTCAAGAGTATGTTCGATTATATCACTCAGCCACTCGGACCTGACTTCGAAGAAGATAGGGAAACATCGCCAACTGGCCCCACAAGACATTTCTCCAACAAGAATGGACGAACGAATATGAATCGCTATTGGGGGCCTCAAAAATGACGTGGGACTGTCGAGTGTGCGGTGCGACTGTCGATAGCGGACACAGTTGCCCCGAATGCAGCAGCGATCAGTTTGAGGGAACTGCCGCTAAGGAAGTGGTGACAGACGGCTCAGGTGTGGAGGCGGGGGCAGGAGCATCTTCCTCTGATGACGGGTATCTTCCAACACATGTGTGGGTGACGATCGCAGCGGTCGGGATTGCTCTAGTCGCAGGATACGTGGGCTACGAAATTATAAACTTACAGTGGGAGTCGCTACTTCCATTCCCAGTTATCGCCGTTCTCACGTTCGCGCTCCTCGTCCGAAAGGAGTCTCCGAGAAGGACAGTCGGAACAGGACTCTACATCATCGCGGGGCTCCTCCTTCTCTGGGTAGCCCATTACGTGGTCCGTTACTTAGATGTCTTCGTGGCCCTCGCTGGACCCAATCTCCTATTCGCCGTCGGTGCGGCAATAGTCGTCTGGATGGTTTTGTTAGCCGTCGCTATCGCTGTGTTGGGTGTGCATTTGAACCGAACTGAAGAGAAATAGATGACGACTGTTGGGAAGAGTTAGTGTTACCACTCGGATGTGTAGAGTACGTATCGACGCCAGACCTCCATCGCACCTGCAACTCGCATAACAGCGTTCCCCTGACATGATAATCATCTAGCAGCCAATTATAAAACATATTATATACTATTTTGTCGGCGTTTTCAGTTTTCGATACAGTAAGTTCTTACTGGGTGTCAATTGGGCCGATAGGTGTTTCCGTCTAACCATCCAATGTCGGTCAAGAACCGATGCGTAGTCGCGATCGTCGCTCAGCAGGCCTTGTTTCGCGGCGTCGATCCCTTTTCGGACTCGGAGCAGCGCTTATCGGTTGCGGGATTGTATCAACTAGCGCATATGAATATATTACTGTCGGCAGAAGTATGGGTGCCGAGGTTGCAAGTGATTCCAACGCACTACTCGGGATGGAGGGACTGAGCGATTCGACGGTGGACAACGTCTTTACCAACAATTCCCCATACGCGATGGATATTACACTGGACGCCGCCCCGTATGAGGACGAAAGCAAAATCAGATGGGACATCAACGACCCGGTGACCGACAGTGACAATGACAATAACCCCGTGACGTTCTCGCTGAGTGCGGGAGCCAACGCGGACGTGGCGGTCAAAGGTGACGACAAGGTGACCTTCGACGGGACTGCACTTCTCAAAGACGGCGAGGCAACCGTTGGTCGCATCGAAGTCACACGCACCATCAACGTGCCGGTCATCAACAACCTCGAACTGAGCGGGAGCGTCAGCTCCGCCGGCAACAGCGGCAAATTAACTTTCACTCTCGAAAACACCGGCGATGTCGACGTGGAATTGCGTAAAATCGGTATTATCGAGACGACGACGACCGCCGAGTACGTCAGCGGCGGCGGCAGTCTGTTCAACGCAAACGACGGGACCGAGTACGTCACCGACTGGATTCCCATCGACAACAACACGTCAGACTCAACCCAACGAGAGATGACACCGAAGCCGGTGCTGGACCACCAAAGCGACGGGGATACTGACTCGATGTCGATTACGTTCGAGTTCAATAAGTTCCGCGATCCCGATTCACGCCCGGCCAACGTGGATATGCGCGGCGAAGACGTCAAAATCGAGTTAACAGTGAAGAATTTAGAGAACGGAAGCATCGTTGGGGCGCCGGTCGATCTCTGCAACGGACGTTGTAACTTCTAAACCGAATGTCCCATGCAAGTACTCTCACACCGAACGCACGGTACTCTCCGGATTACCGCCACGTTCGTGGTCGGTGATGGCGATGACGGGGCGCAGACACAGTCGATCCGTACTCAATCTCGAGGCTCGATTTGACTCACATCTAATTCCCCATTCAAGTACGAATCACCGTCTTCGGTGATCGCATAGACGCCGTTTCCGAGATTCTTCACGAGTCCATGCGGACAGAGGTAGTCCCTGCACCGCCGGCCGAGATATTCCGCCCCGAACTTGATTCGTTCGTCGGTTTCCATTTTCGAGGGTGGGTGCGGTCCCTCTTCCCTGAGAAATTCCAAGATCCGATCATCTGCTCTGACCATCCAGTCTGCATCCAACCTCATTACCCTGCATACAGTTCTGACCGTCCTATACTCCTCGAACACACATCTCTTGTTTGTTGAAGACATACCAGATAGGTGTTTGAACAAACTATTAGTGGCTACAACTAAATGAATGTTAGATAGAGACTGTGTAAATTCGCATCTCACAGGTCAAAATCGATGGCCCGGTGTTCTAGCACCAGGCCGCAATCAGTTCCCAAACCCACTACCGGAAGCCATGCACGACGACGACCCGCGGGGCTTTGAACCCCCCGCTCGAGCAGACGAACCGGGATCAAAGCGACTCGTGGCCGATGGCGGGCGGCGGTGGCCGTCGCTTACGGCCCTCCAGCGGGACTGTCTCGAGGGGATCGCGTGCCTCGAGCGCGAGGGGGAGCCGACTCACGAAGCCGCGCTCGCCCGCGAACTCGAGCACACGTATCCGAACCTCGACGACACCCGGTTGTACCCCACGATTACGGTCCTCGTCGGTCACGCCCTCCTCGAGCGCGGGGAGCGGCGGGGCGACGGCCGGGTCGAGTATACACCAACCGACGCCGGCCGAGCCCTCTTGCGGGCGCGCATCGAACGCCTCGCCGACGCCTGCGGGCTGATTCTCGTCGATCGTGCTGACGGCACTCCCACGCGAGAAACCGACGGATGACGACCGACTCACGCGACGAGCCTCCGCGGTGTCCCGACTGCGGGGCACCGATCCCCGAACGCGATCCGCTCGTGGGCTGGTGGCTCTGTGACGATTGTTTGCTCGCCCTCGACGACGACGGGACCCAGATCGCGTGATCGAGTCCCGCCGTCACGGGTCCCCGGTCCGCGTGGGACCGTCGTCCTCGAGTCCGGCAATCCGGCGTTGTGCGTCTTCGTCGCCGTCGCCTGTCTCCCTAACGGTAACAGTGAGTGGTAATCCATCGAACAGTTAGAGCCCCGAAGCAAATCAGCTGTCACAGCCGATATCGGGTCGGTGACCTCCGAGAGATCGATTTCGTGCCGCTCGTTTTGCTACGTATCTGATACAGTAATAGTTATCAGTGTATTCTAGAGTTGTGTGGACGAATATGTCATCGGTTCATAGCAGTAAGCAGGCCGAACAGTACGCGTCCACGGTCGACATCTCGAAGGTCGCGGGGATCGCGACCGCACTCGTCGCGGTGAACATCCTGTTGATGCTCGTCGGGAGTTACACCCCGCTCGCGGACCTCGGACTCGTCCTCTTCTCGAACTACTTCGTCGGAATCGGTACCTTCGCCGTCACGATCGGCGGCGGCTTCTGGGTTTCGAATACGGGGATTGCGAAAGGGAACATGCCGATCGCAGGCGCGGGCGTAACGCTGATCCAGGTCGGCTATACGCTTCTCGGCTCGGCGATTCTCGTGATGGCACCGTCCGCGCTTCGCGTTCCGGCCCTCGCCGTTACGACGGTCATTACGGGGCTTCTCACGGCCGGCATCGTGGTAGTCGTCTTCCGTACTGATCGGTCGTTCGCGCGCTGGCAGACCTACTCCAAGGGGCTGTTCATCGCCGGGTTCGCCGCTGGCGCCGTCGGGTTTTTCATCAATCCCATGCTCATGATTTTCGCCTCCGTCCTGTTCTTCCTCGGGTTCGTTACGGACCTCACGTACGAGATCTGGGCCGTCAAGGAGAGCAGGTACGCGAGTCCGATCCGGAACGCCATCGGCATCTACGTCGCCGTGATGGGCGTCTTCATCCATATCCTGCGGCTGGTGCTGTACGTCCTCTCGATGCTCGATAACTGACTCGCCGATCCACCACCCTCCGTCCGTGAGCCGACGGTTCGGTGGTGTGCGTTCCATCGCGGTCGACTTCTCATCCAACGGTCCCCTCGATCGGGCTGGCACCCCGGTCGTCACGCTCTCTTCCAAACTCGAGGGAGAGACCACTACCCAGCCGTGACGTATCAGTTCGGACCGGCCGCAACTTATGGTCCTGCTCGAGGTACGGCAGGATCATGTTCGGACGGCGAACGCACAGTGGTCGAGAGATCGGAGGGAGGCCGTAGATGTGTACGCGATTGGTGTATCTCGGACCCGAAAACATCGTCCTCACCGGCCGGTCGATGGACTGGCACAGCGAGATCGGAACCAACGTCTGGGTCTTCCCACGCGGAATGGAGCGAACTGGCAACGTCGGCCCGGCCTCGATGGAGTGGACCGCAGCGTACGGCAGTGTCATCGCCTCCGCGTACGATCTCGCGACGACCGACGGGATGAACGAGGCAGGGCTGGTCGCGAACGTCCTGTGGCTCACCGAATCCGAGTATCCGGAGTGGAACGGCGATACGCCCGGACTCTCGATCTCGCTGTGGGCGCAGTACGTCCTCGACAACTTCGCGACGGTCGCGGAGGCGGTCGAAAAGCACCGGGACGAGGACTTCGTCGTCGTTTCCGACGAGATCCCGGACGAAGGACGGCTCGCGACCCTGCATCTATCCATATCGGACGCGACGGGTGACAGCGCCGTCCTCGAGTACGTCGACGGCGAGTTAACGATCCATCACGACCGGGAGTATCAGGTGATGACGAACTCCCCGCCGTTCGACCGGCAACTCGCACTCGACGAGTACTGGTCGGAAATCGGTGGTACAGTCCTGTTACCGGGAACGAACCGACCGGCCGACCGATTCGCCCGCGCGAGTTTCTATGTGGACGCGATCCCGCAGACACGAAACCGTCGGACCGTAACGGCGAGCGTCTTCGGTGCGATCCGCAACGTCTCCGTGCCGTACGGGATCAGCACGCCGGACGACCCACATATTTCCTCGACGCGCTGGCGGACGGTCGCCGATCACCGAGACCGACGCTACTACTTCGAGTCGGCGCTCTCGCCGAACGTCTTCTGGCTGGACCTCGACGGGATCGATTTCGACGCCGCTGCCGGGAGTCGATCGCTATCGCTCGGTGAGAATCAGACGAACGTCTTCGCTGGCGATGTCGCCAGCGAACTCGTCGAGACCGAACCGTTCGAGTTTCTCGGCGTCCCCGCTCCATCGAGTTGAGCCGAACTGCTTTCGGCGGGCACCGATACGGCCACGGCGGCGGTCACGAATGGCCGACCCGCGATGATCTCCCGTTCGGGACGGTATCGACGTCTTCTCGGAACGACAGTCGCTCGAAAAGTGCACGTGGCGAGCGAACAACAGCGAGCAGCCGGCGCGATGCCGGCTCCGGACCGATCCCGTATCTCTCGCGGCCAGTGAAGGTGCCAGCTGGCGGATACGATCGACGCTCTCAAATAGGTGGCGCTTACTACATCCGACGTATGAGTCGGACACGACCAGCGGACAGTTCGTCGGTGTTAGTCGAACGAACGGCCGGGCTGTCGGCGGCCCTCGGCGCGTTCGTCATGGTGTCGACGGCCGTCTTCACGATTACGGGAACGATGGGAATTCACAACGTCCTCGTCGGTGGGTTGACCGCGTTCCTCGCGTCGGTACACGCGTATCGAACCGGTGAACAGCGATCGCCGAGTATCGTGCTCGCGGGGATCCTCGCGGTGCTCGGCATCTGGATCGCGGTCGCGCCGACGGTCGCGTTCGGCGTCGAACGGGAACTGGTGCTCGGCATCAACGGCGTCGCGGGGGCGCTCATCGCGGTCCTCTCGCTCGCCGGCGTCTACGGCAGTATCAAGACCTCGAGCGCGAACACGACTGCCGCGTAAGGTCGCCCGCTTTTTCGTTTCGCCGCCCGATCGCCGCGTAGCGCTCGCGTCGGTTCCCGATGCGATCGTGCGGTTCGGTCGCCGAACACACCTACGCGAGGAAGAAAACGCCGATCGCGACGAGAATGAAGGCGGCTTTCAGACAGACGTTGACGACGATCACTTTCGTCCCGAACTCCGCCCCCCAGATACCGAACTGGAACGGGATCGAGCGCTTGACGGTCCCGATTGTCAGCGAGACGAGGCCGCCGACCAGCAGCGTGATCACCGCCTCGTCCGGCGTCAGCACGTCGCCGATCAGGGGCGCGACGGTGATCGCACCGGTCGTCGGGTCCACCAGCGAGACGAGGATCACCGGTACCGCCGCACTCGGCAGCCCCAGCAGGCCGGCGACCGGCTCGAGGAGCACCCCCGGATCGTCGATCCCGACCGCCGCGACCCCGTCGAGAATCCGCTCCGAGCGCGCGAGCGCGACGAAGACAAGCGAGTAGACGATCGTCAGTCGCGGGACAATCGAACGCAGCCGCTCGAGCGTACTCTCCCCGGCGGTTCGGACTTTCTCCCGGTGCGTTCGTACGTCCGCGTCGGGCGTCTCGGGTTCGACGACGCTGCGGTCGTACTCGGAGCCACGCAGGAGGACGGAGCCGGCGAGCAGGCCGACGAGCGAGATCGCAAGCGAGATGCCGGCGCGAGCGCCGACGTACATAAGTCCGACCTGGAGCCCTAGGATCGGCACGAGGACTGGACCGTAGTAGGTGAAGATGTGCTGGAGGAAGCCGAAGAACGTGTTGATGACCACGGCGATTAGCGTGGCACGATCGTCGAGGAAGCCGTCCTCACGGAACTCCGCGAGCATGCCGTACCCCGCCGTCACCGAGACGGTATTCGTCAAGATGGCGGTCCCGACCTCCGGTGGCAGGTTCGCAGGCTCCGTGAGATAGCGACCTACCCGGGCGATGACCGTGACGAGTCCGTACTCGACCGCGAGGTTGGCCAGTCCCACGCCCGCACCGATCAGAAGGGTGATGGTCAGCACGCGCGGGAGCGCTTCCTCGAGCAGCACGGAGAGGAGCGACTGCACGGGGACCCGTTCGAATTCCCGAGAGAAATGGGCGTCGGATCGGGCGATCGAGACAACCCACCGCGTCGGATCACGCTCGTCACAGCGACCGGTTTTTTCGGGCGTCTTTTCCCGCTGCCGGTCGTCGGAACGGGCATGAGCGACAGCGATGTCCACGTGGCTGCACTCTGTGGCAGTCTCCGCGCGGAGAGCCACACGCGGACCGCGCTCGAGGCCGTCCTCGACGCCGCCGCAGGGGCGGGTGCGACCACCGAACTGCTCGATCTCCGGGAGTACGAGTTACCGATCTTCGACGCGGACCGCGACCGCGAAGACGCGGGGGATGCCGAACGCCTGGCCGAGCGCGTTCGTGCGGCGGATACCATTATCCTCGGTTCGCCGATGTACCACGGCTCCTACGCCTCGCCGCTCAAGACGGCGCTCGACTACTGTGGCTTCGACGAGTTCGCGGACACGACCGTCGGGCTGCTCGCGGTCTCGGGCGGGGCCTTCCCCGTCACGGCCGTAGAGCACATGCGCTCGGTCTGTCGAGCGCTGAACGCGTGGGTGATTCCCCACGAGGCGGCGGTGCCGAACGCGAGCGCGGCGCTCGAGGACGGCGAGTTCATCGATCCGGCCCTCGAGAAACGGGTCCGAACGCTGGGTCGGCGCGCGGTCCAGTACGCGAGGATCGAACCGGACCCGGACTCCTTCGAGAGCGATCAGAACGTGGGCGCACAGGGGAAGTGAGCGCGTCGTCAGGGATCGAGCGCGCGCTGCAATCGGCGCTGGTGGGCGAAAGCGCTCGAGAGAGCAAAGACGAGGATTCCGACGTGCAGGGCGGTGATTTCGACGACGACCGTCGTGAGCCCCAGCGAGAGCGGCGGTGAGGAGAGTCCCCCGTCGAAAAACCAGGCCGTCGTGAGCAGGACCGATGCGCCGGCGGCCAGCACCAGTCCCGGGACGACCGTCGCCCCGTCGCCCGGCCGCGGTCGAAACGCGCGGCGCTCGAGGGCGAACTGTCCGGTGAGGATGCCCGCGAGAACGGCCGTTCCGACGGCGATACCGACGCCCCCTCCGATCAGTTCGGCGACGAACAGCCAGCCGATCCAGCCGGCCGTCAGCACGAGCGCCGCACCGAGCCGGATTGGTTCCACGAGGGTCTCGAGGTCGGTAACCGTCGCACCGAAGACGCCCGTTCTGAGCAGCGCCCCGCAGAAGAGAACGCCCAGCCCCGCCAGCGCGGTCGCCGTCGTCCGCGAGCCGACCACGAGACCGAACCAGAGCCCGACGCCGACGGTCTCGAGGGCCGCAGCCGAGAGCGCTGCGGTGACGCCGACGACGCGCCGTCGCGTCGTTCGGCCGAGCACCTCCGGCTGGCGGATGACGCTCATATCACGATCGGTTTCCGCCCGATCCCTTTCGTTATGGAAGGCGTTCTCCCGATCGAGCGGCGACGCGCCGCGTCGAGACGATCTTATACCGCGGGAAGCCCCCGGTTTATCGATCGCGACGGGTGCTCGATCGGGACGAACGGCCGCCGAAAACCGCGGCTCGCGATGGTCGTCGGAGCCGCGGCGGCGCGGCGGTAGAGTGGTGTTGGCCGCCCCGCCGCAGTGAGTAACGGCTGAATACGCCGCGCCGGAGCCGGGCGGCTCACGGAAACGGGGAATAGAACTATGTACGGCGGTGTGGTCGTGGCGGATTAATGCCCGAGATGGAACAACAAGACGACACGTTGTCGGAACTCCTCGTCAAGGAAGCGGTCACTAAGGGGATGGAATCGCCGATGCGCGAGTCGATTCTCGAGGCCGTCGAGGAAGCGGACGGCTCCAGTTCCGGCGGCCGCCTGCCGCTTGCGGGGGCGCTGTTCGGCCTCGGTGCGGCCGTCGGTTTTCTGGTTGGGCGGCAGTCGCCCGAACTCGAGGAGTCGCCGATCGAGGAGCTAGCGGAACCGAAACTCATCGAAGACGTAATGGAAACGCCCGACGAATCGACCGAGACGACATCCAAAATGCCCAGTGAATCCGAGGAGACCGAAGACGGATCTCGTTCGCGACTCCCGAAACTCCTCCTGGCGGTCGGTGCCGTCGTAGGGGCCGTGGTGCTCCGGCGTCGCCTCTCGTCCAGCGAGGAAGAGGAGTGGGAGCCGATCGAGGAGTTCGAACCGGCGACGAGCGGGGAGATCGACGACGAGGACGAAGCCGAATCGGAGATCGAAACGGCCGAGAGCGAGGAGACCGACGAGGAAACGGAGGAGTAGCGATCACCGCCGGTGGGCGTACCGTAGCAGACCTGTTTTGGCGCGGGCTCGTCGCGTTTCCGGACCGGTGTCCCGTTGTCGCGTCGCGTCCGTGCCGTCGTCTCGGGACCGCCGTGTCTCCCGCCTGCGGCTCGAGCCGTCGCCTTGACGAAGGAGATAAGGGAGCCACGCCGACAGTGTGAGCCAATGGAGACGACCCATCGCGTGTTCGTCGGCGACTCCCGGGATCTCTCGGCAGTCGACGACGAGTCCGTCGAACTCGTCGTGACCTCCCCGCCGTATCCGATGATCGAAATGTGGGACGACCTGTTTACCGAACTCGATCCCGCGATCGGCGACGCGCTGGCAGCCGGGGACGGCTACGACGCCTTCGAGGCGATGCACGCCCAACTCGAGTGCGTCTGGGACGAACTCGAGCGCGTCCTGGTCGACGGCGGGATCGCCTGCATCAACGTCGGCGACGCGACCCGGTCGGTCGACGGCAGCTTCCGCGTTTATCCGAATCACGCGCGCGTGCTCGAGGCCTTCGAGGAGCGAGGGTTCGAACCGCTTCCGGACGTGCTCTGGCGAAAGCCGGCAAACAGCGCGGCCAAGTTCATGGGCAGCGGGATGATCCCGCCGAACGCCTACGTCACGCTGGAACACGAGTACATTCTGGTCTTCAGGAAGGGAGCTCGGAGCCGCGAGTTCGAACCGCGGGCCGACCGGCGCTACGAGGCCGCCTATTTCTGGGAGGAACGCAACCGCTGGTTTACCGACGTCTGGACCGACGTAACCGGCGAGCTACAGTCGATCGACGGGTCGGCCGACGACGACCTCCGCGAGCGGTCCGCGGCCTACCCGCTCGAGATCCCCTATCGGCTGATCTGTATGTACTCGGCCTACGGCGACACCGTCCTCGACCCGTTCTGGGGCACGGGAACGACCACGCTGGCGGCGATGTGTGCCGGTCGGCACTCCGTCGGCTCCGAACTCGAGGGCGCCTTCCTCGCGGTGTTCGACGACGGCGTCGACGAGGTGCCGGCGCTGTCGCGGTCGGTCGGTCGTGCGCGCCTCGAGCGCCACCGGTCGTTCGTCGACCGCCGACGAGACGAGGGGACGGGATTCGAGTACGAGGCCGACTACTACGACACCCCGGTCGTCACCAAGATGGAACGCGGGATTCGTCTGCGCGAGGTGCGCGCCGTCGACGGGATCGAGGACGGCTACCGAGTCGAGCACGCGCCGCTTTCCCTCGAGTGAGCCGCACCTGAGCCGACGCGGGCTTTTTATTCGTTCCCGTTTACGCAACACTATGACCTGCGGTCTCGAGGACGGTGAGACGACCCCGGTCCGAGTCCTCCCGGTCGGCTCCTCCGAGTGGATGCAGGGGGCGACGGCGGGGCTCGCCGACGAATCGGTAGCCGTGATGGACGCGGTCCCGACCCTAGCCGACCTCGCCGACGATCGGCTCGACGAGGTCGATTGCGTCCTGACCGACGACCAGGACGTTCTCGGTATCGTCGGCGAGGCCGCTCCCGTCGTCTATGCCGCCGATCCGACCCGCATCGAGTCGCTCGACGACCTCCGTGGCGATCCCGACGTGATCGCCAAGACGACGATTCAGGAGCCGGCGATCCTGGTTCGGCGGCTCCGGCGGGCGGTCGAGTTCGCCGCGATACGGCGATCGAAGACGCGGCAGGCGGAGTGGTACCAGACGCTGATCGAACAGTCGTCCGATCTCCTGCTCGTCGTCGACACCGACGGCGAGATTACGTACATCAGTCCGTCGGTCGAGCGCGTCGGCGGGTTCGAGACGGACGAACTCTGCGGCAACGACATCCTCGAGCACGTCCACCCCGACGACAGCCAGTCGGTGGCCGACGAGTTCGACGCCATCCGCGCGGCCGACTGCGGAACGACGCGGACCATCGAATACACGTGCCAACATTCCGATGGGTACTGGTACGTCCACGAAGCCGTTCTGACGAATCGACTCGATGACGGTATCGTCGATGGCATCGTCGCCTCGATTCGGGATATCACCGAGCACCACCGCATCGAACAGGAGCTAGACGAGTCGTTCAAACGGGTTACCGACGCGTTCTACGCCCTCGACGGGGACTGGCGGTTCACGTACGTCAACGACCGCGCCCTCGAGCACCTCGATTTCACCAGGTCCGATCTGCTCGGTCGGCGGATACTCGACGTGTTCCCGGAGTTGGAAGGAACGATATTCCAGCGCGAAGCGCTCGAAGCGATGGAGCACCAGGAACGCCGCACGTTCGAGGGGTATCTGGAGCGCTGTGACAGCTGGATCGAGGCCCGTCTCTATCCGTCGCCGGCGGGGCTCTCCGTCTACTGGCAGGACGTGACCGAGCGCGTCGAACGGGAACGGGACTTGACCGAACGGACGGAACGCCTGCAGACCCTCGTCGAGAACGTCCCGGTCGTGTTGTTCGTCCTCGACGACGAGGGAACGTTCACGCTCTCGGAGGGACGCGGGCTCACGAACCTCGGGTTCGACTCGACCGACATCGTTGGGCAGTCCTTTACCGACCTGCTTGCGGAGTATCCGGACGCCCGTGCCGACATCCGGGCGGCGCTCGAGGGGGAGGCGGTCCACTCGCAGCGACCGCTCGGGGACCGGGTCTTCGAGGCGTGGTATCGGCCGATCACGGACGACGGCGGGGCCGTCGATCGGGTTCTCGGCGTCGCGAACGACGTCACCGAACGGGTGCAGTACCAGGAGACGCTCAACGCGTTACACGAGGCGACCAGCCATCTGCTGAGCGTCGATTCGAAGGAGGCAGCCTCCGAGTACATCATCGACGTCGCGACCGACGTACTGGGCCTCGACAGCGTCGTCTACCGGTACGACGACCAGCACAACGAACTCGTCGCCGAGGCGCGTTCGCCGACCCTCGAGCCCGCGCTCGATCCGCCATCGCGGCTCCGGCCCGACGAAAGCATCGCCTGGGAGGCGTTCGTTACCGGCGAATCGGCCGTCTACGACGATATCAGCGGCAAACACAACGTCTACGACGAGGCGACGGCCGCACGGAGCGGGCTCTACGTTCCGCTTGGCGAACACGGGGTACTGGTCGCCCTGTCGACTGCCGCCGGCGAGTACGACGAGGACACCGTCGAACTCGTTCAGTTGTTCGCGGCGACGGCGGAAGCCGCGCTCGATCGAATCGGTCGGACGCGCCGACTCCACGACCGTGAGCACGAACTCAAGCGGCAAAACAGACACCTCGAGCGACTCAACGCCGCCAACGAGGTGCGCCAGGAGATCGAACAGCACCTCCTGCTGGCCGACTCCCGAGCCGAGATCGAACGCGGCGTTCCCGAGCGTCTCGCGGACCTCGAGTCGTGCTCGCTGGCCTGGATCGGCGAGCCGGACCCGAGCGGGAACGAACTCCGGTCGCGATCCCGCGCCGGGTCAGATCGGGGATATCTCGATGCCGTTGCGGTGACGACGGTCGCCGAGTCGGCCGCCGAACCGACGGGACGGGCGGCTCGCACGCGGGATCCGGTCTACGTCGACAACGTCGCCGAGTCGATCCACGACGGCGAGTGGCGGGGCGAGGCACTGTCGCGAAACTTCCAGTCCGCGTACGCAGTGCCGCTCGTCTACGACGGCTTCCTCTACGGCGTCCTGTCGATCTACGGCGAGGAACGGAACGCGTTCGACGAGACGCTGCGGTCGATGCTGGCCGAACTCGGCGAAACCATCGCCTACGCGATCGACGCCGTCAAACGAAAGAACGCGCTCGTCGGCGACGACCACACCGAAGTCGAACTCGAGATCGCCGCCGACGCGACCCTGTGTCGGCTCGCGGACGTGCTCGACGATGCACTCACGTACGAGGGTGCAACGAGACGGGCCGACGGGTCGCAGATCGTTTTCGTCGCCGTCGAGGACCCGGCGGACGATCCCGCGGTGACCGTCGATCGGTCCGCGATCGACGGGGTCGCCGCGGTGTCGACGATCGCCGAGCACGAGGACGAGATGCTCCTCCAGGTACGACTGACTGAGCCCTTCCTCGGCTCGATCGTCGATGCCCACGGAGCCCGGTTGCGGGAACTCGGTGCGGACCCCTCCGGCGGGCGTGCGATCATCGACGTTCCGGAGACGGCCGAGGTCCGCGATGTCCTCTCGGGTATCTCTCGAAGCGGTCCGGCGGTGTCGCTGGTCGCTCGACGCGAAGAGTCGACCGCGAACCGGTCGACGCTCGGCGGCCCCGCGCGCAGCACCCTGCTCGAGCGACTCACCGATCGACAGCACGAGGTCGTCCAGACGGCCTACCACGGCGGGTTCTTCGAGTGGCCCCGGCGGGCCAACGGCGAAGAGATCGCCTCGTCGCTCGGCATCTCGTCGCCCGCCTTCCACAAGCACGTTCGGTCCGCCGAACGGAAACTGTTCGCGGCGCTGTTCGAGGGATCGACCACGACGGGGGTTAACTGATTAACCACCTCAATCGGCAGTCATTACACAGTTAACGATCAGGCTCTTTGCGACAACTCGTGAACGGATGGGTAGCTTCCCACGGACGTACTGGGGATACGTATTACCAATGACTGAAATGAGTTCACGATCACCATCGACGGCGATGGAGGATCACTATTCGGTGCAGTACGATCGACTCGACGACGAACCGCTAAGCGTTGCCGTAGCGGACGCCGTCGCAACGTTCCGCGACGAAGCCGTTACCGAACTCGAGCCGCTCCATTACTCGATCAACGCCGACGCGCTCGAGCGACTGTTCGAACCCCGGGCGAATGGACTTCGATCCGACGGATCGGTCACGTTCGAGTACAGCGACTGTCTGGTCACTGTCACTGCGGACGGCGAGATTCGCGTCGAATCCGCGTAACGTTTCTCCGAGTGTCGTTGGAGCGGCTACGCACGCGACGACTTCCTGGGGTCCGCGACGAAACCGATCACCGACCCGAACCGCTGCCAGCGGACGACGAGCAGAGACGCTGCACAGCCGCGGAGCGGAACGGCCGATACCGCCGTCCCACCGACCACCAGTAGCCTCACGGGCCCGAATCACGGCAACTATTACCGATACAGTGTCTAGCTAACTTTTATTCAAACATTCGAGTATACTTATATTTTGGGTGGTGCGTTCAGATCCGGAATGTCGCTGGCTCTATTTATACGACTAGCGAGTCGAGAGGGAGATGCAATGGTTCCCGACTCACTCCGTACTGCGCTGATCGCAGTCACCCTCGGATCGCTGCTCGTTCTCTCGAGCGTAGCGACCGGGGCGGGCGCGATCGCCAGCCAGCCCACAACTGTCGAACAGCCCACGCAAGCGCCGCAGTCGACGGCGACGGACGCCGCCGATTCACCGCCCGCCGACGGTGAGGTCGTCGAGACGTTCACGGACCGCATGTCCTCGCTGGACACGGTCGTGATGACCTACGAAATGAACATGACGTTCGATAGCAACCGGACGTCGTCCGTCGAAAATCGACTGTGGATCGATGTCGAGAACGACCGCGTTCGGACGGAAACCAACTCCGAGCGGATGGAAACGATCACCGTCAGGAACGACAGCGAGACGGTAACCTACGACGTCGAGAACAACCAGGTCAGCCGGTTCGATCGCACCGGCGAGACGGGTCTCCAGACATCGATCGACCGACTCGTCACTGAAAACGAATTCACCTACGAAGGGCAAGAGACGATCGACGGCGAGGAGACCTATCGCCTGGCCGTGACCCCGACGGAAACCGATACGATGGCTGACTCCACCGACACGACTCTCTGGCTCGATACGGACACCTACTTCCCCACCAAACTGGCACACGACGCCAGCGGCGAGAACTACGAGTACGAGATGGTCGTGGATATCCAAAACGTCAGCCTGAACGAGCCGATCGCCGACGACCGGTTCACGATCGACATCCCAGCGGACGCGGAAACGCTGGACAACTCGCTGCCCGATCGAACGACCTACGATTCGCTCTCCGAGCTCCGGGCGAACGCGACGCAGTCGGTGCCCTCGCCTGCCGTTCCCGAAGGATACCATTTCGCGGAGGGGAGCATCATCGAAAACACCGATTTCTCGATGGTCTCGCTCCAGTACGTGACTGACGGCGACGACGTGTTCCACGTCACGAAACGCCAGAGCAGCGCGACCGACGACAACTACGACGAGATCGACAGATACGAAGCAGTCGAGATCGGCGATCACACCGGTTATTATGCGGAATTCGAATACGAGGGGACCGCCACGTCCGTCCTGAACGTGAACTGTGACTCCACCAAATACAGCGTCTCCGGTGACCTCTCGAAGGAGGAGAGCATCGAGGTTGCCGAGTCGGTCACGTGCGAGTGAACTCCCATGTAACTCGCTATCGCATCCAGCAGCCAGCGACGACGCTCGACCGCCGCACCTGCTGACCGCCGCTCGTTTTTCCACTAAACGTAAGCGGATCGACGTTGAACCCGAACCCGTGATTAGTCGAATACTCGTCCCGACCGACGGAAGCGACCCTGCGAGGGCGGCCCTCGAGCACGCGCTGGCTATCGCCGCCGAACGGGACGCGACGGTCCAGTTGCTCTACGTCGCCGACACGAACGAGCCGAGTTTGACCCGACTCGGCACCGATGTCGTCGATGCCCTCGAGCTAGAGGGGGCGGACATCCTCGACGACGCCGCCGCGTTGGCGGCGGACCGGGGCGTGTCCGTCGCGACGAACGTCGTGCAGGGTGACCCGCGAACCGTGATCGCCGACTATGCCACCACGAACGAGTTCGACCTCGTCGTGATGGGTGCCCACGGGCGACGCGGCATCAGTGAATACGTCCTCGGGAGCACTACGGACGCCGTCGTCAACCAGTGCTCGGTCCCCGTCGTGACCGTTCGCGCGGCCGAGGACGCGACGCGGACGTACCCCTACACCGACGTGCTCGTCCCGACCGACGGGAGCGACCACGCGGGGGCGGCATTGGAGGTGGGCTCTGCGCTCGCCGAACGCCACGGCGCGACGTTACACCTGCTGTCGGTCGTCGACGAACTGCCGGAGGTGATCGATGCGGGATCGACGTCGCTCCCCGAACAACTCGAGGAGAACGTACAGGGGGTGCTCGACGAGGCCAAAGCGACCGCTCGACGAGCGGGCGTCGACGAGATCAAGACCACCATTCGAACCGGGTCGGTCCCGCGAGAAATCGCGTCGTACGCCGACGGGGAGGGGATCGACCTCGTTGTGATGGGGACCCACGGTCACACCGGACTCGACCGTCACCTCCTCGGGAGTTTCACCGAGCGCGTGATCCGGACGTCGCCGGTACCAGTCCTCACCACGAGAGAGGCCGAAGTGGACGACTGACTGCGCCGGGCGGGATCGTCAATGCCGATCGGTCGCCGGACGCGACTGTCAGGAGTTGCAAACGACGAACAATGCTACCCCGGACGACGGGGGAGTAGGGAGTGAGATGTTTGCCCGATCGCACGCCGCGCTCGCTCGCGCCGGCTCGCACCTCTCGCGAAATCGACTCCGGGTCGCGTTCGTCGTTGTGATCCTCCTCTCGGCGGCCGCGGTCGCCGCCGCGTCCACGAACAGTCTCTCGACGGCGTCGGCTGAGGACGTTCCGGACGCGCCGCCGACGGGGAACCACACGGTCGTCACCGAGTCGGGCCGGGCGGGAACGATCACCGCGTACGCGCCGGACGGCGAGGTCAGTTATTACAATAACACGCGGACGAAGTACTTCGACGCCGACCCGGTCGAGGGCGAACCGCTGACCGTCGAGTACACCGCGACGGACACGATCCACACCGCGGGACCGACCTGTTCCGATCCGCCCTGTGCGCTGAACGTCATCGAGCGTGCGAACCTCTCGACCGGCGAAGTCGACGTGCTCTACGAGCGCTACGACTACAAGGAGACCGCCGGCGAGTGGCACGACGCGGATCGCATCAACGAGACCCACGTCGTCGTCGCCGACATCGTCGCGGATCAGGTGTTCGTCGTGAACACCGAGACGGAAATCGTCGAGTGGCTCTGGGACGCCCAAAGCGACTTCCCCGTCGAGGGTGGCGGCGGGTACCCCGGCGACTGGGCGCATATCAACGATGTCGAGTACATCGAACGCGGCGAGATGGCGGGCCGGATCATGGCTAGCCTGCGCAATCAGGATCAGGTCGTCTTCCTCGACCGGCAGGAGGGACTTCTCGAGGACTGGACGCTCGGTGCCGAAGACGAGTACGACATCCAGTACGAGCAGCACAATCCCGACTACATCCCCGAGAGTCGCGGCGGGCCGGCCATCGTCGTCGCCGACTCCGAGAACGGCCGCGTACAGGAGTTCCAGCGCGAAAACGGCGCGTGGACCCGCACTTGGGAGTGGGCAGACGACCGGATGCAGTGGCCGCGAGACGCCGACCGCTTACCGAACGGGAACACGCTCGTCACCGACACGCACGGCAACCGCGTCATGGAAATCGACGATACCGGCGAGATCGTCTGGCAGGTCGAATCCACGCTCCCCTACGACGCCGAACGCCTCGAGACCGGCGCGGAGAGTGCGGGCGGGCACAGCGCCCGGGAACTCGGCCTCGAGTCGCGGACGGAAACTGGGGGCGACGACGACGGCGGGGATGTCCTCGGGATCGATCCGCTCGGCGTTCTGGGGGAGTTCATTCGGTCGGTACTCCCCCACCGGATCTACAACGCCCTCCTTTTTGCGACGCCGGTCTGGATGGGACCCTCGGAGTTCGCGGTGGGCGCCATCGGGATCCTGACGGGACTGCTCTGGGCTGGGCTCGAGGTCAGGTGGCAACTCCGCGACGCCGGGATCGGGTTTCGGCTGCCGGTTTATCGGGAGGGCGACTGAGGCCACGGGGGCGGCGAGTCGGGTCCCGTTCCGCCGTCGAGGAGGCCACGAAAAGGGAACCGGAAGCCTTTCGTTTTTCCTGTCTGTCAAGCGGGGCATGCACCGTCGCCAGGTCCTCGCAAGCGGGGCGGTCTGCCTCGCAGTCCCGATCGCCGGTTGCGGCCATCCGGCCGTCGTCCTCGATATGGACGACGCGACGGCGGACGAAATCGCGGATACGGTTTCGATAACGGCCGAACCCGGTTCGGAGGAGTACACGCTCGTGTCGGCCGCCAGCGAGAACGGTTCGGCCGTGCGGAGGGGGCGGTCCGAACTGTTCGACCGCACCGACACGGTCCGGATCGACGACTCCTTTTACGACGTCTCGGAGACGCGACTCGAGAGCGAGCCGGTGACGGTCTACGAGGTTCGCATCGATTTCGACCCGGTCGATTCGACGACGGAACTCGGTGCAATCGACTACGACGACCTCCCCGACGTGGATCGCCAGCGACTCGCCCCGATCGTCTCGGCAACTGACCCACCCAATCAGGACGGCGACGACATGGGCGTCGACTACGGAACGGCGGCGGATGTCGGGACCGAGTCGGTGTTCGTTCCGAAGCAGCAGTACGACATCGTCGTCCACGACGGGAGTCGGTATCGGGTTACGGTCGATTCACGAACCACCACCGAGACCGAGTACCGATACGAGGTGACCGACGTCGTGTCCGGCGTCGACCCGTTCGCCGATCGCGTTCGAGCGCGGTACCTGTTCACGCTCGCGGGCCTCTCCGACGCCGAACGCGCGGTCGTCGAGGAGGCGATCGGCGAGGGCTACTTCGAGGACGACGATGCCTTCCGGTCGGTGGTCGATCGGATTCGAGAGCACGAGGGCATTCGCGAGGATGAGTTCTACGGTACCTGGCTCCTCGAGTACGACGGCGTCGAGTATCTCACCTATGCCGAATGGTAGCTACCGGCGATGTTCGAACCCGTTCTCTTGCCCGCTTCGTTCCGTCTCGTTTTCGGTCGATCCGCCCACCGCCCTCGAGAAATCGCGGTTCCGTCGCCGGGCGCCGGGCCCAGACGCGGTCCCGATGCCGTCAGACGAGGAGATAGCCGCCGAGTAGGTAGAGGGCCGCGAGGATCGACTGGAACGACAGCGAGCCGGCCGCCGACAGCACGAGAAACGAGCGCCGGTCCATCTCGGAGAGGCCGGCGGGGACGGTGAGCAGCCCCCGGACGAACAGCAGCGTATTGCTCACCGGCACGGCCAGCGGACCCCAGCGGTCGAACCAGCCGTCGAACCGCTCGAGCCGCGACTCGGTGATCGGGACCCAGCGCGTCCGGAGGGCGTACTCCCGGCCCGCCCGTCGGACGACCCCGAACAGGAGGAGTTGTCCGACCGTCGTCCCGACGACCGCGAGGACGACGATCGCGACGGCCTCGACGATCGACGACCCGATCAGCGCCAGCGCAGCCGGGACGACGAGTTCGCTCGGCATGAACCGCAACAACATCGCGCCCTCGAGGACGCAGATCCCGAACAACACCACGAACCCCAGCTCCGACGTGAACAGCGACTCGAGCCAGTCCGGCGTCTCCGTTAGTTGTAGCGGGACCATGCCAGTCGTCCGTCTCGGATCTGACTCCGCTCGACGACTGAAATCATCGGCTTGCGCCTGCTACCTGCGTAAGTTTCGACGCGCTTCGATCGGAGCCGATGACACTGCTGTCAACGACACAAACTATACCTGACGGACGGCCGTAGGGGGAGGCATCGATGGACATCGGGCGGCTACTGTTTCTCTCCGTGGCGTTCGTAACGCATGCAGTCGTCGGCTACGCGCTCGTTCGCGGCTTCACCGGCGTCGACCAGCGAACGGGGGCGTGGTTAGGCCTCGGGTTCGGGTTCGCGCCGGACGCTGACTTCCTGTTTCCGGCGGACTGGGGGTGGCCGTTCGTTCACCGCGGCATCACACACGCCCCGCTGTTCGCGCTGGCGGTCGTCGGCGGCGCGTACGCCGTCTCCAGACGGCGATCGGTCGCGCTCGCCGTCGCCCTCGGACTCGGATCACACATCGTGATCGATTCGCTCTCGACGATGGGCGTGCCGTGGCTGTTCCCGCTGCGGCTGAGTTGGAACGCGGGCCTCGACGTACACGGTCCGATCGGGACGGTCCTGCTCTGGGCGCTCTCGATCGGTGTCCTCGCGTCCCGAACTGACGACGTCTCGTGGATCACATAACCGCGCTTGGAATCGCCGCTCGAGCGGATCGGTCGCTCATCCCGCCGGGGCACCCGCTGTGGAGTGGCCGATCGCCAGAAGCAGTGCCGCGAACAACGCGATCGTGCCGGCGAGCAGGAACGCCCGATTGACCCGCGCGTTTTTCGATTTGAACCAGTCGAGGGTCACGTGGACCCGCGAGACGGGCGCAAACGGGCTGATTCCCATCGGCGTCACGACGTCCCCCGCGAGGTGGGCGAGGATACCGCAGGTCCCTACGACGAACCCGAACCCGAACCCGAACTCGCCACCCGAGCCGAATCCCCAGCGAGCGACGAGTATCGTTCCGGCACCGGCACCCAGACCGACCAGCAGGGCGAACCAGACGGTGTGCGTCGGCCCGCGGTGGTCGATCCACGGAAGCCCCTGATCGAAGTCGGGAAGGGTCGCCGCGGCGAGTATCAGCACCGCACCCCAGAGCGCCACCTCGAGCGAGTAGCCGGCGCTGATCACGGGGAGGACGGGCGCGTACAGGAGCGCGTTGAATCCGGCGTGGCCGTCCCGGTACATTGCAATCGGTCGTTCGTCCTCGGGTTCCCGGCGGGTTAACTGCTCGGGACCGACCCGCTTAGGTGACGGTCCGAATGCCGAACGCGGATACGGACGCGCCGCCGATGAGGATCGGCAGCCAGTAGAACGCGCCCCTGAAGAGCAGGACGGCCGCCGTGACGACCGACGCCGCGACACCCGTCGTCGGGACCAGCAGCGTGACGAACGCGGCCTCGATCCCACCGAGGCCGCCCGGGAGCGGGGCCGCACCGGCGATATTTGCGAGCGGAATCGCGAACAACAGGACGTACACCGGAACGCTGTGCCCTAAGGCGGCAAACGCGGCCAGCAGCGCCGCGACCTGGAAGAGCCACCCACACAGCGAGAGTCCGATGATCGCGCCGAGGCGCCATCGGTTCGTCGCGATCCGCTCGATGTTCTCGAAGAACCGCCCCATTCGGTCCGTCAGGTCGTCCTCGAGCGTCTCGGAATCGAACCGTTCGAGGCCGAGTCGCCCGATGCGGGGCGCGATGATGGCCGGGAGTCGCTCGATGATCGTCTCCCGGAACCGCCAGACGAGCACCATCGCGATCGTGATGGCACCGAGCAACACGACGGCCGATCCGACGGCCGTCTCGAGGCGGTCGCCGACGGCGGCGGTGGTCGCGTAGTACCCGACGCCGACGAAGACGAGCGAGATCGACGGGATGACGTTGAGGACGTCGACGCTGGCGATTCCGACGAGCCCGGTTTCGTAACGCGAGTCGGAGACCCGCGAGATGAGCAGCGCCGCGACCGGTTCGCCGCCGGCCTGGCCGAACGGGGTGACGTTGTTGGCGAAGACGGCTCCGGCGTAGACGAAAAACGACTTGACGAGCGGTACCTCGACGCCGAGCGTGGCGAGGACGGTTCGAAGCATCAGGCTCCAGGCGGCGAGCCAACAGATCGCGAGGCCGAACGTCGCCGCGACGAGGGCGGGGTCGGCCGAGAGCAGCGCGTCGAGAATCGGGCGCGCACCAACGACGAAAAACAGGACGGCGAGGACTGCGATCGCTCCGAAGACGCCGATGAGAAACGCGCGCCGGCTTCGCTCGTCCATAGCTGATATGGATCGTCGTCCGACTTGAAACGTCTGATCGGTGTCAGTCGTTCGTCGATCGGATGACGGGCTCGCGGTCGAACTCGCTCCGACGCCCGCGGTCGCTCCGGAACGGCTGTAATCCGGGATTGTCAATCGAGCCCGGGGTGCGACGACGACGACCGCTGCGGCTCAACAACTTACTACGACGGAGTATACGCGGTTTTCACGCTGTACGTGCTCTATAACGAATTGTCGGCCCGCCGAGTGGCCCAGTGGTCCGATGACCGATTTCGCGCACCCGGTAGCGTCGTCTCCGCTTGCCAACGACGGGGTGGACTCGCGGTCGACGACTCGAGGACACACAGCGGGCCGCGAGAGGCAAGACGAGACGCCGCCGTCGAACGTCCTGTTCGTCGTCTTGGACACGGTCCGGAAGGATCACCTCGGGCCGTACGGATACGATCGGGAGACGACGCCGGTCCTTTCCCGGTTCGCCGCGGAGAGCACTGTCTTCGAGTCGGCGGTCGCGCCCGCACCGTGGACGCTGCCGGTCCACGCCTCGCTGTTCACCGGGCGCTATCCGAGCCAGCACGGGGCCGATCAGGGGAGTCCGTACCTCGACGACGCCGCGACTCTCGCGTCGGTCCTGTCGGCTGCGGGGTACGAAACGGCGTGTTTCTCCTCGAACGCCTGGATCACGCCCTACACCGGTCTGACCGACGGGTTCGACGAACACGACTCGTTCTTCGAAATCCTCCCTCGGGACGTACTCTCCGGGCCGTTGGCGGGCGCATGGCGGGTCGTCAACGACAACGACTATCTGCGCGAACTGGCGTCGACGCTCGTCAGGCTCGGGGCGATGGCCCACGAGCGGCTGGCCAGCGGCGACGGGGCCGACACGAAGACGCCGTCGGTCATCGATCGGACGACGTCGTTCATCGACGGCAGCGAGAGCGACCGCGGCTGGTTCGCGTTCGTCAACCTGATGGACGCGCATTTGCCCTACTATCCGCCCGCGACGTATCGTGAGACGTTCGCGCCCGGCGTCGATCCGGACGCCGTCTGCCAGAACTCGAAGGAGTACAACGCCGGCATCCGGGAGATCGACGACGAAGAGTGGGCGGCCATTCGCGGACTGTACGACGCCGAGATCGCCCACATGGACGCCGAACTCGGACGCCTGTTCGACTGGCTGCGCGCGACCGACCGGTGGGCGGAGACGGCGGTCATCGTCTGCTCGGATCACGGCGAACTCCACGGCGAACACGGTCTCTACGGCCACGAGTTCGCCCTCTACGACGAGCTGATCAACGTCCCGCTGCTGGTAAAACATCCCGCCATCGGGACCGAGCGGCGCGACGAACTCGTCGAATTGCTCGATCTCTATCACACGACCCTCGATGCGCTGGCCGTCGAGCCCACCGGGGCCGTCGGGTCCGGGACGGAAAACGGCCCCGTCGCCCGCGATCCGACACGCTCGCTGCTCTCGAGCGAGTACAGGGCCTTCGACGAAGTCGCGGATCCGGACCCGGGCCAGCGAGCCGTCATCGACGGGCGCGACGGGACCGAGTACGCCTTCGTGGAATACGCCCAACCGGTCATCGAACGCCACCACTTGGAGCAGAAGGCCAGCGAGGCCGGCATCACGCTCCCGGCGGACCACCGGGCCTACTCGCGATTCCGGGCCGCGCGCAGTACCGACGCCAAGTACGTCCGCGCGGATCTCGTCGCGGACGAAGGGTATCGGCTCGCGGCCGATCCATGCGAGGAGTCGCCAGTCGATCCGGCCGACGACGACATCGTCGCCGCGACCGAACGGGCGCTCGCCCGGTTCGAGGACGCCGTCGGCGGCGCGTGGGATGCTCCGAGCGACCCGTCCGCCGACGAGTCGGACGCCTTCGCCGAGGCCGACGAAGCGACTCGGGATCGGCTGCGCGAACTCGGCTATCTCGAGTGACCGCCGCATCGATCAGCTGTAGAACGGGGTAATAACCGATAAACCGTCCGATCAGGGCGGTAACGGTGACTTTCAAGAACCAATAAGAATACAGGGGTCGAATCGAAAGGTAGCCGCAACGAATGGACGACCAGCACTTCCTCGAGTCGGAGTGGGATTACTGTCTGGTGCTGGATGCGTGTCGGTACGACGTGTTCAGCGAGGTGTACGACGAGTATCTCGACGGGACCTTGGAGAAGCGCTGGAGTACGGGATCCTCGACGCCGGAGTGGGCATATCGGACCTTTACCGGCGAGCACGATATCGCGTACTTCTCGGGGAACCCCTTCATCAACGATCTCGGAATTCCGCTAAACGAACTCAAGTGGGGTGCGAGTTGCGACTACGAATGGTCGGCGTCGGAGCACATCAGCGACGTCTTCGACGTCTGGAAGTCCGGGTGGGACGACGACCTCGGAACGGTCCCGCCCGAGAGCCTTGCGGAGGCGTTCCGAAACAACCGCGAAGCTGTCGCCGAGGCCGAACGGACGGTGCTTCACTACATGCAGCCACACGCTCCCTACCTCTCCCGTGGGAAAGGGCAGAAACTCAAACAGATCCAGAAGGGGATCCGCAAACAGGAGGAAGCCGAAAAGGACACGGACGGCGGCGACGATGGTGGTGCACTCTCGTCGCTCGGCGACTCGATCCGGCCGAAAGTCGAGAACACGCTCGAGGGGAGCGAATTCGCGCAGAAGGCGGGCCTGTGGCTCGAACTCGATCCGACCGAACTCGTCAAGAACGGCACGCGGGAGGCGGCGCTGGAACTCTACGAGGAGAACCTCCGGATCGCGCTCGAGTCCGTCGCCGATCTGGTTGAGGAACTGGACGGTCGCGTCGTCGTGACCGCCGACCACGGCGAGGCGTTCGGCGAAGAGGGTGTCTGGGAACACCACATCGAAACGCACATTCCGCCGCTGATGGAGGTACCGTGGCTCGAAGTCGAGTGAGTCCCGCGCGGTCGGACGGTGCAAGCGACCGCCGGTTCGGACCGAACCGATCGTGTATCGGGCGGTAATCGCATTCAGCCAGGGGATCCGGGATGAAGATCAGCCACTACTTCGAGTTCGAGGACCACGTTACCGGCGGCATTCACGAGTCCGTCGTCCACCAGCGGAAGATGCTGGATCGACTGGACCTCGAGTATACGGTCGAGCCGACGCTCGACGCCGACGTGTTCCACTGCAATCTCATGGGGCCGCGCTCGGTCTGGTACGCAAAGCGGGCCCGATCGCGGGGGGTGCCCGTCGTCGCGAATACACACGTGACCGCGGAGGACTTCGGGGACAGCTTCCGATTTACCAACGCCCTCGCGAAACCGCTGTCACCCTACCTCCGGTGGACCTACGGGCTGGCCGACGCGCTGGTCTGTCCGTCGGAGTACAACCGGGACCTCATCGAAACCTACACCGACGTACCGACGACGGTCATTTCGAACGGCGTCGACCGAGAGAAACTCGAGGGGTTCGAGTCGCTCGAGGCGGAGTACCGCGAACGGTACGATCTCAGCCCGCCGACCGTCTTCCTCGTCGGCCACGTCATCAAGCGCAAGGGTCTCGAGACGTTCGTCGAACTGGCGCGTCGGCTGCCGGGCCTCGACTTCGCGTGGTTCGGGCCGCTGGATCTCTCTCTGAAGGGACGGGAGACGACGAACCTGATCGAGGACGCCCCGGACAACTGTACGTTCACCGGCTTCGTCGACGACATCCGCGGTGCGTACGCGGCAGGCGACATCTTCTGTTTCCCGACCCACGAGGAAAACGAGGGGATCGCGCTACTGGAGGCGATGACCGCCGGCAAACCACTCCTCGTCCGGGATATCGAGACGTTCTCGTGGCTCGAGGACGGCGAGGATTGTCTGAAGGTTGCCGACGCGGGAGCGGACGGGTTCGCGAACGCGCTCGAGCGACTCAAAGATCCGACGCTCCGGAACCGGCTCGGAACGAACGCCGCCCGCCGCAGCGAGGCGTTCTCGCTGTCGACGGTCGCGAACCGATATCGGTCGCTGTACGACGAGGTGTGCTGAATGAAAATCGGATTCTTTACTGACAGCTATTTTCCCGAGATAGACGGCGTAACGTATACGATCAAGCTTTGGCGCGAGGAGTTAGAACGCAAGGGCCACGAGGTGTACGTCGTCTATCCCGACGGCGACTACGAACCCGGCGATCGCGAGTTCCCCGTCAGATCACTGCCGAACCCGTTCTACGCCGGCTACCGAATCCCGCTCGCCAGACGGACGTCGACGCTCCCCGACCTCGATGTCGTCCACTGTCACGGCCCCGCACCGATCGGCATCCTCGGCCGGTACTACGCCTGGAAACACGATCTGCCGACGATCTACACGCATCACACGCCCCTCGAGGAGTACTTCCACCAGAGCATCAAACTCGAGTCGGTCGCGGGGCTGCTCTCGAAGCTGTACGTGCCCGGCGAGAACGCCTTCCTCCGGAGCTTCGACGTCGTGACCGCGTCGACAGAGCGGATCGAGCGCGACGTCGAACACGTCCAACTTCCGGTCGGGATCGATATGGACTTCTTCCAGCCCACCGCGGAGGACTGGTATCCCGATCGGACCGTCATCGGCTACAGCGGCCGGCTCAGCATGGAGAAAAACGTCAACGAGATCCTCCGGGCCGCCGAAGAGCTACCGGCGTACGACTTCGTCATCGTCGGCGAGGGGCCGTACCGCGACTCCCTCGAGCGGGCGGCGCCGGACAACGTCGAACTCCGGGACTTCCTTCCCCGCGAGGAGCTGCCGACCTTTTACTCCTCGATCGACACCTTCGTCACCGCCTCGACCGCCGATACGCTCGGCCTTTCGACGCTCGAGGCGAACGCCTGCGGGACGCCCGTCGCGGCCACCGACGCGCCGCCGTTCGACCGAACGATCGGTCCCGACAACGGCGAGCGCTTCGCGTACGGCGATCTCGATTCGATGGTCGAGGCCATCGAGACCTGTTTGGCGACCGACCGCGAGACCAGAGCGGCCGTCGAACGCTACTCGGTCGGCTACACCATGGACCACCTCGAGCAACTGTATCACAACGTCCCGCTCTCGAGGGACGAGGCGGCGACGGATGTCGAGAGCCCGTGGCGGCTCTCCGAGGAAGAGCGGAGCTAAACCGCGTCCCCGACGATGTTCGGGTCCGGAACTGGTATGCACCGGAGCCCGACCGAACGCACGCATGGTCGGAACCGACGACGGCGTCGCCAGCCCCGGCGGATCGGTCCCAACTGACTCACCATCGACGCGATCTTCATCGGGGTCGAATCCGCTTTTTCGGTCGTCGACTCTCGGTGCCAACGATCCCTCACCAGTGAACCTGTCTGACTCGTTACAATCCCGTCCGAGAATCGAACCAGAACGACATAGATACCGTAGCTCGTCGTCTCTGATACGATGAGACAGACGAGATACCTGCTTGTAATCGGAGTGACCGCGTTAGTGCTGATCAGCGCCGTCGGGCCGGCCCTGGCTCACGAAACCCAAGCTGTCGCCGGGAACGAAGTGACCTTCGGCGGGGCGGACGAGCCGCTGGTCACCGGCGAGCGGATGTGGCTCGAGTTCGAGATCGTCGACGCGGAGTCGGGCGACCCGGTCGAGAACGTCTCCGAGAACCTGACCGTCTCGGTCCAGATGGAGGGTCACGAGAAGACAGCCCTCGAGAGCAGCGACAAGTACGGCGAGCCGGGCGTCTACGAAGCCCCGGTCGTCTTCACCGAGGCGGGCGACTACGTCGTCCACCTGGAAGGGACCATCGACGGGGAAGCGGTGCACACACACTTCGAGAAAACGGTCGACGATCGCGCCGCCCTCGAGTATCCAGGTGACGATGCCCAGTCTAGCGCCGGCAGCGACGAGTCGCAGTCCGACGGGAACGAAACGCAGTCGGCCAGTTTCGCATCAGCGACCACCACTGCTGTCGCCGTCGGCATCGTCGGGATCGCAGCGGCAGGCGTGATGATCCTCCGTCGCCGGAGATAACGCCGGGTCGTTCCGTTCGTCGCCGGAGTGGTGACCTGCTCCGGCTCCGATCGATTCCCGTCAGTGCTCTGGCGCTGACGGTGCGTTGTCAGTTAGCACTTATATGGATCGCTGGGCTCTAGTGGTGGTATGAGCGATCCGTTCGTCGTCGTCGGCGGTGACGCAGCGGGAATGTCAGCGGCGAGCAAAGCCAGGCGTGCCGCTCCCGACCGCGATATCGTCGTCTTCGAGCGGGGCGAGTGGGTGTCCTACGGTGCCTGCGGGCTCCCCTACTACGTCAAAGGGGAGATCCAGTCGCTCGAGGATCTCGTCTCGGTGACGCCCGAGGAGTTCCGGGAGGAACGCGACATCGATCTCCGGACCGGCCACGAGGTCGTCGCCATCGACACCGACGAGCGGACGGTCACCGCCGAGAGCGAGTCCGGAACGGTCGTCCAGCCGTACGGTCACCTGCTGATCGCGACGGGTGCGGAGTCGGTGGTGCCGCCCGTCGACGGGGTCGACCGGGAGGGCGTGTACACCCTCGGCTCGATGAGCGATGGGAAGGAACTGCGCGAATACGTCGCCAGAGCGCGCGACGACGCGGACCTCCAGCAGCCCGACCGGGGACTGGCCTGTCGGTACCTCGAGGACTGCACCGGTCCGGTCGCGGTCGTCGGCGGCGGCTACATCGGGATCGAGATGGCCGAGGCGCTGGCGGCCAACGACTTCGAAGTGAACCTGTTCCAGCGCGGCGACCGCGTCCTGAAGGGGTTCAGCGACGAGACGAGCGAGTACGTCGCCGAGCACCTCCGAGACGAAGACGTCGTGCTCCACCTCGATGCCGAGGTCCGGGCATTGTCGGGTGATGACCGCGTCGAAGCGGTCGTCACGGCCGACGATCGCATCGAGGTCGAGATGGTGTTGCTCGGCACCGGCGTTCGTCCCCGGACCGACCTCGCCGAGGCCGCCGGGATCGAACTCGGCGAGACCGGGGCGATCGCCGCAGACGCCTATCGCGAGACGAACGTCCCCGACGTCTACGCCGCGGGCGACTGCGCCGAGGCGACACACGTCGTTACCGGCGAGCCGGCGTACGTCCCCCTGGCGTTGACCGCGAACCGACACGGCCGCGCGATCGGCCGGACCGTCACCGGGACGCCGACCGAAGGGGGCGACATCGCCGGCACGGCGGCGGTCAAGGCCTTCGACAGCGAGGCCGCTCGAACCGGGATTCTGGATCCCGAAGAGGCCCGCGCGGCGGGGTTCGATCCGGTAACCGAGACGGTGACGGCGAAATCGCGCGCTGGCTATTACCCCGCTGACGGAACCGTTACCGTCACGCTGACCGCCGATCGCGATTCCGGTCGCGTCCTCGGTGCGAGCCTCGTCAGCGAGTACGGCGAGGGCGCGGTCCATCGGAGTCACGCTATCGTCGCGGCACTCGAGGCGAAGGCGACCGTCACCGACGTCGAGAACTACGATCTCGCGTACGCGCCGCCGTTCAATACCACGTGGGACCCGGTTCTGGTCGCCGCGAAGGTACTCGCCGGAACGCTGCGAGACACCGACATGGAGCCGTGATCGTCACGTCACCGACCGCCACCGGCGAGGCGGATCGGGAACTACCAAGTGGCTCACCCACGACAGGTCGAAACCGCATGGCCGACGACAGCGACTCGCTCGAGGGGGGCGACCGACGATGACCGACGGCGCTCTCTCGCGTCTCCGCACCCGGATACGGGATCGTCTCGAGGGGCTCCGGTGGTGGGTCGCCTTACGGGTCGGCGGAGCGCCGCGATGTACGGAGTGTGGCGACGAGGCGGCGTGGATCGCCGAATCGGAAAGGGAACCGCGCTGTTTCAAACACATTCCGAGCGAGGGAATGGATGCGATACGCGACGTCCGGCCCGCGGACTGCTTCGCTGACTGGGACGAGGCGTCCGCCGACACCTGATCGCCTGCGGTGGCCGATCCAGTCGGCGCTGGGTCCACTCGCGGCCGAGGACCGTGCTAATGTCCTCGCAGCGCGTCGTACGCGTCGCCGAAAGCCAACACCACCGCGATCTGCGTTCCAAACGCCTGGGCGGGATGGGCTTTCGGACGGCGACCCGCCCGAAACACGTATCAGCAACCCATCCAATTAGGGTGATATGAACCGCCGAACACTGCTCCTGGGAAGCGGCGTCGCAGTATCGACCGTGCTTGCGGGGTGCTCGAGTGACGAATCTGCCGACGAGGGCAACGGCGGGAGCGGGAACGGGACCGACACCGGTGACGAGCCGTCGGAGTCGGACGTCGACACACTGCGTTCGATCGGCGAGACGATCGATCGCGACGAGCCGCTGTTCGATCCCGACGCGGAGCGCTACGAGGGCAGCGGCCGAGAGAACGTTACTGACCTCTCGCTCGACAGCGGACTCACGACCCTCGCCTTCGAGTACGACGGCACCTCGGATTTCGTCGTGATGCTCGGCGGCGATGACGAGGCTGTCCTCGTCAACGAGACCGGCGCGGTCGAGGGCGCGACCGGAATCGCGACATCGGCGGGCGACTACGTGCTCGACGTCGCTGGTGACGGCCACTGGACCCTCCACGTCGGGCAACCGCGTGCACCCGACGCGGAGATCCAGACACCGCCCGTCGAGGCGAGTGGCACGGGTCCGGCCGTCGTTGGACCGGTGGGGATCGAAGGCGCGGCGACCGTCAGCGGCGGGCACGATGGCGAGCGTAACTTCATCGTCATGGCCTATACCGAGGACGACAGCGGTCAGTTCGCTGGCGAGGAAGTGTTCAACGAGATCGGCGCAGTCGAGAGCGAAACGACGGTCGACCATCCGGGCACCGTCTGGATCGACGTCCAGGCCGACGGCGACTGGTCGCTTGCGGTCGAGTAACCGCAAGGCGACTGCGGTCCCGACTCGGTGATCGCGGTCCGGAACGCACTGCCCGGCGCGGTCCACCGGCATCGTCATCCTCGATTACCGGCGATCGCAGTGCTCACGGTCGAGGTATACATCGTCCGGTCGTGTCTCCGAAAAGCGGCGGGTCCGGTGACAGTGGGACGCGCCCGCCGCCGAGTCCAGGAGTGATGCCAAGGGGCTGATTGGATCGACGTCTGTCGCGCACAGCAGGTACGCGACAGTTGACACGTTCGGTGGCAGCTATATCAACGTCCGGCCGATTCCAAGCCCGTTGGAATCGGCCTCCCCTTTCGAGCGGTCAACATATCGACCTGCCATCGCGAGCGCTCGAGGACGTTCCCGAAATCGGTCGCATACATCAGTACTAGACACGCCGGCGAGTGGTAACCGAACGGCTGGCCCGGGATCGACGTCCCACGGAAAACCGCCACTCGGGCGAAACGGCCAGCGATGAGTCGGCCGGTATGGAGCCGAAACTGACCGGTAACACTGCTGTTACCTGTCTATGTGGGCGATGACGTTAATGGGAACTCGATGCGACGTATCGATGGCGAGAGTCGCACGACTCCACCCGTCGATCCGACCCGAGACATCGACGATGCTCTCGCCGCATCTGCGGTCGGGTCGGCACACTCGACACCGTCCCGATCCCAGGTTCACCCACCACTGGACACACCATGGCGGTGCCGTCCCCCTGCCGGCCCTTGGCCGGCAGTTCCGACCAGTACGCCGCTCGTCCGCTCGGTGCGATTCCGTTCGTTCGGATCAGGGTCCGCTCGCCGGACGTAGCAGTTGGCCAACAAGTTTATGCCGCATAGCGACGAAGCCGTAACTGGCGAGGAACGATTCAGTCGTTGCCCTGACGGAATCAGCCAATCCGAGACGTACGGTCCTCGCCTCCCGAGATCGGCTCGGACGTCAATAGCCATGATGTGTTCCGATCTCGGTTTCCCTCACCCCTGCCTCCCCCACCTCGGCAGGGGCTGAGTCTCCGACGACAGCCTCTACCGGACCCTTCTCGAGTACATCCGTGAGTGAGTCGGATCGTTCCGGATCGGCTGTGAACGGATGCGGCATGTCGGCCTCCGCTACCCTTGCTCCCGACGAGTCGAGACGAAGCGACGGGCACCGCCGGCGATGCCGCCCGCTCGACCTCGAGCCCACCGAACTCGTCGCCTCGAGTCCGGACGCGGAATCGAACGCTGACTCGGTTCACGTCGCGAACATCGCGGGAGAGGACGGGGAGTCACGACTACAGCGATGGCCGGAGTAGACGGCGAGACCACTCATCTCACAGAAGGATCAAGTGAGATGAACGTAACGGGAGAGTATGGACCGAAGACATTTCCTGATGGGGATCAGCGGTGTGACGGCAGCGCTTGCGGGATGTAACAGTAGCAGTGACGAGTCGGACGGACCCGAGGGGCCGTTCGCCGATCTGCAGGAACTCCCCGAAACCGAGGCGTTACTAACCCAGCATCGGCGCACGCTCGACGACCGTTCCTTCGTCTCCGAGGAGGAACGCATGGAAAACCCCTCCGAAATCGGAGCCTCTGAGTCGACCGCACAGACGATCCGCAGCGGTGAGGCCGGGACGCTCGTCAAAGCGGACGACATCGCCAGAAATCTCAGTAGCGACGGGAAGCAAGCGGTGTGGTTTACCGGCACTGCGCGTATAAGCCGGATCACACATACGTTCAATCCGGACGGAATCACGCCGCCGTATATCGATGCAGAGACCGTGTCGCGAATCGTTTCCGTGGCCGAACTCGAGCGGGTCGACGTAACCGGTGACGACGAAGAGGTGTACGTGTTCGAGGCAAGTAGCGCCGACGAGGAAGCGGCACGGGAGCTCGATCTCGATGTCAGCGCGATCGACGTTCGGATGGAGATCGCCGCAGCGGGCTATATCCGCTCGATTGAGACGGAACTCACCGCTGCAGAGCCCGCCGACGCCGAGCAAGCGACCACTAGTCTGTATCAGTACGACGTGACCGAACTGGGCGACGTAACCGTTTCCGAGCCCGACTTCGTCAGCGATGCAGTTCGGATCGAGGGCGAACTTTCCGAGGACGGTTCGACGCTCGTCCTCGACCACGCAGGGGGGCCGGCCGTGTCCGCTGATACCGAACTCATCCTCCAGGATGCGAACGTCTCTCAGCCCCAACGAGGGGCGTCCTTCCCGGCGGCGTTCGAATCGGGAGACCAAGCGCACGTCTACTGGACCGCAGCCGAGGAACCCGCGATTAGCGTGGACGGAACCCCGTCGGACGTCGCCCGGAATTTCGCCGTCCCCTCCCAGCCCGAGGAGCGGGTCGTTTTCCTGTCCGAACTGCCCGAGACGGGACCCAAACGGTTCGTCGTCCGAATCGGACAGCGGGAGTAGTCAGGCCTCGGTCCGCTTGCCGTCCGCCGCGTCTTCAGTTTCGGGGCCGGTCCCTCCATCGTCGATGTACCCCCGTCGGATGTACGCAGCCTGCTGTCCATCGAGACGGGACTCGATCCGCCGGAGTGCCGCTTGGCGCTGGGGCTTGGAGTAGCCCTGCAGATGGTACCGAGCCCACGTTCTCGCCGCGTACAGTTCCCGCTCGTAATGGACGTCACAAGGTATCGACTCGAGACCCGCGACGTAGCTGGCCCAGACGCGCTTGTGACCGTTAAGGAGTTCGAAGCGGTCACCACAATCCCGAACGATCGGGGGCGGATCGGGGCGACCGCGGTCGCGGATCGCGGCGATGTAGTCGCGGTTTTCCGCCACGGTGAAGTTCCGCGAGTGGTACGGATTCGGATCGATGGCATCGAGTGTGAGTTGCATCGGTTCCAGTTGATCGATCCGGCGGAGCCTCGACTTCGGAAACGAGTAGTGGCGGAGTCCGTCCCGGTTTATCTGGGCGAGTGCGAGCGGGAGCCCGCCGGTGTAGAGCGGATATGCGTCCTCGAGGTCGTCCCGAAAGACCACAACGACGACCGGATCGGTGGCTGGGTAGTCCGGATTCGAGTCCGCGACGGTGCCCCCGGGAACGCGCCAGTCCGCCGCGATCGCGTTCGGTGTTTTGACCACGACCGCGGGGCTGGGCGACGTGTCGTCGGCATCGATAACGATGTCGCCGGGTCCGATCGACGACTCCTCCGAGCTCGTGTCACTCATCGCTACACTCAATTGAAATAATGTGTCGGAGCAGTATAATTGACACGTTCTATCCGATGGTCGTCACACCCATCCGTTTCGCCGCGCTCGAGGACGTGATCCCGGGTTCAGGGACTGCTCGAAGACGCCCAGCGGCAGCAACAGCCGGCTATCGAGTCCCGTGGATCGGCTGAAAGCGACTGACAGGCGACGATAGTTTGTCGTCATTGAACGTCACCGCGCACCTGCTCGCACGGCGGTCGTGCGATCGGCGTGTCACTCGTCTCAGTCGTGACTGGAGGGACCGACTACGAGAACGCCACTGGTGCAAAAAATGATGGGAGCGGGGACGGTCGTACCGATGTGCCGTGACGTGTCGCGCAGCGAAGCGACAAGCGTCGAGGGACCGCGTTTCTATGCCGACCGGATCGTGACCTCGAGACTGCCGGGCACGTCCCGTTCGACGACATCCGCGGGATCGCCGTCGAAGAGGATGCGGTCCTGGCCGCTGTCCACGTACCCCTTCGCGACCGCAGTATCGTTGTAGTTGTCCCGCTCGAGGTGATCCCGCTGGAGGAACTCTTTGTCCCTGTACTCGGCGCTTGCGTCAGGGACCTCGATATCGAACTGCCCGCTTGCAGACCCGGGCGCCTCCACGACGACTTCGTTCTCGTAGGCTGCTGCCGCCGTTCCGGTGGCGGCCACACTCCCGACAGTCAGTACCGCTGCCGTCTTCTTCACAAACGATCTTCGACTTGGTGCATTTTTACCGGACATGCAAACTAACGTACTACACATAAGTAAATAATAGTCTAGCCTAATCTAATTTGGGACGAACCACAGAATCAGGATTTCCTGAACGTGTTTGGCGGCCGGCCGTCGCTCCGCTATAGTCGCCACCGAACGTCACTGCGCACCTGCTTGCACGACGGCTGTGTGTGAATCGGTTCAGTGGCTACTATAGTCGAACCTGCTCGGCGGTCGTCCGGCATCGGTGGGGCACCGACCCAGCCGCGACGTTCCGACGGCACGTGTCCGAGAAACACGGTTTTCCCGTCACGTCTCTCTCGTCTACGATTGCGGCTATCCGACTGTCCGCTTTGGGTGTGACGCGGTTCGCTCGGTTTCGGTGCCCGAACCGCTTGGAACGAACTCACCCACGTCCGTGGGAGTCGTCGTCTGTCATTGGTGGATCGTTAGCGGCAGGTCTGTCAGTAGTGGCTCACCGGGGCGGCCCGCTGCGGAAGACGCCACGGAGCCCACGCCGGTTGAGTCCGCTGGGTGTCTTCGGCGAGTCGACGGCGTCGCGACGTTCGTGTTCGCCCTCGAGGTGGCAGCGCTTCCGGAGGTTCGGCGGGTGGCCGTTCTGCTCGTTCTCGTCGCGATGGTGGACGTCGACGCGATCGGCGATATCGAACGTACGACCGCAGCCGGGACAGCGTCGACCGCCGCGGTCGTCGTGAACGCGTTCACGATGTCGGTCCCTTGAGTCAGATCGCGAAGTCCTTGCCGTCTTCAAAACAATTGCCAATGATGCATCGTCGGCGGCTCACTCTGTGAGGGAGTCTGATACCCTTTCTGACAAAAAGATGTTCTGATGGTCTATACAACGGATTTACCGAATCCGATCACCCATTCCGCTCAAATTGGACATAAGCGCTAGAAACCCATCGGTCCGTGCCAGCAATATCAACTAGATACCACTTCTGGTCATCTTTTTGTTCGGACTTGACAACCTTGCCCGATGTTCCGCTCGGATAGCTCTCTCTGTTCTCGAAGTCCAGCGTCTCGAACGTATCAACTGATTTATTGTCATTCCGGAGAGAAACAATATCTCCCGGGTTAATTTCATTGTGTGATGCAGAAGCACCGCCGACAGCAGCAACCGATGCCCCTCCAGCGGCGAGAGTTACGCCAGACGTTTTGATGACGCTTCTACGAGTCAGACCGCTGCTCTCCTCACCAGACATTGCAATTGGATCTTATAGCCTACGACAATAATTGTTTGCCCGTACTTTGTAATATAGTTGGGAATCCTCCTTGATCAGGAGAGGATATTGATATGGAGTATATTGGCAACACAATGGTCTATAGAAAACCAGTACCTGATAGCCAACGTAATTGAAGTCGGCCTCGGACTGGTCGTGACAACTCACTCTCGGCAGGCGTCGCAACTACAATCTCAAACGGTACATCTACCAGCCCACCTCTGGACGGGTGGTAGCGAGTTGGAGAAGTAGGACCAGATGGTCATTGGTGAAGCACTCAATGTGTAGTCGTCCTCAGTGTTATCTGTCGAACTCCCGCCGTCAGTGAGCGGAACCGCGCTATTGAGAGCCCGCTTGACCTTGAAGTCCCACATCTTGCCGATGACGGTCCAGACGATGATTGTCGTCCCGATGCCGATCTCGTAACGCGGTGGGTCCGCGTTAGTGGCGAAACACCTCGTGGGCGTCGAAGATCAGCCGACAGTGACGACACTCGCGGCGTGTCGGTTCGTGATCGAGCCGTGTCGGCTCGCCAAGGATCCGACCGCACCCCGGACACATCGGGAGCCGGTCGAAGTAGTCACTCTCGGTGCTCATGCCGCGACACCTCCTGTTGAGGTCTCTATCGCAGGATGTGGTTCATCCGCTACAGGAGCTAACTGAGCAGAACCAGAGTGCCCACGCCCCTGATGGGGGGTTCTTACGTGGGAATGTAAAGAACTTGATGAGTGCCCGGGGAGGGCTCCGAACCCTCGATCTCCGCATGTCCCAGGTTCGAGGCTCGGCAGTCCTCGAGGGACACGGAGGCTTCCAAGGCGAAACCGCACCGAATCTCTGAACCCTATGAGTGCGGCGCTATGTCCAGCTAAGCCACCCGGGCTCGATTACGAGTAGTGGGGTGTGTTTCTTTAAGCTTTGTATTCGGAGTCGCCGTGCAACGTGGACCCACGGATTTATCACATGGTATTACGAACTCCGCTGCATGAGCGTTCCCGGTATCGTCCAGTCTACTCTCGACGGCGAGGAGATCGCGGCGCGCGTCTCTCTTGGAAGCGATGACGAACTCTTCATTACCCCCACGAGGACGATCGTGTACCGCGCCGACGGACTGCTGAGCGACGAATCGGCAGACGAATTTCCCCACGACGCCGACCGCCTGACCATCTCCGAGGGGCGACGCAAGACGAAATTCGTGCTCGAGTATCCCCTCGACGGCGAGCGAACGTTTACCGTACCCGGCAAGAAGACCGACGACGTGCTACACCCCGTCCTCGCCGGCGTCTTGAACGGAAACGGGATCACCGATCCGGGCGAGACGGTCGTCAAGACCTACCGCTTTAGCGAACTGACGCTCATCATCACGAGCGACCGACTCGTCAAACACATCGGCAGTGCCGTCTGGGACGGAGATTACGAGGAATACCACTTCGCTGATGTGACCAACCTCGACTTCGAGGACGGGAGCGTTGCCACCCAGATCGTGCTCACCGCGAACGGTCGGCCCCAGCGGATCAAGGCGCCGAACGAACAGGCGAACGATCTCCGGGAGCGACTCAAGCGGGCGCTGTTCGACTACCACGACGTCGGCTCGCTGGCGGAACTGAACGAGGCGGTCGGCGACGACGACGAGTCGACGGCCAGTAGCGAGGGGTCGGTCGATTTCGGCGGTGGCGTGGACCCGCTCGATGCCGACCCGCCCGAACCGGACGACCGCGACGTGACCGGCGACCCGGCGACCGGGACGAGGGGAGGGTCGACTGAGTCGCTGGCCGGCAGTAGCAGAGACGAGACCGCGACCGCCGATAGCGGGTCGGCGACGACGGGAGCCGATGGGAGCGAGAGCCAACCGGAAACGTCGACATCGCGGGCGGCGTCGCCAACTGCCGATCACGATCACGCGTCCAGCCTCGAGGACACGGCGGACGTCGCGGAGGCGGAGACGGGTTCGGTTTTCGAGGCCGCCGAGACGACTCCGTCGCCCGCTGACGACGCCGCCGCAGTGGCCGCGGCATCCGATCGGACGATCGTGACCGAAACCGACCCCAAACTCCTCGAGCGACTCGAGTCGCTCGAGGAGGCGGTCGACCGTCAGAGCGAGGTCATCGAGCGACAACAACAGACGATCGAGCAACTGATCGCGGAACTCCGGCAGGGGCGTTAGTCGTCCCGGCCGGTCACTTTTCGAATACACGACGAGCCGAAGGGGCCGAGTTCGCCGGCCTCGAGATCGATGAAGTAGCCGGTCGAGAGGCCGGAGCCACAGCGTCGACAGGAGAATTCCCCGTCTTTCGTGATGACGTCCTGCTCGAAGCGGACGTACTGGCGACTCTTCGGCCGGACGATGCCGTCGTCGCGCTCGATGATGCCCCGGAGTTCGGCCTCGTCGAGGATCGTCCGCGTTATCGTCGGGTCGCTCGTAACCGTCTCGATTCGGTCGACGGCATCGGCCAGCGAGAGCGATTCGTGCTCGAGGCGGGCGAGCAACGCCAGGCCGAGGGCGACGCGGTCGTCGTCGGCCTCGAACGGGTCGTCGGCGTCGCCATCGGTGCCGGTCCGATCGCCGTCGTGATCCATCGATCCGTGCTGTTGGCTCGGTCGGAATAAACGTTGTCGCTCTCGAGTGCAATCGTCATGATTCGGAGAGAAAAGAACGACGGCGGCCGTTCCCACGCTGTGGGAATCCGCCGGCCGTTGATACCTCCGCTTCACGCCAGTCCAAGCGAAGGCATCACACGGCCGGAACACGGAGTCCGGCGGAGAGAAACCAATGAGTCAGACGACTGTCGATACGGCTGCCGAGGGATCGGCCCGGAACGGAGAGCGCGAGCGGCCCCCCGAGCGACAGGGAACGGAGTGTCCGGAATGTACCGGCTCGATCCGTCACGATGCGGAACACGGCGAGCGGACGTGTACGGAGTGCGGGCTCGTCCTCGACGCGGACGCGATCGATTACGGCCCGGAGTGGCTGTGTCTCGATGACGAGGAGGACCGACGCCGGGTCGGGCCACCGGTCTCGTCGATCAAACACGACAGGGGGTTGAGCACGACGATCGGCTGGCGAGACGAGGACGCGTACGGCAACCGGGTTTCGGAGCGCAAGCGCGAACGGCTCCGGCGGTTGCGGACCTGGAACGAGCGGTTCTCCTCGAAGAACGCCCAGGAGCGGAACCTGAAACAGGCCTTCGGCGAAATCGAACGCATGGCGTCGGCGCTCGGCCTGCCGGAGCCGTGTCGCGAAACCGCCGGCGTCCTGTACCGCCGTGCCGTCGACGAGGACCTGCTCCCCGGGCGATCGATCGAGGCGATGGCGACCGCCTGCCTGTACGCGGCCGCGCGGCAACACGGCACTCCCCGGACGCTCGTCGCGTTCGAATCAGTCAGTCGCGTCGAGAAGGTCCCCGTTCAGCGCGCGTATCGGTACCTCTCGAGCGAACTCGGGCTACGGATCGAACCCGCCGACCCGATCCACTATCTCCCACAGTACGCGTCGGCGCTCGAGGTCAGCGACGACGCCGAACGGCTGGCCCGCGAGATACTCGAGGCGGCCAAGGCCCGCGATCTCCACAGCGGGCGGAGTCCGGCCGGATTGGCCGCCGCGGCGATCTACGGCGCGGCCCGACTGACGAACGAACGGGTCACCCAGGCGACCGTCGGCGAGGAAACCGGCGTCAGTTCGGTGACGGTCCGGAACCGATATCGCGAACTCCTCGACGCCTACGAGGAGGGCCGCGACCGCCGATGACCAGACGCGAACTCGAGTGGACGGTTCTGGCAGCGCTGGCAGAACGGTCCCCCTGCTACGTCGTCGACCTCGCTGCCGCGATCGACGAACATCCGGTCGCGGTCGAGACGGTCTGTGCCAGCCTCCGCGACCGGGGGGAGCTCCGGTCGATCGGCTACCGGCGGTACGACGTCACCGCGGCGGGCCGGCGACAGCTCGCCGATGGACACGACGACGACCCCGTCTGAGCGGCGACGCGGCTCGTCAGGGGTCACCAGACGAACTCCGCTTCGCCGGCCTCGGACTCGTCGACCGCCTCTTTGGCGGTGCGACCGCGCTCCTGGAGGGCGTCGATTCTGGGGACGTCCGTGACGGTCGAGAGCAACACCGTCGCCGTGAGCGTCGCGGAGTCGGGACGGGGTTCGTCACCGGCGAGGACCTCGACGGTCCCCGTTTCTTGCTCGAGCCAGTAGCGGGCGCTCTCGAACCCCTTTCGGGAGACCGCCGTCGGCGGCCCGGAGAGGACGACCAGCACGCGGTACGTGCTGTCGACCGCACAGGGGAGCGTGAGCTGTGAGTCGATCGCCCGGCGAACGAGTCGTTTGACTTCGGCGGCGTCGGCCGGGCCGTCGACGGCGTCCCCCGCGAGCCACGACGGGAGCGGGAGCCACGACGGGAGCCAGGAGAGGCCGTCGTCGGACCGGTCGAGTTCGAGGGTCGCCCGGCCGATCGAGGAGACGCCGCCGGTCTCGAGCGTTCGGGTGATGTCGCTGGCGTCGATCCGGTTCTCGGCGGCCGTCGTCATCGCCGCCGATTCGCTGGCTCCGAACGCCGTCATGACGTGCGAGACCGCGGTGCGGTCGAGTTCGTCGTAGGGTCGGTCCGCCTCGGACTCCGCCGTGTCGGTGTACGAAACCGTCGAGCGCCACGCGTCGTTGTCGAAGCAGATCACGTTGTCGGCGATTTCGACGAACGACTGGAGCGCCCGGGACGCGGTGAGCGCGCAGTGATCGGGCTCGTCGGCTTCCGGCAACACGCCGAGCGCGTAGATAGGCTTGTCACAGATCGCCTGCAACTCCTCGAGCAGTACTGCACCGGCGCCGCCGCCGGTGCCGCCGGCGAGCCCCGCGACGAGCAACAGGCCGTCGACGTCGTTGAAATCGACGGCATCGAACGCGCGGCGAAGTTCCTGAACGTCCTCGCGGGCGACCGTGACACCGAGGTCCGGATCGCCCCCGACGCCGTCGGCGTCGACGTCCGGATGGATGTCCCCGAAGCGTACCTGACACTCCGACGGGACGTGAGTGATGTCGTCGAAGGCGTCCGCCGCAGTATCGAAGACGAGGACGTTCCCGTTACAGAGGTCCCGGCCGGTCTCTAGCTCCCGCTCGAGCGCTCGGTCGACGATCCGTGAGCCGGCGTGACCAACGCCGATGAGAGCGAGCTTCATTGGTGAATGTTCCGTGACATGGTTGGCTCGCCGTGTTACACGACCGGGTCGAGTTCGTCGTTCTCGTCGGTGATCAGTTCGTTAATCTCCTCTTCGCGGGCGGCCTCGAGTTCCGCGATCTTGTCCTGTGCGTCGACGGCCTGGCTCTGGATCTCGTCGACACGTGGCGTTTCGGTCACGTTCGAGAGCAAGACCACGGCCGATAGTTCGGACGCGTTGGGCCGTGGATCGTCGCCGGCGAGGATATCGACGGTGTCGGCCTCGTTCTCGAGCCACTGGCGGGCGCTCTCGATCCCCTTTCGGGAGATCAGCTCCGAGGGTCCCGAGAGGATGATCAGCGCCCGGTCCGCACTGGTGACTTCACAGGGGATCGTCAGCCGGGAGTTGACGGCGCGCCGAACGAGCCCCTTGATCTTCGCGGCGTCGGTGGCGTCCCCGACCGGCTTCTCGTCCTCGCGGAACCTGTTCAACAACCCCTCGTCGGTGTCGCCACTGATAGTCGTCGAGGCGTAGCCGATCGAGGAGACGCCGTCGGTGTCGAGCGTCCGCATGATGTCGCTCGAGTCCATCGCGTTCTCCGCGACGTCCGTCTCGTCGATCTCCCCGGCGGCGAGCAGCGTCACGATACGGACGGCGAGTTCCCGGTTCATCTGCTCGTAGCCTTCTTCGATGGTCTGCCCGCGGGAGCGCCAGGCGTCGTTGTCGAAGGCGATGAAGTTGTCGACTTTCTGGACGAACGATTGCAGCGATCGCGCGGCGTTCAGCGCTGGGCGTCCGCCCTCGTACTCGCCGGGGAGAATCCCGAGCCCGTAGACCGGCTCGTCGTACATCTTCTGGAGTTCCTCGATCACGACCGGGCCCGCACCGCTCCCGGTACCGCCGCCCAGCCCCGCCGCGACGATGATGGCGTCCACTTCGTGGATTTCCACGTCGTCGAACGCCCGCCGGATCTCGTCGATGTCGTGTTTGGCGACCTCCGCGCCGACCTCCACGTCGCCGCCGACGCCGTGTCCTTTCGCCTTCTTGTGGGTGTCGCCGATCAGTATCCGTCGATCTTCGGGTACGTAGTCCGGTTTGGCGAGGTCGGTCCTGGCGGAGTTGATCACCAGAACGTGCCGACAGAGGGAGCGACCGGTTTTGTCCTCGAACTCGAGCATCCGGTCGATAATCTTGCTGCCGGCGTTTCCAACGCCAATTGTCGCGAGCTTCATAGGTCACCTATCTCGACCCATGAATAACTCGTTTTTGATTATATACTTGTTATCTGATCACGATGTGTCACAATAGCGGCGCGAACGACCCCGGCCTCGAGCGTGGTCGTCGGTACGGAGTCGGCTATCTCTCGTAGCCGGCGTACGACATGAGGTCGGCGAAGACGTCGGTGTCCATCGCGTCGCGATAGACGATGCCGTTAACCATGCCGCCGGGGTAGACGTCCCCGTTCATCGCGTGGTTGACCTTGTGGCAGTGCATGAGGTAGATGCCGGGGTCGGCGTTCGCCTCGAACTCGACGGTGTGACGTTCCGCGGGCGCGATGTTCGTGACGTCCTGTTCGTACTGGGCAGCCTCCGGGAGTTGGCCGCCGTCCTTCTCGACCAGACGGAAGCGGTGATTGTGCGTGTGCATCGGGTGGGACATGTAGCCCGCGTTGACCATGTGGAGGCGGACGGTGTCGCCGTGGTCGACGATGATCGGGGAGCCCTCCTCGGGGTGGAGCGTCCGCGGGAGGCTCTTGCCGTTGATCGTGAACACGTCGGGGTTGCGGTTGCGGGGGCTGTAGTCGACGTCCTCGCCAGCCATCTGGTGGTTGACCCGGGAATCCCAGTCCTTCAGCGTGAAGAAGTACTCCTTGTCGGCGGGCTCGTACCCCTTCGGATCGACGCGGAAGATCCCGTACATCCCCATGTCGATGTGACGGTGGGTCTGGTAGTGGCAGTGATAGAGATGGGTTCCGGGGACGTTCGCCGGAATGGTGTAGGTGTGTTTCTCGCCGGGATTGACCGTGATCCCCGTCGTCGTGGGGACGCCGTCGTTCTCCCAGGTCTTCTGTGCCCCGTGGAAGTGCAGCGTGTGGGGATGATCGTTGCCCGTGTTGTCGAGCGTGACTTCGATATCGTTGCCCTCGGTCGTCCGGAGGATCGGACCGGGAACACTGGGCTGGCCGTCGTCGGCCTTGAACGCCCAGACTCGGGGGAGTTCCACCGGCCCGCCCATCGAGTCCATCGGATGGACGGCGTGTTGGGCCGTCACCGACTGCAGCGTCACGCTCCCGCCCTGCTCGTCGACCTGTACGACCTCCGGTGAACTCGTCCACGGGAGTGTGGGTTTCGACGCGTCCGACGCCCCCTCGGACGACTCATCGGGCTGTGGGTCCTGTTGTGCCCCTTGACTCGTACAGCCCGCCAGCCCGGTCAGTGCCGCCGCCCCGCCGGTCGCAGCAACGAATTCGCGTCGCGATAGCCCCAGTCCGGGTGCGCCGATTCGATCACTCATGACAATCGGGCCTAAGAACAGCCGACGTATAACGGGGCGAGCCGGTTCTTACGGATCGGGAAGTGCCGAGAACATGTTCTCCAGTACTACTTAAACGAGTTCGCGTATGAGCAGAGCTAGCAACGGTCAGGAAAGGCCGATTTCGAAGCGACCGCCGACGCCGTCTATCGGTACGGCCCGCGACGCAGCGGTCGCGTCCCGAGTTCGAGCGGGACGGTCAGTTCGGAGCCGGACCGGGAGATCGTCAGTTCGACCGTGTCGCCGGGTCGCGTCTCGAGCGCGAGATAGCTGCCCAGATCCTCCTTGGTCGTCAGCTCCGTCCCGTCGACGGCGAGGAGGACGTCACCGCCGACCGGGACCCGCTCGCCGTCGCGATAGCGCGCGCGGACACTCGGCTCGAGGACCCCCTCTGCGGGGGCTCCGTCGGCGACCTCGACCACGAGCAGGCCGCGCGATTCCCCGAGACCGTTAGCCGCCGCAACGGCGGGCGTCGCGGCAGTGACGGAGACACCCGCGTAGGCGTGATCGTAGTCGCCGGTCTCGACGAGTTGGGGGACGACGCGCTCGGTCAGTGCCGCGGAAATGCCGAAGGCGATGTTGTCGCCGCCGCCGGAGTTGATGACCGCCGCGACGCGCCCTCCCAGCGTCATCAACGGGCCGCCGCTGTTGCCCGGATTGACGGCGGCGTCGGTCTGGATCGCGTCGGGGATGCTGTAGCCGGTCGGTGCCGGAATCGATCGATCGGTGCCGCTGACGATCCCCGTCGTCACCGTTCCCTCGAGGTTGAACGGGTTCCCGATCGCGACCACTTCCCGCCCGGGGCTGGGCTGCTCGTCGACGAACGGAAGCGGCGTCGCGACCGATGGGACGGTGTCGACCGCGACTGCGGCCAGGTCGCTGTGTGGGTCGGTTCCGACGACCGATCCCGAACGCCACTGTCCGTCGGTGAACCGCACGTCGACCGCGGTTGACCGGCCGACGACGTGGGCGTTCGTCACGACGTGTGCATCGTCGACGACGAATCCGGTTCCCTGTCCCTGTCCCGTCCGAATCATGACGACGGAATCGATCGCGTCCTCGTAGACCGACGTGTACGTATCGTCGGCCGCGGTCGACGGCGCGTCGGACGATGTGCCGTCCGGAGCGTCCGGACCCGATGGGATCGCGGCACACCCGGCCAGCCCGACGATCAGTGCACTGGCGCTACCTCCGAGCAATCGTCTCCGGGTCGCAGTCATCGGTCCGGTCGAATGTTTCGGCTCGACCGACGTATACGTTAGCGACGGAGACAGTTGCTATCGGTCGGGACCCGATCCGATTCGGATAATCGTCCGGATTCGAACGTGTTCGTCCGCAGGTACAAGTTCGCGACCCGTCTCCGTTTTCGTATGCCCGAAGTCACGTCCATCGACCGGCTCGAGGACGCACCGCACGCCGAAGTGTTCGCGGACCACAGCCCGCGAACGGTCCGCTTACGGCTCTCGGCGGGCGAGCGCGTCCCGAAACACCGCCATCCGGAGTCGAACGTCGTCCTGTACGTCCGCAGCGGCGCGATCGAACTCACGCTCGGCGACGAGGTCTACGACCTCGAGTCGGGTGACGCCGTCCAGTTCGACGGCGATCAGGACGTATCGCCCTCCGCGGTCGACGACAGTACGGCGCTGGTCGTCTTCGCACCGAAAGACGAGTAACGACCGTCCGGTCAGCCGACCGTCGTCGCGACGCCTTTCGTCTGGCGGTAATCGCTCGCGAGCAGGTCCTCGAGCGTCGAGACGATGGTCTCGCGGTCGCCATCGTCCCACTCGCTCGGTTCTCGAATCGGGACGACCATGAAGCCCCGTCCGCGGATGTCCCGGGCGTGAAGCGACGCCATGTCGAGGTCGAATCGGCGACGCTGCGTCGTGTAGGTCCGGAGGACGTGATCGGTTGCACGAGCGCCGACCGGCAGCAGAACGTGGGCGTTGATCGCCCGGAGTTCGGCGTCGAAGAACCGCTCGAGGTCGGCGTACTCCGCGTCGGTCGGTGTCCGTCCCGCGGGGAGCGTACACATGTGCACGTAGCTCAAGACGCAGTTCTCGAGGACGGGCGCGTCCCGCGGCCCGCTCGCGAAGCCGAGTTCGCGGACGACGCTCTGGACGGCGCGCCCGGCTTCGGTTTCGGTGAAGGGAACGCCGGTGGTTTCGCCGCCGTGGATGCCGGGATAGTCGCCGATAACGTGGAAGTCGGCGTTGGCGTTACCGTAGCCGAAGACGGCCACCCGGTCGCCGGGGTCGGAGCGGTCGAACGGCGGTCGGAGCCCGAACGGATTGCTCGTCCTGTCGGTGACGTTTTGCACGCGCGACCGGAAGGGACCCGCGGTCAAAACCGCCACGGTAGCGGCCGACCGACGGCAGGGTCCACGCACCCTTCGTTCGGGTGGCCGGTCCGCCAGTCGGGCGGGTGACGGTGGATTTATATTTCACCTCCGGAAACGTGTTATGTATGTATCAGGAGGGGCACTACGGTGGTGCACTCCTGGCGTACGCCCCGGTCGGCACCGTCGTTGCACTCGCGGGGCACGCCGAAATCGCGATCGTCGGCGGTCTCGTCTGTGTCGGCCTGTCGACGCTCCCCGACTGCGATCACCGGCTGCCGCTGATCGATCATCGCGGTCCGACCCATACGGTGCCGTTCGCGCTGCTCGTCGGTGCCGGCCTCGCCGCGTTGGCCGCCGTTCTCGTCGACGCCTCGTCCGCGTTTGCCGATCTCGGGTTCGTTTCCCTCGCGTTCCTCGTCGGCTTCGTCTCCATCGGGTCTCACCTCCTCGTCGACGCGCTGACGCCGATGGGTGTTCGTCCGTTCTGGCCGCTCTCGCGCCGCCGCTACTCCTTGGAGGTGACCACGGCGGCGAACCCAGTCGCCAACTACGGTCTGTTCGGTCTCGGAATCGGTGCCGTCCTCGCCGGGACCGCTCTCGTCGTCGCCCTCGGCTGAGTCTCGACTGCACGCCGAGCGGCTCGACGGCCCGCGCTACCGTGAGCGCGCGCCCGTCGTCCCGCTCGAGGTGTCGTCACCGCGAGTGAGCGCGACTCCGGCGACGAACGTGACGAGAAGCGCAGCCGCGGTCACGAGGTAGGGTCCCTCGAGCGCCGGATTGACCGCCTGACGGCCGAAAAAGAGCACGGCGATCACGAGCGGCGGTGCCGCGAGCAGCGGTGCGAGGGCGCGGCCGGTAACGCGGCGGCGACCGACCATCGCCGCGACGATGGCCGCACCCAACAGCGTTAGCGTCACACCGTACTGTGTCATCTGCATCGTCGGGGAGTACGTCGATATCTCGGAGCCGACGACCGGACTGAGGACGACGTGTGCGGGGAGGGCCACGATGCCGAGCGCGAGCGCGCCGGTGACGTGTGTCCCCGTCAGCCGCGGTGTCCAGACCATGACGGTGGCGACGAGGAACAGCGTGAAGATCGTCACCGCCGTCCAGAAGTGCAGCGAGAGGATGTCTATCGTGTACTGCTGGACGGTTTCCCGGCCGAGTGCGACCTGTACCGGCGTCAGCACCATGCCGAGGGCGACCAGCCCAGCGATGCGCCGGTCGACGTCGGGCAGTCGCCAGGCCGCGATCGCGGAGCCGATGATGGCGAACCCGGCGAACATCGCCACGAAGCGGTGGAACCACTCGTAGAAACTCGGCAGGCTCCCCGGCAACAGGTTGTACGGTCCGGCGTCACACTGGGGCCAGTTGGCCTCGCAAGCCAACCCTGAACCCGTCGCCTTCGCCGCGATACCGAGCAGGATCGTCGCCGCGACGAGGACGAGCGTCGCGCTCAGCAGGTGCGGAAAACCGAACCGATCGATCAACGACCGAAACCTCGAGTTTGGCGCGTGATTGTCGTACGACACGGGCGTTCTGTCGGAGATTAGAACGGGCCGTACTTAGGTTGACCGAGTTATACAGTGCCGTGGGAGTTGCGTCTCCGTCGCCGTCGACGGGCCGCGATCGGTGCTCGAGTGACGAGCTAAAAATACCGCACATCGAGTCCGGCGGCTACTCGACAATGAAGTCGCCCGCCAGTTCGAGCACCTCGGATCGGGAACGGGGGCTGTCGAAGGCCATCGGAAACCCGATCTCGCCGTTCAACTCCCGCAGGAACGAGGCGTGTCGCGCTTCGACGCTGTGGATACTGAGCGCTGGGGGCACGAGTTCGGCCATGTCGAGATACGGCGCTGCACCCGCGTACGCCGAGACGCCGACGTCCTCGAGCGTGGCTGCCGTGGCGATGAACTCCGCCGGCTCCTGTACGGCCGTGCCGAAGTCGAACGCCGGCCGCTCGATGGGATCGCCGCCCAGCGTCTCGATCGACTGCTCGAGGACGTCCACGTGGGTGATTTCGTGATCCCGCACGACACGGAGGCGGTCCGCGACCCGCTCCTGAATCGGGCCCCAACCCTCGAACTGCTGTTCGAGGGCCGCGTCGTCGATGTTCTGAATGCCACGCGTGTAGAACTCCGCTTCCAGGTACTCCAGGGTGAGCGCGTAATTGATGATCTCGAGGTCGTTCTCGAACTCGTTGGGAACTGCGTCGGGCGGTCCGGCCGCCGAGTCGTCCTGTACCGTGTCGTCGGTCGAGCCGTCGTGCTGTTGGCTACTGGCCGCCGCGGTTCCGACAGCACCGGTCACCATTGCTCCGGCGAGGCCACCGAGGACTGGTCGCCGACCGAGGCCGAAGCGGTTTGAATTGTCATCAGTCATCGGATGGGTAATACCCGACCCGTCCTTGCACGAAGCGGCGCTAAGTATCGGGGTATCGTTTCCGCGTCCAACGTTCACTTTCGCCTACAGCTGTCTTTCCACGGACAAGGACGGATTTATACGCGGTATGGGCATCGAAACGAGTCGTCCAGGAGCCGCCGAAACCGTCCCCGTCTCGAGGAAGTCGCGGTTCCGCGATCTCGAAAGTTCCACGCGCCACGGAGACAGTGCCGTTCCAATACCGATAGCGAACCGCTATGTCGCCGGTAGACGATTAAAGGGCGGTTCGTCACCGTTCGAAACGACGGTGAGAACGACGTGCGTCTGAGAGACGGTAGTTCGGCCAACCGGTGACGGACAGGGTCGAAACGAGCGCGAGTAGGGACACCGTACGGTCGCGACCCGACCCCGCAGACGGTCCGCGACTTCGATAGTCACGCCGATCGACGGCTCGGCGTTCGCCGCTTTCAAGACCCGCCCTCGCCAGCATCTGACATGGACAAACGCGAGCGACTCGAGGCCTACCTCGGGTCTCACGACCTCGATTCGGTCTGGTTCGCCCGGCCGAACTCGTTTGCGTGGCTCACCGGTGGAAACAGCGTCATCGACCGCGAGAGCGAGAGCGGAGTCGCCGCGGTCGGATACGACGGCGACGGCCTGACCCTGGTGACGGACACTATCGAAGCCGACCGCATCGTCGCGGAGGAACTTCCCGACCTCGAAGCGGACGCGGTTTCCGTGGAGCGGTTCCCGTGGTACGCGTCGTCGCTGGCCGAGGCTGTCGCCGATTTCGTCGGGACCGACGAGCGGGCCGCCGCCGATATCGACATTCCCGGCTTCGAATCCGTCGATCCGACGCCGTTGCGCCAGCCGTTGACCGAACGCGACCGCGAGCGGTACCGCGAACTCGGCGCGCAGACGGCAGCCGCCGTCGAGTCCGTCTGTCGGGAACTACAGTCCGGCGATACCGAACACGAGGCCGCATCGGCGCTGCGGATCGCGCTCTCCGCTCGCGGGATCGAGGCTCCGGTCGTGCTCGTCGGCGGATCCGAACGGGTCCAGCAGTACCGCCACTATACGCCCACCGAGGCCGAACTCGGCGACTACGCACTCGTCTCCGTGACCGCCGAGCGGGCCGGCCTTCACGCGAGTTGTACCCGGACCGTCGCCTTCGATCCGCCCGCGTGGCTAGCATCGCGCCACGAGGCCGCGGCTCGCGTCGAGACGACGGCACTGGCTGCGACGCAAGCGGCGGCCGCAAACGGGGGCAGCGGGGCCGAAAGCGCCGGTACGGCTGGCGACGTTTTCGCCGCGATTCAGGACGCGTACGACGCGGTTGGCTACGAGGGCGAGTGGCAACGCCACCATCAGGGCGGTGCCGCCGGGTTCGCGGGCCGGGAGTGGATCGCCACGCCGGACCACGACGCGCCGGTCGACGCACCGATGGCATACGCATGGAATCCGACGATACAGGGCGCGAAAAGCGAGGATACGGCGCTCGTCGCCGAGGACGACATCGAGGTGCTGACGGCGATGGACCGCTGGCCGACGACGACCGTCGACGCGGTCGGGTACGAGCTAGAACTCGAGCGACACGATATCCTCGAAATCGAGGGCTGACGAGGGACCGACGAACGCGGCTTTACCGTTACTCGTCGTCCGTCTGCGCGTCCGGGCCACCGCTCTCGCCCTCGTCGCCGTCCGCGTCCGCATCGTCGGCGTCCTCGAGTCGCGTATCGTCCTCGAACTCGATGACATCGGCGTCGTCGGCGTTCGAGTCGGCATCGGTGTCCGCCGTCGGAGCCGTGTCGTCGACGGTGATCGTGACGGGTTCGATGTCGTCGTCGAGTCCGACTCGCGACTCGTGCTCGGTCTCGCGGTCGAGGACCCGGTCGAGCGTGAAAATGGTGTTCAGTTCTTGCTGGACCTGATCGACGACGCCGCCGACGAGGTCGCTTGGCTGGATCGCCGTGTACTCGTAGGGGTTGTTCCCGGCCCCCTCGTTGGCCCGCTTCTCCCGGGTGACCCGCTCTTCCTCGTGGAGTTCCGCGAGCGCCTCACGGACGGTGCTCGGATAGAGGCCGGTTCCCTTCGCGACCTCTTCGGAAGTGCTGCCGGGGGTGGCCAACAGGTACACGTAGATCTTCGCGCGGGTCTCCGTGTCCAGGATCCACGAAAGCAGGTCGACGATCCGCTGGTCGAGTTCCTCGACGGGCGGGCTGCGACCGCCGGCGTCCCCGTCGTGGTCGACGAACTCGTCCGGTGCCTCGAGCGATTCGTCTCGATCGTCCGCGCCGTCGATCGGGCCCTCGTCGGTGTCGTCGGAACTCATGTGTCTACTCGTACAGGACGAGGCCTCGAGCGGAGTTAAACCTTTGCGGGGGCCGACGCGATCGCAGTGATCGAGCGGCGGATCGACCGGAAACGCCGGTATCGGGAATCAGCAGCGGCCGATACGTCCCGGCTCACACGGCGGCCGGTCCGTCTCCCCTCCTCGGCCGTCCCCGAAGCGCGGGCACCGCGCGAGAACCGCGCCGCTCGACGATCGGAGTACAGTGACGGTCAGCGGCTCCGCTCGTGTTACAGGAGCAGCGATTCACAGAGCGCGTCGGGACCGTCCTCCTCGAGCAGGCGGCGCTGTCTGTCCGCACCGCTCTCCCGTTCGTAGACGTCTTTGATGCCGTCGATCCCCAGTCGCTCACACTCCCGATCGACGAGCTCGCCGAGGTCGACGGTGCCGTCGAGATCACGATCGATGAAGGCGGCATCCTGGCCGTAGCGGATGGCTCGCCACTTGTTTTCGTCCAGTAGTTCCCGGCGGTGGCGATGGCCGCTCGTACCGTCCTCGTACGCCTCGGCGAGGGCTTCGACGAGCGCATGGGTGTACTCGACGAACGCAAGCACGATTTCGGGATCGGCCTGCCCGTCCGGCGTGCGCACTTCGACGGTTCCGTGGGCGGTATGTGGCCGCACGTCGTACCAGAGTTCACCGCGATCGTTGATCGACTCGGTCTCGAGCATCCGGCGCTCGAACCGGTCGAACGTCTCGAAGTCCTCGAAGTGGGTCGGCATGCCGGTGTTGGGGAGCGCTTCGAAAATCTTGGCGCGAGCGGACTGGAGCCCGGTGTCGAACCCGTTCCAGTACGGCGAGTTCGCCGAAAGGGCGAGCATGATCGGGACGTACCACCGCAGTTCGTTGGCGATCCAGACCGCCTTGTCGGCGTCGTCGACGCCGACGTGGACGTGGACCCCCGCGGTCGTGTTCCGGTGTTGTGGGTACTGAATCCGGTCGAGCTGCGAGCGATAGCGGGGTTTCTCCGCGTGCTCGAGTTCGCGCCACTTCGCGAGCGGGTGGAGGCCGGCGGCGGCGATGCGATAGCCGTGGGCCTCGGCATGTTCGACCAGCGCCCGCCGGATCTCGAGCAGCGAGTCACGGGCGTCGTCCGGGGTTTCGATCAACGGCGTCTGGGTCTCGATGACGAACTTGAACAGTTCGTGATCCAGGCGGTCCTCGAGGATTTCGGGCGGGTCGTGTTCGTAGACGAGTTCGTCGGTCCCGCTGGTGGGGCGGCCGTCGTCGTCGACGACGAAACACTCCTCCTCGATCCCCAGCGTCCCCATGCGCGTAAACGATTCCCGCGACCCGCGTTCCATCGTGCCCTGCTTTCGTCGCCGGCAGTAAATACGGTTTGGAGTCGGAGCGTTCGGCCGGGAACCGAACGACGCACCGCCGTCGGCCGATCGGGACGTCGACTCGCGTCGCGACGAACGCTCGAGTCGGGCCGGGCGTCAGCCCGCCTCGAGACGAACGGGATCGTTACTCGGCGTCGACGGTGACCACGCCTTCGCTCGAGTTGAAGTGGACGCGTCGCTCCGCGCCGACGGTGAGGCTCACGCGGGCGAGTTCGAAGGTCTCGGGGCGCTCGACGCGAACGACCGAGTGGCGCGCGACGAAGTCGTGCGTCTGCTTCAACGGCGTCGTCTGACATCCGTGGAGGTGAACGCCGCGGTCGGTCGCCTCCGCGCGCTTCCAGTGATGTGTGACCGAGCCCGAACCGAAGCCGGATTCGACGACGAGCAGGACGTTCTCCTCGAAGTCGATCTCGTCGATGGGCTCTTCGGGACCCTCGTCACTGCCGCCATCACCGAGTTCGAACACCTCGCGGACCTCCGCCGCGCTCGTGAGGGCGCGAACGGCGTACGCCTCGTCCTTGGTCTCGACCGTCCGGAGCAGCAGGTCAGCTCGGGGAGCCGGCACCGTCTGGAACTCGAGGTCGGAATCCCCCGACATGTTCTCACAGAGGTACAGTTGGTTCCACTCCTCGGGGTCGGACGGTTGCTCCTCGATGTCGTACGGCGGGTCGTCGACGCGCGGCTCTTCCGGAACTGCGGTCGTCGGTTCCGAATCGTCGTCGCCGTTCCCGCTCCCGTTTCCGTTTCCGTTCCCAGTCCCGCTCCCGTCGTCGGCCTGTAGACAACCGGCCGATGCGATCGTTGCGATGGCGGTCCCGGCGAGGAATCGTCGTCGATTGAACGTCATCTCCCTCCGTCTACAGGCGGGGTTTGTAAAACTCTTCTACTGGGTGAAAGACGTACTTGAGCTATCGTCGCCATTGAACGTCACTGCACACCTGATCGCACAATGGCTGCGCGATCGGCGTGTCCTTCGATCCAGTCGGTCCTCTCGGATCACGATTCCACGGGCTACGCGTGTTCGACCGCCATCACACGTCCGGTTAGGCGTCCCGACACCGCGCCTCTGCTGTCGCGAGGTTAGCCACCGCTCTCGAGGGGACAGGGACTCACCGTCTCGAACGCTACTGTGGGCTTCGGTGTCCCCCTCGAGACGCCCCAGCAGAACGCTATTACGCTACCGAGTGAGGTCGGAATCAGTCCCTTACCTCGAGCGTTCGTTCCGTCGAATTCGGATGTTTCTAACCCTGAAACACTCGAACGAAACCGCCGGTTTTTGTCGAACTGTGAGGATACCATCGATGGTTATGTTACCGCGTGCAAGAACCGTCGGCGTCGCAGTCATCGCAACGCTCGTCCTCGTCTCGGGGGCGAGTATCGCGTTCGCCGCGATCGACGCCAGCACGGCCCAAGACAACGAAACGGAGAACGAAACGGCGACAGTGACGTTCGAGAACCAGACGTCGAACGGATCGGCAGTCGTAGTCAATAACACGACGCTCCCGGAGGGCGGCTTCGTCGCCATCCACGCAGCCGCGCCCGTCGACGAGAACGCGACGGACAACATGACGGCGGACGAGAACGAGACCGTCACGAACATGTCCGAGGAGTACGATCCCGGGGCGGTCCTGGGTAACTCCTCCTACTTGGGGTCCGGCGATCACGAAAACGTGACCGTCGAACTCAATGAGTCCCTCGAGGAGAGTCAGGTGTTGATCGCGATGCCCCATCAGGACACCAACGACAACCAGACGTACGAGTTCCCCGAGGCCGACGGCCCCTACACGAGTGACGGCGAGCCGGTGATCGACGACGCGCTGATCACGCTCGAGGACGGGATGAACGAGACGATGGGCGACGATATGGGGGATGATGATATGATGGACAACGAGTCAGAGCCGTAGCGACCGCCGTCCGTTTTTCCCACAGGTTCGTACGTCTCGAGTGATCGTCTCAGGTGATCCGCTCGCCGACCGCGACGTCGCAGGCGGCCTCGAGCTGGGTGGCGCGCCCTGCCAGCAGCGCTCGCCCCGCGTCGGTGGGGGTGTACTCGCTCGTCCCTTCGTCGACCCGCCGGCTGGTGATCAACTCGTGTGCGGTGAGCGTGGCCAGCGTTGACTGGAGCCGGGCGTAGTCGGCGGAGGGGGAGGCGTACTCGAGGGCATACGTAATCGCCCATTCGTCCGTAGTGTCGCTGTTGTGCTCCAACGGGCGACCGCCTCGAGACAGTCGCGCTGGCGGGCAGTGAGGCCGATCCAGGTCGTGCTGCCAGCCGTCGATCGGTCGCTCGTTGGGGGTGATGCGTCTGCTCGAGCGGGGTTTTCAAGGCCCTTCGAATCGTCGTCTGACATGGCTTGTACTCCACTATTACGCGATCCCAGGGGGCCGGCGCTTCGGACACCGGACCGTCTTTTCGATAGAGACTCAACCGACAGTCGAGTCTATACGATGCCCGCGTTTGCTTACTCTCGATTCTACCACAACAATGCCTTCTACTATTATGTAGAATTTTTATTCACGTTATCGTCTAATTGCTCGAGCGTTCCGAACGATGTAAGAAGTCGCTCAGAAACCGGTAAACGATGAGAAAATACGGCGACTGGATGTAGAATCCTACAGATGATCGGATTCTGGAAGTTCTAGAGACCGGGTTGGAGCTTGGTCCGACGACGATTGGGAGAGATATTGACCGCGATAGGACAGGGGTGAGTCGACGGCTTTCGGAGTTAGCTACTTACGGGCTCGTCGATCGAGTTGACGAAGGTTACTACGTCATCACTGATCTCGGAAAACAGTATCTTGCTGGAGAACTTGATGCCGACGGTCCTGAGCCGACCGAGAACTGAGACCGTCGTGTTGTGACTCGTTTCGGTGAGCCAGATCCTCATTCTCTCTCGGTTCGTACCTTGCTGTCGATTCAGGATATCGTTGGCCCCTACTGCCAACTAGGACTCACCGCTACCGTGGGGTTCGAAGCACATCGCTTTTGAGCCAGCGATGCGGGTTGTTTACCGAATCGGAAGCGTGCTGTCGGTCAGTCGCTTCTCCACTTTGCTTCTAGCTTAGAGAGACGGTATCTTGCCGTTGGATGTGATCAACTCACGTCGAGAACTCTGCTTCGCTGACGGGTCCTCGGCCAATCGACACCCTCGAAGTCGTTCGCTTCGTTCGACGGAACGTCGCGATAGTAGAGCGTGTCGTTAAGGATCGCAGTGCTACTACTCAACTCATACTGCTGGTTGTAGCTGTAGGAAGTGCTGCCAGTGTCCGAGTCTGAATTCACCGTCGATGCTTTGCTCCCGTCTTCTCCCTGTTTCATCACTGTTGGGACTTTGCCCCCGTCTTCTCCCTGTTCCATCACTGTTGGGACCTTGCTTCCGTCTTCTCCCTGTTCCATCACTGTTGGGACCTTGCTTCCGTCTTCTCTCTGTTCCATCGCCTTCTGGAGCGCGTCATCGTACTCCGGATCGGTAACGTCAGCTGGACCCTCGTTGTCGAACGTGCTGAAGCCGTCGTCTCCGTCATTCCCTCGTCCGACAAAGTTGTCACTACTGGCAAGGAACAGGTTGTTACGAGTCGTTGCCCCACCGATGGCGAAATGGCCGACCCGGAAGTCGGCAATGGCGGACTCTTCGAGTGTCGTATGGCTCCACTCGGTCCAGACCGCTGAGTGACCGTTGTTGTAAGCCGTCAGTCCCTCGATGCTGTGTTCGGGAGCCAGCGGGAAATCGGGGAACTGTTCGATACCGTCCGGGAACAACTGGAAGAGCACGCCGAACCCGCGGGCGAGGTTCTTGTAGCGGAGTGGAACGTCCGTCGAGTACGTATGGGCCGTATTGTTCTTGAAGGTGATATCGATGGCATCCTCATCCACTCCGAGGCCACCGCGACCGTCGTAGAAGAACCCGTTGGCGAGGTAGCCACCCGCGGCGTGGTTGCCCTCGAGTACGTTATTCGGGTTCGAGATCCAGAAGGCACCCGGTCTGAAGTCGTTTTGTTCGTTCGAATCGCCATTGGCACTGGCGACGCCGCCGAAGGGCCGGTCTCCTCTTTGCACGCGCCGATTGAAAACGACTAAATTCTCCCGGAACACGTTGTTCTGTTCGGCTTCGAGACCTTCTTCGACGAGGAAACAGTGGCCGTTGATGTCGTACCCGACGTTTCGCTCGTAGGTCACGTTACCCGTGCCGTGACTATTGTAGCCACGTTGGTAACTGTCGTGGACACTGTTGTGCGAGATGTACGAGTTCGGCTGTTCGCGGGCGTGATGGAAGTGCAGCGGATATCGGGCCTTGTGGCCGGTCTGGCCGGCGTGGTAGACTTCCATCCCTTCGATCCGGATTCGGTTTGGATCCTTGGCGAAGATACCGTGTGCACCGAACCCGGTTTCGTATTCGAGACTGGTGTCTCCTTTCGTCGGGTTGGTATACGACCCGCCACCGCCGGGATTCGAAATTTCGTTATCACCACGCATGACGACGTTGCGAGTCAACAGTCCGACCTCGGCACGCATATCCACGTTTCGTCCCTCGACCTCCTGGATCTCCCCGAAGTGGTCGTTGTCCAACCTCGAGTCGAGCGTCACAGTGTTTCCATCGACTGAGTCGATCGTGCGTCGCTCGGCTTCTTTGGGATCCGTCCCACTCGGAGCAACGACGATCTCGTCACCTGCTTCCCAGTTAACCGCGTCTTCGAGTTGGATGCTCTGGTCGCCTGCGTTAGCAGTCTCTCCGAGTTGTGTCCAGTCGGTCTTGTCTCGGGATGCACCGTGAATGTCGATACTGCCACCGTCGAAGGTGCCGAGAAGCTTCGTGCCGATAGCCATCTCGTCTCGGCCCCTGATACTCTCGTCCGTCTCCGACCCAGTCAAGGTGATAACTGCCTTGCTCTGGAAGGGATCGTCTTCGGTTCCGATCCGAATAATCCCATCGCCCTCGGCCAAGACGTAGTCACTCGTGAGCTCTCTGTACCCTCCGTCTTTGAACTCCAGAACCCCGCGGACCGTCACACCCCCCAAATTAGGCGTGTGTTGATCGAGGACGACGTGCTTGCCCGGTTCAATGATCACTTCTTCCCCGGCACTTGGGGTTGACCCGCCCCACGTTTCCGGATCCGACCACATCTCGGGCGTGGACTTTTCTGTCGAAACTGCTCCACTTTTTCCAGCGATCGCACTCGTCGCAACTGCAGCGGTCGTCCCTTGAAGGAATCGACGGCGGTCGAACTGCTTTTTTGCGTCACTCGCTTCCTTCGGAAATCTATTTTGGCGCATATGGATTGAATTCGTCCGCTAGAATATAAATTAAACGAATTAGTTCTAAATTAAATAGTAATTATATACGAATATAAATATAAGTGAATAACGAGATGAATTTGCCCGGATCAATTGGAAATCCGCGGTGCAGCCCTGTGGCGACTTTTCGACGTTGGACGTTAGGAACAGGTTGACAAGCGAACGACCACTCCCACCGAACTCATCACGGCTGCGCAACGATCCCGAGATGATCCGCGTGATACGCCTCGAGCTGCCGCGCCTCTAGAACCTCGTACCTCTCAGACAACTCCTCGCGAACGTCCTCGAACACAGCGGCAGGCTCCCGCGTCACGTCCTCACTCCGCGCCTTCACGGCCAACAACAGCCGCCCGTCGTCGGCCAAGAACTGCCGGTTCTCGAGCGCGACCCGCGCCTGCCCGCGCGTCGCCACGTCCTGTACGATCACGTCCACGTCCGACTCGACGACGTGGGCGTAGGTCGCGGGCTTCCGAGCGTCCTTCAGGAGCGGAAAGAGCCGCTCGCGCGAGTCCGCGGTCTCGAGCAGGTCCCGCACCGGCCGCGCGGCGAACTCCACCGCGTAGGTCGGCCCGGCGAAATCCGCGACGTGGCTCACGGTCGTCCCGCTCGCGGCCCCCAGATAGAGGACCGTCTCGCCGCCCTCGAGACCGGTGTCCATGCCCACCTCGAGCATCGCGCCGAGTTTCGACCGGTGTGGGTTCCACGCCCGCCACTCACCGTCCGTCGGCTCGCCGTAGACCGGTTCCCCTCGGGTCGCGAGGCGGTCGGTCCCGTCGAACGCGTGGCGCTCGACCCCGGCCGGAAGCTGCTTACTCATCGTCCGCACCTCCGTCGGTCCCGGCGTCCTCGTCCGTCGTCCGGGCCTGAATCGTCTCGATCCGATCGGCCAGTTCCGCCTCGAGTTCGGGCTTCAACTCGCCCGAGTAGTGATCGACGCGAGCGGCGATGGAGAGTTTGCCGGCCACTGCGCGCGCCGCCGAGCCGCGATTCTCGGGGTGGGTGCCCCGCACCGCGTCGTGCGTGTAGATGATCCCGTGTTTGGGCGAGGGCGCGTGCCCGCGCAGGTGGGCGAACAGGGCGTCCTCCGCGCCCAGCACCTGGACCGTACCGCTTGGTTTCTTCGCGAGGTCCTCCAAGCCGCCGGCCAGCGCGATCAGCCGGGCCGCGAGGACCGGCTCGGCCAGCGCCGAGAGGTTCGGCGCGACGGCCGGGGTCTGACGCTCGACGAACTCCCGGAGTTCGTCGGCCTCGTCGGCGAGGTCGGCGACGCGTTCGGCGAGCGATCCGATCGCGGGCTCCGCGAGGTCGTCGTCGGCCTCCCCGCGTGCGATCGCTCTGGCGTACTCGACGCCGGTCCCCGCATCGGGGTCGACGGTTCCGGCCCACTCCGCCAGCCGCTCGGCGAGTTCGTTGGCCGTCCGATTGCAGTCGTCCATCGCCCGGATCGCGTGGACGAGTTGGCGGTCGTCGGCCCGTTCGCGTTCGGTCACTGCGGCCCGCGTCGCGGCCGTCGTCGCCTCGCGGAGGGTGTCGTAGTACTCCTCGGTGTCGCTCGCGAACCCGGCCTCGACCGCGAGGGCGGGCCAATCGCGGGGCTCGTCGGCGCTCCCCTCGCGAATCGCGGTCGTCGTCGCATCGGGATCGTCGCGGTCCCCGGCCGCGAACCACCCGTTCGTCTCACTCATGCACGCTCGTTCCCGCCGCGGGCGATTAAAGTCCCCGTTCGCGGTCGCGCCACTCGCGCGGTCGGCGGGAGCCCGGGCTCGAGAACAACGCGAGCGGCGAGCAGAACCCGACGGAGCGCAAACCGGGGCCGCTCAGACGCCGAACGTCGCCCGCAGCATGTCGCGGGTCCCGGGACCCAGGCCGACGGCGACGACGGTGATCATGAGCAAGACGGCGTAGCGGGGGCTGTCCTCGAAGACCGTCTCGTCGAAGATCCAGATGACGAAGACGGCGGCCGCGATCTTGACGAGCAGGAACGGCCAGGCCGACCCGGTAACGGCGACGATATTGGCGGGCAACAGGTCGGCCGTCGTGTTATCGATCGCCCGATTGATCGGGTGTTTCGGGACGAGGTTGGCCGGCAGGCCGAGGGAGGTCGCCCAGTCGAGGCCGACGACGTTCGCGACCCCGTCGACCGCGTGGGCCCAGATGACGACGAGCCCCATAGACCGGGTGCCGCGGTTCAGTTCCGGGGCGACGCGCTCGAGTGCGATCCAGGTGAGCGCCGTCGTGAGCGTCGCGCCGACGAGCACGACGAGCGGAATGAGCGGGTGGAACTCCGCGTAGGGTTCCGTCGCGGCGACGAACGCCAGATACGCGATCGTGACCGTCAGCGCCGCGGTCCCGATGCCGGCCAGCGGGTACTCGTAGCCCGAGACGTAGCCGTTGCGGTCGAGCCACACCGACATCACGACCGCGAAGAGGGCGATGAAGAAGACGGTGAAGTAGATCAGCGGGCTGATGATGAACCCGGACCACGGGAGCTGGATGGCCATCTCGCCGGTCGCCTCGAAGGCCGTCGCGTTGACGTCCTCGACGACCCGCAGTGCGCCGCCGAAGAGCATGAACGGGAACAGGGCGAAAAAGCCCGCGCGGTACCGTTCGATCTCGAGGCGACGAATGAGGAAGATGATCCCGGTCAGCAACAGGACCAGCGTCGGGATGTAGCCGCCATAGGAGACGAACGTGTAGCCCGGCTCGGCGGTCGGACCGGCACCGGCACCGGCCTCGCCGCAGGGGAGTTCTTGACCGCCGGCCCAGGCGACGCACTCCCAGCTGTGCGCGTCGGCAACCACTGGTCCCCAGAAGTACTGCCAGATGAAATCGACGTACACTCGCTTGGGGAACAGGACCGCGCCGAGGACCACGGCGGCGGCGAGACTCGCGACGGTCGCGGCCCAGACGCGCTCGGCCCCGAACCGGTCGATGAAGTCGTCCATACCGGAATCCGATAGTGGTGGCCGCTTACCGTTTCCGGTTTCAATGCGCGGGACTCTCCGATCGGCTGATCGGGAGCAGCCCGCGGCTCACTCGACGATTTCGCGGGTCGCAGCGAGCAGTTCGTCGTGAACCGCGCCGTTCGAGGCGACCAGACCCGTGCTGTCGTGTTGCCAGCGGTTCCCCTCGAGATCGGTGACGACCCCGCCGGCCGCGCGGATCGACTGTACGCCGGCGACGGTGTCCCACGGGTTCGTTTGCAGGTTCGTCATCGTCCCCTCGAGCGTGCCCGACGCGACCAACGCGAGTTCGAGTTGAGTACAGCCGTATCGGCGCATGTCGCCGAACCGGTCGACGACCGCGCGGGCGGCCGTGGCGTACTGGTCGCGCTGGTCGAAATCCCACCAGAAGGTCGGGCAGACGGTGGCGGTTTCGGGGTCGGTGCAGTCGCTGACCGACAGCGGCTCGCCGTTGCGGAAGACGCCGTCCGGGCCGACGCGGTAGGTGTCCGACAGTGCGGGACAGTCGAACGCGGCGGCGACCGGCTCGCCGTCGACGACGGCCGCGACGGCGGTGCCGAAGGCGCGCGAGCCCCGGACGTAGTTGTTCGTGCCGTCGATGGGGTCGACGATCCAGGCCGGACCCGTTTCGGGGACCGTCTTCAATGCGTCCTCCTCTTCGCCGACGACCGGCTCGTCCGGGAACGCCGTCCGGATGGTCTCGATGACCGTCTCCTGTGCGTCCCGATCGACCTGCGTCACGACATCGGTTTTCCCGTCTTTGTGCTCGACGTCGAGGTCGGTTCGAAACGAATTCGCCGCGACGGTGGCACCGTCGGCGGCGGCCTGCATCGCGACGGCCGCCCGTCTGGTGTCCGACTGGGGCTCGTTCATATTCCAGCATCGGGAGTCGTGAGTGAAAAGTGGTCCTACCTGTCCGCCCGCGGCCCCGATTACAGCCCGGCCGCCCGACGTGCGATGTCGACGTGGTGGTGGTTCCGAAGGCTCCTGCCGACCGGCCGGGTGACTGCCGGGGCTCGAGTCGGAGCCCCGGCTCAGTCCTCGCGGTGGACGAGCGCGGGCGGCACCGAACAGCCACAGGGGCTGACCGAGCCGGTCATGGGACCGGAGACGGTGAGGAACGCGATCGGTTCACCACAGCGCGGACAGTCGGGGGGCGACGAACCGTCACGATCGGCAGCGCTATCGTCGCGGTCGGCGGCGGTGTCGTCGCTCTCGTGGTCGTCGCGGTCGCTACGCATGCTGACCACTCCGCGACCATCGATGCGTAGCCGAAGCTAATTCCGTCGGGCGATTCCGCGGTCGTGCGGGATGTTTATATCCCGGTAGAATGTATGCAAGCATGGCAACCAAAGCGGGCCGCTTTGGAAGCCACGTCTCGGGTGTCTTAGCACCCGGGGCATTTGCGTGCAGCCCCCTATATTCTGGAGCGTGACTTCCACTTTACCAGTTGACGTATTGGAACTTATATCTACTGCTTACAGCGCGAAACTGATCGGTCTCGAGTGCGAAACGAGCACGACACACGCCAGTAACACGCCCGGATCGGGAGGCTGTCGCTCGAGCGGGCGACCTTGTTGCGGGGCCGAACGGCGACCGGGCCGGCGACCGGGCCGGCGAGCGAACCGCCGAGCCAGTGGCTGGTCGCGTTCGGATCGGCAGCAGAAGTTTGCGAGGGCAAGACGCTCCGTCTTGCCGCGCACTGTGGTCAGTGCGAGGGGAGGGGATCGAACCCACGAACTCCTACGAGAGCGGATCTTGAGTCCGCCGCCGTTGACCGCTTGGCTACCCTCGCACGCACCTCTTCGTAGACCCGTACATGGGTTAAATGGCCCGGTTTAGCTCTCGGTATCTCCCTCCGATGTATACACTCATCAGATATGAAAACACGACACATCACGGATAGTGTCAGCTGACCTTTACCAATTCATGTCTGGTTACTCACAAAAGAATATGTTGCAAAAGAGGAAGGTATAAATCTATTGTCGGGCGGCTGCAAATCGCCTGCGGGCATCTAGTCAGTAAATATCAATATTTATATCCCTGCCGTATCAGTTGGTTTACTATGAGTCGGATTCGACGAGTTGACGACCAACGCGAAATGGAGCGAGTTATTGACGACTACATCACGCAGGGGTACCAGGTGAAAAGCCAAGGGGAACGGAGCGCTCGTGTGAAGGATAAGGACTGGGGAACGGCCCTCGGTCACATCATCGTTGCTGCATTAACTCTTTGGTGGACTCTCGGGGTCGGTAACGTTGCCTATGCTGCGTACAAACGATATACCGCCGATGAGGTAACGATCAAAGTGGATAATTCCGATAGCGCTTGAAGCGCCCTATCACGTGGTATAGACCGATGGAACGTTCTTCCATCGCAGTCATGTAGCACCCGCGACACCAACTATCTACCCGCGCATCTATTTTACGGTTCTTGGTATGACGGATCTAGCCGCACTCTTTCCTTCGGATAGTTTTTTGCCCGACTGGTGGGTCCTCGTTCTCCTCGTCCCAGCAGCAATCGTACTTTTCATCGGACTGTTGATGGATTCTGAAAGGCCAGCGTATTCCATTCCGAGCGAACTCCACGAACTGGCTGAATCACCGATTTATTTCGCTCTCACTTGTGCTGTGGTCGGTCTGTGGAGCGTGCTTTTTGTCGGGTTGAATATGGTCCAGCGGATCGTGATTATCGCGCCGATCTTCGAAGAATTACTGAAGTTCGGGGTCGCGTTACTCATCGGGACGGCGGTCTTCGGGAAGTCGATCTATCCTCGTATCGCTCTCGCTCTCATAATCGGCTGTACGTTCGGCTTCGTCGAACACTCGATCACGTACGCTGGTGAACCGGATATCCTCTACCTGTATCGCGTGCTTTTCCATTCCCTTCTGAGTATGATCTCCGTCGGCGTTTACGCCACGTTCGAGAGCCGAAATATCAACGACCTGTTGTGGATTGCACCGATCTATCCGATCGTCCTCCATTATTTGAATAACTCGTTTTCCGTTCTTTCCGGCGTAGTATTGGCGACGGCATCGGAAGCAACGCAACTCCTCGCATCTATCCTTTTTGCTATCCTCATTCTCCTTCTCGGAGTCGCTTTGCTAGTCATCGTAATCGTGCGTCACGATATCACCGAATCGCTCCACCGTGAGCCGTCTCTATTCCTTCGTGGCATCCTCTGATTTCGTCGATGCCTCGAGCCGCCGTCTGCGGTCCCGTCACGGTCTCCTCGCCGGTCCGATTCGGCGACGAACCACGGACTCGGCCCCGCCGACACGGCCATCCCCTCCCAGGTGGGGCCGACGAGGACCACCCGCTCTTCGGGTTCGACCACCGGTCTCGAGCGCGGGCGCGACGACGGCGGATCGGCCCCGACGCTCAGGCCGTCCGGGTCTCGAGGTCGGCCGCCGCGTACCGCCGCCCACAGTTCAGACACTGGTACCCGCCCTCGATGTGGGCGTAGAGGCGTTCGCCGCAGTCCTCACACCGGCCGTAAGGCTGTGCCATCTAGTCCGTACGATGGGTCGAACCGGCATAAATTCGGTGCCTACAAGCGATAGGGTGCGCGTAACCGACGGAATTACCCGCGTACCGACCCACAGATCGACCATGGCCGAGCACACCCGGGACTACACCGTCGGCCCGCCGACCGAGGGGAACCCGACCGGATGGCGTCGGGAGCGACCCGAATCGAACGGGTGGAAACACGGCACGCTGCGTCGGGCCGTGGTCCACGGCGTTGCCCTGTTTAACGCCGGGGCGTTCCACGAGTCACACGACTGCTTCGAGGCGGAGTGGTACAACTACGGACGCGGATCCACGGAAAGCGCGTTTCTGCACGGACTGGTGCAGGTCGCGGCGGGAGCCTACAAACACTTCGACTTCGAGAACGACGACGGGATGCGGAGCCTCTTCGAGACGGCGGGGCAGTACCTCAGTGACGTGCCCCACGACTACTACGGCGTCGACGTCCTCGACGTCCGGACGACGATCGCGAACGCGCTGGACGATCCGACGGCGCTGCACGGCTGGCGGATCGAACTCGACGGCGGCCGGCCGGAAGCGACGGAGATCGATTTCGAGTACGCCCGCGACCTCGACTAACCGCCGGTGGGACGATCCCGCCCGCCGGCCGACCGCCCGGCCCCTCGAGACGGACGGCACCGACCGACCCGTGGAGCCCGCGGCCGCGTCGTGACTCCGCGGACGTGACAGGTCCGCCCCGATCGGATAGGTAGCACTACCCACAGTGGCTGACGTTGTCGCGGTCCCGGCCGCCCGGTCACGATCGTTGACTGGTCGATCCTGTGAGAGACCGAATCGCCTTTCACGCCGCGGCCCAATTATTGGACAATGAGAGTTGCACAGCTCGGGTCGGGAACGCCGGAGATCGCAGTCGTCGCGGGCATCCACGGGGACGAACCCTGTGGCGTCCGTGCCGTCGAGCGACTCCTCGACGAACGCCCGACCGTCAACCGTCCCGTCAAGCTCGTCGTCGCCAACGAGGCGGCGCTGGAACGACGGGTCCGCTTCATCGACGAGGACCTCAACCGCACGTTCCCCGGCGATCCGGACGCCAAGACCCACGAAGGGCGGCTCGCGGCCGCCCTCGTCTCGGAACTCGAGGGCTGTCTGACGTTCTCGATGCACTCCACGCAGAGCCACGCCGACCCCTTCGCGATCGTCAACGGAGTCAGCGAGACGGCGACGGAACTCGTCCCGCAACTGCCCGTGGCGGCGATGGTCGAAACGAGCAACTTCGCGGAGGGACGGCTCTTTTCGGCCGTCGACACCGTCGAAGTCGAGTGTGGCCTCCAGGGCTCGGAGACGGCGGCCCAGAACGCCGATCGGCTGACGCGCGCCTTCCTCACCGCTGTCGGCGCGTTGCCCGGCGACACCGTCGACCGCGAACTCCCCGTCTACCGGCTCACCGACGTCATCCGGAAAGAGCAGGCCGACACCTACGAGGTCTTCGTCGAGAACTTCACGCCGGTCGAGGCGGGCGCCCCCTTCGCCGCCGCCGACGGCGACGAACAGGTCGCCGACGAACGCTTCTATCCCGTCCTCATGTCTTCGAACGGGTATCGGGACGTCTTCGGCTACGCCGCGGAGAAACTCGACGTCCTCGAGACGACGACCGCGGCCGACTAACCGGTCCTCCGACCCTACTGCTGTCCGACCCGGAGCCGACCGGCCGCGACCGGGGTCGGGAGTGTGGATGACACAAGGCATATCCCCGCCACCGCCGTACTGTTGCTCATGGAGTTTCCACCGAACCAGGGTCTCGACCAGGACGAAGTCAACCAGCAGGTCGCCGACGCCATCGAGGAAAACGAGGTCGTCCTCTTCATGAAGGGGACCGAACTCATGCCCCAGTGTGGCTACTCCCGCAAGGCGCTCGGCCTCATCGACCAGTACCGCGACGACTACGAGACCGTCGACGTCCTCGAGTCGCTCGACGAGTTCCGGGCGGCTCTCAACGAGGAGAGCGGCTGGGAGACCATCCCGCAGACGTTCGTCGACGGCGAGTTCGTCGGCGGCTCCGACATTCTCGAGGAACTCGACGAGCGCGGCGAACTCGAGGCGACACTCACTGACGCGTAAGTGACGGTCACCCGGGAGTGATTTATCCCGTTTGATAGTTCACGGATCTAATAGCAGGTCATATAAGTCACGCGCTCGTACTTACAGACCACGACTATCGCCGTACACACCTTCCCACAATGTCAACAGAGGAATCCAGACACGTTTATCGGCTGCATTCGACGCTCGAACTGCCCCTTGAAGACCTTCGTGACCACATCGACGACGCGACGTTCCCCGACGGGATCACCGATGTCGAGATCACGCGGCGAAACAACACGCTGATACTCAAAGCCGTCGCCGAGGATCAGTCGGTGAGCAAGTACACCCCGACGGCACAGCTCAAAGCCAGCGTCACCGAAAACCGGGTCTACGAGGAGGACCCGGACGAGCGCCGCCAGAAGTCCTTCAGTTGGGACGAGGAAGAGGAAGAGGAGATCGAGTCCGAACTCGTCGAGTTCGCCGCGTTCAAGGGTGACCGCGAGACCGTCCTCCAGAACTCGCTGTTGCAGTATCAGATGTTCCTCGTCCTCTGTGGCATCGCCGAAGCCGCCGAGAAAGGAACCTTGACGGCGATCTCGGAGCGAGACGGCGATCTCGAGGCGACTCGGATCGTCGACGGCGAACCCCGTCCGGCGGACATCGAAGTCGTCGAAGGCCCGCGCGACCACGGCTCCGGGCAGGGCGGCGTCAACTGGCGGGACAACAAGTTCATTACCGACTGAGAGCGCGGCCGAGCCGTCGGCACCGGTCAGCCGGTCGGCTCGCTCGTCCGGAGTTCGAGTTCGACCGAATCACCGTCGGCGATCGTCCCGGGAATGCGGCCCGTTCCGTAGCCGGCGTCGAGCGCGAGCCCCAGTTCCGTCGTCTCACCCTGTGAGAGCGTGACGTAATGCTCGGGCTCGTCGAGTCGGGCGATCCGCTCGGGGCCGGAGAAGCCGCCCTCGGGAAAGAGCATGATGCCACCGGTCGGCGGCACCGCCACGGATAACTCGAGCGTGTGAGACGAGCGGTTCACCGCTTCGATGAGTTTCGGAAACGCCGTCACCGACCCTTCGTTCACACCCTTTCCTGGGTCGGTCGAACCGTTTTCGACCGCGGTCAGTTCGATGGTGAGCGTTCCCTCGCCCCCGCCGGTCACGAAACCGCCGTCGTCGCCCGACCCGGACGCGAGTCCTAAGAGGGCAGCGTCGTCGACCGTGGTGGAAACGCTGACCCCGCGATTCGCTTCGGTTCGACTGAACGCGCCGGTACCGAACGCGGTCCCACCGCCGACGACGATCGCCCCGAACCCGATCAAAGCGGTTCGACGTTTCATAACTCCCAGTGTCTCCCCCAACCGCGCGTATATCAAACTTTAAGACTGTTACTATATAATAATTCGGTATCAAGCGAATCGCCGCGTGACCGCGAGCGTCACTCGACGATTTCGGAGACGCTCATGAACCGATCCCTGAAGGCGTTCGGCGTGCTGTTGATCGTGCTGGGTGCGGTTTTCGGTGTCGTGCAACTCGGCGCCGTCGACCAACTCGTCGCACAGCGGGATACGTCCGTCTCCGTCGCCGCGGAGACCGACGCTTACCTCTCGATACGGGACGAGTACGGGTCCAGGGAGATCTCCAATTACGATTGTTTTTGGTTCTACTGTTATACGGACGAGCAACCACGGACGGTTGCCGCGCTCGAAAACAGATACGTCACCGACTATGCGACCGTCAGCGCCGATGTCACCGCCATCGCGGGCGCGTCCGACGACACGCTCGTGGTCAGCGAGTCGCCAGCGTCGCTGACCCAAGGGGAGTCCGGCGAGGTCGTCCTGTCGTGTTCGGACACCGTCACGGACGACGGGACGGTCGACGTGACCCTCCGGATCGCGGTGTCCGACCCGGTCTACATTTACGAGAAAACGACGATTCGAGACGTATCGTACGACTGCGACTCGAACCCCTAGGTTTCGGCGAGTCGGTCTTCCCACTCCTCGGCGGTCATCGACTCGCCGGTGACGCCGTCGGGTCCCTGTGCCGCGAGCAACGCGGCGGCGTCGTCCATCACGTCCGGTTGTAGGATCTCCTGCCGTTCGGCGTCGGGCAGGTGCTCCCAGATCTGTGTGTTGACCCGGCCGCCGGGATCGATCGCGTTGACGTTGATTCCGTCGGCGTCGACCTCGAGCGCGACCGCCCGTGTGAACCCTTCGAGACCCCATTTGGAGCTAACGTACGGCACAGCGTTGGGGACCGCAGCCTTCCCGAGTCCCGAGGAGACGTTGACGACGTTGCCCGACGTCTCGTCGGCCTCGAGCATCGTCTCGAGGACGCGCTTCGTGAACAGCGCAACGCCGGTGAGGTTGATCTCGATGATTCGGGTCCACTCCGCGTCGTCCGTGTTGACGAGAGCGCCGCGGTCGTCGCCGAAGTGTCGGCCCGGAACCCCGGCGTTGTTGAACAGCGTGTCGGGGGTTCCGAAGCGCTCGACCGTCGAACGGACGACGTCGTCGATGGCGTCGGGGTCGCGTACGTCCGCCGGGGCGACCAGCGTCTCGCCGTCGGCCGCGTCCGCGACGGCCGCGAGATCGTCCTCGCTTCGGGCCACGAGGACGACGTTCGCGCCGCGCTCCGAGAGGTGCAGCGCCATCGAGCGCCCCAGTCCTTTGCTCGCACCGGTCACGATGATCGTCTCGTCGTGTAGCGTCGGCATGCGAACGGGTGCTTTCGGGGCCATCGAGTAATACGTTCGCCAGTCCGTCGCCTTCAGTCGCTCGATGCCGATCCCGATGCCCAGCGTGAGCACCGAATCGAAGGGGAGAGGGCGTTCGGCGGGCGACGTTCGCGACCGACCGCTGCTTGACCGGAGGAGTGCGACCGCGCTCGGACGCTTTGTGGGGCCGTACGACGACGGCGGTTTCGAACGGGTCCGTTCGAGTCGCGTAGGACCGGCGAGCGGGCCGAGGGTGCGGACGCCTACTGCCGACAGGCCTTTCCGCCGACCCAAAAGATTTACACCTCCTAATTATATCTAATTACGATATGGCCGAGACCGCTCCCGACTACGCGGACGTCGATTATTCCGACGGCGAAGGCGAAGAGCCCGACGAGTATCCACACATCCAGGACAAGATCGAGAAGGCGATCGAGGTCACCCGCGAGGGGTTGGCGGAGTACGAGAACCCGGCGGTCATGTGGACCGGCGGCAAGGACTCGACGCTCACGCTGTACTTCATCAAGGAGGTCGCCGACCGCTTCGACCTCGAGGTACCCCCGGCGGTCTTCATCGACCACTACCAGCACTTCGACGAGATCCACGACTTCGTCGACCACTGGGCCGACGAGTGGGATCTCGAGGTCATCTACGCGCGCAACGAAGACATCGGCGAGTACGTCGACGAATACGGCCTCGAGCCCGGTGACGACATCGACATTTCGGACCTCTCCGACCACAACCAGCACCACGTCCGGGAGATCCTCGAGTACGAGGAGGACACCTTCCCGTTCCTGCTCGACACCTACGTCGGTAACCACCTGCTGAAGACGGTCGCGCTCAACGACGCGCTCGAGGAGCACGACATCGACGGCGTCATCTCCGGCGTCCGCTGGGACGAACAGGAGGCCCGCGCCGACGAGACGTTCTTCTCGCCGCGCCACGATCCCGACATCTACCCGCCCCACGACCGCATCCAGCCCATCCTGCAGTTCGACGAAGCCGCCGTCTGGGAGGCCTTCTGGAACTTCGTGGTTCCGGATACCGTCGAGAACTTCCCCGAAGAGGGCTACGTCCCCGAGGCCGACGACGACCTCCCCGAGGGCGTCGAGCAGGACGACGTCCCGATTTCGCCGAAGTACTTCGCCGGCTTCCGCTCGCTGGGCAGCGAAGTCAGCACCGAGAAGTCCGACGAGGACCCCGCCTGGTTGCAGGATCTCGAGGGAACCACCGAACGCGCCGGCCGCGCTCAGGACAAGGAGGACCTGATGGAGCGCCTGCGCGACCTCGGGTACATGTGAACGCGGCGTAACTGTCAGCGTCCGACCGACTCGGTTCGACGGGGCGCGACCGTCGACTCACCGAACACGTTCCGCGTTCGCTCGCCTTTATTGCCGACTCGAGCGAACACGCGCCGTGATGACCGTCTACCGAACGCGGGCCGGCCTCCGTCACCGGTTTCGGGACGTATTGAACTTCTACTATCCGGACTGTCTGGATACGGCCGTCGGCGGCTACGTCGCACAGCTCGACGAACGCGATGGCCACGTCTACGACGCCCGGACGAAACACCTCGTCGCGACGGCCCGCGGCGTCCACAACTTCAGCCTGGGCGTCCTCACCGACGGCCCACACTGGTGTGACTACGCCGCCGAACACGGCCTTCGATTCCTCTCGACCGTCCACTGGGACGACGAGCGAGCGGGATACGACTGGCTCCTCGACGGACGGACGCCGACCGACCGGACGCGGTACTGTTACGGGCACGCGTTCGTCCTGCTCGCCGCCGCCCGGGCGCTGCAGGCGGGGCTCCCCGGCGCTCGAGCCGAACTCGAGCGGGCGTTCGGCGTTCTCGAGGAGGGGTTCTGGGAACCGGACCACGGACTCTACGCCGACCGCGCATCGCCGGACTGGGACCTCGCGTCGTATCGCGGCCAGAACGCCAATATGCACACCTGCGAGGCCCTGATCGCCGCGTACGAGGCGACGGGCGCGGATCGGTACCTCGAGCGGGCAGTTACGGTCGCCGACCGGTTCACCCGCGACGTCACTGCGGCGACCGACGGACTCCTCTGGGAGCACTTCACGGAGACGTGGGAGCCGGACCGATCGTACAACGCTGACAGTCCCCGCCACCGGTTCAGACCGCCGGGGTACCAGCCCGGCCATCACGCGGAGTGGGCGAAGCTGTTGGCGCTGCTGGCCACCCATCGGCCCGAGGACTGGCTGCTCGAGCGCGCCCACGACCTCTTCGAGACCGCCGTCGATCTGGGCTGGGACGACGAGTACGGCGGCCTCTACTACACCGTGACGGCCGACGGGGAGCCGATCGTCCCCGACAAGTACGGCTGGGTTCACGCCGAGGCGATCGGCGCGAGCGCGCTGTTGTGCCGGGCCGACCGCGAGACGGACCGGGACTCGCCGGCCCCCCTCGAGTGGTACGACCGGCTCTGGGCGTACGCGAGCGAGCACCTGATCAATCCGCGGTACGGCAACTGGTACGAGCGACTCGCGCGCGACCACGACCGCGACGGGCCGAACCACGGGCCAGCGGTCGAACCCGGCTACCATCCGCTGACGAACTGCTGGCTCGGTCTGCGAGCGCTCGAGGCCGACGGGCGGTCGTCGTTCGGGCCTCGAGCGGCCGAGCGGTGAGAAATACCCGGGGTTCGGTTCGACGGTTCGGGCCGGCTTCGGTCGACCCGATCAGCGAGTCGCCCGATACTCGCCGTGTTTGACGCCGAGGACGAGCATGAGCAGCCCGAACACGATCATCGACGGTGCCACCATCATCAGCACGGTGCTCATCGCCATCATCTGTGCGGCGAGCAATCCGCCGACAGCGAGTGCGATTACGACGAGAAACGCCACTGCCGTCTTCGTTCCATCGAACTCCATGGACGATCGTTAGCAGGGAAGCCCCTAATGGTACCGGGAATCGGCAGTCCGTTCACGACGGATGAGGGAAAATCGAGGCTACTCCGAGGGACGAACCAGGTTCGCCAACTCGACGACGCCGCCGAGGAACCAGCCAAGCGGGAACGAGAGGCCGACCCACATCCCGGCGTAGGCGGCTCCCTCGAGGGTGAAATTCCCGCGGAGGTAGTCGTTGAGGCCGCCGACGAACAACACGTTGTCGAGCACCCAGACGGCGAGATCGTAGCTGGGTTCGAGGACGACCTCCTCGAGCGACGGCGTGACGAGCGCGGCGACGACCGGCGGCAGGAACAACGCGGTCATCGCGAACGGGTACGCGAGACCGACCGTCGTTCCGCGGCCGCCGAACTTCGAGCACGTCGCCGCGAGTGCCGTCGAGACCGTCGCGACGATGCTGGCGAGGCCGACCGCGAGGACGGCGTTGATCGGGACGTCGACCTGCTCGAGATAGGACATCGCCCCCCAGATGAGCGTCAGCGCGCCCCAGCCGACCAGCGCCACCGCCGTCACGCCGATGATCCCGAGTCGCGTCTGCGTCGAGTCGAGTTTCGCCGCGTAGTAGCGGGTCGCGAGGCCGAGGACGGTAAGCGGATAGAGGACGAGCAAGCCGATGAACCCCAGGACACTCCAGCCGTGATAGCCGATCTTCTGCGGGAGCGTCTCCGGTTCCCACTTGCCCATGACGGAGTGACCGCGACCGCGCTGCCGAGGAAAGACGAGTTCCATCCAGGCTCCGTGCAACCGGCGAACGTCGGTTCTCACCGCGCCGACGAACCCACCACCGCCGCTTCGCGAGCGGGTAGACATACGCGAGCCAAAAAGCCGATGTACCGTAAACTTTCCTGCTTTTTCTTCGCTGCCGATCGGTCAGCCGGCTGTCAACTCGAGGGGCTCTCGTAGGCCGGCTCGAGAACCGCTGTCGTCGCTCAGTTCCAGGGCGCGAAGTCGGGATCGACCTCGCGGCTCGTCTCGTCGATCGCGTCGATCGTATCGATGTCGTCCTGATCGAGATCGACCGTCAGCGACGCCCAGTTGTCCTCGATGTGGTCCTCGCCGGTCGCCTTCGGGATCGCGGTGACGCCCTTCTCGCGGGCCCAGGCGAGACTGACCTGCGCCTCGGTGACGCCGTGTTTCTCCGCGACTGCCTGCAGCTCGGGCTGGTCGAACACCTGGCCGCGGGCCAGCGGCGAGTAGCCGACGACCTCGACATCGTAGTTCTCGCAGGCTTCCCGGATCTCGTCCTGGGGAAGCAGCGGGTGGAGTTCGACCTGATTCGCGAAGATCGGCGCGTCACAGACGTCGACGGCCTCCTCGAGTTGCTCGGGCTGGAAGTTGCTGACGGCGACGTTCTCGATCAGACCCTCGTCGTAGAGTTCGGAAAATGCCGAGAGTGTCCCCTCGGCGTCGTACTCGCCGGCCGGCCAGTGGACGTACAGCAGGTCGACGTAGTCGACGCCGAGCCGGTCGAGACTGTCCCGAGCCGTCTCGAGGACATCGTCGTGCTCGAGGTTCGAGATCCAGATCTTGGTCGCGAGGAAGATATCCTCGCGGTCGACGTCGGCCTGCGCGATGCCCTCGCCGACGGCGTCCTCGTTGTCGTAGGCCTGTGCGGTGTCGATGTGTCGATAGCCCGCGTCGAGGGCCGTACGAACGCTTTCGGCACACTGTTCGGCGTCGTCGTTCTGCCAGGTGCCGAGCCCGAGCATCGGCATCCCATTTGCGGTCGGACACGTTTCGGGGGCGATCGGGTCGGCGTCTTCAGTTGCCATGTACGATCGATGGAGCAGAGCGGGAAAATGGGTTTGGATAGCGGTCAGGGGTTCGCCTTGCGACAGCGCGATCCTCGGCCAGCGGCGAATCCAGTCCGTCCCCGGTATGCATCGTTCTCCGTCCGTTACCCGTATCGCTACTGTCAGGGCCGTTCGCGCTCGAGTGCCGCGTCGGCACGGACCGTGACGAAGGCGTTGATCTCGTCGTCTCCGTCGTCGATCCGCTCGAGGTGGGCCTCGACGGCGTCGGTGGCCGTGAGATCGCCGTCGCGGATTCGGTCGGCGAGTGCTACTGCGGACGAGCGCGTGAGCGGTGTCTCACGTGACATGTGTCTAGCACTATAGACGATCCGAGAGGTGTTCTCTCGACGGTCACGTCCGACCGCCGTGATCGACGATCGACCGCGGTCCGGCCTTACTGATACATCCGCAGCGGCTGGGCCTGCGAACTCTCGTCCTGACCGATCGCCTGCATCTGCTGGGCCAGTTGCTCTCGCTTCGCGCGGATCTCCTCGGCCCGGTCGACGAGTTCCTGGACGTCGATGTCGATACCCGCGACCGGACCGATCCCGTCCTCGAGCAGGACGCTCGCGGCTTCGGGGTCGGGGAACTGATGATTACACTCGACGACGAGGGCGAGGCTCCCGTAGTCCTCGTGTGCGGCGCGGTTGATGAGCGCCCCCGTCGGCCCCGTGATGACGCCGTCCTCCGGCGGCATCGCGATGTCGGTCGACTCGAGCCGGTCGCCGGCGTCGCCGGTCGCGATGCCGTAGAGGTCGGGACGGGTTCCGTTCTCGCGCTCGGCGGGGAGCCCGCTGAGGTAGATCGGCATCGCCGCCCGGTCGACGATCCAACCGGTCAGACAGTCGGCGACGCTTTCGACGGCCTGGGACGCGATCGGCGCGTCGCTCTGGAGGGCGATGAGGTCGTGCTCCTCGCTGACGTAGAGGCGCACCGGCGGCCGCGCCGTCCGGTCGCCGCTGCGGTAGACGCCGATCCGGGGTAACCCCTCGCAGTTGACGCTCGCGTAGTAGCGCATGTCGAGTTGCTCGACGAGGTGGTCGGTCGCGATCTTTCCGACGAGGCCGACGCCCGGAAACCCCTCGACGAGCGTGGGGTTCTCGAGGTCCGGCTCCGGTCCCTGAACGCGGATACCTGCCATACTCCGACCGATGGCCGTCACCGGCATAAAATCGAGGGCCGGGACCGTCGGCGATCTGTCGGGCGATTCGTGTGAGAAACCTGTCCTTTATACCGGTCGCGTCCGAAGATTCGATACCTATGCCGACGCCGGAAACGGACCGTGACCCAGCCAACGACCGTGATTCCGACGCCCAGTACGCGCTCGTCCGTGCGGCATACGCGGACGCGATTTTCGACGCGATCGGAACGGTCCTCCTGCTGGGGTTCGCACTGCTGTTCCTGGCCCTCGGGACGAGAGGGCTGCTCGTCGATGCGTCCACCGAACTCGCCGTCGGTCTCATCCTCGGTGGTGTCGTGCTAGCCGGTGTCGCGTTCGATCTGGTGCCGCCCGTCCGGAAGTGAGCCCGGCGATTCGGCGTCGGCTTCGAAACCCACAAGCGCCAGTCGCCCGAACCCCGAGCCGATGGAGCCACTCGAGCGGTATCGACCGATTATCGACGACTTC
>NZ_JNCS01000015.1 GCF_000731985.1 Natrinema altunense
GTAGTCGTTCGAAAGGCGCTCTGCGCCTTTCGTGATGACGAGAGAGCTTTGCTCCCTCGAACCACCCGATGACGACGGCGGGTTCTTCAGCCCGCGAGGTAGCACGGTTCGCCTCACCCGAAGTCTGGCGGGATCTGTGATCCCGCTGACCTCGCGGAACTCTGTTCCGCTTAGTGTTAGCCCGTGCATGGTTCACCCTCCCGTTGTGCGATATTCTCCGAAGCGTTCAGGTCAGCGTGACGTCCACGACCACACTCCGTGCACGAAAAGTGGTCGCCATCACGGGTTCCCATCGAACCACACGCCGAACACCGCTGGCTGGTGTGGGAGGCGTCAACCTTCTCAACGCGGATACCAGCACGTTCGGCCTTGTACGTGATGAACTGTTGGAGTTGGTGGAAATGCCACGAGTGGACACCTGACCACGAACTGTTCTCACGGATGCCTTCGAGGTCTTCCATCCGAATGACGGGGTTCTCGAACTGGTCCGCGAACGTGATGAGACGACGGGAGAGTTTGTGGTTCAAGTCCGTGATTCGACGCTGTTCTTTGTCACCTACACGGTTACGTGCGCGAAGCGCACACCCGCTTCCGAAAGCGAATCGCGTAGGGAACGATATTTGCGTCGAACGTACTTCGCCTCACCACCTGACACCAGCATTGACTCGTCTTCGCCATATGCAGTCACAGCGAGGATATGACGTTCGCCTATATCGACACCGATAGGAGTCTCACCCGACGTGTCGGCGTCGTACTCGATGTTGAACGTACAGTACCAGTCGTCGCCACGGCGGTAGACCTGTAGGCGGGTCTTGTCGGCGTCACCCTCGACCAGTCGGTCTACGGGGTCGGCAATGTCGTCGTACACCTCTATCGGGGTGTACCACCAGTGGGAGACGCACGGGAAGCCGACGACAACCGTGCCGTTCTCGGTCGTGTCGATTTCCCAGTTCTGGTTGTTGACGGCGAACGGCTGACTCTCTCGGTAGCGAACCTCTCCGTCCTTATTGTGGTCGGATTTCGCCTCTCGGATGGCTTGGTTCTGGATAGCCGAGTAGAGGTCATTGTCAATGCTGGCCGTGGTCACTGACTTGTCGAAGTCGCCGTTCTCCCATCCGTCGATACAGAATTGTTTGGTATCACGGTAGAGGCGAGAGGCGCGTTGCCACTCTTTCCGCCGTGAGAGGGATGGGTTGTGGAACTTCGCGGTGACAGTCACCGTGACCATTACAATTGTAATTGTATATAATATCTTAAATATCTGTTGGAATATCAGGCCGTGCTATTGTCGGTAGTTTGCGTCACTTAGTGACGGCGCGTATCCACGGCCTAAAGGCCGTGGCATTGCGCCTGTTCAACCTGTAACGGCGAAGGAGAGCGACGAACTCGTGGTCTTCACTGCGAGAGACGGTGCGTACCGGGAGCGGATCGGAATCGAGGGCACCGGTCTCGGCGAGTTTCAGCGCCCGAACGAGGTGTTCGTCATCGACGACCTCGCCGTCGTCGTCGAACGCGACAACCGGCGCATCCAGGTAATCCGGCTGCCCGATCGCACCCCTCTCGGAACGTTCGGCCAGGCCCGCCTGCGCAAGCCGTATGGCTGTACGGTCTTCCGGAGCTATTTCGGCTACGAACTGTTCGTGACCGACGATTACGACGCCAGTGCCGTCTCGGAACTGGACGAGCGCGTCAAACACTATCGGTTCACAGTGACGGAAACCGGCATCGATGCGAGCCACGTCAACACGTTCGGCGCAACCGAGAAACCGGGAGCGCTCTCCGAAGTGGAGACGATCTACGCCGATCCGGCGTCCAACCGGCTCGCGATTGCCGACGAACGAGCGTCGTCGATCAAGCTGTACGATCTCGCCGGGAACTTCGTTTCCGTCGGGCCGACGGTGTTCGACGCCGATCCGGAGGGGATCGACCTGTACACCGACGACGAGGACGGGTACTGGCTGTGTACCGACCAGATCGACGAACGCAGTCGGTTCCACGTCTTCGACCGCGACTCGTTCGACCATCGGGCGACGTTCCGTGGCGAACGGACCGCTGATACGGACGGCGTCTGGCTCACCCAACAGGAGTTCGGCCCGTTCTCCGAGGGCGCGTTCTTCGCAGTTCATGCCGACCGCTCGGTCTCGGCGTTCGACTGGGAGGACATCGAAGCGATCGTCGACGACGAGACGAGCGGCCACGCGGCTGATCGATCCACGATCGGCCACCCGGCCGAGTCACAACCGTTTTGCCTTCGCCCTTCGAGCGGACGGGTATGCCCTTCGGCGTCGACGAAGCGGGAAAAGGCCCAGCCCTGGGGTCGATGTTCGCCGCAGCCGTCCACCTCGAGGACCCGGACGCTCTTCCAGACGGGATCAGGGACTCGAAACGGCTCACACCCGACCGACGCGAGGAACTGGCGGCGATCCTCCGCACCGACGATCGAATCGCGATCGGCGTCGCCGAGATCACACCCGCCCGGATCGACGATCCGGGGACCGACATGAACTCGCTGGCGGTCGAAGCGCACGCGACCGCGATCGACGACGCGATCGGGAGCGTCGGGTCGGCTGCAGCCGCAGGCGATCGTCCATCGGGGCTCTGCGACGCCTGCGACACCGACGCCGACCGATTCGCCAGGCGCGTCGCCGACGCCTGCTCGGTCGAGATCGACGTCGACGCCCGCCACGGTGCCGACGACGACGCACCGCTGGTCGGCGCGGCCAGCATCGTCGCCAAGGTCGACCGCGACGCGCACATCGCCGCGCTGGCCGACGAGTACGGCCCGATCGGCAGTGGCTACCCGGGCGACTCGACCACCCGCGAGTTCCTCGCGTCCTACGTCGACGAGCACAGTTCCCTCCCGCCGTTCGCGCGGGAGTCGTGGTCGACCTGCGAGGACGCGCTCGCTGCGGCCGAACAGACCGGGCTCGAGCAGTTTTAGTGCCGGTTCGGCGTCGACCCGTAGCGCTCAAGACGATCGCCGACCTGTAGAAGACCAGTGGGACGAGAGTTGGCTATCGCACTGTTCGTCGATCCGTTCGCCGTGATGAACGCGATCGGGCTCGTCGCGTTCGCACTGGTCGGGGCGACCAAAGCGATCCGGGAGGAGTTCGACCTGTTCGGCGTCGCCGTCGTCGGACTCGTCACGGCGTTTGCCGGCGGGGCGACGCGGGACATCCTGGTCAATCGGGTGCCGTTAGCGCTCCAGTCGCCGGTCGAGATCGCCCTCGGCGTGTTCGGCGTCGCGCTGGCGATCGGGGTGAGCGTCGCCCTCGAGTCGGCCGACGACCATCCGATCACGCTGGTTTCCGACGCCGTCGGACTCGCCGCGTTTACCACGACCGGGGCCATCGTCGCGACCGGCGTCGGCGTCTCGGGCTTCGGCGTCGTCACGATCGCGACGATCAACGCGGTCGGCGGCGGGGCGTTCGCGGACATCCTACTGGACCGGTCGCCGTTCATTCTGCTCGAGGACTTCTATGCGAGTTGTGCGGTGCTCGGCGGCGGGACGTACTGGGTCGTCACCCTGTTGGGCGGCTCCGGTAGCGTCGCCGCGGCGATCTGTGCGGCGGTGACGGTCGGAACGCGCATCGCCGCCGTCACCTACGGCTGGACGCTCCCGACGGCGCAGGTGCTCCGGACGAGCGCGTGAGCGACAATCGAGCGCCGAGTCGGTCCGGCAGCCGGTCAGTTCGCACGCCAGATCGCATAGCCGTAACAGCCGAGCCCGAGAAGCACCAGCAGCGACGAGAGCCCGTCGACGACGGCCGACTGCGTAAGGACGGCACCGACGGTCAACACGCCGCCCGCGACGAGACAGCCCGCGGCCGCGGTCAGCGCTGACCGCGGTGCCGGCCGCTGCCCGTACAGCATCGCCCCCACGGCGATCGCGACGATCCCGAAGCCGAGTTGTGTGACGGTCGCCGCCAGCGGATCGTTCGTGATCGTCGCGTAGGCGAACACGGCGAAGTACCCCAGAATGAGGCCGGTAACCGCTCGAGAGCGGGTCGTCGATCCGGCAGTCAGTTCCATGCGTCATCAACCCGTTCCCGACCCTTAGCAGTTGTTACAAAGACGGTTCCCTGGCACTATCTATTCAGCACCTCAACTGGCGGTTGTTCGTTACGTGACTGGGACGATCGCTGTGTGCTTCCGATGACGGTGGAATCGGCACGAAAAATCGCGCTGCAGACTGCAGACCGACATCGTGCTTGCAACGACCCCTAGCCTTCGAGGGGTTCCGCCCACTCGAGCCCGATCCCTTCGTGGACGACGAACTCGAGGGCGTTGATCAGGTAGTGGGCGACGACGACGACCAGGAGGCTTCCGGTGACGATGAAGACGGCCGCGAGGACGAACCCGAGGAGTCCGGTGACGACGACGCCGACCGGGCCCTGCATGCCGTGGCCGAGCGCGAACGCGATCGAGGAACCGACCGCGAGCAGCCACGGCGAGACTCCGTAGCCGGCGGCGGGGACGCCGATCAGCGCCGCTCGGAAGAGGAACTCCTCGAAGAAGGCGATGATCGGGAGCACGCCCAGCAACAGGACGAGCCAGCCCGCGAGCGAGTCGGGAGACAACAGCTCCCGAAGGGCCTCGTCGTGGTCGAATCCGACGCGGGTCGCCGCCGCCCCAGCGAGTTCGTTCGCGACGTAGAAGACGCATCCGGCTGCCGTCCCCCAGAGCAGCCCCGTTCGGAGGTACGCGACGGACAATTCGATCCCCAGTGCCGCGGCCGGAACGGCGGTGTAGATCGCGGCGCCGAGTAACACGAGCGCGAACAGGCCTTGCGAGAAGGCGACGTTCGCGAGGACCAGCCCGGTCGACAGCGAGTCCGGATCGACGCCACGGTCGGCCGGCCGTCGCCGTCCGGGCGTCTCGAGCGACACGTCACGTGGATCGCCCGCGGCGTCGGACTGGGCATCGGCGAAACGGTCGTCTCGCGTCGATTCGCTGTCCCTCGCGACGGCCGGCCGCTCACCCCCGTTCGAACCGGCCGCCGGCTCGGCGTCTCGCGGCTGTGAGTTGCCCGGCCCGTCGCCCGTCTCGGCGGCGGTCGTCGTGTTCGCCCGGGGGTCGCCGTCGCTCGGATCGGGATCGCCGTCGCTCGGATCGGGATCGCCGTCGGTAAACGCGGACTGTGTCAGGTGCGATAAAACGAGCAGGAGCGCGAGGACGACGCCGGTGATGCCGACGAACGTCGCCCACTGCGGCATTTACTGCGGGCTCGGGTTCGACCCGCTGGCGGAGCCGACGGTACCCTGATCGAACGCCGTCCCGGTGATCGACTTGAGACGGTCGACCAGCGAGTCCTTCTTCGGTTCGCCCATCAGGGCGACGTCCAAGACCTCGCTGATGTTCGCACAGGGGATGATCTCGATCATGTCCTCGTACTCCTCTTCGATCATCACGTCCTGTTCGTTCGCTTCAGGGATGATGACCTTCGTACAACCGGCCTTGGCGGCGGCCTCGATCTTGTGGGTCACCCCACCGACCGGGAGGACGTCACCACGCACCGACAGCGAGCCGGTCATCGCGACCGACTGGTCGACCGGGATGTTCTCCAGTGCCGAGATGACGGCGGTCGCGACCGTGATGGAAGCAGAGTCGCCGTCGACGCCCTGTTGGCCGGCCTGGACGAACTGGATGTGGATGTCCTTTTCCGAGAGGTCGACGTCGGAGAACTTCTTGATGATCGCGGAGACGTTCTGGACGGACTCCTCGGCCATCTCCTGGAGCTTACCGGTGGCGATGACCTGCCCGCCGCCCTGTGCGGGGGCGATTTCGGCCATGACCGGCAGCATGATGCCCGAGTCCTCGCCCATGACGGCGAGGCCGTTGACGCGGCCTTCGACGCCGCCCTCGTTGACCTGCAGCTCGTAGTCCTTGCGGCGCTCGATATAGTCGTCGGCGAGCTGTTGCTCGATCGACCGCGAGCGTTTCTTCGCCTGCAAGACGTCGTCACGGGTGGTGTACTCGCGATCCTCCGCGCGGGCGATGTCGCCCGCGACGCGGACCAACCCGCCGAGGCTGCGGAACAGCAGCGTGAGGTGGTTCTTGCGGCCCGAACGGCGTTTCGCCTCGAGGATGAGTTCCTCGACGGCGTCGTCGGTGAAGTGGGGCAGGCGGCCGTCGCGTTCGACCTCCTGGGCGATGAAGCGGGCGTACTTGCGCCGCATTTCGGGGGTGTCCTCGATGGTGTCGTCCATGTAGACCTCGTAGCCGTACCCTTTGATCCGGTTGCGGAGCGCGGGGTGCATGTTCTCCATGGCGTCGAGGTTCCCGGCGGCGACCATGATGAAGTCACAGGGGACGGGTTCGGTCTGGACCATCGCGCCCGAGGAGCGCTCGGACTGGCCCGTGATGGCGAACTCGCCTTCCTGGATGGCCGTCATCAGCTTCTGCTGGGTCCGGATGTCGAGCGTGTTGATCTCGTCGACGAACAGCACGCCCTTGTTGGACTTGTGGATCGCGCCCGGTTCGACGCGGTCGTGGCTCGGCGTCTCCATGCCGCCGGACTGGAAGGGGTCGTGGCGGACATCACCGAGCAGTGCGCCGGCGTGGGCACCGGTCGCGTCCTCGAAGGGTGCGACGCGCTGATCGCCGTTGTTGACGATCATGTTGGGCACCATTGCATCCGTGCCACGAGAGGTGTAGCGGAAGATCAGCCAGATGATCCCTGCTGCGAGAATGCCAAGCAGGATTTGTCCGCCTACCAGAAGCGCATACCCGATGACGACGGCAATAATGATCCACATCAGAATCGATCGCATCTGGTTGCGCTTGCGGGCTTCTTCCTTGTGGGCGTCGATGATCTGTTCGCCCTTTCCGGCGGGAACGGTTCGGACCTTCGGCTCGTTGCCGTCGTCGGGATTGTGGTAGACTAAAACGTCCTGAAGATCCTCCTTCGGAAGCAGTTGGCTCATCGCCTTCGCCAGCATCGACTTACCGGTCCCCGGCGAACCGATCATCATGACGTGCCGGCGCTGCTTCGCCGCCTTGATAATGATATCTCGCGCTTCGTCCTGACCGATGACCTGATCGACGAGCCGATCGGGGACTTCGATGTCCTCGGTCGAATCGATCTTCAGACCGCCCAGCAGATCGTCCTCGGCGATCTCCTCGTCGACCTCGACGCCTGGATCGACCTCGACGGTACTCCCGAGGTCCTCGACGGTCTCGATGTCGTCGTCCTCGTCGGACGACGGCTCGAGTTCGTCGATCGGATCGTCGACGTCGTTGCGACGGTCACCGTCCTCCTCGAGCGGCGACCGGTCTCCCTGACGCTCGGGCTGTTCGACGGGGTCAGTCCCGTCGGAAGCAGTGTCCGAAGCGTCTTCGGGAGGGTCGTCAACGTTCGTATCGTTACTCATAGAACTCTGTTCGGTATCTGGTTCGAAGGGATTGCGACTGATATACTTTCTCCATGCGGAGGATGGTGTCAGTCGGTGATACCGGGCGGAACAGCGGTCGACAGCGGAAAGCAGCCAGTGGGACCGGTTCGTTTAATACAGTATTGCTCGAGAAGGAATATATAGTTACCTGATCGGTCTCCGTCGAGCAGCGTCAGGGTCGGCGGAACGTCGGCAGGGATCGATCGGGACGCCGACCGCTCGGCTCGAGGTGAACTCGCCACCCTTAAGCGCCGCGCCCGTGCAGTGACCGGCATGACTCGGGGGTTCTACATCGGTCGCTTTCAGCCCTTTCACAACGGCCATCGGAACATGGTCGAGCGGATCGCCGCGGACGTCGACGAACTCGTCCTCGGGATCGGAAGCGCCGACGATTCGCATACCGTCCGGAACCCGTTTACGGCGGGCGAACGGATCATGATGATCACGAAATCGCTCGTCGAGTTCGATCTCGTCACCTACGCCGTCCCGATCGAGGACCTCGAACGCAACTCGGTGTGGGTCAGCCACGTCCAGAGCATGAGTCCCGACTTCGACGTCGCCTACTCGAACAACCCACTCGTGATCCAACTCTTCCGCGAAGCCGACATCGAGATCCGGCAGTCGCCGATGTTCAACCGCGAGGTTCTCGAGGGGTCGGAGGTCCGCGAGCGGATGATCACGGGCGGCGACTGGGAGTCGCTCGTCCCCGAACCGGTCGTCGACGTCGTCGAGGAGATGAACGGGATCGAACGCATCCAGATGGTCAGCGACTCGGACTCGAACGGGGACTGACGCGGGACACGAACACGGGTGCCGAGCGACCGCCACCGAATCCCCGCTGTCTTTGGGTGCTCACGCCGTACGGCCGACCATGATTACGCTCGCGTCCGACTTCGGTACGCCGTATCCGGCGGCGATGAAGGGCGTACTGGGACAGCGGACGGATGCTAGAGTCGTCGACGTCGCGCACGATTTTCCGCGGCAGGACGTTCGAACGGCGGCGTTCTGGCTTCGCGAGGTGTTGCCGTACTTCCCCCCGGCAACCCACCTCGTCGTGATCGATCCCGGCGTCGGGACCGAGCGGGCCGCGCTGGTGCTCCGTGCCGGCGATCACACGCTCGTGGGCCCGGATAACGGCGTTTTGTGCCCCGCGGCGCGGCGACTCGCGGGCGGCGACGACGGCGAACGCGAGGCGTACGTGATCGACGAGGACGAGGTCGGTCCCGTGAACCCGACGATACCGTCGCAGCCGAGCGAACACGGCTCACCGCGGAGTAACACCTTTCACGGGCGGGACGTCTTCGCTCCCGCTGCCGCCGCCGTTCACGACGCCGAGAGCGATGCGCTCGGCTCGCTCACGTGTCTCGAGTCGGGGTCCGTCGGGGTCGACCTCGAGCTTCCGACAGCCGATCTCGAGGAACACCGTGCAGTCGGCGAGGTGATGGTCGTCGACGGGTTCGGGAACGCGATCACGAACGTGCCCGGGTCGTTCCTCGACGGCCGGACCCGGGTCCTGGTAAACGGCGACCCGGTTCCGGTCGGCGAGACCTTCGCGGCCGTTTCCGTGGGTGCTCGACTCGCGACCGTCGGCAGCCACGGGTACGTGGAACTCGACGTCAATCGGGGCCGCGGCGAGGAGGCGTTCGGCCTCGCGCCCGGCGATCGAGTCGTCCTCGAAACGCCCTCGTGACGGCTCCGTGGGAGTGAAACGCCGCGGTGGACCCCCGACTCAATCACCGGTCGGATCGGCGGGTGTCCGGGCCGGATCGATCACGAGTTCGCCGTCGGCACGGACCGTGACGACACACTGCGAAAACGTGAACGTGATCGACCCGTCGCCGGCGCGGGAGTCGGCACCGCGCCAGTGAACGAAGAGGGCGTTCAGCGCGTCCGGTTCGACGCACTCGGAGAGCGCCTCGAGATCGTCCGGTTCGAGCCCGAGCACCGACGAGACGGTCATGAGGAGTGCCGTACTCACCGGCTCGTACGCGCCGTCCTCACACCACGTGTGGTAGGTGCCACGGTCGTCGTCGTAGTAGACCGTGCGGCCGTCAGTGGCGGCGATCGGCGTCAGTGTGTCTCGCGGAGCAGTGCCGGACATAACACTTCTAACTGGTGGGTATTAACACTTAACACTATTGGCTAATCGTGATGACTACCGGGACAACAGCGCTCGAAAAAAGTGTGCGTTCGAAGCGGAAACCGCGAACAGCGACGTTATTCGGCGGCGATGACGTCGTCGATGCGGGCGATCATCGTGGCGGCCTCGGTCGCGCTCTCGACGGCTTCACGCTTGACGTCGGCAGGGTCGACGACCCCGTGCTCGAAGGGATCGTCGATCGTGACCTCGTCACCCGTGGTGATCAGGCCGGCCCGACCCTCGGATTCGTGGGCGGCACGAAGGTCCACGAGCACGTCGATCGGGTCGCGGCCGGTGTTGGCCGCGAGCGTGCGGGGGACGATGTCGACCGCGTCGGCGAAGGCCGTCACGGCGAGTTGTTTGCGGCCCTCGATCCCGGCGGCTTCCTCACGGATCTTGTCCGCGATCGAGATTTCGGTCGCGCCGGCACCCGGGACGACCTCGCCGGATTCCAGCGCCGTCGCGACGACGTCGAGTGCGTCACCGATGGCGCGCTCGAGTTCGTCGACGATGTGTTCGGTGCCGCCGCGGACGAAGACGGTGACCGTCTCGGCCGCTGCGCCGCCCTCGACGAACGCGAGGTCGTCGTCGCCGTAGGTCTCCGTGTGAATCCGGTCGGCCGAGCCGAAGTCGGATTCCTCGAGATCGTCGAGGTCACCGACGCGGCGTGCGCCGGTCGCGGAGGCGACCTGTCGGGCGTCGCTGTCGCCAAGCCCCTCGAAGACGAGGACGCCCTCGTTGGCGAGGGCGTTGGCGACGCGGTCGGCGACGTCTTCGGTCGTGAAGACGACGTCGGCACCGCTCTCGGCGACGGTCTCGGCGTAGCCCTCGAGTTCGCCCTCCTCGGCGTCGATGGCGGCGTTGAGCTGGTCGATCGAGTCGATGGCGTACTCGGCGTCGACGTCGCCCGTGCGGACGTCGAGTTCGACGTCCAGAACGGCGATCGACGCGTCCTCGACCTCGCTCGGCATGCCGTCGTGAGCCGGTTCCTCGTCGAAGACGATTCCGGGGACGAGTTCGGTCGCGTTCGACGAGGCTCCGATCTGCGTGTGGACGGTGACGTTGTCGCGTTCGACGCCCGCGTCAGTATCGACGTGGCGGATCGCTTCGACGACCGTTTCCGCCAGCGACGCGGCGGTGAGTCCGCCGGTGCCCTTGCCGGTCATGCTCGACTCGGCGACCTGTCGGAGGATTTCGTCGTCGACGGCGGCCTCGTTGACCTGTTCGTCGATCGCCTCGAGGGCGATCTCGGCGGCCTCGTGATATCCTTCGACGATCGTCGTCGCATGGACATCCTGCTCGATGAGGTCCTCGGCCTCGCCCAGCAGATTGCCGGCGAGTACCGCAGCCGTGGTCGTCCCGTCGCCGACTTCCTCCTCCTGGGAGTCGGAGACCTCGACGATCATCTGTGCCGCGGGGTGCTCGATATCCATCTCGTTCAGGATGGTCGCCCCGTCGTTGGTGATGACGACATCCCCGCCGGAGTCGACGAGCATCTTGTCCATACCGCGGGGTCCGAGCGTCGTGCGTACCGACTCGGCCACGGCCTTGCCGGCCATGATGTTCGACGACTGCGCGTCGCGACCCTGCGTTCGCTGACTATCCTCGCTCATGATGAACATGGGCTGCCCACCCATGCGTCGCTGTTGTGCCATCGTTGATCCTCACTAACCATGTCGTCAGCACTTCTATATAATTCTTTCCCTCCGACCGCCGCTCCGTCTTGCGATTGCGCATGTGAACGACCGCCACGGCGGGCGGCGACGGAGCCGGTAGGGAAATATGGATCGACGCGAAACGTTTCGGAAGATGCTGGAGTTGGAACACGGGTTCCGCGTCGTCGACGTCTCGACGCGGCTGCCGCCGACGGACGGCAGTGGGGACCACGGGGGGCGACCGATGACGGCGGAACGACTCGAGCGGGAGATGCATCAGGCCGGGATCACGCGGTCGGTCGTCTTCCCGCCGTCGCTGGCGGGAACGAGCTATCTCGCGCCGAACAACGGCGTCGCCAGACGGAGCGTCGACCGCCCGTTCGTTGCTTTCGCCCGCATCAACGGTACCCAGACGCCGGGTCGGAACGCGACCGGCCGTCTGCGCAACGCGGTCAGCAGTCGCGAGGAGTCCCACACGTCCCCCGAGGACATCGAGAAGTACGCGTACGACGACCGGTTTCACGGGTTCGTCCTCGACCCCGCGGTCGACGACTACCCCGACGACGACGTCCTCGCGGCTCTCGACGACGTCGGCCTGCCGGTGATCGTCCGCGGCGGCGTCGACGCCCCGCCCGGGACGCTCGCGGACATCCTCCTCGAGCGTTCCTTTCCCGTCGTCGTCGGCTCCTTCGGCGGCTACCCGCTCGACCGGTCGCTTATGACCGAGATGATCGATCTGCTCGCCGAATACGACGACTGCTATCTCGAGACGAGTTTCGTCCGGTATCGCGACCACCTCGAGCGGGCGCTCATGGAACACCCCGATCGCGTCTTCTTCGGGAGCGGCGCACCCGCCTGTCACCCGAACGTCGCGGTCATGGAGATCCTGACCCTCGACGTCTCGGAGGACCTGCTGCGCCGCGCCTTCTCGAAAAACGCCTGCCGCGTGATCGACCCGCTCGCGCCCGATGGGGACTACTGGCGATGAGTCGGCCGGCTCGAGTCGTTCCGGGCCGTATGCGGTCTACTTGATACCGATGACCCGCAGGTCGTTCAGGTTCGTTCCCGTGGGGCCCGTGAAGAGCAGCCCGTCCCGAGACTCGAGGTACGGATAGGCGTCGTTTTCTGCAAGGGCCTCGCGCGCCGCGTCGGAGTCGGCGACGGTCGTCCCGTCGACCAGTGCGCCCGCCGTGTCGGTCGCCCCGTCGCTGCCGTCGGTGTCGACCGCAGCGACCGCGATTTCGCCTCCGTCTTCGATGTCGCCACCGTCCGCGAGTTCGAGCGCCGCGCTCGCCGCGAACTCCTGGTTCGGTCCGCCCGTTCCGTCGCCCCGGACCGTCACTGTCGTTTCGCCCCCGGAAAGCACGACGGCCGGCGGCGCGACCGGCCTGCCGGTCGCCAGCACCTCCTCCGCGATCGCGACGTGGGTTGCGGCCGCGTCGCGAGCCTCACCGCGAACGCGCGACGAAAGAACGAGCGTCTCGTACCCCCGCTCGGCCGCCGCGTCGCGAGCCGCGTCGAGGGTGGTCATGCCGTCCGCGACGATGTGGTTCGACACGGTCTCGAACGCCGCGTCGTCGGGGCCGGGCGTTTCGGCGATCTCGCCGGCCGCCCCGTGCTCGAGGCGAGCCTGGACGGGGCCAGGGGCGTCGATTTCGTACCGCTCGCAGACCGCGAGCGCGTCGTCGAAGGTCGACCCGTCGGGCGCAACGGGGCCGCTGGCGATCACGCTCGGGTCGTTCCCCACCACGTCGCTGAGGACCAGCGAAGCGACCGTCGCGGGGGCGGCGCGGCGCGCCAGCCGGCCACCCTTCAGCGCCGAGAGGTGCTTGCGGACCGCGTTGATGTCGCCGATGTCGGCCCCGCTGGCGAGCAGGGCGTCGGTAGTCGTCCGGAGATCGTCGAGGGAAAGGTCCCCCGCGGGTGCGGGCATGAGGGCGCTCCCGCCGCCGGTGATCGCCGCCAGCACGAGCGTGTCCCCGTCGGCCGCGGCCGCCGCTGCGAGGACATCGTCCGCAGCGTCGACGCCGCGGGTGCTCGGTATCGGGTGGTCACCCACCCGGACCGTCACGCGCTCGGTCTCGACGGGGTCGTCCGTGACGACGATGCCGCCATCGATTCGGTCGCCCAGGATCGCCTCGAGCGCGACGGCGACGTGTGCCGCGGCGTTGCCGCCGCCGAGGACGACGAGGGCATCGTACTCGCGGAGGTCGTACGTCGCGTCGGCGATACGGAGCGTCTCGCCCTCGAGCGCGACGGTATCGTGGACGACCGTTCGGGGATGGCCCGCCTCGATACCGGCCTCGACGCACTCGAGTGCGATCTCGCGGGCCTCGCTCGCGGCGAGGCGATCACGATTCGCGATCATAGCCACACGAACGGGGACACCGCTGATAGCTTCGTGGCATCGACCGCGACACGTCACGCGGTCGTACGATGACGATCCGCTCGCCACTGAGTTCTCACAGCCGCGGTCCGACGGGCCGCTATCGACGATGGGACAGTCGTGTCGATGCATTGGATTTATAATCCGACAGACACAAGAAGTGATCGTGAGCCGTACTCCGATCCACCGATCCCTGCTCGAAGACGACGCGTGGCGAGTGGCACTCATCGCCGGCGTCGCCGCGCTGCCGTTTACGACCGCCAGTTACGTGCAGACGGGGAGCGAGATCGATTTCGGACCGGTGTTTTACGCCGGCCTGCTCGCGGGCTACCTCTACGGATCGGGGGCGACCGATCGCTCTCGAGTCGCGACTCGGGTCGGGATCATCGGTGCGTTGCCGGTCCTCTGGCAGTTCGGCGACATGGTGGTGTACATCGTCACTGAACCCGTCTCGCCACCGTGGTTTCGTGCGTTCATCGTCGCGATCGCGGCCGGGTTTTCGCTTCTCAGTGTCGGATTTGCCGTCGTCATCGCCATGATCGGCGCGTGGGTCGGCGACTGGCTGGGCGAGACGGTCGGCCGCATCCGAGTCCCAGGGATCGGACACTGAAACGGACCGCTGTCGGTCAGTGCCGCCGAAACGTCGGGTACGCCGTCGCTTCGTTCAGTCGTGTCTGAACGACCGCTGGCCGGTAAACGCCATCGCCATGCCGTGTTCGTCCGCGGCCTCGATCACGTCCTCGTCGTTGACCGAGCCACCCGGTTGGATCACCGCTTCGATGCCCGCCTCGGCGGCCTCCTCGATCCCGTCCGGGAACGGGAAGAAGGCGTCCGAGGCCATGACCGCGCCCTCGGCGTCCTTGCCCTCGGCGTGCTCGTCGGCTTTCATCGCCGCCAGTCGGACCGCGTCGACGCGGGAGACCTGCCCCATGCCGATGCCGACCGTCTCCGTGCCGTCGGCGAAGCAGATGCCGTTTGATTTGACGTGTTTGAGGGTCTGCCACGCGAAGACCATCGTCTCGAGTTCCGCGTCGGTCGGGTCGCGCTCGGTGACGATCTCGAGGTCGGCGGCCGAGATCGACTGCAGATCCCGTTCCTGGACGAGTCGTCCGCCGACGAGGGGCTTCTCCGTGAAGCGTTCGGTACGCGTCTCGTTCAGGTCGCCGACATCGAGGACGCGGAGGTTGTCCTTCTCGAAGAGGACCTCGAGCGCGGCGTCGGTGTAGCCGGGCGCGACGACGACTTCCTTGAACGAGTCGACGATCTGCTCGGCGGTCGCGGCGTCACACTCGCGATTCAGCGCGACGATGCCGCCGAAGGCGCTCATCGGGTCCGTCGAGAGGGCGTTCTCGTAGGCCTCGGAGAGCGAGTCGGCGGTCGCACAGCCCGCCGGATTGGTGTGTTTGATGACCGCCGCGGCGGGCTCGTCGAACTCCTTGATCAGATCGAGCGCGCCATCGGCGTCGTTGTAGTTGTTGTACGACAGCGCCTTCGCGCCCTCGTTCAACTGGTCGGCGTGGACGACGCTGGCCTCGTCGCAGGTGTAGTCGGTGTAGACCGCGGCGTCCTGATGGGGGTTTTCGCCGTAGCGCAGCGTCTCCGCGCGATCGTCGGAGACCAGCCGTCGCGCCGGGAGGCCGTCGTGGTCGTCTCCCTCGGCGGTCGCAACGTCGGCGTCGACCGATACCTCGCCTGCCGCGAGGTCTACCTCCATCGCACCCTCCGCGAACCACTTCACGGCTCGCGGGTAGGCGCGGAACTCGCACTCGTAGAGCACGCGATCCTTCAGCGTCTCCTCGTCGTCGCCCTCGTAGACCGGGATCGGTTCCTGCGTGACGATCGGACCGGCGTCGACTTGTTCCTCGACGACCGCCCCGTCCTCGTCGGTCGCGTCCGTGACCACGTGGACCGTACAGCCCGTCACCGAGACGCCGGCCTCGAGCGCGTCGCCCCAGGCGTCCATGCCGGGGAACGACGGCAACAGTGCGGGGTGGACGTTCAGCGTCGTCGGCATCTCGTCGAGGAAGGTATTCGAGAGGATTCGCATGTAGCCGTCCAGACAGACGAGGTCGAACTCGTAGTCGGACAGCGCCTCGAGCACTGCCTCCTCGTGCTCGCGGCGGCTCAGTTCGTCGGCGAGCGGGACGACCTCGGTCGGGATGTCGCGCTCGGCGGCGGCCTCGAGCACCGGCGCGTCCGGGTCGGTCGTCAGGACGACGGCGAACTCGGCTCCGCCCGGCTCGCGGTCGGCGATGTTCAACAGGTTGCGCCCTCGGTTGCCGGCCATCCCGGCGATTCGCGTCATGGTCTAGTCCGCACCCGCGAGCGGCAAAGTGGTTGCGGTCTCGAGCGCCGACATATGCACACTTGTGCATTATTACGGCCACATTAGCCATTGGCCGTGCGGAGGTATGCACGCTCGTGGTCTCGAACGGGTCACGGTATCGATACGCTTTTGCGACGGCCCGGACCAACGGCCAGTATGACCGAGACCGACGCCCTGTACGCCGTCTCGCCGCTGGACGGCCGGTACGACGGCCGGACCGCACCGCTGTCGCCGTACGCGAGCGAGGCCGCGCTCATGCGCGCCCGCGTTCGCGTCGAAGTCGAGTACCTGATCGCGCTGGCGGAACTCGAGGCGACGCCGCTCGAACTCGATCTCGACGATCGCAACCACCTGCGGGGCCTCTACCAGCACTTCGCCGAGGAGGACGCCCAGTTGATCAAGAAACTCGAGACGGAGGGGCACGCCGAGTTCGAGGCGACGAACCACGACGTCAAGGCCGTCGAATACTTCGTCCGGCTCCGACTTCCCGAAGGCAGCGACGCCTCGCCGTGGATCCACTTCGGGCTGACCAGCGAGGACGTGAACAACCTCGCCCACCGGCTGCTCGTCCGCGATGCAGTCGACGAGGTGCTTTTGCCACAGCTGTACGACGTGCGGGACACCCTCGCCGACATGGCACGTGACTACCGCGCGCTCCCGATGCTCGCGCGCACCCACGGCCAGCCTGCCACGCCGACTACCTTCGGCAAGGAGATGGCCGTCTACGCCGCGCGACTGGGTCGGGCGACCGGTCACATTCGGCGGGCGACCGACGACCTCCGAGGGAAGCTCGGCGGCGCGTCGGGCACCTACGCGGCCCACGTCGCAGCGTATCCGGACGTCGACTGGCCGGCGTTCGCGCGGGAGTTCGTCACGGGCTTGGGCCTCGAGTTCGAGCCGCTGACGACGCAGGTCAATCCCTGTGACGACCTCGCGGCGCTGTTCGACGCCGTCCGCGGGGCCAACACCGTCTTGCTCGACCTCGATCTGGATATGTGGCTCTACGTCTCCGACCGCTATCTGGGCCAGGAGGCCGTCGAAGGCGAAACCGGCTCCTCGACGATGCCCCACAAGGTCAACCCGATCGACTTCGAGAACAGCGAGGGCAACCTCTCGAAGGCCAACTCGGATCTCACCTTCCTCGCGGACTACGTCACCACCTCCCGGCTCCAGCGCGACCTCTCGGACTCGACGGTCAAGCGCAACATCGGCGGGGCCTTCGCCCACTGCCTGATCGGCTACGGCAAGACCGCTGCGGGCCTCTCGAAGGTCGTCCCCAACGAGCAGGTCATGCGCGACGAGCTCGCGGACACGCCCGAGATCATCGGCGAGGCCGTCCAGACCATCCTCCGGCGCGAGGGACAGGCAGACGCCTACGAGCGCGTCAAGGCCGTTACCCGCGGGAAAGACGTTACCCTCGCGGACTTCCGCGAACTGTTCGACGACCTCGACGTCGACACGAACGTCCGCGAGGAACTGACGGCGTTGACGCCGGCGGACTACACCGGCGTCGCGGGCGCGCTGGTCGACGACCTCGAGTAGGGTCGCCGCGACGCCAGTCGCCAGTGCCCCGACGTGTCAGTACCTATTTTTGTGTCTCCCGGCAACGTGATCGTGTGTCCTCGAGCCAACGGAGTCAGCGGATCGGGTCGCGGGTCAAGCGCGGTGGCCGGGCGATCGGCGTCTGTCTCGCGGTCGGGTTGCTGGGTTATCTCAGCGGCACGGCCGCGGGAATCGGTACGATCGGTCACCTCTCCCTTCTGGGGTACAGCACGGAAACGGTCGACGAAATCGGGCTCTCGGTGGCGTTCAACGTCGTCGGGGCGGGTGGGACCGCCGTGTCGTATCTGATCGTCCGCCGGCACGGGTTCGATCGGGAGTTCATCGTCGACTTCCTCCGGCTTCGGCGACCGACCCGCTGGGACCTCGGCTGGGTGGTCGTCGGCCTCGTCGGCGCGTTCGTTGCGGTCGTCGGCTACCAGCAGGTCGTCGACCTGATCGAACCGCTCGGCGGCAGCGAGGGGACGACCCACTCCGGGATCGAGGCCGGCCGGGAGTATCCGGTCCTGTTCCTCCTCGGGATTCCGCTCGCGGTCCTGTTGACGGGGCCGGGCGAGGAACTCCTGTTCCGGGGCATCCTCCAGTCGCGGCTCAGAGAGACGTTCCCGACGGCGGTCGCGGTGGTGCTGACCGGGCTCGTCTTCGGCGCAGTTCACCTGCCGGTCTACATAGGTTCGGAACCCAGCGCAGTCGTCGTCAGCCTCGGGACGGTAACGACGCTGGGTCTGTACTTCGGGGTCCTCTACGAGTGCAGCGGGACGCTGCTCGTTCCCGCGCTGATCCACGGCTGCTTCAACGCGACCGTCTATCTCACGAACTATCTGACCTACGCGTGACCGATCCTTCGGCGGGGCGGGAAACGCGTGGCTGCACCGCTGCCGCCGATCGATCAGTTCGCGTCATTCCGGCGCTCGCCGCCACGACCGTCCCGCGACGCCTCCTCAGTGCCTCGATGCTCGTCTGCCGCTGGGTTACCGGCCTCGAGATCCGTCTCACCGTTCTCGAGCCCCCACGCTGCGTCCCCGCAGTGGCCGGCTTCTCCGCTCGATCGAGTCCCGGACACGGCCGGGATCGAGTTCGCGTCCCCGTCGTCGTCGGTGGGGTCGCTCGAGGCACGCCGTTCCGACCGGTCCCGTTCCGACGGCGCTGCCGACCGAGCCGCCGTCCGGCGATCGGTGCGAGCGTCGGTCGACGCCCCGAGCAACGGCTCGCCGCGCCACGCCTCGGTCCCGTAATTGACGATCGCACCGCTGCCGACGCTCGCCACCGCGATCGTCGCGATCGTGCCGGCGATCGGGACGAGTTGGCTGCCACCGAGCGCAAGGAGTCCGATGCCGAGCGCCCGCCACGCCGACGGCGCTCCCGATCCGAGCCGGTCGCCGAGCCGATCGCCGACGGCGACGGTGCCGACGCAGCCGCCACCGAGCAACAACGCGACACACGCGAGCAGTCCCGGCGTGGCCACGATCAGGCCGACCGCGATCAACCCCGAGTGCTCGAGCGACGTGCCGACGAACAGCGGCAGTCCGGAACAGACGAGCAAGCCGAAGAGGGCGACGAACCCGACGGCGAACGTCGTGTCCGGCTCGGTAACGATGTCGTCACGAAGCCCGCGCATCGCTTTCGGCGCCCCGATCAACAGGACGGCCGCGGCGACGACGGTGATCGCCATCCAGGCGAGCGTAACGGACGCCGCTTGCGAGAGCGGCGATCCGACGAACGCGTTCGACGCGCTCGCCGGCGTCGCAATGCCAGTACGTACCGGTCCGGAGAGTGCGGCGACAGTGGGGACCACGGTTCGTCTCGAGACAGACGTGAGACCGGTAAAAAAGTGCGGTCGATCGGCCAGGAATCGTGCGCGAGGACGGGTCGTTGCTCGCCGGTATCGTCAGCGCGGAGGAAACGGATACGAGCCGGATCGAGTCTCGGCTGCAGCCGCCAGGCGGAGACCGTTATCCGATCAGTTCGGTCACCGTGGCCTCGAGCGCCCGCGCCGCTTCGCGGACGGCTTCGACGCGGACGTACTCGCGCGGGGCGTGTGCGACGGCTCCCTCGTCGTCGGCGAGGACGCCGGGTCCGAAGACGACCGTCGGGGCCGCGGACGCGAAGTAGGAGGCCTCCGTCGCCGCGGTGAACGGACGCACCGCGCCGCCGGCGGCATCCGCGAGGACGTCGACGACCGCCGCGTCGGGGTCGGTCTCCCACGCCTCGAGAAACGGCGTCGGTCGGTCGGTAAACCGGAACGCGAGGCCCACGTCGTCGGGGACGGCGGCCCGCAGGTGGGCGGTCAGCGACGCGTGGAAGTCGTCGGCCGTCTCCGGCGGCACGCTCCGGCGGTCGACCGTCAGCGCGCACTCGGCGGGCACCTGATTGGTCGCCTCGCCGCCCTCGACGACGGTCGGCGTCAGCGTCGCCGCGCCGAGTTGCGGGTGGGTCGGCGGCGCGTCGTCGCGCTCGCCGAACGTCCGGATCGCCGCGAGGACGGACTCGAGGGCGGCGACCGCATTGCTCCCGGTGTCGGGTTCGGCGGCGTGGGCGTTGGCACCGGAGAGGTGGATCGTGCCCTGAAACCGTCCCTTCGCGGCCGTACAGACGTCGAGGTCGGTGGGCTCGCCGACGATCACCGCGTCGGCGTCCCGCGTGGGCGGCTGCTCGCTCGAGACGAGCGCGTGGGCCCCCGTCGAAAGGACCTCCTCGTCGGGCGTGACCGCGAGCGTGACGCGGCCGGCGGTCGGTTCGACCGCGAAGAACGCCGAGAGCAACGCTGCGAGCGGCCCCTTCGCGTCACAGGAGCCGCGGCCGCGAACGACCGGGGCACCGTCGGCGTCCGGAGCGTCCGCGTCGCGGTCGAAGGGGACGTGCGGCGAGACCGTATCGATGTGGGTATTCAAAACGACGTGGGTCTCGGCGTCCTCGAGCGCTCGGCCGCGGTTCGCCAGGACGTTCCCGGCGTCGTCGACGCGGGGCTCGATCCCCCGGTCGGCGAGCGTCTCGCAGAGGAACTCCCGCATCGGGCCGACGTTCTCGTGGGAAGCGTGCTGGACGGCGGTCTCGAGGAAGTCGATCGGATCGAACGCGTCGGCGCTCCCCATATCAGCGTCCGTCACGGCTCGACCGGGGATTCGACGGCCACTTCGCCGTCGAACTCGTGTTCGACGGGGCCGGCGAGCGTCGGCCGCCCGCGGTCGTTGAAGCTCACCTGCAGGTCGCCGCCCGGCGGGCTGACGGCGACCGGATCGGCGTCGGTGAGACCGAGACGACGCGCCGCGACGGCGATGGCGACCGCACCGGTACCACAGGAGTCGGTCTCGCCCTCGACGCCGCGCTCGTAGGTTCGCTGGCGGAACCCGCCCGAACCGTCCGGACTGGCCACGCAGACGTTCGTCCCCTTCGGAAAGACGTCGGCGTAGCGAACCGGCGGCGCAATCGTCTCGAGATCGACATCGTCGACGTCGTCGACGAAGCTCACCGCGTGGGGGACGCCGGTGTTGACGGCCGAGACCTCGAGCCCCTCGATCTCCTCCCGGAGGACCGGTTCGTCGGCGTCGACCGGCACCTCGTCGGGAACGAACGTGAGTTCGGTCATCTCGACGACGATGGCCTCGCCGTCGCGCTCGGCGCGCAGGGTTCCCGCTTGGGTATCGATCATCACGCTGTCGGTGCCCGTCCGATCCATCGCCCACTCGGCGGCACAGCGAGCGCCGTTGCCGCACATGGGTGCCGTCGCGCCGTCGGGCTGGACCAGCGTCATCACGACGCGTGGCGGGTTGAACTGCTCCTCGAGTGCGAGAAAGAGGATGCCGTCGGCACCGACGCCGTCGGTCCGGTCGCACTCGCGTTCGGCGAGCGCGCCCCGATCGGGGACGTGTTCGTCCGCGTGGATAATTAGAAAGTCGTTGCCGGTGCCGTGGTACTTCTGGAATGGGATACTCATCGTGCTATCGGTCGCGTTCGTTGTCGGTGTCGGTCGCTCGGTCGTGGTCGGTCTTTCGGTCCGCGCTCGAGGAGCGAAGTGCCTCGCGCTCCGGTCGCGTCACGTCGGCGATCGTCTCGCGGCGGCGCGCGAGTCGCACGTCGCCGTCGTCGAGGACGACCGACGCGGGTCGGGGTCGGGTGTTGTACTGGGACGCCATCTCGTAGCCGTAGGCCCCCGCGTTGCCGATCGCGAGGCGATCCCCGCGTTCGCTGTCCGGGAGGTCACGGGCAGTACAGAAAACGTCGCCGCTCTCGCAGATGGGGCCGGCGACGGTCTGGGGGCTCCGTTCACGGGAGGAGCCACGCTCGTTCGCGTCGGCGGTCAGGTTCCGGATCGGATGGTACGCGTCGTACATCGCCGGCCGGAGTAACGTCGTCAGCCCCGCGTCGACGCCGGTGACGGTCGTCTCGCGGGCAGCCTTGACCGTGTTCACCGTCGTGAGGAGCACGCCCGCGTCCGCGACGAAGTAGCGGCCGGGTTCGATCGTCAACGCCGCGTCGACCTTGCCGAGCGCGTCCCGCGTCGCGTCCGCGACCGACTCGAGGTTTAACGGGTCCTCGTCCTCGCGATAGGGCACGCCGAAGCCGCCGCCGATGTCGACGAACTCGAGGCCGCCGACGGCCCCTGCGGCGTCCCGGGCGAGATCCCCCATCCGCGCGACGAACTCCCGGTGAGCGTCGCGTTGCTCGCTGGAAACGCCGGAGCCGACGTGGGCGTGAACGCCGACGACGTCGAAGCCGCGACCGGCGGCGTCTTCGAGTACGTCGACCGCACGCTCGGCGGGGACGCCGAACTTCGCCGCTGCGCCCGTCCGTACCTTCTCGTGGTGGCCGGCATCGATGCCGGGGTTGACTCGCAGACAGAGCCGCCCGTCGTACCCCCGATCGGCCAGTCGATCGATCGTGTCCACGGAGCCGGCGGTGACCGTCAGGTCGGGGTGCTCCGCCCAGGCGTCGACGATCCAGTCGAGATCGCCCGCGGGCGGGTTAACCGCCGTATAGTGTATCTCGGAGCCGGGCGCACCCGCCGCGAGCGCGCGCTGTACTTCGCCGGCGGAGGCACACTCGAGGCCGGCGCCCTCCTCGTACAGCGTCGACAGCACGTCGCCCAGCGCGTTCGCCTTCACCGCGTAGAGAACGTCGGCGTCGGGAAAGGCGGCCTCGAGCCGCCGGTAATTCTGGCGGACGCGCTCGAGGTCGAGGACGTACAGCGGCGAGCCGTACTCCGCGGCGAGCGGTTGCAGTTCGGCCGCGTCCCACTCGGAGAGGCGGCGGACGGGTGGTGACCCCCCAACGTCAGTCATTATCGTGCTCACGTGGCCGTGCGGATTCAACGTTTGGGTTTCGTTCGTCTTTGCTGGTCGCCGTCGCCGCCGGGAACGGCGACCAGCGGACGAAACACCGCTATCGCCGGCCGGCAACTCAGCCCGTCGACACTCAACTATTATTTCGCCGTGTTGAGAAGTTAGGTTCGATGCCCTCCAACCGCCGCTTGACACCGGCCCGTCGTGACCTCGTTTTGATCGTCGTCGCGCTCGGGCTACTCACTGCACCGGTATGGGTCACGCAACTACCGGTCGGCGGACCGGTCTATCAGTACGAGCGCGCCGAAGTGACGACCAACGGAACGGCTATCGAATACCCAACGGCGACCGAATCTATCTCCGGCCCCATCAGCGACGAAATCGCCTGTTCGGACTCCTTGGAGGCCCGTCCCTGCGCGCTCGAGCGGGTCGTTCTCGATAACACGACTGTCCCCACGGGAATCTACGCCAGCAATCCGGGCGACACGCGGCCACCCATCGACGAACGTTACCGATACGTCCGGATCGACGGCGCCGTATACGAGCCGACGTACGTTGCCAACCGTTCGGCACAGCGGGAAGACGGCATGTATCGCGTCGAGTTGGCTCTGGAGCGGACCGAGCCCGATCAGGCGCTGGAAGCCGTGAGCCGCCACGTGACAGCGGACGACCTGTCGCCAACCGTCATCGAAGCCGCACGGGACGGCGGCGCTCGAGCACACGGCGAGGTAGACGTCCCGGAAACGCCGATCCAACTCAAGAACGGGACGCACTACCGCGTGTATCTGGCCGGACATGACGACGCGTCGACAGTGTCACGCGGCGTCGATCTCGTGCTGACGTACCTCGCGCCGCTGGCGGGGCTCTGGCTACTTATCAGCCTCTCGCGGCGGCTCGAAGTGAGCCACGCGAGCGACGACGGGCGTCGCGACCGGCCCTGACGCGGAACAGTTACTCCCGCAGCGCGTCCTCGCGCTCGGTCGCCTCGAGCGTTTCCGTCTCGAGGTCGGTGGCGACGACGGCGGGCTTGTACGCGCCGCCCTCGAAGAGGTCGTGGTCGCTGATCGAGGACTCGACGAAGCGGGTGAAGGCCCGCCGGTCGGCGGGCAGTTCCCCGTAGAGGACCTCCTCCTCGACGAGGTCGTAGACCGGAATGCGCGGCGTCAGGAGCGTGTTCTCGCCGACGACGCTGTTCTCGCCGACGACGAAACCGCTGGTGACCCGACAACCTGCACCCAGTGACACGTTGTCCTCGACGATGACTGGCGCGTCTTCGACCGGCTCTAAGACGCCGCCGATGAGCGTGTTCGCGCCGAGTTTGACGTTGTCGCCGATCTGAGCACAGGAGCCCACCGTATCGCAGGAGTCGACGAGGGTGCCGTCGCCGACGCGAGCGCCGATGTTGACGAAGGCGGGGCTCATCAGGATGCAGTCCGAGCCGATGTTCGCGCCGCGGCGGACGACGGTCCCGTCGGGCGTGTTCCGGCTCCCGCGGTCGCCGTACTCGCTCGCGTCCGCAAGCGGTAGCACGTCGTTGTACGTGGTTCCGCCGTGGTCGTACTGCTGGATCTCCCGAAGGCCGAAATTCAGTAGGATACCCTGTTTGACCCACTTGTTTGCCTCCCACTCGCCGCCCCGTTTCTCGGCGGCGCGGACCTCGCCGGACTCGAGGGCGTCGAGGAAGGCCTCGAGCGTCGCGTACGCGTCTTCGCCGGCGCTCTCGGCGTTGACATCGCCGTTTTGCTTGCGCTCCCACAGCTCGCCGATTTCGGTTTCGAGTGCGCTCATTCGCTGATCACGTCTGCGAAGTCGTACCACCCTGCCTTCTGTCCGGCGATCCAGACCGCCGCGTCGACCGCGCCCGCGGCGAAGACGCCGCGATCCTCGGCGCGGTGCGTGAGCCGTACCTCCTCGTGGTTGCCCGCGAGGACGATCTCGTGTTCGCCCGTGATATCACCCGCCCGCAGCGCGTGGATGCCGATCTCGCCCGTCTCCCGTGGAGCCTCGCCCTCGCGGCCGTGCGTGCGACCGCCGAAGTCGCCGTTTGCCTCGATCTCCTCGAGCAGACGGTTCGCGGTCCCGCTCGGGGCATCGCGCTTCGCGTTGTGGTGGGTCTCGACGAGTTCCACGTCGTAGCCGGGCAGGTTCCGGACGGCCTCGCCGACGACGTTGACCAGCGCCTGGACTCCCCGGGCAAAGTTCGGCGCGTGGAGGACGGCGGTGTCTTCGCTGGCCACCTCGAGCGCCTCGTACCCCTCATCGTCGAAGCCGGTCGTCCCGGTGACGAACGCGACGCCGGCGTCGGCACAGGCCGCGACGTAGTCGGCGGCCGACTCCGGCCCGGTGAAATCGATCACGACGGTCGGCTCCCGATCGGTGACCAGCGATTCGAACTCGGCTGCGGGCTCGATCTCGACGCCGTCGACGGTCCCCCCGGCGGGCTCCCGGTTGACGGCAAAGACGACCTCGCAGTCCTCGCGGCCCGTCGCCGCGGCGATCACTTCCCGGCCCATGCGGCCGGTCGCGCCGGTGACGCCGATTCGCGTCGTCATCGCTCACCCTCCGCCGCGTCGGCGAGTTCCGTCGTATCGCGCTCGAGATCGGCGAGTACTGCCTCGAGGTCCTCGCGGTACTCCGCTGCCAGTCGGGTGAGCGGCGACCGCATGCGAGCGGGACCGTAGCCGCGGATTCGCATGGCCTCCTTGACCGGGATCGGGTTGGTCTCGACGAAGAGTTCGCGGAAGAGCGGCCCGAGTTCGTGGTGGATCGCTCGAGCGCGGGCGTAGTCGCCGTCGAGCGCCGCACCGACCATCGCGCACGTGCGCTCGGGCTCGATGTTCGCCGCGACGCTGATCGTCCCGGTTCCGCCGACGGAGATCGTCGGGAGGGTGAGCGCGTCGTCGCCCGAGAGGACGGCGAACGCCTCGTCGGCCGTTCGCTCGGCGATCTCGCCGATCTGGCCCAGATCGCCGCTGGCGGCCTTGAACCCCGCGATGGTGTCGTGGCTCGCGAGTTCGACGACGGTGTCGGGCTCGATGTTCCGCCCCGTCCGCGAGGGCACGTTGTAGACGATCTGTGGCAGGTCGACGGCGTCCGCGACCGTTCGGTAGTGCTCGAGCAGTCCGCGTTGCTCGGGCTTGTTGTAGTACGGCGAGATGAGCAACAGGCCGTCGGCACCCGCGTCGGCGGCGCGTTCGGAGAGTTCGAGCGCCTCGCGCGTATTGTTCGATCCCGTCCCGGCGATGACGGGGACGTCGTCGACGGCCTCGATGACCGCCTCGACGACCTGTACGTGTTCGTCGTGGGTCAGGGTCGCCGACTCGCCGGTCGAGCCGACGGGAACGAGTCCGTCGACGCCCGCGGCCTCGAGGCGCTGGGCATCGGTCCGCAGTGTTTCGAAGTCGATTCGGTCCGCGTCGTCGAAGGGCGTACACATCGCCGGGAAGACGCCCGAAAGGTCGAGAGTTGAACTCATGTGTCGTGTGGTCTCTTGGGTCGCGTTGCCAGCACGATCGGCGGCGTATCGGTGCCGATCGGCGGGTGGTTACTGGAATCGATCGTGCGCGGTCGAATCGTCCCCGAGACGGGTTGCCAGCCCGCAACGAGCACACCTACGCACGTTTACGTTTGAGAAAACGAGGGCGGATGCCACTCACGACGGAACCGGCGATCGGGTGAGCGGCGAGACGCATGTACGGTGGACTGGCCCGATCCGACTTATTAGTTGTGTCTTTATCCCGACCGGTCCCCGATAATGTGGAGTGGCTAACAATCGGAGTCCGCGTAATTTATGCCGAGTCGGTACTTACAGTCATCTATGACGGATTTCGGATTGAAAGTGCGAATGGCGATCGTCGGCTCGATCCTGTTCGCGTTCTACATGCTCGTCGGAGCCTTCGGCCTGGCGATGTTCGGCTTCGGCGCGTGGCCCTTCGTTCTCCTGGGACTTCTCGTGTTGCCGGTCATCCAGTACAAGATCGGGACGTGGTCCGCGACCAGACGGGCCGAACCGATGCCCGAAGACGGCCAGTATCAGGATATCCATCGGACAGTTGACTCGCTCTGTCGGGATATGGGCATCAAAAAGCCCAAACTGATGGTCATGGATATGGGTGTCCCCAACGCCTTCGCGACCGGTCGGAAAGGTAACGGCGTCGTCGTCGTCTCGACGGAACTCATCCGCCTCCTCCAGCGCGACGAACTCGAGGGCGTGATCGCCCACGAACTCGCCCATATCAAAAACCGCGACGTCGTCGCCATGGTGTTGGGTAGTTCCATCGCCATGATGGTCGGCTGGGTCGCCTACATGGTCTACATGATGGGCGACGAGCGCAACGTCGGGAGTTTCATCGTCGGAATGGTCATCTCGAACATCGCCCAGATGCTCGTGATGGTCTTCGTACTGGCCATTTCGCGGTACCGCGAGTACGTCGCCGATGAGGACGCCCGCCGGTACATCGGCAGCGGCGACCCGCTGGCCCGCGCCCTCGAGAAGATCTCACAGGGAGCGCAGGGTCGCGAATCACAGGTCGACGACAGCGTCAGCGCGCTGTGTATCTTCAATTCGGAGAAGGGGCTCTTGCAGACGCTGTTCGCGACGCACCCGCCGACCGAAAAGCGCATTCGGAAACTCCGAAGCTAAGCGCCGCCCCCAGGGGCGGGTCTCGGCGGATCGAACGCCGCGATTTTTTATAGCCGCCCGCGACATGCTAGTATATGACTGAAATTCATCCCGGTCAGCGCGTCGCCGTCCTCGTCGATGCGCAGAACCTCTATCATACTGCACAGAGCCTCCACAGCCGGAATATCGACTACTCCGCGCTGCTCGAGAAGGCCGTTCAGGACCGGCAACTCACGCGCGCGATCGCCTACGTCATCCGCGCCGACTCGCCGGAGGAAGAGAGCTTCTTCGAGGCCCTGATGGATATCGGTTTCGAGCCGAAGATCAAGGCCATCAAGACCTTCGCGGACGGTTCCAAGAAGGCCGACTGGGACGTCGGAATGAGCCTGGACGCGGTCACGCTCGCGAATCACGTGGACACGATCGTTCTCTGTACGGGCGACGGCGACTTCTCGCGGCTGTGCTCGCACCTGCGCCACGAGGGCGTCCGCGTGGAAGTCATGGCCTTCGAGTCCTCGACGGCCGAGGAACTCATCGAGGCCTCCGATTCGTTCCTCGATCTCGGCGATCGCCACGAGACGTTCCTGCTCTGAGGGCACTGCGGCTACCGACCCGCGTATCGGGCAGTGGACGCCGAGTCACCGGGTACTCGAATACGGTGGCCGGCGCTGCCAGAGGCCGATCACCAGTGCGTACGCCGTGACGAGCAGGGTCGCGCCCGTCAAGAGATAGACGAACGGCCCCGTGACGAGCGTCGCGGGGCCGGCGAGCGTCAGGGAACCGATGACGAGTAGGGTGACCCCGAGCCCGATTTGCGTGACGTCCATGCGATAGCGGACCTACCGTATCGGTTCGTATAAGCGTCACCATTCTCTCCCAGGTGGGGGACCGTTATTTGGCGGGATAGCCGGCGGTACCGTCGTCCGCGGGCACCGACGAGACCCCACCGCGGGGACGCCGAGAGCGGTCCGCGCGGTCAGGTCGAAGGGCTTTCGACCCGCCGCCTCGAAGCCCGCTCAATGAGCGAGTCAACAGACGGGAGCGCGGGACTGCCCCAGCTCCGAACGATCGCGGACTACCAGTTCGGGGCAGGTGCGGGCACGGCGCTGTTCCCGCCCGCCGAATCGCTGACGATCAAACGGACGTCGTCGGGCCGACCACAGCAGATCCACGCCGCCGACGGCCGGATCGTCTCCTTCGGCACCGACGGCCGGTTCACGCTGGGCCTCGAGGGCGGTCGCCGACTCGACGACGCGCTCGCCGAACCCGCCTACCGCGTCGTCGTCGACGACGAGAGCGAGCCCTTCGTCCGCGACGAGAAGAACGTGTTCACGAAGTTCGTCCTCGCGGTCGGCGACGAGATCCGGCCGGGCGACGAGGTACTGGTCGTCCACGAGCGCGGCGAGTTGCTCGCGGTCGGGACGGCACGGCTCGACGCCGGCGCGATCCGGGACTTCGAGACGGGGATGGCGGTCAACGTGCGCGAAGGTGCACCCGCCGAGACGTAAACGGACGATCTCCAACCTGCTACAGCTGACACTCCCGGCCGATCTCACGCTCGTACCGCGCCTTGATCGCCTCGAACAGCCGTTCGCCGACCGGCGTTCGAAGTCGGGGCGCGGCCGTCGCGAAGAACTCGTCGAGGTTCTCGTACTCGTCGAACGCCTCGTTGTGCCCGGTTTCGTCGTACCGTTCCTCGCGCTCGTATTTGAGCGCCTGCAGACAGTTGTCGATCAGGTCCATGTCCTTGACGAACCGCGCCGTCGGGGTCTCGCGGGCCTCGTACGCCTGCCAGAGCGAGCGGAACTCGCCGTCGCCGTCGAACGGCTCGAGCAGATCCGTGATCGCGTCCCGCTCGCGGGCGACTTTCTCCTCGCCGTCGACCCGCTGTTTGCCGTCTTCGGCGCGCGTCGCAACGTCGCCCGTTCGCGCTTCACCGAGGTCGTGGACCAGCGCCATCGACACCGCGCGGTCCCGGTCGACGTCGTCGGCCCGGTCGGCGTAGCACAGACACAGCGTCGCCACGCCCCACGTGTGGGCCGCGACCGACTCCGGGGAGTCGATCCCGCGGAGGACCCACCCGGTCCGGCGCTCGTCTTTCAGTTCGAGGGCCTCGAGCAAGACATCGAGTTCGTCGGCCATCACGCTCGCCCACGCACTGGCGGGGATTGAAAACGTCGATCGGTGGTCCGGGAGTTTGAATGGACTATTAGGGATGGGCGAGTGTGTATCGATCACGAATGCCGCAGAAACCAGATCTGAGCGGGCAGGCCGCGTTTATAACGGGTACCACGCGCGGAATCGGGAAGCAACTCGCACTCGCGCTCGCCGAACACGGCTGTGACATCGTGTCGACGGGGAAGACCGTCGACGACTCGGACTCGGACCTCGAGGGGACGATCCACAAGACCGCCGAGGAGTGCGCCGAGAAGGGCGTCGAGACGCACGCGATCCAGTTGGACGTGCGCGACGAGGACGCCATCGAGGCGGCCGTCGAGGAAGCGATCGACGAGATGGGCGAGATCAACATCGTCATCAACAACGCCTCGGCCATCCAGATGGGAGCGGTCGAGGACCTGCCGGCGGGTCGCTACGATCTCCTGAACGAGGTCAACGTACGCGGAACCTACCTCGTCTCGCGGGCGTTCATCGACCATCTCAAGGGCGTCGAGGAAGACGCCTGGATCCTGACGAACGCGCCGCCGGTCGAACTCGACCGCGCCCCGGGGTCGGCCGCCTACTCCTGGTCGAAGATGGGGATGTCGTTCGTGACGCTGTCGATGGCCCAGGAACTGGCCGACGACGAGATCGGCTGTAACACCTTCTGGCCGGTGACCGCGATCGACACGCGCGCGACCCGGTACTTCGAGATGGGGACCGAAGACGACTGGCGGACGCCCGACATCGTCTCGGACACGGTTCTCGAGATCCTGGCCCGCGACCCCGCCGAGTTCACCGGGAACCGCGTCTACGACGAGGACTTCCTCCGCGAGGCCGGCGTCGAGAACTTCGCCGAGTACAACCTCACCGAGGGCGATCCCGAACCCACGTCGGCACAGCTGTTCGATCCGAACTACTCGCGGCCGGACGACGCCTGAGACGGTTCCCCGTCCCGGTTTTCTGGTGGGGCCGCAGGGCGGCCGCGGTCCCACCGGCAATGACTCCCAGTAGCCCGTATGAGACGGTCCGCCGTCACCAGTGTCGGCACGACAGCAGGACAATTCCGGGTTACGCCGACGATGATGGACAGGTGTCCGTCCGCCCACCCTCGGGCGAACGACAAACTAAAAGGTCACCCGTGGCCACGTGTCGAGTATGTTCGGAGGAGGCGGCGGCGGACTCAACCCGCGCAAGATGGAACAGATGATGGAACAGATGGGCATCGACGTCGAGGACATCGACGCCGAGGAAGTCATTATCCGGACCGACGAGTACGACCTCGTCTTCGACGACGCCGAAGTCACGAAGATGGACGCCCGCGGCCAGGAGACCTACCAGGTCATCGGCTCGCCCGCGGAGGTCGAGGCCGGCTCGGCCGGCGGCAGCGCCGGCGGTGCGGACGACTCCGACGCCGGCTCGTCGATCCCCGACGACGACGTCGACCTCGTCGCGACCCGCGCCGGCGTCAGCGAGGACGAGGCCCGCGCGGCCCTCGAGGACAACGACGGCGACCTCGCCACGGCGATCGAGTCCCTCGAGTGACTCGCGTGAGCGGCGACGATATCGAAGACGACAGCGTGGACGCCGAGGGCGAGAGCGACCGCGTCCCGGTGCTGCTCGTTCGCGGGGACCGCGAGTATCTCGTCGAACCCGGCGGCGAACAGGGAACCGACCTCGGCGTGCTCGAGGTCCCCGAAGACGTGGCGTCGGGCGACACCATCGAGACGCATCTGGGCGACGAGTTCCAGGTGCGCCGGCTGCGCGGCCCGGATCTCTTCCATCACTTCGAGCGGACGGGCGCGCCGATGGTGCCCCGCGATATCGGGCTCGTCATCGGCGAGACCGGCATTGCCGGCGGCGACCGGGTCCTCGATGCCGGCACCGGAACCGGCGTCCTCGCGGCCCTGCTGGCCCGGGCCGGGGCCGAGGTCGTGACCTACGAACAGGACGCCGAGTTCGCCGCCGTGGCCCGGGAGAACATGGCGCTGGGCGGCGTGGCCGACGCCGTCGACGTCCGAACCGGCGACGTGACCGACGAGATCGACAGCCTCGAGCCGTCGTCGTTCGACGTGCTCACACTCGATACGGCCGACGCGCCCGCGATGGTCGAACACGCGCCCGACCTGCTGGTCGACGGCGGGTTCGTCGCGGTCTACAGCCCCTTCATCGAATCGACCCGCGAAGTCGCACGGACGGCCCGCGATGTCGGCCTCGAAAACGTCACGACCCGCGAGACGATCCAACGCGAGATGCAGTTCGACGACCGGGGCTCGCGGCCGACGACCGCGCCCGTCGGTCACACCGGCTATCTGACGATCGCCCGCAACGAATAGGGCGGTTCTCTTTACTCCACGTATTCGTCTCGAGAACAGTGGCCGAGAGCGGGCTCCGAGCAACGCGAGGAGTCCGCGACTCGACGGAAGAGCAAGCTCTTCCGAACATCGCGGAAACGACGTTTCCGCTCAACGAGGGAAGGCAGGCCGTCATCCGATACTGACCGCGAGCGACCAAAGGGAGCGAGCGGGCCGACGATCGATGTGAAGTGAACGGAACGGAGGGAGGAGTGCTTTTAATCGAAATTTTGCCGAGGGACATCGCGAGCGAAGCGCTCGGCGCTTCGCTCGCGATAGACCGCAGAGCAAAATTTCGTTAGTTGTCGTCCTCGCGCCACTTGTGTTCGCACTCGGTACAGATGAAAAAGCGCGTCTCGGACTCGTCGGCCGACCGGATCTGTTGCATGTACCAGTGGGCGCGGTCGTTGCCGCATTCGGGACAGATGGCGTCGGTTTCGGGCAACGACGTCTCGCCGGACGACTCGATGATCTCGCTGGCCTCCTGATCGTCGGTGACGATGTACTGGTCGGCGTCGCCTTTCGGCTCCGTGTAGCCGCAACTGCTACACTCCCAGAGACCGTCCTCGGCTTTCATCATCGAACCGCATTCGTCGCAGAATTCCATCGTTGTCCGGGCTACGGAGGGCGAGCGACTTAAGGCACCCGTTTGGGTCCGCGCCCTCGGCCCGTCGCGTTCGCTCGAGCGCTACCCCTCGCCCTCGGTCTGGTAGGGCTCGCCGACGGCCTCCCGCGGCAGGACGTTGTTGAGTTCCGACTGGAGGTCGTCCATCGACACGAAGCGGTCGCTGTCGCTTTTCGCGACGAGGTCGCCCAGGTTTCGCTGGCCGTCAGCGAGCAACAGGGTGACGTCCGCGAGTTCGGACGCGGCGTGGTCGTTGGTGACGGGATACTCGAGGTCAGCGAGGACGGATTCGATTCGGCTGAGGTTGACATCGGGCATGCGCGAACGGACGCGGGCCAGCGGCTTGTAGCTCCGCGACGCTCCCGCGGACTATCGCGCCGCCCGACAGTTCTGTTCGAAACTATAATCGGACGGGATCACGCAGCCGTTGCCAATGCCGAGCGTCGTGGAGCGACTCGTCGCGCCCTTCGTCGCCGACGGGACGACGTTCGGGTTCGACGAGTCGATGCTCATCGGAGTGATCCTTTCGCTATAGTAACAACTGCAACTATTTACACACTGATCGCACAGCTGTCGTGCGATCAGGTGTGCATTGACTTGCAGTGGCTACTATAGTTGGGTTCAGTGCCGGTCCGGCGATGGCCGGCGCAGTCGTGAGCCACGGTCCGTACGCGCTCCCCGGCGGGCTGGCGGTCGACGGGTTCGAAGCAGCCTTCTCCGTCGCGACCATCACCGCGACGGTCAGCTACGTTCTGGTGACGATCCTCGTTTCCGACCCCGCGTCGCTGTTCATGGCGACCGCGATCGCGATGTTCGCGACCATCCAACCCCAGGTCAACGCCTGCCTCGAGCAAGGGGCGACCTGGTTTGGCCTGCAGTTCGCGGCGTTTATCATCGCACAGGTCGCGCTCCAGACGCCGATCGGGCGCGCCTGTGATCGGTACGGCCGCCGCCCGTTCATCGGCCGGGATGGCGTTGTTGATACCGACGACGCTCGTGCAGGGCTTTCTCCGCTCCTCGCGGTTGCTGTTCGTCGCCCGGCTGTTCCAGGGGGTGGCCGCTGCGATGGTGTTCGCCCCGTCGCTCGCGCTGGCCGGCGATCTCGCCGGCAAGGGAATCCGGCGCGATTGAGCAGTCGGAACCGTTCGTCGACGGCGGACTGGCCCGTTACGGGTGCGTTCGCTCGAACGAGTCAGGCGGCGGGGGTCCGAGCCCGCGGCGGGACGCAACGCAAAAGTACCGGATCCCCATACGGTTCCACGATGACGCTCTCGGAGGAGGCCCAGGACCGGTTGGCGGACGTGGTGGAGCTACAGCCGACGAAGAATTCCGAACTCCAGGAGCGGTGGGGGATGGAAAGCGGCAGCGAGGTCCACCAGTACCTCGAGAGCGAACTCGGCGACTACTACTTCCGGGACGACAACAGCCTGATCCGTGCGACCGCCGAAGCCGCCGAGCTGGTCGACGTCGAGCCGGGCATCGAGAGCGATCCCGAGGGCGACGGCGTCCCCTCCAAGATCCGCGTGCCCGAGTTACAGGCGCGGATCGTCGCGGTGGTGGCGGGGCCGACGGACCGAACCGAGAGCGTCGTCTCGGTGCTCCACAAGCTCCGGGCGGAGTACGATATCGACCCCGAGGCCGAAGCCGTCCGGTCGGGACTCCAGAGTCTGCGTCGGAAGGGCGTCGTCGAGGTCGAGTACCGCACCGTCCCCACGTTCCGGCTGGCAGTCGAGCGCGAGGATCTCGAGGTCGCCGTTTCGGACTGACGCCGCGCTCGAGAGCGGCGCTATAGTCCCGGCCGCCGTCGCCGCCGGCGGTCCGCGAGGAGTCGCTGGAACCGTTTGCCGGGGCCGCCTTCGATCGGCCAGCCGCGGGTACGCCAGACCGGCGGCTCGGGTTCGAACTCGTCACAGGAGCCGGCACATTCGGCTGCCGTCTGGCACCGGCTCATGGCGGTACAGTACGGCAACGCCTGTGTCGCGTCTCGAGCGCGCAACTGGAAGTGGCGACAGTCGGGACGCATCGTGTCGGCGAACGAGCGCCAGCCGCGTTCGTAGGCGCGCTCGGCGATCCCGAGCCGTTTGTCGGCCTTCCAGTCGGGCTCGGCGTACTCGAAGCGGGCGGCGGAGTCGTCACGCTCGCCGCCGGCCGGCCGCTCGAGGATGCGAGTCCCCGGCTCGTCGACCGCGAGCGAGCGGGGGTGCCACGCGACCTCGGCGGTCAGGTCGTCGGGCGCGAGCGCGAGGATGCCCGCCTCGATCGGCAGGTCCTCGAAGAGGGCGGGTTCGACGCGCTCGCCCGTCGTCTCGGTCGCGACCCAGACCTCGTCGGCCAGCCCGACGGCAACGTCGTACTCGAGTTGTGAGGCGAGCGTGCGGGCGGCGCTGGCGTCTAGGTCCGGCTTGTTCTCGATCGCGACGATCCGCTCGAGCCAGTCCGGATAGACCCACTTGCGCCTGATCTCGATTCGAGTGCCGTGCTTGCGGGTCTCGAGGATGCCGCGATCGGCGGCGCGGTGGATCGCCTCGCGGACGTACCGCCACGGGTAGCCGGGATGGGGAAGCGCGTCGCGATAGTAGGTCCACTCCGCCGGGGCGTTTCGGACCACGTGGCGGAGGTCGCCGTCGAGTCGCTTGCGACCGAACGTCGCCCGTTGGCGTATGGCTGCGGGGTCGCACTCGAGGACGATGGTATCCCAGCGGCGGCGCTTCGTCCCGAGTTGGCGGGCGACGACGATCGCGTGGCTATCGCCGGCGGGGTCCGCTCCCGGCGGCCACTCGCGTTCGGCCCACCGACAGGTTCGGAGTTCGAACCCGAACTCGGCAGCGTGTGGGTTCACGGCGGGGCGTTGGAACGCGAGCCCAAAAACGCTACTCGATCGGCCGGCACCGATCGACGTGAAAGCGACGGCAGCGGCGCTGCCGGCCGATCGCCGGATGTGGAACGTGGCCGCTACCTCAGTCGCGTCCACGGCACGGGACCGTCCTGTCGGAACCGACGCTTCGTCGTCGTGCTCGACTACGCTTCGTCGTCGTCCTCCTCCTCGCGCTCGTCGAGGAATTCGTGGGCGTCCTCGAGGATCTCCCGGGGACCGTCCTGCGTGACGGTGTTGATCGCCTGTTCGTAATCACGCCACTGGAGATCTCGGTGTTCGTTCGAGAGTTCCGCGCTGGCCTCGAACGACTTCGCAATGAAGAGATGAACGGTCTTGTGGATCGTCTTGCCGTTCGCCTCGAAGACGTAGTCGTAGTCCTTGCGAAAGCCGTCGAGTAGTCGGAACTGTTCGATACCTGCCTCTTCCGTTACTTCGCGGATCGCCGTCTGCTGTAGTTCTTCATCTCCTTCGACACCGCCCTTGGGAAACTCCCAATCGCCTGGGCGGCTCTTGAGTAGAAGATACTCGCGCCGGCCCCGCGTATCGCGGAAGAGGATCGCGCCTGCGCTCGTAGCTTCGACTGCCATTAAGTGAGCTAATAGGTGCGACGTTAAGAGAATATCGGACTGTTCGTCCAACGAACACAGATTCCGCGTTCGAGTGTCAAGTGACTGGTAATCAGTCGACCGCGGTCGTGGACCGGTGGCACAGCAGGAGCCATCTCAGCAAGTTTTTACGCGCCCACCGTAGACGTATGCGACAGTACCAACCATGACCTTCGTCACCCGTCTCACCCTCCAGAGCGGCGATCGGGCCGCCCTCGATGGTATCGTCGACGACATCAAAGCCAACGCCGAACGGAAGGGGGCCGCGCTGAAAGGTCCGCACTCCCACCCGCCCGAGACGTTCTCGGTGCCCCAGCGCTGTCGGCTCCACGCCGACGACGACCGCCACTTCTCGTCGTGGGAGTACACCGTCTTCACCCGCGAACTCGAGATTCACGGCCACGACAGCCTCGCGCGCAATATCGCCTCGCAGAGCTTTCCCGACTCGGTCCACATCGAGGCCGAGGTCGAGCAGATCCACGGCGCGGGCCGCGGGAACTGACTGGGTTTATCAGTACGTGCCAGGCCGTCGACAGGGCTTTGTACCGTTCCCGACGAGGGCAGCATATGACCGCTGACGACCTCGTCTCGTTGCGTCGAGCCCTTCACCGAAGACCCGAACCCGCCTGGCGCGAATTCTATACCACTGCACGGATCGTCGCCGAACTCGAGTCCCGACTCGGCGACGACCTCGCCGAACTCCACGTCGGCCCCGAGGCCATCGCGGGCGACCACCGGATGGCGGTCCCCGACGACGCCGACCTGACCCGCTGGTACGACCGAGCGCGGGAGGCGGGCGCCGACGAGGCGATCCTCGAGCGGCTCGCGGGCGGCTACACGGGTGCCGTCGCCGTTCTCGAGCGCGGAGCGGGACCGACCGTCGGGCTGCGGGTCGACATCGACGGCCTCCCGCAGCGGGAGTCCGACGCGCCGGACCACGCGCCCGTCGCCGGCGGCTTTCGGTCCGAGCACGAGGGTGCGATGCACGCCTGCGGCCACGACGCCCACGCGACGATCGGGGTCGGCGTGCTCGAGCGCATCGCCGAGAGCGACTTCACGGGTACGTTCAAAGTCTTCTTCCAGCCCGCCGAGGAGGTCGTCGGCGGCGGCAAGTCGATGGCCGAAAGCGACCACATCCAAGACGTCGATGCCTTGCTCGCGGTCCACATCGGGCTCGATCATCCGACCGGCGAGATCGTCGCCGGTATCGACGGCTTTCTGGCTGTCTCACACATCCACGCGGCGTTCACCGGCGAACCGGCCCACGCGGGCGGACACCCCGAACAGGGTCGCAACGCCGTACAGGCGATGGCGACGGCCGTTCAGAACCTCTACGGCATTCCCCGGCACAACGACGGCGCGACACGGGTCAACGTGGGCGTCGTCGAGGGTGGCAGCGCCGCCAACGTCATTCCGGACGACGCGCGGGTCGTCGCCGAAGTGCGCGGCGAGACGACCGAGTTGATGGAGTATATGAAACGACGGTCCCGACGAGTCCTCCGGAGCGCCGCCGAGATGCACGACTGTACGGTCTCGTTCGAAACCGGTGCGGAGGCCCCCAGCGCGACCAGCGACGGGGAACTCGCCTCGATCGTCGCCGACGTGGCGGGCCAGACGACAGGGGTCGAGCGAGTGCTCGAGCGCGACGAACTCGGCGGCAGCGAGGACGCGACGTTCCTGATGAAGGCGGTCCAGGAAAACGGCGGGGCGGCCTGCTACGTCGGCGTCGGAACCGACCACCCGACCGGCCACCACACCGCGACGTTCGACGTCGACGAAGCGAGTATTGGTCACGGTATCGACGTGCTGACGGGCACAATAGAGGAGATCAGTCGCCAACACGTCTGACCAGCGCTTTTGAACGATTCTCGAGCGGGAGTGGCCGGGAGGGCTTCGAGCATCAGCGAGGACCCCGCGACCCGGGGAAGGGGAGGCAGGTCACCGAAACCGACCGCGAGCGACCGCAGGGAGCGAGCGGGCCGACGACTGACCCAGAGACCACGCGACGCGAAGCTGGCGGGAGCGGAGGAGTGCTTTTCAGTAACGTTTTGCCGAGTGCGGTCGCTTCGCGACCGCACGCAGAGCAAAAAGCTTGGCTCTAGTACTTGGGGTCGGCCCCGGTCGTCTCGTAGACCGTCTCCATCAGCTCGTCGCGGCGGTCCTGCCAGCCCGCCAGTCCCTCGGGGCTGGTCGGATAGTTCTCGTAGTGGGCGAGGAGTTCATCGGCCCGGCGCTTGGTCTTGTAGAGGTTCCAGATGGTGCCCCAGTGGCCGCGGCTCTTGACCAGCGACTCGAGTTTGAGTTTGAGCCCGATATCGGTACTGCCCGAGTACAGCGCCTCGGCGAGTTTGTCGCCGGGCATCGCGGCAAGTAGCCCCATCAGGTCGTCGACGTCGACGGCCGTCGAGAGGATGTTGTAGACGTCAAGGGCGGCGTAGCGCGCGCCGAAGTGGTCCATGACCTTCTGGTTGTACTCCCAGAGGACGTCCTCGCCGTAGTCGTCCGTCTCGAGGGCCTCGATGGCCCGCTCGGCGGCGTACTTGCCGCCGTAGGCGGCCCCGGCGATGCCGCCGCCGGTGGTGGGGTTGACGTGGCCGGCGGCGTCGCCGATGGCCATGTACCCCGGATGGACGGCGGAGTCGTACGGTCGCCGGGTCGGCAGCGCCGCGCCGAGTTTGTCCTCGACTTCCGCGCCGTCGAACTCGGGGCGGGTCTCGAGGTCGCGCTTGAGGTCGTCGACCAGTTGCATCGGCTCCTCGGTCATCTGGAAGCCCAGGCCGGCGTTGATCTCGGTCTCGGTCCGCGGGAAGTACCAGAGGTAGCCCGCCGCGCGCTCGGTCGGCTTGAAGACGAGCGCGTCGTCCCACTCGACCGGCTCCTCGACTTCGACGATTTCCCGGTAGGCCGAACAGAAGTGGCTGTAATCGACGTTGGTGTCGAACGTCGACTCCGAGAAGTCGACGTTGTCCTGCAGCACCGACAGCGAGCCGGCGGCGTCGATGACGATGTCGGCTTCGTACGTGATCGGGTCACCCTTGCGGATCGCCTCGACGCCCGTGACGCGGCCGTCGTCGTTCTGGACGACGTTTTTCACGACGGTATCGTATCGGAAGTCGACGCCGACGTCCTCGGCCCCGTCGATGATCCGTCGGCCGTACTCCCAGCGGTCGATGACGGCGAGTTCGCCGGGAACCGGAATCTCGAGGACGGTGTCCTCCTGGGGAATCTCGAAGCGGCCGTGGTCGACGTCCGTGTTGGTAAAGGCCGGCTCGAGTTTCGACTTCGGGATCGCTTCTGGGAAGGCGTCGGCACCCTTCAGGGCGTCGCCGCAGGCGATGTGGCCCGCTTCCTGCTCGTCCTTTCGCTCGAGGATGACGACCTCGTATCCCGCCCGTGCGATGGTCGCTGCGGCGTAGCACCCTGCCGTTCCGGCCCCGACGACGACCGCGTCCGGCGACTGAGTCTTCGGCGTCGTGGCGGCCGACTGCTCCTGCGTACTCATATCAACTGTGTGGAGGCCGTGGTAAGAAAACGTTTTATGGTCGGTCCGCGGTAGTGCCGCGTCGACCGCGGCGGCACCCGGTTCGAAGCAAGCGCGGCGTTGTGGTGTGGCTGTCATTTCACTACAGCCGTGGCCCATGGGTTCACCAATACGGGATAGTATATTTTCTTAACATTTTCTAGATTAGATTTATATAATATCACATTCACTACTCGAATACAATGCCTGGAAACGACGACGGACGGTCTCGACGAAACGTGCTGAAAACGTCCGCCGCGACGGTCGCTGCGGGTGTCGGTACGGTCGCCGCGGTCGGCACGGCCAGTGCGTCCGATTGGATCGATGTGGGTGATCAAGTTCAGGCCTGGGGGGACTTCGGGTACGCTCCCGGCTGGGAGAACAGCGACAGAAGCGGTGACTGGACGGAGATCAACCACTCCTGGGCGGGATACGTTCGGGCGATCGCCGACGACGGCGGCACGGAGGTCTACAAGGTTGACTGGCACAAACTAGACGACGATTGGTGGATCGCGGAAGATTTCGTTCGGGAAATCTAGCTGCCTCCCGTGATTGGCGGAGCCAGCCGGAGCCGGCGTCCGCTGGCACATAAAACGTTTTAGGGAGGTCAGTCGTACCGAGAGGTATGACAGAGTACACCATCGAGTTCGTCGGGACGGGTGAGACGATTACCTGTACCGACAAGGAGACGATCCTGAGCCGGTGTCTCGAGGAAGGCATCGCTCAGGAGTACTCCTGCCGGGTCGGGATGTGTCTGGCGTGTTCGGCCGAGATCGTCGACGGAGAGGTCACCCAGCCCGCCGCCCGCGGGCTGACCGACGAAGAGGCCGAGAACTACGCGCTGACCTGTATGGCGCGGCCACAGTCGGACCTGAAACTCGACCGCGGGAAGTATCCGCCGAGCATCGAGGACGATCTCGAAGCCACCGGCGCGATCGACGGCGCGGCCGCCGACGACTGAGCCGGTCCGCCGTCGACGGTATCGGCACACGGCCAGGACGGGTCGCGGGCGCGCCGGCACTGACCGGCAGTTGTTCGGCCGCGTCAGTCCGCGACCGCGCAGTTGTTCGGCCCGAGTTCGAGTTCGAACGCCGTGTCCGCGTCGACGTCCTCGAGTCCCAGGTTCGCCGCGACGATGCGTTCGTAGTTGGACGGCCGCGGCGGGAGTTCGCTCGTCGCGTGAGCGACGAACGCGGCTTCGTCCATCGAGAGCGCGTCGAGTCGGTCGCGGAGAGCCCCGAGCCGAGCAGCATACGTCCCGTCGTCGCGCGGTTCGGCGGCGTCGCTGTAGTGGCCCGGCGCGACCGTCGTCTCGTCGGGGTGCTCGAGGAGACGGGTCCGAAGCGTCTCGTATAACTGCTCGGCGGCAGCGGCCGCGCCGTCGTCGCCGCGTTCCAGATCCGGTCGGCCGACCCCCTCGAGGAACAGCGTATCGCCGGTAAACAGGATCGGGGAATCGCCGCCCTCGAGTCGAAGCGAGATCGAGTCGGTCGTGTGGCCCGGCGTCGCCAGCACGGTCAGCGTCACGTCGCCGATTCGCAGTTCGTCGACGGCATCCTGCTGAGTGTGCGAAGCAGGAGTCTCGGAACCGCGTTCCGCGGCGTCCCCGACGGTCATCGCGTCGAACGCGAGGCCACGCTCCGTCGCGCCCTCGGGGACGACCGCCGTCGCGTCGGTCCGGTCCGCGAGCGCGCGAACGCCGCTGACGTGGTCGGCGTGGACGTGGGTGTCGATCGCGTACGTGAGCGCCGCGTCTCGGTCGGTGGCGTCGGCGTCGTACCGGTCGGCGAACGCCCGTAGCGGGTCGATCACCGCCGCTTCGCCGCCGCTATAGATCGCGTAGCCGAGACAGCCACTCGAGGGGCGGTCGTACTGCAGGACTCGCGCGGGTGCGTCGATGTCGAGTTCACGGACCCGATACAGGTCGGCCCAGGCGTCCATCCCGCCGGCGAGGTTGGCCGCATCGATACCCGCGTCTCGGAGGAGGTCGACGGCATGGGCGCTCGCTTCGCCGTGACCACAGACCGCGAGGATCGGCTCCTCGAGATCGGTGACGAGATCGGCCACGTCGCCGGTAGCTTGTGCCTGAACGAACTTCATGTGCGGGACCTGGATGGCCTCGATCCCGTCGCCGGTGAGGTGCCAGCGCTCGAACTCGTCGCGGTCGCGGACGTCGAGGACGGTCATGGAATCGCCGGACTGCAGCCGTTCGGGCAGCGCGTCCGGAGCGATGGAGGGCGTCTCGTCGGCCGCATCGGCGGCGTCGCTCCGATCGGTCATGTTCGTCGGTACGTGCTCGAGGCGTGTAATGGTCGTGGTCGACTGAACAGTCACTAACGTTCAACACGCTTCGTACTGTCGTTCCGATATGGACGCTACCGACTTCCAGCAGTCGATCGAAGCATCGATGACCGTCGAACTCGACCGCCTCGGCTCGTCGAAACTCCTCGTTGCGCTTACCGACGCCGACCTGACGGAAGGGCGCGTTCTCAGAACCGCTGCGAGGAGCGAACGAGCCGCGATGGAGACGCTCGAGGCGTGGGCCACCGACGAGACGAACGAGGACGTCCGCCGGCTGTTCGCCGAGTATCGCGATCAGGAACACGACCACTACGATCGGATCACGGCCATGCTTGCGGACGACGAGGTCGACGCCGGGGACGCCGGGCCGATGCACGCGAAACTTCGATCGCTCGAGGCGACGACAGCTCGGCTGGGCGGACTCGTCGGGCGAGCGCTGGTGGCCGATCGGACGCACCTGCAGTTGATCAGTTTCTTCGTCAACGAAGGGGATACGAAGCGCGCCGACTGCTTCCGGGAACTGCGGACGGAAACGGCTGCGCAGGGCGACCGAGCGGCCGAGCGACTCGGAGACGTCAGTACGGACAGCGACGACTGGGAACGGGCGCGGACGGTCGCCGAGGACGTGATCGACATCGCGTACGGGGCGTACGCCGATTCGCTGGCCGATCTCGGCGTCGATCCGAAGCCGATCTGTTGAGTGGGAACACCAGCCCCACAGCGGCGGCTGTCGTGACGCTACCGCCGGCCGAGAGAAACGAACGCGAGCGGAATCTGGGACTCGAATCGCCGACGCGAACGGGCTCGATTATTCGACGAAGTCGATGTCTTCGCCCTGTGCGGGTGTCTGGGGCTGGACGGGGTCCTCGCCGTCCGGCCGGCCGTAGATCTGGGGCGACTCGACGCCCGTGACGACGATCATCGTCCGCATGCTGCCCTCGAGGCTCTCGTCGATCGAGGTCCCCCAGATGATGCGGGCGTCGGGGTCGATCCGGTCGTAGATCTCCTCGACGACACCTTCGGCTTCCTCGATGGCCATGTCGTTGCCGCCGGTGACGTTGACCAACGCGGAACTCGCGCCGGAGATGTCGACGTCCAGCAGCGGCGAGCGCAGCGCCGTCTTGACGGAGTCCTCGGCCTTGGCCTCGGAGTCGGCTTCGCCGAGGCCGATCATGGCGACGCCGCCCCGTTCCATGACGGTGCGAACGTCGGCGAAGTCCAGATTGACGAGGCCGGGTTTCGTGATGAGTTCGGTGATGCCCTTGACCGAGCGCATCAGCACCTCGTCGGAAACTTTGAACGCCTGTCGAACCGGCAGTTTGCCGACCGAATCGAGCAGGCGATCGTTGGGGACCACGATCACGGTATCGCTGACATCGCGCAGGCGCTCGAGGCCCGCTTCGGCGTTGGTTCGGCGAACTTCGCCCTCCGCGGTGAAGGGCGTCGTGACGATCGAAATCGTGAGCGCGCCGGCCTCGCGGGCGGCCTTGGCGACGACCGGGGCGGAGCCGGTACCGGTGCCGCCGCCGAGGCCGGCCGTGACGAAGACCATGTCGGAGCCGTCGATGGCGTCGTAGATGTCCTGCTGGCTCTCGAGGGCGGCCTCCTCGCCGACCTGCGGGAGCGACCCGGCACCGCGGCCGCCGGTCTTCTCCTCGCCCATCAGGATCTTGGTGTCGGCGTCGATTTCGACGAGATGTTGCACGTCGGTGTTGGCGGCGACGAGCTTCGCCCCGTGGATACCCTCCTCGTGCATACGGTTGACCGTGTTACCGCCGGCACCGCCACAGCCGACGACCGTAATATCGGTCTGGAGGTCCTGGAGGACGTCCTCGAGTTCGTCGTCGGTCATCGTCCCTGTCTGTCGGCCGGCCGATCCGTCGCCGTCGGACGGCTGTCCGTCCCGTGACGCGGCGTCCTCGGGGACCGCGGCCTCCCCGGTTTCGGCCTCGTCGATCGCGTCGTCGATTAGAGAGTCCATTCTTGGCCCTGTCTAAACAATGGAGCATAATTACCTTTCCCCTACACGTCAGCCGCCCGTCTGACTCCTTAATGGATTCTTACGTGTCCGGTGGAGAAAAACGCCGTATTCGCCGGAGTAAGTCGAGTAATCGCGTCTTACTATCGTCGGCCGAGCCGATCAGATCGGGAATCGATCCGTCCGCTCGGTCCGAACTCTCTCGGGACTGACCGTTTCCCCATCGACGGTGACCGGCTCGCCGTCGGCGAGGCTGCCGAACTTCGGCCCCTCCGGGACGCCGGCCTGGCGAGCCAGCGCGGGATCGAACGCCGTCTCTTCGGCGACGACGGCGTCGTCTTCGACCTGCACCGCGTCGTACTTCGCCTCGAGCACGGCGGCCAGGTCCGCAGCGATCGTGCGCCGCGATTCGCGCGCGTCGGCTCCTGCCGCCTCGTTTTCGGGGACCGCGGCCCGCGAGCCGACCCGACTGCCGCCGTTTTCGGTGGTAAACGCTACGGTGTGGGTCTCGACGATCGTCCGAACGCGGTCGGGATCGATCCCCTGTGCGGTCCCCAGGAGCGCCGTCGGGAGGTCGACGACGGTAATCGACGCCGCGAGCCGGTCGCCGAAGCGGACGCCGTCCTCGACGGCTCCGAGGGTGGCCTCGACCGCGTCGACGAGTTCGAGCGGGCGGTCGTCGACCTCACGCAGCCACGTCTCGCCCACGATCCGACAGTCGATATCCCCAAGGGTCTCCTCGAGAACCGGCCACTCGCCGTCGAGCAGTGCGATCTCGGCGTCGCTGGCCTCGAAGGCACGCTCGATGACGTCGCGATGGGCCGTCGGGTGGTCCATCGCCTCGAGCGCCCAGTCGGGAGCGACGTGGCCGACCGCCCAGTCGGTTTCGCGGACGAGCCGCTCGAACCGAGGGGCGTAGTGGTTGCCGCCGAAGCCGACGACCTGTCTTCTCTGAATCGGATCGCGATTCCGACGGCTCGCGAGAGCGTCGCTCTCGAGTCGGTCGCGGTGTGGATCGACGCCGCGGAGGTCGAGGATCGCGCGGGCGACGGCGTCGGCACCGGCGGGGTCGTCCCACTGGTCGTCGCCGCTGCCGAGTTCGGCAAAGAGCGACGGACAGCCCACGTCGGTGGGGCCGTGGTGGGTCCCTTCCATGCCGACCTCGTACGCCGCCGGCGCGTACTCGTCGAAGGCCTCGAGCAGGCGAGCGAGGGCGTTCGGGGCGGCGTCTGCCAGCGCGTCGGGCTCGCCGCCGAACTCGGCGGGGCCAAAGTTCCCCGTGAAGTGGCCGGTCAGCAGCGGGCCGGTGTCGCCCGAGTGTCGCGAGGCGAAGACGAGCAGCGTCGGATCGCAGTCGAAAGCGTCGGCCGGGCGCTCGAGTTCGATATGCAACCCGTCGAACGAACGGAGCTCGGCCCGTTCGGTTCGGTAATAGGTGCCGCCGCCGGCGGCGTCCGACCGCGCGTTGTCGGTCCGTTCCGTCCAGTCCGCGCGCTCGCGGAGGCGGTCACAGATGTGCTCCGAGGCGCGGTCGGCGCGACTTTCGACGATCGCGAGCGAGGTCATATCCGTGCTCGGACGGTGGGGCCGTTAACCTCGCCGGTTCGGAGCCACGGTAAAAGGCCGCGGCGAAGACGACCCGTGCTTTTTCGGGTGTGGGTAATGACCATACACCATCGTGAGTGGGTGGCAGAAATGAGCGACGATCCGGCCGAGCGAACCGATTCGACGACCGGGCCGAGCCGCGGCGCGGCGGACGACAAACGGATCGACGGGCGAGCCGGCCGTCACCTCGAGATCCACGAACTCAGTACCCTCGTCGATGACTGTGCGGTGGCACCGTTCGGCCCTGACGGCCGCGTGAACCGATGGAACGACGGTGCGCGTCGACTCACCGGGTACGACGCGGAGGCGATCGTGGGGGATCACTACCGGACGCTCTTTCCGCCGGACGCGCGCGAATCCGACCGGCCGGAACGGGTTCTCGAGCGAGCGCGATCGAAGGGGACGGCCGAAACCGAGGGGTGGCGTCTCCGGAGCGACGGCGAACGCATCCGGGTTCGCGAGGCGGTCGCACCGATCCGCGAGGACGACGAGATCGGCGTCCCCGTCGACCGGACGGTCGAGTTGGCGGGGTACGTCTGGATTGCCCACGACCGCACCGAAGACTACGAGCGTGAACGTGCCCTCCGCGAGGAGACGGTCTTCGCCAAGAGCGTCTTCGAGGCCCAGCCGGACATCGTCTACGCGTTCGATGCGGACGAGAACCACCTCGAGTGGAACGAGCGGGTACCGGCGGTGACGGGCTACACCGACGCGGAGTTGGCCGAGATGGACCCCCTCGCGTTCGTCGCCCCCGAGGACCGGAATCGGATCGCCGAGACGATTCGCCGGCTGCTCGAGGTCGACGAGTACGTCACCGCCGAAGCGGCCCTCGTCACGAAAGACGGCCGGCGGATTCCCTACGAGTTCAACAGCGCACGGATCACCGACGACGACGGCGGGGTCCTGGGGTTTACCGGTACCGGTCGGGACATCAGCGATCGCAAGGCCCGCGAGCGGGAACTCGAGCGCCTCGAGCGGCTCAACGCGATCGTGCGGACGATCGACGAGACCGTGGTCGCGGCCGAGACCCGCGACGAAATCGAGCAGGCGATCGTCGCGGAGTTCGCGGCCGCCGACGCCTACCGGTTCGCGGCCATCGGGCGGGCCGAACCCGCCGCGAGGACCGCGGGCTACTCGTGGGAACCGACGGCCCAGGCGGGGATCGACGCGACCGCAGTCGACGGTGTCCTCTCGTCGTTCGTCGAACCGCCGGCCGACGCACCCGGCGTGTCACCGTTCGAGACCCGATCGACACAGCGATACCGACACCTCCACGAGAGCCCGATCGACGAGTGGCGGGCCGACGCCCGCGAGCGCGGTTACGGAGCTGTGGCGGTCGTTCCGATCGTCGCGACCGACCGCGTCTTCGGCGCGCTCGTGGTGGCCGCCGCCGAGCCGTCAGCGTTCGCCGATCGGGAACGAGAGGTCCTCCAGGAGTTCGGCGGCACCGTCGGCCACGCGATCAACGCGATGGCGGTCCGGCGGCTCCTCTATCTGGACACCGTCGTCGAGCTCGAGTTCGAGTCGACCGACGCCGGCGACAGCTGTATCGCGCTCTCCCACGGGGCCGGCTGTGATCTCTCGGTCGATCACGTGTTGCCGCTGACCGACGAGGTGTTCGTCTACTATCTCACCGTCTCCGACATCGATCCCGACGCGGTTCGCGCGGTCGCGCGGGACACCCCCTCGATCACGGAACTCCGACTCATCGACGCCGACGACGGGGAAAGCGACTGGGAGGTCGTCGTTCGCGATGCGACGATCACCGGGCTACTCGGGGAGTACGGCGCACGCCTCCAGTCACAGGTCGTTCACGACGGCGTCGCGGAGCTGACAGTTCACGTGAGCCTCGACACGGATCTACGCGACCTCGTCGGGGCGATCACGTCGACGTACCCCGATACCGAACTCGTCTCGAAACGAACTATCGACCGACCGATCCAGACACACGGCGACTTCCGGCGGACCGTCGAATCCATCCTGACCGAGAAACAGCGGCTGGCGCTCGAGGCGGCCTATCACGGTGGCTACTTCGAGTGGCCGACGCGAAACAGCGACGCGAGCGAGATCGCCGATCGGCTTGGCATCGCCCGCCAGACGTTCCACCAGCACCTCCGAGTCGCACAGGCGAAGCTCCTCTCGGCGTACTTCGGGACGCGGGACGAGACGGCAACCGGGTGATACCAGAGCATGCTGGTACAGTTCTTTCCCCCGGTCATCGTCTCCTATCCGCCAATGAGTTCACCCCCGGATGCCGAACCGACATCAACTGCGCTGGACGTGCTGGCGGTGCCGCGGCGTCGATACCTTCTCGCCGCGTTGCTCGAGCGCGGGGACACGTCCACGGTCGGTTCGCCGGCGACGACGGCGGCGATGTCGCTCGCCGCGCTCGCGACCGAGGTGGCGGCCACCGAACGCGACTGTCCGATCGTTACCGACGAACAGTGTGCACGGACGCGGACCGACCTCGCTCACGCCCACGTCCCGCGACTGGTCGACAGCGGCGTCCTGGTTCGGACCGACGACGGGGACGCGCCGACGGTCGCGCTCGCCGATCACCCGCTCTTCGAGGCCGAATGGGTCCGGACGCTCCTCGACGACCCGACGGGCGAGGCGTTTCCCGCCGCCGAGGCGACGCTGAATCGGACGCTCGAGGCTCTGCGGAGTCCGCGCCGTCGAACCGTCTGTGCCGTGCTGGCGGCGCGCCGCGGCTCCGTTCCCCTCCCGACTCTCGCCGCGGCGGTCGTCGCTCGGGAGGGCGGCGACGGGCGGCGACTGGTCGACGTCTCCGAGGGGGAGTGGCAGCCCGTCGCCACGACGCTCGCCCACGACCACCTCCCCGCGCTGTCCGATGCCGGGCTCGTCGCGTGCGACGACGCGGCGGGTCGAGCCGCACTCGTCACGACCGCGCCGCAGTGGGAGAGCGACTGGCTGCTCGAGGGGCCGCTCGCCGACAGCGCCGCTCTCGTCGCGGCGTTTCGGGACTCGTCCGACGGATCGGCAGTCGATAACAGCGTCGCGAACGCAGCGCCGAGTGCAGCGGCCGTAAACGGGGACCGCGACGGAGATCACGTTCACGCGGCGGGCTGCGAGACGATCACCGGAGCGGGGCCGGTCCACGCCCGCGGACGCGACATCGCCGCCAGTGCCGACGCGGAACTGGTCGTAACGGTTCCGGACGGCAGTCGACTCGAGCGGGAGTGCCTCGAGCGGTGGCACGCCGCGGCCGAGCGGGGCGTCGACGTCTACGTCGGGTCGCAGTCGCCGCGGGTCCGCGATACCGTCCGTTCGGTGGTTCCGGACGCCGCCGTCTGCGAGCCCCAGTTCGACTGGCTCAACTTCCCGCTCGAGGCGGCACAGCACGGACACGTCGTCTTCGCCGACCGCGAACGAGCGCTGGTCGTGACGACCGACGCGGAATCGCGGGTGAGTGCCCTCGCCGGCGACGGCCGCGAGAACCCGCTGGTCGCGATCCTCCGCGCCCACCTCGGACCGCGCCTCGACCGACTCGCGGCCGCGCACGACGACCGCGACGTTCGAGACGGGACGCCGCTGCCGATGTGACTCCGGCTCCCGTCGCGCCGGCCGACCGAGACGGCTCAGGGAACGAGAGCGTAGACGAACCCGGCGTAGCCGGCGACGAGGATTGCGCCGTCGATCCGGCTGAGCCGACGGCCGTATGCCATCATCCCGACCAGCACGAGCGTAAAGGCGACCATGATCGGGAGTTCGAACCGGAGCGTCGCCGGTTCGATCTCGATCGGCGTGATCACCGCCACGATGCCGAGGACCGCGAAGATATTGTAGATGTTCGAGCCGACGACGTTGCCGATCGCGAACTCCGTCTCGCCGCGGACGGCACCGACGACCGAAGCCGCCAGTTCCGGCAACGACGTGCCGAGCGCGAGCACCGTCAGCCCGATGACGAGGTCCGATACCCCAAGCGCCGACAGGAGCCCGGTTCCGCCGGCCACGAGCCACCGAGACCCGACGACGAGCGCGAGCAGTCCGCCGATCACGAGCGCGACGTCTCGCAGCGAGACACCGCTGCCAGCGTCCGGATCGTCCGTCGACGGCATGGGGTCCGCGTTGACGTAGTACAGCAAAAAGGCCGTGAACCCGGCGAGGACGAGCAGGAAAACCGCCCCTTCGAGGCGACCGATCCGGCCGTTCGCACCCAGCCCGACCAGGAGGATCGCCGCGAGCACCATCGTAGGGACGTGCCGCCGCATGACTTGGTCCGCGATCGGCAGGGGTTTGATCAGCGCGGCGACCCCGAGTACCAGTCCGATGTTCGCGACGTTCGAGCCGACGACCGCGCCCAGACCGATATCGGTCGAGACGTTCAGCGCGCCGATCGTCGAGACGAACAGTTCCGGTGCGGTCGTCGCGAACGCGATCACCGTCACGCCGACGGTCGCCGCCCGCAGACCGATCCCGAGCGCCAGTCGGCCCGCACCCGCGACCAGCAACTCCGCACCGCCGTACAGCGCGACGATGCCGGCCGCCAACAGGAGGAGGAAAAGCGGGGTTCCGGAGAGCATGGCGTCGGTTACTCAAGTCGGGCGTAAAAGCGACGCGAAACGATCCTCGGTCGGGAGGCGATACCCTGCCGAAGCCAGATCCATTATATCCCTGCCGAGACGAGTGAGGGAGCAATGGCTATGGACGTATACGGTCTGCTCGGCAACCCGGTCGGCCACTCCCTGTCGCCGCCGATGCACGAGGCGGCCTACGAGGAACTCGGACTCGAGGCGCGCTACGCGACCTTCGAACCCGAAGAGGACGACATCGGAGACGCGATCCGCGGGGCCGACGCGCTCGGAATCGCGGGGCTGAACGTGACGATCCCGTTCAAGCAGGCGGTCCTCGAGATCGTCGCGCCCGAAGACCTGGCGACCAGGATCGGCGCGGTCAACACGATCGACTTCGCCGGCTCGGGGCCGCCGACGGGGTACAACACCGACGCCGTCGGCGCGTTGCGCGCGCTTCGCGAGCACGACGTCGCGCTCGAGGGCGAACAGGCAGTCGTCGTCGGTGCCGGCGGGGCCGGTCGAGCGATCGCCTTCGGCCTCGCCGACGCCGGCGCGACGGTCGCGGTCGCCAACCGAACCGAATCGAAGGCCCGCGACCTGGCCGCGGCGGTTCCCCGCGCGACCGGCCATGGGCTCGCGGCCCTCGAGGAACTGCTGGCGGACGCCGACGTGCTGGTCAACGCGACCAGCGTGGGGATGGACGCGGACGCGACGCCGGTACCCGAGGACGCGCTCCACGGGGGGCTCGCCGTGCTCGACGCGGTCTACAGCCCGCTCGAGACGCGACTGCTTCGGGATGCGGCCGACGCCGGGGCGACGACGGTCGACGGCGCGTGGATGCTGCTCTATCAGGGCGTCGAAGCCTTCGAGATCTGGACCGGTCAGGACGCACCGGTCGACGTGATGAACGAAGCGCTGCGCTCGCGACTGTAGCGCCGGCGACTCGGTCGCCACCCTGTCAGTATCAGGCGAATTTAAGTGGTGGAACCGACTACCACGAGATAATGGCAATCCTCCAAAAGCTGAAGTCCCTGTTGGGGTTCGACGAGTCGGACTCGGAGCGCGGAGGCGCTCGAGAGGTCGGGGTAACGGTCGAGCGGGAAGGGTCGACGGGCGACAGGCGCGACGCCGATCGAACCGAACCCGCAGCCGGCGGCATCACTCCGGAGCCGTCACGAACGTCCACAAGCGACTCGAGCGCGGCGGCATCGGCGACGGAATCCGAGGAGGGCACCGAGCCGGCTGAGCCGTCACCCATCGAGGAAGCCGAACCCGACGCCGACGCGGCTGCCGAACCCGAGTCCGACGAGACGGACGCGGCTCCCGATGCCGAACCCGAGACGGAGTCGGAACCGGAATCGGAATCGGAATCGGACGCCGACGCGACCGACGATGCAGGGACGGACTCCGAAACGGCAGATGTGGAGCCCGAGGCGGCCGGTGACGCCGACGCCGCATCCGAGGACACCGAGTCCGCCCCGTCGGTCGACGACACGGCCGAGACCACCGAGCCCGACGAGACGACTCGGGAGCCGGTGGACGTGATCAAAGGGATCGGCCCGGCCTACGCCGACCGTCTCGCCGGTGCGGGCGTCGACACCGTCGACGAACTGGCCGACGCGGACGCCGCCGAACTGGCCGACCAGACCGACATCTCCGAAAAGCGCATTCAGGGCTGGATCGACCGCGCCGAAGTCAGGTAACGCCCCGCCACCGACCCCGAGTCCACTCCCGATTCGTTTCACTCTGCGGTACTCGTCGCTTCGCCGGTCCATCGTCGGCGATCACAGTTCGTTCCGCCGTTCGGCGTGGCACCGCCACCCCGGAAATCGCAAGAGGATTACTCGCTCGTTTCGTCTCGAGAACCATGAGCGATCCCCGTGTCGTGACGACGCCGGACGCGTTTCGCGCCGCCGCTCGCGACCGCGACAGGGACACGTCTGAGGCGGACGGTGCGACGACACACACCGGCTGTCGCGTTCCCATCGAAGTCCGCGTGACGGTCGCCGACCCGTTTCTCGCCTATCGGCGGGCCCGCGACGGACCCGACGGAGCCGTGTTCCTCGAGACGACCGGCGGGCAGCCCGGCTGGGGCTACTTCGGCGTGGACCCCGTCCACCGGCTCACCGTCGGTCCTGATGCAGTTGGGCGAACCGACGACGACGGGTCGCCGACGCTGGCCGCGCTCGAGGGACTGCTGGCGGGCGACGCGATCGTCCGCGGGGACTGCGACGTGCCGTACCCCTGCGGTGCCGTCGGCTGGCTCTCGTACGATATCGCCCGCGAACTCGAGGCGTTGCCCGACTCGGCCGTCGACGACCGCGGCCTGCCCCGTCTCGAGGTCGCGGTCTACGACCGACTCGTCGCCTGGGAGGAACCGACCGACGGCGAGGTGACGCTGCGGATCACGGCCTGCCCGCGGGTCGGCACCGACGACGACCTGGAGGCGGCCTACGAGCGCGGCCGCGAGCGGGCGCTCGAACTGGCGCGAGCCGTCCGTGACGGCGATCCCGCGATCGGCGAGCCGCCGGTCGCGAGCCCGGAAGCGACCTTCGAGAGCGATTGTGGCCGGGCGGCCTTCGCCGAGCGGGTGCGTCGAGTCAAGGAGTCCGTCCGCGACGGCGACACGTTTCAGGCGAACATCTCCCAGCGACTGGTCGCGCCCGCCGCGGTCCATCCGGTCGCCGCCTACGACGCCCTGCGGCGGGTCAATCCGGCCCCCTACTCCTGTCTGCTCGAGTTCCGGTCGGCAACGCTGGTGAGCGCGAGTCCCGAACTGCTGCTCGAGCGCGACGACGACTTCGTTCGGACGGAGCCCATCGCCGGCACCCGACCGCGCGGGGAGACACCCGCCGCCGACGACGCGCTCGAGGCGGACCTGCTCACGGACGAGAAAGAGCGGGCCGAGCACGCCATGCTGGTCGATCTCGAGCGCAACGATCTCGGGAAGGTCTGTGCGTACGGCTCCGTCGACGTCGCGGAGTACCGGCGGATCGACCGCTACTCCGAGGTGATGCATCTGGTCTCGAACGTGACGGGGCGACTGCGCTCGGACAGTTCCCTCGCCGACGCCATCGCGGCGACGTTCCCCGGCGGCACGATCACCGGCGCGCCGAAACCGCGGACGATGGATCTCATCGACGAACTCGAGGCGACTCGGCGCGGCCCCTACACGGGCAGCGTCGGCATCTTCGGCTTCGACGGCCGCGCCACCCTCAATATCGTCATCCGGACGCTGGTCCGCCACGCCGACGAGTACCACCTGCGGGTCGGTGCGGGGATCGTCCACGACTCCGATCCCGGCCGCGAGTACGACGAGACCCTCGACAAGGCCCGCGCGCTCATCACGGCGGTCGACGACGCGCTCGGCGAGCGGGCCGACCTGGGACTCGAGGCGGCACCCGGAGGTGAACGGCGTGAGTAACGCGGACGGCGACCGCAGCGAACGGATACTCGTGATCGACAACTACGATTCGTTCGTGTACAACCTCGTCCAGTACGTCGGCGAGGTCGCGGACGAGGTGGTCGTCCGGCGAAACGACGAAATCGATCTCGCGGGCGTTCGCGACCTCGAGCCGACCGGGATCATCGTCTCCCCGGGGCCGGGCACCCCACAGGAAGCGGGCATCTCGATCCCGTTGTTTGCGGAAACCGAGTACCCGATTCTGGGCGTCTGCCTCGGCCACCAGGCGCTGTGTGCGGCCAACGGCGCGCCGGTGGTCCACGCCCCCGAGGTCGTCCACGGGAAGCCGTCGACGATCACCCACGACGGGACGGGGATCTTCGACGGCCTCCCGGAGACGTTTCAGGTCGGCCGCTACCACTCGCTGTCGGTCGAGCGCGCTGGCCTGCCCGCGACGCTCGCGGAGACCGCCCGGACGACCGACGAGCGCGGCGTTTTGATGGCGGTCCGCCACCGCGAGAAACCGCACCTCGGGGTCCAGTTCCATCCCGAGAGTATCCTCACGCGGGCTCGGTCGGAGGCGGCGACGGGCACGGCGGACGACGGCCGCGGCGACGACATCTCGCTCGCCCTCGGCAAGCGGCTGATCGAGAACTTCCGTCGGGTCGCCGCTCGAGGCGACGCGTGATCGGGCCGCCCGAATCGTCGCTCGAGCGGGCCGATCGGCGGCCCGTCACCGCTCCCGATCGATCACCGCTACCTCGTCGGGTCCGGGACCGAGCACGACGCGATAGCCCGCGTACTCGAACCGGACAGTCACGGCCGCGTCCGACTCGAGGACGGCGGTCAGGGCCTCGGGATCGATCGCGTCGTACAGCGGTGGCAACGCCGCCCGGTCGCAGCTCTTACGGGCCGCGATACGATCGAGAGCCGTTGTGAGTGCTGAATGCATCGTGATTCTCGGGGAGTTCGATGACTGTCAGTGCGAACGCTGCCTCGCAGTCCGGACACGTCGTCGGATCGGCAGTCGTCGTCGTTGTGTGGACATCGGTACCGCAGTCGCAGTGGATCGTGACGTTCGAAACCATGTGTTGCTCCGTGTGCAGGCCCCGACGGAGCGGAACACAATCCAGCGAGAGGCGCAGCGACGGCTACGACTGGGTCGGCGGTACGTCGGCAGGTCTTTATTTCGCCAACGCCAATGGTGGATTGCTCCCGCTACGCGGGGGCCGTGTGTGAGCCGGAGTGCTAGCTTGGTGGCAGGACTCCGGCTCTTGCGCACTTTCGTGCGCGTCTGTGCGGTACGCAATCTATCCTAAAGAACGTTAGGATGTTGACCGGTTGGGTTCACGGTAGTTCAAGAGACCGGACGACGGCCATGGATTGTCCTTACTAGCTGCAAGTATGGGTTGGTTCTGAATAAGGAGTAGCGCGCTGCGCTCGCGAAAATTGAGGAGATGATATTGGACGCGGTAGTGGGTTACCCTACTTGTGTCGTCACTCAGTATAGATTATCACTTATAATCTGTTTGGGTTCTCAACGCCGAAATAGACTGAGATAGTTGTCCCAGTCGGACTAATCTCATTACGCAGACTGTCAACGTCTTTTTTGTGGGTCGTGAATAGAATCGATTCGCCGGTTTGGACACGATCGGAACCCGGATCGGTCCCACGGTTATCAATACACGACCCCGGGTACTTTTAAACTTTCCACTATATCTGCAAACCAATGACCGACTCCCGTGATGACATCGTTTTCACTATTGATAGTCGGTTGCTGCAGGAATTGGGGGAAAACCTCGTAACACGAAATCACGTGGCACTCGGTGAACTCATCAAGAATGCCTATGACGCAGACGCGACGAAAGTGACGATTTCATTTCAGAACGCACGAGCCGAGAATACGACTAACAGCGAAATCATTGTCGAGGACGATGGTGTCGGGATGAGTTTCGAAGAGGTTAGGGATGATTTCATGCGTATCGCAACGACGGACAAAATTCGGAATCCAGTTACTGAGAAATATGGTCGCCAAAAGGTCGGAGACAAAGGAATCGGGCGGTTTGCCTGTCGTAGATTGGCCCATATTCTTGACCTGACTACGACTGCCTATCTCGAAGACGAAGAGGTGTATGAACGGACATCGATGAAAATTGATTGGCGTCGGTATGAACAGGATCAGGAGATCGAGGAGGTCACGTTTGAACCGACAGTCGAACGCTTTGATAGTGACGCAGACATTGAAGAAGGCACTACGATTCGCCTAAGGCATCTTCAGGACTCCTGGACACAACGAGATTTCAACACACTACGAAGGAATGTTGTTACCCTCACATTTGGGTTTGCTGAGGGAGGTGAAAAGAGCGATCCTGGGTTCGAGATTGAGCTTGATGCTGAAGAATTCGAAAAGGGTGAAGGGACTCTTTCCGAACAAGTTCACGAGGCTAGTTGGGGATGTATGGAAGGGACGATTTCATCACAGGGAGACGTGTCTCTAGAGTTAGACGCGAAGTTGATAGGGGAGCGTTCATATGATTTCGGCTACGACATTGGCGGACTCAACGGTACCTCGTTCAAAATATCTTATGTTCCATTGGACACGAAAGAGGACTATCGTGATCCCCAGACCCTGAGCGTGGGACAGGCGAGAAAACTTGCTGACAATCACGGAGGAGTCAGGGTATACAAGGGTGGGTTTCGAGTGTTCTCTTATGGCGGTCCCGAAAACGACTGGCTAGACATTGACCGCGAGACGGCAACACATAGAAGTCGGTCCCCCTCCAATCAATTTGATGATCTTTCTGGCACGCTTAGTACTCATCAGGACTGGGACAAGGTCCTCCTAGTATCCCCGAATAATCGTAACCTCATTGGGCGGGTAATGATCCCCGCAGACGCAGATTTAACTATGCAGTCAAATCGGGAGGGATTCATTGATGAGGAATTGTTCGACGAATTAAAGAATATTTTGAGGCTATCAATCGAGTGGCTGACCCTACAATGGAGTCACTACAAGAGTGTAAAGAAAAAAGAGGAGTTAGAGGAACAGGCAAAGGAGTTTGAGTCTGAACTGTCGGACGAAGATAAGCCCAGTAGCGATGATACATCTGATCAAGGGGATGATGACGCTGACAATGTTGGTGGCTCAGATACGATCGAGACTGAGTATATTGCCGAGGAAGAAACAGTGGATAAAGCCATGAATCTACTCGAGGATGTGGCAGACACGGCGACTGAGACAGAGCCCAAAGAAAGTAGAGATGTTTCTGATGAAACAGTAGAATCTGCGACGGAAGTGATCCGAAGTTCCTTAGACCGGAAAGAAGAGCAGATCGATTTCTTCCGGTCTGCTTTCTCAGTAAATCAGGTCGTATTCTCATTTTCACATGAGCTACGTGGCATGGTCAACGATCTCGAAACGAGCGCTACCGCATTGGAATCCATGATCGATGACTTGCCGGCAGATCAACAGCCGACTGTCGAAGAGACTGTAGCTGATCTCCGGAAGATGCAGAATCGTTTTGAGGACCAAATGGAGCTATTTGGTATCTTCATGGAGACCGAAAATCGCAAGGAAGTTGAAGAGGTAGAGGTCAAAGAAGTCGTCGACGACGTTATCGATGCGACGGAATACATCGCCGATTATTACGGTGCTAATGTTACCACTGATATTCGATCACTCTTGTTGACACCCCCGATGTACGAGTCAGAACTCTATTCTATCATCGTTAATCTAGTGACCAATAGCATCAAAGCGACCGGGGCTGTCGACAGAGATGGCAGAGTTCACATCAAGGCGAAACCAGACGATGGCAAGGTGTTGATTAGGGTTTGTGACAATGGCGTTGGCATTCCTGAAGAGAAACAAGAGGTGGTCTTTGATCCCTTGGTGTCAGACCCAACTGGCATCATATACGATGAATTGGCTGAAGAGATGCCCGACGAGATATCGGATAAAGTTGGCAAAGGGACTGGATTAGGGTTGAATATCGTGCGGAATATCGCCCGGAATCACGGCGGTGACGCAAAGGTAGTCGACTCGGACGAGTGGTCTACATGTGTTGAGGTGATACTCGATGACTGACAATCGAATCTGGTGGATAGACGACAGACCTGAGAGAGAACAAAACGCCGATGATATCGAGGACGAGAGTGAGTCCATCACTGTCGAATTCAATGTCTCCGATAATGCGACCACTCGAATTGGGGACGGAAACATTCCAGACGTAGATCTGGTATTAATCGACTGGGTTCTGGATGACGACCATGATGTTATCTCTCGGGGGATATCTATGGAAGGGATTCTGCGAGAGCATCTACCTGAGACACCGATTTATGGGTTCAGTGGTGAAAAAACGGAAGAGTTGGAGGAGGCTCAGAACGAACGGCGTTTCGAGGCCGTATTCGATCTGCGAGAGATCATCTCAGGAGAAGGGATCCGCAGATTAGAATCTGATATTCGAGACTATGATCGACTAGAATCTATCCGTGGCGAGGGGTTTGAGTCCCTCCGTGGCACAATGGACCCACCTGCAGAGGCGGAAGAGCAACTCAAAAGCATCATCCCACGCGAATTTAGTGAGGGGTTGAAACAGAAATCCGGAACAGCAGGGGGCAGTAAAATCGAATTCTCCCACTGGGTCCGGAAACGGTTCCTCCATACTCCTGGACCACTCTGGGACAATCAATGGCTCGCGACGAAACTTGGCGTTTCGACGGATACTCTTGACAATCTCATCCCTCGTCTTCACGAATCCGACCGAAACATCGAGTACGACGGGATATTTGCTCATCGTGTGGACGACCGCTGGTGGTCAGGTGAGATAATTGGTGCTGTCGTTGAATTGGCTGATGGTTCGGTGGGTGACATCCAACAGGAAGCCCCACAACTTGTTCCGGAGGAACACCGAGAAATTGCTACGTGTCGTTACTGCGAGGAAGAGTACCCTGATACGGTAGCTGCTATCAAGGAGGGCGATAATGCTGAACATCCTGTCCACTTCCGGTGCAGTAATGTCCATCATTCTCGAGAAGGTCCTTTCGAAGATTACCGCGTTGCTAAGAAATTGACCGACACCAATGGCGACTGAGGACCTCTATCCCAATGGAGAAGAATTGTATGAATTATTAATCACCGAACTAGAGTACCTGAAAGACAGAGATGGACCTATTGCCCGGAATCGTGACCGGATCAATACGGCATATCAGAGTCTGGGAGCCATGCAGCCAACGGACTGGGAATTAAATATCAATCCCAACTGGGTGCTCAGATTCGGTGGTGATTCGGAAGGCGAGCCAGCTCGCGGCGAGCGAACGCGCAGGGACTTTCACAGCGCTGAGGGAATTGCGCTAATTGGTGGCTATGCGTCTGTAGATGATGGTGATATTGAACATTATGAGACTAATCTCACTCTTTTGGCTCAATCCGAAACGGATACACGTGCGAGCGCTGCGCCTTGCTGTTGGGAGCATGAGGAAATAGACGCGGATTGGCGGGTAGCACGGAGATACCATTTCGATATTGAAACCGTCGCAGCCGAAGAGGAAGATGACCCTAAACCGGTCACACATATGCAGACAGGCGGCAACTTCGAAGGACAGCCAGTCCCCCGTCATGACCCCCATTACTGCTCGTCTCCATTGGACAAACCTCGATTGCCGCACCCGCCGATGGATCCATTGTTACTTCTTCACACATTGGCAACACAGTACAACAGTCTCGAACGACTCATTGAGGAACAATGGATTGGGTACGTCAGGGAATCAGAAAACACCCTTTGGGAACCGTATCACGAGGCTATCTTGGGACAGTATCGGACAGGCGAGACGCGCCCGACAATGGCGGAATTCTTCATGAACGGCTAACTCAAGTCATCATTCAAGCCTGGTTCTTGTTCTCTATACGGATGCAATTCTATTTTGTCAAATCTGGATGAGTGGGGTAAGATCATGGTGTATATCTGAGTAAGCCAGTTAGAACATTCACTGTCAATATCCATATCGAAATTCCCATTACGAATGGTCGTAATGGACAGCGTATGTCGAAATCTCGGGACAAGTCTTCTGGCATCTACGTTACAACCTATTCTCCAGCCAAGATCCTACTTTACTTAGCTGAGCACGGAGAGGGGACGACAGCAGATATTCGAGAGTTTCTGGACTGCTCTCACTCAACGGCCTTGAAGAAACTACACTCATTGGAAGATGTAGGTATCCTGAACGCACGACAGTTCGGGAATGCCTATGTCTGGACCCTCAACACTGATCGGGACTTGGAGACAAACGAGATCGATATTGACCCGGGGGAAGCTGAGACACTTCTGTCTGAGACACTTGCTGAATTAGCCACAGACCGGGCAAATTCTTCGAATGAACTTCCGGGTGACGTCCGGGCATGGGTTGACAATCGAGGAATCCCCAAGACTGTTTCGACGTCACAATACGCGTACCGTATGGCGATGTTTCGGCGATTCCTTCACGCGATGCTCTACACGCTTCATTTAACCGAACACCCAGAACTTAGACCACTGTCTGCAGGAGATGATTGGGATACTAGGTTCGAGCTTGCTCGAGAGTCTATCGATGACAGCGGCCTCTCTTGGTCACCAGTTGATGGCCTTCTAATGGGCACCGAACTAACCCTTGATACCATCATCCTAGCGCTCCGACACGCAATTGCGGGCGCTGACAACCCTTCTGAGGCACTGGGTAATACATATGAAGAGCTTGTTCCGCAAGAAGCTCGCAGAGAGCTTGGGCAATTTGCTACACCACCGTTTATCAGTCGTTTCATGGCTTCTTGGACTGTTCAACAGCATGATGATACAGTCCTTGATCCTGGTATTGGGGCAGGACAACTAGCCACTCAAGCACTGATTCAGAAGGCCGAGTTGGGGGCACAACAACCACTCGCAGAAATAGTCGGCATTGATATCGATGAAATCGCCGTTTCAATGGCCTCAGTGACGCTCAAACTCACTGACGGGGAAGGACAAGGCGACCTGAGACACGGGGACTTCATCAACCAGAGTCCCAGACAATTTGCTGCGTCAGGCTTCGAAATCGAACAATTCGATGCTGTAGTAGCAAATCCACCATATTCGCGCCATCAGGCTTTAGAGAAACACCTCAAGAAGCATTTGAATAGGGTAGTAAGTAGAGAGACAAGCTACGAGTTCTCCCAGCGGACACCACTCTATGGGTACTTCCTAATCCATGCAGCCCAATTTTTAGCTCCGGGGGGTCGAATGGCCGCGATTATCCCTTCTCGAATTTTCGATACGAAATTTGGAGAGGATATCAAGGAATATCTCCTCGACGAATTCTCGATTCATGGGATAATTCAGTTCGATGAAAGCGTCGACGTTTTCGAATCAGTCAAGGCCACGCCTAGTATTATGTTGCTTGAGAAGGGTGATCCACCTGAACACCACAAAACAAAATTCCTGAAAATAACCTCATGGGAAGATGGATTAACCCCGAAACGGCTACTCTCAGAAACTGACTCTGAAACAGTGGTCTCCACTCGGACCGATATTGCTCAGGAATTGCTCTCACATCGGGAGCGATGGTCCTTCTACTTGGGTGAAACTGAAGTTCGTGAGTTCCCCGAAGCAACAGACTTCCGAGAGATTGCGACCATCCAACGTGGAATTGCTACAGGTGCCAATGATTTCTTTTGTCTCACTCAGGATGAGGTAGATGAGTGGTCGATACCCCGTATGTATCGGAAGCCGATCATCCGGACGGCGCGAGGCCTCTCAATCGTTAATATCACCACAGATGACTGGGAACAGTGGAAAAGAGACGGCGACGAGGTGTGGCTGCTTTATTGCTATACGGAAGATGGCGTATGCGAGATATCCGATATTAAAAGCCTTGGTGTTCTGGAATATCTTGAAGAAGGGGAGGCGACCGGTGCCACGGATGGGCATCTGGTCTCGAATCGCAATCCATGGTATCGAGTCGAAAAACAGTCACCAGCACCGATACTGGGGAAGTACATGAATCGGACGGGTTTCCTGTTTATGCGCAATGATGTCGGCCTATTAACGTTGAACAATGTTCACACTATCTATCTTGATTTCGAGTTCAGTGAGGATCAATTGGATGCACTGCTAGCATACCTGAATAGCAATGTCATTGAGCGTGTATTGAGTGTTGAGAGCCATGACTACCATGGACTCCAAAAGCTCGAAATCAGCCAATTAGAGAATACCCCCGTTATTGACCCCCGACAGCTGTCTAGCTCCAAACGTCAGCGGTTGGCTAACTTATTCAATTATCTTGGTCGTATAAGGCGTATGGACTTAGACGATTCCGAACTTCTCCGTGCAATAGACGATGAAATTGAGCCGTTGCTAGGATTAGAAACAGATAGTATGGTTGAGGCTGGCAGTGAGTGACCTTTTGGATTTTATCTATATCTGCACCGTATATTTATACCAAATATGTCATCTCCATATTCAACACCGAGTGTCGATTATACCACTATGATAAGGGATGATAAATAATATTATTGTCGAATTTTCGGATTGGACGATGCAACGTCCTATCAGGGGACTAGAGGCTACTCGAGAAAGTTAGAGTCGTGTGTCCGTGCGCACGACTCCGAACGACGACCAGATCGAAGCCGTCTCGAAATTCCGGAATCGATCCGCAAATGCGTCTTCGATGGCCTGCCTCCCTAGCGGAGAGGAAAGACGACCGCCACGGACCAAAACACGCGACGCAAAATTTGTGTTGTAAAAGCCCGCGAAGATGACCCCAAGGTGACGAGGCCGACACTTTCGAGCAGCAGACAGCAGGTTCATACACCTCCGGATCTCACGACGAGACGACTGCAACTCGAGCGCATCGCCATGACTGACAACCCAATCTACCACGTCGACGGCGACCTCGTCCCCGCGGACGACGCCACCGTCAGCGTCGACGATCGCGGCTTCCGCTACGGCGACGCCGCCTTCGAGACGCTACGAGCCTATGGCGGGACGATCCTCGCGTGGGACGCCCATCTCGAGCGCCTCGAACGGACCTGCGAGGCGCTCTCGCTCGAGCACGGACTGTCGGCCACCGATCTCCGGGCGCGGATCGACGAAACGCTCGCCGCCAACGACCTCGCGGACGCCTACGTTCGGCTGTCGATCACCCGCGGCGTCCAACCGGGGAAGCTCACGCCCGACCCCGAAGTCGACCCCACCGTCGTCGTCTACGTCACGCCCCTCCCACGGGGCGGGCTCGAGGGCGACCCCGTCTGGGACGGACCGGCGACCGTCGAAACCGTCGCGACGCGCCGGGTGCCGGACGCGTCGATCCCCGCCGCCGCCAAGACCCACAACTACCTGAACGGCATCCTCGCACGCACGGAACTCGAAGCCGGGAGCGACGAGGCGCTGCTGTGCGATCTCGAGGGCCGAGTGACGGAGGGAGCCACGAGCAACCTGTTTTTCGTCCGTGACGGCGCGATCTACACGCCGACGACCGACGGCCCGGTGTTGCCGGGGATCACCCGCGACATCGTGCTCGAGCTGGCCCGCGAGGCCGGGATTCCGGTCCGCGAGGGGCGATACGAGCCGGACGCGGTCCGCGCGGCCGATGAGGCGTTTCTCACGAACCGAACGTGGGAACTCCGGCCGATCGGGACGCTGGACGGCCGCGCGATCGGCGGCGGCCCGGTCACGGACCGGCTCGCGCGGCTGTACGACGACCGCGTCGAGAAACTGTGCTACGAGTGACGCCGCCTCGAGCGGGTCGCTCGCCTCGCAACGGCCACGACAGCCGTTCCGGCGTCGGCGTCAGTTGTCGGACGCCGCGACCGGTCGGTTCATTTCGCCGGCGTCCGCCGGCGCGTCCACTCGCTCCCGCTCCGTTCCCGAAAGCTCGAGGACGAACTCGCTGCCGAAGGCCGACGCGGGCGTCTGGAAGCCCGCCGGGACCTGGCCGCCCTCAAGGACCCGTTGGGCCGCCGAGACGGCCGCCTCGGCCGTCAGGGCGTAGGGATCGGGAGTGCGAAGGCGGGCGCACGCCCGTCGGCCGGTCGCCTCGTCGACGACCTCCCCCCAGACGACGGCGCTGCCGGTCGCCAACTGACGTTCGTCCGGCCCTTCGATCCGAGCGTCGACCAGCCGCTTCAGGGCCCGTTCGACCGGCTCGCGCTCGAGGAGCCAGGCCAGCGAATCGACGGCAGAGAGGGCGCGACTCGCCCACGCCGGCACGGCGGCGTAGACCGCGACCGAGTCGATACCGGTGCTGTGGGCCGCGGTGACGACGTCGCCCCACGGGATCGTGACGGCGTGTTCGGGGCCGTCGCCGAAGTCGATCTCACGGCTCCGGAACGCGGTCGGCACCTGAATGAGTCGGCCGTTACGGCGCACGACGCCGCCGGTACCGAGCTGGTCGACGAGCGTTCGGGCGGTCCCCCGCGAGAGGCCGCCGTCGCTTTTGATCCCGAGCGCCAACCGATCCGCGTCGGGCAGCTGCTCGCCGAGAAACGCCGCTAGACAATCCGACGGCACGACGTCGAAGCCGACGCCGGGAAGCAGCGTACACCCCGCCTCGCGAGCCGCGAGGTCGCGCTGACGGAGGCGTTCGAAGACGGCGAACTCGCCCGTGATGTCCAGATAGTCCGTCCCCGTCTCGAGGCAGGCGTCGGCCAGCGGGCCGGCCGTCTCGGCGAACGGGCCGGCGCAGTTCAAAACCGCATCGAAGGGCTCGATAACAGCGTCGAGAGCCGCCGACTCGACGGGAACGGTCCGTCCCACGACGCCGAGCTCGTCGGCCTGTGCGGCGACCGCGCGGCCGTCGCGGCCGGCGACGACGGGCGAGCCGCCCCGTGCGACGGCTTCGCGAGCGATCAGCCGCCCCGTGTAGCCGTAGGCACCGTAGATGAGAAACGAGTCCATAGACGGCGTTCGGGAGAGAGGGGG
>NZ_JNCS01000016.1 GCF_000731985.1 Natrinema altunense
ATCGCTTCCGGAGCGATACGATACGCAATTCGAAACAGTCAATCACCAGACTGTGGCAATTTTGATACCGAACCTTTTTGGAGCGGAACTTAACCAGTTGTCCCTGGAACACCGGATTATGACCACATGGTCAACCCCCGACCTCGACACTATTTATCACCTCCTTTCCGCGTCCCGTCGTCGATACGTTTTGTACGATCTCGTGGACAGCGAACCGACGAACGTCGACCGATTGGCGCTTCGGATCGCCGCCGCAGAACAGACCAAGGCGATTGAGCAAGTCACGGCAGACGAAGCTGAGAGGGTAACAACATCACTGAGAGATATTTACCTCCCTCGACTCGCAGATCACGAGATCATCGCGTCTGATCCACGAAGTGATGATCTCGTTACTGGACGGAACTTCGAGAGACTGCAAGCGACCATCGAGCATGCGCGAGATGCCGAGCCGGTCGATCTAGCTCGTGATCATCCGACCGAGTCAGTTCTCTTTACCGATCCAGTAACGGAATCGACTTCCAACGACAGCTGATCGGCTCGTCGTATTGGTCGAGGAAGGAGCCAGCAACTATTCACGAACCTGGAAACAGTACTCCGCGTTCGCGGTCGATCTGTACGGTCAGCTCTGTCGCCTCGAGAGTCGGGGTCACCGCATCGGAAAATGTCGCCCGGAACACTAACGTCCAGCCTCATCCCGTGGCGGCGTGCCGCGTCGGCTGGCTAACCCTCGTGCCGGGCGGGGGGAACTCGTGGGAGGTCCCCGAAACGACTGTCGCGTGCCTGGGTTCGCCGTACTGTCATCGCACCCGAATGGGTTCGCTCGGACGGGGACTAAAGGCACGCAGTGTTTCTAGGCTGGTGTCCGGTTTAACTCTTACAGACTGGGACTGTCTCGCCCGGGCTCCGGTGCGTCGGTGACGGTGTCCTCGTTTTCGGCGAGCCAGTGATCGTAGGTGGCTTGTTCGACGACGACGACCGTGGCGTCCATCCGCGAGTGGCCTGCGCCGCAGAATTCGGAACAGACCGCGTTGTAGCGGCCCGGTTCGGAGACGATGGTCCGAGAGCGGGTGTATTCGCCGGGGAAGGCGTCCTGTTTGATGCCCAGATCGGGGACGAACAGCGAGTGGACGACGTCGGCACTGGTGAGCCAGACGGTGACGTTTCGATCGGCAGGGAGCACGAGTTCGTTTTCGGTCGTGACGTTCGATCCCGGGTAGGTCGCTTGCCATTCCCACTGGTAGCCGCGGACGTGTACCTCCTTGTCGTCGGTTTCGGGGAGGTCGTCGAACGAGTCGAACCCTTCCTGACTGCGGTCGTCGCCCTCGAGTGCCTGGGAGGGCGACACGTAGGGATTGACGAGGACGCTATAGCCGGAAAGGCCGACGAAGAGCAGGATGATCGCCGTCGCGACGGTCCAGGTAATCTCGAGAGCGGGATCTTCCGTGGTCGGTTCGGGATCGTCGTTGTCGTGAAATTTGACGGCTGCATAAATCAAGATGACGAGGACGAACAGGGTGAGCGGGAGGGCAACGTAGAGTAGTTGGTACTCGAGGGAGTCGATGAGGTCGCGATTGGTCGACTGTGCAGCGGCCGACCCCGTCAGCGCGAGGCAACTCGTGCACGCCCCGACGAGGAGTGTGACGATCGCGCGTCGACGGCTACCCATTGGCGGGCATTCGACGACCGGCGTAATATACGGCGTTCACGAATCGGCGGACTGTCAGGCTCCGCTACTGATCGGGGGCGACAGGGAGCGACGGCGGACCTGTCACGGACGGCGATACTCACGGAGATGCCGGTCCACCTTTATTGAGGACGATGGTGAGGCCACCGCTATGTACGGTGACGAGCGGCACGGTCGAGTAGCGAGGGGTGACGGGAGACGATGAACCGTGCGCTCGCGGAGGTGTCGCTGTTCGGTGTCATCGTCGTCAGTTGTCTGTTGGTCGTCCTCTATGCGCAGCGCGTTCGGGCCGAGGCGTCGCCGGATGGGGGCTACGCGGCCGAGCGGCGGTTCCGGTTCGGACTCGGGGACGCAAAGGCGGCCGCGGTCCGCTGGGCGACGACGACGAACCATCGGGAGATCGGCATGCTCTACATCGCGTTCGGGACCGTCGCGGCGATCTGGGGCGGGATCGACGCGATGATGATGCGGACGCATTTGTTGACGCCCGAAGCGAACATCTGGACGGAACAGACGTACAACGAACTGTTCACGATGCACGGGCTGACGATGCTGATTTTCTTCGTTACGCCGGTGTTCTTCGGGATCGGGAACTACTTTCTCCCGCTGTTGATCGGGGCCGACGACATGGCGTTTCCGCGGCTCAACGCCGTCGGGTTCTGGTTGTTGCCGCCGTCGCTCTTGCTTGCTCGGCTGGGGATCGTGGCCGAAGTGACGGGTGCGGTGCTCGCAGTCGTCGTGCCGACGGACTGGCTCTCGGTCCTGTTGGCGTTTCAGGAGCCGGCGATCGGATGGACGATGTATCCGCCCTTATCGCTGGCACCGAATCCGCAGACGAACTTCCTCTTGCTCGGCCTCCACCTGAGTGGCATCGCTACCACGATCGGTGCGATCAACTTCATCACGACGGTCGTCTACGAGCGCGACGAGTCGATCGGTTGGGCGAACCTCGACATCTTCTCGTGGAACATGCTCGTCACGAGTGCGATCATCATCTTTGCGTTCCCGTTGCTCGGGACTGCCTTGCTCATGTTGCTGTTCGATCGGAACTTCGGGACGACGTTCTTCGCGGTTGAGGGGGGCGGTCCCGTCCTCTGGCAGCATCTCCTCTGGTTCTGGGGGCATCCCGAGGTGTACATCATTTTCCTGCCAGCGACCGGATTGATGAGCCTCATCCTGCCGAAGTTCGTCGGCCGGAAGCTGTTCGGATTCAAGTTCATCGTCTACTCGACGATCGCCATCGCCGTCCTCTCGTTCGGCGTCTGGGCTCACCACATGTTCGTGACTGGCATCGATCCACGCGTCCGAGCGAGTTTTATGGCAACCTCGATCGCCATCGCCGTCCCGAGCGCGATCAAGGTGTTCAACTGGATCACCACCATGTGGAACGGTGATGTCAGACTCGCCGCGCCGACGATCCTCTGTATCGGCTCGATCGGCCTGTTCATCGTCGGCGGCGTCACCGGCATCTTCCTGGCCGTGATCCCCGTCGATGTCATCTATCACGGGACTTACTACGTCGTCGGTCACTTCCATCTCATCCTCATGGGGATCATCCCGCTGATGATGTTCGCCGCCAGCTACTACTGGTTCCCCATGCTCACCGGCCGGATGTACGACCGTCGGCTCGCGATCTTCCAGTCGTCGCTGCTCGTCGTCGGCTCCGCGCTCACGTTCACGACGCTGATGGCGCTCGGCTTCCTCGAGCTTCCCCGTCGGTATGCGACGTACCCGCCGGGGTACTCGGGGCTGCAGGTCGTCGCGACCGTCGGGTCGTTCATCATCGGACTCAGCGTCCTCATGTGGCTTTATAATATGCTCTGGTCGTCCGTTCGGGGGACGCCGATCGAGACCGCCGACCCCTGGGAGCTCAAGGCGACCGAGCAGTTCACGCCGGAGTGGCAGTGGTTCGAGGACCGCCTCGAGCGCGAGCGCGGCGTGCCCCCGAGCGAGCCCGAGGACGTCCGTCCGTCGTACGTGCCGGCGCAGGGTGAGCGGCCGCTGTCGATCTACGGCCGGATCAAGCCGGTGGCCCGAACCGTCGCGAACGACGCCGGGATCGGCGCGGTCGGTGGGTTCGTCGGGACGATGCTGATGACGGCCGTCCTGCTTCTGGCAGTTGTACTCGGCGTATTCGAGCTCGAGTCGTTCGCGACCCTCGCGACGTTCGTCGGGTTGCCGGCGAACCTCGGGCTCGGATACGCGCTCTTCGTCGCCGGTGGAATGACGGTCTGGCCGCTCCTGTTCCTGTCGCTAGGCGAGTACCTGCCCGGGACGCTCACGCTCGTCACGGGGCTGTGGTATGCGACGGTCATCGCCTCGGGGTTCGCACTCGCCTTCTACACCGGGCAGCCCGGCCTGCAGTTGGTCGCGTACCTGCTGTTCGTCCTGCTCGGCCACTGGAGCTACGGACTCGGGCTCGCCGGCACGATCGCGACTCTCGGCGGCCGGCAACGCCGTCCGTCGACCGGGGAGGGTGAGTAGCGATGAACGCCGGCGACGACACGTCGTCCGATTCGACCGAGCCGCCCGCGACCGACGAAACGGGGCCGATCGAGCCGACGGCGTCGTCCGAGTCGCTGGTGTTGACCTACGCCGCGCCTTTTTTGGGGGTCCTCCTGATCGCCGCCGGCATTCCCCTGTCGATCACCGGCGGCTACGTCGTGATTCAGGACGGGATCGGGCTCTGTGGGGACCCCAGTATTACGGTCGACCCGGTCGCCGAGGGTGAAACCCCACCGGAGACCGTCGGGACACTGCCAGCCGCGACACTCTCGCCGGCCGAGCGAGCGGCCCTCGAGGAGGCGATCGACAGCCCGCTACGGGAGGCGACGGTCGACGGCGAGATGGAAAACAGGGAGACGCTGCTCGAGGGAGCGGTCGTCGAGTACGAAGGGGACCGCTACTACGTCCGGATCGCGTCCCGGAACTCCTGTCTCGAGGTTGCACCGCTGCTGTTTCCGATCGGTGCGATCGCGATCCTTATCGGGGTAATCGGCGTCTTGACGCCCCCGATATACCGGAAAATGGCGGGCTTCGAGGAGCGGATGCAACGCGATCGAACGGACTGAGCGGCCGCTTGCAGGCAGCGCGACCGCGGCTGGCGACGACACGATGCGACGGCGTCGCGCTTATTCGCTCGAGTCCGCGGCGTCGGCCGACTCGGAGGGCGAGTTCGCTTCGGCGTCGGTCGAGTCGGCCGACCGAGCCGACTGGGCGACCCTGTTCGGGTCGTTGTTCGTCATGGGGTCCGGATCCGGGGCGACGACGTTGCCGTCACCCGACTGCTCGGCGGCGTAGGAGAACTGGCCGTTGCCGTCCGGTGTCTCCCCCTGGGTCCACGGGTACTCGGGGTTCGGTTGTGTTTCGCGCCTCGTCGAGACGAACGTGTAGTTGAAGTCCTGGTTCTCCTGGTCTTGCGGGAAGCTCGCGGGCACCGGGACCGGGTCGTCAAGCGTCTCCAGGGCCTGTAACCACTGGTTTTGGTGCATCGTGTCTCGAGCGATGAGGTAAGAGAGCATGTCCTTCATGCCGGGGTCGTCGGTGTACTCCCAGAGCCGCGTCGCGAGGGTGCGGCCGGTCGCCTCGGCCATCACGTTCGCGTAGAGGTCGCCGGCGAGGTTGCCCGACGCGGCGATGTAGCCGCCGGTGAACGGGACGCCGTTGCTGTCGACCGGCATCGCCGACTGGCCGGCCGAGAGGAACTGCCGCGGGTTCTGGCCGGTCATCGACGCCGCGGCGGCCGCCGTCTCCCGAGCGTCGTCGTCCATTTCCGCGGAGGAGCCACGCAGGTTCTTGGTGACTGCGGTCGCGAGCATCTCGATGTGGCCGAGTTCCTCGGCCGCGGTCTCCATCAGCAGGGTCCGATACTCCTCGTACTCCTCGGGCAGCGCCCAGGCCTGGAACATGTACTGCATGGCGACTCGCATCTCGCCTTCCTGGCCGCCGATCGCTTGCTGGAGGAGTTTCGCGAAGTGCGGATCGGGTTGTTCGACGGTGACCTCGTATTGGAGTTCCGGTTCTTGGAAGAACATCCACTCGTTCCTGCCCACAGCCAGTCGGATAAACCACTGTTACGATTGACAGTGATATTTCCTCCGACCTGTATAAGTTCAATAGGAAACGTTCAGATCTGGCGAACGGAACGCTGAGACGTTCGATATCGACGATCGAAACGCCGATCGCCGAACATTGTGTCGTCATGGTAAACTATTATACCGGCACCGGTGGTGGGGAAGCAGCGCATGAGTGAGGCTCGATGGTCGCCATTACGACGCACGTTCGTCACGTACGGTGCAGTCTCGACGGGAACGCTGTTAGGCCTCTCCATGGCAAGCGCCGATTCGGAATCGGACTCGACCGAGTCCGATGCTGGGGCGGTCGACTACGGCGGCGTTCGTTCCGACCAGTTCGTACCGGACAGCCCCGTCACCGTCCTCGAGTCGACGCTCAACTGGCAACCGGAGCGATTCGAGGATGCCCATCGAACCAGCGTGATCGCCTCCGATCACGCGCCGTCGTACCGTGCGTTCCTCTTCACCGAGTCCGACGTCACCCTCGAGTCGGACCGGTCGCTCGAGTTCCGGGTCGTTCGAGGGACATCCGAGTCCGCCGGGCGACGGTTCGTTACCGTCGCCTTCGAATAACCACGCACGGGGGGAGAGCCGAAACGCTCGCACCGTGCGGACTGGTGGCTGCCGATCGGACCGGGGTTTTTCCTCGGTGGCTGTGGTACGGCCCAGTCCTAGAGGTGACTCCAGTGGGAACGAACGACGAGAAACAGCGAGCGGCGGCCGAGTGCGACGGTTGCGGGACGATCGGCATCGTTCAGATCTGGCCCGACGGGAGTCTCCAGCCCCTCGGTCAGTCGCATTTCTGTGACTGCGATACACCGACGCTGAAAGTCCTCGAGACGGATCTCGACCACGACGAGATACCGTGAGTCCCGGTTTTCCGGCGGCGATCGCAATCGGGCGGCCCCCTACACCGACGCGCCGACGTAGAGGACGACGACGAGGAAGAGCCAGACGGCGTCGACGAAGTGCCAGTACAGGGAGACGGTCGTGATCGACGTATCGCGATCCGGACCGTAGTGACCGCGGATCGCCCGCCAGCAGAGCACGGCGATGCCACCGATGCCCAACGCGACGTGGAGCCCGTGGAGTCCGGTCAGTCCGAAGAAGGCGGTCCCGAAGAGCCCGCTCGTGAGGGTGAACCCGTCGTGAGCGACGAACTCGTAGTACTCGTAGGCCTGCCCGGCGAGGAATACCAGGCCGAGCGCGAGCGTCGTTCCGAGCAGCCCGAGGAATCGCCGTTGGTTCTCGCGCTCGAGCGCCCTGTGGGCGTAGTGGAAGGTGACGCTGCTGGCGACCAGGATGCCGGTGTTGACGATCACGAGCGAGCCGAGCAGCGGCGGGAGTTCCGCCGGCGGCCAGGCCCCGATTCGGACGACGAAGTAATAGATAAACAGTGCGCCGAACGTCGAAACGTCAGTCGTGAGGAAGAGCAGCGTCGTCGAGACGTACGATGCCCGGGACGTTCGCGGTCCGCGTTCGTCGCGGGCGGGTGCCAGAAACGCCTGGTCGACCCAGCCCGCGACACCGGCTAGCAGGACGATCGTTCCGGCGGCGGCGAGGCCGACGCCGAGCAGCGGCGGGACGAGACCGGTTTCAGTCCCGAGAATGGAGACCGCGGCCCCGCCGTAGAGGCCGGCCGCTCCCGCGGCGGCGACGAGCGGCCAGCGACTGCGGTGATCGTGTTCGTCGTGATCGCCGCGACCGCGGTGGTCGCCGTACTCCTCGGGGGCCTGTCCCTCGGGAACGCGGTGGCCGGACCCGTCGGCTCGAGGGGGGCGCTCGTCGAAGGGTTCGGAACGTCCACCGGAGTCCATAGGGCCGCCTTCCACGCGGGGCCGGAAAAAGGACCACTGCGTACGGGCGGTGCCGTCATCATGCGACGAGTTTCGATCGAAACGCGATCGCCGTTCCGCGAGCGCGAGAGAGCGCGGATGGTCGGACGGGCCGACGAACCGGTCGACTCAGTAGAAGTAGTCGTCCGCCGAGAGCTGGACGTAGTCGCCGTCGCGATAGTTGAACTTCCGGCGCTTGTACGCCGCCATGATCTTCGCCGCGCCGAGGCCGGCGGAGTACGTTTTGTTCACGAGACCGTCGCTCGAGCCGGTGCCCTGCATGTCGTTGATGGTGTCGAACACCCGATCCCAGTCGTCGGGCCCGTAGTCGGCGACGATATCGGCGAAGGCGACGTTGCGCAGGATCTCGTCGCCGATCGCGCGTTTCCAGACGTCGTTGTAGTTCGCGATGGAATCCGTCGCGGCGAGCCGTCCGGCGATCTTGCCGGTACGGACGGCGACGTGATAGCCGCCCTCGTGGAAGGCGGACGTGGTACCCATCGCGCCGCCGGCGACGGCGATGTTCGCGCCGACGGGGGACTCGATCGGTCGCGTCGAGGAGATCGGATAGGTTTCGGTCCCCTTCGACTTGCCGCGGTCCTCGACGCGCGGGATGTCCTCCTCGATGTCGTACTCGTCGCCGAACTCCTGCTCCAGGAGGCGGCTGATGTACTCCGCGCCCGAGGGAATCCCCTCGTCGTCGGGCCGCAGGAGCTTGTAGGATCCGGGGTCCTCGACGTCTTCGAGGCGCATGCCGATGGGCATCGTCAGCCCGACGCGGGCGACGGTGCCGTCGTTCGGGAAGATCCACGGATACGCGGTCTCGCCGGGCATGTGTCCCCACCAGAACAGCAGTCGATCCTCGAACTCCTCGAACAGTTCGGGCGGGAACTCCCGGTACTCCTGATAGGCGATGTGGTTGGCCTCCGGCGGCGAGAGGTGATCGGAGACGCTCCGGCCGGGGGCCGTGAACTGATCGAGCGCGTCGAGCGTGATCCGTCGCTGAGGGCCGTCCGCGAGGACGACGTACTGGGCCTCGAGTTGCTCCCCGTTCGAGAGCGTCAGGGTGTGGGTCGGCCCCTTCGGACTCGCGGCCCGCAGGTCGGTCTCGAGGTCAGAGACGCCGGTTCCGACGCGCAGGTCCGCGCCCGCGTCGACGGCGCGGTCGTAGAGCCAGTCGTCCATACGCGCGCGGTGGAAGGTATACCCGAAGTTCGGATAGCTGGCCGGCATCCCGGTCGACGTCAGTTCGACGTCGCTGTTCGGACCGACGAACTCGGTCGCCTCGAGTTCCCGGTGGATGACCTCGTCGGGGATGTCCCGGTAGTCGAAGCCCATGATGTCGATCCAGTAGTCGAGCATGCCGGCGGCGTCGGTCGAATCCGGCCCCGGTCCCTCGCGGTCCTCCCGCGGGACCCCCTGCTCGAAGAGGACCGTCTTTGCGCCGTGAGCGGCGGCCCGTTCGGCCGCTGACGCACCAGCGGGGCCTCCGCCGACGATCGCGACGTCTACGCGTTCCATACGCCGTTTGGACTCATTGGGTCATTATAAAAACTGCGAGGTGTATTTTCGGCGCTCGGCGTCACGGTCCGGATCGGTAACTGCGGTGGAGCGCCCCTCCCTGTGTCGCGGTGAGCGATGCTCGACCGAAACGGACCGTGGCCTCCGAAAACGGCTCAGGGCGACGGCCGATGACAGCGGTAGCGAGGCGAAAGCCCACCCGTTCACAGCGGTGCGCCGACCAACACGAGTTTCGCGCGTTCGTCGCTCCGGTTGTGGATCTGCCTGGTTTCCGTCGCGTCGAGTCGAATCGCCTCGTCAGCCTCGAGCGTCACGGTTTCGTCGGCGTCGCTCAGTTCGATGTCGATCGTCCCCGCGACGACGTAGTACACCTCCTCTTGGCCGGAGTCGGTCTCGTCGTGTTCCATGCCCTTCCCGTCCGGCTCGAGTTCGAGGACCGAGATGCCCAGTTCCTCGGTGCCGAGACCGTCCTTGAGAAACCACATGCCGCCCCACTCCTCGTCGATGACTGATTCCGGGTCGGTCTTGGCGACGGTATCGTAGCCCATGATCGGTACTTCGCGTTTCGAAACTTAAATCGACGGGACGACGACTCCTCCTCCATCGCTCGACGGCGGAAGCACGATCCCCGTGCGTTTTTGTTCCGACACGAACAGCAAACGAACGATGTACGATCTGGTCCACCGCTATGCCCCTGCGAGCCCCGTGGGCCGAACCCTCGTCGCGATCATCGCCTCGGTGATCGGGGTTCCGACGCTGGTGCTCGGACTCCTCGGATTGGCCGACAACGCCGCTGCGGGACTTCTGTTCCTTCTGATGGGCGTTGTAACCCTGACCGTCGCCGGCCAGTTGACGCGCGGCGTCGTTCGACAGGCCGCCTCCGCCGGTCCCGAGGCGAGTCCACACGAGACCGGGACGCCGGACGAGTCCGACGAACGCCCGGTCGAAACCCTGCGGCGACGGTACGCAGCGGGTGAAATCAGCGACGACGAGTTCGAACGCCGACTCGACCGACTGCTCGAGACCGAACGGCAATCGCGATCGGCGGACGAGAGGGAACGCCTGGTCGAGTGACTCGACCCGCCGGCCCGCCTCGAGACGCCACCGGGACCGCGCCACGACAACTGCTAAACCGCGGCGGCACACAGTGGGACGTATATGCGATCGACGGCAGGGAACGCACAACTGGCGTTGCTCCTCGAGGTTGCGGCGACGCCCAAACCGGGGAACGTCGACCGCCATCGGGACCTTGCGGACCTGCGGTTCGCCCACTTCATGGCCGGCGCGGTAGGGGCCCGTGAGGGGCTCGAGATGGCAGCCGACGGCGCGGCGGTCGGGCCGGCGTTCGAGCGGGCCGTCGAGAAGATGGCCGCTCAAGAGGGGGGAAACACGCAGTTCGGCGCGCTTCTGTTGCTCGTCCCGTTAGTGCGGGCCGCCCGCGAGGATCTCTCACGGCCCGTCGCCGAGTCCGTCGCTCGGGGGACGACCGTCGACGACGCGGCGTCGTTCTACCGCGCGTTCGAGCACGTCGACGTCGCCGTCGGCGACCCGCCCGACGACATGGCGGCCCTCGACGTGCGCCGCGGCGCGGACGCGGTCCCAGCCGTCGAAGCCCGCGGGGTGACGCTCTTCGACGTGATGGACCGGAGCGTTCCCGGCGACGACGTCGCTCGCGAGTGGGTCCGCGGGTTCGACCGTTCGTTCGCGGCGGCCGAGCGACTCGCCGCGGCCGACGGCCCGATATCGAACCGGACCGCGGCCGTCTTCCTCTCGCTGCTCGCCGAGCGACCCGATACGCTCGTCGCGACGCGCCACGACGAGGCGACTGCACGGGCGGTGACCGACCGCGCCGCGACCCTACATGACGCGGACGCCCTCGAGACGGACCCCGAAGCTGTCGACTCCTTCGCCGACGATCTCGTCGATCGCGGGATCAACCCGGGAACGACGGCCGACGTTACCGCAGCCGGGCTGTTCATCGCGCTCGAGCGCGGGGCGGTCGACGTATGACCGACGAGCGAGAGGCCGCGACCGACGACACAGTGACCGGGCGCGAGGACGACCGGGCGGACCTCGCGGAGTGGCCCGTCGAACTCTCGGGTGTCACCGAGTCGATCGTGACCACGCTGGGACCCAACGGGCTGTGGAACGCCGCTGCGCTCGGCCTCCACGCTGGTGACCCCGTCACCGCCCGAACGTGGGGCAACACCCGCACCCGCCGGAACTTCCACCGGCAGGGGACGGGCTACGTTCAGTTCGTCGACGACCCCGTCGACTTCGCAGAGGCCGCTCTGTCGATCGTCGAGCGCGAGGAACCGGTTCTGGCGTCCGCGACCGCCTGGGTGCGCGTCGCCGTCGACCGGATCGAGAGCGGTCGCGAGGGCGACACTGACTGGGAGGACTGGGCGCTTCGCCCGCTCGAGGCAACGACCGAGCGGGAAACCGTGCCTACGATCGATCGCGGGTTCGGAGCCGTCGTCGAGGCGACCGTCGCCGCGTCGCGACTGTCCGTCTCCGGCTACGACGAGACCGAACTTCGGGACCGCCTCGCGTACTGTGCGTCGGTCGTCGACCGCGCCGGCGGGCCACGCGAACGCGAGGCCATCGAGCGCGTCCGCGAGCGGTCGTCGTGGTAACCGACACGACGGGCCGACGAATCGATTTCTCGAAGCGGCAAAGAGAAAGGGATTAAGAGCCTCTAGACGGAACCACCCTACATGGCAATCAAACCGGCCTACGTCAAGAAGACCGGGAACCTCCTCCTGGAACGGTACCCGGAGGCGTTCACGACCGATTTCGAGCAGAACAAAGAGAGCGTCACGAAGCTCACGAACGTCGAGTCCAAGGGCGTCCGCAACCGCATCGCGGGCTACGTAACGCGAAAGAAAGGCGCAGAAGTTCCCGCGTAAGTCGATCTTTTCACCTCGAGCGAGTTACCCCGACGCCGAGCAACCACCCGGAGTCGATCGGCCGATTCGAGAGCCGGGGCTTCGCCGATAGAGCGGAGCGCTTCCCGGTCGAGAGCGCGGAGAACAGTCCGACTCGATACCCGCCTTACTGGTCGAAACCGGGTTCCATGTAGACCGCGGCGACGAACGCGACGGTCGCGATCCCGAATCCGAACAGGAGCCCGATCATGCCGGTCAGAATGCTCAGTTCCAGGCCGAGTACCGGGAGCATCCCGCCGTTGTAGCCCGTCCACGCGAAGGCGACGCCCAGCAGTGCCGCGACGGCCGCGATGGCCGCCGCGCCGATACTAAAGCGGGTGTCCAACAGTCCTCGGTCGCTGGTGTTCGCGGTCGAACTCGTCATCGGGACCACCTCTCGTCGGCGGCCTCGAGTCGATCCTGTCGATAATGCATCGGTCGAAAACTGGCGCTCCCGTTTCTTAATATCTTCTATCCGTTCACAGCGCTCGCGACGGCCGGCTACCGGTCGCACGCGGACCCGACGCCGGCCGCGTGATTCCGATCATTGACACGCGCTACCGTAAACCCAAACGGTTTTGCGGACACGACTCGGAGTGGCGGAAAATGGCAGTACGAGTAGGCGTACTCGGTGCAACCGGTGCTGTTGGACAGCGACTCATTCAATTACTCGATCCCCACCCGGACTTCGAGATCGCGGCGCTCACCGCCAGCGAGGCAAGCGCCGGTAAGACGTATCGACAGGCCGCGAAGTGGCGCGTCGACAGCCCGATTCCCGACGCCGTCGCCGACATGACCGTGACGGCGACCGATCCCGACGCGGTCCCGGACGACGTCGACATGCTGTTCTCGTCGCTCCCCTCGAGCATCGGCGCGGACGTCGAACCCGGCTTCTGTGAGGCGGGGTACGTCGTCTCGTCGAACTCCTCGAACGGCCGTATGGACGACGACATCCCGCTCGTAATTCCGGAGGTCAACCCCGACCACCTCGACCTGCTCGCGGTCCAGCGCGACGAGCGCGGCTGGGACGGCGCGATGGTCAAGAACCCCAACTGCTCGACGATCACCTTCGTTCCCACGCTCGCGGCGCTCACGGAGTACGGCCTCGAGAAGGTTCACGTCTCGACGCTCCAGGCTGTTTCCGGCGCGGGCTACGACGGCGTGAGTTCGATGGAGATCATCGACAACGCCGTCCCCTACATCGGCGGCGAGGAGGACAAACTCGAGACCGAGTCGCGGAAACTGCTCGGCGAGTTCGACGGGGCCGAACTGACTCACAACGGCATGGACGTGGCGGCCTCCTGTAACCGCATCCCGACCATCGACGGCCACCTCGAGAACGTCTGGGTCGAGACCGAGGAGGACCTGACCGCGGACGCGGCCGCCGAGGCCATGCGGGAGTACCCGTCGCTCGATCTCCGCTCCTCGCCCGAGCCGCTCATCCACGTCTTCGAGGACCCCGATCGTCCCCAGCCCCGGATGGACCGTACCCTCGGCGACGGGATGGCCATCGCCGCCGGCGGCCTCCAAGAGTCGCCCTTCGGCCTGCAGTACAACTGTCTGGCCCACAACACCATCCGCGGTGCCGCCGGTGCGAGCGTGCTCAACGGCGAACTGCTGCTCGAGAACGGATACATCTAACCGCGCGAGCCGTCCCGCGGTCGACGGACGGTCGGCGTCGCCGTTCGACCGCCGCGATTTTCGCCAGCTTTCGAACCGCGCTCCCGTCGCAGTGCTGTCTCGAGGCCCGCCGCTCGGCCGTGCTGTGACGGGGCTCCGGTGATGGCGATACTATAAGACCCAGCGCCACGTAACGCGAGAGCGTACGCCCCGCATGGTCCTAATCGTCGAGTTCGAAATCGCGACGCCGATCCTCCGGCAGACGGTCGACGATGTCGCGAAGATCGACGTCGAAGAGATCTACCAGTCCGAAACGGGGGCGACGAAACTCATCTGCTGGGTCCACGGCGACGACCTCGGGCATCTCGAGACGGCGCTGACCGCCGACGATACCGTACGGACCGCCTCGCTGCTCGAGGAGCAAGACGACCGTCGTCTCTACAGCATCACGCTCTCCGAACACGGCGAGGCACACCTGACGTATCCCACGGCGGCGGAGTACGATATCGGCTACCACGAGATCACGGTCACGACGGATACGAAGATTCGGGCCCGCGTTCCCACGCGAGCGTCGCTGTTCGCGTACCGCGACGTCTGTCGGGAGAAGGGCATCCCGTTTCGGATTCAGCGGATCTTTCGGGAATCGGACCCCTCCGGCGATCGGTACGGGATCACCGACAGGCAGCAAGAGGCGCTGCAGGTCGCCCTCGAGGAGGGCTATTTCGACGTGCCGCGGGAGACGACGTTGTCGGCGATCGCCGCGAAACTCGATATCTCGGACCAAGCCCTGTCCGCGCGCCTTCGACGGGGACAGGCCAATCTGCTCCGCAACACGATGGGTGAACGGGCCCCCATTTAACGGGTTGGCCATTCAATCGTGTTCGCTTCCCGTCTCCGACCGGTACACGGAGTATGGAAACCGAACCGTCGACCGTCGACTCTCGCCCGCACGACGGGGACAGGACGTATCAGTTCGAACCGGAGACCCCACTCAGCGAAACGGTCATCGCCGCGGTCGCGGCGGAAACGGGGTTCGACGAACTCGAAATCGCCGACGAGTTCGGACCGCTCTACGACGCGGTCGATCCGACCGCGTTGGATTCGCTGTTTCGGTCGACGCCGCGGACGGAACGGTCCGTCGGGTCCATCACGTTCGCGTACGCTACCTACCGAATCACCGTCGACCAGACGGGGCAGGTGCTGCTCGAGGACCGGGACTAATCGTTCGTCGAACGAGCGAGCGGACCCGTCCCCCCAGAACCGTCGGAAGCGACTGCCCGATCGACGAGCGAAGGGCGGCGGTACGTCGCCGATCAGTCGTCGGTTCGTGGCAACGCGACCACTGGTACCGACGCCTCCGTCACTAACCGTCGCGCCACGTCGCCGGTGAGTAGTTCCACGAACCGGCTCCCCCCGCGGGGCTCGAAGACGACGGCGTCGACGTCGCGCTCGGTTGCCGCCTCGAAGATCGTCTCGACCACGTCGGTTCCGAAGAGGATCGCCGTCTCGACCGTACCGGCTCGCTCCTCGAGTGGCCCTCGAGCGCGCTCGAAGATCGTCCGCGCGTACTCCTCGCGCTGTTCGACCGAGGCTTTGTCGGGCGCACCCCCCGCTTTCTCGATCACGTTGACGACGATCACCCGACTCGACGGGGAAAGGTGCGGTGTGAGCGCCGCCGCGGTCCGCTCCCCGTCTTCGGGGTCGGCCGCGGGAACGAGCACCGTCCCGTCGAACGTCAGCGACACGGGACACCCCCCTCGTTCTCCGCTTGCGCGGCGGATTTCGTACGAACGGCGGCGACTGCTGTGATCTTCATACGTGTGGTTCGTCGCAGGGGATCAAAAAAAGTCGGTCGACGGCTCGAGCGGCGACCGTCCAGGATCGTCCGCGGCCGCAGTTCCGTCAGGGGAGGACTACGTTTTCGAGAGCCGCGTCGGGTCCGGACTCGTCGAACCGACGGCGGTTTTCCGCGACGATGTCGGCCAGTCGATCGTAGTACTCCGGCGTGTGGCCCGCGTTGTGTGGTGTGATCTGAACGTTTTCGAAGGTCCACAGCGGGTGCTCCTCGGGCAGCGGTTCGGGATCGGTCACGTCCAGTGATGCGCCCCGAATCCGGTTCGAGCGCAGCGCTGCGACGAGCGCGTCGGTTTCGACGACCGGCCCGCGGGCGATGTTGACGAGCACCGACTCGGGCTTCATCGTGATGAACGCCTCGCGGTCGAGCAGACCGCGCGTCGTTTCCGTGAGCGGACAGGCGAGGACGAGGTAATCCGTCCGTGCGAGCGCGTCGTCGAACGCCGCGTCCTCGAAGCCGATCACCTCGTCCGTCGGCCCGCCCTTCTCCGGGGTATAGCGCACGCCGATCGTGTCGACGCCGAACGGCTCGAGGCGCGTACAGACCGACTGCCCGATCGCGCCGAGGCCGACGACCGTCACCGTCGATCCCTGCAGTTCCGTGGCCTTGTAGTGGCGCCACTCGCGGCGGCGCTGGCGGCGCTCGCCGACGTGGAACCGCCGGGTGAAGTGGAGGATCGCACCCACGACGTGCTCGCCGATGTTCGGTCCGTGAACCCCCGAGGCGTTCGTCACCGTGACGCCCCGATCCTCGAGTTCCGCGAGCGGCAGGTGGCCGGTCCCCGCGTACGCACACGCGAAGACGTCGAGGGAGTCGGCGGCCGCGAGTAGTTCCTCCTCGAGCGTCATCCCGGTGACGAAGCGTGCGTTTTCGATCGCCTCGCGCTCTTCGGCCGGCGTTCTCGCCAGGTCGACGGTGTGATCCGGCAGCCGATCGCGGATCGCGTCGGCGTACTGTTCGATCGGCGTTCCGTGGGTGCCCGTTCGCAGGACGAGCACGTCCGGCGCATCGTCGCTCATGTCACAGTCCTCGAGCGATGCCGGCAAAAGCGTTCGTCTCGCGGCACCGCCGTCCCGGTCTCGCCGGCCGTTACCGGCGAGTCTCACAGCCCAGTCGCCGCGCCACCGCGTCGCGAACCCGCTCGAGCACGACGGGATTGTCGCTCGGGCGACCGACGCTGACCGCATCCGCGCCGTAGCCGACGTACTCGCGGACGGTCTCGTCGTCGCGGACGCCGTTGTTGGCGATCACGAACAGGTCGGTGGCGTCGACGATGGCGGCGATGACCGATTCGGTGTCCATCGCGTCGACGTGGACGAATGCCGCGCCCGCCGTCTCGAGGCGGCGGGCCAGTCCCGGCAGGTCGACGCCCGGTACCTCCGCGCGGACCTTCACCCCGACGGTCACACCGGTCTCGGCCGCCCGCTCCACGTAGCCAGCGAGTCGCTCGCCGTCCCGCAGGAGCGTCTCGCCACAACCGACGTCGCGGAGTTCGGCCTGCCGGCAGTGGGCGTTGATCTCGAGGTAGGCTTCCCGATCGCGACAGACGCGAGCGGCGTCGACGACGGGGTCGACGGTCGCACTCCGGACGTTGACCGCGGGTTGGATCGGCGTCCCAGCGAGCGACTCGAGCTCGCGGGCGATGAAGGCCAGCGGATCGTCGGGCAAGAACTCGGTCCGATCGCGGGCGACGAGTTCGCGGGCGGCCGCGCGGGAATCGGCGTCGATGGCGATGCCGCCGAGGAACGCGGCCCCGGCGTATTCGGCCCCGGCCCGCGCCCAGTCGGCGTCGGCCTCGCCGCTGAGGCTCGCGAGCGCGAGCGGCGGCGTAAACGACACTGTCGATGCCATCTCAGCGTCCGTGCTCGATCGCGTCGTCGATCGCGCGGATCACGCGCGCAGCGTCCTCGCTGGAATCGATCGCGATGTCCGTCCGAACCGTCGGCCGGTCGAAATCGGCGTCGTCGCCGTCGTCGACCACGAACGCGTCCGCGAACGGGTAGGCGGTCGCCAGCCCCTCGGTGCTCGGCTCCGCGTTGACGGCCTCCATGAGGTCACCCGCGGGCCCGGAGAACGCGTCGTCGCCGAGGAACGGCGAGACGGCGACGACGGTCGTCTGGGCGAGCGCGTCCGCGACGCCCGGGAGCGCGAGCATCGGTCCGATACTGGTGACCGGGTTCGACGGGCCGATGACGACGGTGTCCTCGAGCGCCTCGAGGACGCCCGGTGCGGGCTCGGCCTTCGAGGAGCCGCGGAACTCGACGGTGTCGACGGCCGGATCGCCCCGACGGGCGACCCAGTACTCCTGGAAGTGCATGACTCCCTCGTCCGTGTGGACGAGGCTTGCGACGGGATCGTCGCTCATCGGGAGGAGATCGATCGTCAGTCCGAAGGCGTCGGCGAGTCGCTCGGTCGCCTCGCTCAACGTCTTCCCCTCGTCGATGAGGCTCGTCCGCGTGATGTGGACGGCCCGATCGCGGTCACCGATGGTCATGAACTCGGCAACGCCCGAAAAGCGACGCCAGTTCGCGAGCGTCCGCCCCTCGGTCTGCCTGTCGTCGGGGAGATACTGCGGACCCTCGGGCAACCCCGCGGCCGACGCGATGTCGGAAAGGGCCGAGTTGGTCCGCTGCGTATCGCCCTCGATGCCCCACCACGTCTCTCGGTCGAGGATTCCACCACCCTGAAACAGCAGCGTATCGATGTCCGGCGAGACCAAGAGCCCGCCGATCTCGATGTCGTCACCAGTGTTGACGACGACTGTGGTCTCCTCCGGCGAGAACGCGGCGGCAGCACCGTCCAATAGCTTCGGCGTTCCAGTGCCCCCGGAGAGGAAAGTTACCATACCTACACCTCTCGAGCGAGGCTACTTAATCGCTTATGGCCGGCTTTCGGGACCCGGAAATACCGTCCCGAACCGCTTCGTCGAACGACGACCAGCGGCCAGGGCGGCGGTCCCATGTAGGGGGGCGGGAGGATCGCGCGGTTACTCGACGACGATCGTGCCGGTCATGAAGCGTTCGTGGGGGATGCAGACGTACTCGTGTTCGCCCGTCGTCTCGAACGTGTGGACGTACGATTGGCCCGACTGGACCGCGCCGTTGCCGTTCTCCCATCCCTCGCGAGCACCGTCTTCGCTGTCGAACCCGCCCGACGCCCAGTAGGCCGCGTCGCTCGGAATCCCGTCTTCGAAGGCCGTGACCGTGTGCGGTTCGCCGGCCGCATGTTTCCAGGCGACGGTCTCGCCCTGCTTGACGGTGAGCGTCTCCGGAGCGTACGCGGTCGCCTGCATCTCGACGACGTGGTCGGCGTCGTCCGGGACGCCCTCGACGACGTTCGGCCCGCCCTGGAGGTCGGGTGCTGATTCGGTTTCCTCGGCAGTGTCAGCCGACCCGTCGACCGGCGCTGCGTCGGCCGCGCCGGCGACCGCGAACTGCGCCCGTAACGCCGCCGTCGCGAACGCTTCGGCGGCCTCGTCGACGCCCATCTCCGTCTCGTGGGCGGCGTCGCTCTCGGCGTCGCTCGCCTCGAGCGCGGCGATGTACTCTTCGAGGGCCGTCTCGAACCCTTCGTAGGCCTCCTGGTCGGCCTCCTCGAGGAGTTCGTGGGCCTGTGCACCTTCGAACGTCTCGTACACGTCATCCATGAGTGACGCGGCGGCAGCCCCGAACGAGCCGCCGGCGGCCGCGACGACGGTATAGGTCGCGGCGACCGCTTGCTCGTTGAACGCTCGGGCCGTAGCTCCGACAGTCTCATCGTTCCCGGCGGCGGCCTGTGCGTCGCCGAGCGCGCCCTCGAACGATTCGTATCGGTCGTGGTCGGCGTCCTCGAGTGCCTCGTGGAACCCGCCCGCACCCTTCTCGAAGTACTCGAACGTCTCCCCGACGACGGTTTCGGCTCGGTCGGACGCACCGAGGGCGTCTAGAACGCCGGCGTCGAACACCCGCGCGGCCATGTACCCGCTTTCGACGGCGCTGACCTGTGCGGGCGAGCCGACGGTCGTCTCGAACTCGAGGAGGGTCTCGCGGATCCCGTTCGCGTGTTCGTCGACGGCCGCGTCGTCGCCGTTCTCGCAGGCCTCGATGAGGCCTTGCAGGTGCTCCTCTTCGAAGGTCTCGTAGAGCGAGTCGTCGGTTTCCTCGAGCGTTTCGTGGAAGTCGGCTTCGTTGGCCTCGAAGGTCTCGAACAGCCCGCGGACGAGTTCGGCGGCGACCGCGTTCTCGCCGAGCCGATACCGTTCCACCGCGTCCTCGGTCCGAGCTTTGAAGAAGCCAGCCTCGATCAGTGCGGCCTCGCTACCGGTCCCCAGGGCCTCGATCCCGGTCACCAGCCCGTCGTCGATCGCATCGACGGCGGTGTCGACCCCCGCCGGGTCGTCGTTCTCGATCGCCGTCGCGAGCGCGTCCAGGCCGTCCTCCTCGAATCGGTGGTAGGCGTCCTCGCTCGCCTCCTCGAGCGCCTCGTGTGCACGAGCGCCCTCGAAGTGTTCGAACGCGTTCTCGACGACCCGCGCGGCTGCATCGCGCTTCCCGCGCTCGAAGAGCCAGGCCGCGTCGTGGGCCCGCGCCCGATACACGGTCAGGGCAGCGGCGTGAGCGAACGCCGTCGACGGCCCGCCAAGCCCCGCGAGCGCCGCAGCGTCCCACCCGCGTGCCTGATAGGCGGCGATCTGCCCGGCACCCGCTGCCGACTCGGACGGCGCGAGGGCGTAGCCGCCGTCGATGGCCGCCTCGAGCGCATCGCTCGCGCTCGAGCGGACGCTCGCTTCGTCCTCGTTGCCCGCGGCCGTGGCGACGCTCTCCATTGCGCGTTCGAATCGCTCGTAAACGCCGCTGTCGGCTTCCCCGATCGCGTCGTGCACGGCCGCCCCCTCGAACCGTTCGAACGCGTCGTTCGCGACCGTTTCGGCGGCGTCGAAGGCCCCGGCCGAGGCGAGCATGACGCTATCGGCGACCGTTGTCCCGAACGCCTGCAGATCGAACGCCTGGGCCGTCGGCTCGCCAACGAGGGTCTGTTGGGCTCCGCGGAGTTGCTCGTCCGCGATACCGGCTTCCTCCCGTCCGCGAGCGATGTCGTTCTGCTCCAGCCCCTCCGTCCGGAGTTCGACGAGCGCCTCCTCGAACGCCTCGTAGCGCGACTCGTCTGTTTCCTCGAGCATTTCGTGGGCGTTGTACTCGCCGCTGGCTTGCTCAAAGCGATCGAACGTCCGACTGGCGATAGCAGCGCCGGCACCGGTCTCACCGGCCTCCCCCGCGGCGAGCGCGTCCCACAGTCGCGCTCGCATCGCGTTCCATTCGGCGGCGACGGCCGTCTCGGCCGGCTTGGCCGGCTTGGCGTCCGTCGACTCCTCGTCGGACTCCGGGGATGCCCCGTCTTCCCCCGAGCCCGATTCGGGTTCTTTTTCCTCGGTCGTCTCGGAACACCCGGCGAGTCCGAGACTCGCGATTGCAGCGCCGCTCCCCTTCAACCACGCGCGTCGTGTCTGCCGCATGGTTTTTAGGCTTCCCTAAATATACAAATGCGTTCCGATTTTGGCTGGCCTAAAACAGTTCGTCACGGCGTTGCTCGCGCTGCTGCGCTGTACTCGTGGCCTCCGTAGGCCCTGAATCCGGTTCGAACGACCAGGCTCCGATCGGAGCGTGGGCCAGTTTACAGCCACGCGGCGCGGTCCGCACTTTCTCGAGCCGTCCCGTAATTTCCCGTTTTCGGGTCCCTCTCGATGCCACATTATATAATTACTAATGATGATACCTATATCCCCGAGCGAGGCCTACGACTACTGAGGACCGATGGCAGTAACGACCACACCCGTAGACGACGGTGCAATGGACGGACTCGGCGAGGAACTTCGCGGCGAGTTGCTCCGGCCCGGTGATCCGAACTACGACGAGCGGCGAGCGGTCTGGAACGGCATGATCGACAGGCGGCCGGCGCTCATCGTTCGAGCGATGGGTGCATCGGACGTGATCGCAACGGTGAACTTCGCCCGCGAACAGAACGTACTGCTCGCAGTTCGCGGCGGCGGACACAACATCGCCGGCAATGCCGTCTGTGATGACGGAGTGATGCTCGATCTCTCGGCGATGCGGTCGGTTCGGGTCGATCCGGCGGAGCAAACGGCTCGCGTCGAGTCGGGCGCAACCCTCGGTGACTTCGACCACGAGGCGCAGGCGTTCGGACTGGCGACGCCGACCGGGATCAATTCGACGACCGGCGTTGCGGGGCTCACGCTTGGCGGCGGATTCGGCTGGCTGACTCGCAGGTACGGACTGACGGTGGATAACCTGCGCTCCGTCGACATCGTCACCGCGGACGGCGAGCTGCGTCACGCAAGCGAGGCGGAAAACCCGGACCTCTTCTGGGGGATTCGAGGCGGCGGCGGTAACTTCGGCGTGGTCACCTCGTTCGAGTTCGATCTCCACGAGGTCGGTCCCGAGATACTCTCCGGACCGATCGTCTACGCGGGCGACGATGCGCGGGCGGTCATCCGACATGTTCGGGACTTCAACCAGGACGCACCGGACGAGTGCGCCGTCTGGGTCGTGCTTCGGGCGGCACCGCCGCTTCCGTTCCTCCCCGAGGACGTCCACGGCATCGGCGTCGTTCTCGTCGTGACGTTCTACGCCGGTGATATGGACGAGGGCAGGGAAGTTCTGGCTCCGCTCCGGGAGTACGGGGACCCGATCGCCGATGCCGTCGGTCCTCACCAGTACGCGGCGTTCCAGCAGTCGTTCGACCCGCTGCTCACGGAGGGTGCCCGGAACTACTGGAAATCACACAACTTCAGCGACCTCTCCGACGACGCAATCGATACTGCAATCGAGTACGCAGCCGATCTCCCGTCGCCGCTGTCCGAGATCTTCTTCGGGCAACTCGGCGGCGAGATGGCACGCGTCCCCTCGGACGCGACGGCCTACCCCCATCGGGACGCCGAGTACGCGATGAACGTCCACACGCGCTGGGAGGACCCCGCGATGGACGACGAGTGTCTCGCCTGGTCTCGGGAGTTCTTCGACGCGATGGCACCGTACGCCACCGGCGGCGTCTACGTGAACTTCATCAGCGAGGACGAGGGCGAGGAAGGCCTCGCCTACGCGGCCAATCGGGACCGGCTGGCCGAGGTCAAGGCCGACTCCGACCCGACGAACCTGTTCCGGATGAACCAGAACGTCGAACCCGCCCGATAACTCTTTTTCGAGCCGCTACTCGCCGATCCAGTCCGCGAAGCTCCCCTCGAGCAGTGTCTCCGACTGCCGGCTGACGTACTCGCGTTGCATCGTCGCGATCGCGTCGTCGAGGTCCGCCCCGTCATCGAGAGCGGACCGGACCTGCTCGCGCTTCCAGTCGGCTGGCGTGACTTCCTGCCGGACGCGCCGCCGGAGAGGATAGAGATACTTCGCGGCGTCCTCCTCGCTCAGCCCCCGGTTGGTCAGCCCGTCCTCGGCGTGTGCCAGCAGGTCCTCGTAGAGCGCGAGGCTGTCGGTCGTCTCCTTGCCGTCGTTGGTGATCCAGGTGAGGTCAGCTTCGAGACCGTCGACCATCGCGGCGTAGAAGTTCCCGCGAGCAAGCTGCCAGTCGAGTTCGATGACGGGGTGCTCGAGGCGTGTCAGACTCTCCATCAGGCCGGCGAAGGCGGCGAGGAAGGCGATCGAATCGCGAACCGTGGGCTGGGCGGGAATCGGACGGAACTCGATGCGGGCGTTCGCAGCCGATCTGGTCGGGCCGCCGAAGACCGGTCGGACCCACCGCCAGTACGTGCCGTGTTTGCGGCTGAAGTGGGGGAACTGATCGTCGAAGCGCTCGCCGGGTGCGACCGGCATCGGGACGATAGTGTCGTCATCGGCGACCCGGTCGATCGCTTCGTCGACCGTCTCCAGATCGTGTGGGAAGCGGACTTTGCCTTCCCCCGTCGTGGGATCGTTGAGGACGGTCTCGAAGATGCTGATACGGTGTTCCATCCAGGCGTCCCGGAGGATGTCGTCGGCGCTGGCGTCGTCGTCGTAGAGGTCGACGGGGAAAAACGGGGAGTTGACCCCGAGCGCGAGCAGCGGGCCAGCGACCCGGAGCGCGTAATTGAAGTACTCGGGGAGGTCCGGGGCGTGAGCGACCTGATAGTGGGGCTGAATCGACGTGATAAGGCTCTCGGGCATGACGGTATCGCCCTGTACGGAGACGTTCGGGGCCTCGATGCGCATTCCCGCGGCGTCGGCCTGCTCGGTGTTGGCCATCGCGTGATACCGGGCGGAGTCGCTCATGTTCGTCGCGATGCGGATCGCCCGTTCCGTCCCGTCCGGGGCGGTCGCCGTCCGCTCGACGCTGTCGGTGAGGTAGGTCCCCGCCGCCTCGCCTTCAGGGGGAAGCGTCCAGAGCGCGTCGCTGACCAACCGCATCCGCTCGGAGTTCGTCACGTCGAGTGCCGTCTGTAACCGGGCCTTGACCTCCGACTCCTGGGCGGCCAGCCCGGGGGCGTTCAGCGGCTGCGGACTGGTCGTCATCTCCGCGTTGTGCAGCCCCAGTTCCTTCTCGAAACCGATCAACTCGAGCAGTCGGCGCGGGACCCGCCGCAACGCACAGTCGTCGGCCTTGACCGCGTAGAACTCGTACTCGAGGCCGACGATCGCCTGCGGGTTGTCGAAGACCCCCTCCTCGACGGCGTCTTTGATGACCGCCGCGTCCGCCTGGGCCCGCTCCCGAAAGTCGGCGGCGTCGACCGCCAGCACGTCCGCGACCCGTGCGGCGAGTTCCTCCTCTGGCATACCACCGAGTGTGTGGCCGATTGTCTTTAAAGCACGTCTCTCGACTACCGAGCGCCGGTCGGTCTCAGAACCGTTTTACTCCCCGCGACGATACACGTCGCCGATGGAGTTTGCCACGTTCGCCGACCGCGCCGCGACGATCGAGGCCGAACCCGCCGATCTCGAGGTCGTCGCTCACGTTCGGGACCTGTTCGCCGACGCCGGCTCCGACCTCGAGATCGTCGCCCGCTTCGCGCAGGGGAGGGTGTTTCCGGCCTGGGACTCGACGACGCTCGATATCGGGCCGAGTGCCTGTTACGACGCGATCGCCCGCGCCGCGGGGACGAACGTGAGCGGCGACGACGTAGAGGCCCGACTCGCCGAGGTCGGCGAGATCGGCGACGTGGCGGCGAATTACGAGTTCGGCGGCCAGCAAGGGCTCGGTGCGTTCACTGGCGGCAGCGGAGGCAACGGCGGCGATCTCACCGTTCGCGAGGTCCACGAGGCCCTCGCGGACATCGCGGCTGCCGAGGGGTCGGGGAGTCAGGACCGGAAAGTCGACTTGCTCTTCGGTCTTTTCAACCGCTGCTCGAGCGAGGAAGCGCGCTATCTGGCCCGCATCGTGCTCTCGGAGATGCGGATCGGCGTGGGTGAAGGGACAGTACGGGACGCCATTGCCGAGGCGTTCGACGTTCCCACGGATCGGGTCGAACGCGCATTGCAGGTCTCGAACGACTACGGACAGGTCGCACGGATCGCGCGGGACGAGGGGATCGAAGGGCTGGACGCGATGGAACTCGATGTCGGCCGGCCGGTACAAGCGATGCTCGCCCAGACGGGGACGGTGACGGACGCGCTCGAGGAGTGGGACGAGGCCGCCGTCGAGTGGAAGTACGACGGAGCCCGGATACAGTTGCACCACGATCCCAGTGGGCTCGCCGAGTCCGACGGATCGACAGTGGAGACTCGCGTCTTCTCGCGGAACATGGAGGAGGTCACCGACGCCCTGCCGGAGGTCGTCGAGTTCGCGGCGGCTCATCTCGAGGAGCCCGCCATCCTCGACGGGGAGGTCGTCGCGATCGACGAGGACGGCTCGCCGCTCCCGTTTCAGGAGGTGCTCAAGCGGTTCCGGCGGAAACACGACGTCGCGAAGGCCCGCGAGGATGTCTCGGTGCGTCCCGTCTTCTTCGACTGTCTGCACGTCGGCGGTGAGGACCTGCTCGCGGAGCCGCTGACGACGCGCCACGACCGGCTCCGATCGGTGCTGGTCGACGCCGACGCTGACGCCGACTCCGTCGCCGATGACGAAATCGAGGGGCTGTCTCTGCTCTGGCAGACCGGCGACCCTGACGAGATCGAGTCGATCGCCGCCGAGGCGCTCGAGGCCGGCCACGAGGGGATCATGCTCAAGAACCCCGACTCGACGTACTCGCCGGGCCGCCGAGGGAAGAATTGGCGCAAACGCAAACCAGATGTCGAGACGCTGGACTGCGTCGTGACCGGCGCAGAGTGGGGCGAAGGACGACGCGCGACCTTCCTCGGCACGTTCGAACTCGCCGTGCGCGCGGGCGACGACAGCGAGGAACGCCGTTCCGCTGGCTCTGCGGTGGAACCGCAGACCCTCGAGACCGTGGGCAAGGTCGCGACCGGGATCACCGACGAGAAACTCGAAGAGTTAACTGACCTGCTCGAGCCCCACATCACCGTTGCTGAGGGACAGGAGGTCGAACTCGAGCCCGCGGTCGTCTTCGAGGTCGGCTACGAGGAGATCCAGTCCTCGCCGACCTACTCGTCGGGCTACGCGCTGCGGTTCCCGCGGTTCGTGGGAGTTCGGTCCGACAAGGACCCCGAGGACGCCGACTCGCTCGAGCGCCTCGAGCGACTTCACGACCAGTAGCGCCGGTCGTCGGTCTTCCATCCGGGAGCCGTCGTTCGCGGGAGCAGCGTCACACGGTTTCGCCCCTCTATTTCGTGTAGTGAGATGACGGCACGGCGGCGTCTCCATCTATTTTCAAAGTTAATATAAAGGAATATACAATACTTATCGGTAGTACCTACTATGTCATCACCACTCGAAAATCCGGCGATCCGCTATGGAATGGGTTTCAGTAGTGCCGTGCTACTCTGCGTCGTCGCGTTCGTCTTCCTCGAGGAGGGATTGACTCGGTGGTTCGTCCTCGGTCTTGCAGTCATCGAGATCACGATCGTTCCACGGATTCTGAAAATGACGGCGGAGAACAACACTGACGGGGTGTGAGTGGCGCCGGTAGCGCCGTCCGTCTCGTCTGCTTTCCCGGCTCGCTGCCGTATCGGATCGACGGGCAGTGACCACGACCGACCATATGTGAGCACCCTTAAGACCTATCGCCGACAGCATTGCCGTATGCAACCGCGCGACCTGTCCGATCACGTCGCATACGAGGCGGGTCGAGGCATCGAGGAAGTCGCCCGCGAACTCGGGCGCGATCCCTCGGAGTTCATCAAACTCGCCTCGAACGAGAACCCGCACGGTCCGTCGCCGGCCGCTGCCGTGGCCATCCGCGAGACGGCCTCGAGCGTGAGTTCCTACCCGAAGGCCGCCCACGCGGACCTCACGACCGCCGTCGCCGACCGCTGGGGCGTCGGCGACGAGCAAGTCTGGCTGGCAAACGGCGGCGACGGGGCGATCGACTACCTCCATCGGGCGGCCCTCGAGCCGGCCGACGACGTGCTCGTCCCCACGCCCGGGTTCGCCTACTACGGCATGAGTTCCCGCTTTCACCACGGCGACGTTCGGGAGTACGAACTCTCACGAGCGGCCGACTTCGCCCAGGAGGCCGACGCGGTTCTGGACGTCTACGACGGCGAGCGGGTTATCTGGCTCACGAGCCCCCACAACCCGACCGGCTCGACGATGTCCCTCACGGAAATCGAATGCCTCGCCGAGGGGACCGACGAGGACACCCTGGTCGCCGTCGACGAGGCCTACGGCGAGTTCGCCGACCGCGACAGCGCCGTCGCGCTGATCGAGGGTCGCGATGGATTCGACGCCCGCGACGACGTTGCGGTGCTGCGGACGTTCTCGAAGGCCTACGGACTGGCCGGCGTTCGGCTGGGCTATGCGGTCGTCCCCGCGGAGTGGGCCGACGCGTACGCCCGCGTGAACACGCCCTTCGCGGCGAGCGAACTCGCCTGCCGGGCCGGCCTCGCGGCCATCGACGACGACGAACACGTCCGGCGCACCGTCGAGACGGCGCGCGAATCCCGCGCGTACATGCGCGAGAACATCGATACCCACGTCTGGGAGAGCGAGGGGAACTTCGTCCTCGCGGCCGTGGGCGACGCGACGGCCGTCAGCGACGAGATGCAAGAGCGGGGCGTCATCGTCCGGGACTGCTCGAGTTTCGGGCTACCGGGCTGTGTCCGGATCACCTGCGGCACCGAGGAGGAGACCGAGCGCGCCGTCGAGACGCTCAACGACGTGCTCGACGACCTCGACGTCGAGCCGGAATCGACGGGCGAGTCCGAGGACCCGGATGCGGAGGTGGCCGATCCATGAGGATCGCCGTCACCGGCACGCCGGGCACCGGGAAGACGACCGCGACGGAACTGCTCGAGTCCCGGCTGGCCGCTGCAGGGACGGATGCCGGCGACGAGTCGCCACCCGAACTCGAGGTGATCCACCTCAATCGGGTGCTCGAGGACGAGGGGCTCTACACCGAGGTCGATGCCGACCGCGAGAGCAAGATCGCGGATCTCGACGCACTGGCCGAGTGGCTTGAGGGACGTGACGGGATCGTGATCGAGTCCCACCTCGCCCATCACTTCGCTGCCGACCGGATCGCCGTCCTGCGGTGTCACCCCGAGACGCTCGAGCAACGCTTGCTCGAGCGCGGTGAAACCGAGGCGAAGGCGGCCGAAAACGCCGAGAGCGAGGCGCTTGACGTGATCCTCTCGGCGGCCGTCGAGGAACACGGCCTCGAGTCCGTCTACGAGATCGACACGACCGACCGCGATCCCGCAGCGGTTGCGGACGAACTGGCAGCGGTCGCGACGGGCGAGCGTGACCCGAGCGCCGGCGAAGTCGACTTTATGGAGTACCTGACATGACGCTGGACAGGTTCCGCCCGTACGTCTCGCGATTCCTCGACCCGTTCGTCAGGGGGTTCGACCGCGTCGGCATGACGCCCAACGGGGTGAGCGTCGTCGCGTTCGGGATGGCGATCCTGGCGGCCGGCGCGTTCGCACTCGGCGGACTCGAGGATCCGATCTGGTACGCCGTGGCGGCGGTACTGGTCTTCCTGAACGGCTGGCTGGATATCGTCGACGGCGCGCTCGCGCGCGAACAGGAGGTCGCTTCGGCCGGCGGCGACCTGCTGGATCACGTCCTCGACCGGTACGCGGACATCGTCGTCATCGCCGGGCTGGCCGCGGGTACCGAGGACTACGTGCTGGGCTTCGCCGCGGTGACCGGCGTCGTGATGACCTCGTATCTGGGCACGCAAGCCCAGGCGGTCGGTCTCGATCGGGTCTACGGCGGACTCGTCGGTCGAGCGGACAGGTTGGCAATCATCGGTCTCGCCGGCTTCCTCGCGTACCCGCTCGCGGACGCGACGCTCGCCGGGTTCTCGCTGGTCGGCTGGTTGCTCGTCTTCCTCGCGGTCGTCGGCCACCTGACGGCGCTCCAGCGCTTTTATTACTCCTGGATCGCTCTCGAGTAGGCCCGTTTCGACCCGGTCTCCGGGTGGTTCGACGGCGTGGAGCCGCGCCGCATGCTTTATCCCTCACCGCGATATAGAGTCCGACATGGTTCAGTGCGAGATGTGTGGGGCCGAGACGTCGTCCCCGAACACCATCAAAGTCGAGGGCGCGAAGCTAGACGTGTGTTCGAACTGCACGGACTTCGGCACTGAAGTCAAAGACACGTCGAGTTCGAGCGGGTCGACGAAGTACTCGACCGGGTCGAGTTCGTCCTCGTCGAGCGGGGGCGGCCAGTCCAGCGGCTCGAGTCGGAGTGCCGCCAGTTCGGGCGGCTCGAGCCAGCGCCGCTCGGACATGTTCGACGACATGGACGAACTCGCGACCGATTACGACGACCGCGTCCGCAACGCACGCGAGGACGCGGGGCTCAGCCAGTCCGATCTCGCGAACGAACTCAACGAGAAGGCCAGCCTGATCCGCAAGATCGAACGCGGTGAGACGCTGCCGAGCGACGAGGTACAGACCGAACTCGAGGACTTCCTCGAGATCAGCCTGAGCGCACAGGGGAGTTCCGGCGAGGACACGGAGTGGTCCGGCGGCTCCTCGACGGGGAGTTACACGCTGGGCGACGTCGTCAAACGCAAGGACTGACCGCGACGGTCGCTCCGTCCTCGATACCGCCGCCGACTCGCAAACTATTTCTTTCGGGCGGGTGCGGTTGCCGATATGTTCGTCCTCGTTAATCTGAAGACGTATCCGTGTGACCCGGTCGAAGTCGCGGAAGCCGTTCGCGACGTCAACGACGCCACTGACGCTCGTTTAGCCGTCGCACCGCAGGCGGCCCACATCGAGCGCGTCGCCGAAACGGGCGCGGAGACGTGGGCGCAGCACGTCGACGCGATCGAACACGGGAGCAACACCGGTCACGCGCTCGCCGAGAGCGTTGCCGACGCCGGCGCGGTCGGCACGCTGATTAATCACTCCGAGCGGCGGCTGAAGCTGGCCGACATCGATGGTGCCGTTCGCGCGGCCGAGCGGGCGGACCTCGAGACGGTCGTCTGTGCGAACAACCCGGCCCAGATCGGCGCGGCCGCCGCCCTGGGTCCGGACGCCGTCGCCGTCGAACCCCCCGCACTCATCGGTACCGGGACGCCGGTCAGTCAGGCCGATCCCGACGTCGTCGAGAACGCCGTCGAGGCGGCAGCGAACGTCGACCCCACGGTGTCGGTTCTCTGTGGTGCGGGCATCAGTACGGGCGACGACGTCGTCGCCGCGGGCGATCTGGGTGCCGAAGGCGTCCTGCTCGCCAGCGGGGTCGCGAAGGCCGACGATCCGCAATCGGCGCTCGAGAACCTCGTCGAACCGCTCTGAAGCAGGCACCGATACCGACCGCGTCTCGAAGACGTAGCCCGTCGACCGACTTTTCTCGATCCCCGCCGAAGGGAGCGTATGACTGATCAGGGGAACGGTCCCGGAAGCGATCCCGGTGCCGGCGACGAGTCCGCGGCGGCGGAACGACCCGTGGCCGTCACGCTCGAGAACCGACTGATGAGCCACGGGCTCTATCTGACCGCCTTTCGGTGGCTGAACGACCACGAACCACCCGAGGCGGACGGGGCCGGGATCGAACTCGAGTACGAAGTCGTCTCCGAAGCCCCCGTCGTCACGAGCACCGAGGTCGGTGCCGTCTTGCGGACGCTCGTGACGATCGGCGACGAACGGGAGTGGACGCCGGGCCGTCTCGAGGCCACCTCGCTGACGACCGACGGCGACATCCGCGGGTGGTGGTACGTCGAACGCGAGTGGTTCCGCGAACTCGGATCGGAACTGACCCAACTCGAGTTCTCCCAGCGAGTCCTCACAACTGTCACAAATAACCGACGCGAACAGGACAATCATTAAATAGGAACGCGGGGATAGATTAATGATGTCCCATACGCGTGTGTATCGTAGACGATCCAATGACTGGAGAGCAGGTGTACGTTTCACACGCGCCACGGAATCTCGACCTCGTTCAGGACCTGTTCTCGACGGTCAAGAACTTCCCCTTCGGCGTCCACATCGCGCTCGAGGAGATCGAGTCCGGTCGCTCCCGAAAGCGACTCGAGGGCCGCCTCGCCAACAGCGATCTCGTCGTCGCCGTGCTGACCGAGGACGCGACCGGGAACACGTGGATCAATCAGGAGGTCGGCTACGCGGTGGCGAAAGGAATTCCCGTCCTGCCGGTCCGCGACGACGGAGTCAGCTGTCGCGGGTTCATCAGTGATGTCGAAGGCGTGACGATCGATCGGGACGACCTCTCGGTCACCATCTTCAACCTGCTCTGTCGGCTCCGAAGCGAACTCGCGCCGCTCGGCGCGCTGTCGGTCCCGAACTGGTATATTCGGTTCCCCTGTACGGTCACCGACTGCAGCCAGCCGGTCACGCTCGAACTCGAGCGAGGGCAGACGAAACTCTGGAAACTCCACAGTCACGGCAAACACCTGACCGCCTCGTGTGACGGCTGCGGATCGACGTACTACTTCGATCCGGCGACGATCGGTTTTTCGGGCCGGAAAGACGGGCACCCCTCGTAAGCCGTCCGTCGCGGGGCACACGTCTCGAGGGCCGTCACAACTGGAACGTTGAATCGGGTGGTCGTGAGCGTAGGGCCCGCTTACCCGTCGATCGGAAGCCGACCGTGTGGCCGTCGCCGCTGAACGGTGTCGATAACAAAGTGCCTCCCGACCGACGGCTCGTTCGTGCGAGGCTACCCTCGCACGGAGACGCTCTGTCCGTTGGACGACACTCGGCGGCCGCCGGTCGCCGAGTTCCTCCTCTCCTGTCAGGGATACCGGTGGCCGCCGAGATCGAGTCGAATTCGGTCCGGAGAGCGACCGGATCCGTTTCTCACGCTCGCGCAGCCGCCGGCCACGCTGTCGAGCGGAACCGGGGAATCAATAGGAACGGGGCACCCACGGTCGACTATGGACACGGCAGTTCAGACGGGCGTCCGTGACAGCGCAGCCGGCCGCGAGCGGATCGCCGCCGGGGTAATCGATGTCGGCCTCGTCGCCGCGATGGTCCTCTACGGCTACGTCCACCACGGGGGCGATCCGATCGCGACCCCGCTCGAATCGCTCGAGACGGTCGCTCCGTTCGTGATCGGGTGGATCGCCGTCGCAGCGCTCGCGGGCGTCTACACGCGTGACCGTCTCTTGGGCCGGGACGGACTCCGAGTAACGGCGACCGCCTGGATCGCGGCGGCAAACGTGGGACTCATGCTCAGGGGGGCTCCACTGTTACACGGCAGCACGATCTGGCCGTTCCCGGTTGTGATAACCGTCTCCGTTCTGGCCGTTTTGCTCGGCTGGCGGCTCGGGTTCTCGCTGTACCTATCAGTAACGGAGTAAGTCGACACGATACCGGTTGCTGTCATCATTGCGAGTCGAACTGAGCGTCATCGTTCCTATCACGCTCGGACGAAACGAGCGGTAGACGTGTCTCTCGTGGACTAATACTGTCGGTCGTACCGTTCGATTCGCTGCCATCGGTATCTCAACCGGAAACACATTATCAGACTGGGATTACATAACCATTCTATAAGTTATAGAAATTATTCCTGGAGGATATTTGATTAGTATATGTTCACCATCGGGCGATTATGGGAAACACTTATATGGTTATTCCGCATACTATAGGATAGATTATGACTGGATATTACGACATTGTCCTCGGCCTCATCCCAGTCGCACTGTTCGGTATCACCGCCGCCCTGCTGTTCGTGGGACTGTCGCTGACGACGGCGATACCGCTCGGTTCGCTGGCCGCGATGGGAATTATCGGGCACGCAATGTTCGTCAATACGCCAGTCGACGCCGGCGACGAATCTCGATCCACGCGCCCGCCGATCAACGCGGACTGATCTTGCGCTTTCGGTCTCTATCCCCGCTTTCGGTCCTTTTTCACGTCTCCGAACCCTGTCGTCGACTATGACTGACACGCTGTTTCTGACCAGTTCGGATGTCGATACCCTCGCAACGCCGGCCGAATACGTCGCCGCCGTCCGCGATGGCTATCGCCAGCGTGGTGAGGGCGCGCCCGCCCAGCCGCGGTCGAAGTTCCTCCGCGAGGACCCGGCAGGGATGTTCACGGCCTATGCCGCCATCCTGCCCGACACAGGTGCCATGGGCGGATACATGTACAGCGCCGGCTTCGGCGCGGCCGACGGCTGGTTCATGACGCCCCTGTTCGACGCCGAGAGCGGCGCGCCGCTCGCCCTGCTCGACGGCGCGAGTATGAACCCGTTCAAGACCGGCGCAGTGGGTGCCGTCGGCGTCGACGAACTCGCTCGCGACGACGCCGACACCCTCGCGATCATCGGCAGCGGCGCACAAGCGCGGGGACAACTCCACGCGACCGCGACCGTCCGCGAATTCACCGACGTCCGTGTCTACTCCCCGACGCCCGAGAACCGCGAGGCCTTCGCATCCGACTTCGACGACGCCCTCGAGGCCGATGTCCGCGCGGTCGACTCGAACACCGCCGCCGTGACGGGCGCAGACGTGGTGATCACGGCGACACAGGCCAGCGAGCCGGTCGTCGACGGCGACGATCTGGAGCCCGGAACCCACGTCACAGCGATGGGCCAGTACTCGCCGGACAAGCGCGAACTCGACGCGGAGACGATCGCGCGGGCGACCTACGTCCCCGACCTCCGCGACCGGGCAACGGTCGACGCCGGTTCGTTCATCCAGGCGCTCGAGGAGGGAGCGATCACCGAGGACCACGTCCACGCGGAACTGGGCGACGTCGTCGCCGGGACCGAACCCGGCCGAACGAGCGACGACGAACTCACGGTCTTCGATAGCGGCGGGACGGGGATCGAGACGGTCGCCGCGGCGTACCTGCTCTACGAGCGCGCCAGCGAACGGGGGCTCGGACAGACGATCGAGTTCGCACCGGCGAGCGAGGCGCTGACAGGGAACTAGGCGCTCGAGCGGACGGACGGTACGTTCAGCACGTCCGTCCGTCAGCGATTCTGTGAGCTATTCCCACCCCGGCTATATATTGATGGCACGGGTATGGATTGACATGGCTCACACCCCAGAAATGCCGGAAAAGTACGTCTGTACGGCCTGTCAGACGATACACGCCGGGACGGTCTCTAAACGAACCGATAGCGGTCACCAGTACGAGGCTCCTGCGGAGTGTGGCTGCTGTGGCGAAACCGAACTGATCCCCGAAAAGAGCTGGCCGCATTTCCAGTCGTAACTGCGCTCAACCGTTCTCGAGACGACGGGATGGACGGCGTTCGCAGCCGAGAGACCGCTCCTAATCGATACGCACGCGTAGCGAGCGATCAGCTTACCGAGACGAGCGTCCATCTTCCACGGAGCCCGAAACCCCGGATTCGACGGCTCGCGCCCGCTACTCGCCTGCGGGCCGAATCTTGAACCCGTAGCGGGTGACGCCTTCCTGCGTGTAGATCCGGCGGATCGTCGTCTCGATCCGATCGCCGACCCCGAAGGCGGCGGGATCGGCGTCGGTGCCCATCGCGGGGACGCTGACGGTCTCGTCGCCGCTATCGGTTTCGAGCGCGACGATCGCGGCCGCGTAGTCGCCCGACCGGGCCTGCTGTTCGGCGAACTCCGGTGGCGCGCCGCCCTGGGAGATCGTCGTCACCGCCTCGATCGTCCCCTCGCCCGCGAGTTCGACCGGCTCGTAGTCGGCGAGTGCACCGCAGTCGTCGCAGGCACCGTCCGGCGGGAAGGAAAGCGCATCGCACGCCGAACAGCGACCCGCCTCGAGCCGATACCGCTGCGGGATCGAGCGTCGCCAGGAGGGGACGCTGACGTAGGCCCCGCCGCCCGACGGCGGCCCCGTAGTCACGATGCCGCGCTGGCGCAGGTACTCGGCGTAGGTGAGCGGGCCGTCACCCTCGAGTGCCGTTACTGCCGGCACGTCGCTGTCGCTTCGGTCCGTCTTCGACGCAACGCTGACGACGACCGCGTCGGCCCCCGCACCGCTGCCGTGGGAGACCGCGAGGACGGACTCGTAGCCGTCCGCGAGTGCGCTCGCCAGCGAGACGGGGACGCTCGCAGCGCCGAGGTCGCCCAGATCGTGGACCGTCGCGGCGGCCCGAACCTCCTCGGTCCCGACGCCGGCCGCGCCCGCGGCGCGATAGGGGAGTTTCCCGTCGGGGGCCTGGATCGCAACCGCGTCGGGGTCGGGTTCGTCTTCGAGTCCGGCGACGGCACCACCGATCGTCTCCGTAAAGGCTTGCCGGTCGTACTGGGTGATACCCAGCCCCTGCGTCTCGTCCTCGCCGGTGTTGCGGAACCGGGTGCCGGGATACGGCGCGGAATACTCGGCGCGGTCGACGATCTCCGCGGGTCCGTCGCGCTCGAGGACGAACGCCGCGCTGCCGGCCCCGGCGGCGTGGTCGATTCCGTCGTCGGGATCGCCCTGTGGCGCGTCGGCGGCGACGACGAGCGCGGTCGTCGCGTCGGCCTCGAGCGCGTCGAGACCGGCCCACAGCGCCCGCGTACCGGCGCGCGTGCTGCCAGTGAACGCGTGGCGGGTCGCCGATTCGGAGAGCGCGAGCATCGCACCGAGGCGGGCGGTCAGATCGTCCTCGGCCGCCGGCGGCCGCGATGTGGCGAACGCGAGCCAGTCGATGTCATCCGGATCGGCCTCGGCCGCCTCGAGCGCCCGCGTCGCGGCCTCGTACCCCATCGTCAGGGCGTCTTCGTCGGCCGAGGGGACGGCCTTCTCGCTGATGCCGGCGGCGTGGAACTGGCCCCAGGCGTCCTCGAAGGCCTCGCTGGTGATGCGGAACCGCGGCGCGTACGCGCCGACGCCAGTGATCGCGGTCATCAGGCGCTCACCTCCTGCTCCTTCTCTCGCGCACGATGTGCGCTCGAGTTCCTCGAGGAGCGACGCTCCTCGCGCTCGAAGACGTGAACGACAGCGGCACCACCGCTGCCGCCGACGTTGTGAGTCAGCCCGCGGGTGGGGGCCTCGACCTGTCGTTCGCCTGCGTTCCCGGAGAGTTGTTTGTAGGCCTCGACGACCTGTCCGGCACCCGTCGCGCCGATGGGGTGGCCCTTGGATTTGAGGCCGCCGGAGGTGTTGACGGGGAGCTCGCCGCCGATCTCGGTCGCACCGGATTCGATCAGTTGGCCGGCCTCGCCCGTCTCACAGAAGCCCAGATCCTCGTATGCCAGTAGCTCGGCGATGGCAAAGCAGTCGTGTACCTCCGCGAAGTCGAGGTCGTCGGGGTCGACGCCGGCCATCTCGTAGGCCTGCTCGCCGGCCCGCTGGCTCGCCGGAATGCCGGTGTAGGTGTCGCGCTGGAAGAGGCCGACGGTGTCGCTGCCGGCACCGACGCCGGCCACGCGGATCGGATCGTCCGTGTACTCGTCGACCACGTCTTCGCTGACGATCAGTGCACAGGCCGCGCCGTCCGAGGTCGGACAGCAGTGATAGAGGTTCAGCGGGTCCGCGACGACCGGCGCGGACTGGGCGTCCTCGAGCGAGCACTCGAAGCCCAACTGCGCGTGGGGGTTCTTCGCGCCGTTTTCGTGGTTCTTGACGGCGACCCGCGAGAGGTGCTCGCGCGTAGTGCCGTACTGCTCCATGTGGACCGACGCCATCTGGGCGTAGACGCCCGAGAAGGTGGTCCCCGAGAGGCGCTCCCACTCGGTTTCCCCGGAGACGCCGAGCCAGTACTTCGTCGCGTCCGAACTCATGTCCGACATGATCTCGAAGCCGCCGGCGAGGACGACGTCCGCCATCCCCGACTTGACGGCCTGGACGGCCTGTCGCACGGCGAAGCCGCTGGCCGCGCAGGCGTTCTCGACACGCGTCGTCGGCACGCCGTCGAGGCCGACGTGTTCGGTCACTGCGGGGCCGGAAAGACCGAGTTGGCGGCCGCCGACGCCGAGGGTCCCGACGAACGCCTCGTCGACGTCCCCGGCCTCGAGCCCCTTCGGTACGCTATCCGTCGCCGCGTCGAACGCCGTGCGGAACAGGGAGCGGTAGCTCTCCGCGGGGAAGGCCCCGTAGTCCGACTGTCCCGCGCCGACGAGATACGCGTCTCGCATACACACCGTTTAGTGAGCCGGATGAAATAAGTGTCCGATACGCACGGTTCGCGCGGGACATCCTGGCTCGAAAGGGATACCGACCGTTCCGATGTGTGAAACTCGCCGGGACGACGCCGGGCAGTGCGAACCCATCGTCACGCACGTCCCGACGACGTTCCTGTCGGACGGGTACCGGAGTCGACAGCCCCCGTTCAGTTTCGTCGCTCCTGAGACGCGACGCGGGATTCAAGCGTTTCGTTCCCGTACGTCGAATATGTCGCGTGCGGCCGACCTCGTGTCCGTCCTCGAGCGGACCGACTCACTGGCGATCGTCTGTCACGACAATCCCGATCCGGACTGTCTCGCCAGCGCGCTCGCACTCGAGGCGATCGCGTCCGAACACGCGGTCGAGGACGTGACGATCACCTACGGCGGCGAGATTTCCCACCAGCAAAACCGTGCGTTCGTCAACTTACTCGAGATCAGTCTCCGGACGCTCTCGGAGACGACGATCGAGGAGTACGACAGCGTGAGCTTCGTCGACCACACCAGACCGGGAGCGAACACTGAGGTTCCGGCGAGCGTCACTCCGGATGTCGTCATCGATCACCATCCGGGTGAGTCGGCCGATGCCGCGTTCGAGGACGTTCGCGCCGACTACGGCGCGACGGCGACGATCTTCGTCGAGTACCTACAGGAACTCGAGGTCGATCTGACCTCGCGGCTGGCCTCCGCGTTGCTCTTTGCGCTCCACCGCGAGCGGTTGGACTTCGTCCGCGAACCCACGCGACGGGAGTACGAGGCGGCGCTCGCGGTCTACCCTGACGCGGAACTCGAGATCCTGGAACAACTGTACGGCAGCGCGTTCTCGCCGGGGACGCTGGACGCGATCGGACGAGCGATCGTCAGCCGCGAGCGCCGGGGGTCGTCGCTCGTCGCGAGCGTGGGCAAGACCGGTGAAACCGACGCGTTGCCACAGGCGGCGGATTACCTGCTCAATCTCGAGGGCGTCGATACGGTACTGGTCTACGGCGTCGTCGGCGACGCGATCCGACTGAGCGGCCGTTCGATCGATCCGCGAGTCCACATGGGCGAGACGCTGGAAGCGGGCTTCGATGAACTCGGTGCGGTCGGCGGTCACCACGACATGGCGGGCGGCCGAATCGAACTCGGCCTCTTCGCGGACGAGGGCGGGGACGAGGACGAACTGCTTTCCTTCGTGGGCGGACGGCTCACCCGCCGGTTTTTCGACGCATTGAACCTCGACGAATGACGCCGACGGCGATCGGCGGGGCGCTCAGTGACGGCGGCGACGAGCGAGGGGACTCGTCGATGCGGGTCCGTTAGTCGATGTCGATCGAGTGGGCGTCGGCCGACGGTTCGTGCTTCGGCAGTCGCACCGTCAGGATGCCGTTGTTGACGCTCGCTCGAACCGCGTCGACGTCGACCGGCTCCGGCAACCGGACCTGACGGCTGAACGACTGTGTTTGCCGCTCGCGCCGAATGTACGTCTCCTCGTCGCCGCCGGCCGCCCGCCGCTGCTCCCGTTCGCCGGACACTGCCACCGTTTGCCCGGAGAGGCGCAACTCGAGGTCGTCGCTCTCGTAGCCGGGGACGTCGACGGTGACGACGAACTCGTCGCCCTCGTCCGCGAGGTCCAGACTCGTCTCCGCACCGCTCATCGAGAGATCGAACTGACTTCGGTTGTCGACCTGCGACTCCCACGATCGGGCCGCCGTCTCGATCTGCCGGTTCAGTCGGTCGAGCAGGTCGTCGATACCGTCGAACGGACGCGGTCGGTCTGCCATGGGATCACCTCCCGAAAGTAGGGCGTCGACGGCGAAAAAAGCAACCCACGATCACCGTGAGGCTCCCCCAGACGGACCTGTTAGCGTAGCGACTTGCGGCAGAACCGAGGGGTGGGCTGGTCGTTTTTACGCTCCCCGTCTTAGTGGTGATGCATGACGGACGCACTATTCGTCGTCAGCGAAGAAGGGTACTGGGGAGAGGAATGCGTCGAGCCGCTCGAGACGCTCTCGGACGCGGGTGTCGAGATCACGGTCGCGACGCCGTCGGGGAGTCCGCCGGTCATCGACGAGCGGTCGCTCGACCCCGACGAGGTCGGTGAGGAGACCGCCGAACACGTCCGCGAGGTCCACGAGACCGACGAGCGACTGAACGACCCGATCCCGGTCGCACAGGCCGACGCCGAGGGGTACGACACCGTCGTCTTCCCCGGCGGACACGGCACCGCGTGGGACATCAACCAGGACAAACACGCTCGCGAACTCCTCCGGGACATCGTCGAGGGCGACGGCAAGGCGCTCGTCGTCTGCCACGCCGTCGGCATGCTTGGGTTCGCCCGTGACAGCCACGGCGCGTTCATCGTCAACGGACGCGACGTGACCGGGTTCCCCAACGAGTGGGAAGAGGGCATCGTCGACGAGGCCGATCGCATGCCCGACGGCCGCAAACTGCCCTACTGGACCGAAGACGAAGTGATAGCGGCCGGCGGCAACTGGGACGCCGAACTCGATTCGGAGACCAGCGTCACCGTCGACGGCGACTTGATCACCGCCCGCGGGCCCGGCTCCTCGAGCGCGGCCGCCGAAACCCTCCTCGAGGAACTCGAGGCCTGAACGGACCGGAAGCCGATTCGCCGCGGTCGTTTTCCTCGACCGAGGCGTCCGTCCCCGCGAATCCGTTTCAGGGGGCCGCCGTGTCGCGGACCCAATGAGCGCACTCCGGGTCGGCTGTGACGGCGTGCGACCGCGTTTGATCACCGCTATTCTCGGCCGTAGAATGTACATTTAAGATTGTTTCATTGAACACTTCAAAATATTTAAAACGGTTAGCCGGCAACACACGATCGAAAACACGGAGAACGTCCCCACCGAACCCGATAACCATGATCGTACGCCAGATCGAGGGGAGCGATTCCCCGAGTCAGACCGTCCTTCGTGCTGTCGCTACGGAAACGAATACACCGGTCCTGGAACTCGAGCCGTTGTACGAGACGGTCGATCCCGAGGCGCTCAATACGCTCGTCACCGGTGGTGCCGCCGTCCGCGTCGCATTCGACTACCAGGACTTCACAGTGACCGTTGATGCCGAGCGAGTGGTGCTCGAATGATCGGTTTTGCGCCCTTCGAATCTCACCGCGGCCTCCCGGCAGTCGTGTCTCGTTCCTTCCCAGTACAATCCGAGCCGAGTCCCACACTGAACACGCCGTCGTCGTGCGCTCCGGTATGCAGTGACGGTCAGTAGTCCCGCTCGCCCCCTCGAACTCCGCCCCTGGAAGGCTCCGACTTCCCCGACGGATCTCCGGGACCCTCGTTGCGCTACCTGAAGCACCGGCTACGTCCGTCTGTCGGCAACAATACCGATACGTCCAAATCAGTCCCTTTTTACACGCAGACGGGGAATCACAACCCATGAGCTTCGAGGAAGACGATCGCGTCGTCCTGCACGACGAGCACAGCGAGTTCGACGGCGAAACCGGCACCGTCTCCCAGACGATGGAGTCGATGTTCGGCGACGTTACCTACACCATCAGCTTCGACGACGGGCAGGAGGCCGGCGTCCCCGAGGACGATCTCGAGGCGGCTGCTGCCGAAGACGAAGACGCCGACGAGGAGTAAACACCGCTTGCGGCTCGGCCTCTCGAGACCCGTCACCACCGCGCCCGCACTCACCACACCGACTTTCGAATCGCAGATGCCACAAATCCCGCTTCACTACGTCGATTTACGGACGTTCTGCTACGCCACCGAGGACGAAAAACGCGTCGAGGAAGCCCTTCGTACCTTCCTCCCCGACGGCGACGACGAGCCGTTCGAGATCGAACGCACCGAGAGCGAGGGCCACTACGGCGACCGTATCCTCGTCCTCTCGGCCCGCGTCGAGAACGCTGACGATCTCCGACACGTCCTCTCGCGGCTGGCCGACCTCGAGCGCTTCGACGAACTGATCGACGAACTCGACGAACGGGTCACCGAGAACACCGAACTCTTCTTGCGACTCGACAAACAGGCGGCCTTCGCGGGGGACGTCCGCCTCGGACAGGGGATCACCTTCCGCGGGAAGGTCGAGGCTTATCCGGCGAAGAAAGAACAGGCCGTCGAAAACGCCGAAACGGTTCTCGAGCGCCTTCGCGATCGCGAGTAACCGGCCTCACCGATCGATCCGAATCGCCCGGCGCAGTCCGATCTCCGAGAACGATTTCGACGCGTCCCAGCCCTCCCGGGGTGATCCCGTCCGATTCGACCGAACGTGATCGCCCGGTTGCGAAGGGCTTTTGACTGGCCAGTCAGTAAGTTCGTGTAGAGATTTTCTGAATGACAGATGAGACGATCGACGACCTAATGGACGCAACGTACGGCGCGCTGTGTAAGCACGGCTACGCGGAGTTGACGATGCAGGATATCGCCGAGGAATCGAGCAAAAGTAAGGGAACCCTTCACTATCACTTCGAGGGGAAACAGGACCTCCTCGAGTCGTTTCTGGCGTTTCTCTTGAACAGGTTCGAGGAGCGGACGCGGACGATTCCCGGGGAGACGCCGACCGAGCGGCTCCACGAGTTCCTCGACGAGTTGCTGACTCCGACCGACGAGGCGTCCGCAGAGGAGTTCCGGACGGCGATCCTCGAGATCAAGGCCCAGTCGCCGTACAACGAGGCCTACCGGGAGCAACTGGTCGAGTTCGACAAGGCGCTCCACGAGCGTCTCGCGAGCCTCGTCGCGGACGGTCTCGAGGCGGGGGAGTTCCGCGCTGACGTCGATCCGGACGAGACGGCCGACTTCCTCGTCACGGTCTCGAACGGGTCGGAGACGCGAGCGGCCGCGGTCGATCGGTCTCCGGAGCGAACGAAACGTCACGTCCACCAGTATATCGACGAATTCCTCCTGGCGGATGACACGAAGACGCCGGTCGACGACGGAATGGAGGCCGGCGAATGAGCCTTCTGGCTCGGCTTTCTCGACTGTTTAAGAGCCTCCCGAACCGGATTTCCCGACTGTTCAAAGGTCGCGACGAGTTCGATCTCACCTCGGGCGGTATCGCGAAGCCGCTGTTCTACCTGTCGCTGCCGATCATCGTGACGAACCTGTTGCAGACGGCCTACAACCTCATCGATACGTTCTGGCTCGGCCAGTATAGCACCGAGGCGCTCGCGGCGATCAGCTTCGCGTTCCCGATGGTCTTCCTGCTCATCTCCGTCGGGATGGGGCTATCGGTCGCCGGTAGCGTCTTGGTTGCACAGCATATCGGTGCCGACGAGGAGGCCGAGGCCGAGTACGCCGCCTCCCAGACCGTCGCGCTGTCGCTGCTCGGCGCGTCGGTACTGGGGCTCATCGGCTACGTTTTCGTCAATGGACTGCTCGGACTCTTCGGCGCGTCACAGGACGTGTTACCGCTGGCGACCGACTACATGCAAGTTATCTCGCTGGGGATGCCCTTCATGTTCGGGTTCTTCGTCTTCATCGCGCTCATGCGGGGCTACGGCGACACGATCACGCCGATGCTGGTGATGTTCGGATCCGTCCTGCTCAACGTCGTCCTCGACCCGTTCCTGATCTTCGGCTGGGGGCCGTTCCCGACGCTGGGGATCGAGGGCGCAGCGGTCGCGACGGTCATCTCCCGCGCCCTCGCGCTCGTCGTCGGACTCGCGATCATGTTCCGCGGGACGCGAGGGGTCAAGATCCGGCTCCGACAGATGCGTCCGGACCTCGCCTTTGCCAAGAAAATCGTCTCGATCGGCTTTCCCGCGTCCATCGAAGGCATGGGAAGAGCCCTGTCGATCAACCTCCTGTTGGTGATCGTCGGCCTGTTCCCGACCTACGTCGTCGCCGCCTACGGCATCGGCACGCGCGTGTTCTCGGTCGTCTTCCTCCCGGCGATCGCGGTCGCCCGCGGCGTCGAAACGATGACCGGCCAGAACGTCGGGGCGGACAAACCGGACCGCGCGGCGGCCGCCGCCGACTTCGCCGCCCGAATCATGTTCCTCGTCCTCGGTGTGATGGGTATCGTCGCGTGGTTCGGCGCACGACCCATCACCGCCGCCTTCACCGACGACGCCCAGGTCATCGAAGTGGGCGTTACCTTCCTCCGGTACGTCGCACCGTCCTTCGGCTTCATCGGCGTCATGCGGGCCTACAACGGGAGCTTCCGCGGAACCGGGAAGACGCTCACCGCGGCGGCGATCGTCCTCGTCACATACGCTGCCGTCCGGCTCCCGATCGCCTACTCCCTCTCGCAGACGACGATGGAGTACCGCGGCATCTGGATCGCCTTTGCCGTCTCGAACGTCGTCGGTGCCGCCCTCGCCTACGGCTGGTACCGTCGGGGCACCTGGCGAGACGTCGCTGTCACCGAGGGTCCGGCGGGGCCGGCGATCGGCGACGACCTCGAGACCAGTACCGACGACTGACCGCCCTGTCCAGTAAAGTAGCTGTGTGCCGTCACAGCCGACCGAACCCAGTTTCGAGAGGTGAGTCAACAGTGAGTCCACACCGGCAGGGCCGACCGCGGGTCCCACGATACGTTCGACCGGCGGACGACGGGTGGCCGTAACGATGGTCGAAACCGTTTCCATCGATATCCTGAGCCTCCTCCTCGTGCTCTCAGTTGCGTGGGTGTTCGGTGCGATCGCCGAGCGCGTCGGCTATCCGACGATGATGGGCGAACTGTTCGCCGGCATCGCCTTCGGCCCCGCGCTGTTCGGACTCCTACGCCCCTCGGAACTCCTCTCGGTCCTCTCCGAGCTCGGGGTGTTCCTCCTGATGGTCTACGTCGGCATGGAGGTCGATCTGCGGGAGCTGTTCGAACTCGGCCCCCAGTCGCTGCTGATCGCCTTCGGCGCGTTCGTCATTCCGTTCGGCCTCGGCTACGCGGCCGGCGTCTGGCTCGGCGTCTCCGTCGGCGCGGCGCTGTTCCTCGGGCTCGCAATGGCCGCCACGTCGCTGGCCACGAAGTCCCGCATCCTCGCCGACCTCGATCTGCTGGACACCCGGATCGCGAACGTGTTGCTCGGCGGCGCGCTCGCCTCCGACGTGGGGGTCCTCATCGCGTTCGCCGGCGTCGATAGCTACGTGACCGTGGGCTCGCTTGACCCGGCCGAGATCGCGATGATCCTCCTGCAGGCGATCGGGTTCTTCGCAGTGACGCTCCTGATCGGCTATCGGTTCCTCCCGATCGCGTGGCGGTCGATCGAGCGCCAGCGCGAACGGTACGGGTTCGTCGATCGGACCACCGCGTTTACGTTCGCCCTGCTCGTCTCCCTGCTGTTCGCCCACCTCGCGACGCTCGCTGACCTCCACATGATCATCGGCGGGTTCGTCGCGGGGATGTTTCTCCGGCAGGCGGACGTCGAGACCGGGCTCTACGAGCACATGCATACGGTCATGTACGACCTCGCGATGGGACTGTTCGCCCCCATCTTTTTCGTCACGGTCGGCTTCGAGATCACGTTCGGCGTCTTCTTCGATTCCACCGCCGTCCTCGCCGGTCTGGTCGCGATCGCTTTCGTCGGGAAGATCGTCGGCTCGTGGCTGTTTTCGCTGCCGACGTCGCTTACCTCCCGCGAGGGACTGGTCGTCGGCTTCGGCATGAACGGCCGCGGGACCGTCGAAATTATCATCGCACAGGTCGCCTTCGAAGCCGGGGTTATCGACGCGGAGATGTTCTCGATCCTCGTCTTCATCGCCGTGTTCACGACCGCGCTCGTCCCCGTTACCGTCACCTGGGGCGTCCGCCTGCTCGAGGCGAGGGGTGAACTCGTCTACGTCGACTCGGCGGCCGCGGTCGAGGACTGAGGACCGATCCCGTTCCGTCGTCACTCGAGCGGGGCGTTTTTGCCGCCCGCGCCAGCAGAGGGGAGTATGCAAGTCCACGTCGTGGGTGACGATCCGGTCCGCGAGGCGGTCGTCACCGCGCTTGATGACGTCGATGTCGGTGTCCGCGAGGCCGAGCCGGCGGCGCTCACGGACGCTCGTTTTGCGGTCGTCAGCGATGTCGCCGGCTCGGCGACGTTCGACCGAGCTAACGAGGCCGCCCGCACGGGCGGAACGCCCTGGATCGCCGTCGAGATCGGCGGCGTCGGGGGCCACCCCATGCCGGGCGTCGACGCCGCGATCACCGGATTCGCGCCCGCGACGGGGTGTTTCGACTGTCTGCGCGCCCGCGTCGCGTCGAACGTCGAAGAGCGGGCCGACGGACCACAGGCCGACCGCAGTGAAGCGCGATTCGCCGGTGCGGTCGCCGGCCGGGAGTGCGTGCGCGTCCTCTCGGGCGACGAGCGATCGATCATGGGGCAGGTACTCGAGGTGCCCCACGCCCGACGCCGGTTTCTGCCCGTTCCCGGGTGCGAGTGTGCCGAGGACGGCCGGGATCGATCGCTCGACCGCGACGCCGCGTCGCTCGCCCTCGACGCCGCTGTCGACCGCGCCGAGGGGGCGATCGACGACCGCGTCGGACCGATCACCAGTATCGGCGAGATCGAGTCCTTCCCGGCTCCTTACTACCTGTCGACGGTCGCGGACACTGCCGCATACAGCGACGCGAGCGCGCCGCGACAGGCGGCCGGCGTCGCGACCGACTGGAACGCAGCGCTGATGAAAGCCGTCGGCGAGGGCCTCGAGCGCTACTGTGCTGGCGTCTACCGCGAGGCCGATTTCGTCCGCACGAGCGAAGCCACCCTCGAGAACGCGGTCGTACCGACGGACTTCGTTCGGCCGGCCGACGCGCCGGCCGACGACGGGAGCGACGACCGCCGTTGGGTGCCGGGCGAGGACCTCGTGACCGGCGAGACAGCGCATCTGCCCGCCGCGGCGGTGCAGTTCCCCCAGCCCGGCGCGTCGCTGCTCCCGGCGATCACGACCGGGCTGGGGCTGGGGTCCTCGACCGTCGACGCGCTGCTTTCGGGGCTGACCGAAGTCATCGAGCGCGACGCGACGATGCTCGCGTGGTACTCGACGTTCGACCCGCTCGGACTGTCGGTCGAGACGGACGCCTTCGACGCGCTCGAGCGCCGCGCCCGGAGCGAGGGGCTGTCGGTGACGCCGCTGCTCGTCACACAGGACATCGACGTTCCCGTCGTCGCCGTCGCGGTTCACCGCGACCCGGACGCGCTCGAGGGGCGCGAGGTCGAAGCCGACGACGATTCCTGGCCGGCATTCGCCGTCGGCTCGGCGGCTGGACTCGACGCCGCGGCGGCCGCAGCGTCGGCGCTCGAGGAAGCGCTCCAGAACTGGATGGAGCTCCGAAGTCTCGGGCCGGCGGACGCCGACGATGCCGGCGGGGAGATCGGCGAGTACGCCTCGTTCCCGGAACAGGCGCAGGCGTTCGTCGACACCGAGCGGACGGTTCCGGCGACGAGCGTCGGCCCCGATCCCGTGCCGACCGGCCGCGACCGACTCGAGGCGCTGTGTTCGCGGACGGCCGACGTCGGGCTGACGCCGTACGCCGCTCGGTTGACGACCCGCGATATCGACGAACTCGGGTTCGAGGCGGTCCGAGTCCTGGTACCGGGCGCACAGCCGCTGTTCACCGACGAGCCGTTCTTCGGCGAGCGAGCGCGGACGGTCCCGACGGAACTCGGCTTCGAACCGCGCCTCGAGCGGGCGTTCCATCCGTATCCCTGATGCGGTTGTCGATCCCGTCCGGTATCGGAGCCGCTGCCCATCACTGCACACCTGCTCGCAGGACGGCTGTGCGATGGGTGTGAATCGGTTCAGGTAGTACTATCGCGGTCGGACGGCGGCTCGCGTTCGGGTGCCGGCGCGTCCCCGTTTCCCGTCTCGCCGTCGCTCGGCCCGGATTCGTTCGTCGCGGATCCGGCCGGTTCGGAGCCGTTCGTCACGGACTCGTCCGGTTCGGGCTCGGCGGTCGGCCCCGGGCCGTCCGGTTCCCCGCTCCGGCGAACATCCAAAATGAGATTGTCGTCGGTGAGCTTCACGTTCACGAACTTCGTGTTCGGCGTGATCGTGGCCTCCCTGAACGCCAGTTCCTCGCCGTCCCGGCCGTACTTGACCACGCGGAGGGTCTGCTCGACTGCGTCGAGATGCGGGGGCGACGCCGACTGGTTCGCCGTGACCGTGTAACTCTCGTCGTAGGTCCGCCGGTTCGTCCCGGACTCGTAGGCCTCGAGCGTGAGGTCGTAGTGGCGCTCGGCCTCGCTGTGGATCTCGATAGGCACCAGCCCCTGGAAACTGCCCTGATAGTGCTCCTCGAGCGCCTCGAGACAGCCCGAAAGCCCGACGAGCGCGGCCATTCCGGCGGTCCGAAGTACCGTACGGCGGTTCACGTGTGCGTCTCCGGGGCGGACGACTGTATGCGTTACTCTTCTCGGAACGCGACCCGACGGCGGACCCAGCCTCGGACAGCGTCAGTCATCACCACCCACGGGACTTTTGTCTCGGGAGCCGAACGACCACGCATGGAGAAAGTCGCAATCGACGACGTCGACATCGAGACCAATCCCATGGACGTCCACTCGGTCCGACGGCCGGTTTCGGACGCGCTCGGCTTCTCGGACTTCGCGATGAACTACTTCGAACTCGAGCCCGGTGAGTCGTTCTCGGGCGGGATGCACACCCACTACGATCAGGAAGAAGTCTTCTATATCCAGGCCGGGACAGCGACGTTCGACACGGACGACCGGACGGTCACCGTCGACGAGGGCGAGGTCATCCGGTTCGAGCCCGGCGATTTCCAGCACGGCTACAACGACGGTGACGAGCAGGTCGTCGGCTTCGCCTTCGGCGCGCCCAAGTCCAAACACGACTGGGACCAACTCGAGTCGCTGGTCTACTGTCAGGACTGCGAGGACGAGGTCGGCCACGGCCTCGAACTCACCGATGACGGGAACTTCCGGCTGACCTGTACCGAGTGCGGAAACGCGTTCGTGCCGCAGTAGCGGTCGTGTGGTTACGATCGACCGGCAATCGAATCCCGATCGAACGCACTTGTGACGCGTTCGGCTCTCGACTCCGCGCGGCGACCCGACGGTGCCGGTTCCGAAAGAGCGGAACGTTGTTGATGTGGGGCCGAGACCATCGAGTATGGCTGCACAAGACAGTTCGAGTGCGGAGATCGATACGTCCCTCTTCATCACCGTCTCCGGGCCGCCGGGCTGCGGTGCAACGACCCTCTGTGAGCGACTCGCCGATGCGATCGGCTGTCCGTACGTCTCGGGGGGCGACATCTTCCGCGAACTCGCCGACGACCGGGGGATGACCCTCAACCAACTGACCGCGAAAGCCGACGAGTCCGACGAGATCGACCGCGCGCTAGACCAGCGGCTCCAACAGATCGCCGAGGAGTGGGGCATGGCCAACAAACCGTTCATCCTCGAGTCCCGGCTCGCCGGCTGGCTCGCCGGCGACCGCGCGGACCTACGGATCTGGCTCGACGCCCCGGAGACCGTCCGCCTCGAGCGGATCGACGACCGCACTGAGACCGAAGCCGAGATGCGAGTGCGGGAGGTCAGCGAGGCGGGCCGATACGAATCGTACTACGAGATCGACATCGGCGACCGCTCGTTCTACGATCTGCACGTCAACACCGCCCGCTGGAGCAAGGCCGGCGTGTTTCGGCTGGTCCGAGCGGCGATCGAGGAGTACGATCCGGAACTCGACGAAGGGGCGTTCACCACCCCGCCGATGGACATCTAGCCGTCGCGACCGAAGTGGACCCCGGCTTGCAGTCGTCTCGATCGCCCTCGAGTGGCCGTCCACCGACACATAGCGACCGTGGTGGCGTCGGAACCGCCGATAAGACGATCTTTATTCCCATACAACCGTCTTACTGGCGAATCTTTCAAATAGGAGTTCGTGGTTTCGTGTCTGCTAGAGAGTCATGTTACCTACTGACACTCGCGGGGCGCACATCGCTCGAGACGGACCCGTCAGAAGTCCGTATCGCAAACGCGGATGGACGGACCGATTCGCTCGAACCGGAACCGACGACGTCCCGAAACGTGGCGTTCGGGGGAGAGTATGCCACGAAACGCGCTGATGGGAGTGATCGGCCTGCTCGCACTCGGAGCGCTGGTCACGGCGAGCCTCGGCTGGTATCGGGTGTTCTCCTACGTCGCAGCGGTGTTCATCCTCGCCGTCGTCGCGTCCGCGACCGTCGAACATCGCGGCTCCCTGCTCGCGCCTTTCAACGGTCTCGTCACCGTGCTCGCCGGGGCTTTCATCGCTGGACTTACCGGGATTTGGGTGCTCTGGAGTCCGGACGTTACGAGCTACACGTACGCGTTCGGCGTCCCGAGACCGACGCTCGTCTATTTCGCGCTCCTGTGGCTCGTACCCGCGTTCACCGCGATCTATTTCTCGTTGATTTTCGATCGAATCGGTAGCGAGGCTATCGTCGACACCATCATCAGCGAAGCCCGGAGCCGACAGCGTGACGCGGACCTTCCCCTCGTACCGCGACGGATCGACAGACCAACCAGCACAGACGGCTCCGGCGGAACGGCCGACGAAGGTGGTGAGGATGAGTGACGGAACAGCGCTCGGGACCGGTCCGCTGCAGACCGAGGGGATCCCGGTCGCGGACGATCCGATCATCGTCGGTTTCGGTGCGGTCTACCTGTTCGTCGTCGTCCTGATCGGGATCTGGGGCTACATGCGAACGCAGACGACCGGCGACTTCCTGATCACCGGCAAGAGCATCGGGACCTGGGTGCTCGCGATGACCGCCTTTTCCGTCATCCAGTCCGGGTTCGGGTTCGTCGGCGGCCCGGAACTCGTCTACGAGTTCGGTGCGACCGCGCTCTGGATCTTCTTTACCGCGCCGCTCGGATTTCTCCTCACCTGGATCGTCCTCGCCAAGCGGCTACGACTGCTCGCGGACATCCGGAACGTCCTGACGCTGGCGGACGGGATGTACGTCCGCTACGAGAGCGACTGGGTGCGCGGACTCACCGGTCTCGCCGTCGTCGTCGGCGTGATCGCCTACCTCGCGACGAACCTCGCGGCCCTGCAGTTCGTCATGCGTGCGATTTTCGGGGTTCCGGTCATCTGGGGCCTGCTCGGCGGCGCGCTCATCCTGTTGCTCTACAGCATGCTCGGCGGGATGATCGCCGGCGTCTGGACCGACTTCCTACAGGCGCTGACGATGATCACCGGCGCGGTGTTCGTCTTCGCCTACGCGATGTCCTTCGGCGGCGGGATGGAGACGATCTCCCGCAACCTCGCGACCGCCGACCCCGCCCTCATCTCGCCGTTCGGCGCGATGGCCGGTTCGACGACGGCGATCCTCGTCGCCATCGCGTGGTGGATCCTCTTCTCGGTCGGGTCCGCCGGCCAACCCCACCTGATCACGAAGTTCTACATGAGCCGCAACCTCGAGATCCTGAAGTGGGGCGCACCGATCGCCGCCCTCTCGTATGCCGTCTCGAGCCTGATCGCCTTCTCGGCGGGCCTCTCGATGCGATCGATGGTCGAGGCCGGCGAGATCCAGGAGACGTTCAGCGCCAGCGAGGTCGGTCCGGTCTTCGTCCTCGAGTACACGCCGAGCATCGTCGCGGGGCTCATCCTCGCGGCGCTGCTGGCCGCGATCATGTCGACGAGCGACTCGTTCCTCAACATCGGCGCGGCGGCCGTCTCTCGAGACATTCCGAGAGCGCTAGGCCGCCCGATCGAGCGGGACAAGACGGAACTCCGAGTCACGCAGGGTTCCCTCGCCGGTCTGACGGTGCTCGCGACGGGTGTCGTGTACTTCTCCGACGCGCTGGTGGGTATCCTCGGGACGATCGGCTGGGGTTTCTTCGCCGCCGCGTTCGTCCCGATCGCCGTCTTCGGAATGAACTGGAAGGGGGCAACGAAGGAGGGCGCTATCGCTGCGATCGTCGGCGGGCTCGTCGTCAACGTCCTCTACAGCGCGATCCCGATGGCCGCGGACACCGCCGGCTACGGGGGGCTCGCCGACGGTATCATGGCGACCTACCCGTACCCGGACCCGTTCCCGGTCGGTACCGTCGCGCTCCTCGTGGCAGTCGTCCTGTTCATCGGGGTTTCCCTCGCCACACAGGACGGGGACGAACTGCCCGTAGACCTCCACGCGCTGCTCGAGCGGTGATCGCACGTGACCGACCATACTGGCTCCCGATCGGCGACCGACCCAGCCAAGACCGAGACTGACCCCGCCGATGACGACCCGATGACGAGCGAGACCATCATCGCACGACTCACGCACTGGTTCCGGCAGCGACCGACCTCGATCGAATTCTGGGAGATCGTGGTGACCGACGAACGGCTGCTGTGGTGTTTCGTCGGCGAATCGTTTCGATCGCTGCTCCTGCGGGCGGATATGGGCGAACGCGATCGAGCGGCGGTCGCGGAGCTGTCGCCCCCGGAGGTCGCGGCGTTCGACGACCGGAACTTCGCCGTTCCGCTCGAGGCTCTCGAGGAACTCCGACTCGTCACCGGAACGCGGCTGCGCCGGGCACGACTCGTCGTCACGTGGCGAGAGGACGAGGATGACATCGAATACGAAGAGCGGACGCTGTCCCAATCGCGAACCGCGGACCCGCAACGCGAACTCGTGACCGAGTTGCAATCGGACCCGCGACTCGAGGGCGTGGACGTAGTCGTCGAGACGCCCCGGTTCCCTCGCCTCTGAACTCGCGTGGCGTCGGTCCGTCGATCGCGACTCGCCCGACGGTTTATTTCGGGCTTCGTTGTAGGACGCGCTATGACGTGGCATGTCTCCCTCGAGGGGGATTCCTACGAAGCGGCCCGTCAATCGTTCGAGTGGGACGTTCCGACGGGATTCAACGCCGCCACCGATCTCGTAGGGAAACATCCGGACGGCGATCTGCCGGCGCTCTTCCAGGCGTATCCGGACGGCCGCCGCGAGACGTACAGCTTCGACGAACTCGATCGGCGGTCCGATGCCGTCGCGAACGCCCTCGAGTCTATGGGTGTCGACCGCGGCGACCGGGTCGCGGTCGTCGTGCCGCAGAAACCGGCGAACGTCCTCACGCACCTCGCAAGCTGGAAGCGCGGGGCCGTGTCGCTCCCGTTATCGGTGCTGTTCGGCGACGACGCGCTGGGCTACCGACTGCGGGACAGCGACGCGCGGGTCGCCGTCGTCGACGCCGCCCAGTGGGACACGATCCGCGCCGTGGCATCGGACTGCCCGGCCTTGGAGCACGTACTCGTGGTGGACGCCGATCCGGAGGCGCGTCGTATCGGGAACGCGACCGTTCGAACCTTCGAGGCGGCAGTCGATGGGCGCTCGAGCGAGTACGATATCGCCGAAACCGATGTCGACACGCCGGCGATCATCATGTACACGAGCGGGAGTACCGGCGATCCGAAAGTCGTCCTCCACACCCACGGGGTCTGGATCGGCCACTGCCCGGCGTTTTCGATGTACTTCGAGCGGAACGTCCGCGGCGACTCGGTCTACTGGACGCCCGCCGACTGGGCGTGGATCGGCGCGCTGGGCGATCTCGTCTTCCCCGCGTGGCACTACGGCCGGCCGGTCGTCGGCTACCCGATGGGATCGTTCGATCCCGAAACCGCGTTCGAGATCGCCGCCGAATTCGACGTGACCAACGCCTTCGTTCCGCCGACGGCGATCCGGATGCTCATGACGGTCGCCGAGCTGACCGAGCGCTACGACCTCTCGCTCGCGGCGATCTGCTCGGGCGGCGAACCGCTGACCACGGAGATCCTCGAGTGGGCCGACGAGGAACTGGCGGGGACAGTCGTCAACGAACTGTACGGGCAGACGGAAGCGAACCTGCTGGTCACGAACTGCCGCGAGTGGTTTCCCGCGATGCCGGGCAGTATGGGAAAACCCGTCCCCGGGCACGACGTCGCGGTCGTCGATCCCGACGAGGGCGAGCCCGTGGACCCGGGCGAGGTCGGCGAGATCGCCGTTCGGCGCGGCGACGATCCGGTGCTCTTCGAGGCGTACTGGAACGCCCCCGAGAAGACGGCGGAGGTAACTCTCGGAGAGTGGCACCTCACCGGTGACCTCGCGAAACGCGACGAAGAGGGGTACGTCCGGTTCGTCTCCCGCGACGACGACCTCATCGTCACGAGCGGCTACCGGGTCGCCCCCCGCGAGGTCGAGGAGACGATCCTCGAGCACGATGCCGTCGAACAGGTCGGCGTCGTCGGCGTTCCCGACGACACGCGAGGTGAGATCATCAAGGCCGTCGTCCAGCCGGTCGCGGGGGAGACCGGCTCGGACGAGCTCCGGACGACGATTCGTGACCGCGTGCGAGAGCGACTGGCAGCATACGAGTACCCACGCGAGATCGAGTTCGTCGACGAACTGCCGACGACGGCGACCGGCAAGATCCGCCGGACGGAACTGGGGTGAGGAGTCACTCGAGTGGGTCGTGGTCGTTACTCGCTGTCGGGCGAGTAGTTCGGCGCTTCGTCGGTGATCACGACGTCGTGGGCGTGGCTCTCGGCCTGTCCGGCCGAGGAGACGCGAACGAACTCCGACCGTTCCTTGAACGCGGGGATCGTTTCCGCGCCGACGTAGCCCATGCCCGACTGCATGCCGCCGGCGAGCTGGTGGAGCTCGGATTTGAGCGTACCCTTGTAAGGGGTTGCCGCTTCGACGCCTTCGGGGACGTACTCGTCTTCCTCCTCGGGTTCGTCCTTGAGATAGCGGTCGCCGTCGCCGGACTTCATCGCGCCGACCGATCCCATGCCGCGGTACTGTTTGTACTTCTTGCCGTTCATCGTGACGACGCGGCCGGGCGCTTCGTCGGTGCCGGCGAAGTACGAGCCCAGCATCACCGCGTCCGCGCCGGCGGCGATCGCCTTGATCGCGTCGCCGGAGTAGCGGATACCGCCGTCCGCGATCACGGGCACGTCGTGTTCGGCGGCTACGTCGGCGACCTGTGCGACGGCCGTGATCTGGGGCATGCCCGAACCCGAGACGACGCGGGTCGTACAGATCGACCCCGGTCCGATGCCGACTTTCAGCCCGTCGGCGAAGTCGACGAGGGCCTCGGCCGCCTCTCGCGTCCCGATGTTGCCGACGACGACGTCCGCATCGACGGCGTCCGTGATCTCGCGGGCTCCTTCGATGACGTTCCGGTTGTGCGCGTGCGCGGTGTCGATAAAGATGACATCCGCACCGGCCTCGTCGGCGGCCACCGCACGGTCCTGCTCGAACGGGCTGACGGCGACGCCACAGCGGAGGCGGCCGTCCTCGTCGCGGACGGCTTCCTTGTACTCGCGGCGCTGGAGGATGCCTTGCATCGTGACCAGTCCCACGAGGAGGTTCTCGTCGTCGACGACTGGGACGCGCTCAATCTTGTGGTCGTACATCAACTCGAACGCGTCGCGGGAGTCGACGTCCTCGGGAGCCGTGATGACCTCGTCGGTCATCGCCTCGGTGACCGGATCGTCCTCGTTGACCTCGAGGTGGGGCCGAATGTCCGTACTCGAGATGATCCCCAGGACTTCGCCGTTGGTGTTGACGACGGGTGCGCCGCCGACGCCGTGACGGGCCATCAGTTCGTCGACTTCGCGAACCGACATCTCCGGGGAGGCGGTGACGACCGAATCCAGCGGGATGATGAGTTCGTCGGCGCTCTTGACGCGACCGATCTCTTCGACCATCTCGTCGACGTTCATGTTGCGATGGAGCACGCCGAGGCCGCCGTGGCGGGCCATCGCGATGGCCATGTCGCTCTCGGTGACGGTGTCCATCGCCGCCGAGAGGATCGGGACGGAGACCTCGACGTTTTTCGAGACGTTCGACGTGAGGTCAGCGTCGTCGGGTTCGACGCGACTCTCCTTGGGGCGGAGAAGGACATCGTCGAACGTTAGCGCTTCCGGTACCTGCAGTTTCGAAGAATAGGGCTCGTGCTCGGGAACGTCGTTCGCCATGTAAACCGTCCGGCCCCCCGGGCAAAAAGCGTTGCGAGATTTCCGCGGGCGTCAACGGTTGACAACCCCCGCAACGGGTGATGCGGCCCGCTAGTACCTGGACCCGCGGTCGCGTTCTCGAGGGCCGTCTCCCTCGAGCGGTCGGCGTCCTTCCTGAACTTTCGTGTGCGAATGAGAATCATTGTGTCTGCCTGGACGCGGGGCAATCTCGCTTACGAGTGCCCACATCCGAGTCAGACCTGTGCATTTCCGTTCGGATCTGGCCGCCACTGTCGGAACGGTACCGGATCGTGAAATGGAGTCCCACGCAACGTTTATTGACAATCCACCCATCTGTCGGAGTATGTTCGCTGTGAGTGCAGCCGACGCCCGAACCGCTGGCCGGATGAGTGCCGTCTCCGTTGCCACCTTCGGGAATTTTACACAGAAACTCACAGCTCGAGGCCTTATTCCCACTCCGATCGACTGGCGTCCGGACCGGTCGGGACGGGATTGTCCATCATATCACCCGCAGGCCTCGGGTCACGGCCATCGACTCTGATCGATGAGTACGTCACAACACCCAGTTGCGCTCCAGATGGAGCGCATCATCGGGGGTAACGCCAGGCTCCTCGCGCTGGTCATGATGCTGCCGCTAGTCGACGGCGTCTTCCCCGCGTTGATCCTGGCCGGGGCGCTCAACAACCCGCTCGATGCGATTCAGGTCGGGCTGTTGATCTTCGGCGGGAGCGCCACCGTCGCCGTGATCCTCGCGGAGATGAACGGGACGGCCCGCGAGCAGGCGGCGGTCGTCTTGCTTGTCGGTATCCCGCTGATACTGCTGTCGGCAGTGCAGGCCGCGCTCGCGCCGACGATCGAGAGCGTGGTCGATACCGTGATCTTCGAGCGGTTCGCGGCGCTGGTGATCGCCGCCATCGCGGCCAAGACCGCCAGCGCGACGATCGGCGACTACCTCCCCAACCCCGCCGTCATCATCGGGCTGGGTCTGGTCGCGAGTCTCGAGCCCTCCGGGGCCACGTTCTCGCTGATGACCGAGCGCAAGCTCGTGGTCAACGCGACGCTGGCCGCAGCCGTCGGCGTCGCCTTCGCGCTAACCATCGCGCTGACCGGGCCGTACCTGCGGGAGTACATGGACATCGATCGGTTCCGCTTCGGGAGCGCCGTCGCGCTCGGCCTGCTCCCGCCGTCCCTGCTCTGGATGACCTTCGGTCAGGCCCCGCTGGTCGCCCTGCTCGTCGCCGCCCTGCTCGCCATCGAGTTCCCGTTCCGGGAGTCCGCCGACGCCGACTCGAGTCCCGAGCCGGACGCCGACGCGGACGATACGACCGCGCGGATGGGCGCGGTGACCGACGGCGGCGGTGCAAGCGCCTCGAGCGAGCCGCCGGCCGCGGAGCGTGACGAGGAGCCGAACGCGTATCCGGGCGACGACGGGACGGACACCGCGGGACGGGCCCCGTGGCTGTAGGGCGATTCCGGTCCGAATCGAAACCACTTTACGGTACATCCCCCAACTGGGACTCGAGGGGTCGTGGCCAAGCCAGGCATGGCGGCTGACTCCAGAGGCAACGCGCCCGGGACGACACTCCAGACTGATATACTGATCGGGCACCTGATCAGTGCTCGTGTGATGACCCTCTGGAGTTCCGAGGCGCACCGGAGATATCAGTAGATCGGGGGTTCAAATCCCTCCGACCCCA
>NZ_JNCS01000017.1 GCF_000731985.1 Natrinema altunense
ACCGTCACCGACGGAATGGACGTCGTCCACGAAATCGGCAGCGTCGACACCGACGGCGACGATCGGCCGACGGACCCCATCGTCCTCGAGTCGGTCGCCGTCGATACCGAGTAACTCGCCTGGTATCCATTTAGGGACGGCAGCACTAGCGTGTGGTATGAGTTGGACAGCCGGAGACGTTCCCGACCAGCGCGGACGCACGATCGCCATCACGGGCGCGAACAGCGGTCTCGGCCTCGAGACGACCCGCGAACTCGCGCGCAACGGTGCGACGGTGATCATGGCCACCAGAAGCACCGAGCGCGGCGAGGAGGCGGCTCGGGACGTTCGCGAGGACGTCCCCGATGCCGACCTCCGCGTCGAGGAGTGTGACCTGGCGAACCTCGAGTCGGTCCGGTCCGTCGCGGACCGACTCGCGGACGAGCCGATCGACGTCCTGATCAACAACGCGGGGGTCATGGCGATCCCGCGGTCGGAGACCGACGACGGGTTCGAGACCCAGTTCGGCGTCAACCACCTCGGCCACTTCGCGCTGACCGGCCTGTTGCTCGAGACCCTGACGACCGACGAGGGCGAACCGGCGCGAGTCGTCACCGTCTCGAGCGGCGTTCACGAGCGCGGCGAGATCGATTTCGACGACCTCCAGAGCGCGGACGCGTACGACAAGTGGGCGGCCTATGCCCAGTCGAAACTGGCCAACGTGCTGTTCGCGTACGAACTCGAGCGGCGGTTCCTCACCGCAGGGATGAACGCCGAGAGCATGGTCGTGCATCCGGGCTACGCGAATACACGGCTGCAGTTTCGCGGCCCCGAACGGAGCGGCAGTCGGCTTCGAAAGACGGCGATGTGGGTCCTGAACACGGTGGTCGCGCAGTCGGCTGCGATGGGTGCGCTGCCGACGCTGTACGCCGCGACCGCGCCGGGGGCCGAGGGCGGCGCGTACTACGGCCCCGGCGGCCTGCTGAACATGCGCGGCGCGCCCGAACGACAGGCCTCCTCGGATCGCTCCTACGACGAGGAGACGGCCCGCCGACTGTGGACGGTCTCGGAAGCACTGACCGGCGTCAGCTACGATCTGCCGGAACCGAAGGGCGAAGTCTCGGCGTAAGACCGCTCTCGGACTCTCCGATGTCGCCCCAACCGTAACGTGAAAGACGACGCGGCCGAAGGAATACACAATGAGCAACGACGGCATTCAGCGCGCCAGCGACATCGGCTCGGCCGATGCGCCGCCGGTCGACGAAAAACCCTACAAGATCGTCTTCGAGGCGAACAAGTGCTTCGGCGCGGGCAAGTGCGCCGAAGTCAGCGACAACTGGGAGATGTCCATCGCCTCCGGCATGGCCCAGCCGAACGAGTACTTCATCGACGAGGACGACCTCGAGCACAACGTTCGCGCCGCGGAGATCTGTCCGGCCAAGAAAGACGACGGCTGCATCCACGTCGTCGACCGCCGAACCGACGAAGAGATTGCGCCCGACCCCCACGGCGACGGCACGTTGAGCGTCGACTGGTAGGGACTCATGGCCGGCAGCGGCGAGCGCACACCGAAACGCACATCCCCGCCCCGCGACAACCCTCGGGTGCGCTTCTGTGCGAGGGTAGCCAAGCAGGCCAACGGCGGTGGGCTTAAGACCCGCTCCCGTAGGGGTCCTTGGGTTCAAATCCCAACCCTCGCATACCGACTCGAACGACGGTGAGAGTCGTCTCTGTGAGACGCGGGATTTGAACGAGAGAAGTCGCGGTTCGGAAGGTGCAAGCGGCACCTTCCGTCGCCCCGAGACGGCGGAGCCGTCTCGAACGACAGCGCCCGGACTCGCCGTCGGTCGGACCGTCGCTCAGACAACCCCGGCGTGAGCGGGACGGAGCGAGTAGCGGGTCTCGCTCGAGTCGAACGCGGACAATGGAAGGAACGGTCGAAACCGCCGGTCCCGCGACTGCGCGGCTCTCAAAACGGGTACTCGCGGGGCTCGTGCTGGACCGAGATCCACTTCGTCGTCGTCACTTCCTCGAGGATCTGCTCGCCGTTGTACCGGCCCATGCCCGATTGCTTCATCCCGCCGAAGGGGACGTGCGGCTCGTCGTTGACCGGTTGGTCGTTGATGTGGATCATCCCCGTCTCGATTCCGTCCGCGATCCGGCGGGCCCGCTCGAGGGTTTCGCTGTGGACCGACCCCGAGAGGCCGTGGACCGTGTCGTTGGCCAGTTCGATCGCCTCGTCGTCGCTCGCGTAGGGAATCACGGGCGCGACGGGGCCGAAGTGTTCGTTACAGGCCGCGGCCATGTCGTTGTCGGCGTCGGAGAGGACTGTGGGTTCGACGACGAGTCCGTCGTGGTCGCCGCCGGTCTCGAGGGTCGCACCCGCGTCGACCGATTCCACGACGTACTCGAGGATCTGATCGCGCTGGCTCTCGTCGATGATGGGACCGATAACGGTGTCGTCGTCGGTCGGATCGCCGGTCGGCAGCGACGCGGCCCGGTCGGCCAGCGCGTCGACGTAGTCGTCGTAGACGTCCTCGTGGACCAGGTGGCGGTTGATCGAGATGCAGATCTGTCCCTGGTGGAGAAAGGAGCCGAAGACGCCGCCGTCGACAGCCCGCTCGAGGTCGGCCTCGTCGGTGACGACGTGGACGTTGTTCCCGCCGAGTTCCATCGCGGGTAGGGCGCAGTTGCGGGCCGCCGTGGCGGCGACCCCCTGTCCGATCTCGGTCGAGCCGGTGAAGGCGATGGTCCTTGGGATCTCGTGACCGGCGACCGCGTCGCCGATCTCGGAGCCGCGGCCGGGGACGACGCTGAGGACGCCCTCGGGGACGCCGGCGGCCTCGAAAATCCGCGCGAGCAGCAGGCCGCCCGTGATCGGCGTGTTCGAGGCGGGTTTGAGGACGACCGCGTTGCCGGTCGCGATCGCCGGCGCGACCGCCCGCATCGAGAGATGCAGCGGGAAGTTCCACGGCGAGATGACGCCGACGACGCCGACCGGCACTCGCTCGGCGACGTTCTCCTTGCCCGGCGTGATCGAGTCCGCGTGCTGGCCGTCCATCCGGAACGGGTAGCTGGCGGCCTGTTGCAGCATCCCGATCGCGGTCCCCAATTCGGCCTCGCACTTGACCCGCGTACTCCCCGACTCGCGGGCCAGGAGTTCGGCGATCTCCTCACGGTGGTCCTCGACGAACTGGACGGCCGCGTTGATCACGCCCGCACGGGCCTGTGGCGGTTGCTGAGCCCACGCCTCCTGTGCCGACGCAGCGGTCTCGTAGGCCCGCTCGACGTCGGCTTCGGTCCCCGCCGGAATGGACGCGATCGCGTCGCGCGTGTAAGGGTTCTCAACGGTGATCGTGTCACGATCGCCGGCGTCGTCGGACTGCGTCCGACTGCTCGCGGGACTTCGTCCCGCGCTGTCGGTCCAGTCGCCCGCGAGATAGAGCGATTCCCAGCCGCCTTCGGGTGCCAGTGGAAGATCCGTCATGCGAGTGGCATAGCCCTCGAGCAGGCTTAAGTAGCGGACGCGCAAGCGCAACGAGCGGCCGGCTGCTGGCCGTGCCGTCATACGGACCGCTGTAAGTCGTTTCCGGAGTGACCGCGAGCCGTCCTGCGATCGCTCCGGTAAACAGTTACAGCAGCCCGTATCAGGAGTGCCGTCGCGGCAGCAACACCGCGAGCGGGGCGTAGATCGCCACCCCGATCACGGCCGTCGCGAGGGCTCCGAGCAGGACGTTCTCGTTGACGAACCGCCACGCGAACAATAGGATCCCCGCCGGCGGGAGCGCGAGCCCGGCCGCCGTGCGGTGGAACCGACGGAGCCGATCGCCGGGGGGTTCGGGAGTCGTCTCGAGGTCACCGCGGTCGTTCGCTTCCACGAACGCGGGAAACGCCAAGGAGATCCCGAGACCGATTACGAGCCCGACGAACGCGCCGAAGATCGGTTGTCCGAACAGGACGAGCCCGAGATAGCCGAACACCGGCAGCGCGAGGACGCCGATGCCGGCACCGATCAACTCGGGCGAGCGGTCGCCGTCGTCGGCCGAGCCCGACCGTCCATCACGAGAGTCGGTCATGTCTGTGCCGACTCACTACAGCCATATTACCGTTTGCTGTCACTCGCCGCCTCCTCCTCGCTCTCGGCGAGGTCCGCCGCGCGCAACTCCTCGCTGGCCTCGCGAACCTCGCGCATGACACTCGAGATGCGTTCTTCAGCCTCGAGTTCGTCCTCGACCGCGAGGTCGACGCCCTCGACCTCGAGTAAAAACTTGGCGACTTCGGTGGCCTCGTACATCACGTCGTCGAGTTCCTCGGCGGTGAAGAAGTCACACATCGCGCCGTAGAGGAAGGTCGCGCCGGCCGTCCGGACCTTGTCCTCGAACGACGAGCGGGCCTGGTTGACCGCCTGCGGCGAGTACGTGTCGGTCATAAACGGGACCAGATCGGGCAGGTTCTCGCCGATCTTGGTCATCTCGACGCCGGTCTCGGTCCGGAAGTCCGAACAGAGGCGGGCGATGGCCCACTCGCGAGCGGTGATGTAGGTCCGATCCCGAAGGAACTCGTTGACGCGGTCGTACTGCGCGCCGTCCATCTTCTTGAAGCGGGCGTACTTCCGGACGTCGTCGGGAACGCCGCTCTCCTGCGGGTCGGGGTCCGGAACGCCCGGCATCGACGCGTCGCCGTCGCTCGAGTCGTCGGCCGTGCCGGTCGGGTCGTCGGATCGCTCCGGACCGTCGGCATCGGACCGGTCGACCGTCTCGTTGCCGTCCATGGCGTGGCATTACGAAACGGCGGGCAAAAGGATTCCCCTCCCCCGCGAGAGAGTGGGGACGGTCACCGTGGCAGGTCCGTACGAAACGGCCTGCAGCGTTACAGATCGATGCGGGTCTCTTCCGTCCAGGTCGTCTCGTCGAGGACGACCGCCTGGTCCTCCCCGAAGACGTAGAGACGGTCACCGACGTACATCGCGCGGGTTCCGGACCCACCCACGTCGACGCGGGCGACCTCCTCGAGATCGCCGCCCTCGTAGTCGAACACGTAGCTGCCCTGGCTGGCCGGCATGAAGAAGACGCCGTGGGCCTCGTCCTGCAGGAAGGCGGTGTGCGTTCGACTGATATCGCTGCCGTACTCGCCGGAGAGGATTTCCGAGTCGAGTTCGACGGGGTCGGTCGGATCGCTCACGTCGAACAGCGTCGCCTTGGGATGGCGGTCCTCCTGACCGATGCCGAGCACGAGGTCGTCCTCGAGCGGGTGGAGGTACTCCGAGAAGCCCGGGAGCTTGAGTTTGCCGTCGACGGTGGGATCGGTCGGGTCGGAGAGATCGAGCGTGTAGAACGGATCGATCTCGCGGTAGGTAACGACGTAGCCCTCGTCGCCCTCGAAGCGAACCGAGTAGATGCGCTCGTCGACGCCGAGCCCGGTCACCGAGCCGACCGTCTCGAGGTCCGAATCGAGGACGTAGACATCGTTCACCGAGTCGGCGCCGTGGGTTCGGGGAATCGTCGTCGCGATCCGGAGGTGGTCGTCGTGTTCGTCCATCGAGAACTGATTGAGCGGCGTACCGGGGACTTCACCGCTGGCGTCGACGGACAGGTCGCCGTCGATATCGATCCTGACGATCCCCGTCGTCGTCAGTTCGCGCTGGTGCGCCGCGGCGTAGTCGCGAAGCCCCTTTTCGAACGCGCGATGGGAGGGCCGTTGCGCGTCCCCGTCCGTTCGATCGCGCCAGTCGTCGAGGATCTCCTGTAGTTCGACGGCCTTGGCGCGTTTGGAGACGTCGATGTCGTCCAGCGCCGCGACGCGCTCGCGGGCCTCGGCGTCGAGCAGCGCGGAGCCGTTCTCGCTGCCGAGGTACGACCGCCGCAGGTCGTACTCGTCGGTCGAACGGGTATAGGAGAGATAGATTCCGTTCTCCGAGACGTAGGTCGCCGACAGCGAGCGCGAGCCGACGACGCTTGTCTCGCTTTCCAGGCGGCCCGTCTCAGGTTCGACGCGGGCTGCCGTATAGACCGCGTCGGCGTCAGCGTCCGTGGCCGGGCGAACGACGTCGGTACACGCGACCGTCCGATCGCCGTACGGTTCGATCGGACACGGATCGTCCCCCGGCCGGTCGACGAGGACGAGGTAGAGGTCACCGTCGTACAGGCGGGCCGTCTCGAGCCGCGCCTCGAGGTCCGTCCGCCACTGCTCGTCGGGGGCCTCGGGATCGCTCACGTCGTAGCCGGCGGCTTCCTCGTCGCCGAGGACGACGAGTGTGTCTCCTGCGAGCAGCAGGTCGCCGGAGAGCGGGATCGATCCGATCGTGTCGGGAGCGTCGGGATCGCTCACGTCGACGATCGACGTCTCGCCCCATCGGGACGTGTAGCGATGATCGGCGTAGTAGACCGATTCGCCGTCGGTCTTCAGTACGTCGGGTTCGTCGAGGGCCGCTTCCTGAACGTTCGTCTCGGAGTAGCGGGGCTCGCCGCTCGAGGCGGACGCCGTTGCGCCCGCGCTGCCGTCGGCCGTCCCGCCGGCGTCGGTAATCCTGCCGTCGTCGGCGTCCGCTTCCGCTTCGGCCGTCACGTTATCACCGGCCGCCCGAACCGTCACGGATGGTTGAGTCGGAGCAGCGGTTCCCGACGAGTCATCGAAGTACTCGACGAACGCGTCCTCGGACGCGAAGGTTGTCAGTTCAGGGTCGCTCCTACCGGCGAGTGACCCGTCCGATCGCTCGTGGTCGGTCCCGGCGGGCCGCCACTCGTCGAACAGGCCCGGTGAGGCCGGCACCGATGACCGACCCCACCACCAGCGCTGCGAGGGCGACCGCGATCACGGTCGTTCTCCGATCCATATTCCTTCCATCCGGCCCTTGTAATAAGGCAACACCGCTAGGTGAAACGCCACTTTCACCCACCGGACTCGAGGAGCACCGTCACCACCTGTCCGGAAAGCGCCGCTCGGCGGCGTTCGCGTCGCGTAAACCCTTTTCCCGCCCTCGAGAGTTCGACCGGATTTAAGTTCGTGAGGGGCATGCGGTAGTATATGTCACAGACGCCAGTCGTAGTCAAGGCAGTCCGGACTCCGCAGGGGAAAGAAGACGGCGTGTACGCCGACGTTCGCAGCGAGGATCTCTCGGTCCCGCTGATCGACGAGATTCTGGCCGAAACCGGTCTCTCCGGGGAGGAGATCGACGATCTGATGTGGGGCTGTGCTCAGCAGCGCGAGGAGCAGGACAACAACCTCGCCCGCGTCATCGCCCTCCTCTCGGAACTCGGGGAGTCGGTTCCGGCGACGACGATCAACCGCTGGTGTGCCTCCTCGATGCAGTCGGTCATCTCCGCCTCCGACGCCATCGCGGCCGGCAACCGAGACGCCATCATCGCCGGCGGCGTCGAGAGTATGAGCCGCGTCGCGATGGGCGAGAGCTACGGCCACATCCACCCGAAGATCTCCGAACTGTACGACCTCGGGGATCTCCAGATGGGGATGACCGCCGAGAAAGTCGCCGAGGAGTACGGCGTCAGCCGCGCGGAACAGGACGAGTACGCCGCCCGCAGCCAGCAACGCGCCACCGAGGCGACCGAGGACGGCCGCTTCGACGACGAAATCGTCCCGATCGAAACCGCGGACGGCACCGTCGAGGAGGACGAGGGCATCCGACCGGGGACCACCCCGGAGAAACTCGCCGAGCTCCCGACCGTCTTCAAGGAGGACGGTACCGTCACGCCCGGCAACGCGTCCCAGATCTCCGACGGGGCCGCTGCCCTGCTGATCACCAGCGAGGCCTTCGCCGAGGAACACGACCTCGAGATCATGGCCGAGATCGGACAGAACAACGTCGCCGGCGTCGATCCCACCGTCATGGGGATCGGCCCGGTCCCGGCGACGAAGGGGCTGCTCGAGCGCAACGGCCGCGACATCGACGACTACGATCTCGTCGAACTCAACGAGGCCTTCGCGAGCCAGTCGATCTACTCGCGCGACGAACTCGGCATCGACCCCGACATCTTCAACGTCAACGGCGGTGCGATCGCGCTCGGTCACCCGCTGGGTGCGTCGGGCGCTCGCCTACCAGTGACCCTGATCAACGAACTCCAGAAGCGCGGCGGCGGCCTCGGGCTGGCGACACTCTGTGTCGGCTTCGGACAGGGCGCGGCGATCGAGTTCGACGTCAACTAACCGGGTCAATCCGGGCTGCTGGTCGTTTCGAGGACGGAACGGGGACGACGTAGTTGAGCGCGCCTCACGGCCGAGACGTCCGAGCGTGTCGCCCCGTGTTCGAGATCGAACCGCCGGAACGCCGGCCGCGGTCGAGTGCCCGAGAGGAAATCGTCGGCGATCCGATCGTGAACGCCGGCTCTCGGCACGCCGATCGAACCTGGCTGGGTGCACACGTTGGCCGGCCGTTTTATACTCTCGAGCCCTACGTTTGCACATGCGCACGGGTCTCCTTGCGATCCTCGTCGGAATCCCGCTCGCCTGGCACCTCGGCCTGACGGCGGTCGCCTACTACGACGCCGGCCGGGTCGGTCTCGAGCCGCCGAAAAAGTGGGCGGGGATCACGTTCTGTCTCCCGCTGCTCGGCTTCTTTATCTACCTGTTCGAGCGCAGCGAGCTGTCGTACGACCCGGAGAGCGACCCCTATCGTGGGCACAATTTCAACGTCCATCCCTCGCGGGCCGACGACAGCCCGCTTCCGACCCGCGATGACGACCGGCGCTCGCTGACGGAGGACGACGAAGACGGCGGCTAACGCCGGGGCTGTCGACTCGCGAACCTCCCGGGTCGACGGACGGTGGTGGGTTCAAGCCCGTGGCGGACGAAGGTTGCGGGGATGTCCGACTACGGAACCGTCACCCTCGTCCCCAGCGTTCACTTCTCGCCGACGCACCGCCGGCGCGTCCGGGACACCATCCGTGAGGTGGAGCCCGATCTCGTCGCCGTCGAACTCGACGACGCCCGGTTCGAGCGCCTCGAGCGGGAGGTCGGTCCGAACCGCGCCGAACTGACCCGCGAGTTGCCGCCATCGGCCGCGGCCGCCTACAGCGTGGTGCGGGGGCTCCAGCGGACGATCGTCCGCTTGTACGGCCTCGATCCCGAACGGACAGATATGGAAGCGGCGATCGAAACGGCCGCCGAGCGCGACACCGATATCGCGCTCATCGACGACCCGATCGAGGAGACCATGCTCGCGCTCTCGCGTCGGCTCGGGCCGCTGACGCTCCCGAAGGCGATGCTCCGGTTGCAGTCGATGGGGGCCGAGGAGTACGCCGACCGAATCGAACTGCTCTCGCTGCCGGTCGCGGAGATCACGAGCGGCGACGACGTCCAGCCCGCGATCGACCACCTGCGGCGACTGGTTCCCGAAATCGCGGCGGTGATGATCGACCGGCGCGACCGATCGATGGCGGAGCGACTTCACGCCCTCCGCCGCGAGGGACACGACATAGTCGCGGTGATCGGCGCGGGCCACCACAACGGCATTCAACACCGCCTCGCGGAACTCGAGGAGCGATCCGAAGACGGAGCGGCGACCCGCGACGTTCCGATCAGAACGCCCGAGCGGCGGGTCACCCGGATCCCGATCGACTGAACGGTGACGGTCCCGCCGCAGTCGGACGTTTCGAGCCGGGACCGTCGGCCGTGCGTTCAGTCGTCGGCCGGCGTCGCGGCGTTTCCGCCCTCGAACCGCGTGTCGGGGACCGTCCCGTCGTCGTTCCAACCGCGCTCGGCGTAGTACTCGTCGAGCCCCCGCTCGAAGTCCGGAAGTTCGTAGGGCAGGGTATCGTCGCTCCGATCGAAGCCGCGCTTGTTGTTGAAGTGGCGTTCCATCGCGACGACCTCGCCGCCGAGCGCGAGCAACTCGTCGTAGTCGGCGTCCAGCAGCGTCTCCATGCGGTCCTGGGAGAGGAAATCCCGCGAGAACTTACAGAAGACGGCGCTGTCCTTGATCGCGTTGATGTTCTCGAGTTCGACGAGTTGCGGCGGTTTGGCGTCCAGCCCCTCCTTGTCGAAGGCGTCGTCGGCGTCGACGAGCGGGTACTCGTAGGGGTAGAACTCGGCGTACATGTGGTCGGCACCGCGGTTCGAGGTTGCGAAGGCGAGTCCCTGGCCGTTCAACGTGCGGCCGTCGTGGGCGGCGAACTCCATGCCCTTGACCGACCAGTTCTCGACGCCGAGATCGTCGTGGACCCGGTCGATACCCTCGGCGAGCGTGTCGCCGACGCCCTCGCGGTAGGCGATCCGCTCGACGAGATCGTGGATGAGGTCGACGTTGCCGAACTCGTCCTCGCTGGCGAGGTAGGCCGCGACGGTATCGCCCGCCGAGATGGTGTCGAGCCCGTACTCGTCGCACAGCTTGTTCGATTGCATCACGTCGACGATGTCGTCGACGCCGGCATTCGAGCCGAACGCCATCAGCGTCTCGTATTCGGGACCCTCGGTCTCGAGGTCGGACGCCTCGTCCCGCGTCGGCAGCTTGCAGGCGAACGCACACGACGAGCAGGTGCCTTTCTTGTACTTCTTCTCCTCGACGCGGTCGCCGCTGATCCCGTCGATGCCGTCGAAGGACAGGTCCTCGAAGTAGTAACTCGGCAGGGCCTCGACCATGTTGGCGTACTCCGCGACCGAAGTGGTCCCCTGGGCCTTCATGGGGTGGTCGGCCTGAGCGGCCTCGCCGTGGATCTCCATCTGAATCGGCGGAATCTCGACCGCGGCGGTCGAGTCGCCGTCGAAGGTGATCGCCTTGACGTTCTTCGAGCCGAGGACGGCACCGAGTCCGCCCCGACCGAAGGCGCGCTCCTCCGAGGTCATGACCGAGGCGAACCGGACCTCGTTCTCGCCGGCCGGCCCGATGACGGCAGTGTGTTCCGGTCCGAGGTCGTGTTCGTCCTCGAGGTACTCGCAGGTCTCGGGGACGGTCGCCTCGGCGAGGTCCGGGACGGCCTCGAACTCGACGCTCTCGTCGGTAACGTGGACGACGACGAGGTCGTCGCTCGCGCCGGTGATCTCGACGGCGCTGTAGCCGGTTCCGGTGAAGTTCCGCGAGAGGAATCCGCCGGCGTTCGAGGACAGCAGACCGTCGGTCAGTGGCGAGACGCCGGTCGCCGACATCCGGCCGGTGAAACTCATCGTCGAGTGCTGCATCGGCCCCGTCGCGAAGTACAGCCGGTTGTCGGCCCCCAGCGGATCGGCGTCGAAGGGGACCCGCTCGTGGGCGAGTTTCGTTCCGAGCGCCCGGCCGCCGACGTACGACTCGAGGACGTCGTCGATGCCCTCGGTCTCGACGGTTCGGTCCCCGACATCGATCGAACACAGCGGTCCCCGTACGTGTCTCATAGTCACACAGTGGTGGATACGGCCGCAAAACGATACCGGTTTTTCAGGCAGGTTCGCCCGGCGGAACGGTGCGTCGCCGGTCGGCAACCGGCGGAGTCCCGACGGGATCGCGGTCGAGACTCGGCTTTATTTGGCCGTGGTCTCTGGGTTCGTGCATGTCCCGGTCGGAGCGGCCACACGAGGAGACGACCCTCGACGACGTCTACGAACAACTCGAGACGCTCGAGGAGACGGTCGATACGTCGGACGAACGATCGGAGGTACACCGGACGATGCGGCTGGTCAGTCGACTGTCACACAACGCGGCGGTCGGGAAGGTGATCACCGGATTCACCCGCAAGGACAAGGCGGAGGCGTTCGTGGGCAGCGTCGTGATCGGCCTCCCGATGGTGGTCGAAGACGGCGTGTTCAGTATCGGTTCGTTCCTGGCGACGCATCCCGGCTTGCTGCTGCTGCACTTCGTATTCACGGTCGGGCTGGTCGTCGGCATCCTCTACGTCGCCGATTTCCGGGAGGTTCAGATCCACAATCCTTACTTCGGCGTCGTGCCGCGTCGCCCCGTCTGGGTGTTGCTGATCGCGTTCGCGACCGCCGCGGGAGTGATGACGCTGTGGGGCCGGATCACGTGGACCGAGCCGTGGGTCAACTGCTGTCAGGTGTCGGTCGTCTTCACCGCGATGGCGTTGGGCGGCTCGCTGGGCGACATTCTGCCCGGGGAGAGCGAGCAGCGGGTCCTCGACGATCGGTGATCCTCCGACGGCGGGTCGTCCCGCGGGCGGAACAGTCCGCGCGAACGGAACGTTTATCGGAGTGACGCCAAAGCCGACCCCATGGTCAGTACGGCGATTCTGTTCGCACTCGGCGCATTGCTCCTCTACGGCGGCTGGGCGGTGACCGGCGGCGTCGCGACGCGATCGCTCTCGCCCGTGAACGCGGTCTTTCTCTCCTACGTCGCCAGTCTCGTGATCGTCGGCGGCTACGTGCTCTCCCTGCGCCGCCCCATCGTCGGCACTCGCGTCGACATCACCTTCGCGCTCGTCTCCGGGGCGTTCCTCGCGGCCGCGTCGATCTGCTTTTACGCCGGTCTCGCACGCGGGAACATGGCGATCGTCTCGGCGATCGCCGCCCTGTACTTCGTCGTCCCGGCGGTCGTCGGCGTCTTCTATTTCGACGCCCAACTCTCCGCGACGAACGTCGCCGGACTCGCGCTCGCGGTGGTCGCCGTCGGCCTCGTCGCGACCTAACTGCCGGCGGTCGACGGCAGTCAGGTCCGTCCGGACTCGCTCCCGTCTCGAGCGCCGATCACAACGGCCCGCCGAGCCGCCGAAGTGTTTTTGTGCTAACCGTTGAACGGCCGGTTATGGACTGGACCGATCGAACGGCGACGCTCGGACTGCTCCTCACGCTCTCGCTTGGCATCTGTACGCTCTTTCTCGTCGCCAGCGACTTCGTCCTCGGCGGCCTCTTCGAATTCCTCGGCCTCGCGACGGTCGTCGTCGGGTGGTTCATCCTCGCACCGGCGTACTACTTTTACACGCGGACCGAGGCTCGCGAGACGGAGTCGGCCGACGGGCGCGATTCGACGGGCCGAGCGTCGGAATCGGAGTCGGCGGATGCGATGGCCATCCTCCGGCGACGGTACGCCGCGGGCGAACTCTCCGAAGCGGAGTTCGAGCAGAAAGTCGAACGGTTGCTCGAGACCGACGCTGGCGAGGCCGACGGCTCGAGCGATGCACGCGTCGGCGACGAACTGGACCGCGAACTCGAGTACGAGTGATCGCCGCGAGACCTCGACGGCCGCCTAGACCGGCGTCCCGCACTGCTCGATGGCCTCGCGAACCGCCTCGGAGCGGCCGATGAGCGTGATGTGATCGCCGCGCTCGAGTTCGACGTCGGGGGTCGGCACTTCGCTCGTCCCGTTGCGACTCACGAGCGCGATGAGGACGCCGTTCGGGAGTTCGCTGCCGAGATCGACGATCTGCTTTCCGACGAGGGCTTCCTCGGTGATCTCGATCTCCTGAACGTCGCCGGAGCGACCGAGTTCGGACATCCAGTTCGAGAGCGCGGGTCGTTCGATCTGGTTGTCGATCGCCCACGCGGTCGACTCGGCCGCCGAGATAGTCTGGACGCCGAGATCCTCGAATGCCGACGCGTTCGAGGGCTGGTTCGCCCGGGCGATCACGTTCTCGACGTCGAAATTCGACTTCGCGAGCTGTGCCACGAGCAAGTTCGCGTCGTCGTCGCCGGTGGCCGCGACGACGGTCTTGGCGTTCTCCGCGCCCGACTCACGCAACACCTCGACGTCGGTGCCGTCGCCCTGACGGGCGGTAAAGCCGTCGTTGCGCAACTCCTTGAGGACCGTCAGGTCCTCCTCGATCAGTACTACGTTTTCACCGCGCGCTTCGAGCCGTTCTGCCAGCGAGCGACCGACGCGGCCGCCGCCGATGATGAGTACACGCATGGGTATCACGTCGAGTTTCTCCGCGATCTGCCGGGCCAGGCCGCCCTCGAGGACGACCGAGACGAGGATGACGAGGAACACCGTTCCGACGAGCAGATCCGCGCCGGCCGGATTCGTCGGCGGGGCACCGCCTTCCGCGACCCCGGTCTGTAGCCGGATCGCGAACAGGGTCGCGACCGACGCGGGAATGATTCCCCGCGGGCCGACGAAGCTCATGAACAGCGTCTCTCGGAACGTAAACCGGTCTCCTCGAGTCGTCAGAAAGACCAAGAGCGGTCGCAAGACGAACATCACGGCCACGACGACGGCCACGCCACCGAGTCCGAGCACGAACAGTTGATCGAACTCGAGCAGTGCCGCGAGCGTGATGAAGACGAAAGACAGGACGATCAACGTAATGTCGCCTTTGAACGCCTCGATATCCTCCTCGTAGGGGAGCCCGGCGTTCCCGAGGATCAATCCGGCCGTGGCCGCGGCCGCCACGCCCGCCTCCGAGAAGACGTAATCGGCCGTCCCGAAGGCGACGATCGCCCCCGCGAGCGTGAGCAACCGAGCGTTTTGCGGCGCGTTATCCGGCGAGAGATCGACGTACTGGAGCACCGACCAGACGACCGCGGCGACGACGACCCCCACGAGGAGCCCCGTCCCGAGCCGTTCCGCGAACAACTGGAGGTAGAGTTCGGTGGTCAGCGTCTCCTCGCCGACGGCCATCGCCTTGAACAGCACGACCGCGAGGATCGCCGCCGTCACGTCGTTGACGATTCCCTCGGTCTCGAGGGTCGCAGCGACCCGGTCGCGGACGGGGACGACCTTCAGGATCGGCGTGATGACCGTCGGCCCCGTCGCGATCAGGAGCGCGCCGATCAACAGCGCGATGTCCCAGTGGGCCCCGAGGAAGAAGTGAACCGCGGCGGCGGTCCCGAAAAACGCGATCGCCGCGCCGATCGTGGTCAGCCGTAACACGGCCGACGGTGCCTCTTTGATCTTGCTGATCTTGAGGTGGAACGCGCCCTCGAAGACGATGATGGCGACGGAGAGGCCCACGATCGTCGAGAGGCCGCTCTCGCCGAAGGAGTTGATCGTCAACACGCCGAGGCCTTCCGGTCCGATCGCGACCCCGGAGACGATGAGAAAGAGGACGCTCGGAACGCGGAACCGGGCCGAGAGGAGCTGTGAGAAGACGCCCAGACCGACGATCGAGGCGACCAACAGAAGCAAATCGGCACCGCCTTCTGCCCCGGTCATAGTCGTCGCTGCTCACCCATGATCGGTCGACATACCGACGCTGCTGATCCGTCCATTCGTCCCGACAGACTCAGTCCAACCGGTTAACTCCTGTGAGAACCGTTCGCCGCTGCGGTCGAAACACTCCGGTCACGAGCCGATCGGCGCTCGAACCGGGCGACAGCGGCCGTCATCGAGCCTGACGATCAGTCGTCCTCGAAGATCCGATCGACGCGGTCCTCGAACCGCTCGAGGATGACCCGCCGTTTCTTCTTCATCGTCGGCGTGAGCATGTCGTTTTCCTCGGTGAACTCGAGCGGGACGAGTTCGAACTGCTTGATCGTCTCGTGTTTCTCGAAGTTCTCGTTGACCCGGTCGACCTCCTGCTGGATGTGGTCGCGGACGCGGTCATCGTCACACATCGCCTGGGGGTCGTCGGGGAGATCGATCCCCGCCGATTCGGCCCACTCGCGGACGTGGTCCGTATTGGGGACGAGCAGGGCACCGATGAACTTCTCGCCATCGCCGACGACCATCGCCTGTTCGACGATTTCGCTCGCGGCGAAGGCGTCCTCGATCGGCCCGGGCGCGACGTTTTTTCCCGTCGAGAGGACGATGATCTGCTTGACGCGGTCGCGGAACTCAAGGTAGCCGTCGGGTCTAACGTGGATGATGTCGCCGGTGCGGAACCACTGGCCCGACGAGGCCGCCGATTCTTCGCCCGCATCCGTGTCTCGCGACTCGCTCGAACGGGACGCCTCCCCGGGGGCGACATCGATAAACGCACCCTCGGTCGCGCCGGGTTTGTCCCAGTAGCCCTGGGTGACGTTTGGCCCCCTGACGAGGAGTTCGCCGACCTCGCCGGGATCGTCGGCGAACGCCTCCTGATCGGCGACGGTCTCGTCGACCGTCACCTCGACGTTGAACAGCGGCGGCCCGATCGTCCCGATCTTCGCGGCCTCGGGGGGATTCGTCGCGACGATCGGCGCGGTCTCGGTCAGTCCGTACCCCTCGAAGATGGGGAGCCCCATCGCGTGATAGAGCCGGCAGAGTTCCGGCGAGAGGCTCCCGCCGCCGCTGATCAGTATTTCGATGTTGCCGCCCAGCGCCTCCCGAACCGTCGAGAAGACGAGCGTGTCCGCGAGCGCCTGTTTGGCCGAGAGGATCGGTCCCGGCGACTCGGCTTGCTGGTACGCGACGCCGACGTCCGTCGCCCACTCGAAGATCCGTTGCTTGGCCGCGGACTGGCTCGCTTCCTCGCGGATGCCGTCGTAGATCTTCTCGTAGACCCGGGGGACGCTCGTGGCCGTCGTCGGCTCGACGAGGCCGAAGTCCTCCCGGAGCGTGTCCGGACTCTCCGCGTAGGCGATGCAGGCACCGCTTGCGAACAGCACGAAGTGACCGGCGGTCCGCTCGAAGACGTGGGCCAGGGGGAGGTACGACAGCGCCACCGACTCCTCGCTCAGTACCGGCACGTCGTCGCCCTTGTCCGGCCGCGGGCCGAAGCGTTTCCGGGACGCGTTGACGTTCGACCGGAAATTCCCGTGGGTCAACTGGACGCCCTTTGGCTGCCCGGTCGTCCCGCTCGTGTAGATCAGGCTCGCCAGATCGTCCAGTTCCGTCTCCTCGATCCGGGCCTCGTAGGCCTCGAGATCGAAGGTGTCCTCGCCGCGGGCGTAGACCTCGCCCAGCGTGAGGATATCGTCGCGGTCGTCGTATCCCTCGAGGTCGTCCATCGAGACGATGAACTCGAGGTCGAGGGCGTCCTCGACCGAGAGGACGGTCTCGAGCAGGGCCTCGTTCTCGACGACGACGCCGTCGGCATCGGGGTCGTCGAGCAGGTACTCGACCTGCGCCGGCGAGGAACTCGTGTAGACGGTCGTGACGACCGCGCCGGCTCCGAGGAGGGCGAAGTCGGACTGGGCCCACTCCATCCGGGTGTTGGCGAAGAGGCCGATCCGGTCGCCCGTTTCGACCCCCAGGTCGCGGAAGCCGGCCGAAAGCCGCCGAACGATATCGCGCATCTCGGCGTAGGAGATCGTCCGGAACTCGCCGGACGTCGCGGCGGGAATCACCGAGTCGGTCAGCGATCGCTCGTAGACACCTCCCTTGTACTGCTGTGCCGGTCGATTCGAATTACGTGCGGCCGACTCCTCGAACAGTCGTGCGAGGGTCGTCTCGCCGATTACCTCGTCTTCGTACTCGCGTTCGGCATCCCGCCAGTTCATATCCCTATGGGAGTTGCTCCCGTGCGATAAAACGTGATGAAACGGACATAATCAGTGAGTGTGTTTATCACTCCCTATAGGCGGTTGAGACGCCCGCTGCGGGTCGAAAACGCCGCCTGATGAGTTTCCGAGCGGTAATCGCCGTCCGCGATTGCGTCGGCTGGCTCGCGGCTCGTCCCCGTGTCGTGCGACTCGGTTACGTCTCCCGATGATCGAGATATCCAAGCACACCCCGCGTGTTCAACTTCGCCTCCTCGCTCGCTTTCTCGTCGCCCCAGACGTCGGTCAGGTCGGACGCGCTCGCGAAGTACTCGATCACCGCATCGTCGTCCTCGAGTTCGCGGCGTTTCGCCGCGACCGCGTCGACCCACTCCTCGAGAACCGTCGCGTACTCCTCGAGGGCGACATCGGCGTCGTCACCGACGTAGCGGGGACCGAAGTGGGGATAACAGAACACGTCCGGATCGAGTTCGGCCAGCATCTCGATGTCGGCGAGACACTGCTCGAGGTCGAAGTTCGACGGCGGCGAGGTTTCCCTGATCGCCTCGATTTCGGGCACCCAGATGCCGGCGGCATCGGCGGTGAACACCGCGTCGTTCGCGGGGTCCTCGAAGACGACCTGGTGGGGCGCGTGGCCGGGTGCCCCGTGGACGCGCAGTTCGTGGGTGCCGAGGTCGATCACGTCGCCGTCGTCGATGTCGACGATGCGCGATGCCGGGACCGGTTCCGGTTCCACGTAGTACTGCCACTGTTCGCCAACGGCGTTTTTGGTCCCCGCGACCAGTCGCGAGGGATCGGCCATGTGGTCGGCCCCCAACGCGGGGACGTAGACGTCGGCGTTCGGGTAGTCCGCGGCGAGGAAACCGGCCCCGCCGGCGTGATCCAGGTGCACGTGCGTCAGGGCGATGACCTCGAGATCGGCCGTCCCGATGCCGACCTCGGCGAGACCCTCACGGAGCAGGTCGTAGTTCGTCCCGATACCGGTATCGACGACGGCGGGTCGCTCGTCGTCGAGGATGTAGACGGCACCGTACCCGTTCGTCTCGTACATTCCCGTGTCGAGGTAGTAAAGGTCCGAACAGTCGCCAGTAGTCACGTTGCGGACATCTCCGACTTCCATAGCGAAAGCGCGTCAGCGAACGGGATAAAAGCTCGCGTCGCGGCGACCCGCCCGGGTATGGGGCCGTTACAGACTTCACACACCGCCTTCTTGGACAGCATAGATGCGTCGAATCGACGCCGAACCACGCCGTGTTCCCGAGCCGACATGAGCCACGATACGCCGGCCCGGCCCCGCACCGAGTCCTCCCGGTCGTGGCTCAAACAGGAGTACGTGCCACCGATCATCGGCTGGTTCGGGGGACTCTCGGCGCTCTCCCTCGTCGGCTGGACGGTCGCGTTTGCCGGAACGATCGACGTTCCGGGCCTCCTGCTCAGTGCCGCGTTCACCGGCGGACCGGCTCTCGGGCTGATCTGGGGCGGCTACCGACTCGACCGAAGCGACATCGAGACGAGCCGGTACGCTCGGATTCTCCAGTGGTGTGTCGGCGGATCGGTCGGCTTCCTGGCCATCAACCTCCTGATGATGGTCTTCTTTCCCTGGTACAGCCTGGCGGGCAACATCTCCTGGGCGCACTTCTCGGTCAATGCGGGTGCGGTCGGCGGCTTCGCCGTCGGGTACGTCGAAGCGCGGGCGATCCAGCGCGAGGTCGAGGCGACGGTCGCCACCGTCCGTGCCGACCAACTCGCGAACGAGCGCGAACTGCTCCTGTACCTGAACGACCTCCTCCGGCACGAGGTGTTGAACTCCGCACAGATAATCAGCGGCCACGCGTCGCTGCTGCAGGCGGAGTGTGACGACGAGCGGGTTCGCACGCGCCTCGAGACGGTCGAACGCGAGAGCGACGACCTCGTCGACGTCATCGACGATATCCGGGCGATGCTGGAGGCGAACCGGGGGCCGGAGACGCACTCGACCGTCGACCTCACCGCGTTACTGACGGCACAGGTGGCCGAATGTCGTTCACGCTTCGACGAGGCCGTCATCGATATCGAGTGCCCCGCGTCGGCTCACGTCCAGGGCAACGAGGGGCTCAAATGGATCTTCTCGAACCTCCTCGAGAACGCGATCGAACACGCCGACGCCGCGACGCCACACGTCCGCGTGACCGTCGACGAGCAACCCGAGACCGTCACCGTTACCGTCGCCGACGACGGCCCCGGGATTCCCGACAAAGAGCGGGCGAGGCTGTTCGAACGCAAGTCGACCAACCACGGACTCGGCCTGTACCTCTCGCGCATCCTCGCGAACAGGTACGGCGGCACCGTCGACCTGGCCGACACCGGCCCCGACGGGAGCGTCTTCGTCGTAGCGTTGCCCCGCGCTTCGGTCGCCGACGATGCCGAGGCGTCCGACTACGGTCGCCACTGATCGTCAGAGATCCTTGAATACACGACGGCTATGCAATCCGTGTGAGTCGATTCAGTTGGGACCGTCACGGCTCTCGCACTCGTCGGCCGATTCCTTCCACTCGCCGATGCCCGAGGGATCGAGGTGGACGTGGGCGTCGCCGACGTCTTCGAGACTCCGCAGTCGAGCGACCAGTTCCGACTCGATATCGTGGGCCTCCCGGAACGGCATGTCGCCGTCGACCTCGACGTGGACTTCGACCTCGAGAACCGTGCCGTCGTAGAAGACGGTCAGGTCGTGGACGCCCGCGACGGCCGGATGACGCCGGAGGGCGGCCGTGATCTCCCCTCGCTTCTCGGGACCGGGCGCGGCACCGATGAGGTAATCGACGTTTTCCCTGCCGATCTCGACACCCTGATAGACGACCAGCAGACTGACGAGGCCGCCGGCGACGGGATCGAGTATCGGAGAGCCGACGAGGACGCCGAGAACGCCCACGATGGCGGCGACCGAGGTGTAGATATCGTTCAAACAGTCCTTCGCGAGCGCCGCGAGCGCGGTCGACTGCAGGCGCTCGTTGATCGCCACGGTGTAGCGATAGACCAGATACATGTCGACGATCGAGAACCCGAGGGCCGCGAGGAGTAACGGACTGAACTCGATGTCGGTTCCGTACAGCAGTCCCCGACCGGACCGGTAGAGCAGGTTCAATCCCAACAGTGCGATGATGGCCCCGACAAACAGCGCCGTCAGGGGCTCGATCCGGTCGTGCCCGTGAGGATGCGTATCGTCGGGTTCGTCGAACGCGCTCCGCCCCCAGACGAGGACGACGACGCTGGCGACGAGATCGGCCAGCGAGTGAGCCGCGTCGGCCAGCAGGGCGACGCTGCCGAACGCGAACCCCACACCGCCCTCGGCGACGATCTTGGCGATGTTCCCGAGGACGTTCGCCCACGACGCCCACGCGAACCCGCGTCGCCCGCCGTCCGCCGCGTCCGCTTCGGACATGACTCGGTTTAGAGGCAGTCTAACCTTGGCTCTTTTCCTTCCCCGCTCGAGGCACGGGCCGTCGATCGGGCACCGATCACAACCCTCATTGGGTGGCCACGAGAGGGACGAAACGACCGGGCGATGGGGCCCGCCCGACCCAACCGCCGGCAGCGACGTCGACCGCGTCCGGAGCACGGACTCGCCGAGCGTCGTCCGGCTGACGGTCCCTGCGTGAGTCCCAGCCATGGCAGACGCACATCCACTCGTTCGCCTCGAGACGTTCGCACTGATCGCCGTCGGCGGGTTCGCCGGCTCGAACCTCCGCTTTTTCGCGATGGGGCTGATTCCCGACGTGCCGTCGATCGTTCTGGTCAACGCCGTCGGAAGCGCGGTCCTCGCCTTCCTGGTCTACGAAGCCGACTACGCGGACCGCCTGACCGCACGGACTCGACTCGTCTTCACCACGGGGGTGCTCTCCTCGCTGACGACCTACAGCACGTTCGCGCTCCAGACCGCGCTCGCGGCGCGTCCGCTCGCGCTGGGCGGCATCGTCGCCGCGAACTACGGGCTCGGCCTCGCCGGCGTCCTCGTCGGCCGATTGCTCGCGCGTCGACTGGGCGTGCCGCGGCCGACCGGTGGTGAGACCACATGAGCGTGCTCCTTCTCGAGGGGATCGACGTGCTCGGTCGAACAGTCCTCACCGTCGACCCCGATCCGGCCCACGTCGTCGGCACCGGCGGAGCGATCGGAGCGATCCTTCGATACGTGGCCACGAAACGAGTGTCCGAACGGCTCTCGAGCGAGCGGGTCCCGCTGGCGACGTTCGCGGTCAACGTCGTCGGCAGTTTCGTCCTCGGCCTCGTGGTCTTCGCCGGCGCGGGCGGGTCGACGCTCCGACTCGTCGGGACCGGTATCTGTGGCTCGTTCACGACGTTTTCCTCGTTTTCGGTCGAGACGGTCCGACTGTACGAGCGCGGCGAGCGAGCCCTCGCGGTCGCCAACGCCGCGGTGACCCTCGCGTGCTCGCTCGCGGCGATCGGACTGGCGTGGCTACTCGTCGCTGTCACCGCCCTCTGAGCGTCGCACTCCCCGCCGAACGCGGGCCACGACCGGTTAGCGAACCGTCACGAGTGGGTCCGACCACCACGACCTCGCGCGGTCGGATCGCCTTCGACCCGCGGTAGGTTTATGTCCGGATTCCGTGAGACGACAGTATGGAGGCTCGCCAAGACGCGTGGCGGATCTACCGCGAGTCACTGCCGATCCTCGTGGTCAGCCTCGCCGGCGGGATTTTCGCCGGATCGGTCCTCGGATCGGCGGGGATGACCGAGGGGTTCGAGCGGTTCCCCGGGCTCTTACTGTTGCTTCCCGCCTTCCTCGCGACGCGAGGGAACGTCTACGGCGCGATGGGGGCGCGCATCTCGAGTGGACTCCACCAGGGGATGATCGACCCCGAGTTCTCGTGGGACCGGCGGCTGGTCAACGCCGTCGTCGCCTCGTTTATCAACGGCATCGGGATCTCGGTCGTCATCGCGGTCCTCTCGTGGGGCATTCTGCACGCGCTCGGTCGCGAATCGGCCAGACTGGTTGAACTCGTCGGCATCATGCTCGTCTCCGGCGTCCTCACCTCCGTGACACTGATCTTCGGACTGCTGGGACTGGTGTTCGCGAGCTACAAATACGGGCTCGATCCGGACAACCTGATCGGCCCGATCGTTACCACGCTCGGCGACATCTTCGGCGTCGTCTTCCTCTTCGTCGCGATCACCGTCGTGGGGGGGATCTTCTAATGGCGGCCGGGGGCCCGGAAGAGCCGCTCGATACCTGGTCGATCCGCAGCATCGTGACCACGATGTTTCCCATCCTGCTCGTCCTCTCGCTGCTCGAGATGGGATCGGGCTACGTTCTCGAGGCACTCGAAGAAACCTACCTCTCCAACCCGACGCTGCTGGTGCTCGTCCCCGTCATGATCGGGATGGGCGGCAACCTCGGTGCGATCCTCTCCTCGCGGCTCTCGACGCGACTCCATCTGGGCCTGCTCGAGTTCGATCCGCGCGACGAGGTCCTGTGGACGAACGTCCTGGCGATCATGGGACTGGCGGCGACGATCTTTTCGGCGCTGGGCGTCGCGGCCTGGACCGTCGGACAGGTCGTCGCCGAACCGATGGCACTGGCCGACCTCATGCTCATCTCGATCGTCAGCGGGCTGCTCCTGGCCGTGATCGCGATCGTGCTCAGTATCGCGGCGACCTATATCTCCTACACGCAGGGGCTGGACCCGGACGACACGACGATCCCGGTAGTCACGAACGTCTGTGACATCCTCGGCGTGATCGTCCTCTCGGGGGTCGCGATCGTCGTCCTGAACTAACGGATCGTCCCGAAGCGCAGAGTCGGACGCCCTCCCGTCATCGCTCCGCTTTGTGACCAGCGGTACGTAAAAACGGAGGAAGCCGACGGGTCGTGACGACGGACCGCGTCGGGGCTACGCGGACGCGAGGTCACGAAACGCCGCCGCGGCCGTCCGGGTCCCCTTGGAGATGAGTACGTCGCCGCCGCGCAGTTCCGCGTCGGCGTCCGCGACCAACAACCAGCCCTCGTCGGGCCGCCGAATGGCGATCACGGACATCGTCGAATCGGCGTCGGGAACGCCGGCGGTCACCGCAGTCCCGTCGAGATCGCTCCCCGTGCCGACCTCGACGCGGGTGATGATCTCGTCGCTCTCTTGGACGGCCATCTGTACCACCGGGTGGACGTCGATCTCCCTGAGGACGCCCTCGCTGATCTCGATCGCGGCGTCGCTGATCCGCTCCGTACAGCTCCCCAACTGGATCAACCCGCGGAGAACGACCGGGTCGGTCGCGTCCGCGGCGGCCCGAAGCGTCCACGCCTCGAAGCGCGATTGCATCGCGTCGACCTCGACCTCGAGATTCCGGACCTCCTCGGCCAGTTCCTCGCTGTCGAACAGCACGCTGCTGTAGGCCAGATCGACCGCCAACTCGGAGAAATCCTTCATGTGGATGATCGTATCCACGGCACGCTCGAGATCGTCGATATCCGGCGTTTCGGCGGTCGGTGCCTCGTAGGCCTCGCCGGTCAGTTCCTCGCAGACGTCGCCGATCGCCGACTCGGGGCCTCGGAGGAGCGCGACGTCGTCGGCCTCGATGCGGGTCGTCGGCCCCGGATTGAGCAGCCAGTCGCTGCCCCGCCGGAGTGCGATCACGCGCACGCCCGTCATCGACTCGAGGTCGATGTCCTGGAGCGTCCGGCCGGCGTAGGCCGAGTCCACTGCGACGACTCCCCGGAGGAGCGCCTCCGCGGCATCGGGCAGCGCCGCGCGCATCGCCTCGGGGAGGCCCATATCCTCGAGAACGATCTTCGCGATGTCACCCGCAGCGTCGCTGATCCCGTCCGCAGCCCCGACGATCCCGAGGACTGGGGCGAGCTGTTCCGCGTCCGCTGGCTTCCGGGCGGCCATCAGGAGGCTCATCCGCGCCCGCATCTCGAGGACGTCCATCCGCTCTTCCAGGCGCAGGACTTCCGTCGCGAGCTGCTCGCTTTGGTGGAGCACGGCCGAGTACGAGAGGTCGATCAACAGTTCGGCGGTGTCTTTCATCTCCACCAGCACGTCCTTGACGCTGACGGGCTCGTACTCGATCGGAGCCGACGGTGTCTCGCCCTCGAGCGGGTCCATACTTCGAGAGAGGGTGGCCCGCGGAAAAAGCGTTTCCCGCTGGGGCGTCTCGGGCGGGCGATCGAACGACGCGGCCTTCCGACACGGTTTTGCCCGGGCACAAAGAACGGACGACCAACACCAATGCTCGACCGGACCCATCTGCGCGAGAATCCCGACGAGGTACGCGACGCCCTCGACGACCGCGGGGCCGACGTCGATCTCGACGAACTCCTCGAGCTCGACGAACGCTGGCGGGAACTCAAAGCTCGCGGCGACGACCTGCGCCACGATCGTAACCAGATCACCAAGCAGATCGGCGAACTCGTCGCCGAAGGCAAAGACGAGAAGCGGGAGGAGGCCATCCAGCGCTCGCGGGAACTCAAAGCCGAGATCGAGGACGTCGAGGAAGAAGCCGTCGAGCTCCAGGCGGAGCTCCGGGAGCGGATGCTCGAGATCCCGCAACTCCCCCACGAAAGCGTCCCGCTCGGGGTCGACGAACGCCACAACGTCGAGGATCGGCGCTGGGGATTCGACGACGCACACGAGTTGCCCGATGACATCACGCCCCACTACGAACTCGGCGAGGAGTTGGACATCATCGACGAGGAACGCGCCGCCAAGACGACCGGAGCGGGCTTTTACTTCCTCAAGGGCGAGGGCGCACAGCTCGAGCACGCCCTGATCCAGTTCATGATGGACATCCACCGCGAGCAGGGGTACGTCGACCTCTTCCCGCCCGTTCCGGTCACGAGCGCGTCGATGCGCGGCACCGGCCAGCTCCCGAAGTTCGCCGATGACGCCTACCGAGTGGGCGGCAGCAACGAGGAGGAGTACGAGGACGACGACCTCTGGCTCTGTCCCACGGCGGAGGTCCCGGTGACCAACATGTACCGCAACGAGATCCTCCTGCAGGACGACCTCCCGCTCAAACACCAGGCGTATACGCCGAACTTCCGCCGGGAGGCCGGCGAGCACGGCACCGAAACCCGCGGGATCGTCCGGGTCCACCAGTTCAACAAGGTCGAACTCGTCAACTTCGTCGAACCGTCGGAGAGCTACGACCGCCTCGAGAACCTCCTCGCGGAGGCCGAGGACGTCCTCAAACGGCTCGGGCTCCCCTACCGCATCCTCGAACTCTGCACCGGTGATCTGACCTTCGCCAGCGCCAAGACCTACGACATCGAGGTGTGGGCTCCCGGCGACGACATGGACGACGGTCCCGACGAGGGCGGCCGCTGGCTCGAGGTCTCCTCGGCCTCGAACTTCGAGGCCTTCCAGGCCCGCCGCGCCGGCCTTCGCTACCGACCCGAACGCCACGAATCGGCCGAGTACCTCCACACCCTGAACGCCTCGGGCCTGGCGATTCCGCGCGTGATGGTAGCCATCCTCGAGTACTACCAGAACGAGGACGGCACGGTGACGATCCCCGAACCGCTGCGCCCGTATATGGGCGGCAAAGCGGTCATCGAGGGCCACGAAAAGGTCGGCGAGTCGGCGCTCGGCGCGGGCGAACGCGAGTAGCGACACCCGGCACCGTCGTGTCAGGGGGACGCCGACCGGCGGCATCGAGTCCGATGCTCGAGCGGGTCCGGCCACTGTCAACGAAACGACTATACTTCGGAAGCAGAGTCGACAGGTATGTACATCGATCTCCGGCAGAAAGTGATCGCATCGATCATCGGGGTGCTGTTCATCGTCGGCGCGCTGGTCCTGTTTCCGTGGTGGGTCGCGGTGTTCGTCTTCGCCGTCATGCTTCCGTTCTACAGGAAGGTGTTGACGGCGTGACGGCCGGCGGGTGGTCTCAACCACTGATTGACACGCTAATCGCAACCGTCGTGCTGTCAGGTGTACAGTGACGGGCAGTGGCGACGATCGCTCGGGCGGCACACAGCACCGAGCGACTGAGACGGTCCCAGAACAGCCATCGAGTCAGTCGGCCGCGGCGGGTGCGTTTCCGACGCGCTGACTCGACGGGGGTGGTGCCGACGGCGGACCAGCTGCCGGGGCGTGTCCCGGCGGCCGATTCGGGGGTGCTACCGCGTCGGGATCGCCGTCGGTGTTCGGCGTCCGCTCCGCGGACCGGTCGTCCGCGTCACCGTCGCAAGCGCTACTGGGAGGCCAGGTTCCGGATGTCCTCGACGGCGTCTGCCGCGTTGTTCAGCGCGTCCGCGATCGGCGGAAGCGGGGCGTTCTCGGCCGCCTCTCGTGCCTCCGCGACCGTACTCACGTCGTACTCCATTCCCGACTGGGCTTCGATCTCCGCCGTGACCTGCGTGAAGATTTCCGCGACGAGATCGTCGATCGTCCCGTCGTCGGTGTTCTCGATCGTGCCGACCGGATCGACGTTCTCGAGTTTCGCGTTGATGTCCTCGACGATGGCGTTGATCTCCGCGACCGTGTCGCTATCGTCGTTCTCACCGTCGCCACCGTCGCCGTCGCTGCCGTCGTCGATGGTGTAATCGGCGAGGGCTGCGATCTCCTCGACGGCGTCGGCCGCGTTGTTCAGCGCGTCCGCGATCGGCGGAAGCGAGGCGTCCTCGGCGGCTTCCCGTGCCTCCGCGGGCGTGCTAACATCGTACTCGACGCCGGCCTGGGCCTCGATCTCAGCCGTGACCTGCGTGAAGATCTCGTCGATGAGCGCACCGATCGTCTCGTCGCTGGTGTCCTCGATCGTGCCGACCGGATCGACGTTCTCGAGTTTCGCGTTGATGTCCTCGACGATGGCGTTGATCTCCGCGACCGTGTCGTTACCGCCGTCACCACCGTCATCGATGGTGTAATCGGCGAGGGC
>NZ_JNCS01000018.1 GCF_000731985.1 Natrinema altunense
TGGGGTCGGAGGGTGTTCAGACCTGCCGATTTCGCTTCTCCGGCCACAACACAGGCGTTCATGAATTCACCTCTTGGCTAACGTCGGTCGGATCGCTATGCTCGCAGATGTCGATGCCATCGAAGTCGGTGATCCGTCGACGAAGGTCCTCGTCGAGATCGGGCCGATCGTAGTACCGGCGAATCACGTCAGGGGTCGTCGCTGCTCGATCGGCAACGTCCTGAATCGACCGGCCGATGTTCAGCTGCCACGTGATACTTCCGCGACGAGCTGGATGAGGAGACGTCGACGAAGGGCACTTACTGGATTCCGTCTGAGAGGTCCACTGACAGGTGTGACGCTGCCGACTGTGCGGACACTCGCGCATTACGCACGGGAGCGTCGCTTGATAGATCCAGTTCGTAATGGTACTCCTTGCTGGCCGTCCCTGTCGACTGGCGAATAGTGGGCGACGACCCGTTTCATCATGGACATCGACCCGTTCCCGCTCGACGTACTCGTGAAGGACCTCGTTCGGCTCTTCCGATAGTACCACCTTCCGTTGGTGAGAGTCACCCCGCTTCAGTCGAGTTCCGCTTTCCGGTCGATTGAGGAACGTCAGCGTTCGTTCCTCGGGATCGTAATCGCTGAGATCGAGTGATCGAACGCACGAACGACGACCGCCGGTGTGGCCGATCACCTCGAGGAGCGCGTGGCGTCGCTTCGCGCGCCACTGCATCGAGTCGCGATAGAACGACAGGAACTCGCGCAGCGTCTTCGGACGCAGAATATCGGAACTCGTCTGTTCGCTGTCCTCGAGCTGCAGCGGCTCGATCGCGAGATGAGTTCCGACTCGAAGATAGCCTTGTGACTCCAGCCATTTGAGCCAGCGACGGGCCTGCTTCTGTTTACTTTGGATCGTGACGCGTGCGTAATCCTGTTGAATCAGCCAGTCCGAATACTGGCCGACCTTCCACATTTCGAGATCCGAGACCGTGCTCAGGTCCGTATCATCAGCGAACTTTTCGAAGGTGTCGAGGGATTTGCGGTAGGTCCGCGCCGTCTCTCCCTTCCAGTCCGGTCGGTTCCGGGTGAGGAAGAGATCGATCGATTCGGAGATCTCCAGGTCCGGCGCGTTTTGATTGCCCTGGGCTCGAGGAGGCGTCATTGTGATCCCTCCGTGTGACCGTTCCGGGCCCAAAAGTACCGAACGTTAGACCTATTCGTAGGTGATGCCTCTTTGCTCGCGTGGGGTAACAGCCCCACATCGGTTCCGTGATTCATGATAGTCTCACGGAGCTACCTTCTGGGCGGCGTCCCAGCGCCGCCCGGCCTCACATTCAAATGAGAGTGATTTTCATCGAATCTTGTAGCTCCGCGATTAGCCGTAAGCACTGTCTCTACATATATGTAATGGTGCTTCTTTATAGTAGAATTCAGAACAAAAAGGTAGAGACTCACCGTGGTATCGGTAATGAGAGAGTCGGGGACGTGGATGTCAATCTGGGATGATCGGATTCTCGAATATCTACGTGAACATGACGGAGCGACGGTCGGTGAACTAGCCAAAGACGATAGTATTCGAGTTTCAAACGCCCACGTCTCACGCCGATGTAAGAAACTGGCAGAAAATAGCCTAATTCGACCGATCGGAAACGGTGCATACATCATCACTGATCAGGGAAAAGGATATCTCGACGGGGAGTACGACGCAGAAAATCACGTCTTTCTTGACGAATTCAACTCTGAAAACGGACCAACTGCAAGCGAATATACAGAATCGTGACGCAACGAAAACCTGCCCGGTGGATGTGTACGCTCGACGAACGAATACTCGAGCGATTGGCAGAGAAGGGGTGGTCGACACCGAAAAGTATGTCCACTCGGCTCAGGTTCAACGCATCACAGCGACGAATTCAAGAGCGATGTCAGATGCTGTCACAAGCAGGACTGATCTCTCCGTTGTACCAAGATGCTGATCTATACGAAATCACGTCTGCAGGCAGCGAATACCTCGACGGCCAGTTAGATGTAAGGCATTTGCCTACACCTTCGATCCGAGCACTCTAACACGTCTAATAGCTATAACGATACATTTTAGTCATGGCGAATTTTCAGATGAAATAGTTTAATGTACAGATACGTACCAGATGAAATCGACAAAGAACGTGCCGAACACCAGGCAATAATACAAGTTTCAGAGACGAACCGTGGCGATGTCGATGTGAAACGGGTGGGGAATCTCGGTGAGCTGGCCTTTGAACAGTTCTGCCGTGAATTCATTCCCGTAGAGATGTGGAACTGGAAAAACGAGTTTGCGATCCGCCGTTGTAATCCAGAAAGCTTCTCAAAATACGATTTCAAGGTATTCGGTTACGAGGTTGATGTGAAGACCTCGAGGGATGTTTCGGCATTTCTACCAGAGCAGGTTCTCGAAACCGACGATGAAGACGATATCGTCGTGATGGTGTGGCACCGAGACAACGAAGACGCACTGATCCTCTTGGGATGGGAGCGGATCGAGACACTGAAATCGAAAGCAGAGACCCAAGCGGACTATTCCGGAGACGAACCGGCGAAACTCGATCACTTGGCTGCACGGCCGATGAACCAACTGCTCGAACTAGGACCAAGCACTGCACAGATGGACCAACGGCCGAAAAATCCCTTCACACCTGGCGATCGTGTCCAGAAACACGATGGGACAGGTGACGAGGCGATCGTGATCGAACGGGTTCCACCCGAGAAATTGAATTACGAAGCAGTTGCGGTCGCATTCATTCCCCAACTCGAAGATGGGCCAGGTGATTGGAAGGATATCCATCCAGCAAAGTTAGCTTCTTACTGCGATGATCAGAGTATCAAGACGTACCCGTACAAGTATTCAAATCTCGAGTTCAGTGATACAAGCTAAGTCTAATAAGAAGATTGAGCTAGACACTGGTATATAAATACAGTATTCACAAGATGGTATTTAGTTATGGTATAGATCATAAGATATCCTAATTTTTAATCCTGATTAGGGATAACATCCATATATTGGTTTATATAACCGCCCTCACCCCCGTTAAAGGGGTGAGGGCGGTAGGAAGGTTGGACGGCAGATTATGGTAGGAGAGAATTAATTTGAGATCGAGAAAGTAGCTTGCTCGTCTGGATTATAATCACCATCGGGCTGCAACGGTGGTACCGGAATTTCCATCACTTCATTCTCGAGCTCACCAGTATCGTCATCATGCTCTTTGTAGAAGGAGACGGAGTATTCGTCATCCTCGAGTTCGTGCTCCTCGCGTTTCTGTTCGAGGAAGTACGTCGCATGCTGTCGGAATGCTGGTGCCGAGTCTTTGACGTCCGTCCGGTGGAAGATCGGCAAGAAGCGCAGATCCAATTTCGATTTGAACGTGATCATTTCGTAGAAGTGCTCGTTCACGTCGTAGTTCGCTGTTTGCGCGTTCGCCTGGACGGATAGCTCGTCGATCACCGCGATCGTCCCATCGTTCGCTTCGCAGACCTCCTTCAACTCGGTCTTCGATTCGACGAAAAACGTCCGCTCATTCAGCGCCGCTTCAGACCACTCGAGTGTCGTAACGTTCGTCGCCAGTACGAGATCCTGCTGGTCGATCAGCGCCAACAGCGCCAACCAGAGCGCCGTATTCGTTTTGCCGTTATCGGTGTGCCCAACGAACAGACCCATGAAGCCGGGTCGTCGAAGTTCCGTGATCAGCCGCATCAACGTCCTGGTCTCGGAGAGGTTGACCTCTCGGTTGGTCAGCCCAGTCATGTACGATAGCAACTCGAGCTGTCCCTGCTGGACGGCACGCCGCGCCTCGATCGAGCCGTGGGTCATCACGAGTCGCTGGCAATAGCCGGTCGCTTCGAAGCGACGCGGCAGCTCACCGTCACCGTGTTCGCGGTCGTACTCGCGGATCTTCTGATATCGTCTCTTGTATCGGACGTACCGTTTCAGCGGATCACCATCGAGATAGGGCGCAAGGGGGTAAGTCAGACCGCCGTTATCAGTCAATCTACCTTCGAATACCTCACGGGCCTCAGCAGCAGCCAGCGCAGCCTCAGTCATCGGCTGACACCTCCGGGTCACCGAGAGAGCGCCCTACTTGTATCTCGACCGCCCGATCGGTCATCCGTGGACGCTTCGTCTCTCCCTGATCGTTCTGCTCACCGTCCTCGAGTACATCGTCCAGGTCCTCGAGGTCGACATCGGTATCGTAATCGAAGGGATCTGCTCCGAGATCGATGAACTCGTCGTTCTCAGCACCAGCGATTACGGCGTGCATCTGCTTCAGCGAGTTGTCCAGCGCCTTTTGATCCGCACCAGCACGGGCTTTGACCGCGTCTTTCGCAAGCGGAATGAGTTTATCACGCTGTTCTTTTAGCGTCTCTCGAGACTCTACGAGTTCGAGACTATCCGCTTCCCCTTCCCACGTCGCAACGAGGGTTGGCTCCGGGACAGTTTTCTCGTCACCGGTTACGGGATCTACCTCGTCGCCCTGCCTGACCTCGAATTCTTCAGCGAGATATATTTTTCCAGACTGGCTATCGCGTGTTCCGAGGGTTCCACCCTCGACGGTGAAGGATTCGAAGTATGACCGGGCAACATCGATACACCCGATCGATTGATGTTCGTCGTCGACGAGCAACACGAAGCGACGACTGTCCCGATCGAGGTACCACACCCACAGGAAAATATACGCGAAGCCGAACGGGCCAACGAGACAGATCACCAGCAGAGATATCCCGGCACTTCGGAACGGGACACCGTAGACTGCCATCAACACGATCGACACGAGGGCCAACAGCGCGAACGCGATCAAGTACCACGTCTTCCGGATGAATTCCGCTGTCAACTGGGTCTTCGATGGAGGTGCATCACTAGTCATATCCTCGGACGGATTAACTGAGCTGGGAACATCAGAAGACACGGCGGACCACCCCTCGGATCTTTCTGACGCCATACCAGCTGGTCGGCACCGCCACGACGAACAGTACAACTGTTGTCGCAACGCCGACGATCACGTCGAGTACCGACGGTTGCCCTGGAAGGATGCCGGTACCGAGATCACCGTGCGGCACCACCGCAGTTTGCCCGCCGAATCCCGACGAAATCGCGACAACCACTTTCTCGTTCTGGATGGGACTCGTCGCGATCGTCACGCGGGTCGTCCCGCGATCGACCTCAACCTCGTTGCTTTCGACGAGGCTCGGGCCGTCGTTCTCGATCGAGTCGCCGAAGTCACTGTACGAAACCGTCTGGTTGACGCCTGACCAGACAACGACGGTCAACTCTTGAGCCTCACTGTTCCACTCCGTCGACTCGATGCACGTCGCGTCGTTCAAGCAGATTATTCGGTCATCTGCCGACTCGTTACCTACCGTCTCGGTTTGCGCGGTAGCAGCACCACTCAGAACAATGAGCAGCGCGGCTACGAGCGCGAGCATAATCCAAAATCGTTTCATATTATTCACCTATTCGGCGAAACCAAATTAGCGTACAAGACAACAACCAAACCGATAACAAGCACAACCCCGACGACGATCATGACGAGCATGCGACTATCGTCACCGTCGAAAGGGTTGTCTGGGAACCCGATGCCGCCGCCATCATCGGTCTCGTTCTCGACGATTTCAGCGCGCGCATCGCTGGCGTTGTCGAGCGCCCGCACGTAGTCGGTCGCGTTGTAGGTGGCGTACTCGGGACCGCTGTATTGAGCGGTCTCGACAGCGTCGCCATTCCCGTCGTATATCTCCTGAATGACGAACTCACCTGACCACATGACGACTTCTCCGTCACCCGTCAGGACCGAGGGCTGACCGTCGAAATCTGAGACATTATAGGTTATCCCAGTTTCAGCGGTCCCGTTGGGGAATCCGCTCGCGAACAGCATGCCCTCGATCGTCTTGTTGACCGACGTGAACTCGAACGAGACCGTTCCGTTGGAGTCTGTGGTCCGCTCACGGTCGGTTTGACCGTTAAACTGGACGACCATCGTCCCGTCGAGGTCCTCAGGCTGCTCGAGGTCGAGGGTGTGCCTGAGCGCGAACTCGAGATTGTCGCCGGAGGTGTCGTTGCCGGAGAGATAGCGGACCATGCCCTCGGCTCCGCGGACCTCGGATGGACTCAATTCGCCCGCGTCCATCTTGGCGTAGAGATCCTCGGCGACGCCGGACGGGTAATTGTCTTGAACGGTCTGTGCCTGCTGTTCGATGTCGTGGATGCGCTGGGCAACAAGCCGAGCATCGTAGACCGTCGTAGAGTTCAGCGAGGCAGCAGGAGCGTTCATCACGTTGAACCCTCCAGCCCACTCGGCTTTTGGCTCGTTCGAGGGATCAAGATAGTCGAGACCGAAATATCCGCGTCCGAAGTAACCATCCTCAGCACGGTAGCGATCAACGGAAAGTGGTTGCGTCAAGGTCGAACCTGAATCCGTGGAAGTCTCCGCATAGACATCCAGCCCCAGCGTTGTGTAATTATATTGAGAGCCATTAACCAGCGTCGTACTGGCCTCCATGGTCCCGTTGACCGACGCGTCGATTGTCGACGTCGACGTGTCCGTCGTGCTCACTGACCACGGTGAAATAAAATCGTCGGAGATCTCGCTGTTATTCAGCGTGACATTGTGATAATATGCAATTTCTGCAGAGTCTGCCGCCAGCATCTCAAGATTCTGGCGCTGGTGGTGAGCATAATAATCATTGATCGCCTTCTGGCCCGCTGCCTGCGCCTCGATAGCCGTTTTGTTGTTCTCATAGGCAGTCGCTATCGCATTCCGCGCTTCGAGCGAGGCGAGGGTCTCGGTATCTTCGAGATAATTCTGATAAACAGAGTCTCGCTGCTGCTGGCCCTGATAGATCGCTTGCGCACCGGTATGTACGTCGACCTCGATCACATCGGCCCGCTGGGTCGTGTCGACACTCCCGAAAACGGCCTCGGCAGCGTGGCACGACCGCGGGAAAGCCAACTTCGCGGTGGCTCCGCAGTCCTCGTTGATCTCTATGGAGTCGCCGCCCTGGGCGGCCGCTGGCGCGGTCGCCGCGATCGGCGCGAAGATCGACCCGACGAGCAGGGCTGCAACGAATATTGTCGCGAACCGCTTCAAAATATCAGACATATTCACTCACCTCGCAAGGATTGCCGTCGCGATCGACATCAGAACTAGCGAAACGATCGCACTAAACGGGTCATAAGAAGCCATCATGTCGACCCATGGTTGCCAGGCATACAACGCCATGAAACCCATCACGAAGACAACATATGCCTTCTCAATACCGTAGTACTGCGATGGATCTCGGCTACCGCTGGATAAAAACGCGATCGCCATCAGCAAGTACGACATCGCAAGCGGGAGGAATCGATGAGATTCAAGGAATCCCACGACATCGCCCGCGAGTCCGACCATCACGAGGCTCACACCGAAAAACATCCCAAGCGCAGACGCTGCGAGGATGTTTAGTCGGTTCAAAGCAGTCACAACGTTCGAGAAGTTACTTGTTGACATATTTATCAGAATGGTGTGATCTTACTCAGCCGAATTAGGCGCGAAATTGAAGCGTACGCTCAGTACCTTCACGCTCATTGCCGTCATCATCCTCCCACGTGTACGTGTCAATGCCCTCAAGCCGGAACTCGTGGCCTTCCTGGATATCGTTCGCGTAAACGCGGTCCTCGAGGGTCCGGTTGAAATGGACAAGGCGGATATCGCCCTCGTCGGAACCATGGGTACTCTTGTAGCGAACGCGCAACTGATCGAACTGACCGCTGTTCTCAGCCAGATTCAGGATGATGCCCTGAATGACTTCTCCCTCGTCGGGGAGTTCTTGCCACTCGGCATTGTCGTCATCGTAGTTCCCGCCCGGTGCGTTGGCCGTCTGAAAGTCGGCGGCGTTGTCTGCTGCCATACAGGAAATAAATCTAGTGCTCTAGTAATAAACGAATGAGTAGGATTGGTAATTGCTATTAATACAACTAACCGAAGCGGGCGAAATACGACAGTCAGTTCCAAACATTAGCAGTTGGTGGCGGCCGATCGCCGGCTGACGCAAGTACAACCGGTTCATCTGGATCATTGATCGCTGATTCGACATTTTTGGCATCGACGCGACGGTCGGGAGAGTCAGGAAGATCAGAGAAGTGATACGCACCCAAGTACTCTATACGAGCAAGTGTCGTTGAAGAGGTCGAAGCATCAGTTACCTCGAGTTCACGTTCTGCAAGGAGATCGCGAACGATTCGATGCAGTTCGGATTCAGCACGATCCCGGTCGAGATCGGGATAGAGTGCATGGGAACCGTGGAGACGTTCAGTGTAGTAGAGCATCGAGGTTCTGGTAGCGTCAGCGACTCCCCGCCGGATGTCCGTACGGTCATCGTCAAGCCGGATCGCATCGCGGATGCCGTTCGACGGAGACCAGAGCTGGCGCTGGGTCGTCCAATATAGAGCCAGTTTCCACAGTGCGACATCATCATCGCCCGCATCAAGGTCGGCCTCGAATTCTACAGAACCAATTTTATCGTTAAGATCGTACAGAGACTCGTACATCTCGGAGACGTATTTGCCGAGATATGAACCAGCTGTCTTCTGTTGCGGTTCGTCCTCGAGGCCGTCCATGTCGATTAGATTGTGGTCGCGGACGTTCTTCTCGACCCATTCCTGGGAGTGATCGTGATCGCCGTAGCGATACCACGATACAAAGCCCTCTGATACAGGTCGTGTAACGAAATCGTCGTTCTCGTCGGTAACTGGATCGCCGTTTTCGTCGTGGACAACTTCTTCGCCGAAGTTCCCCACCTCGTCGAGATCGTCGCGAAACGTCAGTGGATAGGTATCGACGATCCGACCTTGGCCGTATTTGTCCCAATAGTGAGAAAGTTCGTTTTTGTCCAGGAGCCACGGCATGCCGTCGACATCCCGAGTCGGTGGATCGAAGAAGAGGACATGCAGGTGTGGCTTGCCGCCACCATCGAATTCGAGCACCTTGATGTACTCCAGACGCTCACGCGGTCGTCCGGAAACAGCGCCTTCAGCGCCAAAATGAAAGTTACTCGAATCCAGATCCGGCGTCCAGGAAGGAACTGATGACCGACGAGTGTCCGCGACGGTATCAGGATCGGTCTTCATCATCTGGGTGAGACGATGGAAGCTCTCGTTGATCGAGAGAATCGCCTCGTAAAGCGATTCGTGTTTCTTCGGATCTGTCGTTAGAGTCGTGAAAACAGCGTGTTTCGCTGATTCGTATCCAAATTCGAGAGCTGATTGAAGACGTGCAAATGCCTTGTCCATCCGGCCTTCGTCCGTGAAGCGCGTCTTGTACGGCTTCTCCATCCGACGTTTGTCGTACCCGGAACGGTTGGCGAGGTGGACGTCGAAACAAAGTCGGTAGTCTTCTACGCGGTTGATGTAACGACGAAGCGCGTGAGCGAGAAATGACTTTTGTCCATCGGAAAGACGTAGATCACCAGTTCGAACGCTCTTGAGCAAATTCTGGCAGTATTCGCGGTCATATACGAAGTCGCTAGATTCAGACGTTGTTTCACGAATGCCTTCCGAAATCAAGTCAAGTAGGCGGTGGGTTGGCGTGACCAGCCGACCACGGCGGTTGTCTCGATCGAGCGCGTCGACACGGACGAGATCGGTCTCAGCCTCGAGGTCGTTCACAAAGCGATTGAGGAACTGGTAGTCGTCATCAGAGCCATCGAGTGCTATCCAGTCAGAGCCATCGTAGAAACGCTGGGCAGCTGCGTCATGGCGTTCATAGGTGTCACCGGAGAGATCGTATAGGCCGCTGTAGTCGTTCGGAGCGACACCTTTGAGGACGTAATGACAGAGCGCCGTCTGGGAAATTCCTTCAGGACGGCGTGCGAGGAACTTCAGAATGCGAACGCGGTCGCTGTTACGATCGGTCAACGCGTCAGGGTCGCGCTGGCCGTAGGCCATCAGACCGCGATCCGCCAGGTGCTGTATTAGGCCCGATGTGTTACAACCCTGGCTGGAACCAGCCAGAGCTGCCATCTAGCGAGTATGCGTTGATGAACTCGCCTCGCGCGCTCCCTCGCCGGAACGAGGACGCTCGCTACGCTCGCTGTGTTCCGGGCTACCTGCCGGGACGGGCTGGTCGCTCGCTGCGCTCGCGCCAGCTCGTCCGGGCGGGGTTGCCGGGCTTTCACCCATCCGGCACTCGCGCGCTCGGCTCGATGCTGGAGTCGGACCGCTACACGAATGGGACCGCCGGAGGGAGAGAGTAGTGAGCCGGTTTGGGTTGTCCTCGAGGGCGATCGCCAGCAACTGGAGATCAGGATGCAGCCGATTACGGAGGTCATCACCGTCGACGAGGTCGTGGTGATCGTGACAGACTCGTCCCCAAGTGGCGAAGTCGTCCGCTCGATTAAGACACTGCCATCGACACCACGGGTAACGGCACCGATAACTGAAGTACCGAGTATACTCAGTGCGCTCGAAAAACGTCACGCGCACCACCCCGACAAAATGGATTTTCTACGAGAAAAATCTCTCTGAAGGGTTAAGTTAAAATTAAGGTGGAAA
>NZ_JNCS01000019.1 GCF_000731985.1 Natrinema altunense
TGAGGATTCCACCCCTGCGGTCCGCCGTACAGATGGGATCTGATGTTAGCCTTGGTAGTTCGGTGACGCTCGATCGGTCGGCGATCCGTGTCATCGAACGTGGACCATTGTGTGAGTGTGTACCAACATTCACCGCCAACAGACCCTCTCCCTTCTCGGGAGAGTACAGATAGCATTCCGGTTGATCCTGCCGGAGGTCATTGCTATTGGAGTCCGATTTAGCCATGCTAGTTGCACGAGTTCAGACTCGTAGCAGATAGCTCAGTAACACGTGGCCAAACTACCCTATGGATCCGAATAACCTCGGGAAACTGAGGCTAATATGGAATAGCGTTCATCGCCTGGAGTGGCACGAACGCGAAACGTTACGGCGCCATAGGATGTGGCTGCGGCCGATTAGGTAGACGGTGGGGTAACGGCCCACCGTGCCCATAATCGGTACGGGTTGTGAGAGCAAGAGCCCGGAGACGGTATCTGAGACAAGATACCGGGCCCTACGGGGCGCAGCAGGCGCGAAACCTTTACACTGCACGCGAGTGCGATAAGGGGACTCCGAGTGCGAGGGCATATAGTCCTCGCTTTTCACGACCGTAAGGTGGTCGTAGAATAAGTGCTGGGCAAGACCGGTGCCAGCCGCCGCGGTAATACCGGCAGCACGAGTGATGACCGCTATTATTGGGCCTAAAGCGTCCGTAGCTGGCCACGCAAGTCTATCGGGAAATCCGCGCGCTTAACGCGCGGGCGTCCGGTGGAAACTGCGTGGCTTGGGACCGGAAGACCAGAGGGGTACGTCCGGGGTAGGAGTGAAATCCCGTAATCCTGGACGGACCACCGGTGGCGAAAGCGCCTCTGGAAGACGGATCCGACGGTGAGGGACGAAAGCTCGGGTCACGAACCGGATTAGATACCCGGGTAGTCCGAGCTGTAAACGATGTCTGCTAGGTGTGGCACAGGCTACGAGCCTGTGCTGTGCCGTAGGGAAGCCGTGAAGCAGACCGCCTGGGAAGTACGTCCGCAAGGATGAAACTTAAAGGAATTGGCGGGGGAGCACTACAACCGGAGGAGCCTGCGGTTTAATTGGACTCAACGCCGGACATCTCACCAGCATCGACAATGTGCAGTGAACGTCAGGTTGATGACCTTACTGGAGCCATTGAGAGGAGGTGCATGGCCGCCGTCAGCTCGTACCGTGAGGCGTCCTGTTAAGTCAGGCAACGAGCGAGACCCGCACTCCTAATTGCCAGCAACACCCTTGCGGTGGTTGGGTACATTAGGAGGACTGCCAGTGCCAAACTGGAGGAAGGAACGGGCAACGGTAGGTCAGTATGCCCCGAATGTGCTGGGCGACACGCGGGCTACAATGGCCGAGACAGTGGGATGCAACCCCGAAAGGGGACGCTAATCTCCGAAACTCGGTCGTAGTTCGGATTGAGGGCTGAAACTCGCCCTCATGAAGCTGGATTCGGTAGTAATCGCGCCTCAGAAGGGCGCGGTGAATACGTCCCTGCTCCTTGCACACACCGCCCGTCAAAGCACCCGAGTGGGGTCCGGATGAGGCCGACGCAACGTCGGTCGAATCTGGGCTCCGCAAGGGGGCTTAAGTCGTAACAAGGTAGCCGTAGGGGAATCTGCGGCTGGATCACCTCCACAGACCGGGACCAGGCCGTCGCGCCTGGCCCACCTTTGCAGTCCACGTTCGATCGACCAACGTTTGGCCGATCGGGCACCTTTGAACTACCAAGGCTAACGTGTCACTCCCTGTCCGCCCCTCGTGGGCGGACGTGGGCCCATAGCTCAGTGGTAGAGTGCCTCCTTTGCAAGGAGGATGCCCAGGGTTCGAATCCCTGTGGGTCCATGTCTCGGAGGACGATCGAACCGTGTCCCTTAAGTGGGAGACGGGACTTCGATCTAATCCGAACACGAACCGATGCACCACCCCGTGTAAACGCGGGTGGGAAGGGTTAATGCAGGCCGGCCGTCTACCGGCGTGCAAATGAGACCGTGTGTACGTGTAGTCCAGGCGTCCACTGGACCCGTTCCCGGGTCACTCTAACGTTGCGACATCGTCGCAACGCAGATCCGATGAACGTGGCTACTGTGCCAGCTGGTGGATCGCTCGGCTTGAGAGCTGAAGAAGGACGTGCCAAGCTGCGATAAGCCCAAGGGAGCCGCACGGAGGCAAAGAACTTGGGATCTCCGAATGGGAATCCCCACCGCAATTGCTTCGCGCAATGGGGAACGTCGAGAATTGAAACATCTTAGTATCGACAGGAAAAGAAAGCAAACGCGATGTCGTTAGTAAGGGCGACTAAACGCGACACAGTCCAAACCGAAGCCCTCACGGGCAATGTGGTGTTCGGGCTGACTCTCAGCAGCAAAACGGCGACGCGAAGTCTCTTGGAATAGAGCACGAAACAGGGTGACAGTCCCGTATCGTCGACAAGTACGCTGTGCGTCAGTCCCAGAGTATCGGGGGTTGGATATCCCTCGTGAATATCGCGGGCATCGACCGCGAAGACTAAACACTCCTCAAGACCGATAGCGAACAAGTAGCGTGAGCGAACGCTGAAAAGCACCCCACGAAGGGAGGTGCAATAGGGCGTGAAATCAGTTGGCGATGGAGCGACAGGGCACACAAGGTCCCGGACAAAACGAATCAGGTGCGAACCTGTAGTAGGAAGTTTGGGAAGCCGGTGTTCTGTCGTACGTTTTGAAAAACGAACCAGGGAGTGTGCCTGTTTGACGAGTCTAACTCGATCATCGAGGAAGGCGAAGGGAAACCGACATGGCCGCAGTGCGTTGCACGAGGGCCGCCGTGTTCAAGCGCGGGGAGTCAAACGGGCACGACCCGAAACCGGACGATCTACGCAAGGGCAAGATGAAGCGTGCCGAAAGGCACGTGGAAGTCTGTTAGAGTTGGTGTCCTACAATACCCTCTCGTGACCTTTGTGTAGGGGTGAAAGGCCCATCGAGTCCGGAAACAGCTGGTTCCAACCGAAACATGTCGAAGCATGACCTCTGCCGAGGTAGTTTGTGGGGTAGAGCGACGGATTGGGGGACCGCACTCCGAGAGGAGTGCGCCCCCCTGTCCAACTCCGAACCTACAAACGCCGCTCGACGCAGGGAGTCCGGTGCACGGGGTAAGCCTGTGTACCGTGAGGGAGACAACCCAGAGCTGGGTTAAGGTCCCCAAGTGTAGACTAAGTGCGATCGAAGGTGGTCTCAAGCCCTAGACAGCCGGGAGGTGAGCTTAGAAGCAGCTACCCTCTAAGAAAAGCGTAACAGCTTACCGGCCGAGGTTTGAGGCGCCCAAAATGATCGGGGCTCAAGTCTACCACCGAGACCTAGCAGCACCTTTCAGAAGGTGATCTCGTAGGTTGGCGTTCTGTTCGGGTGGAAGCACGGAAGAGATTTCGTGTGGACCGTTCAGTAACGAAAATCCTGGTCATAGTAGCAGCGTTAGTCGGGTTAGAACCCCGACGGCCGAACGAGTAAGGGTTCCTCAGCAATGCTGATCAGCTGAGGGTTAGCCGGTCCTAAGTCAGCCCGTAAGTCGAAGCTGACAACAGGGAAATAGGTTAATATTCCTATGCCAGTGTGCACTCAAAGCCGACGCTTTGGGGCCGCCTGAGCTGGGCTTTCGCCCAGTCGAACAGTCGAAATTCGTGGAAGCCGTAACGGCACGAAGCGAACGAATGGCTGGATCGCGCAAGTCAGGCCAACCTAGAGCCCGTGAAAAGGCGAGCACACTGTCCGTACCGAGATCCGACACAGGTACTCATGGCGGCGAAAGCCAAGGTCTGTCGGGAGCAACCGACGTTAGGGAATTCGGCAAGTTAGTCCCGTACGTTCGCAATAAGGGATGCCTGCCTCGCGAAGAGGCAGGTCGCAGTGACTCGGGCGCTCCGACTGTCTAGTAACAACATAGGTGACCGCAAATCCGCAAGGACTCGTACGGTCACTGAATCCTGCCCAGTGCAGGTATCTGAACACCCCGTACAAGGGGACGAAGGACCTGTTAACGGCGGGGGTAACTATGACCCTCTTAAGGTAGCGTAGTACCTTGCCGCTTCAGTAGCGGCTTGCATGAATGGATCAACGAGAGCGCCACTGTCCCAACGTTGGGCCCGGTGAACTGTACGTTCCAGTGCGGAGTCTGGAGACCCCCAAGGGGAAGCGAAGACCCTATAGAGCTTTACTGCAGGCTGTCACTGAGACGTGGTCGCCATTGTGCAGCATAGGTAGGAGCCAGTACACAGGTACCCGCGCTAGCGGGCCACCGAGGCAACATTGAAATACTACCCGATGGTGACTGCGACTCTCACTCCTGGCGGAGGACACTGGTAGCCGGGCAGTTTGACTGGGGCGGTACGCGCCTGAAAAGATATCGGGCGCGCCCCAAGATTTCCTCACTCGGGTCGGAGACCCGAGGAAGAGCGCAAGAGCAAAAGGAAGTCTGACAGTGTCCGGCACAACGACGGACGCTGACGCGAAAGCGTGGTCTAGCGAACCAATTAGGCTGCTTGATGCGGCCAATTGCTGACAGAAAAGCTACCTTAGGGATAACAGAGTCGTCACCCGCAAGAGCACATATCGACCGGGTGGCTTGCTACCTCGATGTCGGTTCCCTCCATCCTGCCCGTGCAGAAGCGGGCAAGGGTGAGGTTGTTCGCCTATTAAAGGAGGTCGTGAGCTGGGTTTAGACCGTCGTGAGACAGGTCGGCTGCTATCTATTGGGGGTGTTACGGTATCTGACGGGAACGTTCGTATAGTACGAGAGGAACTACGAATGGGTGCCACTCGTGTACCAGCTGTCCGAAAGGGCACGCGCTGGGCAGCGACGCACCACGGGGTAAGAGCTGAACGCATCTAAGCTCGAAACCCACCTGGAAAAGAGATACCACCGAGGCCACTCGTAGAAGACGAGATCGATAGACTCGGGGTGTACGCACCAAGGCAACGAGGTGTTGAGCCCGCGAGCACTAACCGGCCAAGCCACACATTCATACATTACATCGCATTGGATCCGTGACGCGAGAACGGGTCCGGACGCAAACTGGACTACACGTACAACACGGTCGTGGACACACCACCGATACTGGTATCACGACGGTTCGATTCCGTT